>DATGID010000112.1:0-22571 GCA_035307385.1 Ktedonobacterales bacterium | reverse complement strand
AATCGTGATCACAGTGGACCAGAACGACCACACCGAACAAGGCCTGGATCAAAGTTCTCGGGGAGAACCCTCATGAAAGCCCTTGGAGAGACACATTCGCTCCACCGGAGGTGTTTCAGTTCCCTGTGTGAGTCCGCATCACGCTCATCGACGCTTTCTTGCTATTGGCCGCTCTACAACGAGCCAAGGCGGCACAACGCGTGTCGCGCGTAGGGCAGCCAATAGCAGCCGATGAAGATAACCTGCCTGCTGGGCTCGAGTGATCTCAGGGTTCAGCATGATCACGAGCACCTGTTCCGAACCGAAGACGAAGGCGCCAGCACAGGTGAGCGGAACCGAATGGTTCGAACCCGCGCTCGACAGAAGCCCTGTCGCTATCTGGGCTAAAGGAAGCAAATAGAAAGATCAGGAGTTATCACACGTCTTATGAGGCTGTGCGCCGAGTGTTAAATGCCGCTCGCAAGGAGCTAATGGCAAGGGAAAGTGTGCCAGTGGTGACGCATACTGAAGGCAAAAAGGAGTAGTCATCAAAGGAGCTTCAGAGAGTATCTGTGCCTGAGAGGGGACGGCCCCAGCAGCAGGCACAGGCATTTCTTTATTCGCAGCCAGAGTCATACAGGGGGCCATGCTCCGAGGGGAACTTCGTCAGCAGGTGTAGTCCCAAGGTTACTGTGCATACTTACTGGTTCGGTTCTCGGACTGGCTCCAATGCTCTTCCCCAACCAGAAGCTGTTCGGGAATCGAACCAGTGGGTGTGTGGTGCTGGCGCCTTTGATACCCAGTTCAGCACAGAGCCAGGTCGATCAAGGTTACTGCCCGCCTTCTTGCGGCATCGTTTTCTCGAGACCCCGTCTTGCTTGCACGAGCCGTGCATATTCCTCGCGGACTGTGGCCGTGTCAGGGTGCTCTGAACCCAGTGCTTGTTCGAAGACGGCAAGAGCGCGCGCAAAGAGTTGCTCGGCTCGCTCTCGCTGACCTTGTGCCTGGTAGAGCCGCGCCAGGTTACTCAGGCTTTGAGCCACGCGTGGATGGTCCGGCCCCAGCGCCCGTTCTCGGATGCGTAAGGCACGCTGGTGCAGTGGTTCCGCCTGCTCGTACTTCCCCTGGCGCTGATAGAACAGCGCCAGATTATTCAGGCTGTAGGAGGCATCGGGATGCTCCGGTCCCTGTTCCTGTTCCCGAATCCGTAAGGCGCGCAGGTGTAGTGGCTCCGCCTCCTCATACCGTTCCTGGAACGTCAGCACCTGGGCCAGGTTGCCCAGGCTCATCGCCGTCACTGGATGGTCCGGCCCCAGCGTCTGTTCCAGGATGCGTATGGCGCGTCGGAGCAGTAGCTCCTCTTCCTCAGACTTCCCTTGCGCGCCATAGAGAAAGGCCAGGTTATTCAGGCTTTCGGCAGTATCGGGATGCTCTACCCCCAGCGTCTGCTCGCGGATGGAGAGGGCACGCTGATGCAGCGGCTCTGCCTGGTCATAGCGCCCCATGTGATGATACAGCAGCGCCAGGTTGTTGAGCGTGAACGCCAGCCCCTCGTTCACGTCCAGGCGTCCTGACCCGGCGGGGTCTTCCCAGATTGCCAGTGCTCGCAGATACAGTGTTTCCGCCTGTGGATACTTGCCCTGGAAGTGCAAGAGTTGTCCTAGATACATCAAGCTCTCGGCTACATCCGGGTGTCGCGCGCCCAGGAGATCCTCGCGAACGGCCAGCGCTTGCAAGAAGAACGGCTCGGCCTCCATATCGCGGCTCAGGTGATAGATGGCTTCTGCCAGGTCGTGAAGAACGTTGGCCGTTTGAAGGTGCCGCTCCCCCAGCACCTGCTCGCTCAGGCGCAGCGCCAGTCGCAAGATCGTTTCCGCCTGCGCCAGTTGCGAGCGCTGGATCAAATAGCGTCCCGTCTGGTCGAGCAGGCGTGCGGCATCTGGAAAGGCCAGGCCCTCTTCCTCAATCAGCGTTGCGCACGCCTGGGCCTGGGGCATCAGACGCGCGCAAGGCTCCAGGGTGCCCCCCTGCACCTCTGGAAAGGCCGCGTTCACCGCGCGCACGGCGCGTTCGGCCCACTGCCGCATCGTCGCTGCCTCCAGATTATCTTTGAGCACTGCCTGCACCAGCCGATGGAGGCTCAGCATCTTGCTTTCTCCGTCTCGGCGCACCAGCGAATAGCGCCGCAGCACTCGCAGCGCCTCGTTCAGTGCCAGCAAGTCGCCCGCCACCGGCGAGAGCGTTGGTCCCAGTTCCACCGCCCCTTCGGTAATGATCTCCTCTGCGATCGCATCCGGCTGCAAGAATGCGCACAGCCGCAGCAGATCAGCCGCAGCAGGGTTGGCCTGCTCCACCTGTTCAAACGAGAGCGCCCAGGTACTCGCGACCGTCTCGGGGTAGTCGTGGGACTCTGCCCCCGCACGGCTGAGCAGGTGACGCCAATGGCGCTGATAGAGCGTCAAGTAATCGGCCAGATTGCAACCTGTCTCCTCCAGATATGCTCCGGCCTGGTCCAGCGCCAGCGGCAGTCCATCCACCGCCTGTACAATGGCCCTGGCCTGGGTATAAAGAACCCGCGAGGCGTTATCCAGTGGCGCGTCGGGCGCGAGCAGCCGAGCACGTCGCAGCAGCAGCAGCGTCCCCTCGACCTGGTCCAGCTTCTCCACAAGCAGCGGTTCGGCCAGCGTGCCGATGGCCTGGTCGCGAGTCGTCAGCAGCACCTGCCCGGCCTCGGTGGCAGGCAGGACGTTCTTGAGCAGGCCCAGATCATCGGCGTTGTCCAGAATGAGCAGCCAGCCTGGCTCTTCGGCTAGCCAGCGCCGCACTGCTGCAACTACCCTCGCCTGGTCCTGGTCCGTTCGCTCTGGCAGGCGGAGCAGATGCGCCAGCGCCACCAGGTCAGCGGTCAGCATCTCCTGGCTGGCAGCCCGCACCCACAGGACCGCGCGATACTCGTGCCGGTGCCGATACGCATACTCGACGGCAATTTGTGTCTTGCCAATGCCTCCCAGCCCGATCAGCGCCTGCACGTGGGTCCTGGCCCTGTGATCTGTTTGATCGGACTGAGCATGCAGTCGCTCCAGCAGGTCGGTACGTCCGGTGAAGCAGGGATTGCGGCGGAAAGGCACATTCCAGACATGGTCAGCGCCTGGTTCCCTTTCTGGCACAGCGGGAGGCTCTGGCAAGGTGGACTGCGCGGCTTCGGGCGCTCCGGCCACGAGTCCCAGTTCGCTGGCACTCTTGTCAAAGAGCTGGCAGAGCTTGCGTGCATAGAAAGCGCTGGGGCGGGTGGTCCCCCGTTCCCAGCGCGTAATCATCAAATCGAGGGGCGCGCCGATGTGATCGGCCACCTCTTTCTGGGTCCAGCCCCGCTCGAGCCGCGCCTGACGTAGGAGATGATTGGGACGTGCTTGTGCTGCTTTCTTGACCATCTGCCCTCTCCAACGTGGACCGTGTGGCAAGCATCTCTCCCACGCGGCAGATCACGCGAGGATCCTTGCCCAACTATAGCACAGCGCTGTCGCACTTGCTAGGTTTGTGATAACTGCATGCTATGCTTTTTGCCAGTGTCTCCCGGTACACTTGCCTCTGTCAGCAGTGATCGGCTCTTGCAGACTCCCAGGCGGGAGCGCAGGCAATGTACCAGCATTGCAATGGCCTTTACGATGATGCTGCACAATGGTGGATGGTCAGCGACAGGGTTGAACTTTCCATTCCGTAAAGAGGAGGATATTGTTATGCAATCCCGGCAGAACCGGACAGAAAGCCCCGAAGCCCTCTTGTGGAATCTGCGTGAAGTCTATGCAACCAGAGATGAATGGGAGACCGACGTACGCCACGTCGAAGAGGCCATCTCTACCGTGACAACCTATCAAGAGCGGCTCGCAGAAGGCGCTGCTGTCTGCCTGACGTGCCTGCGCGCCAGGGATGCGCTGCAAGCGCGCCTCGATAAGGTGACCTGCTATGCCGGGTTGCTCATGCTCGCCGATGCCACGTCACCAGATCACCAGGCGCTGTATGGGCGCGCTGGCATGCTGGCGGCGGAAGTCACGGCGGCGCTTGGCTTCATTCAGAACGAGATAGCGGCCTTGCCTGGAGAGACCATCACCACCTATCTGCAAGAAGAACCAGGGCTGGAAACGTATCGCAGGCAGATCGAGCGCGTGCGCGCCCGGCGCGATCACATGCTCTCGGAAGAGACCGAAGCCGCCCTGGCTGCCCTCGGCGACACGTTAGATGCTCCGTGGAATCTGTACCAGCAGATCAACGCTGCCGATGTCAGCTTCGCGCCGGTACGCGACGCGGCGGGCAACGAAGTCCCGGTCTCGGTGGGAGGGTTCCTCTTGTACCTGATTCAATCCCCCGACCGCGAACTGCGCCAGCAAGCCTGGGAATCGCTCTCGGCAGGAATAGGCGGCCACAAGGCTGCTCTGGGGACGACTCTGGCAACCTTTCTCCAGCGGAACGCCACGCTCGCCCGACTGCGCCGGTTCGACTCTACTGTAGACATGCACCTCTCAGAACTGCAAGTGCCACCAGTGGTCTATCACAACGTGTTAGACATCCTCTACGACGAACTGGCCCCGCACATGCGCCGACTGATGCGCCTGCGCCAGCGCGTGCTCGGGCTGCCATCTCTGCATTTCTGCGATGTGCTGGCGCCCCTTGAGCCGGACTATGATCCGGCTTATGCGCTTCCAGAGGCCGAGCAGCAAATCCGGGCCGCACTCGCGTCGCTCGGAGAGGAATACAGCGTCATCATTGCGACCGCCTTCCGTGACCGTTGGATCGATGTGGCCGACAACGTAGGCAAGACTGACATCCCCATGACCATGTGGGCCTATAACGTCCATCCCTTCATTGCGACGGTATGGCATGGTCGCCTGTACGATGTGTCGGTGCTGGCCCATGAACTGGGGCATGTGGTGCATGGCACGCTCTCCTGTCAGAACCAGATCATCAGCAACAGCGAGGTCGGTCTCTTCCTGCTGGAGACGCCCAGCACCCTCAACCAGTTGCTGCACGGCTTGTATCTGCTGGAGCATGCTACTGATCCTCGCCTGCGACGGTGCGTACTTCAGCACCTGCTCGATGTGGTCTTCTCGATCAATATGATCTTTGGCCTGCTGGAGGCCCGCTTTGAACGCTCTCTGGCGAACATGGCCGATGCCCATCAGCCGATTACGACGGAGGTTCTCATGCAGGTGCAGGGCCAGCTCTTTGAGGACTTCTATGGCGAGACGCTGGTCGTTGATGAGCGCTTGAAGCTGGTATGGGCGCTGTTCCCCCACTTCTACTACAATCCGCCGCGCTGGGCAACGTACGTCGCGGGGCTGGCCTATGCCTGCGCGATTGTAGAGGCGCTGCGCACGGAGGGGCCAGCCGCTGCTGAGCGCTGGGTGCGTGCCCTCAAGGCGGGCGGCTCATTGGCCCCGGTAGACCTGATGCAGGTGACCGGCATCGATATGACCGATCCTGAGCCGCTGCGCTCCGCCGCCCGGCTTTTCGGGCGACTGGTAACCGAACTCGAACAGAGTTTGGACTAGCTACGCTGCTTTCCATGCGAACGTTTTCTTGAATGGCTCTGCAAGGTAGCCAGCACTGGGTCAAAGCAAGCGTAACTTCCTCAAGTTTGTGGAATCAGGCGCGAGCAGCTCGGCTACCTTGACTGCCGAAGCAATGGCGCTCTCATGACAGTCAATGTCGTGCATATACAATCCCGCCAGCCACAGATAATCGCGCCCTTGCAAGGCTTGCAGACGCTTCTGGGCGGCGTAATACTGCGGGTTCACTTTGGCGTGCTCATACGTCGTCAATGCATACAGCGAGGATGGCAGTTCTGCGTCATACGTGACCCAACTGCGGAAGATGGGCCTCTTGCTTCTCGCCGGGTGCCAGACGGTACTCGAGGCGTGTTTCCCGTCGTAGCGGACATTAACCACCGACCAGTTTTTCTCTTTGGCAGGCATCCAGCGCTGATCGCCGTGTATTGCTATGGTAGTCTTGAAGCATTCGATGCCAGCAAGCGCGCTGCATCTTTCTCCGGCTTCGGGCAGTCGGGCGAGAAGCCTATGTGCATCGTGAGGTCCCGTGGCAAGGATGAGGTGGTCAAATTCGCTGCGACAGCCGTTGGCTTCTTCAACGGCATACACAGCGTCGGAACGGGTAATAGACCTGATGGCCGCCGAGGTTTTGATAGTGGTTTTCGCTGCGGACTGCGCGAGCTTTTTGATATAGGCCTGTGTTCCGCCTGCAATGGCAATCGCCATGGGAGGGGTAAAGTTGCCTCCGCGAATACGCGTGGCGTATTTCACCGCGTTATACGCCGAAAACGTTTTGAATTCGTCTGGCTCAACACACCATTGGGTCAGAAAAAAGGGCCAGAGAAACTCGTCCTTAAATGCCTGCGCAAAAGGAAGGCACTCAAAAAACTGTTCTACGGTCAGTGCGGTATCAGGAGTGCCTGCCACGCGCTCAGCGATACGCAGCGTGCGCTGGAGGCGAATAAGATGGGAGAACGGGGTCGGATGAAAGCCAGACCAGATGATTCTGCCATTCCGGTAGGGCGGCAGCAGCGTATTCTGGCGATGATCGGTGGTATAGATGGTCGCCGTAAGCGGATAGCGCCTGAGTTCAATGCCCAGGACTTTCAGCAGTTGGACAAACGTAGGGAACAGCGCGTCAGTGAAGAATTCAAAACCGGACTCGACATTGACCACGCTTCCATCCATTGCTACTTCAATCGTATGCGCGTGACCCCCAATTCGTCCTGCTTGCTCGAACAGGGTAATGTCATGATCTTCATGAAGCAGCCAGCTTGCTGTTAATCCGGCAGCGCCAGCGCCGATGATGCCTACTCGCATAGTTTATCTACCTATGTGTTGTGTATAACAGAGAAACATATTTTTGAGACTCCGCGTTACTGCCGCCGTCGTACCACCTTGACCCTGAATTTTGCGCCAGGGGTGGGCGCAGGTCTGAACAGCATTTTTACTTCGAGGCCCGGAGGGTCCAGCGCCAACTCAAAGGTATGCAGCAAAAGGGAGATAAGCACTATGATCTGTGTTTCGGCCAATCCCGCGCCGAGGCAGGTGTGTGCTCCCAGGGCAAAGGGAGCAAAAGCGTTGGCCGGACGTGCTCTGCGTGCATCGGGAGTGAAGTGCCCAATATCGAAGCGTTCCGGCTCTGGGAAGTACTCAGGCAGGAAGTGGGTCAACCCATTCACCAGGAACACACGCGCGCCCGGCTCCAGGCGATACCCGGCAATTTCAAACGGTTGCCCGACGGTACGCGGCGTGATCGGCGCGATAGGATACCGGCGCAGTGTTTCCAGCGCAACAGCGTGCAGAACAGGCATCGCCTTGAGACGTCGCGCGTCGAACGACTCACCTGTGAAGGCCTGGTCAATTTCTTCCTGCACCTGGGCCAGCAAGCCTGGTGTTTTGAGGATGGCATAAAGCATGAAGGAGCAGGTGCCGCTCACCGTGTCCATCCCGGCGAAAAATGATCCCATCATCTCTCCAATGATGTCGCGGTCAGAGAAGGGATTCCCGGCCTCATCGCGCTCTTCCAGAAGAGCGTCAACCAGATCAGGTATGCGCTGCGTAGCGGGAATGGCGCGATGTTCTTCGATACTGTCAGCGCAGAATGTGAGCACCCGCGCTTTCGCCCGCACGTAGGTCGGCCAGCGCAAGGGAAGCGAAGGGAGAAAGCCGAGAATAGTGACAAACATATTGAACTGGACCAGAGTGCGCACCGCAGCAAACGTGTCTTGCGGAGGTCGATTGAGCAGGATGAGACCAAGCTGCTGAACAATGATCCGCTGTAACGTAGGGAAGACCGCTATGCTGTCGCCTGGCTTCCAACCTTGCAGCATCTCTTCCGTCAGGCGAAGCATTTCAGGCAGCCGCGCGTAGAGTCGCTCGCGTGAATAGCTGGGTCGCTGGAGCTTGCGCCGTCGCTGGTGGGTCGGCCCATCCATGGCGGGCAGCAATCGTTCTGTGCCGTACTCGCGTGCCAGAGCGGCAAAGGCGTCTTTGCTGGGAAAAACCTCATCCCCATTGACCAGAAATTGATTCACCTCAAGACCGCCGAGTACCGTGCATTCTTGGTGCAGCACCCGCACCCGAAAAACAGAACCATACCGATGATAGTGGGTGAGAAAAAATTGAAGCGGATTGCGGGCCATTGAAAGCGCGCTGCCGACGATGGGTAAACCTGGAACCAGCGGCGGCAACGGGGCCAGCGTCGAACTGAGCCTCCTGTCCTGCACAGAACTATGGGTGACCATCCTGTGTTGTTCTCCTCATTGGATAGTGGACGCATGAAATCTGGTCATGCAGTCTCTTTCCCGTTCCTTCAGCAGAGGAGGGAACGGTTTCTCGACTGAGAAGAGTGTAGCCAAAGCGAGGAACGAAAGGGATAGCATGGGGTTATCACCAAGCTATCACGCTGCACTTGGAGCATCCGAACTCGCGTAACGTGATAGGCGCGTGATAGCCCTATGCTATTTTTTCCTCCCCACTGCTCAAGTACGCTGTTCACAGGAAGAACAGTTGAGACTTCTTTTGAGATGGGCATCTCCAGGGAGGAAAAACCGAAATGAAAACATCTCTGGCAGCATCTACGGAATTGCCCGTGCGTCACCCTGATGGGAAGAGTGCCGGGAAAAGTACAGTAAGCGGCCTTTCAAAACAGCGCGAGCCCGATCCCTCACAGAAACATGGACGCGGCCTGCCAGGATTTCCGGCAGGCTGGTTTGCCGTTGGTTTCTCACACGAACTGGCTCGCGGGCAGATGCTCTCACGCCAGTGCATGGGCCAGCAACTCGTCCTGTTTCGCACGCAATCTGGGGCGGCCTGCGTGGTGGATGCCTACTGCCCGCACTTAGGAGCGCACTTCGGACATGGGGGTACAGTTCTGGGCGAGGTGATCCGCTGTCCATTCCACGGCTTCTGCTTCGACCAGCGCGGAGCATGTGTTGCCACTGGCTACGGCACCAAACCTCCGCCGACTGCCCGGCTGCGCACATGGCCGCTTCGAGAGACGAATGGGATGCTCCTGGTGTATTACGATCATGCGGAAGCTGAGCCGAACTGGGAGGTTCCGGCATGCGACGTGGAGGGATGGACTCCACCACATACCAGTATATGGCGCCTTCGCTCGCATCCACAGGAGACCACCGAGAACAGCGTCGATATCGGCCACTTCCGCTATGTGCACGGGTACCAATCTATCGAGATCTTGAGCGAGCTGATGACCGATGGTCCCCGGCTGGGTATCCGCTATGCCATGAAGCGGCCTACCGGTATCTTCGGGCGAGGGAAGGCTGAAGGGGCGATACGTGCCGAGTTTGAGATTCACGTCTACGGTCTGGGCTACTCGCTCGTCGAGGTCTCCCTTCCCGCATATCACCTCCAGACGCGCCACCTGGTGTGTGCGACACCTACAGAGCCTGGATGGATTGAGCTGCGTGTCAGTGTGAGCATGAAGCGGATCGCAAAGCCGGAGCAGATCAGTCCACTCCTCCAGCTCATCCCCAGGTCGCTCATCAATCAGCTCGTCTCCTGGCAAGTCTTCAAGACGTTTGTCCACGATCTCCAACAAGACTTTCCAATTTGGGAGCATAAACGCTATATTCAGCCACCAGCGCTGGCAGCCGGAGATGGACCTGTGGGCAAATACCGCACCTGGGCACGCCAGTTCTACCGCGAGCCAGGACAGGTATGATGGTAGTTGCGATTATGAGCTACTGTGCTTGAGCGAAGAACCTGATGCTCTCGGGCGTTTGTATATCTCATTGGAGCGCACATGGTCAAGAAGGAGGCACAGGCCGCGCCCCACGAACTGTTTGAGCCGGCGGGGCTGGAACCGGCTATGCGCTAGCATGCATAGGCGCTTACTCTTCAAGTATATTGGCTGCGCGAGTGAACAGGAGAGCAATACCAAAAGGTGCGAGTCTTGTTTCTGCGCAAGGTTCGGGGCGCGGAACCGAAGTGATCGAATCCGCGCTCGACAGGACTCCTCGCGTAGCCTGGGCTAAAGTAAGCAATGGATTAAAGAGGATGGAGAGGTCGGTTCCGCGCACACCACGCGGGACTTGGTGACAGGCGGACTCAAGCAAGCAAGAGCGGAACCAACGGGCATGAACACCGCGACAAGAGTAATTTTTGTGACAAGCGAGCAATTGCGTCGTGCCCTTCTCCGCTGCTGCTCGTATGGTGTCATTCTACCACTTCTATCCAGCTTTTGCTCTCGCTGCTGCTTTGATTTCTCCCTCCTCTTCTATGGACAGACCGAACGCATACTTCTGCTGCCCGGCTTCCTCCGCTCTTGAGGGTGGGCATCCCATGCCATCGGTTCTGAAACCGGGAGCGTGAGCGAGATGGCTTTGCTCTTTTTTGTCGCCCAATGACGAGGGTAGCCAGCACAGTCCAGGTCGAACAGGGTGACGAGAAACAGATCTGTCCACTTTCCCGCCGTGTTCCCCGTCACCTGCAAGTGGCGCCGTCGTCTTCCGTTCCTAATCTGGCACCATTTGCATGGGAACTGGCACGGATTGCTAGTGACCCGGGGGATGTCGTATCCTATGCTATCTCCAGAGGTTTTTGCTGGTACGCGGAAGCGCATCAGCAAACCGCATGAAAGGAGATGACTCATGTCTACGAAAATCGCCCTCGTCACGGGCGGCTCGTCTGGGATCGGGGAAGCCACCGCCCTGGCCCTCGCCAAAGCTGGGTATACGGTGTACGCAGGCGCACGCAGAGTGGAGCGGATGGACCATCTGAAAGCGCACGGGATTCGCCCACTGGCAATGGATGTCACTGACGACACCTCCCTGCAGTCCGCAGTCGCGCAGATCATCGCCGAGGCAGGCAGCCTCGATGTTCTGGTCAACAACGCCGGCTACGGCTCCTACGGCGCGCTGGAAGACGTACCTCTGCCCGAAGCCCGAGCCCAATTCGAGGTCAATGTCTTTGGCGCGGCCCGGCTGACTCAGCTCGTCCTGCCCCATATGCGCGCGCAGCGCTCGGGCACGATCGTCAACATCACCTCCATGGGTGGCAAGATCTACACTCCGCTCGGCGCCTGGTACCATGCCACCAAGTTCGCTCTCGAAGCGGTCAGCGACTGCCTGCGCATGGAGCTCAAACCCTTCGGCATCAATGTCGTCGTGATCGAACCCGGCGGTATCCAGACCGAGTGGCCTGGCATCGCCGCAGAGAAGGTCCGCGCCGCCTCCGGCACTGGCTCCTACGCCCCGCAAGGCAACGCCGTGGCCGCATCACTGATCTCTGAATCCACTAGGCGCCGTTCCTCGCCACCCGAACTGATCGCCAGGACCATCGTCAGGGGCGTCACTGCACGACGCCCCAAGACCCGCTACGCCGTTGGGTACGGCGCCAAACCCATGATCTTCCTGCACGACGTCTTGCCCAACCGCTGGTTCGATGGCTTCATACGCCGAGCTGTTGGTGTGCCGGCATGAGCAGCGGGCACGACAGCCCAAACGGGGCGGGCGCGTGCACTGAAGTGTAAACTCTGGCCCGATGCTCGCCCTCCACGCGCTCGCCGCCGCTCGCAGAAGGAGGAACCCATGAAGCAGGCCACCCGTTTCAGTGTACAGCCAGGCTGGAAAGTGCTGATCACGGACCTGGGGATAAACCCCGCCCTGGTCCTGAAGCTGGCGGGGCTGCCCGCCGACCTGTTTGCCCGCGAGGAGGCCAGCTTGAGTGCTGCGGACTACTTCCGCCTGTGGCACGGGCTGGAGCATGCAGCGGGAACAGATGTGCTGCCTCTGAAAATCGGCCAGCACCTGTCGGTGGAAGCGTTTGATCCCTCGATCTTTGCCAGCCTCTGTAGCGCGAATCTGAACACCGCGCTTCAGCGGCTCGCGCAGTTCAAACAACTGGTTGGTCCCTTGGTCCTGCTGGTCGAGATCATGACGCACCAGACCAGGGTCACACTCGACTGTTACGGCAACGATGAACCGATCCCGCGTAGTCTGGGGGCGGCAGAACTGGTGCTCTTGACGCAGCTCGCCAGGGTGGGCACGCGCAAGCGCATCGTGCCGCTGCGGGTGGAAGTGGTACAGTTACCTGATGAGCAGGGAGCGTATCAGGAGTTCTTCGGGGTGCCACTGTCACGAGGTTCGGCCAACCGCGTGGCCTTTTCCGCCAGAGATGCCCAAGAGCCGTTTCTGACCGAGAATGCGGTCATGTGGAACTTCTTCGAGGCGGGACTCGTCTCGCAACTGTCCGATCTTGATACCCAAGCCAGCATGCAAGAGCGAGTCCGAAGTGCGCTCTCCGAGATGCTGCCTGCCGGCCAGAGTTCAATCGAGGAGGCGGCCACCCGCCTGGCGTTGAGTAAGCGGTCCCTGCAACGACGACTCGCGGAGGAGGCGTCCAGTTACCAGGAGGTGTTGAACGCCACCCGGCGAGAGTTGGCACACGCCTATCTTTCACACTCGTCCGCCTCGCAGGGAGAGATTGCCTATTTGCTCGGCTTCCAGGATGGCAACTCGTTCATCCGGGCCTTTCGCGGATGGACAGGGCAGACGCCAGGGGAGTACCGGATGAGCCGCAGGAGGGGTGCGCATCCGATGCAAGAGCAAGGTTTGGCATCTGGAGAGAAGCGTGTCGCCGTGATCGGCGAGGGAAGCCCTTCCGTCTAAGGTCCAGGCCGGGGCGTGCATGCCTCCCGAGCGCATGAGATGAAGCGGAGGAATGGACCTGGCTGCTGCTCGTAGCAGCCGAGTAGCCTATTCCTCTTCCCTGTGCTGGGACGAGCGCTGCTTATGGAATGGAGAGCTAACCAGGCTAAACTGTCACAAGCTCTCATACGGAATGAGGAGAAAACAAAAGCAGCAGAGCATGAACCCTGCTGCTATCTGGCTTCAAAGCAAGCTGGCAACAGCGGAACCGACGGGCATCGGGGCCGCGGTCGCCAACTTTTCAGATGCTCCGGACGAAGCTGCGCATCAGTGGCGTAGCCCTTCCCCTGCCGCAAAAGCAGCATGTCAATCCACCGATTCCCCTCTTCAAAATACCACCGACACAATGGCCCATTGTGTTGCAGCGCGTCGCGCAGGGTGAGTCGCTGCGCCAGATTGCCAGGAGCTATCACACCTCCTATGAGGCGGTGCGCCGGGTGCTGAATGCTGCTCGCAAGGACCTGCTGGCGAGTCAGGGTAAGCCAGACGCCCTACATCCTGAAGACGCAGAGGAGTCCTCGAAGGAATGAAGCAAGTACCGAAGGCAGAGGTCAGATGTTCTCCAAGCGTCAGCTCGCGGGCAGTGCGAAACAAACGCGGCCTCGCTCAAGTGGGAGATGACGAGGTTTCGGGGAGCGCCTTCCCCCACGCTCGCCTGGCGTCTCAACCCTGCAGGGCTTGCTCCCAGGAATCAGCCAGCAGGACCAGTGCGGAAATCGAACCAGCTCGAAGGGCAGCGTAGGCATTGAGCGCCTTGCTGGTTCGATTTCCGCACCAGCAGGGTTGGTGAGATTCGGAGACACCCCCTTCACTGGTTTGATTTCCGAACCAGTTCCAGTGTATTCAGCCAACCAAGAGCTATTCGCGAAGCGTAACAGCGCTCGCACCATCCCTCATCGGGCCACACCATGATCAGCTTCCGCAGCACGGCACTGGGATGCTCGTTGGGAACCTTTTGCCTTCCTTTGGGTGTAATACTCCTATATAAGGAGGATATGTGTGGCGACCTGCGAGGCAGATCTGATCGAACGCGCGGCGCACGGGGACCAGGAGGCGTTCCGCCAGCTTTGGGAGGCGCATCACCCGGCGGCGATGGCCGCTGCGTTGCGCTTGTGCCATCAGCGTGTGCTGGCCGAAGAAATCACCCAAGGCGCATTTCTGCTAGCCTGGCGTGGACTGCCGCGGTTCCACGCAGGCAGCCCTTTCCGTCCCTAGTTGATGCGCATCCTGTATCGCCACGCGCTGGATGTGCTGGAGGGCCAGCACGCCTCCTCGCACCCGCTGTCCCTGGACGAGGCGCGTGTGCCGGAAGGGTCCGTAGTGATGGAAGATCAGATGGACCAAGCTGACCTGCAAGAGGAGGTAGTTCAACGGGAAGACATCTGGCAAGCGTTAGCCCACCTGAGTGCCGAGCAGCGGCGTGTTATTGCCTTACGCTACGGCGCCGATCTGACGGAAGTGGACATTGCGCATGTGCTAGGCTGGCCGGTCGGTACGGTCAAGTCACGCCTGCATCGGGCACGGGAGCAACTCCGGCTTTTGTTGAGTGAAGAAGAGAGATGAGCGGCTATGAACGAACAGCACAGTGAGTACCGCCAGCCTCATGAGAGCGGGGACGTGGAGCAGCGGCTGCGCGCCTATTATGGCCCGCCGTTGCCAGACCAGACCCTCGACCCTACCGCGTGGCAGCCGCTCCGCCAGCGGCTCGGTGTACCAGGAGGTGCCAGGCGGCGTTGCCGTGGGCGCTGGCGTCTCCCACATCAACGAAGACGCGCCTTCGTTCCCAGGGAGCTTCAGCAAGCTCTGGCTCGCATCGCCGAGGCAGCCGGTGTCTCTGCTTCTCCCCCGCGCCTCCGCTGCACCCTCCAGTCACGCGGGCAGGAGCCACGCGTGCGTGGCTGGTGGTTGGGGAGACGCAGCATTCAGCTCCACCTGCCCTGCGACGCAGGAACCACGCTGAGCCGGTCGGAACTGGAGGTCCTCCTGGCGACCGGGTTAGCGCGCTCCCTCCGCGCACGCACCCCAGCCGCTACGCTCGGTCGTCTTTCGCTAGCTGGCATCATGGTGCTGGCCGGTCTCGCGTTCACCGTATGTTGGCTGGACCAACTCCCGCTCGTAGGCGTGCTGAGTACTCTGGCGCTCGGTCTCCTGGCCGGGTGGGCATGGCAAAGGCAAGCCCGTACCATCGCTTTCCAGGCAGATACCTTGGTGGTGCGCTGGTTGGGTCGCGGGCAGGTCTGTCGGGGGTTGCACGGCCTGTCCGAGCGTAGCCGGAGACCACAGCAGAGACGCTGGGGGGAGCCGTCGCTTTCGGAACGCATCGAGCGGGTCTGCGGGACAACGGTGGAAGCCAGGGATGACCAGTTGACGCTCGTCGGGTGAGGGAGATCCTGAGAAAGGACCAGAAGATGATCGCGAGGAGATTCACGTGAGAAGAGTCACATGTGCTCTCACCATGTGGCTGGGTCTGACTTGTCCAAAGGCTGGTTCCTGCCGGAAGCGGAATGAGGGGCGCCGAGACGAGCGAGACAGATTTGACAAATTCACCGAGCGCGCTCGGAACGTGTTGGCGCGGGCTCAGTCAGAAGCGCAACGCCTCTCCCACCCGTACATGGGGACCGAACATCTCCTCCTTGGCCTCGTGCGCGAGGACGAAGGCGTGGCCGGGCAAGTCCTCAGGAGCCTGGGGATCGAACTGGACCAGGTGCGTCAAGCCGTCGAAGCGCGTATCGGCCATGGCGATCAGGTGGTGCTGGGTGAAATCGGGCTGACGCCACGCGCCAAGCGGGTGTTGGAGCTGGCTGTTCTGGAAGCACGCTCCCTTGATCATCATTACATTGGAACCGAACATCTCCTGTTAGGGATCCTCCGGGAGGGCGACGGGATCGGTGCCGAGGTACTCACACGTTTTGGGTTGAGCGTGCAGCAGGTGCGCGCGAAAACACTGGAGCGGCTTCGTGAAGCGTAACAGAAAGCCTCGGGCGTGTTCCTTCTGTGGCACCTCGCAGGATCAGGTCCAGCGTCTGATTGCTGGCCCCAATGTCTATGTGTGTGACGCTTGTGTGGCGCGCTTGCGTACCAGCCCGGAAGCTCCCCAGGAGGAGCGCGGCTTGCGTTGCTCGTTCTGTGGGAAACCACAGCGCCAGGTCTCTTTCCTGGCGATTGGGCCGCAAGGCGTCAGCATCTGCAACGCGTGTCTTGACCTGTGCCAGGAGATCCTCACGCAAGCACATCCGCACCAGTGCTAGAGAACCTTGATCAAGCAGCAGCACTGGCCTGTTAGACTCTGTTCGGAAGAGCAGGGAGCATCCCAGCGGCGTCTCGCGGCCATTTCCTTCCCGCTGGGATGCTCCTGCCCTGCACCGGGTCCGTCCTTGGCGCTGCACCGTTTACGAGGATTCCACCGGGTACCAGTACATCGGCACAATTTCCCGATGCAGCACAAAGCCCAGCCGCTCATACATGGAGCGACTCTCGCGCGTGGGACCAAGGACCCCGACGTGAGCGCCCAGGCGGCGCGCCTCTTCCAGCACCCAGCGCGTCATGGCCGTGCCCACCCCACGCCGCCGCAGATGCTCGGCGACCTCAACGTTGTAGATGCCGGCGGCCTCTTGTCCGAGGAAGAGCGAGAGACCTCCAGCGGGCTCTCTATGCAGTCGGGCCAGGTAGTGCCGCAGGGGCTGCTCCCCAGAGAGACCCAGACTGCGATAGAGCCATTCGCGCGGCTCATCTCGCTCGTGGTCTCCCAGATAGCGGTGGAACGTGCCCCACAGCGCGAGGCCCGCTTCGTCCACGACCCGTTCGACGGTCAGGCCTGGCGGCGGGGGGAATGTCTCTGCGATGGCTGAGAGGTCCAGTGCCATCCCGACGCCCTCCTGCAGGCGTACCCATCCATGTGCCTCCAGTCGTTGGGCCAGGTCG
Source organism: Ktedonobacterales bacterium (assembly GCA_035307385.1). GTDB lineage: Bacteria > Chloroflexota > Ktedonobacteria > Ktedonobacterales > DATBGS01 > DATBHW01. The sequence goes on along the minus strand of DATGID010000112.1, from coordinate 5,956 downwards.
GCAGGGCGACTGTCCTCAGTGAGAAACCACAGGTGCCAGGCGTGACGCTCCTGAAAGCGCCGCGCGACCTCGTCGATCATCTGATCCACGTTGTCCTCAGAGAGCTGGGCGCGCACCACCCCGTTAAAGGTGTTGTCGTCTACCCCAGTGACGACCCACTCGATCTCCTTTGTGACGTGCTGTTCGGAAAGCTCCGACGTGCCCAGATAGGAGAGCATCTCGATCATATTGACGGCTTCCAGCCAGGGCCAGCGCCCCTGGCTCACGGCTTCATTGTGTTTGCGCATCGTGTGTCCTTCCGTTTCTGAACTGATGCTTTGCTGGTGCTGCCCCAGCGTGATCACCCGTTGTGGGGTGAGGGGCAAAAGGAGGGCACATCGAAGTCGAGGAGGGGCGCGGGCACGATGAAAAACACCAGGGGGAACTGGCGTGGAGAGACCGTATTCATCAGAACAGAAGATCTACCTTCAGGCGCGCATGAGCAGTCCTTCAAGGAAGAAGACGATGAGGATGTGTATCGAACGAACCGCAAACCAGTATGGCAGAACGCACAACCACCTGTCAAGCGCAGCAGTGTCCTTCTCTCTGCGATACCGGAAGGTGTACCACCCCGACGGCTAGCATTCCAGGAGCGATTGCGCTGCGAAGCACGAGTGAACCGGCTTGACACCAGGCAGCGGGATCTGCCATACTAGGCACAGCGTTTGTCTCCAAACGCATGCTCCCCATGGGAAGGACTTCCCGTATGCGCCTTCACTACTGACCTTGTTGAACAACACACCGCTCCCCGTCCTGGCTGACCGCCGCTCATCTGGTGGTCTGCCCGGTGTCGAGCGTGCCGCCACCAGCCAGAAGGGCCGGTGGATTCTGGTATGCCCGTGCCCCTCCACGCACACACGCGCCAGGCGCTGACCCATTCCCCCGCTCACGGGGTCTTTGTGTTGTGATTTGCCTTCTGTTTTGGAGGTTGCTTCTATGGTGTTGCCCTTCTCGACCCGCTTGCCGATCATCCGCGCGACGCTGCGCCTCCTCTATCGCAGCCATCCGCGTGCCTTTGTCATCAATGCCGTCGCTTCCCTGGCCGAACCGCTCTTTTTCCCGGCGGTCCTCTTTCTGCTGCACCAACTGTTTGGAGCGTTGACCGGCTCAGGGAAAGCCGTCCAGTTCACGCCTGCCCTCGTTCCTCTGCTCATTGGCCTGCTGGCGGCGCTGCTCATCCAGCGGCTGGGGGTGATCGTGCGCGATAGCGCCGCGACGATTCTGCGCCAGGACGCCTGGGTAGATATCAGCAAGCGCATTATGCAGAAGCTGCCCACCGTCCCCTATCCGCTCTTCGAGAACAATGCCTTTCAGGCGCGCTACGGCCTGGTTATCCGCGAGGCGTCCGAGAAGTCCATCAGCCTGGTGGATTCGCTCTTCTCGACCTTGCCCATTCTCTTTGGGGTGCTCGCCCTGGCGGTCACGATGATTGCCATTGCTCCGCTGATGGTGCTGGCGATCCTGATCATTGGCCTGCCTGCCGCGCGCATCGAACGGCAGTTCAGCCGAGCCTACTACGCGCTCCAGGAACATAACGCCCCCAACCAGTTACGCATGGAGGCGTTGACCAATATGCAGGTGGATGCCCCCTGGCAGCGGGATGTGCGCGTCTACCAGAGCAATCTCATCCCCCGCGAGCATGCCAGCCTGGCCGAAGCCTATCTGGCCGAACTGAAGCGGCTGACGGCGCGCTTCCTGGGACTGCGCGGGGGAGCCGCCCTCATCCAGGTCATCGGCTTTGGGTTGGCCCTGGCCGCAGCGTTGTTCCTCATCAGCCAGGGGCAGCTCAGTCTCGCCACGTTTGCCGTCCTGATCCCTGGCATCGCCTGGCTCTCGGGGATGGTCAATTCCTTTATTTACCAGTACCGCTCCCTGTTGGATTCGCTGCGCTATGCCCAGACCTTGTTGGAGTTCCTGACGACCGAGTCCTTTGATGGGTTCCCCGTCGCCTCCTCTGCGCCGCCACAGAGCCCAGTATCGCCGCGCCTGGCCGCCATTCGGGTGCAAGACGTGTCCTACACCTATCCTGAGACCCAGAAGACGGCGCTGGAGGAGATGAGCTATACGTTCACCCCAGGGCTGACGGCTATTGTGGGCACCAATGGAGTAGGCAAGAGCACCCTGGTCAAGTTGCTCTCCGGGCTGGTTGCGCCGACGAGTGGCACCATCGAAGCAATCGATACCAGCGGGGAAGCAGTTGCGCTCTCAACTGCCGTCAAGGCGGTGCTCTTCCAAGACCCGGCACACTTCCATTTCAGCATCCGCCAGAACGTCACGATGCAGTTTGAGCAGGTGCCAGGTGAGGAGGAGCGCATTGCCGAAGCCCTGCGGCTGGCGGGCCTGTGGGAGGTTGTCGAGGGTTTGCCCGATGGCATCGATACCATCGTAGGCGCCGGATTTGGCGGGGCCACCGATCTCTCTGGTGGGCAGTGGCAGCGCCTGGCGCTGGCACGGCTGCTCTACCATGATGCCCCGCTGATCATCCTGGATGAGCCAAGCGCCAGCCTGGACCCCTTTGGAGAGCGACAGATCTTTGCCTTGCTGAAGCGGCTTTCGCACGAGAAGATCATCCTGTTTACGACCCATCGCTATGACACGATTCGCCAGGCTGACCGGATTGTGGTCCTGGTGGATGGACGCCTTGCCGAGAGCGGTACCCATGAGGAACTGGAACGGCAGGCAGGAGCGTTCTGGTCCCTCTATTTGGGGCAGGGGACCCATCCAGGCACGGTATAGGAAAGAGGCACGCCCCTCTCCCACATGGAAAAGTGCCCAGAGTAGCTGCCCTTCCATGTGGGAGAGGAAGAAAAAGATGTGCTCGCGTTGGCTTCTCTCTGTGGACCTGTTTCCATCGCTTGTGTCCTCACGCCCCTTGTTGTGGGCTGCTCTCCTCTTCGGGGATGCTCTCCCCAAAGAGGAGCAGGTTCCGAAATGGATCGCGGAGGAAAAATTCTTTCATGCCCCAGGGCTGAGACGTGAGGGGAGACTGAAGAGCACCAGTTGGCACATACTGCTGATACAACGCCTCAATAGTGGTCACGCCAATCCAACAGACCCGGTGACCTTCGGCAACCGTGAGGTGTAGACTGATCCCATCTCGTTCAACAATGACAAACTCCCCATCACGATCGGTGGTCGCAAAGCCCAGTTGTGCATAAAAGGCCAGCGCTTGCTCCATATCTCTGACCAGAGAACGGGGAGCAATCGAATCGAGGGTGGGGTGATGTTCTTGGGATGCGGACATGGGTGCAAGTTCCTTTCTGCTGCACAGACAGGGTATTCATGTGCAGTCATTCTTCCGAACGCACCGAGAAGTGGCAATGTGCTTTCCCTCAGTCGCCGCTTCTCGGAATCGGGACATTGTGCACCCCCATCTCGCTGCTGATCTGTGGTGATGCCATCACAGATGTTCTTTGCTTCAACGAACGGCGAGGATCCTCCCAGGAAAACGCCATTCCAGGGGAATCTGTGCCAGGAGCGCATCGCGTATCCGGCGATACCTGATCAGGTGTTCCTGGTATGGGAATGCGAGGGCTGGAGCGTCTTCGATAGACCACAGACGATGCCGACCAGCACCAGGGATGAGTGGTCAGGGAGCGGTCAACCTCCCATAGAGGATACTCTTCTTTGGAGGCCAAGATCTGGGGAGAAGCGAGTTTGTGGTTCGCGACCCCTGGAGAAACCACCTCCTCGCGGCTTGAGGCATTGACGACTCGGAGGCTCGTCCTGACGAAAGGGATGCGGGCGAGCCATCTGGGGCAGAGCTTCCACTGATCCGCCTTGGGGAGCGTCTCGTGGTGCAGCCTGCACCACGAGACGCCTTATTTGCGCTGCGGTAGCACCGCCAGTCGAGCTGGGAGGAGCAGTTCGAGCCGAATCGTACGGGTGAGGATGTCCCGTATCCGCCGATAGCTCGCCAGTTGCTCAGCTGCCGGAAGCGTCTGGGAGGGAGGGTCTTCCAGGGACCAGAGACGACGCCGACCGGCGCCAGGAACGAAGGGTCAGGTATCGGTGGCCCCACTGCACAGGATAATCACTTCTTCCCAGACCATCCCGCTGGTGGGGTGAATGAGCCGCTCGGTAGGGATCGGGGTGCTGTGCTGTTCGCGTAAGACCTGCTCGGCCAGGGCGTATCCGTGCTGGTCAGGTGTGGGCGTACTCCAGATCTCCCACCGTAGAGCCGCCATTGCCTCGAGGAGACTGCCCGCGAGCAGGGCGCGGCTCGATCCCTGGGCACAGACAAATAGCAAGCGTCCAGGCATAAGCCCTCCTTTCAGGGTGTTTCCTCAGCCCGCTTCGTGCCTCGCAGGTGTGGCAGGAAGCGCCTCCAATTTGTCCAAGAGGTGTTCAAAAAGCGTCCGCGCTTCAGCGACCGCCTCCTCCTGGGTAAGGAGTCGCACGGCTGCCTCCGAATGAGCCTGCTGCCAGCGCTCTGCGTGTTCCCGGCTGGCAAACGCATTGATAACTGGGCAACAGCACTCCGCCGAGCTGGAAGGTGCGGCGGTGCGCAGATTGGACAGCACCACGGTTTCCTCAGGCCGCCAGCTCTGTGCCCCCGTGCCGGGATCGATCCAGACGGTGATAGCGGTTCCATCCATCGGGTCCTGGGTCACAATCGTGGCCGGGCGCCCCACCATGTAGGGCAGCCCTAACGCATCGATAGCGCACATGGCAAAGACGGGCAGGTGGTCCGGGAGCTGCACGCGATGCGCGGTGGGGCGACCAGAGAACGGATAGGCCGCGTGAATGGCGCCCATCGGGTCTCGCTGAATCACATCCTGCTCGACCAGTTCCTGCAAGAGCGCAGCTATGCTGCTGCCCACAACCTGAGCCTCGGCTTGCAGGTCGTCTTCGCTCGGGGCGTGCCCGAGCGTGAGGAACTTTCGGAGCAGCGCATGATGGAAGTGCTGAGCGGGAGTGGACAGCGCGGCGACACGGAAGGGAAGTGAGCGGTCAGCATGCTGGTCCTGCTGAGTCATGCCTGATCCTCCTGTGAATGAGATGGTGCGCTTAGCGAACCACACCACAACTGGCAATGCCTGCTGCGTAATCATGCTGCATGGTGCTGGCGATCTGAAGCAGGGAGTGGACACGGGGATCAGCAATGGCATAGCGCATCTGTCGGCCTTCCCGTCGCGCAATGACGAACCCACACCACCGCAGACATCCCAGATGGGTCGAAACGCGGCCCTGGGGGGCGCCGACCGCCTCGACCAGGTCGGTCACTGATCGTTCCTGCTCAAGTAAGAGAGTGAGGAGCCGCAGGCGGGTGGGATCACCCAGGACGCGAAAGAAACGGGCGAGGAGATCAGCCTCGGAAAGGCGAGGAGGGGAAACCGCGTCTGAGGAGTCCTCAGAACGGGCTGGTGCGCCAGGAAGATCAGCCATAGGGACCTCTTTCAAAAAAAGAGAGAGATATACGGATATTTGGATAAATAGAATCTAACAGATGACTCTCCTCGGTGTCAAGGGCGGCGAGGTATCGCAGGTGGAGAAGGAGGAGGACTTGGGCGGCATGGATCGCGTGCCACGCCGCCCGGAGTTTCTCCGCCGATTGGCGTACGCGAGCGCGCATCGCATTCGTGGCCGATGTCGCGGTGGTTGTTCCCCTCTCTTGACAGGGGCTTCATTCGCGCGGTATATTCTTCCACAAATATTCTATTGTTTTATTGAATAGTGGAGGAAGAGATGGGAGATCGAGCCTTCAAAGTCAACTTATACAGTCAGTTTGCTCGGCTGGGGAAAGCGCTTGCCAGCCCAGCCCGCCTGGAGTTGCTTGATCTCCTGGCCCAGGGGGAGCGCTCGGTGGAAGACCTGGCCCAGGAGGCAAATCTGGGTGTTGCCAATGCCTCGGCGCATCTTCAGGCGCTCAGTCGCGCGCAGTTAGTTGCCAGTCGGAAAGCGGGGCTGCGCGTCT
>DATGID010000111.1:0-10507 GCA_035307385.1 Ktedonobacterales bacterium | reverse complement strand
CTAAGTAGATGGACAGAATAAGGTAGAATTGGTAGACTGATCTTCAGCAAAGGAGGTGCGCTGATGAAGAGCAGTCTGACGAAGCAAGAGAGAAGCGATCTGGCGCAGGTCGTGGGTACAGCCCGGCAGGTGCGCCAATGGCGGCGCTATCGGGCGATTCAGTTGCTGGCCGACGACCAAACGCCTCAAGAGGTGGCTGCTGTCCTGGGCTGTAGCCTGGCAAGTGTCTACAACTGGGCGGCCACCTGGCAGCAGGACGGGCTGGCCGGGTTGAGAGAAGCCAAGCATGCAGGACGGACGCGCACGCTGGATGTCCAGGCTCTGCGCCTGCTGGAGCAGTGGCTGGAGACGGACCCACAGACGCTGGGTGAGCAGACAACGGGCTGGACCGTGCCGCTCTTGCACACGCTCCTCGCGCAAGCGGGCTATCCGATCAGCCAGCGCACGCTACGACGCGCCTTGCATCGGCTGGGCTGGCGGTGGAAGCGACCCAAGTATGTGCTGGGTCGGCCTGACCCGGCCTACGAGGAAAAAAAGGGGCGCTGGTCGCGCGGGTCCAGCAGGCGCTAGCCCAAGGGAGAGAGGTGTGGGTTGGGGACGAAACAACGCTGCGGGAGTTTCCCCCACTGCGCTGTGCCTGGGCCAAGCGCGGGCAGCAGCAGGTGGTCCTCATCAGCGGGCGTAATGGGCGTCGGGTGATTCATGGAGCACTCCAGGTGCAAACTGGAGAGATGGTCCGGCTGGTGCGCGAACGTAGCCGGACTGATGATTGCCAGGCGTTCGTTGAAGCGTTGGGCAAAGTCCGTCCTGACGTGCCCAAGCTGCTCCTTTGGGACAACGCGCCGCCGCACCATCCCAAGCGGGTGCTGGAGGCAGCGCAAGCTGCCAAGATTGAAATTATCTGGCTCCCGTTTCGCTCACCAGAACTGAACCCCTGTGAGGACCTCTGGCGACTGCTCAAAGCGGTGATCGCTGCCAACCGGGCGTATGCCTCCTTGGAGGAAGAGGCCGAGCGAGCGGTGGCCTGGCTCGACGGCCTCACCAACGAGCAACGCCTGCGGTCTGGTGGTCTGAAGTCTTCTAAATTCTTGTGGCTATCCACTTAGACCTCAGCGTGTCGCCAGGTCGGCTGAGGTCTGGTGTTGGCGCGCACAGGAACAGAAGGGGGAAGCCAGCGATGCGGAGACCGCTTATTACCACCGAGCAGATGTGGCAACTCATTGCCTACGCGACGCACAGCCCGCTCAGCCAGGAGCAGGTCACCGAGCAGCTTCTCCTGGCACTGCGCCGTCAACTTCAGTATCTGGCCTATCGTGAGCGGCGCGGACGTCAGATCGCCTATGATGAAGTCGCCAAGCGTGATGTCGAGGCGCTGGCGCGAGCCATCCATCTGCTGCAAGCAGCAAAGGACAGCCACCCATGAGCGAACAAGAAGCGCTCTCCCGCGCGGCACCCCTTTGGCTGGAGGCCCACGCTGCGAGTCTCAGTTCTGCTCTTCTAGCCGACTTTCTCGCGCACCAAGGCGATGAAGACGCGCAAGATGAGCACCGCACTGAGAAATAAGCCCGTATAGCCAAAGACCTGATAGATGCTCATCGTGCTGGTCAGCGCTGGCCCTCCCGACATGCCCAGGAAGAGCGCGCCCATGATGCCCAGTGCTGCGCCCAGAAAGGCCATCACTACATAGCTCACCAACCGAGTGATGATACGCACGTCGCGCTCGTCGGCCAGCAGGCGCACATTGACCGAAAGCGTGCCTTGCTCCAACGCGGCGCTGATGCGATCGACGCGGCGCGGAAAACGCTGGAGCAGCGGGAGCAGATTCAGAGCTTCCTCGGTGACAGCCTTGCGCAGGGAGGTTGGCGCGACCATCTCGCGCATCCACTCTTCACCCAATCCCCGTGCCTCATCCAGCAGTTGGAAGTGGGGGTCCAGCAGCAGCAGCGTGCCCTGGAGGGTGACGAGCGCGCGGAAGACACCGCCCACCACAGGCGCAAAGGACAGCCCGAAATTGAGGAGCAGCGCAAAGAGGTCGCGGAAGACCTCTGGCCCCACCGGCATGCCAGGGCCAAGCCGCTGCGCCATCAACTGAGCCAGCGCCCGCTCCAACCGAAGCTCATCAATCCCGGTATGCTCCTGAGCCAGGTCCAGCAGGGCGCTGCTGAGCATCGCGGCGTTGCGCCGGTCCAGCGCAATCAGCAGCCGCTGGAGGGCCGACTGCTGCAGCGGGTCGAGGCGCCCGACAGAGCCAAAGTCGAGCAGGGCCAGCCGCCCATCGCGCAAGAGCATGATGTTGCCGGGATGCGGGTCTGCATGAAAGGTTCCCTGGCCTAGAAGCTGGCGCAGGAAGCAGCGCAGCAGGTCACGCGCCAGCGTGCAGCGATCAAGCTGCAATTCTTCCACCAGCGCATCGGCATCGCGCACGCTGACGCCATCCAGCCACTCGATGACCAGCACCCGGCTGGTTGAAAGCTCTGGGAAGACGCGAGGCACATAGACCGGCGCGTGCGCCCTGGAATCCAGCGTGCCCAGCGCTGTGGCGACGGCGGTGATGTTGCGCGCTTCGATGCGAAAGTCGAGCTCTTCGCGCAATGCCGCCGCGAATCCCTCGGCCAAGTCCACCACGCCAAAGGCACGTGCCCAGGCGGCTCGCTGCTCAATGGTGCGTGCCATGTTGAGCAAAATGTCCAGATCGCGTTCAATTGGCTCGCGGATACCTGGGCGCTGTACCTTCATCACCACCTGCTCGCCGGAGGCCAGTTGAGCGCGATACGCCTGCGCGATGGAAGCAGCCGCCAGCGGCTCCGCCTCGAACGAGGCAAACACTTCCGCTGGCGGCGCCTTCAGTTCTTCGGCCAGCAGCGCCTCGACTGCGCCCGGCGCGGCAGGCGGCACCTGATCTTGCAGGCCGGACAGTTGAGCGATGGCCTCCGGCGGCAACAGATCGGGGCGCGTGGAAAGCACCTGGCCCAGCTTCACAAACGCGCCTCCGGCCTCTTCCAGCGCCTCTCTCGCGCGCCCCCAGAGTCCCTTGTGCTGCCCTTTCCCGCCCGGCTGGTCTGCCGAGACCGGATGGCGACGCCCGGTGAGGTAGGGAGCCAGCCCATAGCGTGCGACGATGCTGGTAATTTGCAGGTAGCGCGACCAGCGTGCCAGGCGGCGGCGCACCGCGCGGATAGGATGGGGAACGCCCGCCCCGCGTCCTCTGGCCCCACGTGCGACGAAGGGGCGCGCCAGCACGAGTTCAAAAGCCATCGTGAACAGCATCATCGCCACCAGAATGGAGGAGAAGTAGACCAACTCCGCGCCCGGATTCCCCAATCGCTGCGCGCCCAGCGCCTCGGCAAAGCCAGCTCCCACCGAACTGCCCAGGAACGCGACCAGGAGCAAGCGCCACCATGCCTGGCGGATGCCCAGCAGGCGCGTGCTGATCAGCGCCAGCATCGTGAGGAACGTCATAGCGATGGTAAAACCAATCACGCCGAAGATGATGATGATAAAGATGCTGTAATTTCCATGCTGCATGTAAGTCTTCCCCAGGACGAACTGATGGTGCTATCGGGTGTTTCCCCCCGGCATGATATCAGCAGCGTTGGCAGGCAACAACCCCCTGGGCGATGAGGCTGTGCTTTCGCGCACACTTGCCACGGTGACGCGCAAGCGAAGGATGAATTGAGGAAGAGACTGGCGTAACCAAAGACCTGACAGATGCTGCTGGTGTTGTTCAGGGCTGGCCCGCTCTGGCCCCAAGAGGAGGTGCCACCCACCCTCTCCAGCGAGGAACTGGAACTGACCCGCCCCCACCAGGCAAAGATAATTCCGCTGGATTGCCACTGCTAGGAAGCTGCCCTGCAGGTGGAGTTGTGAGCGTGTCCTTGACGCGGGAAAGCCTCAGCCCCGGCCTGTTGATCTCAGCTATCGCGCTCGTGCCAACGATGCCCGCCAAACTGGAGGGCAGGCCCTCCTGCCGCACCTGTGAGAGCGTGCCCTGCGGCCCCTGTGGAGATTGCCAGAGCCTGGACCTTGCGCCGCCCGATTGGTGCTCAGCCGATCAGGAGACGATGGGCACCGATTGTGCAGCCTGGTGGCAAGCATAGAACGCAGTCGTCACCATGGCCCACCAACAGGAAGAAGCCGAACCATGAGCAAGCGACAAGAACCCTGGCCGGTCCCTGATACCCTGGAGGCCGCCCGCGCCCTCTATGCCGATCTGGAGTCACAAAAGCGAGACATTGACCGGGAGACCCGCGCTACGGCCCGCGCCGAACAGGAAAAGCCCCCGCGATTGCGCCGCAATGAGGATTGGATACGGCAGGCCGAGGCCCAGTATGATGCCATCGTGGCCGAGCAAAAGCGGTTGATAGCCCGCTATGGCGAGGCCATCAAGCGCGCTGCTGACCTGAGAGACGAGCGAGGCCCGCGCCCATGAGCCATGAACTGAGCGGCGTGCGCAGGACAGCCAGAGCACACCTGATGGCCGAGCATGAGGCCGCTCTCGCCAGGCCACTGTGACCCTGCTCCAGATGCAGCGCGAAGACCAGGCATTGCCTGGTGACGCCGACCGCTGAGCGGGGCCAGGGTGCGGACGGCGACCACCCCGGCAACGTGGGCATGTACCGTCGCCGGGTGAGCGGTAGCCCAGGCCAGCCTCCGCTCCTCTGCTCTGAGCGTTGGCACGTTCACCCCCTGGAGTTATGGAGCATAACTCCAGCACCGCCTCGAGCAACAAGAAAAGGGAGACGATCAAGAACACAGCGAAGGAAGGGCAGGGCCATGAGCAGGGAGCGCTTGGCCGAGTTGATGCAGGCCCAAGAGGACGCAGTGGAGACCGATCAGGAACATAGCGCCACCCACGTGAGCATCTTCAGTATGCTGCGTGCCCTGGCCAGGCGGGCAGCCAAGGAGCCAACGCACGCAGCGCTCTATCGGCAGGCAGCGGCGGCCATCCGGCAGATGCAGCGTGAGGAGCACTAAGCGCTTCTACCGGGGCGACGACCCACCTTATGAAGCGCGCGAGGAGGGCGCGTTCGCAGGCGGGTGGGGCTGGACCGCCGGGCTGGGCAACGTGGCCTGGCGTTTTCCCTGCTTGAGCACCTGCTGCGTTGGCTGCTCTGGCAGTGTTGGCTGGGCAGGGGTCTGCTCAGGCATAGTCACCTTCCGCTTTGTGGGACGGAAGAGGTGGACCAGCCCGGCGATGGTGGGGAAGAGCAGCGTGCCTTCCACCCAGATTGGCCACGCTCGCGCGAACAGCACATCCGGTCCGTCAAATGCGAGCACAGCTTGCCGCAGCGCGAGCAGTTGCTCAACCAGCGTGCCCCAGAGCACGACGAGTCCTGCCCAACTGAGGACCAGCAGGACGCCCGCAACTGTCCACCGGAGGCGGGCACGTGGCTTCCACTGCACCCAAAGCCAGAGCGCCAGGCCCAGCAGCACACCAGACGGGGAGAGGAGAGCGAGTGCCACCAGGAAAAGGCTCAACCAGAGCCAGCGTTCGAGATACTGCGTCGGTTCCATGTCCACACTCCCTGTTCAGCCTGCCACATTCCCCCTCCCTGTGGATGGTGTCAGGGCCATCACACTGCCCAGGTATCCTCTGCAAGATACAACGAATCGCCTGGGGGATGCTCGACTCACAGGGAGCTGGGATAGGAGGGTTTGGCTACGGTGAGGCGCCAGAGAGGGAAGCCCTCTCCCAGCCCGCATTCCACCAGTGTGCTCCTGCGCGGCGCACCTCACCGACTCCTCACGGTGTGGGAGACCTCGGCGACAGGGCGAACGCGGTGAGTAATTGTTACTGCACACGATCCAACAGCCATCAGGTACAATAGATCTTCAGAGGAGCATGGGGATACACACAGGCGCTCACCGAGCGAGGAGCTGGCAATGGGAGCGGTGCGGCTGAATCAGTACAAGCGTTGGGATCGGTGCGACGATCTGGAAAGCGAAGGACACTATGAACCAGGAACGTCTGGCTCAGTTGCAACTGGCATACGAGGAGGCATTGCTTACCCACCCGGAAGACCGCACGCCCTATGAGAACATCTTGAATATGGTGCAGGGGCTCAGAGCGGGCACGATCACGCTAGGACAAGCGCGCCGCATCCTGGGCTACCAGGCGGTGCGCCAAGATGCTGACCTGGCGCATCAGTTTCTCTATCGCCAGGCAGCCACAGCTCTCCGCCAGATGCACCGAGAGGAGCAGTGAACAGCCCCTGGATGACGACGCATGCACCCAGGGCCGTGTGTCGTCGTGCGGAGGACTCCACGTCGCCGACTCCTCCCAGTATATCGCAGAGCAGTCCGCCAGCCAGGAGGGCCTCTCCCCTTTGCAGGGCTATTCCCCCGTGATGCGAAAGGGCAGGTTGAGGGTAACGGCAATCGTTGCCAGCAGGCTATCGCCGAGAAAGCGCTGAATCGCTTCCCGGCTTTCGCCGGTCTGCGCGAGGTAGTTGATGATCTTCAGCACATGCTGACGAACGGCTGCCTGGACTTCGGGGTCATGGGCGGCGGCGAACGCCTGCTGCACCAGCCAGAGGGCTTCGCGGGGCGGCTTCATCTGAAACCAGGCCGCGTAGAGCGCCGCGTGACGCCCAGCGGGCGGCGAATGCTCGACGGCTGCCTGCCAGGTGGTGAGCATGCGCTGGATGGCCAGATCGACTGCTGCGAGAAATAAGGCTCGTTTGGTTCCAAAGAGGCGGAAGAGATAGGCTTCGGAGATGCCTGCCGCTGCCGCGATCTCCACCGTTGAGGTGCCGTACAAGCCCTGGACGGCAAAGCGCGGAATGGCAACCTCAAGAATGGCCTGACGGCGTGCTTCCGCTGACAAGCGCGTGGTGGCACTTTCTTTATTCATGGGTTAATCTTGACCCTTCCGAGGCGTTTTTCGAGATAGATCCGAAAACCCACCCCAACCACTGGGTAATAGAGTGCGTGGATGCAGAAGCTGTAGATAAACCCAAAAGGCACCTGAAGAACCAGTAGCGGCATCACTAACCCGCCCAGGAAGGAGAAGACGCTGAAGACAACGACGCTGGAGCGGGGAACCTGTTTTTGCTGATAGCGATAGGCATAGATGAGCAGATGCAGCAGGCCAAAGAGGCTGGCGAACAAGAGCGCCAGCACAAGCACGGAAGGCAGCAGCCTATGGAGCAGCAGCACTGTCAGAACGAGCGCGACCTGTTGATAGAGGACGTTGCCCAACTTCACCAGCAGGTAGCGGTAATCAAGCCTTACAAATTCGTTGGAGGTCGGGCCATATTGCTGCAAGAGGGAGGCTATATCAGCAAGCCGCTGCTGCGCCGAGGCGTAGATTCCTAACGTGAGCAGGAGGGTTCCCAGGAAGATGATCGCCGGGAGCGCGACATTGGTGTTGATGGGCACGCTGGCAAAATCCGCGCGAAAGAACCAGATACCTCCCAGCGAACACAAGAGAAAATACGCCGCGAAACCCAACGGGTAATGGGCATAGGCAAGGTTCCATCGATCACGGATGGCAATGCACCCCCAGAAGGGGATGAAAAAGAGGATAGTAATACCGACGAGCTTTGCAAACGACAGCACAAGAGGCATTTCTTTCGGCAAGCCCTCTTTACGTGTAAGTGTATGATCGTATTGTTAGTATGTACTCACTTTGCTTTCGTGTCAAGAGGGTGAGATGGTGACGCAGGACTCTATAAAAGTTGTGGGCGACCATCTTAGAAAGCGGCCAGCGAGCGGAGAACTTGTAGCGCCGCCATCTTGGTGGCCAACCTTGTGCTCCCGCGAACGCTGCTCTTTCCGCGAGACGGTTGCGGCAGGCCAGCGTTGAGCCGCCTGAAAGGCGCGCTACAAGTCCCCTCGCCTCGCCCGTGACTTTTGCAGAGTCCTGTCCCCTTTGCACGCACGGCAGCGGGGTCATGGTTGATGTGGCGGCCTGGCCGAGCTACGCGCTGTCTTGAAGTGCGGTCACCAACTGCTTGATTTCAGCTTCCAATCTGGGAATCCGCTGCCGGGCGAGCAATTGCATGCTCGGCGTGCGCTTGAGCTGCGCCAGTTCCCGTTGGAGCGCGAGCAAGCGCTGGTGTCGGGCAGTTTTCTCAGCAGCCTCCTCGCCTACTGCTGGCGGAGCGTGGTCCGGTGGAGGATGCAGGTACACCCCAGTGCCCTCACCAGGCGGCTGGCGTGAGGCAAGTGGGGTGATTGCGGGCTGCTGTGGCTCCGAAGGACGGCCCAACCAAGTAGACACTCGCTGGCGAGCCGCAGCGCGTCGTTCGTCCCTCCGCTGATCGGGAGCCACATCAGGCTCCTGAGTAGGTACAACCAGATGGCACTTATGCTTTCTGCTCACCCTTGAAAATCCACTGCACGCCATACTGATCATAAAACTGTCCATACGTTCCGAATGGCATATCATGCAACTCCTGAAACCGCTCTGGTTCTGCTCCTTCTGCCAGTTTGTCAAACACGACCTTTACCTTATACGTTACAATGTTCCCAAGTCCGTTCGACAGCGGGCCTGCATCCGGAACGTCTGGATGCGTAGGAAGGACGGCCAGAGAAAGTCCGACGGTTTCCCGCAGCTCGGCTGCTCCAGGAAGGGTGTGCTTCTCTGGTGGTCCCCTTGAGAGGAATGGCGATAGAGGACCGTACCGCGAGTACCGATGTATAAGGACCCATCAGCTCAAGGGCCTTCCGCGTTGATCTGGAGAAAGGAGTCTGCCCCTGATGTGGTATGCCGGATTGGATTGGAGCGACACCCATCACGATGTGGTCGTCATCGATGCTGACGGACGCCACCTCGCCTCTAAGCGGGTGGCCCACACCAAGGCGGGCCTGGAAACGCTGGTGCAGTTTCTGGAAGGGATCAGCGGGTCTGCTCTTAAGGAGCAGATGGCGTGCATCATCGAAACGACTCATGGGTTGCTGATTGCCGCCCTTCTGGAAGCGGGGCTTCCCGTTTACCCCGTCAACCCCAAGACCCTGGACCGGCGCCGGGTTCCGTCTGGGGCCAAAACGGACCTGATCGATGCCTATCTGCTGGCGAAAACGGGGAGAGCCGACCTGGCTGATCTGCGTCGCCTTCAGCCTGATAGCGCGCTGGTGCAGGAATTGAAAACCCTCACTCGTGACCAGGATGCCTTGATCCAGATGCAAACCCGCCTGGTCAACCAACTCACGGCTTGCCTCAAAGCCTACTACCCTGTCGCCTTGTCCCTGTTTGGCAAATTGCACCAACGCTCCACGGTGCGCTTTCTGCAAGCGTATCCGACCCCACAAGAGGCAATAGACGCCTCGCAAGCGCACCTCACCAGTGTCCTCAAACAGGCAGGCCATTCCAAAGCGGAGCAGGTGGCCGCGAAACTCTTCGAGCGGCTGCATCAGCCGCAGCTCGTCGCCGACCCCATCACCACACGCACCAAGTCGCGCCTGATGCTGGCGCTGGTGGCCCAATTGCTGCCGCTCCTGGAGCAGATCGCCGCCTACGACGAGGAGATTACCGCCCTTTTTTTGACCCATGCTGACAGCCCCGTCTTTGCCAGCTTGCCCGGCGCCGGAAAACGCCTGGCTCCCCGGCTGTTGGCGGAATGGGGGGATGACCGTGTTCGCTACACCAGCGCACGCAAGGTGCAAGCACTGGCTGGTACAGCCCCCGTGCCCTACGAGAGTGGGAACTACCGCACGGCCCATCGGCGCAGCGCGTGTCTGAAACCCTTGCGCAATGCCTTGTATCAGTTTGCCTGGCAATCGACGCTCTGCGAACCCTGGGCCAAGGACTATTACCACCGCAAACGGGCGCAAGGCAAGAGCCATTCGGTGGCCGTGCGGGCGCTGTCGAATACGTGGGTGCGCATCGTGTTTCGGATGTGGGTGGACCAGCAGGGCTATGCGCGCGGCATCTTTGAAGCGGCCCAAGGAGCACATGCGCCCCTCGCCGCCTGAGGTGGCTGCCGCTTGACTGGCAAAACCGCTGAGCAGAGTTGGCTCTGTTTGTTTCTCCGGTGGCTGGTTCCCATCTGGAGAAGCGAGGCCGGAGGACATGACGGCGGTTCTGTTGGGCTGTTCGCTGCACACCGGGTGCTGCCTCTGTTGACTCATCTACTCCCTCCTCCTAAGTGGTTTCCCAGGGTAGGGCTTGACATAGAGGCACCTCCTTGCTCCATCTCGTTCCGCATCCTACGGGAGAGGGAGCACCTCTTACGCTATGCAGCAGTGTCTGGCTCAGGTTTGTTCGCCAGGCCCGTGTGAGGTAGGGCCAGGATCGAAGGTGCAATTTTAGGCAACAGCAGACGATGTGTGGCTTGAGAATAACTACCTTGTTGCTGATTTTAGCTCTGATCAACAGCTTTTGCGTCTGCACAATCTGCGGGTATCACGCCCCAAAAGCCTTTTGTAGAATGCAGGAAAAATTAGGAAGAAAACCGGTCTAAAAGGCGGCATCCAATATGCAACCTCGGAGGTCCACCCACAGAGGGTGTTTGCCTGTCGAGGAGGAAAGGATGCTTCACTTTATGGACCGAGCAACGATTTA
>DATGID010000110.1:0-199067 GCA_035307385.1 Ktedonobacterales bacterium | reverse complement strand
TCAGACTGGGATGCCACCTGTCGGCTCGGCAGCGACGAGAACCGGCTGTTCTCGTCGCTGCTCCGGCGGGCTTTGTCCTGGCTGTCGCCCAGGCAGGGGCCGTTTCGGCATCTGGAATCCGCTTCAGAAGTCGAAAGGAGCGTCCTCTATGGCCCTCATCGGTGGTCCCATCCCCCCGCGTCCGTTGTTCTCTGGCCGCTACGTCCACAGCGACCCGCTGCGCCGCGAGTTTGGCTTGCATCTGCTCGCCGAACCCCTGCCCGAACCGCTGCGCACCAGCCTCATCCGCGCCTGGCGGCGTCCGGTCCGCTACGATGGACGGCAGGCCATCCAGAGCGTCCATCGCCAGCGCCCCGACGAACCGAGCTTCTCGTTGATGAGCGCGCGCCTGCTCGGCATGTTCGCGTTGACCGAACTGGAAGCCGCTCGGCGCGTGGTGGAAACGCCGCGAACGCAGATCAGCCGCGAGACCCGCAATAAGCTGCTCAAGGCGCAGGGCGCGTATCTGCGCAGCCTCTATGCGGCGCTGGCGGCCCAACTTGGCGAGGCTGCCGCCCAGGCCGAGTTCCAGCGGTTGCTGCTCCAGGTCGTCTAATCGGCAAGCCCATCATCCTATAAGGGGCGCAGCAAAGCGTTGACAGCGCCCGCCAATCCCGCTATACTCATGCAGACGCGGGCGCTCGCCAGGGAGGCGCAGCGCCCGCAGAGGCCGCTGCTCAGGAGGTGAGCGGATGTTTCGATTACTCCAACAGCAACGCTATCCCTGGGCGCCAGGCTCGTTTGTGCTGACCGTCGCGCTGCTGGCAATCCTGGGCTGGCTGCTGCCCGCGCCGGACAACTCCGGCCACTTCAGCGGCGGCATCCTCACCATCGAGCTTGGCATCATCGCCTTGCTCGCCGCCCTGGTCGTCGCCATCCTGGCGTTAATTCGTCAGCCTCAGACCAGCCCCTTCGCTCGTTCCCCCAGCACCCGCTTCACCCGCGCCCGCCTCCTGCGGGCCGTGGCGCGCGCCTCCGTGCCGCTGGGCGTGGGCGCGGCGCTGCTCTGCCAGGGCGTTGGCCGCTCCCTGGTGCAAAGCGATGCAAGCGCCACGCCGCCAGAGCTAGGAGTCGCGCTGCTCCTCCTCGCGCAAATCTGGTTCTTTGGTGGCTTCGCCCTGGGCGTCTTCCTGCGCCCGTTTGCCCTGGCCCGCGTCACCCGGCCACTCCAGCGTACATTGCTCTGGCTGCTCGTCGTGCTGGAATGGGTCGCCCTCTTTGCCGCCGCCACTCTGGCGGACGGCCTGGGCCAGCAGGGCAAGCAGACCATCATCTGGGCCTTGCCCTCGCTGCTCTTCGTCGACATCACCGCCTTGACCCTGGTGATCGGCAGCATCCTGCTCTTTCGACGGGCACTGACCCGCGCCGAGCAAGACCTGGGCGGCCCCATCACCCGCAGCGACTGGCCGCGCCTCTTCTGGGACGCGGGCAGCGCGAAGATTTGCCTCTATGGCCTGGCGCTGGCAGTCCTCGGTCTGGGGGCGCTGCCCTGGCTCGATTTGCCCGACCCGCTGTGGATCAGCGAACTGTGCGCCTGCCTGGCGCTCGTCCTCGGCGCGGCCATCGCGCCTTCGCCCGCGCCCGCCATCTCGCCCACGCTCGCCGCCGTCGATGGAACCGCCCGCATGGCAGGCCACGCATAACCATTGGAGATCATCAATGACAACATCCCCCACCGGAACCCTAGCCCTCGTCGGCTCTGGCGAGTTTTTGCCCGCGATTGAGCCGTTGGACCGCCTGCTGCTGGAGCGCCTTTCTGCCCCGGCGCGCGTGGTCGTCTTGCCCACTGCTTCCGCGCCCGATGGCCCCGGCGTGCCGGAGCGCTGGGCCAAAATGGGCGTCGAACATTTTTCCCGCCTGAACGCCGCCGTCGAGCCGATCATGCTGCTCACCCGCGCCGACGCTGAATCCGAAGCAATGGCCGAACAAATCGCCGCCGCCAACTTCGTCTATTTCTCCGGCGGCAAACCGCAGTATCTCGTCGATGTCCTGCGCGACACCCCCTGCTGGCGCGCCATCGTCGGCGTCTTTGCGGCTGGCGGCGTCGTGGCGGGCTGCTCTGCCGGAGCCATGGCAATGGCCGACCGCATGGTCGATTTCCCGCGCCTCTGGCGCACCATTCCCGCGCTTGGGCTGGCCTCTGGCATCGCCGTCATTCCCCATTTCGACGAGTTCCCTGGCGTATTTACCAACCTGGGACGCCTGGCAAGCGGCCAGACCAGAGTCGTAGGCGTGCCTGGCTCGACGGGCCTCATCGGCTCCGACCTCGGCTGGACAGCCCAGGGGCGCAGCCCTATCACCGTATTTACCAGTAAGGGCAAGAAAACCTATGCCCCCGGCGAGCAGGTGCCGCTCGCCGATTAATCACGCATTCGTCACCACAAGAAGGGAACCTGTATGCAAGATTCTACCGAAGCCCGCCTGGCGCGGTTGGAACAGCAGTTGCTGCGCCTGGAAACCAGGCTCAATTATGTCATCAGCGCCGTCGGCATCCCGGCTGACCGCGCCGAGCAAGCCGTTGACACCGAACTGCGACGGCAAGCGCCAGCCTATGACCTCATCGGCGAAGTCAAAGCGCTGCTGCGCGCCAAACGCAAAGTGGAGGCCATGCAGTTGTATGGCGAGCGCACCGGCTCCGACTTCAAAACCACCCAGAAAGCCATTGAAGCGCTGGAAAAGCAACTATAAAGCAAAGGAGCAATAGAGATATGTCAGGTATGACAACAGATGAATTCAGGCGTTTCCATATGTTAGAAGCCAGGGTATATCACCTGGAAGCAATGATACAGTTATTACTCGCCCGCCTGGGCATCGACCCCGCGGAGGTCGAACCGCAGGGAGCAGCCCCGCTGGATCAGGGCATCCAGGCAGCGTTGATGAGGGGCAATAAAATCATGGCAATCAAACTCTACTGCGATCAAACCGGCCTTGGCCTCAAAGAAGCCAAAGATGCCATCGACGCGATGGAACGCCAGATGCGCGGCTACTAGCTGCCCTGCGGCCATTGACAACCCAGCAGGCGCAATGCTAGACTGCATAGAAGCTTAGCAGGTGGCACCCACCGGGGAGGAGTATGACTCATGCAGTCAGGCTTTTGTACCAACTGCGGCAAGCCCTTAACTCCAGGGGTCGCGTTTTGTCCATCCTGTGGCGCGCGCGTTGAAACACTCACGGCGCCCGCCGCAACAACCGACTATGCCTCGCCACCAGCCACACCCCCCAAAAACCAGACGCCCGGCTGGGTCCGCTGGCTCGTCGGCTGCCTCTTCGCCTTTGTGGCCGTCATCGCCTTGCTGATTGGGCTGGTCGTCTTTGGCCTGCTTACCCATCACCTCATCTTCTTCGCCATCGGCCTGGGCGGCCTGGCCCTGCTCATCTTCATCGGCGCGATCATCGAACATCAGGTGCGCCGCCTGTATCGCCGCGCCAAATATGGCCTCGAGCGCGACCTTGGCATCGGAGGCGGACCCTACGGCGCGCGCCCTGGCTACAACGCTCGCTCCTATCGCCAGCCCCGCTTTAGCCTCATCCGTTTCATCTTCTCGCTCGCCATCATTGCGGGCCTCGTCTACGGCGGCCTGTACCTCTACTACAGCCAGCAGTTTATCGGCACCTGGTCGGGCGTCCTCACCATCGGGTCGGCCAAACAAGGCGTGCAGACCAACTTGCAGATTTCAGTCGCGCTGCACAGCCCCAGCAACGCCTCCTTCAGCGACCCTCCCTCGCTGGCCGTCACCCAGGTGCAGTTTAAAACCGCGACCGTGCAGCCCTGCAAGACCAGCAGCGCCTATCAGCTTTCTGGCATCGCCTCGCGGCTCGATGCCTCCACCGTCGCCATGACCCTGAGCGCCGGAAACGAAAACGTGCCCTTGACCGGCACCTACCAGAACGGGGCATTCAATCTCAGCGGCAAGAACGCGGCAGGCAAGACCGTCAACCTCATTCTGGAGAAGGGCGTCGATCAGAGCGGCTATCTGGCGGCGTGCGGCGGATAGCGCGCTCAGCTTTTGATCTTTTCTTTCTCCGCGTGGATGTCCACCTCTTCGCCCGCGAACTGAAAGAGCAGCCGCATCGCCGTGTCGTCGCTCACCCAGCCCTGTTCCTTCGCCGCGCCGAGCGCGTTGACAATCGTCGCCGTCGCCTGCGCCAGCGCCAGATTATCGCCAATCTTCAGTTCAGGGAACGTAATCGTATACGACTCATCCACTCCTGGGGGCAGCGTGCCCGCGCGCTTCGCCTCTACAATCACGCGGTCCAGCACCGTGCGCAGCAAATGCTCCATCGCCTGCTGCCGCCGCTGAAACTTCAGCAGCGTCGGCAGGCTCATCTCAGCCGCCGTCGCGCGGTTCGCGTTATCGCCGTCCGCCAGATAGTGCTCGGGCAGACCCGCACCTACCAGCTTATCAGTTGCACACAGTATTGGGCGGGTTAGACGATCTTCTCAAGCGCATGAGTGCCATCTGCATCGCTCTGCCTCACAGCAACCCAATTGAGGAGGGCAACCAATGAAACGTTTTGCTTCCATTGAATGGCTGGATAATGCCATTCTCTACACCTTGGAACTGATTGCCTCTGTCTCTGTACTGTTTTTGGCAGTTGGCTTAATTGCAAGTGTCGCCAATGTGCTGACCGGCGGCGAAGTCATCTCTTCCAGTGAGATCGGCAAGCAGTTCTACGCTTGGAGCCAGGCAATAGGGATTGATGCGTCAATTCCTGGCGTGATCTTGCGCCTGGCTGTGTACGCAAAACAAAAGGAATGGTTCAAGTGTGGGGTGTACACTGTCCTGTCTCTGCTGGTTCTGTTCACAGCGTTCAACATCTCAAACGTGGAGAGCATGACACAAACCCTGAACATCCCACTGGTTGACGGATACTCACACTCCCTTGTCAGCCTTGACGTTTTGGTGACCATCCGATCATTGACAGTGATCTTGTTGATTGTCAGCCATGCCCTCAAGCATTTACACCAAGAGCCTGCACAACCTGTCAAGGTAGTGAGGCAAAAAAGTGTACAGTCTGTACAGGAAAGCACGCCTAGTGTGCCAGAGCGTACACGCAAAGAATCCCCCAACGGGACTAGCTTCTCCGAAGCGGTGCCCACACCTATTCACAAGAACTTTGACCGTGTTAAGGAGTATTTGGATGCACACCCGAACGCATCAGCCAGGGAGGTTGGCAGAGCGCTAGGGATGTCAGCAACAAGCGCTGCCAAGTGGGTCAAAAAGGTTCGTGCTGCCTAGCTGAAGAGTGGAACAGATTAACCAATTTGCGGGTATACTTTACGGTATACCCGCTTTAATTGTGTCGATTTTTGGGTCCTGCATGAGGAAGGGTGAACTGAACAGTCATGGCGAAAAAGAAAAATGCCCTGAAACGATATGTCTATATCTCACAGAGAAAACTCGATATGTTTGCAGAGCAACAGAGCGGCATACCTGTGATAAGTAATCTTGCAGATTGGTTTGCCAAGGTAGTCCAAATTAAGGTTCTCTCGCTTGAAATACAACGGTCTCCCAGCAGTGTCCATCCCAACAAGCTTACAAGCGTCGTGAAGCAGCTAGAAAAAGAAAACACCATTGGCACCGTAGACCATCCTGCCGAATATATCAAGGATACGCTGCCGATGTTTCAGCGGCTCATCCCTTCACATCCCGAATATCATCGGCACAGGGGCGATCCTGGCTTTGTGTATTTTGGAGGAAGCACCAGCAAAACCATTATTGCTCTGGTTGGTTCTCCCTACCATTTAATAGGGCATACCAGAGAAATAACTGAAGAGCCATCTTCGGATTTACCTTATCTGGTTGAATATATCAATCTCTGTTTAAAAGATATTGCTGGGAAGAAACTGCAAGCATCCAGCGATAACGGCATAGAAGCCATCAAGGCAGCAGATCAGGCCAATAAAGACCCACGAATACGATTCGAGTTTTTTGCCTACCGTATTCTCGACAGCGCAGACATGCCGGATTTTGAACCTCATAAGCGCTTACTTTTATATACGCCTCTCTATGTTGCTTATGCGTCAGATTCATAAATGCTAAACCCAGCTTTCTCAATTTTTTGCCAGAGGATGTCACGGGGGCAGGTTGATACAGACATCCTGCCAGCCGCATCTGCAAAAAAGGAATGCCATCCAGGAGCATTCACCTTTGACATCGTTCAGCCATCACGGCTTCACTTACCAAAGGCTTAAAAAATTCGTGGGCAGACTAAAGAAAGAGGAGATCACAATGAGTCAGGAGAATGAGGAAGAGGAGCATTGGGTACGCAGAAAGATTGTAGAAGTTTTCATTAACAATGCTGTCAGTTTGCTATTTGTTGGCGGCATTGGAGCTTTTATAATCAGCCAAATCAAGGAAATCAGATTATCAACGATTTGGGTAATTGTCATATTTGCTGTTGTCATCTATGTTGCCTTTGTGTTGGGAATAGTTGTTACCCTTCGAGCAATTGGTAACGGTCTGGTAGCGCTTTTCCGACTCATGAGCAAAAAAGGGTCTACACCCAGGAGAAGGGGAAGTGTCATTGCAGGCATAATTCTGCTTCCTGTTGTAAAGGTGGTCATGGCAACAGTTATGTTATTTATATCCCCACGCTATACAATTCAGCAGGGCTGGTGGTTTATAAGTGATGGATTTAAACAATGGAGGGCAAAAAAACCGAGCAAAAAAGAATTGCAGGAAACTATAACCCAAATGCAAGCAGAGAAAGAAAAAGAGAAAGAGCAAACTACTCGATTACATGCTGAGATCGAGGAACTGAAGGCGGAGCTTGCGAAAAGACAAACAACAGAAAAACCAGCAGAAGAGACATCCCACCTGCAAGCCTCTGAAAGTGGAAATGATACACAAGCGCCTGTTACCACAATGAGTCATACGAGGACACGGAAGACAGCAAAACATGTTCAAGAGCACCAAGTTAAGCAATGAGAGAGTCAGTTTAGAGTTTTTCTGGTTTGAAACGACAACCCCTGATCTAATGAAAGGTTGGAATAACTCATGCAAAGAAAGGGACATAACAATCAGCCATACAATTTAACGCAGCCGGTGAATGTCTTATCTGGTATAATCCTCACGAGCTAACCAATATGAAAAAGGTCTGTGTAGATTAGAATAAGGGATTGCCGGATACATTAAATAGAAAACAATAGCCTTCAAAGCTTCCATTAATACAACTGTACTTAAGAATAAGTAACAAAACGGTTGCCCGTATAAAGATCAATCGCATACCTACAATGCCCACCCCTGCCAAATAGGAAACGCACTTATTGCTAGGGTAAACACGTGGAACGGAGTTTCCCTTGAATCAAAACATACAACGCTCCCTTTTTGATGATCTGGGGCCACCACCAGAAGAGATCGACAATACGATCAGTCTTTTGGCTCTTAGCAATCTTCGAGGCGTGGGGTTTGCAACAGTACGAACCTTGCTTGATGCCTTTGGAGGTAATCTCGCGGCTGTATGGAAAGCGCCCTACGATAATCTGCAACAATACCTTCGCCTTGCAAATATTCCTCAACATGAATTCATTGCTCATCAGATACACGAGCATTCTCCTAAACTCTTCGATCAGGCAAGAGAAAAAGCCGCACTTCTCCAAACCGAGCGTCACATTTCCATCATTTTCAAAAACACACCGGCCTATCCTCAAGCTTTGAATGCTCTCAAAGACCCTCCAGCTTGGCTTTTTGTTGAGGGACATACAGGTATCTTACATGATCCAGCTATTTGTGCTGTCATTGGAACACGCACTCCTACACAGTCTGGGGTAGAGGCTGCGAAACGTGCTTCCTCTTCTCTCGCACGAGCCGGATATGTGATTCTCTCTGGTCTAGCCGAAGGGATTGATGTTGTCGGCCACCAAGCAGCCATCGATTTCGGGGCACCAACAATCGCTGTATTAGGGCATGGGACTGATGTTGCGATGTCTACTGCTGCATCGCGGTTACGTCGGAAGATTGTAGAACTTGGTGGAGCGGTAGTCAGCGAATATCTCCCTAAAGATACTTACACCCGTGAACGGTTTGTTGCTCGTGACCGCATACAGGCAGCGCTGGCCCAAGTAATCATTGTGGCTGAGGGGCGGGTAAAGGGGGGAACCGCCCATACAGTACGCTTTGCGCGCCAAATAGAGAGACCTGTTGTTGGCGTTCGCTTGGGGAGATCAGAATTATCACCAGAAATTAATCTCATCGAAGAGTTGGGAAGACAATCAGCTCCCATCTTTGACTTAGAAGTCTCAGACAGTTCTAAGCAATTTTTGCCCTACATGCTGCAAGTTCTCCCTGTGGGGGATGTTTCTCAAAGAAGAATGCCCCCTCGCTTGTTTCTTGCTCCTTACAGGGAGATCGAAAGACTTGCCAGGAAATATGGCGCTGTGCCAGAAGATTTCGAGTGGTTGATGAAACAGATTCAGGCATTGGCATCCGCAGGAGGAAGGCGCGATGGCAATTCGGGCGGTCATTCTTGATGTTAGTGGAACGCTGATTGATGAGGCCACAAGTACGGTAGTTCCTGGTGTACCAGAAATGCTTGATCGATTGCGTGCGCAAGGCATTGCAATTTTTGCCGCCTCAAACGAGGTTGCCTCTACCGCCCTCGCAGAGAGTGAGTTTGGCATTGAACGCGACCACTTATTAAATCCTGTGACTGTGGGAGGGAAAAAAGGAACTAGAAAATATTTTGGAGCTATACGTGCCCGGTTTGGTATGGCCCCGAATCAATTGCTCTATTTGGGTGATTCGATAAATGACTGGACAGAGGCGATCAATAGTGGCATTGCATTCTTTCCGGCAACATGGTCCGCCTCAACAGTCTTACCATATGGGATACCAGTCTCAAGTCCTGCACAATTTGCCGATATGGTTGAGACATATTTTCTTAAGCAAGCGTTCTGGTATTATAGCGTTGATGGCCGGGATGGTCAAAATCGCCCAGTCGCTGTGAGAGCACTGATGAGTAACAGGAAAGCTGAAGAGAGTGGCATTAAAAATATCCTGAAAGGTATTAACCAAAGTTGGAGGGAACAGGAACGACGGAAGAGGCTCATACAACATCTTTCCCTCCATTTGCTGGCGAGTATATACTTGGAAGGCTTATATCTTCCTCCAGTTAAAAGTGGAGTAATATGGGCGCTTTATCCCAGTCATGACGGGCCACAAACAGGCATTCTTGATGCGTTTGCTTCGATGGCCTCTCGGATGTTTCGAGCGAACTATCAAAATGATATTATAGAGAGGCACACACCAGCAGAGAAACTGGCCTTTGCGCGGGCGCGGGGAGAAAATCCTCTCATAGACGTTCAACTTCAATCAATTCGCTTAAATGTTGCGTTGCGTGGTAAGCTTGCAGACAAGGTCGTTCTGCTTATTGATGACTTTTCAACCCATGCACATGGCTTTGAGACAGCACGCAACTTCCTGCTGAATGCAGGTGTCAGTCATGTTATTTCAATAGCTGTTGGGAAATTCCCATCTCAATACCTTGCTTACTCTCCAAAGCCTGGTGTGCAATGGGATAGTTACGCTGCTATAAATCTAACACAAGATAGTTTTATTACCACATCCGTAGAAGAAACCCGTAATCAAGCGGCATTGGAAGTCTTTGATAGCTTGATCTAAGGGCGTTAGCCCTAGCCATATACCTGACAGAATTTCTCTTATTCCTTCTTGCCAAACGTGAACCACCAGAAGAACCGCGAGAGCAGATCACCACCAATAAAGCACGCCATAGCAATAAGCCATAGTAATAATGTCCCTCCGGCCAGAAGAAGCAGGAATAACAAAAAGTCAGGCATCTTTCACTCCTCACGCATACAGGTTGCTTTAGTATACAATTGCTTGCCAAGGGTAAGCCAGGATGCCGCCATTGCGGGTATACTGTGGAGTATGCCCGCTTTGTTTTGGAAGGTTCCATAGGTTGGTTAAGTGGTTATGCTTTGGGAGGATAAGAGGGAACATCCAAGGAGAGATTATGCCAGCAACTATTGATGCTGTTCGTGTGATAATCTTGTTTATCATTCCTGGCTTTATCTGCCAGCGAGCAATAAGCACAACGCTTTCCCGAAGAACACAGGATGTAAGCTTAGTTATCATCGAAGCCATCACCTTTAGCTGTGTTGTGTACGCAGTGGTTGGGTGGATATTCTTTTTTGCCCCCCTGCCCTCTCTTGGCATTCTTCAAGAACATCAAAGTGTTTGGGCCAATATTGGAACAGGAGCCTTGTGGATTGCGTTCTATTTCATAGTTCCTATTTTGTTAGGCGTTGGCTGGGCGAAGTTACTTCATTCCAACTTACTAGAGCGCATCCTTGACTTCTTAAAGATGCCTCATATTAATCCATACCCTCGTGCATGGGACTATCATTTTAGCAGGCAAAAGCAAGCCTGGGTAGTTGTCAGGTTGACTGATAATACAATGCTGGGGGGATACATGGGGCCTAGATCGTTTGTTTCCTCTTATCCAGACCCCGAAGACATATACATAGAAACAGCGTATACTGTGGATGAGAAAGGCAAGTTGTCTGAGCGTCCGGCAGAAGGCAATGCAGGGGTTTGGATTCAAGGAAGCCAAATAAAAAGCATAGAGTTTATAGACCTACCAGAAGAGGACGAAACCGATGCCACAGGAAAGCAAACCCAACAATGAGAATAAGGCTCAACCCGTTCGGGAGAATCAACCGCAACGTTCACGTATAGAGGAGCAGAAAGGCTATCAACCCACTGGAAAACCTGCTGACCTCTCTAAGATAACACCGCCGCAGCGACCATCACCAATTGCGCCAACCCCAGCGCCTGCACCTGCACAAACACCCACACAGCAAGCTACAACTGAGCAGAAGTAACGATACGCTTGATAACCTCCAGGTTGCTTTATATGTGACCTGGAGGCTTTTTTAGCTTGGTTCAAAGATCAGCGTCCGCGCCGAACACTCCCCTACAAAATGCTCCCTTGACCTCATGTGTTTTAACGCCTTGTGACCCTGGGCCTACTCCCTACACTGTCTGCTCACCCGCAGGTGAGGCCCAGGGAATCCCAAGTCTAACACATGGTTCAAGGGCCGCTTCGCTGCATTTTTCCGGGGTGTTTGCTCTCTCCAAACTGGTACGGACCCCTGGTTTCCTACAGCCCTGCCTATCTGCTCGTTTGCTTGCTTGCCGTTTATATCTTCTGCCCGCGAATAGAGGGTTCTTGCGCCAGTTTCATCCTTAGCAATTGAAGAGGACCGCCCGCTTCAATCATCGGCTCTGGTAGACCGAGTACATCACGTGCGAACCTCTCGTCCAAATCCTGCCGTATTAGGTCTTTGTCGATTTCATGCAAGGGGAGTAAGTCGAGGGACTTCATAGCATCGAATAGTTGCACGGCTGCGGTTAGTTGCTGTGGGTGAAGTGCAGTGACATCGAGAACAGGAAAATCCTGTAGCGCCGAGACTCCGACGCTTCCTCTGCCTGATTGTTGTTTGTTGGCATTGTACCAATGCAGCAACAGGCCAAATGAAGTATTTGCCCACAGCACCAGTGCCTTTTCCTGTTCCATAGTTGCAAGCTGTATGGAAATCCACGCCCGCCCGCCTATAGTACGGCGAGGAGTGAATTGCATACTCGTGGACTGGCTGTTGAAGCGAAAGTCGCGGTTGAAGTGGCAGTGTGATGCGCTGGCAGATATGTTTGCAATCTTTCCCGCAATAATCGCTTGTTCTTTTGGGGTTGATCCTTTGCGCGGTAGCCCTTGACTCTCACCATCGAATGCCATGCTTCGCTGACTTTTGGCATCATGAGACCAGATTACCGGGTATGTAGGTACGGTCTTTGTTCCCGTTAATTCCTCAATAATGAATGGTCCTCGCACTCCTCCAGTAGCAGTCACGCCATTTATATCCGCGTGGTAGGGGCCAATCTTTCCGATAGCTGATACCGTCGTAACGGGGATTGCAATAGCCTCCGGTTTATTCATCCCTGGCAGCCAGAGACGTTTTTCATATTCAATCTGATACGCAGCCTGCGCGAGCGAAAGATCGGCAATACGAGATAAATTCCAAGCGCCTGATTTTGGTACAGGCGCTTCAATAACCTGTCCAATGAGGTCATCGCCAAAATGCAGCGGGGTGCCGCCGATGGGGCCATCCTCAAGGCTTCTGATATTTTTCCCAGCCATTAATTCATGAATTTGTTTTGCGGTGCTTGCACCCAGCATCGGAAACGCTGGCCTTTGGTTGAGAATAACAAATGTAGCACGTTTGCTTCCAGCCGGGTCTTTTCTTCCAATGAGAAGACATTCGCCCATATCGGTATCAGCGGAAAATGAGAGGTCTGAACCATCGGCTCCTGAAATCGAAATCAGTATGAGATCGGAATATTCCTTGACCAGCAGAGCGCGTGAATCCTCCCATGCTTCGCCCGACATTAAACTCAGGGGCATAACTAATGCCAGTACC
This sequence comes from Ktedonobacterales bacterium, assembly GCA_035307385.1. Taxonomy (GTDB): domain Bacteria; phylum Chloroflexota; class Ktedonobacteria; order Ktedonobacterales; family DATBGS01; genus DATBHW01. The sequence goes on along the minus strand of DATGID010000110.1, from coordinate 186,589 downwards.
CCTCCTGATTTAAGCTTTCGATCAGCAAGAACAAGAAAAATTGAAGCCTCTCCTGCATTGCCGTGTGCGCTGGTGCCATCCGTTAGCCGTTGTGTGGCCTTAGCCATCAATCTTTGTTCTTCTGCACTTGAACTAAATGCAGCAAACATCGGATTAGGAACACCGATTTTTTTCCCCTCATGCCCCGTAGCACGGGTGAACGGCGGATTCATAATAACCAGATCGAACGACGCATGAGGAAGCTCTGACCAGGTTTGACGCTCGCGCTCGCCCATTCCTTCAAAAACTTTGGCAGTAATATCAAGAATCTCCAATTTACCTTGGGCATCTAAGAGGTCTAAGGAACCAAGAGCAATTCCACCATCGGGCTGTCTGCCATAGGCTACAGTCATGATGGAACTCTGGGTATATTTCATAGAGGGGTGCGCCCCTGAGAGCATGGAAGCGGTAAGGTGCGCTGCGGCGGGCAATACATCACAGCCAATGAGGCTATGCGCCATCATGTCCTGGTGAAGTGCTTCCGCATCTCCACCGCCTAGCTCGTGTAACTGGCCGACACGCTGGTATGCAGTGGAAAGAAGTGTTCCGGTGCCGCACGCGAAATCAGCAACACGAAGCGTTTTTACATCGCTGGCGTTTGCCCATGTACCGCCGCCTGGGGGCCTTTCATGCGTGATTGCTAGGCCAATGAGCAGAGCCGCTGACGCGGGAGTGGTGTAATATGCTGCAAGAAACTTCCGATCAGCAATGAGGCGCTGAAATACCGCTCCCATGAGATCGTGAGAGCGCATCAATCGATTTTCGACCAGCTTATCAGCGGTGTCAGCCAAGCGCTCAATGAGTTCTTTACTGCTTGATGTCGGAATGACTTCCAATATCCGCCGGGCAATGTCAAAAATCGGCCAGTAATTCACTGTGAGAATTTTGCGCCATTCAGCAAGAATAACGGATTTCGTCAAGCCGCCAGATCGGAGTTCGTCGAGCGACTGGATAGTAGCCAACTCCCCCGCACCTCCAGCCAGGCTCTCCTGAAACACAAAAGCATTGGCAAGGATAGTTGCAGCCATGCGACGTGTCTGGCCGCCATCTTCCTGCCGCAACTCCTGGCATATCTTGTCAATCGCACCAGGACTTGTCTTGGCTATATCTTCCAGAAGGCCAGCAGCAGCACTCACACCATTAACCAATTGGTCGGCAGCCTGGTTGATTACTTCCGGCGGAACAGATGCAGATTGCGCGAGAATCGAGAGGTCGGCAACGCTGCTATGAATCCAACCTGAAACCGGCCAACGAACAGCTTTCGTTGGGGTGCTGCCCGTATAAAGTGCGATTTCGAGATCGTTAGCAGTAAGCAATTCCGTCTTTAGGGAATTACCTGCCTTCGTGCGCAATCGAACGGGCAAACGTACCGCCAAGGAAGACAGGATTGTCCTCCCGGTAGTACGAATCTGTTCACCAAGGCGCGATACCGCCTCCGCCTCAACGGTGATTGCTGGTAGGACTTCAGTTTCTATGACAACAGGAGACACGTTTGCTTCGAGAACTAAAATGTCTGGCCGCCTACTGTTCCCTTTCAGCATGCCGGTATTCTCAGAACTCACCACATCGGAAGTAGACCAAGCATATCGGGTCTCTCTCAACACGGCGGCTAGAGCGTCGTTGATTGTATGCTCGGTTGTCGCCACAACATTCTCTCCAGCAGTTTATTTAATTAAAGACACAACTTCTATTTGGGAATGGGAGGCCCTCATACCGAAGGCAGCGCGTGAGGACTTATAATATCTGGTGGCTTTGCCATGTTATATTCCGAAGATGAGATTGTCAAGCTTGGCTGAGTAATGTATCCAGACAAGGAGGCACCATATGAACGAAGAGACTGCATGTAAAATTATCGGGACTCTACAAATGGAGTCGTCGGCATCAAGGTGCGTATTGTGGATTCGCAGGCAGGGGGCAAATGAAGAGAAATTGGTCGCCTAATTGATTGGTAAGTAGATCGAGAGGTATACCGATCCCATCAGGCGGAATAAGTGTGTTTTTCCCAGGCTCGTGAGGATTCGGGTACGTTGCTATTCGATCTGCCGTTCCACCATCATAACCCGTTTTTATCCATAGTTGCATGGGAAAGTCAGGCTTTGGTTTTCCTATCCAGGCATCTTCTTTCCCCATAACAATCCAGCAGATCAAACCCTTTGAATCGATTATGCTCTGCTGAAAAATCCGAGGGGAAACAGGAAGCCTGAGTTTTAACAACTTACCAAGCTCTTGCAGTGCTCCAGCCTGATCTGGTTCATTGATACACCCATGCGCCAGTATAGCAAGATGTTCAGGTTCCTTGAAAGATGTTCTTGAGATGTCGGGAGAAATCGAGATTGCTTCCTTCACACAAGTCAGCATCTCATCATAGTTCTTCATAAGACCATGCAGCAAAGCCAGTTCCCTCAAAACCGTTGCTGCTGCTACTTTTTCCCCTTCTCCCTCATTTTGTTGTCTGGCACGATCTAACCAATACATCGCCCGTTCAATCGGAGGGGCAAAGAACTGAAGATGTATATGTATGTCATAAAAGAGCGCATTTTGCCTATACCCTGGCGGTACATCATGATTTCGCTTGAATTCTTCAGTGAGGGCTGCGCTCATCTGTATTCCACAATAGCATGGTGCTTCTGGAATGGGGAAATACTGAAGCGCCATTTGCATGAGGGCATCAGCACTCACCCAATCATAATTTGCCATCGCTTGTTTCGCTTCGTTAAAGCTTTCACTTGCCTTAATTTGATTGCTGACAATGGTGAGTGTTTCTTGTTGCCGAAGCCTACTCTGGTCAGGAATGTGTAAAAACCGTTCTCGAATATCCTGGTGAGCGTTGTCTAACAGACCAGTCAACGCTTCAATATCCTGGGGAATAAATATGGCATTCAACTTATTGAGACAGTACGCAGAGAATTTTTTCTTTTGCTCAAAGGTGAGGTAAGCAGTGCAAAAGAGAATATATTGCTTATACTCGCCTGGTTTGCGCTGAGAAAAGTCCTCACGAAATTTTGCATCAATGTCTTTGTCTTTGCGCAGCGTGCAACAAGCTAACCCCTTGCTTCCATCTCTCATCGTAAAGATGATGTCTTGGCCCTCGTCTGATCCTCCTCTTGGAGCCATCGGTACAACTTCTCGGTATCCTTGTGCAATGAGAATTGCTGCACACATGCGTTCAAATTCATGCGCATTATCAAACTTTTCCAGCACTGCATAGGTATCCGAAAACATGCTCCCTCACCTTTTTTCTCTAAGACTGAAAGAAATTAGCGCTTCGTTAATTATATCCAACGAGAGGCGAAGAAAGCGGTAGAATCCAGGTCAGTACGAGTGAGTGAGTGCGTAGGCTGAGATACATCGGTAACACTTCGTTCTAGTATTGTTCGTATTGCAACCTAGCGGCATTTTTACTATAGTTCAGCTATGGCACTGACATCCGGTGATTTACAAGCAATTGGAGAGCTTTTTGATCGAAAGTTTGATGAAAAAATAGAGGATAAAATACGCCCTCTTGTGAGAGAAGAGATACACGCCAGTGAAAGCCTTTTACGCGAAGACATGAAAGCATCTCTTACCGAACTGCATGAGGAAATGAAAGCAGGCAATGTCAAGGTAGTGAAGGAAGTTACCGAGGTTATTACTGGTCTTATGGATGCAACAAGCGAACTAGAAAAGCGAATAGAACACTTAGAACACCCCAAGCATAACTAACGCATCAGCTTTTCAGTTATGCCGCTTGTAGAGAAGCATCTCCAGCAATCATTCCACATCGCCCAATCTACCAGAGTGTTGAAAAAGCCGCGATGGCTCCAGTCTCTCCAAGGGAAGGGAGTTATTATACAATATGTGCCAGCAGAGGAAAACGCTACCCTCCGATTACCGCGTACACAGTTGGGCTACACAGATGGGGTATAAATAAAATTACTGAGGACAAGAGACCCCCCTCCATTGGGTTCCCAGACACCCAGAGAGAGCATATCGGTACTCGAAAGAGTTGTATCAGTGATCGGCTGGAAACTTTGCCCATTGATGGCGTGCATTTTTCAACACCCTGCTACCTTGTGCGAAACCCATTGGATTGGCAAGTAAGCAAATAAATGCTTCCTTACCTTTAATGCCTCTGCCTTGTATCTTTATAGTTCGCTTGCTACAATACTTCCAGTCCTATGGCGGAAGTATCCCCACCCCCACTCTTACAGAAACCCCGCTCACCTGGTGAATCTCGTCCTCTTTCTCAGGATGCTCAGGCTCCTCCCCCAGCTAAAAACCCTCCAGAACCAAGCCGCTCTTTTCTCTTCTTGCCAATAAGCAATCGAACACTTATACTACCAAGTGAGCAGTATCTGCTCACTGTATGTCAGAAGGACAACCACCTCCCCAGCCAACTACACGACTCCTCAAGCAGAAATATGATCTCCATAAAGCACCAGAGGTAGAGGCTGCTGCAAAGCGTGCAGAAGCTCGTACTGGCGAGCATGTCCCGCAAAACCCCTTAGCTCGCATTCAAACCTATCTTGACTGATTCCGTGAGGTTTTAAAACGAGAAAATCCGACAGCTCGAGAACATGGTGTAGAGGCTATAAAAAGACTCCTTTATCGTACCTACGTTGTCAAACCTAATGAAATTCCAGAAAGCTACTGTGAAACACAACGCCGTATCATTCGTGAACGCGGACAACAAGCAGATTTAGAAGGTGTTGGACAAGAAGGCTGGGAAGAGATGAAACGCCAAAACACAGAAGCAATTATTGCAGACCAACGAGCCAGTTTGGATACATGGGTTGACTATCTATCATCTTCAGATGCACCCTACCCCGATGCTTTAAAGTATTGGATATTAAGAAATGTGTTTTCTTTAGGTTCCTATGACAAAGGAAAAAGTGTATTTCAGCAAAGATCAAAAGGGACAACAAAACCATTTCCTGATCTCAATAGAGAGGCGTTAGCGTATGTAGTAGATGCTGTTGATAAAAAATATAGAAGACAGCCCATTGATCTTTCATCACTTGCCATGGAAGAACAAGATCGTTTTAAAATTCTTCTTCAAGGTGAAAATTTTGCAAAACTGTATGCCTGGGCAATAGAAAAAGTAATTCCAGCAAAAAATGAAAGCCTGGCAACTATTCAAGGTTCATGGGTAAAATACAACCAAGGAACAGATCACATGCCACTTGTTACTTCTTTGCAAGGGCATGGCACCTGATGGTGCACTGCTGGAGAATCAGTCGCACAAAAACAACTGCAAGGGGGAGATTTTTATGTGTATTTCTCAAATGACAAATACGGAAATCCAACGATGCCACGCATTGCAATCCGTATGGAAGGAGCAAACATTGCAGAAGTGAGAGGGAGAGGCAGTCGTGAAAATCCAAGTGATCAAAATCTTGATGAATATATTGCTGGCACCGATATTGTCGAAAGAAAAATTGCAGAATTCCCTGATGGGAAAGCGTATCAGAAAAAAGTTACTGACATGAAGCGACTGACCGAAATAGATCATAAGATGCAATTACATACTCCGCTTGATGCTTCAGAGCTTGTTTTTCTGTATGAAATAGATAGTCCAATACAAGGCTTTGGGTATAGTCGTGACCCACGTATAAAAGAGCTAAGAAGTCAGAGAAATCCAGAGGAGGACATGCCTATTGTTTTTGCCTGCGAGCCTTCCCAGATTGCTCGTTCACCCTCAGAAATTAAGCCTGGTGTACGAGCATATGTAGGCCCTCTTGTTCCTGGCATTTTTACTAGATTGACGGAGGCAACTGTTGAACATATTTATACCTCTTTCCCAGAGAGGAAAATACAAATACAACAATTCGAAATTGGCAAAAAAAACAAAAAACAACTAGAAGATGCACTCAACCAAGCAGGTGGTTTTGTGTCTTCTCAAGCTAAGGTATACATTGATTTAGACTTTCATTATTTCCCTTTTCTTCAAAGAAACGTTGTGCATACTGTAGAAGCAAAGTTTCAAGATTTAGGAATAGATGACTGGACACTGCTTATGGACGCAGGTGAAGCGGTGGATCGGCTTGGCCTTGAACTCTGCCCTATTGAAGTTGCCCTCCAATACTCCCTTAAGTTTTCCAATCGGCCTGTAAATGATATTGTTGCTATTCCTGTGAAACACAACGCTTCTAAACTACGTCCTATCTACAGTGTACAACGAGAAAGTGAGGGAGTATCTCTAAGTGCATACTGGCCGAAATATTTTCATCTTATGAATGCTTCTGATAAAGTGGTTTTTCTTCTGTCCAAGAAATGAGTAGAGTGACGTGGTGAAGGATTCAGCACCATTCAATCGGTTAAAAGAGAAACATGACCAGTTACATAGCCGTCGTTGACACAAGTTGCAGAACTGCCTTTTCTCCCTTGGGCGAGGCCTTCCTTATTGCCAACCGAGCACTATTTGTTTCTAGTGCTCTCAGTATGCCAACAACACCTACCAGAAAACCCTAGTGATGCAACCAGACATCAATATGGTTGCTTGGTATCACGGTTTCATGGTATCGTGATCCCGTACGGGCGTACGGGTAGGGAAGAGGTCAGCACATCGGCTTTGAGTTCTTCTGAGACGTGAAAAATGAAAAGCTGGGTTACTTCCCAGCCTTTTCGTGCTTATTACCTCATTGGTTTTATCTTCTTCCTCTTGTTGGCGGTGGAGTCTGACGTTGTTGGGAAAGTTTTAACTCTCCCTTCAACACTGCACCTACTGCTTTTGAAAGGGTTACCTTTCTCATTAAGTCGCTTGCAAATCCGCCTTGTGCGCCAAGTTCAGTAGCCATTAAAGTTGCTTCGAGAGCAACATCTTTTCCTATATAGCCAGGATGATCTGAACTACGTGCCAGTAAGACATCAGTTAAAAACATTCTTGCTGCCTTATTCTCCACCCGTAAGAAATGAGCACCCATAGCATTTGTTACTACCTGAGGGTATCCTGCTTTTGTTTTGTCTGCATTTTTTAGGGTTGTTCGTAATTGCATGATCTTCACGGTATAGTCTGGATATTGCTGTTCTGCTTCAATCCATGCTGAATCTCGTTGAAATTGCACTTCTCGTGTATCACCCTTAAGCATTCTTGCCAGTTGGTCTGCCATATACAAGCCTTCTACGTCGTCTACAGCAGCTTCAAATTGTGCTTCCTGTTCTGAACCACTTTTTTGATCTTTACTCATCGTTCTCGCCCCCTTTAGAGGGGGTAAGAGCCAATAGTAACATAGATAGCTTGGTATGTCAAGGCGCACAAGGGTAAAGTAAGTAATGTAAGATTCGGGGGCAAGCAGAAGGTTTCACGTCATGTTGATATAGCGATACAGCGTTGCCCGTGAGATGTTAAGAAGCTTGCAAATATCCTGTACGGCATTGGTCTTATCTGCATAGAGCTTCTTCGCCATTGCCACCTTTGAGGCTGTTGCTGGTATCTCTGGTCTTCCGCCCAATCTGCCCCTTGCCCGTGCTGCCTGTAATCCTGCAATGGTTCGCTCGCGGATCAAGTTTCTCTCAAACTCAGCGAGCGCTCCAAAGATATGAAACACCAGTTGCCCTGTTGCAGTTGAGGTATCAATATTTTCGGTGATTGATTTGAAAGCAATCCCTTGCTGCTGAAGAGAAGTGACTGTTTCAATCAGATGCTTGAGTGTTCTGCCAAGTCTATCAAGTCGCCAGACAACAAAGGTATCACCTGGGCGAAGATGGGAAAGCGCCTGGTCTAATCCGAGACGCTGCGTTTTTGTTCCGGTGATCTTATCGGTGAAGATGGAATGCTCACTGCAACCAGCTTTAAGAAGTGCGTCCCGCTGTAAATCAAGGTTTTGTTCGTTTGTGGAGACTCGTGCATAGCCAATCAGCATATTCAAAAGTTAGAAGATTGCCAACTGACCAGTTTTCTTCTGCTCTGGAGGTGGCATTGCCTGCTTACCGTCTCATAAACTCAACAATATGTCAAGAGTGAGATTTTGATTGCTGAGATGAGTTTTTGAGATGCTTGGCAATAGATAGGGGAGGGGTATTTTGCAAGTCTCAATAAACGCTCGTTTGATGAGACACTTGACAAGCAGACTGTTTTCTGAGAAGATTGCAGAGATTGCGCAGTATGTGCAATGGTTTATGAGAACACAGAATGTTACTGAGAAAACGGTTCCTGCTTTTGAAGCCCGGCGGCAATTTGGCAAACTCTTGCAGGCAGTGGTCGCCAACGGTGATAAATTTGTAGTGCAGAAAAACGGGGAGGAAGTGGCTGCTGTCGTTCCCATGAAGGTCTATAACCAGTGGAAGAAAACACGAGAAGAGTTTTTCGCCTTGCTTGAGCAAGCGCAGAACAATGCTGATCTTTCGCCCGAAAAAGCAGACGCGCTTGCGCTTGAGGCAGTGGAAGCGGTTCGTGCTGCACAGAACGCATGAAGGTTGTGGTTGATACCAACGTTATTATCAGTGCCCTTATCTCAAAAACAGGACTACCAGCTAAACTCCTAACCCGCTGGGAACAAACAGAAGCGTTTGATCTGGTGGTCTCTGAATCCATACTGCAAGAGTACCAACGAGCAATCGCTTATCAGCAGGTCCGTTCACTCCATCGCTTAACCCCTTCTCAGATGGAGCAATTTCTAGCAAGATTTCGTGAGCTTGCAATCCTAGTTGAGCCAACAGAGGAAGTAACTGTTGTGGAGCGCGACAGAGATGATAACCAATTCATCGCCTGTGCGCTGGCCGGAGGAGCGGAATATATCGTAACCGGCGATGATGATTTATTGAGTATTAAAACCTACCAAGGTATCCGCATCCTCAGTCCTGCTACCTTTTTAGCGTTTTTAGAACAGAGAAATGAAAACGCCGCCTAAAGTATCTATCTCATTAAATACACGTTTTATGAGACAAAGGAAAGCAGCCCGTTTATTACCAACCATCCGTTATTGACAAACAGATGTAAGGGAACATGGTTCATATCAAGGACGCTCGCGTGGGTTCTACAGCGATTTGCACAAAGATTGAACCTCATCGCGTTAACTGGTCCTGACTCGGGCTGGATAGCCGCAGTGTCTAAACCACCCGTGCGCATCCTGTGTTGTAACGGTCTCCAACCCTGCACCGATGGCCTCCGCCAGCGCTTCGCGGGTGCGCGCTTCTGCACGCCGGAGGAACGCTTTCACCTTTGAGAACGCTTCTTCAACCGGCGTCAAATCCGGCGAGTAGGCAGGCAGGAAGAGCACCTGGCAGCCTTGGGCCTCAATGGCCTGGCGCACCCGAACCCCTTTATGCACGCTCAAATTATCCAGCACGATCACCTGGCCTGGCTTGAGGGTGGGGGAGAGCACCTGCTCGACATAGGTCTCAAAGGCGAGTGTGTCGACCGCTCCTTCCAGGATCAGCGGCGCTTGGATGCCTCCCAGAGAGAGCCCGGCAATCAGCGTGGTGTTTTTGCCCCGGTTGCGCGGGGCCGCTCCGAAGGCGCGCTGCCCCCGCGGCGCCCGTGCATAGAGCGGGGTGAGACCGATGTGACTTCCGCACTCGTCGACAAAGATCAAGCGGTCGGGCGGGAGGTACGGTGTGAGATCGCGCCAGGCTGCACGGGCGGTTTCACTCCGCTCGGTGGCACCCATCTGTTTTTTTTGCGGGTCCAGCCCAGGCGAGCAATCGCTCGGCTCATGGTGGCGATGCTGACCCGCACACCATGGCTCGCGTGCCACACCTGGCAGTGCTGTTCCAAGGTGGCTTTGTCGTGGGCGGCCAGCTGCGCGGGCAGATCGGCATCCAAGGCATCACCGTGCTTGGCTGGGCGCCCTGGAATCGGCTTGGCAGACATGGTGCCGGTTTCCCGCCGTTGCCGCCCATACCGTTTGATGGTGGACCGCGAGACCTGGAGCACGGCCACGATCTGTTCGCGTGGGATACCTTGATCGACCGCTTGCAGGACTCGCTGGCGAAGGTCGGTTGAATAGGCTCTCATGCCTCCAGTCTACCACCCGGTTTAACCTTTCTGCAAACCGCTGTAGGTGGCTGAGGCTAAGAATATTATATACAACTCATGACTCTTTAGGGTTGTGTAGACCGCTATAGCTACTCGATCAAACACTCAGAGCCAGGGCTAACCGCTCTTGCGTATAAGGTATATAGTATTAGTGCTATCACTGGATAGTTATTGTGATTAATATCAGCGACAGAAACCTAGAAAGGGGATAACTATTAATGGCGGAACTCTGTCGAGTTAGGCTGAAGTACGCATCGGGTCCACACGGCTACGGGAGGGCAGCATTTGAGGGTGCCCTATGTACGGTCACGACGGATCACATACTTATTGATGGGGCTGAACCCCCCTGGAATGCCATTCCTCTCGAAGACATCAGGCAATGCGAGCCGTCTATAGAAGGGAAGTGGAATGCCGACCATACCCAAAAGATTGCCACTGGATACAGCATTGAATTCGACACCTTTAGGAGCCACTTCCTGTTTTACCTCAATAGTGAGCAAGATATGACTATTCTTGCCTCTACCATAAGCAAGGTCGTGTTGTCTAGGCACCCGGAGAGAAATCTCAAGAGATATAGTTAGCTCTTCTCGTGCTGTGATGGACAACTTCACTGTCATGGCTCTTGCATGCCAAAATGCCGTGGTAGGCCGGTGAAAGCGGGCTAATTCACATCCTCTCCACCGGCCCCTTCCGATGCCTTTATCTTCTTTTCAGATTTCTAAATCAATGTCTCAAATATCGTTCGTTTGTTGAGACAAACTGGCGTAGGGGAGGAGGGTACACGCAACGGAGATTATAGAGGAAGCAGAGGTTGGGAATAGTTACCTTGCGACGGGAGCTATCTTTTTTCCGAGGATGATCTGATGTCTTTCGCTTCCTGTCTCATCAATTTCATCCAGTAAAATAGTAAAACCTGCACTTTCTACAAGCTGTCTGTTCTTTTTATGATTAAAATGGCTCCAAAACATTTCGGTTCCATGAAAATTTTGCTCTCTTCCTTCCCAATCAGAACTTCCCATCGTAATCAACAACAATCCTCCGACAGGAAGGAATGAATTGATTTTCTTGAATAGCTCTTGATGTGTTTCTCGTGAGGTATGAAAGATCGCATAAAAGGAAACAACAGCGTCAATTTGATACTCTCCTGGTTTTAACTCCGACATATCTTCAACTTTGAATTGCCCACTAGGCACATTCCGTTTTGCTAGTTCAATCATTTTGTCGGAAATATCGAGGCCAGTAACATAATGGCCTTTGCTGATTAAATAACTGTCCACTGGCTTACCAGCACCACAACCAATGTCAAGGATAGAGGATTGAGGTCGAAGCAGAGCATCAAGCTTTTCAAGATATTTAAGGTTGTTGAATTGATCTCTTTTAGCAGCATAATCCTCGGCTGCTTTGTTGTATCCGACTTTTACAAAATCACTGGGCATGAAGGTATTATAGCAGAATCTTAATCATAGCTTGTCTAGTTGCCACAGCCTCAACAAACGGACGTTTGTTGAGACGCTGAGTAGGTTGGTAGATTCATCCACATCCTGACAAGCTGCATTGTGCGCTGCTTCCTCTTGACAAGCGAGCAATATTATGGGACAATTCACCCCTTATTATGAGTGGGTTTCTTGAGAGATTGAAGCCAGGCCGAGGAAAGAAAGTTGTTCCTAGGGCGAGCGAACATGCAGGAGGAATAGAATTAGCTATTCCCAGCAAAGAAACACTTGTCACTGGTGTGAGAAGTAGTGAATTCTTAAGTGGGATACCTCTTCCTAATTGGGATAGTGTTCGGGCAACGCTCTATTTATACGCCTCAGGAAAAATAGAAGAAAGTAAGGGAACTCGTGCATTTAATCTTAAAGCCTACTCAGATGCGTATGGGGTAGATGAAGGCATGCGCCGTTTTTCCAGAAACGCACCAGCAGAGTTTGGGGGAGAATTTGTAGATGTCATGCTCAGTGAAGCCCACCCACGAATTGAAGAGCGAGGGCAATGGAGGAGGTCTTATGATTATGATGGGTATGGAGTCTTTCATAAAACAAGCATAGAAATTGAAAAATTACCCCAAGGAGAACCAGCAGAATACGCCCTTGGCATTAGCGCTGCCTATGTTGGGGAAAAACCAGAAATTGCTCTTGCAGAGGCTCTTGGCGTTGAGCGGGCAACACGCAGGAAGAACGTCACAATTGAATATGCTCCCCAGAACGACCAGTTTCGTATTGATATGGATGATGTAGCCTCTCGACTTGGAACAGTGCCTGCTACCACCGGCAAAGATCGAAGAGGACGCATCACGGGGAAAGCTATAGCAGACCATTTCATGTCAAGAGATAGATACGGTCATCCAATATCAGAAGCATTTGTGTTAGGCGAAAGGGATGGATTCAGAATTAGCTTGCGATTTGGAAGAGTTGGTGAGCATATAGATTCTCAAGTAGACAGAAAAAAGGAGCTATGGCAAAGATCAGGAAATATGCTTCAAGGTGGGCTGGCAAAAGAGTATTCAGATAAAACAAAATCTGTTCCTCCTTCACTGGTAGTCTCAGTAGTTGATGCCCGAAGCAAGAGTTATCAGAATTTTCCTGTTGTAAGCCCTGAGAAACTGGCTACTATGCAGGCTATTTCTGAAAGGATAGCAGCGGTATTTCAACCAAAAGCAGCATAATGGTATTTCTTCGTATTCCTATTTCCTTATTCCTTTTCCCAATTCAAGTTGAGGTAATTTTTATCAGTCTCATCAAACGAACATTTGATGAGACTGATACGGCGCTAGGTATGACTTGACTTTGCAGCGCATTGTAGTACAATCATAGTGTGCTTGCTATGATTTTTATCAAACACCTAGTGTGGGACGACTGGAATAAAACACATATCGCTCGCCATAACGTAACACCCGATGAAGTAGAAGAGATGTGCCAGGCAGACCCACAAACAGATGGAGCCAAAAAGGGGCGCATTCGAGTAACGGGCAAAACAAGTACAGGCCGAATTATTTCAGCGTTTCTTGACCCTGAATCAGAGGAAGGCGTGTACTACACCGTTTCGTGCCGGGATGCCAGCAAAAAAGAACGGCGAGCATATGAAACATGGATAAAAGGAGGTGAGGCAGCATGACAGACACAAAGAAACCAATACCAGATTTTAAGAACCGCCAGGAGATGGCTGAGTGGTTTGATACGCATGATATGACCGACTATGATTTCAAACCTGTCAGAGTGCGCTTTGCAAAGAAGCTCTCAGAAGGTCTTAGCATTAGACTGGACCCAGAAACACTCGGAGAACTTCGGAAAGAAGCGCAACAGAAGGGGATAGGCCCAACCACCTTAGTTCGTATGTGGGTGATGGAACATTTGAGAGGTAGCAGGAATCCACATAACACTTGAGAGGAAGAAGTGTGTCCAAATCTTACATCAGGGATTAGACAGATTAGATGTGAAAGAAACTTGTTTTAGCAAACACTCGTTTTTGGCACGGTAGCAGGCGGTCAAAGCAAGTGGGTAGTGTCGTTCTCTGACACATCATGCCATACACCGCTGCTTAACTCAAAGATCGTTACCGAGGCGTTTTTAAACTCATATTGAAAGCTTGTCTCTTTTGGTTGGCTCTTCAAGATAGGCATGAGCGCTCGGAGCGCGCCGCCATGTGTGACAACTGCGATACAATCATTCTTTGATGTAGTAACTGTTTGCAGTGTCCTCTTGAGTCTATTTTCCATCTGTTGCCAACTCTCACCGTTTGGCGGAATGAATGTGTAGCGCTCGTCTGGAGCCATCGGCTGTAGGTAAGATTGTATCTCTACCCATTGCTTGCCTGACCAGTCACCCCAGTCCCGCTCACGTAAGTCTTCGATAACGATAGGTTGTAGGTGCAACACACCGCCGATAATCTCTGTTGTTTGCAGTGCTCGTTTCTCAGGTGAGCAGTAGATGGCCTCAACTTTTTCTCTTAGGCAAACACCCGCCAACTGGTCCGCTTGCCAACAGCCTACATCGTCCAATAGTTCCTGATCGTCCTTTTTATGAACGGCAGCTTTAAGGTTGGTTGCTGTCTGACCATGACGGAGAAAAAGTATCCGCATGAGTTTATGATATCAGATTTAGTGCCTATTGTTTTGTCTCACCAAAGGGTCATTTAGTAATACAGATGAAGCCACCTTATCTAATCAAGAGGATGGTTATCTAAAAAGTCTTCTCAGAAAGTCATGTCTTTGCTCTCTTCGCTCTTGTTTCATAAATTCCGTATAATTTTTAGCTGCCTGCTGGGCTTCTTCACGAGCAGTATAAATTTCACCTGTAGGATAATATCCGTTAGTGGCATGTGTTGCTGAATAAGGGTGTGTAATACCAAACACTTCATACTTTGGTCCGAGGAACCTTCTTCTTCTAACTTTCACAGTATGATAAGGATACGCATCTCCTCCATTTTTTACTGCTGGTAGGTCTTCTCTTGGTTCAAATTCTCTCATGGTGATTAAGCAGACGCTATTATAACAAAACACTGTTTACTTGTCAATACTATGGGTTTGATGGGTAACCAAAGCCTTCCAACCTGTACAAAACCCATTGATCATGCCAGTCTCAAAAAACGTTGCTTATATGAGCGAGTTTGATCTTGTTCAATTACGAGCAAGAGGATTAACAGGAAAAAATCGGCAAGAAATAGCAGAAGATTGGGGACTAAGTGGGCCAAATGTAGAGCAAGCTGTCGAGATGCCTTCAGAATTCGGTAGACCCTCTATAGTAAGAAGGAAAACAGCGGCACCGCACATTTGATTATGAGGCAAAGATTTCCCAGCAGAATTAGGCTGCTCTCGGCTCTTGACGGGTAATACCAGGGAAGCTGTCAAAGTCAGTATCATACGAATACAAGGTGTCCGATCCAGCTTTCTCCATTGCGCCAATAATGAGTGCATCACCAAAGTCCAGATTCTTTTCGGCATACACTTCAAGCGCTCGAAGCAACGCCAGACGATTCTGCACATGAAAGCCTGGAAGTTTGACCAAAGGGGTGAGAAGGGCGCTCACTTTTGCTCTGTCGAGATGGTAGAGTCGCTTAGAAGAGAGGACAAAGACAGCATCAGCAATAACAGTATCTGGCGCGGCAATTGTTAAGGCTCCTTCCTCCACTTGTCGAAAGAGCATTGCTGCTGCCTCTTGCTTTTGTTTGTCGTCGCCGGTCAGAAAACGGATAAGGACGTTGGTATCAATGAAAGCCGCACTCATCGCTGTTTTTTTGAAAACACATCAACATGATCTTCTCTGGCGATGCGGAGCATGTCTTTCCAAGATAGGGGTTTCTTCAACCTCCCAGCAGCCCCTTGCAGGGATGCCAGCGTTGGATACTTCGGAGCTTGCACTATGATATTTCCCTGCTGTCCCAGCACAAAGGCAATTTTGTCATGCTTTTTGAGTCCTAACTGCCTGCGAACCACTACCGGAATTGTCACCTGGCCTTTGCTGGAAATGGTGGCAAGAATCTCGTTCTGTGATGATGTAGGAGTAAAGGATTGCGTCATAGGTAAGGAAATACTACCAGCTTCCTTACTTTTTGTCAAGCGAGTAAGCCCACTCTGTTTCCTTCGCAGAGACCGAAAGTTCTCTCCCCGCCTGCCCTAAAAAGGAAAACTACTAAAGATATGAGGAGAGGAACTAGGGACTCTGCGAAATGTTGTGTTCTCTGTGGCTGATTGATATACTGAAAGCAAGATGGCAATAAAAAATTACACTTCAGACAAGCCAATAGACAGCATAATTGCAGAGCTTCAGCAAACTCTGGTTAGTCATGGGGCAAAACAAATTTCTTTTGAGTATGGCGATGATGGGCGTGTACAGGGAATTTCATTTACGATCAAGGCTCATGAACGCTTTATTCCGGTGAAGCTTCCTGCCCGTGTGGAGAATGCCCAGGCTGTTCTCAAAAAGCAGTGGGAGGAAGGGGTTATCTCACATAAGCGAGGCGCGGAAAACACCTATGGATATGAGCAAGCGTATCGGGTCGCCTGGCGCAATATCCTCGATTGGGTACAAGCACAGATGGCGCTGCTAGAGATCGGCATGGCAAAAATGGAGGAAGTATTTTTGCCGTATATGGTAACGAAGACCGGAGAGACGTTTTTTGAGGCAACCCAGCGAAAAGACTTCCAGCTTACAGGTAGCGAGCAGGTACAAGAAGGAGAAGTCATAGACTCCTCCTCTCCCGCCTAACCGCATCTGCGCTTGAGCAGCCGTGCTATAATCACCGTATGGATGCTGCGCAATTACCCTTGTTTCGCAGAAAAGCAGGAGAAACTGCTGTTCTCGCTCAGCCATTCCAGATCGTAGTGCCAACAGCCGAGGCAACGGTACGCTTAACCATCCCGGCATATTATTTTTACCTGCAAAGTGCTGGCTATTCCAAGTACACCCCTGCTGATTTTTGCGGCGATGTGCGCCTTTTCAACAAGTTTGTGCGCGAGAAGAAACTGAAAGACATCAAACCCACAGATGTGCAGCAGTGGATTGCCTATCTTAAATCCCCCACAGGTGCGAACCTCACAGCCAAAACGGTGAGCCGAAAAATCACTGCCCTGCAAAACTATTTTCTGTGGTTAGTGAGTGAAAAGGTCTTATCCCAAAACCCCATGCAGGACATTCATGCCCGCAAGATCATTTCTCCCCTGCCAGAGATTTTATTTGAGAACGAGTGTGAGCAGCTTGTGCGAGCATCCAGCACTGATGTGAGGTTGTATCTTCTGCTTCTTCTTTTGCTTGAAACCGGCATGAAAAAAGAGGAACTGCTTACTCTCCGAGTCAACCACTTTGATCTGTCCAATCCATACGCACCGGAAGTTTGGATTCGACACACTGGAGAAAAGGTCAAAAAAGACCGGAAATTAAAGCTGCCGCCAGAACTTACACCAGCATTCAACACGTATGTAGCTTCGTTTGGCATCAGTGATACCCTGTTTCCCTATACCCCCCGCTTTATTGAACTGACCATTGCAGATGGTGCCAAACGAATTGGCATTACCAAACGAGTCACCGCCCAAATCCTCAGAGACACCTGTGCAGTTCGCCTACTTCGTCGAGGGGAACACATGGAGCAGGTCTTAACAAAGTTGGGCCTCTCCCCTACCACCTGGGAGGATGCGAAGGAGAAATACGAGCGGCTGACTGCCAGGGCGATCTAGCCTGTCCAGAATGGCCTTTTTGACTTCTAGGGACCCCCAAGACCGTTTTGCTTGACAAACAAGCTCAATTTTGAGAGAATAGAGATACTAAAATCTCCTGCAACACCGCGAGGTCTTTGCAGGATTTTTTTGTGCTTCTCTGGTATAATCAGGCAATGAAGCAAGAACGCTGTATTATCCTCATTGGAGGAAGCAACTTTTATTTCAAACTCAAAGACCTCGCTCTTTCCAATCTGTTAGACTTTGATTTTTCTTCTTTTGGGAAAACCCTCTGCTGTGATCGCATCTATCTTCTTTCCTCAGATACCGACCTGTTGCCAGCCATTAAGCAAGCCAGAAAAAAGGGAAAAGCAGTTACCTATGTTGGCTTTTCTCACCAACCAAGTGTAGCGATGGTCGCAACCTGCTCAGAATCAAGACTCCTGACCAAAGAAGACTTATCACGACATATCAAGCCGACTCAGGCAAAAGCAGCATAATCCTGTTTACAGGCAGGCGGCATTTTGCTATAGGAGAAGTATTCAGACACCATCCATGACCGCATATAACCTGCATATTCCTGGTGTTATGAGCGCTAGGGAACTTCCATTGACCAGCCCCGAAGTAGCCGAGGCAAAGAGAAAACGCAGAGAACAGCTTGATGAAATTCGACGGCGACGACGAGAGAGATATAAACGCTTTCTCGCTCGTTTTACGCCTTGAACGCCTGTCTGAGTGCGCCTCTAAGTTCTTGAGCCGTCTGCCAGCGCTCATCTGCTTGGTATTCCAGACACTTCATAATAATGGCTTCCATCTGAGGGGAGATGTTGGGATTGTACATGCGCGGTCTGCGCTCGTAGAAGGTAAACGGCACTTCATTCTGAGGATTGCTCTTGGTAAGCAGTTGATGGAGAGTGGCGCCCAGCGAATAGATGTCGCTTCGCGGGTCCGACTCATCTTTATAGTGTTCAGGCGGCGAGTAGCCTTGGTGGCCGATCATCTTGGGCTTGTGCCAGAGAACCTTTCCGATACCAAAATCAATGAGTTTTATCTCCCCATGCATGGTGAGCATCACATCAGAGGGTTTGAGATCGCGTAGGATAATCGGTGGCTCACGGGTATGCAGGTGGGTCAGCACATCGCACAGTTGCAAGCCCCAGATGCACACTTCCTGCTCGTTCAGAAAGCCATTGGTCCCATCGAGGATGTCTTCAAGGGTGAGGCCCTCGACATACTCCATGACCAGATAGGCGCGGTTTTCTCCAAAAAACCAATCGGTGATTTTGGCAATGAAGCGATGATTGAGTACAGAAAGCCTAGTGGCCTCTGCCTCAAAGTCGCCCAGTCGTGTTTGCCAAGTGGGGTCATCAGGAGCCTCAAACAGTATTTCTTTGAGGGCGTGCCATTTAGCAGCATCCTTAAAGCGGAGATCGTGCGTCAGATACACCTGGCCCATGCCACCGATGCCGATCACCCGCTCGACCTGATACCGCTCTTGCAGAAGAGTGCCAGGGGCGAGGTGTGGAACTGCGTGCTGGGAGAGGAAATCTGTGAGAAAGCGCTCATGGGCTTCCGTGATGGATTCGTATTTCCATTTTTGGGCCATCTTCTCTTCCTCCTTCCCTGCTCGTCATGGAGCCATATACAACGCTCCGTAGCATACCACAGTTCGTGTACCCATGCAGGCAACAACGCACATCGAAAATTAAGCAACCATTAAGACCACTCTTCCCTACCGAATGAACGGAGGGAACTTTGATACCATGACACCGTGATACCACGATACCGAGCGCTTGTATTCCCTGCTCTGCTAGCAAACTTACAAATCAGCTTGCTAGCAATTCTTTTGCGGTGAGTGTTTTTGCAACAATTGAACAAAACTGCTTGACAGCACAGAAGCAACCTGCTAGTGTTTTAATTATGAGATCAGTTATCAATGCTTCTAAGGTGGCAAAGCTCTTAAACGTAGATCGTGCAACAATCATCCGATGGATAAGGCAGGGAAAAATTAAGGGAGCAATACAATCCTCTACCGGACGCAGAGACTGGCAGATACCTTTAACTGTCTATCAGGAGCTTATGAAACATAAAAGACTATGAAAGTTGTCACCTTTAGCATTTTCAAGGGAGGCACCGGCAAGACGACCACGAGCGTCAATACCGCCGCAGCGCTCGCAAAGAAAGGGAAAAAGGTGCTGTTGGTGGACCTCGACCAGCAGGCATCATCTACCCGTTATTTAGACCTCGACCCAGAGGCAAGCCCGAACCTCTATCAAGTTTTTATGCGTGCTGTTCCTGCCCCCTTAGCGATCAGGAAGACGAAATACAACGTTGATGTGCTCTCTTCGCATGTTCTCATGGCTGCAATTGAGGAAGCGCTGGAGCCTGGAGATGAGCTTAAAGTATCAGAAATGCTTAATCCCCTGAAGCCTTTATACGACTTTATTTTGATTGACACTCCCCCAGGTAAGGCTATGCTTGCATTTAACGGCCTGGCCGCAGCAGATTTGATCGTTATCCCCTCTTCGTCTGAAAGAATGGCTGTAGACGGCGTAGCTGACCTGATAACCCATGTCCAGCGCATTATGTGGGGAAAGCTTTCCCTACAAGCCCAAGACCTGAAAATCTTATTTACGATGTATCGTGCAACAACCGCACACTCCCCTGCTATTGTTGAGAATGCCCGTAAGATATGGGATAGAAACGTGCTTACGGTAAAAATTCCTCACTCAACCATCTTCTCTAAATCCTATGATGAGCGTAAGCCACTCGCTTATTTGGAGCCTAAACACCCTGGAGCCATCGCTTATGATGTTTTTGCCGATTGGCTCATTGAGTATGAAAAATCCTAGAATCGAAGACTTTGACCCGAATGCGAAAGCGCATCAATTAAAATCCCCTCTTGAGGGGATGCCTGCTATTGAAATACCAAGTAGGAGTGAAAAAGCCCGCAAAACCGCAAAACCGCAAGCGGTAAAACCCGCAAAACCGCAAACCCACTTGCCTGAAAGCCCGAAAGAAGTTTTGCCATCTAACCTGCAAGATGTTTTACCCGCAAAACCGCAAACCGTTAAGCCCGTAAACCCGTTTACCCGCTTACCCGAAAACACCCATGTTGAAAAGTACACAACGAGGCTGGAACCATCACTTATTAAACAAATTAAGCAGTTTGCTGTAGATCAGGATATAAAAGACTACGAGGTTGTTCAGCAAGCTGTGAAAGAGTACCTAGCAAAAAAGCGGTAAAGCCCGCAAAACCGCAAACCCACTTGCCTGAAAGCCCGAATGCCTGAAAACCCGAATGCCCGAAACCCCGCAAAAGTATTGACAGGTTGCTAGCCATTATGTGTACAATTGATACACTTTATACCAACAAAAAAGGTCTTAGATAATCCTTGGGAGTCGATTACCTAAAACCTCTTGATGCTTGAACACTTCAAGAGTAACAAATCGTCCCCTGGTTGTCAAGACAGAAGTTCGCTATGACAACCAAACCTATATCAAACAGTATCGCAACAGATCAAACCCTCTCCATAGATGAATTTTCCTCTGTGCTGCGGGCTAAGAAAGCCCTGCGGTTTTTACCCCTGACATTGGCGGTAGTGCATCTTGCACAGCCAATGTGATAAACGGGCTGGCTTTGTGCCAGATAGGGAACCGTCTCTAACAGACGGACGACCTGAGTAACCTCGCCGGACAGGCGAATGTTGCTTCGCAGCAAAGTATTTTGTTCGTATTTTTTTCGTTGCGAAGCAACGGACAGGTAAATCTTCTAAGAAACGTACCCCTGGGGGTTGTTAAGGGGGTAGGGAAGATCGTAGCTAAAAACGACAGCCTAGAGTATGCCAACACCTCAGAGTAATTTTCCTACTTGATTAAACAGACAAGCGCTTGTTACTATGGTTTTTCCTATGCAAAAACCAAAGGATATAAAAATCCCTCGTCACGTTACAGAAAGATTGCGCCGACAACCCCAACCAGCGGTTCAGGGTACGACTCTGCGGAGTGTACGGCAAGATAACCCCCCAAGACCCACCGCGCGCCCAGCTTCACGCCAGCCATCGCCCCTCAAAACAGCCCTGCGCGCTACGACAAAACCCCAAAAATTTCCTCAGTCACAAAAAGAGAACGAGCACAAAAGAAAGGCCGTCAAACTTACCTCATGGGTACATCCTGGAGTAAGGGCAGAATTTGAGCGAATTGCAAAGAGCGAAGGAATCAGTCTTTCACGAGCCACAGCCGCAGCGCTAGAAGAATCGGCAGCAAAACGCTTACACATTCAGCATGCCGGTATCTTACAGCCCATCATCGAGCAGGCTATAGCAAAGCAGATGCGATCATACAGCACCCGCATAGCTGTGTTGTTGGTGAGGAGCCTCTTTGCCAGCGAGCAAACACGAGCCATTGTTACCAATATTTTAAACAGACAACAGGGAGTATCCGCGAGCGTGCTAGAGAAAATCTTAGATGGTTCGAGTGGAAGCGCTAAACGCAATATCACACGAGTAACGCCACAGCTTGCAACGCTTATCAACGAGGTTGAGGCATGGATACAGGAGCAGCACATATGAGGCATGGCAATTGTGAAGGCAAGCTACACCAGAAGTGGCGAAGCGGCGAAAGCATCAGTTCGCTACATTGAGAACCGGCCTGGAAGAGACGGAAAGAGCATACACCGCACCCTGTTTAATACTGACGGGAAAATAGAACGCGACCAGGCATACCAGATGATTGATGAAAGCCAGAAAGGAGGCTATTTTTTCCGTCTGGTGGTAAGCCCAGACCCCCAAAAAGAGGATGGTGGGAGAGACTTATCAATCCGTGAGATAGCAGAAAAAACTATGCAGGCACTAGAAGACAAATTCAAACAACATTTGCAATGGGTAGGAGCGATCCACGCAGACCATGCGCCCCATCGCCATGTTCACCTGGTCGCTATTTTACCAGGGAAGCTCAATGTACAGGATTTTGCAATCCTTCGGGCAACAGCAACGAGCCTAGCCTTAGAGCAGCGCCGACAATTAGACCTGATCAAAGAGGCGAGAGAACGAGGAGAGGAGGGGAGAGCATGGTAACACGGGAACTCCATCGCGCACGATTTGCCAAGCTGCATGAGCTATTCTGGTTGCTTTCAACGTCATTTCGGCCTCAAAGCGTGCTGCTGGGCGTGAAACGGCTCTTTTTCATCTGGCGTCTTCCTATTTCTGTCCGGCCAACCCGAAAAAGACGCGAGATCGGCAACACCCTTATCGTTGGCCCAACCCGAAGCGGAAAAGGACTCTTAGCGGTGAGCCAGCTTCTTACCTGGAATCACAGCATTATTGTCAACGACATCAAA
This sequence comes from Ktedonobacterales bacterium, assembly GCA_035307385.1. Classification (GTDB taxonomy): domain Bacteria; phylum Chloroflexota; class Ktedonobacteria; order Ktedonobacterales; family DATBGS01; genus DATBHW01. The sequence continues at coordinate 164,113 of DATGID010000110.1, read as the reverse complement.
GGCGAGCTTTTCACCCAGACCGCAGGCTACCGAAGTACGCTCGGCCCTGTGTTTGTGCTTGACCCCACCGGAGTAGGGCACAGATATGACCCGTTACAGGGGAAGCAGACAGAAGACGCTTTGTATTCGTGCTCAACCCATCTTCTCTTTCAGGCAGATGAGCGCGACCAGATATTTACCCAACGAGCAATTGGTATGTTGGCCGCCATTTTTGCAGCAGCAAAAAAAGAAAACGTTGCGAGCCTGCTGTATGCCAGAACCATGCTTCGAGCAGGGCTTGCAGGATGCGTAGAGAAGCTCAATAGCATATCCCCAGAGTTAGCCACCCTGTTTCTTGATACCCGCTACCAGGATGCAAACCTGACAGATCGCTTTTTGCTTTCTTCCTGGGGAACCTTAACAGCCAGAATGCGGCCACTGCTTACCGAGACAGTTATCCGCTCGCTTTCATTATCTGATTTTACGCCAGAAAGCTTGATGGTAAGCCCGAAACCAGTAACCGTATACCTTCGCTGGAAAGAACAGGACTTACTTGCCCTCTCTCCACTGGTGCGGCTTTTGTGGGGAAGCCTGATTGATGAACTTGTTGCCACCTACGACCACCGAAACGGCAAGAATTGCAAGCCAGTGCTTCTCTTGATCGATGAAGCAGGAAGAACTGCCATTCCATCCCTGGCCGAGCACGCGACAACCATTGTCGGCAGAGGAATGTATCTGTGGCTGGCTGTACAATCGCTTTCCCAGCTTGAGGTCGTGTACGGAAAAGAGCGTGCTCAGGTTCTCAGGGATAACATGGAAAGCCAGGTATATTACCGTCCCACAGACTTACAAACAGCCAAATATCTTGAAGAGCGGTGCGGCAGACAATCAGGGTATGCCCACTCGGAGCATGAGCGCCAAAGCGGTGATACCTCAACTGGCCTCTCAGAGCAGGGAATACCACTTCTGACTGCCCAAGATTTCCTTCAGTTTCGAGATCATCACATTATCGGCTTTCACCGCAATCTCCCACCTTTTATGCTCCATCGAATGGACTGGCGAAAACACGATACTTTGAAGAAAAGACGAGCCTTACCAGTTCCAACACTACCCCTGCTTTCTCCTCTTCCTGACATAGTTCAAGGTACGGAAACTTCCGTACCTTACGAATACATTGACCCAGACGAGGCAATACGCCCAATGAGCGTCCCTGAAGCGTTCCCAATTCTCTAAAGAGTCCCTGGCCGATGTGCGGTCAGGAAGGGAACGCTTTGTTTTTTTATTATGGCGGTACCTGTTGAAACCAAAGCAAAACCAATCATTACCCAGCTTACTTTTGACGCCTTGGCCGATGTATCGGTAGGTGATACGTGGGGGGTTATTCGGTCAGCCCCAGCAAGGCACAGAAGAAAACAGACGCTCTTACCTGCTACAATAAAGCAGGCGACGTTTGATGATCTGTTCACAGCACCAGCTACGCCTGAGGAGAAACGCAATGCACCTGACACCACTTCGCATCATGATTCTGAAAAACTGGCGGGAGTTTCATCCAACCATGTACCAACAGTTCGTGCAAGAGAACCGCTTAGACCAGGAATTGGAGGCAACAGAGACGCAGATGAGCAATCTGCTGCACCAATTGACGGTAGTGGAGAAGATGGAGTATCAGGCAGCGATGGAGATAGTCATAGATCAGTTTCTTCTCCCAGAAGACGAATCATCCTCGAAGAAGTAGAACCCGAACAACAGCCTTCCAGAGACCTGCGAATCACTGAGGCACATGGCGTTGGCACAGGTTCACTTCACGAAAAGGCAAACGCCAATATCGAAGCGATAAAGCTGTTACAAACGCTTGAGGCAGAGAATCGAGAAGCAACAGACGCAGAAAAAGCAACCTTAGTTCGCTATGCCGGTTGGGGAGCGTTGGCCCAGGTGTTTGAACCAGATTGGCGGGTAAAGGATGAATGGAAACCGGCTGCGTCAGCAGTGAAAGCACTGCTCACCGAGCAGGAATACGAATCAGCCAGGGCTACTACCCCGAACGCCCACTTTACCTCACCCTTAGTAATCTCTGCCATATGGGAAGGTCTGCAACAGCTTGGCGTCCAGGGCAAGATTGAGGTGCTTGAGCCAGCAATGGGAGTAGGGCACTTCTTTGGCCTGATGCCAGAGCGTCTTTCTGGCGGCCATCGCACAGGCGTTGAGTTAGATGGTCTTACCGCTCGCATCGCCAAGAAACTCTATCCTGATTCAACGATCTACGCCCAGGGTTTTGAGGAAACACCGCTGCCCGATAACTACTTTGACGTAGTGGTTGGCAACGTGCCCTTTGGTGATTACGGTGTTCACGACCCTTCAATGAAATCCTCCCTCAAGCGATCTATTCATGACTACTTCTTTGCAAAGTCCCTAGAAAAGGTTCGCCCTGGCGGCATCATGGCCCTCATCACCAGCCGCTACACAATGGACAAGCAGGATGATGCCGTCAGAGAGTATCTTGCCGACCAGGCTGATCTAGTAGGAGCAGTAAGACTCCCCAATACAGCCTTTAAGGGCAATGCCGGAACAGAAGTGACAACAGACATTCTGTTCCTCAAAAAGCGTGCGAAAGGCGAAGCGCCAACTGGTGAGTCCTGGACAGAAACACAGCCCGTTCAAATTGACGGCACCTCGGTCCCCCTGAATGAATACTACGTCCGTCACCCAGAGATGATGCTGGGAAAGATGGAACTGACAGGGACGATGTATCGAGGGAAGGAGCCAACCCTTGCCGGAGAACTGACGACTGATAGCCTCAGAGATGCCATGAGCGCCTTACCAGAAGGTATCTGGTCAAGGCGTGGGGAGAGAGAAAAGCCAGAACCTCTCACGAAGGTAGAGCCTGAACAACTGCGTGCCATCAAGGACGGAGGATACGGCGAAGTCAACGGTGAACTGGTCATCCGCATTGGCGACAAACTTGAGTCAGCCAAGCTTTCTGCAATGGATGCCTTACGGGTTAGGGGGATGCTTCGTATCCGAGATGCTGTGCGCAAGGTATTTGAGACGCAGTTAGAGGATGCAGGGGAAGAGCAAATCCTTGAAGCGCGTCAACGCTTAAACCAAGTCTATGACCAATTTGTCAGCAGATTTGGCGTTATCAGCGCCAACGAGAATACCCGCTTATTTGGGACAGACCCCGATCACCCCTTGCTTTTGTCTCTTGAAACCTACGACCCTGAACTAAAAACCGCTGCTAAGACCCCTATTTTTGAGAAGCGCACCCTTGATCGCTACCAGCCAGTTTCGCATGTAGAAACCGGAGCAGAAGCCCTCGCTGTCAGTCTGAACGAGAAAGGATCGGTCAATTGGGAGCGAATGGCTGAGCTTACTAGCGCAAGCCCGAAACAATTGCAGGCAGAGCTAATCGGCCAGGTGTTTCAAACGCCACAGGGAACATGGGAAACTGCTGATGAGTACCTGAGCGGAAATGTCCGTGCAAAACTGAGAACTGCCGAGGCAGCAGCAGGGATTAACCCTGTGTTTGCTCGCAATGTGGAAGCACTCAGAGCCGTGCAGCCAGAAGACATCAGACCTGGAGATATTCAGGCACGACTCGGCGCAAGCTGGATACCCAAAAGCGATATGCAAGACTTTCTTGCCGAAACACTCCAGATTCCAAAAAGCGATGTATCTGTTGCTCATGCAGGGCAAATTGCCACCTGGACAGTCAAACTGGACGTGCTGACCGCCCGAAGTGTGAGCAACACCACGACCTATGGCACCAAGCGCAAAAGCGCTGCTGATCTGATCGAAGACGCCTTAAATCTTAGAATGCCAACGATCTACGACACGCTTGCTGATGATACCCGTGTGGTCAATCAGACAGAAACCATTGCAGCCCGCGAGGCACAGCAGAAACTCAAAGATCGCTTTACGAAATGGGTATGGGAAAATCCAGAGCGCGCCGAGCGGTTAGCCAGGCTGTATAACGACACCTTCAACAACATCAGACTGCGAACCTATGACGGGTCGCATCTCACCTTCCCAGGCATGAATAAAACCGGGCTTCGACGAGGCGATTTGGACCCACACCAGAAAAACGCGGTCTGGCGGATGTTACAAAACAAAAATGCACTCATCGGGCATTGCGTTGGTGCAGGCAAAACAGCGGAAATAACAGCCGCGACGATGGAGTTAAAGCGAATGGGGCTTGCCAAAAAGCCCATGATTGTCGTGCCAAACCACTTAGTGGAACAATGGGGTGCAGCGTTTCTGGCCCTTTACCCCAACGCCAATATCTTTGTTGCAGGCAAGGACTTTTTCACCAAAGGAAATCGTGAGCGTGCGATGGCACGCATTGCCAGCGGCACCTATGACGCCGTAATTGTCTCCCACAAATCCTTTGAGTCCTTACCAGTTGGCGATGCTACTTTTAACCGTTTTGTACGGCGGGAAATTGCCAGTCTTGAAGAAGCTCTTCGAGAGGTACAAGCAGAAAGAGGCGAGAACCGTTCTATCGTCAAGCAGCTTGAAAAAGCCAAGAAGCGGCTGGAAGCAAAAATCAAAGATCGGGCAAAACGGGAAAGTAAGGATGATGGCGTCACCTTTGAGCAGTTGGGCATTGACCGTATCTTTGTCGATGAGGCAGACCTGTATAAAAACCTGGGATTCACCACCAAGATGCAGCGGATCGCCGGACTACCCAATACCGAGAGTAATCGGGCATTGGATATGTACATGAAGACTCGCTACCTTTCAGAACGAGGAGATGGGGTGGTTTTTGCCACTGGAACGCCAATCAGTAACACGATGGCTGAGATGTATACCCTCATGCGCTATCTTGCCCCGCAAGTGCTAGAAGCAGCAGGTGTATCCCATTTTGATGCCTGGGCCGCTAATTTCGGTGAGGCCGTCACCAGTCTGGAGCTATCACCTGATGGGTCAGGCTACCGGATGCACACTCGCTTTGCCAAGTTTGTGAACCTGCCAGAACTGTTATCACAGTTTCGCTCAATTGCTGATATTCAAACAGCAGAGATGCTCAACCTGCCACGCCCAGAAATGGCAGGAGGAAAGCCGAAGGTTGTTGTTTCGCCCGCATCAGCAGAGTTGAAAGATTATGTTTCGCATTTGGTTGAGCGCGCCCAACGAATCAGAACCGGCGGCATAGACCCACGCCTAGACAACATGCTCAACATCACGACAGATGGCAGAAAAGCTGCCCTGGACATGCGCCTGGTAGTACATGACGCAGAGCCACATCCAGAGGGAAAAGTTCTCAGGGCTGTTGAGAATATTTACCGTCTATGGAATGCCGATGCCAGCAAGGGGAAACGGCTCACCCAACTGGTCTTTTGCGATCTATCCACCCCACACCCTGACAGATTTAACGTCTATCATAGCCTGCGAACCCATCTCAGAGAGCGCGGCATCCCAGAACACGAAGTTGCCTTTATCCATGATGCTGACACCGATGCCAAGAAAAAAGCGTTGTTTGATGCAGTCAACTCTGGTCGGGTGAGAGTGCTGATCGGCAGTACCGAGAAAATGGGTGCAGGGACAAACGTACAAAGAAAGCTTGTTGCACTTCACCATCTCGATGCTCCTTGGCGACCACGAGACATTGAGCAACGGGAAGGACGAATACTTCGCCAGGGTAATGAGAATCCGCAAGTCGGCATTTACCGCTATGTCACCGAAGGCTCGTTTGATGCCTATATGTGGCAGACCTTAGAGACGAAGGCCCGTTTTATCCAGCAGGTGATGAGTGGGAAAGTGAGTGTGCGTGAGGCAGAAGACTTGGAAGGCGGGGCACTCAGCTACGCTGAAATCAAGGCCATTGCCTCTGGCAATCCGCTGGTATTGGAAAAGGTGAGAATTGATACTGAAGTAAGACGGCTTGATTTGCTACGTGCTGCTCACCTCAACCAGCAATACGACATTGGCAAGCAGGTTGCTAACTTACCTGGGCAGATTGCCAAGTCTCAGGCATATCATGCAGGGTTGTTGCAAGACATCACCAGACGTGATGCTAAGGCTGGAGAGTTTACCATGACGATTGCTGGCGTAGAGTATACGGGCAAAGGTGCGAGGGAGCAGGCAGGAGAAGCATTGCTCAAAACGGTTCTCGCTTCGTTATGGGGAGACAGCAGGGAAGCAAAGCACTTAGGCTCATACAAGGGCTTTGACATCCTCTGTCGGGTAAGCACTCGTGAAGGTGAAGCGCCAACCCTCTTCCTTCGTGGCACCCATACCTACGAAGCGAACCTCAATACCGAAAGCGCCCTGGGCACGGTAGCCAGCATTGAAACGCTGCTTCGCCACTTAGACCGCTTTGCTGAGGAAGAACAAGCTGAGTATGAGCGGCAAGAAAAAGCACTGGCAGATTACCGAGAGCAGCTTCATCGGCCCTTTGAGCAAGAGCAGCAGTTACGCGAGCTTCTTACCAAGCAGGAGGAAATAAACCACAAGCTTGATTTAGATAAGAGTGAAACGCAGGTGATAGCCGAGGAGGGGGAAGAAGAGAGGAGTAGAGAGCTTATACCTTTTGCCATCAGACGGACAGGACGTGCGCAGATACATACTGCTGTATCAGCAGACTAAAGAAAGAGGTTTCACCCCTTGCTGCAATACCCCTTGTGACTTCCTAGAATGCCCCTCTGATGAATTTTTTATCAATCAACGAGTATAATGTCATTATGAACGACTGTAAGGGGTCACAGGAGATTATGCTATGGAGCAGGACAGCAGGTTGATTGCCCAAGAAGCGAAAGCGTTGGAGCAGCAATTTCGAGCAAATGGCTTTCATGGGAGCAAAGACAACCCACCAATACTCGTGAAAAAAGGAAACCTGCCTCTTATTTTTTCTGCTCCTCATGCCGTGATTCACCCACGCAGCGGCAAAGAAAAAGGGAGAGAGTGGTATACAGGCACCCTTGCCTTACAAGTGGCATCTTTCACTGGCGCAAGTGCCATTGTCTATGCTCGCACATCGAATGAAGACCCAAACTACGACCCACCAGGCCCATATAAAGAAGCACTGCGTTCACTGGTAGAAGAAACACAACCAATCTGCGTTCTTGATCTACATGGGATGGCAAAAGGGTATGCGAAGGACGTGTGCATCGGCATAATAGGGGGAAAATCCCTCCGAGAAAAGGAGTGGATACTAGAACGGTTGCAAGATAGCTTTGCAGCGCATGATATGACGATGACTATTGATACCCCCTTCAATGCTGGTCATCCACACACGATTACCTTCTTTACCTCCACAAAGCTCTCAACACCAGCACTCCAGCTTGAGATCGATGGGCGGTTTCGTGAACCTGGCACACATCCCAGAGAATATGCCCAGCTTGTTTCAGCACTCATGCGCACAGTTACCCTTATCAAAAGTGGTATCAAATACCAACGATACGAGCAATCCGAAGAACCTCACGAATGGCACGCAGATGTAGAAGAACACCGAAGATTGTTGCAGGAAGCCAGGAAATACAAAAGACTTCACCCGCCAAGTGGTGAGATTTGGGTGTATCCACCCCTGGGCGAAAAGGAAGACTAATCTTGCTCATTCTTACCAGAGGATAGAAGCAATCGAGAGGAGGAAGAAATATGTTTGCTTCACCTGAGCAAATCTTGTTGTATATGCTCTTTGGCTATGAAACTGATGGAGGCAGAAACTCCTATCTATGGGACAATCCCCATTATTTTTCCCAACCCACAGGACAGGGCGGAAAAATGCTTGATGAGAACTTTGCTGAGTGGAGGCAGACTAAACGGGCGTTTACCAGGAATGAGATCACCGAGGGCATCTGGATAAAAATATCTGATACCGGACACACTTTTATGGTGAAGTTTCATCCTGACGGGAGCCTGTCAGAGCATGGAATGTTTGATGAACGCAACGAATGGGGCGGCAGATGGGAGCTTGTAGGCATAGCATTACGCATGACAATTAATGGGTATTCGCTCGATGTACTTGCTGCCAAAACCGGCTCTATCCATTCTGGCCTTGAAACGTCACCTGGGGAGGGACGACCCTCAACCTATTTTAAGGTGATCCACCTCCAATAAGCCACAAGGGAGGCTCAGTGATGATAGGTTTAGAACATCCTGAAGTTGCCAATTGGTTTGAACCGGCGGGCAATGGGGCCTGGCGTTGTAAGCAGACAGGCTTTACCATCAAGGGACCAATGCTCAATTTTTATCGCTCGTTTGGTGGAAACGGCCTTTACGGTCTTACCTATCTTGGTCTTCCTGTGACAGAAGAAGGATTACCTGCACTTGCAGGTGCTCCATTAATCGGGGTAGGGGTTACTGTCCAGAAGTTTGAACGAGCTACCGTTGCCTGTGACCCCCAACACATTCTCGATAACCCCCCAGGCAGTGGGCCTGTTTATCTCCTGCACGCTACCTTCAAATATCCTCTCTAGGTGGTGCTTGTGTGACGTACTCAAAGCTAGGCACTGATACCAAAACAGGTGAGCGGGTAGACATCTTCAAACTGTCTCGCTTGCTTGGCCTGTATATCATCGGCTTGCAGAGCATGGGCAAATCAGGACTGATTGAAGAACTGATTGTGCAGGATATTAAGCAAGAGATAGGCGTGTGTGTATTAGACCCACATGGCGAACTGGTAGACAATATCATTGCGAAGCTTCCTGACGAGAAAAAGGAAGAGAAAGTTATTTACCTCGACCTGGCAGAAACTCAGTATTATTTTGGCCTTAATCTCTTTGCCTGTCCTGACCCAACAAGTGATGATGAAATCACTAAAACAGTCAGTCAAGTAGCCCATGTATTTGAAAAATCCTTTGGGGTAAGTATGAGCGATACACCCCGCATCTATGATTACCTCTTCAATGGTGCATATACCCTGATTGCGAACCCTGGCTACACACTGCTGGATATACCGCTTGTCTTTACTAATGATCTTCGTCAGAAACTCTTAGCAACTGTGCCCTCCGCAGAAGTTCTTCGGTTTTGGGATGATGTTACCCAATTGCCCAAACCCGATCAATCAAGAGAAGAACGAGACGTATTGAGAAGATTGAATGATCTTTCTCATGCGCCGCTTCGCTTTATTGTTGGGCAATCTCACTCAACCATTGATCTTAGAAAGATCATGGATGAAGGGAAAATCTTGCTGGTCAAGCTGGATAGGCAACGAGAGCAAGCCACTAGCTTGATTGGCTCCATTATTGTTGCGCAGATATTAAACTCTGCCAATACCCGCCAAACGAATAAGCTTTTTAACCTCTATGCTGATGAGTTTCAGAACTTTGCAACCGAGGATTTTGCGATTCTTCTTGAGCAAGCTCGAAAGCGTGGCATTGGTGTCACAATGGCCCACCAGAACAGGGCACAATTAGAGTTAAGCGATAGGCAGGCAGACAAAAATCTGAAAGCACGAACGTTGAATGTTGGCAATCTAGTGGTGTTTCGTGTGCCAACCGATGCAGAGGAGTTAGCCAAACAGTTTAAGGCAATCACTCAACCAGGAGAGACTGAGTATAAGCCGGTGATGATACCAGATTATAAGTATACGTATGGGATGGTATGGGAGCCACCAGAGGCAGAGCAGCAGTTGCAGGAGGCCAAGAAAGCAACACAAGCATTGCGGGGAGTGCTGGGAGAGAAGGCACGTATCTTGTTTATGCTGCTTTCAGAAGAACACCGGAAGAGACACAGCTTCACAGGTGAGGTAAGTAACGACGCATATTACGCACTGGCAGACATTGATGTGCTAACGGACCCCCTCGATGCTCGTCCTATTTTCCATTATGATAATCTGCGGTCAAGTTACCTTCAAGATTTTTTTACCTGGTTCTGGCCCCAGTTTAACCCACCATTTCACCAACTCACCTTCGCCGATGTTACTCCTGTTCCTGACCCTGAAAAGTATCTGAATCATACTGAGCTTGAGCTTACCATACGGTTCTGGGCAAAGTTCCAAGCATATCTTTTAAAACATCCTGTTCTCACCCCTGCTGAGCAAAATATCAGCAGGCTTGAAACAAGCCAACCGCACTACCTCGCCTTTGTCCAGCAAGAGATTGCACGGCTGGTGAGGCTCCCAGGGGAGATGCAGTGGAATCACTTATATTGGTATGTGCCAGAGACAACCGATAGACAGCCTCCAAAACTTGAAGCTATCTATTATCCGCATATGCACGGGTACTGGCGAATCAATGAAGGACCAGCAGAGATTAAACAGTGGTTATCTAAGCAACTGCATGCTTTGGAAAAAGAGATCGATGAGGCAAAGGAACGGGAGAGAAAACTTGCTGCTCACTATGTCCAGAGGGCAGTAAAACAGGAACTGGTAGGGTATCATGCCAAGGAGGATGTCACCTGGCGCTGGGATAGGCGCGGAGAACGGATTGTAGATTCCAGGGAAACAGTGTACGAACAGAAACCAGGCTCAGAGGAGACAATAGCCAACGCCCAGGCACGAGTAGCAAACGAGCTTGGCAGACTGCCCAAGTTTACCGCAATGGTAAGGCTCTCTGATGGAGATGGGAACGTTGTTGAGCATACCATCCAAACCTTTGCGCCAGGGAAGGGATCATATGGGCAAACCCTCAGAGAGCGAATAGAAAGAATCCACCAGCGAAATATCAGGGACGGGTATCTGAAAGATCGGGCGCAAGTTGAGGCAGAAATTGTCCAAAGACAACAAGCATTAGCGCAATCTCTGCAAGTCGAACAGAGTAGGCCCGCTCTCACCCCGCAAGCGCAACGAAGAGTGTTGCTTTGTTCTTCGTGTGGAGCTTCAAATCAGACAGGTGCTTTGTTTTGCAACCAGTGCGGGGCGAAATTATAGCCTACCAAGTGCTATATCGAGGGTCTTTTTCCATTGCTTCCTCTGTAATGTCAGGTTGCTGCAAGACGGTATAAAAATGGTAGGTGGTCTGGTCAGGATGGACTGGTGTTTCTGTTGCTGAGGCAATCTGAGCAAGTACCTGCTGTTGATGCTCGCTAAGGGTAACATTGCCGATGCCTTCAACGGTTATCTGTTCTCGTAACTCTTTTCTCAACTGGTCTTTCTGCCTGGGCGTGAACTGGTCATAGGCAGCAATACCATATGCGCTGGCAATAGTGCTAAAAAATCGTTGCCTCTCTCGTAATTCCCCGTCGCTTATGTTCTGTCTTGAGTTAAGCACATCAGGGTTTATTCCTGCTTTCCGTAGCCCTCTTCTACCTGATTCGCTTTGCATACGTCTTCTGAAGCGGGGCGAATAGTCGTTTGCTCCTTCTACAATTTGGCTATACATCCACCATTGCGGGTAAAAATCAGTAAAGCCACGTCCTCTTCTTGTTTGTTGTGCCTCCCTCATTAACCGTACTAAATCTGTCGCAATAGGCGATAGCACTGCACCGCCTGATAGATCGCCCCCCCGTCTCTCACCGTTTCCTGCTGCTCCAGTTCCGCCTGGCTCAAATTGTTGAAACGCTGGTCTAAATGGTTGCGGTTTCCCTCCGCTTTCAATACCCATATTCTCTTGCCTGCTACATCCTATAGCAAGCAGGAGGATTAAATCACAACCATTGACGGATTGCAACTTTTGAGGCTAGAATACTGACCAGAAGATTTGTTCCACAACTAAATAAGGGGTACTGCGATGTATGAGTCACCATGCACGCTTTCAGCAGTGGACGAAAAGCTCTTGTTGGCAGTCCACAGATTTCACTACCTCACCCTCAGCCAGCTTGTACATTACCTGGGCTACTCTGATCGCTCAAAAGGCTCTAGCAACTGGCTTGGAGGCTTTCTCAAAGAGCTTGTTGCAGGCAACTATCTTGCCGCCCAGCACTTACCTCGTGTTGCCTCCTATGGCAGAAACCCACTCATTTACAGCCTCTCCACCAAAGGCATCCACCACATTGAAGCCCTGGGTCTTACCGTTCAGACGAAACTCACTCCTGCCGAGCAGGAGCGAAGCTTTCTGTTTTTAGAGCATACGCTCAAGCTGAATGATGTCTTGATTGCCGCCTGTTTAGTTGAAAAACAGATTGCAGGGATAACCCTGGCAGACTTACAGCATGAGCGGGTATTAAAGCACCATCCAACCAAAGTGCAGATTGATGGGAAACAGGTGTCAGTGATTCCTGATGCCTGGCTTGATTTCCGGCTCACCCCTCCGTTTAGCAAGGCAAACGAACAGGTTGCAATCTGTTTGGAACTGGACAGGGCAACTGAGGATGTCTGGAAAGTGAGGGCAAAAATACGCAACTATGTCGCCTTTGCTGGAGGAGCATATCAGGCAGCATTTGGCACCAGCGCTTTAACCATTGCTTTTGTGGCAACAAGTGGTGGTGATCGTCGAGTACAGCAGATGAAAATCTGGACACGGGAAGAGTTACGCAAACTCAATGCTGCTGCCTTTGCCGACCTGTTCTTGTTCACTGCACTGGACGAGGGTGCTGTTGACGGCCTTACACTGTTTACCAGTCCCGTGTTTCAGAGCCTTTCGGCGTCTGGGGTTGCCCTGTTGGAACAATGAACAGCACCTTTGACTATCTATCGTTTCGGGCAATCATAGGGTATTATTATTACCCAGCATAACCCTGCTCTATGTACTCCGTTCCCGCAAGAAGTATCGGGGGTACAGTCTTGGCAACACAGGAAAAATCCACAACTGAACAAGAACGGTTCCAGGAATTAAAAAAGAGGATAGAGGAACAAGAACGAAAAATAACTCAGCAATTTGGTAGCCAGGCTCGCTCTGTCACTCTTCGTGATATAGAGAAAAGTTCAGGTTCTTCTGCGCTGCACGAATTGTTCTTAGGTACGGCTGCTTACTATTTTCTCTTTTTATGGATAACTATCCCGCTCTGGGTTGTCTGTTGGCTCTGCAATATCTTCTTTCAATGGACTATTCCTCTCTCCTGGTCATTATTTTTCATCATCCATCTCTTGCTGCTGCCAATAGCAGCGTGGGTGGGGTATGAATATAGTTATAAAAAATGGGTCCAGGAGAGAACAAAGAGTATTCTCTTGCAAAGAGAAAGAGAAGTCCAAGCAGCAAAAGCTGCTGTATGGGAAACAGAGATAAAAAAGGGAATAACAGATCATATTTGGAAGGGAGGAGACGTAGAAGTACAGAGTGCGTTTGGTTGGCATGTCGCTTTTTCTAACAAACCATCATGGAGGATTATTGATCCGCCAGTATACGCTTCTAGTTACTGCTTCTTCTTAAAAGAATTCATTGCAGGCGAGAAGAAAAAATACCGAGACGATCCAAACACAAAACGAGCAATTGCACAGCGATTGGAAGCGCATAAGAAGCAGGTAGAAAGAAGAGCGCAGAAGAAAGCTCTTCCTGCTGCAAAGTCGTCTTTGCCCATCATTGCTCATGGAAATCAGGCGTTTCAAAAAACAGTGGAAGACGTGCTGGCGGAAATGAAAAGCAAAGTCCCCTATCGGTATACAGAGGTTATGCGTTTTTTTGATAAAGCAGAGTATGTTCCAAAGTTTGCCGAGGAGTTTTCTGGCCGTTCAGACGGCTTATTTACTATCGACGGTTCAGGTAACGGCACACGCCTGAATTCCCCTGAGTGGTTTCGGCATGTGTTCCTCCATGAAGTGGGCCATCGCGTAACATTTTGGCTTTATGGGTATCACACGATGGATAATCAAACAATGGAAGATAAAGCAAATCAATATGCAGATCAGGTAATGGAAGAAATGGGATATTAGCGGTTTCATAAGTGGTGGGAAATGGAACATCCTGCTGCTTGTGAGCATGGACCATTGCCGCTTTCTTACTAGAATGACATGGGAGCTAGTTTCCGCTCTTCCTCTGTTTTCGTGCGTGTATAGATATGTCTCCCCTGTGCATCGCTCCCTAACGATACAAAGCCTTCTTCTGCTTGCTGCCTTGCAATCCGATGATTGTGCATATCTGGTAGAACAAGACGTAAATCGGCCTTGTGGGAATCAAGAATGACATACGCAAGTTCTTGTCTGGTAAAAGTATCTTCTTTCAGTTCTTCTTTACTCAGTTTCCGAGGAATGGCAAGCAAACCTTCCTCTTTGTACAATTTGGCAAAGTAATCATTGACAATGGCAAACCCTCTCTGCTCCATTGCCGTCGCTATTTTCTCGTCTCCACACCATACGTTTTCTTGCTGAGGCTTCCACTCATATCTTGCCAGGGGATCAGCCTGCCTTCTTGCTCCTTCTCTGTTGTTATGTGCTGCAAAATTTGATTGTCCGAATGGTCGTACTCTTCTCTCCCCTCCACGCAACGAAGCATACCACTGAGCAATCCTCTGTGAAATTGGGACATACCCTTCTCCACCTATCCTCTTCATAGACGGCTTGTAGTATAGAGGATATTGTTGAGTTTTGCAAACGATTAGTTACCCAGAGGTCTGCTCCGTGCGGTTTTACCTGTTCATCCATTGCTAGGCCATCTGCAAAAAGCAGCGGTATAGCCTTGCCTCATCTAAGTTTCCTTGTTGGAACAGTAGCCTTCTCCAAGGTCGTAAGCGAGCGAATGCTGACGCTGCGGCTTTGCCGACAGCACAAGCAGAGCGAGCATGAAATGGGGTCAAATGAATCCTTGTAGTCTGCCTGTATGTTTGGTATAGTGTCCCTGCTGCTGGCTCGCAGCGGAAACTGCGAACCAGGAAGTAGAGAAGCTAATAGTCTTCTGGGTACATCATGGTAAAGGCATTACCATCTTCGATCACCCAGACTTTCTCATCGTTCATGCTGGTAACAAACAGTTGCTCCTCTTCTGGAAGAGTTGGCATACTATGCTTTCGCCAGTGAACAAACTCATTCCATATCTCCAGCAATCCTGCTGGAGTTACTTCTTCAAACAAATGAGTTGTTGCAACGATTGGTTTTCCCTGGCTTAACTCTTTCCAGCGATTTTTGAAGACTTCAACCAGCACCCCGTCTTCAATTGCTTGCTCCAATGTGTACTTAACAATAACATTCGACACTCGTCCTCACCTCCTTTCTGTCAGCGGGTCTTGTCCTGCTGGCAACAAAAACAAGCCCCATAGAAATCGTGCGTCAAGGTGCCGTCGCCTCTGACGGCATTCCGAGCGCCCCTGCGAGGAATACTTGACGCATAACGATTTTAGGGGGCTAAACTGAGAAGGCAGAAGGACAGAGCGGTTGGTGCTGATGCGTTAGCATCTCATAAGGGCAAAAGCAGAAAGAGGGTACATCCGCAGAGTAGGGGGGAATTCTGCTTTTGCATCCCTGTGGCAAGCCGAAGATTTTACTAGAGATCGTCTGTGAGCTTGCGAACAGGTACGAGATCAGGAAAATCTGAGGCAGTCGGCGGCAAAACATGCGTTTTGAGTGAGTGTAACATCACGTCTGCCGACTGCCTCAGAGTATCTCCGGCTTGCCTTCCCCCCTTTTCTCATCTCTCTCCGACTGTTTTTGGAAACAACAGCCTAAACAACAGTCTAGGCACTACTGCGTTTTCTCTTCTTTTGCCTCTACTGTACGCCTATTTCTCAACCACTCTTCATACTCAGTTCGTAGCACTCGATATTCCCGACCTACCTTGTAGGCTGGTAAGTCC
The DNA here is from genome assembly GCA_035307385.1 of Ktedonobacterales bacterium. Classification (GTDB taxonomy): domain Bacteria; phylum Chloroflexota; class Ktedonobacteria; order Ktedonobacterales; family DATBGS01; genus DATBHW01. The sequence goes on along the minus strand of DATGID010000110.1, from coordinate 148,598 downwards.
TTGGTTCGTATCAATTCTCGTATGGTGTCCTCTGATAAATCCAAATCCTGGGCTATATCTACCACCTTCAAAAACCGAGGTTCCACTGTCCACCTCTCTTTTTTTCCTAGTATACCCGACTGAACACTTTTTATGCTCCATACATTTGCGTCCCTTGACAAAGAGCTTGTCAAATCAAACTAATCCGTGTATACTCTTCTTATCCGTGTTATTCCATACATTGACAGATAAGGGGGGTTTACACCGCACTAACAAACATTTCTCTGCAAGGTTGATTTTTTAGGTATTGTCGGGTATAGTTTGGGGGAGAAACGAAACAGGGGCGTTCCTGCTGGTAACAGAGAACACCCCATACCCCGCAGGCAAAGTCACTTGCATGCGATTACCCTCGTTATACCACACCTCGCATGTCTGTGACTTACTTGCTGGTAGAAAGGCAACGTGAGTCACCACGATGTCAGAAACGCCTTCCTCTTCGTACCCCCAGTCTGTCCTTCGTTCTACAGACCAGCCTTCACGTCTGGATGTCGAACGAGTCTGCCTGGTACTTATTCGTATTGCCAGGCATCTGCAAGGGGGAGAGCATGAGAACCTTTCAGCCACGGACCACAACCACCCGTCAGCAGCCATCACTGGGTTGGGGACAGATCGAACTGGACACTAACGCTGGACTTGGTATCTACGCCCGCCAGAGCACGCTTGCCCAGGTGAAAAACTACCGTCAGTCAACTGAGATGCAGACAGACGACCTGGTAGACTTTGCTAAACGGTTAGGCTGGCAAGAAGAGCAAATTATTCTCTTCACCCAGGACTTAGCCAAATCGGGCAGGCTACGGATTGACCAGCGGGAAGGGCTGCGCTGTCTCATTGAACGTATTGAAGCAGGGGAGATCAAAACCGTCCTTGTTTTCTTGGAAGACAGGTTGTTTCGAGACGAAACCGGCATTCAGTACAACGTCTTCATTGACGTGTGTAAGCGGCATGGTGCAATTGTCATCACTCCGCACATGACCTACGACTTTGCCAATCCCTTCCACATCAAACAATTCCGCTGGCGCTGCGAAGAAGCAGCAGACTATCTGCGGGATTATGTCATTCACCGCTTACATGGCGCAAGAAACCGCATCCTCGAAAGCGGCAAGTGGGCAGGCAGACCCGTACCCATTGGGTATCTTGTTGACCGGCAAGAATACTTTCTCGTTGAGGGGAAAGCCGTTGTCAACCCCACCTACCGCAAGCTTATTCCCTACGAACCACATGCGAAAGTTGTCCGGTGGCTCTTCAAGCGGTTTTGGGAAATGGAGGGAAGAGTCCGGCCTCTGTGCCGCGAATTGTTGCAGCATCCATATCTCTTTCCTGATTTTGAACCGGATGTTGACGTGAGCGCCTATCTTTCTCAATACCAAGCCAAGAGTGTGCCTGGCGGCTACCATCTCTCACGCCCAGGGCTTATAGGGTTGCTCACCAACGTGGCATATATCGGCTACTGGGTCCATCAAGGCCAGGTTATCAAAAAAGATAACCATGAGCCACTTGTGGACGAGGAGCTTTTCTGGTATGCGTTTAACCGTCTGTCTCCGTACACCATCACAGGTGAACGCAATGAACAGAAGAAGGGGTACACCCGGTACGCTCGAAAAGAGCCAATCCCCGCACTGTTGAAATATGTCATCGGCTCACGCGAAGGTGGACGGGTGTACGTGACCACCTCTGGGTTGACAGACCAACCCATTTACGTGATCGAGGAGCGCGAACAGCGTCTTACACTCAAATACCACGCAGCAACACCATGCGCAGAGATTGACACCCTCTTTGCCAACCGCCTCATTGAACACATGAAGCAGACAAAACGGTTTGAACATTACCACGAATATGGTGAACAGCTTGTAAAGGAGCGTCAACAGCTTATCAAGTCAATTGATGACCAGTTGGCCGAGATTGACAAACAAATGGACGCCATCGTTGCCACTCTCTCGCAGCCTCGGATGAAAGATGAAAAAGACCCAAAAATAAAGAGGCTTCGAGAAAAACTCTTTGAAAAAGATGCCATGCTTGAAGAGCAGGAGGAGGAACTGAAGAAAAAACGCGAGAGTCTCCTTAACGATCAGACACCGCAAAAACTCATGGCATATTACCTGCTTGCTGATCGGATAGCGCAGGACTGGGAGAGCATTCCTTTTGAAGATCGGCAGGCATTATCCAATGGACTGGTGAAAGGTGTCTATCTTGATGAAATGACTTCCCATTGGCTACGGCTTGAAGTTGAATGGCTTGATCCCCAGTGGGGAACAGAGCGAACCTACGTATTTCGTCGCAAGAGCGCCCACAAGGAGTGGACAGAAGAAGAGAATGAGGTTATCAGAACCCTCTATCCAGAGGTAGCAAGAGAGGAGATTTTAGAGAAGCTGCCACGTCGCACCTGGGCGGCAATCATTATCCAGGCACGAAAATTAAAGGTCAACCGGCTGAGAAACCTTGTTAGTGCGTTTGCTGTTTCCGATACCTTGAGCGTGGAAGATTTGACTTTTATGCAGGAGGCGGGTATTGCGGTAGGCGAAACATCATGTCACAAGTGGGAAATCGTAGACCGGCTGCGATCATCAGCTTAATGGCCCGCCCATCGGATGCCGCATCGTTCGCGCTGATTTCCGGCTTGACTGCCGACCAGATTTCCGATTCGTTGTGAATAATCACGCTGCCTGGCTCCGGCGGATACGCATATTGCATACGCTTCAACTCAATCGCCTTCGCGTCCGCGCCCAGCAGCTTCACATCCCACAGAAACGCCGTCTTGTATTTGTTCAGCCGCACTCGATCTGTCAGCCAGTCCTTATAGCGCCGCAGCCAGGGCAGCAGCGTTGCCAGGTCCGACGTGCCGCGCTTCGCATTTGAAACCTTGTGAATCGCGAACTGCATCACCTCGCGCCCGGCCTCGAACCAGCGCCCCTCGGTATCCAGCACGCCGCGCTGCACAGGCGATGGGTCGCCAGGGATGGTCGACGATGGCCCCACGGGCCGCTGATGAAAGCGCAGCGGCTTCTCGATGTTGTCGGGGTCCGTCTCAATCTCATCAATCGTGCTGGGGTCGATCTGCCCGATCTTCACGCTGCCATCGATGGGGTTCACAAAGAAGCGGATAAACTGCTCGCCATAGACGCTCAGTTCCGTGCAAATGTCATAAATGCGCGCGTCCATGCGGTTATCGGGGTCGCGCCAGAAGGCATCGATGACCCGCTGCACCCGCCGATTCGCCGCCGAAACCATGAGGCCACGCCCCAGCGTAAAGTTCGTCGTCGTCTCGACAATCGTATTCGCCAGCGGGTTCGCGTTATACGCCTCGTAGCACTCGTTGTGCAGTTCCAGATAAACGGCTGGCTGCACATCCTTCATATACCAGTTGTCCGAAAGCCGCCGCCAGAAGAAATCTTCCTCCGTCCCGGCAGTGTTGCGGCCCCAGTACCAATCTTCCTGGGTCAGCGGTGGCTCCTGCGCGCCCAGCGCCATCTCCTCGCGCACCGGCTGTGCCTGCGCGCCCTCACCCTCCGCGCGGCCCTCCTCCCCGGAACCGATCATAAACGCAAACACGCGACGCATCGTCGTCTGCCAGGCCATATCTTCCTCCCCTCACTTACACAACTATCATTCACTAAGACAAGGCTGACATCAGAAGCGGTAGCCTGCTTGTAGCGCCGCCGTCCCTGGCGGCCAAACGCTTCGCCGGTTTGCCCAGCCACAGCTACAAAGCAAACTCTTCAGGAATACACACGTACACCCACTGCCAATCTTGGAGATTGACCTTCGCTGGGTTCTCTTTCACATACTTAATGATTCGCCAGAAAACACCCTCATTCCGGATGAGATGATCATAATATTCGCGCTGCCAGAATGCTCCTTGAAATCCAAACAGGCGCTGCACCCGATTGGCAGTAAATGACTTCCAGGAGTGTAAAATCTCGGACAAAGTATAGGGAGCAAGAGGCTGGACAACCACATGGACATGATTCGGCATGATACACCAGGCGAAGAGCCGGTAGCGGATGCCATCGAAATGGCCGAGCGCGTGCTTAACCACCTCGGCCACATCTGGAGTTGCCAGATGACATGCCCCCATACCAGTATCAAGGTAGCGCTGAATGCGTCTTGAAACGAGGAGTTCTAAATGGTCCTTTTCTTCAATCGAGAGCGGTTGGCCCTTTATCTGTGCCCTCACCAATAGCGCTTCGCGCTCAGCCTGATAATGCAGCAGAACTTGTTGAGGGAGCGCATCTGCCAAGCGGAAGGTCACAAAGTAGGCCGCATCATCTCGTTCCCAATGGGGAAGATAGCTTCGACTTCTTAGCACAGCCAGGTCTGGATGGGGAGGATCAGATAGCTTGTTATCATCCATACACCACACCCCCGAAGCCTATAATTTCCAGGCTGTTTTTACATCTATATGGTAGCCTTCGTACTAATTCAGCGATTGGCCGCCAGGGACGGCGGCGCTACAAGCAAAGGTATTCTGCCTATAGGGCGGCCAATCGCCACGCCAGCACTGACGTTACGCTACCAGTTGTACCCCAGCTTATCCGCACGCCTGCGTGCGCGCTCGGCCTCCCCATAGCGGCCCAGGTGCGTCAGCAGATTGGCCTTGTTGTGCCAGGCAGGCGCGTACTCCGGGTCGCAGAAGTTCGCCTGGTCATAGCATGCCAGCGCCCGCAGCGGCTGCCCCAGCGACTCCAGCACAAAGCCCTTGCCGTTGTGGGCATCGGCAGAGGCCGGGTCCAGCGCCAGCGCCACGTCATAGGCCGCCAGCGCCTCCTCATCGTTCCCAAGCTCGCGCAGCACATCCGCCTTGCACAGCGCAATGCCAAAATTATCCGGCTCCAGTTCCAGCGCGTGCGCATAGGCAAAGAACGCCTCCTGAAAGCGCCCAAGCTCCTGAAGCAGTTCGCCTTGCTGCGCGCAGCATTCGGCATTGTCCGGCTCCAGCCGCTGCGCCGTGCCATAGGCCGCCAGCGCCTCTTCATCGCGCTCCATCACCTGAAGCAGATCACCCATCGACATATAGAAATCGGCGTTCTCCGGCTCCAGGTCACAGGCACGCTCAAACGCCGCCAGCGCCTCCTCGTGGCGTTCCAGATTCCACAGCAGACTGCCCTTATTGCTATAGGCTTCAGCCAGCGTCGAATTCAGCGCCAGAGCCTGGTCATAGACCGCCAGCGCCTCCTCATACCGCTCCTGCTGAATCAATGTCTCGCCCTCAGCCATCAGGCGTTCGATCTCTTCTGCGCTCATCTGCAATTTCCTTTAGGCAGCTTCAGCAGCCGCTCAGCCCGGACCATCCTAGAGGGGAACCCAATCTTCCGGCTCGCTCTCATCCTCATTCCAGGTAAGACGTTGTTTTGCCAGATGCCGTTTCCAGCGGCGATCAGCGCGATAGGTATCCAACGCATCGCGGTAGCGCCCCAGATGCAGCAGCGCCATCAGATACCCTTGTTCAGCGCGCCGCCGATATTCTTTGCTGCCGCCCCATTCGTTGCCCGTCACGCGCGCGTGGTCATAGGACTCGCATGCCTCTTCATAGCGCTTCAGCGCCATCAGCGCTTGCGCCTTGTACAGCCCCGTCCCGTGATAATCAAACCTCTGCCCGCCATCCAGCCGATCACACAGGTCCAACACCTCTTGATAGCGCTGGAGGCGCACCAGCGCCTCCGCCTTTTGCGCATACGTCGCGCGGCTTGGCATCTCAAGCTGCAACGTTTGCTGGCAAAAGTCCAACACCTCTTGATAGCGCTTCAGCGCCAGCAGCGCCTCGCCTTTGCCTGTGCGCGCCTGGCGCAGCAGCGGCTTCAGGCGCAGCGTCGCCTCAAAAGCCGCCAGCACCTCTTCATAGCGCTTCAAGCGCTTGAGCACCTGCGCCTTGTGATACCACGCCAGCACATCTTTCTCGTCCACCGCCAGCGCCCGCTCGCAAACCGCCAGACTCTCATCATAGCGTTTCAGCTTCGCCAGGGCTTTACTCTTATTCAAATACATCCCGCCGTTGTTCGCGTCCAGCGCGATAGCCTGGTCATACGACGCAATAGCATCCTCGTAGCGCTTCAGATGCGTCAGCACATTGCCCTTGCCAAAGTGTGCCGCCGCATCGTTGGGGGCCAGCCGCAGCGTCCAGCTATACGCCGCCAGCGCCCGATCATAGCGGCTCAGCCGGGAGAGCGCCTCCGCCTTGTTGCGATGCGCCAGCGCGTTGTTGCGATCAAGCTCGATAGCCTGCTCAGCCGCCGTCAGCGCGTCTCGCTCATTCTGAAGCTGCAACAGGACGCTCGACTTGCCAATATAGCTGCCCACCTGATCGGGATTCAAATAAATAGCGCGCCCATAGGCATACAGCGCTTCCTCGTGGCGGCGCAGCAGCGTCAGCGTATTACCCAGATTATGATACGCGCTGGCATCGTTGCGGTCCACCTGCACCGCCCGCTCGAACGCGGCAACCGCCTCCTGCGGGCGGCGCAGACATAGCAGCGTAATGCCCTTGCTGCTCCAGACGCTGGCCTGCTTGGAGTCAAGCGCCAGCGCCCGCTCGAACGCCTCCAGCGCGCCCGCGTACTGGCGCTGCTTCAACAGTTCCTGTCCCTCGTGAATTGCCTGGGTAAGCTCTTCAGTGCTCATGCTCTTCTGACGTTGCTCCCTCAGCAGCGTGATCAGACCACCCCTGCTCTCCCAGCCTCGTTTATCTAATCGTCTTTTATATACCACGAAAATGGCTCAAGATGGTGCTTTAGTATATCAGACCGGCTAGCACGCCCGCGCTGGGCAATTCAAGCGCTAGCCCAAAAGGGGTATCAGCCGTCTCCCAGGTCGCGCGCCTGCTGATAAGCCGCCTCAGCCTCTTCCATCCTGCCCAGCGCCTTCAGCACATCGCCCTTGCTTGCATACGCCAGCGCCCAGCCGGGACGCTGCCGCAGCGCGTACTCCAGTGCCGCCAGCGCCTCCTCGTCGCGCCCCAGCATATGCAGCGCCCGGCCTTGCCGCTGATACAAATCAGCCGTATAGGGGTCCATCTCGATCAGCGGGGCCAGCGTTGCCAGCACCTCTTCATAGCGCTTGAGTTCATAAAGCACATCCGCGCCCTCACAGCGATACACCTCATCGTAAGGCGACAACTCGATGACCCGTTCATACACCGCCAGCGCTTCCTCATACCGCCGGAGTTTGCCCAGCGCGCGCCCTCTGCCAGCATACGCGCCCGCGTCATGCGCGCCGCACTGGAGCGCGCGGTCATAGGCCGCCAGCGCTTCCTCGCTGCGTCCCAGCGCCAGCAGCGCGTTGCCGCGCCCCAGATGACCAAAGGTCTGTTGAGGCTCCAGCCTGATCGCCTGCTCATAGGCCAGCAGCGCTTCCGCGTAGCGCTGGAGCGCGCAAAGCGTATGCCCTTTGCCCCGAAAAGGCCGCGCATCGTAAGGGTTCAGCTTCGTCGAGCGCTCATAGGCCGCCAGCGCCTCTTCGAAACGTCGCCCCTCAAAGGCTCTGTCCCCCAGACTCGCCCACAGGGCGGCATGTCGAGCGCTGCGCATGGACACCTCCCAAAGAGACCCAAGATAGTGCTGAGCATTCTCCTCCCTAGTATATCAGAGCGAGAAGTCATTTCAGCCCCTGGAGGCGGCCTTGCTCGTGTTGGTCTTTTCAACCCCAACGTCGTACAATAGCATCAACCGATAGCAACATCGTCGCTTCTTTTGTCTCAATATAAAGGAACAGCCATGCGTTTCATGCGGCTTCCCATCCTCATGGTAGTCATCGCCCTGGCCGCGTCGCTTTCGACGCAGTTCGAATATCTGCTGCGCTTTGGGGCAATGGCCTTGGCCGCCCTGACCATCCTGGGCGCGCTTAGCGACATCCAGCGCGCCGCGCGCAACGCCAACGGCATGCCGCGCGAAGACCTGCTCAAGCTCTGGTTTGGCAACAAACTGCGCGAGCAGCACACCTGGGAAGCCCTCACCGCGCAGGTGACCGAAACCGCCAGCGCGCTTCGCCTGCCATCGCCAGCCCTGCCCGCGCTTCCACCTCCCAACCCCAGCGCCAACGGCGCTCGCAGCCGTTCCTCCATCCGCCCGTTTAGCTCAGCCGGAAAGTCGCACTCAGCCAACCGGACAAGCGCCGACATTGAAGCAGCGGATAATCAGACATCTCCAACACCCGCGCGCTCAGCATGGGGGCCGCTTTTGCGCCTGCTCGCCATCGAAGCCGCCAGCGAGGCCATCGTCATTGCCGCCATCGTGCTGAACTGGCTCCTGCCCGCGCCAGGCACCAGCAGCGGCGAACAGATCGCCTTGCTCATCCTTGGCCTGCTGGCGCTGGGGCTGCTCTTTTACGATTGGCGGCTGCTGCGCCGCTTCGTCGCCGCCGTTCAGGCAGAAATCGCTCGGCACACCCCTCAGACCTCCACCAGAGCCACATCCAGTTCATAGCTCACGCCCACTTGTTGGCTGTGCAGATCGGCCACGCGCTCCACCAGATCATCGAAATGCACCTGCGCCGTCTGTCCCTGCGGATCAGTGAAGCTCAGCGCCGTCGCCACCTTCACATACGACACCCACAGCGCGTCGCGATATTGCTGGCCCGTCAGTCCGGTCGGCGTCCCGTCATACTTCGCCAGATCATTCAGCGCCAGCGCCGTAAAGCGCCAGACGCGCTTGCCCGGCCCCAGGTCCACATAGCTTTCGTTGCCATCGGCCCGCACCGTCGCCCGGCGCACGCGGGGCCGTTCCAGCAGATACGTCCCCGGCTTCACCAGATAGCCGGTTCCATCCAGCACCAACTCGCAATCTACCTTAATCGTCGGCATAAGGCCACCTCACCTCCTCATCCCTGGTCGTCGCGCCGGTTGGCCTGCTTCTCCACCAGACCCTCTTCCGTCACGCGCAGCCCGCGCCGCGCCAGCGAGCGCTTGATCGTCTCCAACAGACGCCGCAGCCCCTCGTTCTCTTCTTCCAGCAGGCGCATACGCTCTTGCAACGCCTCCACCTCGGCCTTATACGCCTGAGCCACTCGTTGATAAATCTCCTGCGACGTGCTGGCAATCGTCTTTTTCCAGGCAGCCCAGCCCGCCACAAACACCAGCAAAAGCGTCACAGCATTCACCCAGCCCAGCGCGTCCAGGCCATGTTCCAACCATGTAACCATCTTCATGCGGCCAGTTGGTCACTGGCCTTCACCTCCCCACTTCACCATAGGTCAGCACGAGCAAAAGCATGTTACAACGCGGCATCCAGCCTGGGAAGCTGATACACAAAGCCCAGCCCATCGGCAGACATACCGCCATCCATATCCAGACACAGCCCATCAGCATAGATATATGGCTCGGTAATATCTTTTGCTGCCTGGCCGTTCATATGGAAAATAGGCACATGCCCGTGAATAATCCGGCGGCCACCGTAGCGGCGCAGGAACTCACGCGCGTTCGTTTTTCCCCCAGCGCGGTTGTCATTAAAGAACCCGCGCGTCCTGAAGCCCGCAATCAGCCGCGCCCAGACCGGCGCGTCCTCCCCTTGCAGAATCTTCCTGATAGCCGCGTTCACCGCTTCCACCGAGGAGCCATACTCCCGGTAAAAGAGCGCGTTGGCGTGCATAAACAGATGCCCGCCCACCAGCGCCATTGCCGGAAGATCGGTCAGCCAATCGATATGTTGCGGCGTCAGCCCCGCCAGATCGCGCACCACGCCGCCTGCCTCTTCCCAGGTTCGCTTCAATTGATAGCCCCGCGTAAAACGTGGCCGACCGGCAAAGCGCTGCGCCGCCAGCAGCATCACCTCGTGATTCCCCAGCAGGCTTGCCACCTGACCGCCTGCCACAGCGGCTTCGCGCTGCAAACGCATCACCAGGTCCAGCACGCCAAGGCCATCCGGCCCGCGATCAAAAAAATCGCCCATGAACCAGAGCGTCGCCGCGCCAGCCGCCCATGAGAGCCTATCCGTCGCCAGGCCCGCGCCACGCAGCAGCGCAATCAACTTCCCCAACTGCCCGTGAATATCGCCAATTACATAGACCGGTTCGTCTGCTGTCACTATTACATACCTCTGAGACCTTGCTTATGATGATAAGCGCCCGCTTTCTATCATACCAAGTTTCAGGAGCGCGTGCCAGCCTGATTGTGACATCGGCCATAGCGCGTGGCCGCAGCTATGCTATACTTGCTTCCAGGCGCGGCCAAATCGCCACAGGTCTGGCGAGAGCCGCAGGGAGGCAAAGGGCGCATGCTCGACCCCAGCAAGATCAGCTTTCGGCCACTTCAGCGTGCCGACCTGCCACTGCTCTATACCTGGCGCATCGCCGCCCATGTTCGGCAATGGTGGGACGCGCCCGCCTCGTATGACGCGCTGGTCGAGCAGTTCACTGCCCGTCTGAACAGCAAAGAACCGCCGTTCCCGTTTCTCATCGTCTATGAGCAGACGCCCATTGGCTACATTCAGAGCTTCCCTATCCAGAGTTGGCGCGAATATCACACCGCCATTCAGGTGGAGGAAGAGGCCGCAGGGGTCGATATGTTCATCGGTGACCAGCGTTATCTGCATCATGGGCTGGGCGGCCCCATCCTGCGACAGTTCTTGCAAGAGATCGTCTTTAGTGATGAAACCGTTGTCAGTTGCATCATCGGCCCAGAGCCAGAAAACACGATCGCCATCAAAGCCTATGAAAAAGCAGGCTTCCGGCATCTGAAAACCATGCATATACCGTTTCTAGGCGAGACTTACTATCTGATGCGACTCGCCCAGTCAGAATTGAGATAGATTGATCGTTCTATGCCGCTTTTTATTCGTTTATTTGAACACGCGCCATCGCGCCTTTACGGCTATCTGCTGCTGCTGCCCATCGTGACAGTCCCTGGCACCATGGGCCTGGCGTTTTTGATACAGACCGGGCCGCCATTGCTGCATATCGACCCGGCCAATGGCCGCTATCTTCACGACCCCTTCTGGCCGCTCATCCTCGCGCCAGGGCTGCTCAATCTGCTGCCCTGGCTGGGTATCTTCTCGGCCAGCACGCTCAGCGCGCGCCTGCGCTTCCATGCGCGGCTGTCCGGAGGATTGGGCGCGCTGCGCCTGCTCGCGCCCATCATCATCTGGACCGTCACCGCGCCACCAGCCACCATGACCGCCTGCCCAAACCTGGAACCCTGCGGCCTCAACGCGCTGCTGTGGGCCATCGGCTTCAGCGCCGCCCTCTGGGTCGTTACCCTGCTCTGCTGGCTGGTCATCCTCGTCCGCGAATAGCCTTACCACTCCAGCCAGTCCAGATTGACAGCCACATTGCCCGCGCCCGCCAGCGGCAGCCAGATCACGATGCCCGTCCCTGGGGGCAACAGCGCCTCGGCAAGCTCAGGCGGCAATTGCAGCAGTTCGCCCGCCGCCAGCGACACCAGATCAGTCGTATTCGCCGCCGCCGGAGCCGCGCCAGCCGTCGCCGTCGCCTCCAGCGCCGCGCTCGCGCTGGTCGCGCTGGTGCGGTGCTTGTTATGAATCGCCACCGCCGTCCAGCCGGGGTCAGCCGTAATCGTCGCCACCTCCCCAAAGGCCACGGCGCTGTCCGCCAGCAACTGCAGCCCATAGAGAAACACTTGTCGGTTGCTCGTGGCCGGATTCCACAGCGCCACGCCCGCGTTGCCCGCCGCCGCCAGCGTCAGCTTGCCGCTTGTGCCGCCAAACGCCTGGCCCTGGCGCACCAATCGCTCGATACTAGGCGCAACGCCCAGATTCCCCAAACTATCGATAAATCCTGACATGAACACTCTCCTTTGCATCCGCCACGTCAAGCACTCGCGTGCGTCGGGCGGCGACCTCAAACAGTGGCGCGGGAAACGGTCCTGCGTTAGAATGAAGGCATCGACGAGAGGGGGTCACTCATGAACCGAAACATCCGTCTTGGTGGCGTCATCCTGGCCTTTGCCATTCTGCTCGTTGGCACCGTACTAGTCTTCCAGGCATTCGACCGCACCTCGCACTCTGCCAGCGACACCCTGCGCCCCTTCATCATCACCATGTTCCCTGTCTGGCTCGTTGCCATCGCTGGCGCGTGGGCGCTGCTGCGCAAATCCTCGCCAGCCTCAAACGCCTGAGGCGCAGACACGGCAAGCGGCATGCTTCAATTTCCCCGCTGCGCGAAAATACGTCATTTGGCGAATGACACACCAGGTAAAGGCTGACGGATAAATCCGCCAGCCTTCTCATCCTAAATCCCCCGGTACAGCCCGCGCCAATCCATCACCGCGCCGCCGTATTCATGGCGCACCTTATATGAAACAGCGTCTTGCGTGAAGTTCAGCCCATACAGCGGGTTATCCTGAATGAACATCGCCGGGTTCACCTGCCCGCCCACAAAGCCGATCTCGATGGTATCCACCTCTGCCGGGTCCGCCGCCAGAAACCACTGGCTATTCGCGGGCGTGCCTGCTGCCGGAAGCTGCGGGCTGACGATCAGTTGGGTATAGCCCATCATCGGGTTGATGTCGTTGTTGTTGCTGCCCGGCACGCCTGCCGACTTCACAATCACCAGCGACGAAAACTCCAGTTCTGGCGGCACAATCAGGTACTTCGGGCGCAAGCCAATGCGCTTGCTCGCAAAGTTCGTTTGCTCGCGCATAGCCACCACGCCCGCCTGCACCGCCGCGCTCGAAAGCGCCGAACTGCCCAGATTGCTGTGATGCGTCGCGTCGAACAGCGCGTTCCCATCATAAATCGGCGCGTTGCTGCTCAGAAAGCCATACACAAACTCCGCCAGCGTATACGCCGCCGCCACCGCCAGCTTCGTCGGCATCTGCTTGATCGCGTGCAGGTCATCGTTCACAATCGTCTCGCGCGAAATCGTCACGATATTGCCGCGCTTGCTCGCGCTGTAGGTCGCCGCCCCGTCCCCCAGCGTCAGCGTCGTATATGCTGTGTCCTCGTTCACCGTCGAAAGCGAACCAAACGACCCCAGGCGCACCCGCGTCTGCTGCTTGAAGTCCTTGATCGGCACCTCCGTGCAGAACAGCTTCCACTCCGCGGGCCACGCCTGGTAATCGTGCAGCAGCCGCTTATTCATGCTCGTCCCCAGCAGATAGCTGAAGCTCGCCGTCGTCAGGTCAGCTTCCGTAATGCGCGTCAGCGGCGCGTTGCCATCGACCTTGATCATGCCAACCGTCGAAAGATTGCTGATGCCGCGCACCGCCGGGTCGCCTGTCACCCGCGCGTATGCCTCGCGGATGCCACTGAACGCCCGCACGCCCGCAAAGCGCGCGTCAACCTCCAGATCAAACATCCGGTCAAAGGCCGCCTGAATCTTTTCGGCCTCCGTCACCATCGACGACACCGCCGCCTTCTCGTTCCCCATCTCGCGAATCAGCCCCAGGCTTGCCAGCGCCGCCAGCGTCTCGCGCTCATCGCTGATCGCCCTGTCCAGATCGTTCGCCTCAAACACGCGCCCCTCGAAGCGCCGCCGCAGCTTCTGCGTCACCGGCCCAGGCAGATGGCTCTCGCCCAGCCGACGCCCCAGCAGCAGTTCGCACTCTGCCAGCCGCTGCGCCCGCTGCGCCGCCTCCAGCGCCCGCTGCGCATCTGCCCGCAGAGATGCCACCTGCTCTGGCGTCGCGGCGTCTTCACCTTCGTCAGCGCTCGCCTCCCAGCCCTCCGTCTCGCGGATACGCTGCCCAGCCCGTGCCTCGTATTCTTTATAGTAGTAGCCGTCCTTCAAATCATCCACCTTCACTCGCGTCCCTCCCTTTTCATGTGCCGCTCGTGCGCCCGCGCTCTCGCGCCGGATGCCCAGCAGCCTGCCGCCTGCGCTTGGCTTCGTCACCACATCACAACTATTCATCGCCACAAAGCGCGTCACCGCGTTGACCATCTGCCCGCTCGCGCCGTTGCGCTGCGCCTCCACATTCGCCTGCACATCGATAGAAATGCCCACCAGCCCCGGCATCCCTTGCTCCAGCGCCTCGCGCAGCATCGACCACAGCCACTCTGCCGACTCCAACAGGTGCAGCGTCGCCACCACTTCCGCCTGGCGGGGCTGGCCGCCAGCCGCCGGGCGCATCTCCACATGCGCGTTCCGATAAAACCCCACCAGATCGCGCACGCTCCGCTCTGGCCGGTCCTGCGGCCCAGGATGGTCGGCAAACGCCTGCGCGCCCTCCAGCAGCGGCACCAGCGACGCCACCACCTCCGGCGTATAGAAATAGCCGTTCTTCGATGTCCCGCTGCGCAGCGCCACCACCGGCAGTTCGCGCTCGCCCCTGGCGGCTCCGCTGCTGCCGTGCGGCCCTCCGCCAGCCTGCGCGCCAACCCTCCCGCCGACCGGAGCCGCCATCGCCTCGCGCACCATCCCTTTCAGCACAATGCGCGCGCTCGTCATCGTCATATCGCCTCCTTTTGGCGACCAGGCCACAACTCCTGACAAGACATGTCAGGAATACTGCTCTATCATAGAAGAAAAGAAGAGTCCTCAACCGGAAAAAGGAGGAAGCAGCATGACCAGCACACCCACGCCCAGCACACCCGAACGCCGCTGCCAGGTCGTCCGCGAGTACACCACCGAGTTTCCCGACCCCATCACGTTCCAGACAGGGGAAGAGATCAGCGTCAGCGAACAAATCTCCAACTGGAATGACAATCCCGCCTGGCGCTGGGTCTGGTGTACCGATGCGCGCGGCAAAAGCGGTTGGACGCCCTCCATCTTTTTCGAGGCTCGCGGCCAGACGGCCATAGCCCTTCGCGACTACGCCGCCACCGAACTTTCCGCCAGTGTGGGCGAAACGCTCAGCATCACCGATGCGTATGGCGGCTGGTTCTGGTGCATCAACCAACACGGCCAGCACGGCTGGATACCTCAAGACCACGTCGCCGAACTTCAGCCCATGTAAAGGCAATCTCCCCACACTTGCCTTGCGCCGCGCCTGTTCCATCGGCTATACTGCTGTGGGGATGGCTCACGCCTGCGGGCTGCATAGCATTCCCACAGGAGGCTGCAATGGAACGACCCTTCCCTGAACTACCCTTCGCCCTCGGCAGCCAGGCCGGGGCCGCTGGCTGGAAAGACGCCCACGCCGCTGTGCAAACCGGCGCGCTCGCCGTCACCCAGACCCAATTCGCCTACCCGGAAGAAGCCCTCATCGCCGCCGCTTCCGAACCAGCCCGGCGCTATATGCAGCAGGCCATCATGCGCCACAACCTCACCCCCCGGCTAGGCGTCAACCTCTTCGCCGTCTACATGCACGCCTATCTCAACGGCGCGCTCGACGAAGTCGCCCGGCAGGCAGGCCAGAGCAGAGAATAACCATGCTGTTCATCATCTTCCTCATCATCGATCTCATCTGCATCCTGCTCTCGCTGCTGCTGCTCTTCACAGGCCGCGTGAGGTGGACGCGGCTGGGCGCGCTTGTGCCGCTCGGCTTCGGCATCCTCTCCGGCGTCATCGGCATCATCGGCCATCTTTCGCAGTTTCCCGCCTGGCGGCTCGTCGTCGTCCTCATCTTTGCTGCCGCCATCACCGCCCTCATCTGCCTGCTCACTGCGCGCCTCCTGCTGGGCCTTGGCCCCAAAGAGCCAACGCCTCAGTAACGAAATCGTCTGATTTTTCGTTTTTGCGCGCCAGAAAACCCCAAAACCGGCACACTTTTTGCTTCGTTGACCAGTGCGGCCCCGTGTGTGGAAAACCAGCGATGGAACTCCGCGCGATGTGGAACGCTTCCTGTGATTGCATCTCCTGTGCGTCAATCGGCGTGCGGGAATAGCTATAAAACAACGTACCCACGGTGTCACCCCGGCTCAGGTCGCTAGCCCTCGCTCGCTGGTTAGCTGGCCGAAAGCCCCGCTCGTTCCCAGCGCGCCCTCCGCGCCGCGGACCGGCAAACCGGAATCATCACCCCTGGCACATCATCTTTACGCACCGTGACGCGCGTTGCCTGTGTGGTCATCTCTCGCCAAGCAAACGGCATCCGGCTGACTGCTTCATCCGGCGGCCTTTCCTGGCATTGCTGCGCCACACCCAGCAGGGCAAAAACAGGCGCGTCCTCCCACCTCTCGCTCCGTCTCTCTTGTTCCCATGCTCGCCGAGTCGCCCGATCTCAACATGCGCGCATACATCGCACTCATCGGTCTACGGGGGCATCTTTGCGCCCATCAGCCCGGCTAGCTGTCTGCTATCTCTCTATCATTCGAGGAGCATCACGCCTCTGCCCACCAAAGGAGGGCCACCATGTTCGACATCAGCGCTCTGGTAATGTTGACCATCTTCAACCTGATCGCCCTCGTACAAATCGCCGCCAACATCCTCGCCCCCGCCAGGCTCCAGCGTGGTCCGGTGTTGGGCGCAGCCGTCATCTGCCTGGCGACCTCACTGACGGGTCTGGCAATGGCGCTGCTCGTACCCTCGCCTGTCGTGGGCGTCGCCAGCATCACCATCGCCGCCCTCGTCAACCTCTTTGCCGTCCTGGGCACCGGGCTAGACCACATCAGCGACCCTGGCTCAACCGAAGCCATCCACTACCTGCGCGGCTTAGCCCGCCTCGCCATCGTTGGCGAGCCGCACGAACCGGCCAAACCGCGCCGCAGAGCCTCCTGGCAGAGCAGCGCCGCGCCCGCTGAAACCGCCGCCTTCCGCAGCGCCAGCGCCAAAAGGCAGAGCCTGCCTACCTACATCACATCCGATGTCCTGCCGCGCCTGCTCGCAGCCGCCAGCGGCTCAGCCCAGCGCGCGCCCAAAACAAAGCAGCCAACAACCTCCCTGCCGCGCATTCCGGCCAGCGCCCAACCGCTCAAGCCTCGCCAGAACTTCATCGTCCCACACCGCCCTAATCGACTGCCAACTTCATCGCTCGCTTTCCTACTGAGCGTCGACCCACAAAACGCTCCAGATATCTTTGCTGACGCACGCGCCAGCAGCGAGCTTTCCACGCTGGCTCACCGGGTGAATCTGGTTGTCACCAACCGGCCTCGCCCATCCATCGCCCCGCAGAGTATGAACATCTGGCCCACCACCTTTTCTGAGCCAGACCCGGCCTGGCAAACCTCCTATGGTCGGTTGCCTGCCATCGCCTTTGGCGTCTAAGCAGATCATACTCTGTGGTCCTTCGTCCAGCGTTAAGCTGGCTGTCGATAGTGCGCTGCGACAAAGCTGTCGCAGCGCACACTGCATTTAATAGGGCTTTGGCCGCACATCCTCCACCGACCCGCCGCGTTCCACCAATCGCAGCCCCAGCGCCCGCTGCGCCTGCCGCGCCCGCCGCACGCTCCAGCCCTCGAAAGACTGCACATTGCCCCAGCCCACACCCTGCGGCAGTTCTCGCGTATCCGGCAGCTTCCCCAGCGTCGACAGCGCATCTTCCGCCAGCTTTCCAAAACGATTATCACTCATCGCGCCCCTCCCTCTTGCAGCGCCGCCCGGAAGGCGGCAAGACCCTCGCCCAAATAACTGAGAGGCCAGGCAAGGCCGGATTCCCCAACCCAACCCGTCACCACAGCCACCGGCCCCTGCCTCTCATATTCGATCGCTCGAACATTTAAAAATATAGAACAAAAGTTCCATATTGACAAGCCCGTCAAGTTCCGTCAACATCCGTCACTTCCCGTCAAATCCACCACCAGTTTTCCCCAAGATCACAAAACCGTCTCACCTCTCATCTTTCAAAATGCCCACGCGAGCCAGCCCACCTACCATCTGGCTCACCCACGCCAGCGCCAGCGCCGCGTCCCCAAGCTGCCGCTCCAACTCCCGATACGCCTGGCCCACCCGCTGCCCCTGATGCAGCAGCCACACCCGCCGCACGATGCGATTCAGCAGCCACAGCGGCGTTGCCATACTGCGTAACCCGCTTTCCAGTTCCGTCTGCATCGTCAGCAGCAGCCCGCGCGGCGTCTGCTGGTGCAAGCGCTCCTCCGCCAGCGGATGCCACCAATCGCGGCATTGCTCCGCCGCTTCCTCACCCACATCCTCTTCTTGCCACGCCGGGCGCTTCGCCACCAGCGGCAGCAGCCCCTGCGCGCACGCCTCGCGCCCGGCAGCGGGCAGCCCCGCCACCAGCAGCGCCAGTTCGAACCGCCGACCCTCCGGCGACATCTCATCCTCGCCCGCCGCCCGCGCTGCCCTCCGCCGCGCCGCCGACCCATCCGCAGCCTTAGACCCCTTGCCCCCATAGACAAACATCGACCTGCTCCTTTCGCGCCTCCTGGCACGCGAAACGGCTCTCGCCTGGGAACGCATTGCTGCGTCCGCTGTGGACTACCCGGCGCATTGCCGAGCCGCCACACCAGGAGAGAGCCGCTGAGAGGTCGAAAGGCACAATGGGATACAATACCACCCAGTCTCAATCCTGGCTGGTCCAGGTTTGGGGCGAGTGGCGCGTCGGTGCTACTAACACCAGCGCGCCATGCCATCCGCGTCTATGCGCTTATCTCTTGTGCGAACAACACCTCACAAACAAAAACAACAAACCGACAAAGAGAGCATACCATCTCTCACTCGACCTGTCAAGCGCCATAGCCCAAAAAGATAAACTTGACTCGTACCGCCGCCTTCCAGGCGGCCAACGCCGCGCCAGCGCAAACCTTGCGCGCCCACAGCACCCGCCGCGCCCACGCGGGAGGGGAGTCCGCGCAGGCGGACTTGGTAGCGGAACGCCCCTAGGCGCGGTTTCAACCGCCAGCGGGGCTGGGGGCGTCCTGTTCCGCGTGCCGCGCCGCTTCCCCTCGCCAACGGGCTGGGCTGGGCGGCCAACCGCCGCGCCAGCGCAACCGTTGCTAATGCTGAGCATTCACTTCTCACTTGACTCAGCAGCGGCAGTCTGATATCCTCTCATCAACCAGCGCTCACTCGATCATTCAATACAAGGATGCAGGTTGATGGCAGCATCTTCTTCTCAGCGCACCAAAGCGTTTATCAGCTACAGCCACAAAGACCGCACATATCTGGAAGAGCTTCACGAACATCTTGCCCACTATGAAAAGCAGGGTCTCATCCACTATTGGGATGACCAGAAGCTCACGCCCGGCATGCCCTGGGAAGACAACATCAAGCAAGCCATCACATCGGCCAAAGTAGCCATCTTACTTGTCAGCCCATCCTTCCTTGCCTCCGAATTTATCAACAGCCACGAACTCCCGCCGCTTCTCGAAGCTGCCCAAAACGAAGGCGCGTTGCTGCTCGTCGTCATCCTGCGCTATTGCCTCTTCGCGCACACCCCCTTGGCAAAGTTCCAGACCGTCAACAACCCCTCCGAACCACTCAGCGAAAAAGACCAGGGTGCCCGCGACAGAATCTGGGTCAAGGTCGTCGAGCTTGTCTCCAAAGCGCTCAATGAACACCAGCACCCAGATCAGCCACAGCCACTCAAATCCCCACCAGCCCCCGCGCTGCGCACGGCTCCTGCGCCAGCGCCAGCAGTACCCCAAGCGCCAGAAAAGAATGTCCACCAGTGGTTTGAGGAAGGCGTTGAGTACAGCGCGGCAGGGAATTATGAGATGGCGCTCACAGTCTTTGATCGCACCATCCAGCTTGACCCTACCAATGCAGATTATCATTTTGCCAGAGGCTATACGCTCAACGACCTCCAACGCTATGAAGAAGCGCTGACCGCGCTGCAACTCGCCATCCAACTTAACCCTAATGACGCCTATTTCCACGTCCACCAGGGTATTGCACTCTTCCATCTCAAGCAATACCACGAGGCGTGGCGTGCCTTTACACGCGCCATCCGGATCGACCCTGCCAACGGATTTGCTTACCACAACATGGGGATGGTGTTCAAACAATCGGGTCAGAAGGCCGAGGCAGAGCAAGCCTACAAGAAAGCGCGCGCACTTGGCTACAAAGATGATGAGTAGACCACCATCAGCCCGCTCGCTCTGGACATCTGTTCCATCAGCGCGTACAATACCAGTGGTACTCCTGCGGCCAATGTGTTCACCTCTCAGTAGGAGGCATCAAAGCGCCTATGCGTCAAGCAGTACAGCGAACCCTCGACCTTCCACTCTCCCCCGCTGCCCCCAACACCCTCACCCCCGACCCATCCACCCTTCGCCTGCGCTGGCGGCTCATCATCCGGCCAGCCCGCTCTCTCTCCGAGGCAGCGGGCCTGCGCATCAATCAAGCCACCCGCGCCACCGAACAAAATCTGCTGCGCCGCTGGCGGCCCATGAGCGCGCCATCCAATCCCGTCCCGCCCTGGCGCTGGCCGGGCCACGCCCGCGCCGAGCGTGCCTCGCGCCGCGCCGCCGTTGGCGAACGCTGGCGACCGCTCACCGCGCGCTAACCACTTGCACCTTCCTTTCAGGTCGCGCCGCTGACTCCTCCCCTGCGCCATACTCCAGAGGAGTTCTCAGGCGCGGCCTCTTGACTTGACAAAGCAGCGCTCATTTGGTATTCTGTGGGTACACATAGCAGGCGCTCTATGCATCATGGCTGCCTCGCTTGCCACAGGGGATACAATAGCGCTTGAGAAAGGAAGGTGCGCCCATGAGTATCCGCTACCGGGAAAAGACCACCGCGCAGACCGCGCTTCCTGCCATGCGTTCGCTGGCCTGGTCGCCCGATGGTCTCTGCATCGTCACCGGCGGCCACGACGGCATCGCCCAGGTCTGGGATGCCTCCAGCGGCCTTCTCCTCTTCACCTATCGCGGCCACGGGCGTGGCCTCACCGCCGTTACCTGGTCGCCCGATGGCAAACGCATTGCCTCCAGCGCCCTCGACAAAACCGTCCAGGTCTGGCAGGTCGGCAACGAAAGCCCCCTGCTCACCTACCAGGGCCACGCCGATCTCGTCTCAGCCGTCACCTGGTCGCCCGATGGCAGTTGCATCGCCTCCGGCGGCTTCGACAGCGCCGTCCATATCTGGGGCAGCAAGCACGGCGACTCCGCCCGCACCTATCGCGGGCATGGCCTCTCCTGCGGCTTCATCACTGCCCTGGCCTGGTCACCCGATGGCAAGCGCATCGCCTCCAGCGCCGGAAATCAAGAAGTGCAGGTCTGGGACACCGTCAGCGGCGAAACCATCTTCACCTATCAACATTACGTCAGTTGGGTGCGCGTTGCCGCCTGGTCGCCCGATGGCAAATACATCGCCTCCACCAGCGATGACACCGTCCACCTTTGGGACGCCGCCACCGGCAAACACCTCTTCACCTATCGCGATCACATCTCCAACGCCGACCACCAGACGCCCCACTGGGTCAGCGCCCTGAAATGGTCCCCCGATGGCTCGCGCCTCGCCTCCGCCAGCGGCAACACCATCTTCCTCTGGAGCGGCCACAGCGGCGAAACTCTCGCCACGCATCGCTGCTCCAGCGTCATCTCCTCGCTCGCCTGGTCACCCGATGGCAGCCAGATCGCCACTGGCGGCGAACAAAAAACACTCGAACTCTGGCGTCCTCGTCAGGCCAGGGCTTGATCTTTGCCTGCCATTCTGGTACAAAAAGAGCAGAAAGAACAAACACTCCATCATATCAAGGGCGAGTCTTCGCACCTTGAAATACACCTGCCTGCAACAGAAAGGGTCCATCCATGAACCAGACCATCAGCCCGGAAACGCCGCCAGACCAGCATGCCAGCCCCACCACTTCCGAAGATATCACCCCTCCCTGGCTGTTGGACAGCGACCGCGAACTGCTCAGAGTCCTCTACGCCCAACGCGACGAACAGCTTCAGCAGCTTTCTGCCCTCCAACTCGCCGGAGCCAGACAAAAATTGATAGACATCGTTGAGCGGCAAATTGCCATGCTCAACCATGCCATCCGCCACGCCGAAGAACAGGCAGCCCTTCACGCCCGCCAGAGCGAAATCCGCCGCGTCGACTAACCTGAACCGCGTCACCAAAGAAGCGAGGAAGAACACCCCATGCAAGAGCGAGTTGCGCAGAACCTGCTCGTCGCCGACCAGGAAAAAATAACCGCCATCCGCGACGAATTCCCTGTCCTTCAAAATCTTGTCTTCCTCAACGCCGGAACCAACGGCCCCATCCCTCGCCGCAGCCACGATGCCCTTGTGCAATATGCCCAGACCGAACTCACCGAAGGGCGCGTTGGCCTCGCCACCTTCATGCGCCTGTTCGAGCTATGGGGCCAACTGCGCGCCAGCGTGGCAACCATCCTTGGCTGCGACCCGGCGGAGATTGCCCTCACCCACAACACCACCGAAGGCATGAACATCGCCCTCATGGGCCTCGACTGGCAAAAAGGCGACGAACTGGTCACCGCCAGCCCGGAGCACGCGGGCGGCCTGCATCCGGCCTACCTCATCAAGCAGCGCTACGGCGCAAAACTGCGCATGACTCAGATCGGCCTGCCCGGCGTCGACCCCATCGAAGCCTTGCAGCGCGTCCTCACCCCGCGCACCAAAGCCGTCGTCCTCTCCCATGTCTCCTGGGCCAGCGGCATGGTCTTGCCCATCCGCCAACTGGCCGACCTCGCTCACCAGAGCGGCGCGCTCTTCATCTGCGACGCCGCCCAATCCTGCGGCATGGTCCCGTCCAACGTCTACGACCTTGGCGTCGATGCCTACGCCTGTTCGGGGCAAAAGTGGCTCTGCGGTCCCGATGGCACCGGCGCGCTCTTCATCCGCAAAGACCGTCTCAGCGACATCCAGCCCACCTACTTTGGCTACATGGGCGTCAAAAACCACCTCAGCACCACCGAAGGCTACTTCATTCCCGCCGATGGCGCGCAGCGCTACGAAGCCGCCTCGCTCTATCCACCCGCCCTCAGCGCCTTCGCCACCAGCCTCAACTGGCTCATACAGGACATCGGCCTCGATTGGGTCTATCAACGCATCGCCGCCCTCGGCCAATATGCCTATCAGGCGCTCAGCGCCATCGAAGGCGTCACCATTCACACACCCAAAGATCACATGGCCGGACTCATCCACTTCTCGCTGGAAGGCATCGCGCCCGCCGATGTCACCACCAGGCTGCGCGAGCGCAACATCATCATCCGCGACACCCCCGAGCCTGCATTCAATCGCGCCTCCCTCGGCTTCTACAACACCGAAGCCGAGATAGATCAACTCGCCAGCGCTCTGGCCGACCTGCGCGCCCAGCAGCCCGCCTCCCTCTAGCCAGGCTATACGATCTAGTGTATAATGGTCTGGATCACTGGCAAGCAAGGTTAGGCAGAGGATTTCTATGCAGGCGGAAAGGCGGATAGAAAATGCAGCGCTCCTTTTCGCGCTACGAGCGCCTGCTGGCACTGGTGGCTGGCCTTTTCAACCTCATCGTTGGCCTCATCTTCTTCTTCCACCTCGAAGCCTCGCTTTGCCTGCCGCAGACCACCACCTGTGTCTGGCCCAAAGCCACCGACCCGACGCCCATTCTCGGCCATTTCATCGGTGCCATCGTCCTGGGCAACGCCGCCGGAGCCTTCCTGCTGGCCCGCGAGCAAGACTGGCTGCGTGTGCGCCCGCTCGTCGTCGTCGGCATCGTCTACGGCGCGCTCGTTCCGGCAGGCTTGCTCTACGATGCGTCTCAGCCTCACTTTAACCCGTTTTTCTGGGGGTATATCATCTTCGATCTCGCCTTTGAGATTGTCTTTCTCGCCATCTTTGTCTATCACCAACGCTACCAGCCGCGCACTCCTGCCGCCTCTCAACCGGCTGGTAAGCCAATAAGCCAGAGGCCATAACAGCCCAGCCTTCAGCAAGGCAGGAACCCAGCATGATACAGTGGCCCTTCGCCAGCAATCCCCCACCTCAGCGGCCCGCGTCATCGCCTGCGCCGCTGGTGGGCCGCGAGCGGGAGATGGAGCTTCTGCGACATTCCTTAAAAGCGATCTTCACCGGCAGCGATCACTTCGCGCCGACCACCCCTCGCGCCGTTCTGGTTGCCGGGGCTGCTGGTCTCGGCAAAACACGCCTCCTGCGCGAACTCGCCGCCGAAGCCGAATCCAGCAACGCCATCGTCCTTTGGGGCGGCGCGTATGAATCCGGCTTGCTCCCTCCCTACCTGCCTTTCACCGAAGCGCTGCGCCCCTACCTGCGCAGCCTCACACCCGAACGCCTATCCCGCCTGCTTGGCCTCACAAGCGCCAACGAGAGCAGCAGCCAGAGCCTCGTCATGCCGCATATCGGCTTGCAATCGCTGGCCCAGCTTTTCCCGCAAATCGCCGCGCTCCCTGGCCTGCCAGCCCTCCAGGAACCGCTCACGCCCGACCAGGAAAAGTTCGGCCTGCTCGATGGCTTTGCCACCCTGCTTGAACGCATGGCCGAAGCGCGCAAAGATACAGCGCCCAAATCTCATCCCATCCTGCTCTGCCTCGATGATCTGCAATGGGCCGACAGCGCCAGCCTCGAACTCCTGCTCTACCTCACCACCCGCCTGCGCAGCGCCAACATCCTGCTCGTCGGCGCTCTGCGCAACGGCTTCATCGATCCCAGCGTGGGCAGCGCTCTGGGCCGCGCCATCGCCGAACTCAACCGCCAGCGCCTCTTCACCCTCCTGCTGCTCAATCCACTCAGCGAAGGCTCATCCAGCGTCCTGCTCGATAGCTTGCTTCCCGGCGGCATCGCGCCCGATCTCCGCCAGGCCATTCTGGCCCGCGCCGAAGGCAACCCCTTCTTTATAGAAGAACTCGTCCACGCCCTGCAAGGCTCCGGCCAGATCGTCGCCCACGATGGTCTCTGGCAGCGTGCGCGTGGCAGCCAATCAACGCTCAGCGGCCCATTGCCCGAACTGCCACCCAGCATCAAAATGACCCTCGCCCTGCGTCTGGAACCGCTCAGCGCGCCCTGCCGCGACCTTTTGCGCGCGGCAGCCCTCTGCGGCCCTGCCTTCTACCCCGATGTCCTTGCCGCTGCCACCGGCCAGAGCCAGGAAACCGTGCTCGACCTGCTCGACGAGGCCAGCGAGGCCGGGTTGATCGAGATCGTCCCCGACGAAGAGAGCGAAAATGCCGCGGGCGCGCTCGACGCCTATCGTTTTGCTCAGCGCATCGCCCGCGAACTGCTTGCCGGGCAACTGCCGCGTCCCAGCCGCCGCCGCCTGCACGCCGCGCTCGCCAGCGCCTTGCAGGCTCGCTCGCGCACCCGCCAGGCCGCCGAGCGCAATGCTGCCGAAATCGCCCACCACTTCACCCAGGCCGGGCGCACCCACCAGGCCATTCACTGGACCATCCTGGCCGGAGATGTCGCCGACGGACGCCACGCCCAGCGCGAAGCCATCGGCTTCTATCGCAGTGCTCTAGCCCTCCTCGACACCAGCGCGGGCGCGCCCGCAGCCGAAGGCGCGGACGAAGCCGCTCCCGAGCCGCCAGCCACCAGTGACCCTCTCAGCCAGGAGCCAGCCCAAACCTATCGCCCCGGCCAGGTGCATCGCAGGCTTGCCGAAAGCTGGTTTCGCCTGGGCGAGTTCCAATCCGCCCTGCGCAGCTTCCAGGCTGCCCTCGACGAAGAGCGCCCCATCGGCGACACCCTCAGCCTTGCCCAGTTGAACCGGCTCATCTCCGATGCCTATCGCCAACTCGGCCAATACGACCAGGCGTTCGGCTATCTCCAGGCCGCGCAAACCACCCTTGCATCCCTCGAATCTGCGCCTTCAACCGACAACACCTTGACGGAGCAGATGTTGCAGCGGCAATCTCTCGCCGTCCTGATGATCGGGGCCGGGCAGGGCGAAGCCGCCGAAAGCGCGCTGCGCGAATCCCAGCAGCTTGCCATCCAGATTGGTGATCGCAGCGGCCAGGCATTTGCCCTGCACATGCTCGGCTGGCTCAAGGGCTGGGGCGAACAAATCGCCCAGGCCATTCAACTCCAGGTGCAGGCCCGCGACCTCCTGCTGGAACTTGGCGACCCTTACCACGCCGCGATTGGCTATGAAGGGCTGGGCATCGTCTATCAAGCCATTGGCGACTCCGCCAACGCCCTCAAAGAAACCGAAGCCGGGCTGGCACTCGCCACGCGCTTTGGCATCACCCGTTCCATCCCCTGGCTGCGCTATAACCTGGGCGTGCTGGCGCTCGCGCAGGGCCGCTGGTCCGACGCCACCGATGCCCTGGAAGAAGCCCGCGCCGAAAGCGAACGCGCCAACGACGCCCGCCTCAAACCCATCTTGCGCCAGGCGCTGGGCATCCTTGCCTGGCGGCTGGGCAACCTGGAGCAGGCGCAGCAAGCCTTTGAAGACGGCTACCAGGCCGCCCAGATCAGCTTCGAGTGGCTGCCGGGCAGTGCAGGATTGCTGGGCTGGTTTCTTGCCAGGACCAGCCATCCCGAAGCCGCCCGACCCTATCTCGATCAAGCCACCATGCGCTCCTTCTTCAATCCTGTCGGCTTCGCTGCCGACTTCTACCTGCCCTTTGTTGCCGAAGGGCTGCTCTGCTGCGGCGACCTGGAAGCCGCTGCCAGACTGGCCGAGCGTTTCAAACCCTGGGCCGAGCGCCAATACTACGGCATCAGCGCCCAGCGCATCCTGGGCCGCATCGCCGCTGCGCAGGAACACTGGACCGATGCCAGGCGCGCCTTTGCCGCCGCTCTGGAGTTCTGTCACCGCGCTGGCAGCCAGCCCGAGCAAGTCAACATCCTGCTCGCCTGGGCCGAGGCCGCGCTGGCTCAAGCGCGTTCTCAGCCTGCCCAGGCGTCCGCGCTCGTCGATGACATCGAACGCTTCACCGAAGAAGCCGAACGGCTCAGTAGCGCGCTGGGTTTGTCTGCCCAAACCGAGCAAGCCATCGCCCTGCGCGCCGAAGCCGCCCACATGCAGCAGCAAACCGCCGCTGCCCTTCCGGGAGCTCCAGCCATCGACCCCAACATCCTGAAAGGTCTCACCCCGCGCGAGCTTGAAGTGCTGCGTCTCGTCGCTGATGGCAAAACCGACAAAGAAATCGCCGAAGTATTAGTCATCAGCCCACGCACCGCCAACCGCCATATTGCCAACATCTTTCTTAAAATCGATGTCACATCGCGCGCCGCTGCCGCCGCATATGCCATCCGCAACCGCCTGGTGTGAATCGTGCCAATATCAGCTAACGCTCCAACTGAGCTACATTTGTTAAGGAAAAAGCAGTATGCCAAAGAAAAGTGAGAGCACCAACCAGCCCAAAGAGGCCCCTGCCGAGGAACCAACGCCCGCGCCTCAGCAATCCCCGGCTGATGCAGCCGGGCCAGGCGCCCAAAACGGCCAGACACCCCAGCCAGCGCTCAGCGGCCTTCGTGGCGCTGAGTATGTCAAAGCGCTCGGCGGCCAACAACTCGCCACCATCGAAGTGCCCTTGCTCCCCAGCGAACGACGCGGCGACTGGGAGCGCGCCAAAGGCGTCAAGATTCGCGTCACCACCCGCCAACTGGCCGGGCAAGAGGGCGCCAGCGCCAACCCTTGGCTGGAGCGCGCCCACGCCCTCGCAGCCCTCGTCATCGAACTCCAGCGTCCCGGCGCGACCCGTTTCGACCAGATCGACCTGCCCGGCAGCACAACCAGAGAGGCCATCGAACGGCTTTCAGACTACGTCAACCAGGCCCGTCTGCGTGCCCAGGCCCAGACCGGCAAAAAATGGACCGCCAGCCAGGTCTACCTCGTTCCCATGGAAGATGCTTAGCCAATCCCAACAAGGACGTATCCATGAGCAAAGCCAGCGCGCTCAGGCCAATCACCATCGATAACGTCAACTACGTCTGGCGTGTTCGCAGCCTTGGCCCCCATGCCGTCGCGCTCAGCGTCTGGCTTGCGCAGAAATCACGCGGCAATCAAGAGCTTCGCGTCCGCGTTCGCTTTGACGACCCATGGCTCAACTATGGGCCGATCATCACCGCGCCCCCCGAGCGCGTGCGCGAAGTCTTTGTGCTGGAACCGCTCACCCCGGCGCGCGTCCGGCAGATCATCCTCGCCGCCCTGCAAGCGGGTTGGAACCCTTCAGGCGGCGGGGCAGCGCTCACCTTCGAATGGGTCAATGATGCCACGCTCCAGCCCATCCCCAGCGCCCTGCCATAAAAATTGCCCACGCCGTCTGGCGTGGGCAAAACGATTCGCGAACCGGAGTTACAGCGCCCGCGTGCGGTTCCAGGTGAACGCGCGCAGCACCGCAACCAGCAGGCACGCGCCAAACAGTGCCACCAGGAACGAGCCGATCCATCCAACTGTTCCGTTAATCAGCAAGCCCAGCAGAAACACCCCGATCACCGCGCCGATAATGCCAACGACGATATCACCGATGATACCGAAGCCACCGCCGCGCATCAGCATTCCGGCAACCATTCCCGCCAGACCACCAACAATAATCCAGGCAAACCATCCAAGCGTCGAATCAATCGCCGCAAGAACCATCACATGCATAAGTTGTTCACTCCTTTTCATTCACTTCCGCAGCGAGTCCGGTTATCGCTGTTGGTAACCATCCTCGCTACCACCTCTTCTCAGCTTAAACGCAATGCCGATGCCAACCTGCCACCCTTGCGTTTTTCCTATTGCTGGGGAACGTGATACACTGAGAGAAAGGATACAGAAGAAGAAAAGGAACAGCCACTATGGAGAAAAGTATTCTGCTCTGTTTCGCGCATCCAGATGATGAAGTTGGCTGCGCTCCCTTTGTCGCCCGTTACGTTGCCCAGGGCGCGAAAGCCACCCTCATCTGCGCCACCAATGGCGATGTCGGCTCCGTCGATGAAAAGTTTCTTGGCAACTTCCCCTCCATCGCCGCGCTGCGCCTGGCCGAACTGGACAGCGCCGCCAAAGCCATCGGCTTCACCGAAGTCGTCACCTTTGGTTATCGCGACAGCGGCATGATGGGCACTGCCGACAACGACCACGAAAGCAGTCTCTGGCACGCGCCCCTCGAAGAAGTCACCGAGCGCGTCGTCGAAGTCATGCGCCGCGTGCGCCCGCAGGTCGTCGTCACCTTCAACACCTTTGGAGCTTACGGCCACCCCGACCACATCAAAATCAATCAGGCTACACTGGCCGCCTTCCACCAGTTGCAAGACGAGCCAGGCCACCCCCAAAAGCTCTACTACACCACCGGCCCCCGAAAGCTCTTGAACGTGGGCCTGGTCGTCATGAAACTCATGCGCCAGAATCCTCGCGCAGCAGGCAAAAACCACGACATGGATTTACAGGCTGCCGTCGAGGCCATGACGCCCATCACCACGCGCGTGCCCGTTGCAGGCTACCAGGCACCCATGTGGGCCGCCATGCGCAGCCACGCCAGCCAGATTCAGCCCTCCGGCTTCACCGACAACATCATCCGGCCACTAAGCCGCTTCTTCATGCGCAGCGCCTCGCTCTCGCGCGTCTACCCGGAGCCCCAGCCGCAGGCTCCCATCGAGCGCGACCTTTTCGCCAACTTGTCCAGCCCAGGTGTTCCGCTCCCATCGCAAGCATAAGTCGCGTGTTTCAGCGGCTCTAGCCGGGAAAATCCGCTGGAATCCCGTGTATGCCCAGGGTGAGCGAAAGCTCGCCGCCGTGGTGCAGGTCATGCTCCAGCACATGCCAGACAATCCAGGCGCGCGACAAGTGAACGGTTTTGCCGTCCCAGTCGTCGGGGAAGGTCTGCCGCAGATCGTCGGAACTCCAGCGGGCCAGGCATTCGGTCATACCCTGCCAGGTGTGGTCGAGTGCCTGCACCATCTCGGCGGGCGTCCGGGCAGGCGCGCTGGATTCATCCAGGTCCGCATACGCCTTCCCCTCGTCACCCCAGTCCTCGCCCAGGACATGGGTAAACCAGCCTGCACGGCAGCCGATAATATGCAGGGCATTCTCGCCAACAGAGCGCAGGTGAGGGGCGGCACGCAGCCCAAGCTGCTCGGCGGTGAGCGGCGCGAGCGCCTCTTTGATGTGATCCTGGTACGCTTTCCAGGAGGTATAGAACGTCGTGAGCGTGAAATTGTCTTCAGCCATGTAACACGTATCTCCTTGAACAGATCACTTCAAGGCTCGGCGCGCATCCAGAAACAACTGCCATTCCTTCAAGCTGCTCAGCGCAAAAATATCATGCTCAACAAAAGGGTCTTTGGCAAGCAAAGCTCTTACCGCATCCTCCCCCTCCGCCTCCAGCAGCACCAGAGAACCTGTTCCATCAGCAAAGGGGCCACCCATAATCACCATTCCCCGCTCAAAAAGGTCGTCCATAAATGCTGCGTGCTCTGTCCAATAGGGTTGTTCGCGGACCGTCTTGCCCTCAACCCACGCTGGCCCATGTGCCCACAAGATCACAAATGTATTCTTCACACACATCCTCTCTTTCAGGTTGCCAAATCCTATGCTCATCAAAAGAAGTATATCGTGAAATGCGGACAGATACGGCCCTGATTCTCAAACCAAAGGCTACCCGGCTGAAGAGCACACCAGCCACCTCACCACGCAATCGCTCGCGCCCGCGCATCCAACACAAACGTCTCGCAGCCCACCCCAAAATAGTCCCGCAAACCGGCCCGAAAATCCGCAACCACCGCCTCGGCCACCGCGCGGCCCACCTCGCCCAGCACCTCCGACACCAGAAACGCCTCGCGCGTCGTTGGCGTCACCAGTCCCGTTTTGGCCTGCCGCCACACGAAATGCCGCGTCAAAATCACCGGCCCCGACGCATACGACACCTCGCCCGGCGGCACAGCCAGGGCTGCATCCGCATCCAACGACGTAAACGTATCACCCGCCCGGCTCAGCCGCAGTTCCAGCGGCTCGGGCAGCGCCTCCAGATCAAACGCCCCCACCGGAACCACATGCCGCAGCGAAAGCGTGTTATACCAATCGACCAGCGGATTGATCGAAAACGGCTCGCCGCCTTTCATCGACCGCCGCAGCAGCGCCTCAATTGAACTTGGAAACTCCTTCCCCGAAACACCCATCGCCTGAAAGCGTTCGCGCCAGGGGCGCACGCGCGGATGCGACTGCGCGTTGCCGTAACTCGCCGCCGCGCTGGCCGCCATCCAATCCTCCCGCCAGCGCGCCGCAATCGCCGGTTGCTCGCGCTCGTTATCAATCTCTCGCGCCACAGCCACAGCAATACTGATTCCTGGGAACCGCTCGAAGATCGCCGGTTCAATGGTAAACTCCATGGGTCGCTCCATACTGATGGTCTTGCACAAAAGGATTTTTGCGCATACACTATATCGAACGACCTGCTATCAACACAAGTCCCTGGCAAAAGGAGGTTGTGCGTGCCCACCGAGCTTACCTTCACCTACGAAGAACAAAAGTGCGGCTGTGCCCACGTCTTCCTCTCGGATGGCCTCAACGCAGCCGGAGTCTGGGGATCGCATATCCTCTCGCCGCTGGAAGAACTGCTGCAAGCGTTTGCCGAAATCCTGCGCGACAGCAGCGAATCGCGCTGCCGCTGGCTCACCGAACCGGGCGAGCAGCGCTGGCTCCTTCAGCGCGATGGCGACCTGCTGCGCCTCACCATCCTGGGCTTTCCCGACTTCGCGCGCCACCAACCAGATGAAGCGGGCGAAATCGAGTTTACCACCACCTGCGAACTATCCCACTTTGCCCGCAAGCTCTGGCTTGTCGTCAGCCGCATCGGCACCAGCCAGGCCGATAGCTTTCGCAAACCCAACCACCAACCGGGCGCCGCTCCAGCAGACCACCTGCCCAACAACTACGAAATCCTGCGCAGCTTCATCGAAGACCAGAAGCGCCAACAGGTTCAGTCAAGAGCACGTACACCTTCGTCCTAGCCCGCCTACGCGGGCTTTGCGGTTGCAAGCAACCTCCGGGTGCACGCTTTAGACGCGATTTCATGGGGCACAACCTCCCAACTTGCGAGATCGTTCCTCATAAATAAGCGCAGGGGACGCCTGCTGTGCCCCCTGGGGAGGGGGTCCAGGCGTCCCCTGCGCGCGACCCGCGGATGGAAGGAAAAGCTACGCCGACACGTGCGACAGTGGGCCAGCATTGTCCGGGAAGTTGCTCGTATTCAGCACTTGCACCCCCGCGTGTTGCTCGCCGTTGAACGGCGTCACAATCGGGCTGGTTGCCTTCCCCTCGCAGTGCAGCTTGAACGGCACCGTCGGATCATTGAACCACAGGCCCAGATGGTACTGATGCGTCGCCGGGAATGTCGTCGTCGGCCCACCCGTCGAAACCGAGAACGTCTCCACATTGAAGATGCCCCGTACCTGCACGCTGCCATTGCCGTGGCTATCCGTCTCCAGATCGCTCTGGTACCAGGCAATCCCAAATGGCTTATTCGGAAGCTGAATCACGAACAGGTCATAACCCGTATTGGCAGCCAAATCACTCACGCTCACCGTCAGCAAATCGTTCAAATCGCCCTTGACAATCGTTGCATAACCGCTCGCCTTCGGCAGACACGCCGTAATTCCAGGTGAAGCGACCAGATTAAAATGAAAGCCCCCATTCTTGTCCGCAGTCACATTAGTCGTGGTCGTCGGGGTCGCGGTTCCGCATGCCGCCAGCGCCACCAGCGCCAGAGCCAGCAGCGGCGCGCCTTTGAGCCAGGAACGTAAGAAGGTAAACATTGTTTTTTTCCTCTCTTTTTCTTTCAGCACAGAACACATCAAACTATTGGTGCATCGATGCCCAGCGAAGCAGCCCGGCAGAGGGGTATATCTCCATCACCTTCCCGCGCCACCTGCTGTGCTCTTTGTTCTGTGGAAAGCATACCTGGAAACAAATGCGCCCGCATCGGCAGGATGCTGTATAGTATGAGCAACATCTGCCCGGTCTCGCCATCACCATCCACGTGGCCCTATGGGTAATCTCCTGTAGAGATGCCGTCAGGCAGTGAAAAAGAGAGGCTTTCAGCATGACCACACCCAGCGTCATCCCGCTTGAACAGATTCGCGCCGCGCAAGCGCGCATCGCCAGCGCCGTCATCCGCATGCCGCTGGTGCGCCTCAACGTCGACACCACCCCTGCCGACATCTACCTCAAACTCGAAAACCTGCAACCCATCGGCTCCTTCAAGCTGCGCGGCGCCAGCAACGCCATGCTGCTGGCCTCCCGCGAACAGCTAGCCGCAGGAGTCTGGACCGCTAGCGCCGGGAACATGGCGCAGGGCGTTGCCTGGCAGGCGCGGCGCATGGGCCTGCCGTGTACCATCGTCGTGCCCGATCACGCGCCAGAGGCCAAGCTGCAAGCCATCCGGCGCCTGGGCGGCGACATCATCAAAGTGCCCTTTGCGGAATGGTTCCAGGTGCTCAGCACCCGTCGTTTCGCGGGCATGGATGGCCTCTTCGTCCATCCGGTCAGCGACCCCGCCGTCATGGCAGGCAACGGCACCATCGGCCTGGAGATTCTGGAAGACCTGCCCGACGTTGACGCCGTGCTCGTCCCCTTTGGGGGTGGCGGCCTCAGCAGCGGCATCGCCTCCGCGCTGCGCGCCCTCAAGCCAAAGGCGCGCATCTACGCCTGCGAAGCCGAACCCTCCGCCGCGCTGTCCGCCGCCTTGCTGGCAGGCAGCCCCAAGCAGATCGACTATCAGGCCAGCTTCATCGATGGCATCGGCAGCCCCTCCGTCCTGGCCGACATGTGGCCGCTCGTCAGCCAACTGCTCGATGGCTCGCTCGTCCAGACCGTCGATGAAATCGCCGCTGCCATCAAGCTCCTCGCCGAACGCAATCACATCATCGCCGAAGGCGCGGGCGCGGCCTCCGTCGCCGCCGCTCTGGCGGGCAAAGTCCAGGGCAAAGTCGTCTGCATCGTTTCTGGCGGCAACCTCGACGCCGCCAAGCTCGTCAAAATCCTTGAGGGGCAAACACCCTAGAAGCTATACTGTTTCATGGGGGAAGAGATGAACATGAGAGGAGCGCAGCCAGAATGCAGAACGCCGGGCTGGATGCCTTGCCGCCGTCGCTCATCGCAGCCATAGATGACCTCTATACCGCCTTCGCGCCCTATCCCTGGCGCAAGACCATGCCCGCCTGCCCGCATTGCCTGCAAACCTATCCTGGCTTCTCCGAACCTCTGCGCGAGATACCAGCGGAACGCCTGCACTACTATCTCTTCAAGGCCATGTCCACCATTGGCAAACAGGCCGATTTCAAGCACTATCTCCCGCGCATGCTCGACGCCTGGGCGCAGCAATACCTGGGCGGGGAATCGATCTTATATCATGAGGTTCTTGGCGCAAAGATCGCCCGCGCCGATTTCGACGCCTGGCCCGAAAACGAACAAAGCGCCATGCGGCGCTGCTTCATGGAACTATGGTCGCTCGTGCTCGCTCACTATCCGATCTATCCCGACGCCGAAATCATCCTCTGCGCCGCTGGTCAGTTCACCAGCCTCCAGCCGTTTCTGGATGCCTGGCGCGAAACCCTGACCACTCCCACCCTGGCGCATCTGGTCGAGATGGTTGCCAACCAGCCCACCAATGCGTATTGGGATTCGACCTCCCACGGGCAAAACGAACAACAGCGCCTCCTACTCTGGCTACAGGAAACGCCCACCAACGACATGATCGCCATCGCCAGGCAAGAGGCAGAACGCGGCAACTTCGATTTCGTCAGTCAGCAAGCCGGGTTTCCGCTCAAAGAGTATCTCTTATAGAACATCACGGCCCGTCCCTGAACCATCACAACCGGAGTGAACATTCGAGGAGCAATGTGTCATGTCTCAACCCATCGTCCAGGTCGACGCGTTTACGGATACGCCCTTCGCGGGGAATCCGGCAGCGGTGTGTGTGCTCGCTTCCCCGCGTGATGACGTGTGGATGCAACACGTCGCCCGCGAGATGAATCTCTCGGAGACTGCCTTTTTGCATCCGGAAGGGGACGGGTATCGCTTGCGCTGGTTTACCCCCCTTGTCGAAGTGCCGCTGTGTGGGCATGCCACCCTCGCCAGCGCCCATGTGCTCTATGAAACGGGAGCGCTTGCCCCCATGGAGACTGCCCGCTTTTTCACGCGCAGCGGGGAACTCAGCGCCACCAAACAGGGTGACTGGCTCACCCTCGATTTTCCTCCCCTCCCACTCACCGCCCAACGCCCCCCTGTCGATATTGCCGCTGCCCTGGGGGTCCCGGTCCTCAATCTGCTGGGCACCCAGGACCAGAGATGGCTTGCCGAGATTGCTTCGGAAGAGCAACTGCGGGCACTCACTCCGGATTTGGAGGCGATCAGGAGCGTGCGTAACGTGATCGCGACCTGTCGCGCAACCACTCCTGGCTTCGATTTTATGTCACGTGTCTTTGCCCCGCGACAGGGCGTTGATGAAGACCCGGTGAATGGGTCAGCGCACTGTTCACTGACCCCCTACTGGGCC
This sequence comes from Ktedonobacterales bacterium, assembly GCA_035307385.1. Taxonomy (GTDB): domain Bacteria; phylum Chloroflexota; class Ktedonobacteria; order Ktedonobacterales; family DATBGS01; genus DATBHW01. Next base: position 113,464 of record DATGID010000110.1, on the reverse strand, counting down.
GAGAAGTTAGGCAAAACCGAGATGGTTGGATACCAGGCTTCGTCACGCGGAGGCGTGGTCCGCGTGCGCCTGGCGGATGCGCGTGTCTACCTCAGCGGCCAGGCCGTCACCGTCCTGCGCGGCGAACTGACCATCTAAAGAAGCCAGCACCACGCAGAGATCAAAGAGCGGCTTCAGGCGCTCTGGCTTCTTTCCTGCTGAAAAGCCGCGCGGTATGCCTGGGGCGACAGTTGCAGCAGCCGCCGAAAGTGCAGCCGCAGCGTCGCCGCCGAACTGAAGCCGCAACGCCCCGCAATGCCTTCGATGGATTCGTCGCCCGTCTCCAGCAGCCGTTGCGCCAGCGCAATCCGCTGCTGAAGCAGCCAGTGATAGGGACTGGCTCCCAGCGTCGCGCGAAAGCGCCGGGCGAACGTGCGCGGACTCATCACCGCCCGCGCCGCCATCTGCTCCACCGTCAGGTCTTCGTGCAAATGTGCCGCCATCCAGGCCAGCGTCGTTCCGAATGGCTCCTCCTCATCGGCCACCAGCAGCGGCGTCTCGATATACTGCGCCTGGCCGCCAGAACGCTGCGGCGGCACCACCATGCGCCGCGCCACCGCTGCGGCAATCTCCGCCCCGTAATCCTGCCGCACCACATGCAGCGACAGATCGATGGCCGCCGCCGTTCCCGCCGAAGTCAACACCTGCCCGTCGTCGATATAGAGCACCCCGCGTCAACCTGCACCCTGGGATAACGCGCCGCCAGTTCTGCCGCCCAGCGCCAATGCGTCGTCACGCGCCGACCATCCAGCAGTCCCGCTTCAGCCAGAATAAACGCGCCTGTGCAGAACGAAAGGATACGCGCGCCGCGCACATAGGCGCAGCGCAAGGCATCCAGCAAAGCATCAGGCACCGGCACAACGCCTGGGCGCGGTCCTGGTACAATCACAATATCCGCCTCGGCAGCATCCGCCAGCGCGTGGGGCGCGGTCAGCAACAGACCGCCAAAGGCGCGGATAGGCCGGGCTTCGGCGGCGCAGAGCAGAAACCGATACCAGGGCACGCCAAGTTCAGGGCGCTCCACGCCAAAAACCTCGGTAGCAACCCCCAGTTCAAAAGGGTTCACCGCATCATAAAGGAGGGTAGCAGCAGTATACATGGCCGTTTTTTGCCGCTCCGTGTCGTTTCTGCCACTGGCACACTTGCGCCAGGCATGGCAGGATTATAGCAGCAAGACAATTTTCTGCCAAGAGGATTGATGCCCATGCAGACAACTGGAGAAGAGACCTACGAAACCTATACGCGGCTGATCGCCCTGCTGGATGCTAATGGCGCGACCTATCGCCTCATCGACCACGCGCCGGAAGGGCGCACCGAGTTCGTCAGCCCGCTGCGCGGCAACAAATTGTCGCAGGCGGCAAAATGCCTGATTCTCATGGTCAAGGTCGGTAAAAAAGTCACCCGCTACGTCCTGGCCGTCGTCCCTGGCGATGCCAAAGTGGATGTACAGGCCGTCAAAGCCTTATTAGAAGGAACCTATGCCACCTTCGCCTCGCCCGACATCGCCGAGCGCCTGGCAGGCAGTGTCACCGGCACCATTCTGCCCTTTTCGTTTCACCCCGACCTGGAACTCATCGTCGACCCTACCTTATTGGAAAACGAAGAGATTTTCTTCAACGCCGCGCGCCTGGACCGCTCTATGGCGCTCAAGACCAGCGACTATCGCGCGCTGGCAAAACCGCGCCTGGGCCGCATCGCCGCATATGACGACGCTTGAGGCGCGGCGTGAAAGATGCTAGACTCTGTGTATTCTGAGCGAGCAGAGTCTTATTCAGTGAGGAGTATGTATGCACATCGAAGCGAAGCTACAAGAATTGGGACTGGTCCTGCCGGAGCCGATGAAAGCGCCGCCAGGCATGCGGCTGCCCTTTGCGCCCGTGCGCGTGCGCGGCACCCGCGCCTATGTGTCCGGCGTCGGGCCATTGAACCCTGACGGCACGTTTGCCGAACCGCTGGGCAAAGTCGGGGCCGATCTCACCCTGGAGCAAGGCTATAACGCCGCGCGGCTCACCGCGCTGGCGATTCTGGCGGCGCTCAAGCGCCAGCTTGGCGACCTGGACCGTGTCACCGCCTGGATACACGCCTTTGGCATGGTCAACGCCGCGCCAGGCTTCGCGCAAATGCCCTCCGTCATCAACGGCTTTTCTGACCTGATCATCGACCTCTACGGCCCCGAAATCGGCGCGCACGCCCGCTCTGCTGTTGGCCTGGCCGAACTGCCCATGCGCATTCCCGTCGAGATCGAGGCCGAGGTCGAAATTGCAGCTTCGTGAGGTAGACAATGGACCAGAAGATTACCCAGGTGGACTCCTTTACGTCGACGCCCTTCACTGGCAACCCTGCGGGCGTCTGTGTCTTGCCAGGACCAGGCAAGGCCGACTGGATGCAGCGTGTCGCCCGCGAGATGAACCTGGCCGAAACAGCCTTTCTCTACCGCAAACAGGATGGCTTCAGCCTGCGCTGGTTCACACCCACCGTCGAGGTTGACCTGTGCGGCCACGCCACGCTCGCCAGCGCCCATGTCCTCTGGGAAGAGGGCTATCTGCCCCTGGACACCCAGGCGCGTTTCCACACCCGCAGCGGCCTGCTCACCGCCGACCGCAAAGGCGCGTGGATCGAGATGGACTTTCCTGCCACCCCGGCGCGCCCAGCCGACGCGCCCGCCGAACTGGCACAGGCGCTCGGCGTCGAGTTGCGCTACGTCGGCCAGAGCCAGTTTGATTACCTTGTCGAAATCGACTCAGAAGAAACGCTGCGCGCCCTCAAGCCCAACATGAGCCTGCTGGAGCACCTGCAAACGCGCGGCGTCATCGTCACCAGCCGCAGCGCCTCATCCGAGTTTGATTTCGTCTCGCGTTTCTTCGCGCCGCAGACCGGCGTCGCCGAAGACCCCGTCACCGGCTCGGCCCACTGCACCCTCGCCCCTTATTGGGGCGAACGTCTCGGCAAAACCGAAATGCGCGCCTATCAAGCCTCCGCGCGCGGCGGCGTGGTCGGCGTGCGCCTCAACGGCGAGCGCGTCGGCATCAGCGGCCAGGCCGTCACCACCCTGCGTGGCGAACTCCTGGCATGAACACCTCCCAATAGCAGGAGGGCCGAGCAGTTTGTTGCTCGGCCCTCCTGCTATTTCTCCAGAAGATCATCTATCAGATTGATTCACTCTGGAGGCCGCGCCAACTCATAGCGCCAGATCGGCACATCCCGCCACTCCCAGGGCGTGCGTACAATCTCCTCCAGCGTCCGCTCGCCAGTCCAATACTCCAGCCCATATTTCGTTGCCCGGTGCCCAATCACTGCCACGTTTTTCCCATCATACGCGACCCACACCTCGCGCAAAAACGCGCCTACTCGCTCTACAACCATCTCCAGGCTTTCGCCGCCTGGGAACGGCTCCGTAATGCGCCGCAGAAACTCCGCCTCCACCTCGGCAACGGGATGCTGCGTCATCGCCCCGTAATCATACTCGCGCAGCCGCGCATCCAGCACAATCGGCACAGCGCGCCCCGCGAACGCAATCTCAACCGTCGTCGCTGCCCGCTGAAGATCAGATGCAAAGACCGCATCCAGCGCCACCGTCGCGTAATGCTGCCCAAGTTCCCGCGCCTGCTCTCGCCCGGCCTCGGAAAGCGGCACATTCGCGTGGCCGGATGCGCGTCTGGCCTCATTATCCACGCTCGTCATATGCGGTGAATAGAACAACGTCAGCATCGCTGCCCATCCTTTCTGGCTCAGAGAATATGCAGCCACCAGAGAAAGCCAACCAGATATGCCTTTGGCATTTCATGTGCAACCTCTCCTAGAGAGAAGAGGAACGGCTTGCCAGGGAAGGCCAGATCAAAGGAGACAAAGCGTCTATGATGAATCCTCCCAATAATGCCCCCATGGCAGACATCCCAGAGGGCACCAGTGTTCACGATGTCAGCGGAGAAAAGATAGGGCATATCAGCTTCTCTGCCATGCGCGACGGCTTCTTTGTCGTGGAGAAGGGTTGGCTTTTTACCCACCAGCTCTATCTCCCCGCCACCGCCATTCTGGCCCATGACGCCGATGGCCTCACGCTGCGGCTCTCCAAAGAAGAACTGAAGCAAGACCGCTGGAAGCAGCCACCAGAAAGCGCCCCAGGCGATATCGCGGCGCAGGCTCCCGTCTACCCGAACTCCCCAATGCCCACGCCCAGCCCGGCAAGGGAAGAAGAAGGAACGGATGAGGCACACATGCAGCCATTTGCGCCGGACGCAGGCGACCTTCGCCCTTTCCCACCGGATGAAGGCAATCAGGATCGAGTATTCCCTCACAACGCAGGCGACCTGCGCCCTCTGCCGCCTGATGACGCCCGACCGCAGGCAAACGAACCTATCGACCCCACCAACCCAGGCATAGGTTCTCGCTGAGAACAGCCAGGGCCATGCAAACCAGAACAGGAGATGCGTATAATGTGCGACGGGATGGGCGACGCAAGCCGCCTGCCCGTCGCATCCTATACCCAGCAGAAAGAACCCTATGAGCGAGCCAATCTGGGGAGACGACGACCCATACCATAGGCGTCTCCCCCCGCTGCAAAGCGACCCAGGACCGCAGGAAGGCTTTGGCAACACCGTCAAAGTCCTGGTGCTGCTTGGCATCGCGCTCGCCATCGTCGTTGCTGTTGCTTATCTCTTCGTCACACACATTCCAGGGCCAGCACTGCCCGGCGCGCTCCCCACCGCGACGCCTACCCTTGTGCCCTCGCCCACGCTCGCGCCGTCGCCCTCGCCAACAGCCCAGCCCTCACCTTCGCCAACAGTTCAGCCGTCGCCCTCGCCAACAACTCAACCCTCGCCGACCCCGACGCCGCAGCCATCACCCTCGCCCTCGCCGTCGCCGACACCCAAACCATCCCCCTCGCCGACACCATAACAACCTTTTGAGGCAAGAGACACGCAGGGGTGATCTCCGCCAAGCGGAAATCACCCCTGCACACCCTTAGAACTAATTTTCCACCTTTGCCAGTTCGCCCAGCTTCGCCATCCCCTCGGCAATCGCCTCGGCAGGTCTGGCGGCGGCAATCTGGCGAGCCGTGCGAATCGCGCTGCGAATCGCCCGCGCATCCGAACGCCCGTGCCCGATCAGCGCTACCCCTTTCAGACCCAGCAACAGCGAGCCGCCCGTCTCGCGCCAATCTATCCTGGCAAACTGCTGCTCCAGCGCGGGCTTCAGCAGCGCCCCGCCAATCTTCGCGCGCGTATTGCTATAGGCCGCGTCGCGAATCATATCGCGAATCATGCGCGCCAACCCCTCACTTAGCTTCAGCGCCACATTGCCGGTAAAGCCATCGCAGACCACCACATCAGCCGTCCCAGCGGGCAGGTCTTTGCCCTCCACATTGCCAATGAAGTTCAGCCCTGCCAGCGTCGCCGCCTCTTTCAGCAGCGGTGTCGTGTCTTTGACCAGTTGATTGCCCTTGCCCTCTTCCTCGCCAATCGAAAGCAGGCCCACGCGCGGGCGCGCAATCTTATACACCTGCTCGGCATAGGCGCTGCCCATCAGCGCGAACTGCACCAGATGCTGTGGGCGGCAATCGGCATTCGCGCCCACATCAAGCAGCAGGCATGTGCCACCGCGCGCCGGAAAAGAAATGCCCAGCGCCGGGCGATCAATGCCGCGCACCCGCCCCAACCCAAAGAGTGCCGTCGCCATCATCGCGCCGCTGTTGCCTGCCGAAACCGCCGCGCCGACCCGGCCTTCTTTCGCCAGTCGCACCGCTACTGCCATCGAAGATTGTTTCTTCTTCAAAGAATCGCTGGGGTGCTCATCCATCGCCACCACTTCGGGCGCATCCTCCACCGTAATGTCCAGGCCAGCCGTCTGGTGCTTCGCCAGTTCGGCGCGCACTGCTGCCTCTGGCCCCGTCAGGATGACACTGGCCGCAAGCTCGCGCGCTGCCTGCACTGCTCCGGCCACAATCTCAGCAGGAGCATGGTCGCCGCCCATCGCGTCCAGCGCCACATCTTTTTGCACTTCAGAGCCATTGCTGCTCAAGACCGGCCCTCCTGGGCTTCGCCGATGGTCCGCTTCACCAGCCGGACCAGCGCGTTCAAATCAAACGGCTTCAAAACAATATCGGTCACGCCAAACTGGCGCAGCGTCTCTTCCTCGCGTTTCGCATCAACCATCGCCGTCACCACAATCACCGGAATCCGGCGATGCGACTCCGGGTCCATCGAAATCAACCGCAGTTCATCTTGCCCACTCAGATACGGCATCATCAGATCAAGCAAAATCAAATCCGGCTGATGTTCGCGCACCGCATCATACACGCGCAAGCTTTGCACCACTTTATGGGTCTCATAGCCCTCATCGGCCAGGGCCTGGGAAAGGAGTTCGGCAATGGGAACCTCATCATCGACGACGAGAATACGTTTCGGCATAGTAGGGCCTTCTCTCCGATGGCTAGGGCACAACCTGACAAGTACAGTCATACCTGGCAAACAAGCCGTGTGCTCATGCATTAAGCATACTACATCCCGGGCCAGGAACGCCAATCTTCTGCACAATCCATTCCTGGATGGGCCTGGCTGCTGCTGAGCATCGCTGGGATTATCGCGCAACCAGCAAAATAAGGGCCAGTGTCACCAGGCTGATCGCGCCGAGAAAGCGCCCAAAGAACGCCAGCGCGCCACCGCGCAGCCGTCTGCCGCTCATCAGAATCGTGCGGCGCGCGCTGCGGCCCACGAAAATTGCCAACACCGCTGGAATAAAACACGCCAGCAGGAGGGTAAAAGAAATATGATTCAGCGTCCCCTGGGGAAACGTCCCACTGAGCGTTATGATTGGCTGCACCGGCCAGCGCAGCCCGCGAATGGCCTCAGCCGAGCGCGTGATGCGCAAAATAAGCAGAACCACCGCCGCGGCCACCAGACCCAGCAGCAGCGACACCGTTGCCAGGTGCGCTCGCCCCCGCGTTGTCGCCGCTGCGGGCGGCTGATACGGTGGCTGACGCGGCGGTGGCCGCACAGGCGGAGCATAGGCGGGCGGCGCGGGCGGACGATACGGCGGCGCATTCGGCGGATAGTTGGTATACCCTACCGGGACCGTCGGGCGCGGGCGCGGCGGGGAATACGCGGCGGCTGCCGGAATCCTCGCGCTGCGCTGGGTAGGCGCTTGCAAGATCGACACATTCCCCGCCTGCGTGCCCGCCACCGGACGAGACGGGCGACCCTCCAGAATCGCGCGCAGTTCCTCCACCACATCGGCGGCGCGTTGGGGCCTGCGCTGATCACGGTCCGCCTGTAATAACCCCATCACCAGCCGATCAATCCGGCTGCGCATCTCCTGCGGCAAAGCATTATCCAGCCACGCGCCCGGCGGACGCGGCGGCGCAGAGGCAAGCTGCGGCGAACGCTGCCCCGTCAACATCTCATACAGCATCGCCCCCAGCGAATACAGGTCGCTGCGTTCATCCACGCCCAACCCTGTCGCCTGTTCGGGAGCCATATACGCCAGCGTGCCAACACCCGTCCGCCCGGCACGCTGCGAAAGCACCGCAGCGATGCCAAAGTCGGTCACCTTCACCATCTCATCGCTGCGGCGAATCATAATATTGCCCGGCTTAATATCGCGGTGGATAATGCGCAGCGGCGGCTTGTGGGCGTAAGCCAGCGCCTCGGCCACCCCCAGCGCAATCTTCAGCGCCCGGCGCGGTTCCACCCGACCACGCTCTTGATGCAGCAGTTCCTCCACCGTCACCCCGTCCACAAACTCCATCACAATATAAAAAGGCAGATCAGGGTCGGCATCGCTGCCCGAACCATAAATCTGCACAATATTGTGATGTTCCAACTGCATCAGCACATCACATTCTTGCTTCAAGAAAGTGATGGACTGCGGCTCAACGTCATTGGGCAGCTTGAGCGCCACCTCGCGCCCACGCGCCTCATCCATCGCACGCAGCACCGTGCCCATGCCACCAGTTCCTAACCGCCCCAGCACCCGGTACCGGCCAATATACTGGCGTTCAATCATCTGCTGCCTCCTCCGCGAGAAGCCTGCGCCAGAACCATCCTTAGATACTGTAGTACGCCCGTACCATTTCGTCAAGCAATATCAACCAAGAGAAAGAATCCCCATCCATCAAACGATGCAGCTTTCTTACCAGCCACATCTCGCTCGCGTCACCCCTATTGACTATAGGAAGTCGACGCGCCTGCCCCCACGTCTCCTGGCACACGCTGTGCAAACCTCTCTTACAAACCTTCGAAAGAATCAAACGGTCAGAAAGGAGCACAGCCGTTATGGCAAGCAATGAATTTATCTGCCAGGCATGCGGAGCCGTCTTTCCCTCCCGCCAGGAGCTTGACCAGCATAACCAGCGCGACCACGCGACAGCAGAAAACGCCCGCTGGACCATCGCCCAGCAGGCGGCGGGCGGCGTTAACTGCCCCATCTGCGGCGCGCAGTTCACCACCGCCGACCAGATGAACCGCCACGCCCGCCAGGAGCATCAGCGCTAACCCGCGCCCTCTTGACAGCGCGGGCAAAATGCCGTATACTTGGCCTGGCAACCACTCGTTGCTGCGCGTCCATCTGAGCACGCGCACTGCACCTGAGCAATGAAACGGTACCGTGTGGCACAGCCGGTCAGCAATACCGACTGTGCCACTCACCCCACCTCTGCGCACGGCAGGGAAATGGGGCTGGAGGCATTCTATCCCCACAGATAGAATGATGTCACCTCTCAGCGGCCATCTCCTCGCAGGCGGGGCGAACCGCTGCTCCGGCCCATCCGGGCAGCAGCGCTCAGCCACCCAGCAGGGGATGGCCGTTTCGTCTCTCCGGAGCAATTCTGAGAGGAGAATCGTGCTATGTCCTTTGCCTCCACACTCGCGTTTCAGTCCTTCTGGTCGCAGTCCTGGTCAGCCCCGTTACGGTTGGCCTGTCACTGGCTCACACGCGACCCCGCTCCCGTCGTTCCCAGCATCCCCGAAGCGCTGGCCCCCGACTGGCTGCGCCCGCTCTGCTTCCAGCGCGAGGTCGCCCGCGCCATCCGCGACCGACTGGCCTGGCTGCGCGCTCACCCCGATCAGGCCGCCATGCTCTATAATCTGGATTCGCTGCCCTGCTGGTCCGAGGTCGACTGGACGCCCTACGGGCGCGGCGTGCTGCGCTCATGGAAGGATGAGCGGCTGCTGGAGCACGCGCAGCTTGAGGTAGAACGTTTGCTGCGCATCATGCTCGCGCCGCCCCGGCTGCTGGGCGAAGAAGACTGGACGCACGCGGCGCTGGGCACGTGCGAGCATCTGGCCCAACTCTACCGCGAACTGCGGCGGCGCTGTGGCGCGCACGCCGTGCGCGTCGCCCTTCGCCATCTGCTCACCAGTTACGTCTGCTGGGTTCCCGAGCAAGATAACGAAGAAGAGGAGAACGAAACCGAATAAAAGCCCAATACAAGCGTGCGCCAATGTTTCACGTGAAACATTGGCGCACGCTTGTATCACCGGCACACCCATTCCTCCTGCCTGGTCTGCCCCTCCGCTCCGGCCTCCGCTGACGGGGGATAAAAGGCCACGCGCAGCCAATCCGCTATTTCTTCAAGACCTTTTCTGGCCTCTCTCACCACCGGCGCCATATCCAAAAAGCCATGTACCATTCCGGCGCGGCGGCGCATTGCCATCGGCACGCCTGCCGCCTCCAGATGCCCCCCATAGGCTTCAGCCTCATCGCGCACCACATCGAACTCCGCCGTCACAATCAACCCCGGCGGCAGATCACGCATATCCTCAGCGCGCAGCGGCGAAGCATATTCGTTCGCCCCTGCCGCTGGCTTCGGCAAATAATACCCCCAGAACCAGCGCATCTCGTCACGGGTCAGCGGCCTCACATATGCGTTATGTTCATAAGATGGTGTCGAAAACGCATCGTCCAGAATCGGATAGATCAGCACCTGATACAGTGGCTTGTCCATCTGGCTATCGCGCGCCATCAGCGTCACCACCGCCGCCAGATTTCCCCCCGCGTCCTCGCCCCCCACTGCCAGACGTGTCGCATCGCCGCCAAGTCGGGCAGCGTTTTCTCTGGCCCACTGCATAGCCGCATACGCATCCTGCACCGCTGCCGGAAACCGATGCTCCGGTGCCAGCCGATAGCCCACCGAAATAACCAGACAGCGCGTCAGATTCGCCAGCGCCCGGCACGTCGCGTCGCTGCTCTCCAGATTCCCCAACACCCAGCCGCCGCCGTGAAAATAGACCAGCATCGGCAGCGGGCCAGACGCCTCGGGACGATAGAGCCGCACGCCGATTTCGCCCTCCGGCCCCTGAAGCATCTCATCGCGCACCATGCTCACCGCCTCCGGTACGACCACCTCTCCACGTTCCCTGCGCAGCGCGTTCACCGCATCGCGGATGGTCGGCCTCTGCCGGGCCTCTTGCGGCGAAAGCCTCACAAGCGGAGGCGCGCCAAAGGCAGCGTAGCGTTCCAAGACCTTCTGAACCTGTTCATCAACGGGCATCGTCTTGCTCCTTCACATAACTGGCCTGCTCAATCCATGAGCCTCCTCTGTTTTGCGTAGCACAATTTATGCCCCAGGTCCAGAAAATACGAAAAGCGTTTCACGTGAAACGCTTTTCTAGGAACTCATCTTCCTCGCCCGATGTTCCGATCATCTCAAGCCATCCAGCGCTAACCTCATAGCTCCTTCGCTGGCTCTTCCCCGGCACCATCTTCTGCTGGCGCTGCCTCATCCTCTTTGGCCCTTTCTTCCCCCGCAACAAATGTCACATCAGGTTCCGAAAGCGGATTCACCCAGCAGCGAATCGCCAGGATGGGCGAAAAATAGTTCGGATGCTCCACAAACGCATCCACCGCCAGATCGAAATCAGGATTAGAAATCCCCAGCGAAAGACCCGGATACGTCTGCACCGTCGTGGCTTTATCTTCCAGATATTGCCCCCACGACTTGCCACACTTGCAAAAGCGCTTCTCCGGAAACAAACGCACCACATCGCCGCAGTGCCCACAATACATCAGTTTCACACACGCTCCCTTTTCCATCGATCAACGCGCCAGCGCCACCAATAGCACCGGCTAATTATGCGCGGCCAGCTTCGCTGGCGATGGCGCGTCATCCGGCAGCAACAGATACATCCCCTCGTAGAACACGCGCACATACGGCGGAGCCAGCCGCATATCCGCCATCATCCCACTCGCCAGCCCCGCGTACATCTCCCAATCGTTGCGATCCACCAGCATACCTGCCCAGCCGCGTTCAGGAATCCCATGAATGTATTCATAGGCCAACTGCGTCAGCCGCTGATAGCGTGGGTCCGTCTCCTTGGAAAGCCTGATCGTCGCCTCGATCATCGCGTCTTCCTGGCCGATGCGCCGATAATGCCACCACGCATGCGCCAGTTCATGAATCGCCGCCTCGTACTGCGCTGTATACAAAAACACCTTGTTTTGATCGGGCTGCCAGAAACCACCGCCGCGTGTGCTCTGCAAATCTTCCACCTCGAAATCCACCGTTGCCCGCAGCCACTCCTTCGCCTCTTCCCGATACGGAAACGTCGCCAGCACCTCTTCGCGAAACGCCGCCACCGCCGGATTCTTCGCCGCCGAAATCGGTGATCGCTGCGCCATCTCGACCTGCTCCTTCACTTCTTGCCAGAAGCGCCGCATTGCCTGAAACATCTATACCGCTTCCCTCGCCGCCACCACGCGCAGGCGAGTATAGGGCGCAATCCAGGTTCCGTCGCGGAAATAGGTAGACCGAAGCTGCGCCTCCACCTGCTCGACCACCTCGCGCTCTCGCTCCTCAGTCATCTCCTCGAAGAAGAGATTGCCGAACATCTTCAGCCAGACCCGCAGCCCCTCTTCGCCACCCTCCAGCGGCGTTGGGCGATCAAACAGCAGCGCCGTCGACACCGCCAACCCATGCCGCTCCAACAGCGTCGCGTATTCGCCAACGCTCGGAAAATACCAGAAAGATGTCGTGCCCCACGCCGTGGGGTCATTCTCCCCCAGCGCCTGTTGCACTGCCTCGATCAGCGGGCGCATGCAATGCTTCCCGCCGAACTCCGCCACCAATCGCCCCCCTGGTTTCAGCGCTCGCGCCATGCACACCACCACGCGCTCCGGTTCCGTCATCCAGTGCAGCGCCGCGTTGGAAAAGATCGCGTCGAACGGCGCGTCGAACGCAAAGTCAGCGCCATCACCCACCTCAAAGCGCAAATCAGGATACTGCTTGCGCGCCTCCTCGATCATCCCCAGCGACTTATCCATACCCACCACCTCTGCCCCAGCGGCGGCTATCTGCGCCGTCAGATGCCCCGTCCCGCAGCCAAGATCAAGAATGCGTTCCCCCGGCTGCGGCGCGAGCAGTTCGATCACACCCGCGCCATACTTCCACACAAACGAGTGCTTGCCATCATACAACGCGGCATCCCACGTTTTCGTCGCGGCTGCCTGTCCATGCTCTGTGCTATCGTCGCTCATCGTGTTTTCCTCTCACTTATAATTGTGAAGTGTTTCACGTGAAACACTGATTTCATTTTTCAATGATGGCGAGACGGGTTTTCTCTATCCCCTGCCAATACGCTTTTCTGACCAACTTCACTTTGAAGCCTATATCTGCCAAACGCTCATCAACGCGTAACGCCGCCGCCAGATCATCCCTGCCGCGATACTCCGCCACCAGCAGCCATCCTCTCGGAGAGACCCACTCGTCGAGCATTCTGCCAATCCATTGGCGCTGAAGCTCATCAGGTACATATTCAAGATTCGTGCGCACGTAATCGAAAGGACGTGGAGGCGACCAATCCCACGCATTCCCCACAAACAGATGATCGGCATAGGCCGGGAGTCGTTCACGCGCCAATGTCACCAACGCCTCGGAGAAATCCAGTCCATAGGGAACCATCTCCAGGTCACGCTCCTGGGTCCAATGCAGCAGGCATTCTAAAAGATAGCCATTGGCGCAGCCAACATCTAAAAACGAGCCTGATCGCTCCACGCAATCCGCGATACAGCGCCGCTGCGCAATCCATTGGTCCACCGTGCGCTGTCTACCAATGCCCGAACCCGACTGCTGCCAGGGGTCTTGCGCGGCGAGATACGCCGTCTCCAGCAGTGTTTTGTTAGTCGCAAACCACTGCGCCAGAGCCTCATCATCCATGTCGCTATCCTTCTCAAATGGGCGTCTCGGCTTTCCTATATAGAGCGTTTCACGTGAAACCCTTCCACGTCATATACTACCATGTACACCAACAGACCGTTGCAGAAGGAGCGTATCATCGTATGTCCGAAGCCACACCGCCAGACCTGCCCCGGCAAGAACAGGGCACGCTCGCGCAGCCCGCCGCGCTCGACATCGGCCCGGCCACCCTCACCAGCCGCGAAGCCAATCGCTTCACCTTTACCGGCGTCGAAAGCCGCGCCCGCGTGCGCCTCACCATCCTTGCGTCCGACCTGGCGCGCGTGGAGTTTCTGCCGGAATGGATCACCGAGCCGCCGCGCTCCTGGGCCGTGGAAAAGCCTGACGAAGCGTGGCCGGACGTGACCATTGAGACGGAAGAGGACAAGATCGGCGGCCTGATGCTGCGCACCCCGGATATGTCCATCTGGGTAACGCTGGCTCCTGTGCCCTTCCAACTCCAGTTCTATAACGCCGAAGGCATCTGCCTCAGCGCCGATCTGCCCCAAAGCCTCAGCGTCGTGCAACAAGACCCTGGCCCCGCGCCCTATCTCATCCAGCGCGGCCAATGGGGCGCGCGCTGCGCCAAAAGCATCTTCGCGGGCGAGCACTTCTTCGGCTTTGGCGAGCGCACCGGCCCGCTCAACAAATACGGCTCGCGCTTCCGCCTCTGGAACATCGACCCACCCGGCCCTCACAACGACAACACTCCATCGATGTACACCGCCATCCCCTTTCTCCTCAGCGTCCGCGAGCAGCATCCGCCGCTGACCTACGGCCTCTTCCTGGATAGCCCCGCCCTCACCGAGTTCGACCTTGGGGCCACGCAGCCGACCCACCTCACCTTGAGTGTCGGCGCGGGCGATGGCGCGCTCACCTACTATTTCTTCGCGGGCTACGGCGAAGAAGCCATGCAGACCATCCTGGCGCGCTATACCGAACTCACCGGGCGCATGCCCCTGCCGCCGCGCTGGGCGCTCGGCAATCATCAGTGCCGCTGGAGCTATTACCCCGATAGCTGGGTGCGCAGCCTGGCCCGCGACTTTCGCGCCAAACAGATACCCTGCGACGCCCTCTGGCTCGACATCGACTATATGGACGGCTACCGCGACTTCACCTGGCACCCCCAGCGGTTCCCCGACCCGCAGGGCTTGATCGACGAACTGCACCAGCAGGGCTATCATGTCGTCACCATCCTCGACCCCGGCGTCAAACAAGACCCCAGCTATCATATCTATCAGCAAGGCATCCAGCAAGGCTACTTCTGCGCCACACCCGACGGCCAGGTCTTCCATGGCCCCGTCTGGCCCGGCATGGCCGCCTTCCCCGACTTCAGCCGCGCCGACGCGCGCCAGTGGTGGGGCGACCAGCACGCCGCGCTGCTCGACGTGGGCGTCGATGGCATCTGGGACGACATGAACGAGCCAAGCCTCACCGGCTACTTCGCCCCCGAACTCGCCGTACCCAGCGGCAGCACCCTTGCCCCACAGGTGCAGCATGGCGATGAAGACGAAACGCTGCCGCATCTCGCGTTTCACAACGCCTATGGCTCCATGATGGCGCGGGCCACCCGCGAAGGGCTGGAACGTTTGCGGCCCGACGAGCGCCCCTTTGTGCTCACTCGCTCCGGCTATGCCGGGGTACAGCGCTACGCCGCCCTCTGGACCGGCGATAATTCCAGCCTGTGGGAGCATCTGCGCCTGGCAATCCCCATGTGCCTCAATATTGGCCTGTCCGGCTTGGCCTTTGTGGGCGCGGACGTGGGCGGTTTCTGGGGCAGTGGCAACGCTGAACTGCTGACCCGCTGGACACAATTGGGCGCGCTGATGCCGTTCTGCCGCAACCACAGCAGCGCCAACACCACACACCAGGAACCCTGGGCCTTTGGCGAACCATTCGAAAGCATCAACCGCCGCTACATCGAACTGCGCTATCGCCTGCTGCCCTATCTGACCACCCTCTTTCACGAAGCAGCCACCACGGGCGCGCCCATCATGCGCCCCCTCTTCTGGCACTATCTCAACGACCCGGCCACCTGGGACATCGACGATCAGTTCTTCCTTGGACGTGACCTCCTGGCCGCGCCGATCTATCAGCCCGCCAGCAGCACCCGTCGCCTCTATCTGCCCGCTGGCGAATGGGCCTCTTTCTGGTCGGGCGAACGCTTTCACGGCCCCGCCTGGGTCACCGTTCGCGCACCGTTGGATGAACTGCCCCTCTTCGTGCGCGCCGGAGCCTTCCTGCCGCTGGGACCAATCATGCAGCACACGGCAGAACGCCCCACCGACCCGCTGACCCTCATGCTTTCCGTCCCCGCCGCCGAAAGCACCGGAACTTCCACCCTCTACGAAGATGACGGCCAGACCCTCAATTACCGCAGCGGCGCGTTCAGCCTGACGACCTATCGCTACACCTGGCAAACGTCGGGCAAGCTTTCCATCACCCTAGAAAAGCCAGAAGGTTCCTATCGCTCCGAACGCCGCCAGCTTCAGCTTGAAATCCATCTTCCTTTTTCGGCCACCCAACCGCACCCGTCCGGCAACTTTGCCACCGGCGCGCCTTCGGCTGCGCAGCCCGGCCAGGAGGGCTGGACCTGGCGAGCCACACGCAGCGAGACGATAGTCACCCTCTATTTGAACGATACCGGCGAGCAACGCACCATCGAGATCGCGCTAAGCTAGCGAACGACAGTGTTTCACGTGAAACACTTTTGCCATCCCTCGCGCTGTCTTCAGTCACTTGCTTGCAGCGCCGCCGTCTCTGGCGGCGCGTCGTCTTGCCCGCGCGCAGGCTCAGCTTCTGGGGCCTCGCTCGCCTCCTCCGGCGACCACCAGACGTAGCGATTCAGCAGGCCGCGCAGCGCCACCCGCACCGCTCGCGCCCCATAACGTCGCCGCAGTTCGCCGTAGAGTTGGGCCAGATGCTCGCACGTCCCCAGCGCCGCGTGCGTCCAGACCTCCTC
The DNA here is from genome assembly GCA_035307385.1 of Ktedonobacterales bacterium. GTDB lineage: Bacteria > Chloroflexota > Ktedonobacteria > Ktedonobacterales > DATBGS01 > DATBHW01. The sequence continues at coordinate 97,298 of DATGID010000110.1, read as the reverse complement.
CCCCAAAAGCCTGGGTGGCGCGTCCACAATGCGCAGCAAACGTTCCACCTCAAGCTGCACCTGCTCCAGCAGCATAACATCCCGCCACGAGCGCAGCACCCCGCGCCCGTAGGGCATCCAATCGACCTCGGACCAGCACGGCAGCGAATCGTCCTGAGAAAGCATCGCTGCCTGATCAGGATGAGCGCGCAGCCAGGCCAGCCGATCACGAATGGCGCGAGCCACCTCGCGCTGAAAGCACAGTGGCCTGAGCCAGCCCGGAGCCAACGCCTCGGGGATGCTCGGCACGACCGGAGCCGGAACCCGTGTGAGCCAGCGGCACGCGCCGCGTAAAGGCGCTGACCAGGACTGCGACCAGAAAGACTGAAACGCCAGCGTAGATGCAAAGGACATACAAGCCATCTCCTCTCAACATCGCTCCAGAGAGACGAAACGGCCATCCCCTGCCGCTGGGCGCGAGGCGCTGCTAACCGGCAGCGCCGGAGCAGCAGTTTCGCACTGCTGCCCCAGCCACACCGGGAAACAAGTTCGCCCCGCCAACAGGAGATGGCCGCTGAGAGGTGTTTCATTCTATCGAATGATAGAATGCCTCCAGCCCCATTCCCTGCCACGCGCAGAGGTGGGGTGAGCGGCACGGCCAGTCGTAATTACTGGTCGTGCCGCATGGTACCGTTTCATTGCTCAGGTGCTTGCGCACGCTCAATTGCCCGCGCTGAACCGTATGGTTCTTGAGGGCAAGTATACGGCCTTTTGCGGGTGGTGTCAAGGGGGTGGCGAATAGAGAGAGGACTTTCGAAAGCCCACATACCCTTGACGCCAAAACGCCAGTTTGGTATCCTCTGAAGGGCGGCTTGCCACTCGGGAGCGCTCGCCCACATCACCCCCAGAGGGAGAGCGACCCATGGCACCAACCACCGCAACCAGCCGCCGCGCCCTGCGCGGCCAGGAGCAGCGCCGTTATTCGACCTGGCGTCTCATTCGCGCCAACCTTTATGACTTCGGGCTGCTGGCCCGTCAATCCTCCCTGGTACTCATCGGCTTCGTGCTCATGGTCGTCATCGGCACCCTCTACTTTCGCTTCTTCTATACCAGGGAACAACTCGCCACGCCGATGGCGCTCTTTCAGGCATTCAAGCTGCTCTTCTTCGCCAGCGACGAAAAACTGCCCTTCGATCTCCCCGGCCAGATTCTCTTCTTCGTCGTTCCTTTGCTCGGCCTGGCGCTGCTCACGCAGGGCGTCTTGAACTTTGGCCGCCTGGTGCTGGATAAGCGAGACCGCCGCGAAGCCTGGCAGGTCGCCCTCGCCTCCACCTATCGCCGCCACGTCATCGTCTGCGGCCTGGGGCATGTCGGCCTGCGCGTCGTCACCCATCTGCTGGAAGCGGGCTATGAGGCCATCGTCATCGAACGCGACTGGTCCAGTGAATATGTCGCCCGCGCGCTCAACCTCAAGGTGCCCGTCGTCCTGGGCGATGCCCGCGAACTCACCACGCTCCGCCAGGCGGGCTTGAAACGCGCCAGAGCAATCGTCGCGAGCGTCAACAACGATCTCGTCAACATCGATATTGCCCTGGTCGCCCGCGCCGCCCACCCCGGCATCCAGACCATCCTGCGCATCTTCAGCGAAGAACTTGACCGCAACCTGGAGCAAAGCTTTGGGCCGAATACCGCCTTCAGTTCCTCCGCGCTTGCCGCGCCAACCCTGGCCGCCGCCTCCGTCAGCCACCAGATCGACTACGTGCTTACCCTCGACAGCAGCCCCGACTTGCTGGGCGTCTCACACCTCACGCTTCCGCCCAACAATCCCTTCGCTGGCCCGCTCTGGAAGTTCGAGGAAAGCGAAAGCGTGCGCGTCCTGGCCCATCAGAATGCCGCTGGCCGCCCATCGCAAAATCTGGCCCTGCAAGAACTCAAAGCCGGAGACCGCCTCACTCTGCTGGGCGCGCTGCCCCTCCTGGAAACGCTGCACCTCAAGCTCGCCGACACTGCCGAAACCGTCCCGCTGGCCGCCGGGCGGCTGCGTCACTCCAACGAACTGCTAGACCGCGTCATCGTCTGCGGCCTGGGCAAAGTCGGCTATCGCGTCGTCCAGCGCCTCTATTACCTCACGCCGCGCCCGCAAATCACCGTCATCCACCTCGACGACGATCAATCCTTTTCCCGGCAAATCAGCGACCTCCAGGGCATCAAAACCGTCATCGGCGATGCCCGCGACATCGAGACGCTTCAGAAGGCCGACGTACAGCACGCCACCACCATTGCCGCCGTCACCTCCGACGACCTCGTCAATCTCCAGATCGGCCTGGCCGCTCGCCACGCGCACCCACACCTGCATCTTGTGCTGCGCGTCTTCAGCGACACCCTCGCCGTCAAGCTCGGCGACCTCTTCCACATCTCCACCACCTACAGCACCTCGGAACTGGCCGGTTCCACCCTCGCCGCCGCCTCCATCCTCAGCGGCGTCGGCCAGGCCCTCTTCGTCGGCGAAGACCTGCTTGCCACCGACCTGCACACCATCCGCGCCAATGACCGCCTCACCGGCAACGCCATCCAGACCATCCGCACCCAGGAGCAAGTGCTCGTGATCGCCCTGCGCCGCCAGGGCCACACCCTCACCCTGCCGCCGCTCGATACCGTCATCACCCCCGGCGACGAAGTCACCATCCTTGCCACGTTGGATACCCTCGCTCGCCTGCGCGGCGTATAAAGAGTCCAGCAGAGAGATTGTAGCGCCGCCTTCCAGGCGGCCAAACGTCGGCCTATCCCCAACGCCGCGCTTCAGCGTCCCAAGCAGATAGCTTGACGGTCAAGCCACAGTTTGATATGCTCTACTCAAGCCACGCTTGTTGAGAGACACCACCCATAGCTGCGCCGGGCGTCTCGTCCCCAAGGAGAGGACCCTGATGAATGACCGCGACCGCTTCGACAAATTTACCGAGCGCGCCCTGCAGGTGCTAAGCCTCGCCGAAGAAGAGGCCCGGCGCTTCAATCACAACTACATCGGCACCGAGCATTTGCTCCTTGGCCTCGTCCGTGAGGGCGAAGGGGTGGCCGCGAAGGTCCTGAGCAACCTTGGTGCGGAACTTAACAAAGTTCGCAGCGCCGTCGAGTACATCATTGGTCGGGGGGGATCGAATTGTCTTGGGGGAGATTGGTCTGACCCCGCCCGCCAAGAAAGTCATCGAACTGGCGGTCGATGAAGCCCGTCGCCTGAACCATCACTACATCGGCACCGAGCATCTGCTGTTGGGGCTGGTGCGCGAGGGCCAAGGCATTGCGGCAGGCGTGCTGGAAAGCTTTGGTGTCAATCTGGAAAAAGCCCGCGCCGAGACCTTTCGAATGCTGAGTATGTGGAAACTGTCTGACCATGTAGTGATTAATGACCCTTCGTCGGTTGCTAAATATCTTGAAGATGCGGTGATAGCGCTAGAGGGCATTCACAACGAGAAGGAAGCTGCCATTCGGAGGAAAAACTTCGAATTGGCAGCAGAACTGAGTGGCCGCGAGGTCGCTCTGCGTGATCGCATCGCCAAGCTCGAAGCCGACTGGTTCCGAGAACAAGCTGACAAGCAGAATACTGCGAGCAAAGAGGACAATATCTCTGTAGAGGTCGCGCCTGTCTCTCCTATTGTTACAGGGCAAACAGTTGAAGCAGCCGTTGCGTCCCCAACACAAGCGCCTACCGTGCCATCCCCTTCGGTGCGTAACGGCGCATTCATCAGCTATAGCCACCGGGACAAAGAATATCTGGAGCGGCTGCGTGTCCACCTGCGCTATTTCGAACGAGCCGGAGCCTTGAACATCTGGGATGATACCAGGATCATCGTCGGCAGCAAATGGCGCGAAGAAATCAAGCGGGCCATAGGCTCAGCCAGAGTGGCGATCTTGCTCATCAGCGCCGACTTTTTAGCCTCCGACTTCATTGCCGAAAACGAACTGCCTCCCCTGCTTGCTGCTGCCCAGGAAGAGGGCGCGGTCATCATCCCCACCATCCTCAAACACTGTGCCTTCGAGGACAGCGAACTCAGCCAGTTCCAAGCTGTGGAACAGGCTCAACCGCTCATCGATTTTTCGGAAGGCAAGCGCGAAGAAGTATGGGCAAAGGTGGCCCGGCTGGTCAAAGAGGCACTCAAAACAGCGGAGGCCCACGCCAAACGCGCCGACCCCGCCTAGCGAGGAATACCATGCAGGCGCAATATCCTCAGGCGCTCTGGATACCTCACCACAAATACGGCTATCCCCAGGGAACCCAAGGTCGCAACGGGCAAACCCTGCTCTATGTTGTCGTGCATGGCACCGGCATGCCCGGCACCGCGCAAGAGATCGCGCGCTACTTCCAGACCAGCCCCATCGATGCCGGAACGCACTTCATCATCGGGCGCGATGGCGTGGTCGTCCAGTGCTGCCGCATCGAAGATGCCGCCTGGGGCAACGGTGGCCCGCAGCCCAGCGCTGACCCCTTCTGGCCCACCACCATCAACGCCAACCTGCTCACCGTCAGCATCGAACACTGCAAACCCTCGCCCGACAACAGCGACCCCCTCACCGACCCTCAAACCCTCGCCAGCTTTCGCCTCATCAAATGGCTATGTGAAAGATGCGCCATTCCCAAACATCCCGCCGACGCCTCCGGCGGCATCGCCACCCACGCCAGCATCGCCCCCATTGATCGCGCTTACTGTCCCGGTCCCTATCCCTGGGATGACCTGTACGCCTACCTCAACGCTCCTTAACATCCATCTCCAACTGACGCTTGACATCGACAAGCAATAGCATGGCGCTGTGATGCAGTTACATCACAGCGCCACTACCCCACATCTGGCACAACCAGCGGGCGGGGCTGAGAGATTGTATCACCTCGCAACATCCAACTTCTCAACAGCCACCTTCCGGCAAAGCATCCGTTTCCACGCGCCAGAGGTGGCTGCTTTGCATGTGGTTGCCAGGAAGCATACCCATTGATAACTCCACAGTTATCCACAAGCATCTATGGTGCTTGTGGATAAAGGAAGGAATCGAAACACCCTTATCCCCAAAGTTATCCACAAGCAGTGGATAAAGGGGGTGTCCATTCGACACCCCTTGAGGCAAGGGCATCCATAATGTAGATACCCTTTGCCCAGGAATAGGCCACATTCCAGGTATTTTCTGGTAAGGGGAGTCATAATATGCACTTCCTCCCCTATGCCAAAGTTTTTGTTGGCCCAAGGGGGTATCCAATGAGTACCCCCTTTGGGCCAAAGGAGGTACTCATTGGATACCCCCTTCGAGTTTCACAGGAGGTAGATATGTCTCAACCACTCGAACCCTTGCAACAAGCGACCATTACCATCGCTGGCTGTGACCTTCAGGCAGTTTTGCTTCCCGATGGACAACCTGCTATTGTATTTGCAGCGCTGTGCGAAGCGCTGGCTCTGAAACCGAGCAGTCAGGCTCAGCATATACGAGCACATCCCGTGCTGATAGAAGCGCTTGCCAGCGCTCGACTAGAGACGGCTGGTGGCTCACAAATTGCCAATGTCCTCATTGCCTGGGGCATTCCTCTATGGCTGGCAGGCATACGAATTGCCAGTGTCAAACCCAACGCGCGGCAGCGGCTCATCATCTTTCAAAAAGAAATCGTTGCCCTGCTCTATGGGCGCTTTTTCTCGGCAGCCACAGCGGCCATACCCGAACCACAGCCAGCAGCCTCACCCTGGCAAGCCTTGCATGCGACCTACTCACCCTGGAAACCACGCTCGATGCCAACGCACAGGCCATGCTGGAGCGCGTGACCATACTGGAGGCCCAGGCAGGGAATCACCCATACCCGACCACCGCCATGACTCTCTCGAACGCCTGCTGGCCGCCACCATCGAGCGCCTGCTCGACCACGAGCGCCGCCTGAATCGGCTGAAATCACCCGCTGCCCAGGAAAAGCAGCGCGCGGCTCGTTCCCCAGATCGCCGCAAAGGGCAGCGCCCTGCCAGATAAGCAGATCAGATCAAGAGGCCCTGACCAATAACGCGCCAGTTGGAACACCCTGCTCTACCCCCGATTGACTTTCCAGCCCGCACCGAGTATCATGGAAAATGGGCAGAAAGGCTTCCAAGGGGGCCGCTGCTCTGCCCAAAGAGAAGGAGACACGCATGGTAACGTACGAAGACGTGACACAATTGTTCCAGCGGGCCATGGAAAATGTCGGACTAGCAGCCCATCCAGAGCATTGGACCAATAACACCACCCTGGAGCGCGAGTTTGCTTGCACCTGTCACACAGGCACTTGCGAGGAGGCCGAAAATCGCAGCACAGTCACCATCTCCTTCACCTGGAGTCCTCTGGATACCGTCTTGAGCCTGGAAGGCGCAGTAGGCATCTGCGATTTCTTTCACGAGCCAGATGACACCTGCCCCCATTTGCATACCGATCAAGTCCCGCCGCTCGTGCTGGAGCTTGCCTATAACCTCAACATCACCGCCGTCCCGCTGACCGATGTCAACATGCAGCAGCTCATCCGCACCCTGAAACTGCGCGCCAGCGAACACAGCAGCCGTGCTACCGAAACACGCCCCAGCGTCGCCCTCGTCCTGGGCGATGGCGGCCTGCAAGCCGAAGCGCTCACCCTGCAACAGCGCGTCGAAATCCCCCTCTGGCATCCCGAGGGCCTGGCAGGTCTGAGCGAACTACAAGAAGGGGAATTACTCAACGGCCACGGACCCACACCCGGCCAGCGCCGCCGGCGTCGCCGCGACGAAGACGACGAAAGCCTGCCCGCCGAACCGCACCCTGAAGAATGGCTGCCTGGCCTGCTCGCCGATGTTGCGGGCGACATCAGCCGCGTGCTCGCCGCGCTGGATGCCGCCCGTCCGGTGAGCCGCCCCAGCGACCCGGCAGATACCCCCTCCGAAAATTAGCACAGACACCACAGAACGCGCAGACAACTTATTGTCTGCGCGCCCTCTTCATCCCATCTCTGCGTAATCCACCTGGATGCTGACTCCTATTCCCCCACCGTAATGACTATAGGCAGTTTGGCCTCGCGCGAAGCATCAAAAGACGTTCCCACAGGCTGTTCATGTAGCACACGGATATGCCCAGGTGCAGCGTGATTCTTTGCCGGTCCCGGCGCACTCAGCGCCAGCACAATCGCCACAGCAAGGCTCACAAGAATCACAATCCCCACCACAATCAGAACAACTCGCAGCACCGGAAAACCACGCCTTCCGCTTGCCGGGCCAGCCTTCCAGCCTGGCGGCGCGCCAGCAGCGCTGTTCTGGTAGCCTGGCCCCCATGATGGCGCGCCTGGCCCTGGCGGAACCGCACCATACCCCTGAGGTGGATGGTGCGGCGCGGGCCGCGCTGGGGCAGCAGCCGGGGCAGCGCTTTGGGGTGGTCGGGATGGATGAGCCGGTGACGACGGAGGCGTAAATGGCACTGCCTGTGTCTCATAGGCGGCTGGCGGCCTGGCCGTCGATGGCACACTCGGCAGCGCCGCAGCGCTCGGCGGAATATGCACCGTCGGCTCGTCCTCAATCGATATACTGCCCTGCTTCTGCTGATCCAGCTTCTTCAGCACCTCGCTGTACGCCCGCGCATACTCCATCACCGAAGGCCAGCGCTCCTGGGGCTTTTTACGCATCGCCCGCAAAATCACCTGCTCGATGCCCTCCGGGATCGCAGGGTTGAACCGGCGCGGCGGCGGTGGCTCCTCACGCAAATGCTTCAGCGCCACCTCGGCCACCGCGCCGGTAAAGGGCAAACGGCCCGCCAGCAGTTCATAGGTCATCACCGCCAGCGCGTATTGATCGCTGGCAGGCACCGGGTGTCCCTCGATCTGTTCCGGGGCCACATAATCTGCCGTACCCACCGCCAGCGTATTCGTATCGGATTCCGGGTGATACTCTTTCACCAGCCCAAAATCCGCCAGGAACAGTTCCAGCGCGCCATCGCGACCCACCCGCACCAGGAAGTTCTCCGGCTTCACATCGCGGTGAATAATATTATGCTGGTGAGCATATTGCAGCGCCGAAGCCGCCTGAAACACCAGAGGCGCAGCCTGGGCCGGAGTGAGAGGCAGATGCAAACGCCGGTTTGGACCGCCAGGCCGCATCGCATCAAACAGTGAGCCATCGGGCATCAGCGGCATCACCAGATACATCAGCTCATTTTCAGTGCCGAACTCGTGGACGGGCAAAATGTTCGGATGTTCCAACGCCGCAATGGCACGCGCTTCCAGTTTGAAACGCTCCGGCGCGTCGGCCAACGTCGGCGCGTTCCCATCATCAGCGCTCCCGCTGCGCGGTGGACGGACCACCTTCAGCGCCACCTCGCGGCCCAACCGAACCTGTTCAGCCAGATAGACCTGGCCCATGCCGCCCGCGCCCAGGCGCTTAATAATGCGGCAGCCGCCCAGGATTTGCCCCTCTAATCCCGCCATAAAAGCCTCCTCCCCACGCTCTGCGTGTAGCGTTTGTTTGTTCCTGGCCCAAAAAGCAAGGCCATTCTCCCGCTGCCGCAAGTATAACATGCCTATGGTTGGCTGGTCGAGTGAGCGAGGTCACACCTTTTCGTATCCTTATTCCGTCAGATGCCTGCTCAGGTTTCGATTGTTGTCCGGCTACCTTCTTGTGGATAACTTTGGCAGGTTTTCAGGTCTTGTTTCTCTTTTTGCTTGCTGCCCGTAATTTATATAATATATATATCTCTATTAATAAATAGCAGTAGTAGGCGTGTGGATAGTGTGGATAACTTTTTCAGCAACACTTATCGCAAAACCGGGAACCCCCTCTCTATCTGATCTTATAGCTTACTTGTAAGCTGCTGGCTAACAAAAAAGTTATCCCCAATTGGCTCCCAAAAATGTTAGTAACCCTGTGGATAACTTGAAACCCTCCCCAATCCCCTCAAAAAGTTATCCACATTGTTTTTGGCCCATTGGGGATAAACTGCCCACTTATCCACAGGTTATCCACATATTATCCACAAAATTACTAACACTCATCCATAAGACCAAAAAAGTTACCAACATCATGTTAGTAATTATCCACATATCCACAGAAGCAGGCAGTGAGAGGCAAAGTTATCCACATTATCCACAATTTCTCCACAGACTTCTCCACAAAGTTATCCACACAAACGTCCAGCCAGGCAAAAGTTATCCACACAATGTGGATAACTTTCCACATATCCACAGAAGCAGGCAGTGAGAGGCAAAGTTATCCACATTATCCACAATTTCTCCACAGACTTCTCCACAAAGTTATCCACACAACCGAACGCTAATTGTGGAAAGTTATCCACATATCCACAGAAGCGAACGGCGAGAGGCAAAGTTATCCACATTATCCACAATTTCTCCACAGAGTTATCCACAAAATTATCCACACAACCAACCAGAAATAGTGAAACTCAGCCGTAAGACCACCTGGCAATCATCCAGAGACTCAATATCTTGTGGTCAAACGCAAGTTATCCACAATTTATGGGAGTTATCCCCAAAGTTATCCACATTTTGCTGGATATTCGGTTAAAATTGCGCCCATTCGGTGGAGGAAACGCAACCAGTTTGCCGCCTTCTCGCCTGCTCCATAGAAAAATCGCCCGCTTTCCTGTCATCAAGACAAGAAAGCGAGCGAGAAAACAAACGCCTGGCTAGTCGTTCGGGCAGTCGTCCGTGCCAATCTGCGCAATGATATCTTTCCGGAGAACCGGCCCAAACGTGCGTGAATCCACACTGTGCGGGCGATCATCGCCCATCAGAAAGTATTCACCTGCTGGCAGCGTCACTTCCATGGGCTGCTGTGTGCCTCGGTTCAGGACAAAGGGTTCACTCAACAACTTGCCATTGATGAACGTCTGCGTCGCGGTCAGACGCACCGTTTCGCCCGGCAAACCGATGACGCGCAGTGCTTCCTCTTGCCCATGTGTGGACGGCTCATCGATGATCACCACCTGGCCGCGCCTGGGCGTACTGGAGGCATAGGCTTGCGTGTCGATCACTACCAATTGCCCCGCATTATAGGTGGGCGTCATCGCTGCGTTGGGAACCGTAAAGCTCTGGCAATCCGTCGAACTGCTCAGGCCGCTGCATCCCGCCAACACCACCAGCACCAGCAGCGCGAGAAAGCCAACAGCCAAGCCCTGCCATATCCACCCTATCCCCAAAGAGGGCATAGCCGTCGCCAGCCCTCTTTTCAATGGCCGATGCGCGTTCATGCGGAGGCGCTGACCTTTGCCAGCACCGTATCGAGCAGCGCCAGCCCCTCGTCAATCTCGGCGCGGCTCAGAATCAGCGGCGGAATCATGCGGATCGTCTGAGTGCCCACGTTATTCAGCAGCAAACCATGCTCCAGGGCCGTCTTCACGATCACCGGGGCCAGATCGTTGGAAACATCCAGCGCGTTCATCAGGCCGATGGCGCGCATAGCCGTAATCATCGGATACTTCTCTTTGAGCGCCAGCAGCTTACCTTTCAGATAGTCACCTTGCGCCGCCGCATTCTCCACCAGATGATATTCATCGATGGCGCGAATCGTCGCCACGCCCGCCGCGCTCGCCAGCGGATTGCCGCCAAACGTGGACCCGTGGTCGCCCGCGCTAAAGAGATCGGCGCGCGGCGCGGCCAGCATCGCCCCAATCGGCACGCCGCCCGCCAGACCTTTCGCCATCGTCACAATGTCCGGCTTGATGCCATAATGTTCCCAGCTAAAGAACTTGCCGGTGCGGCCCATGCCAGCCTGCACCTCGTCGGCAATCATCACCAGATTTTGCTCGTTGCACCAGGCGCGTACCCCTTGCAAATACTCTTTATCTGCGGGGAAGATGCCGCCCTCGCCCTGCACCGGCTCGATCAGCACGCCTACCGTTTTGGCGCTCGTCGCCGCCTTCAGAGCATCCAGATCGTTGAAATCGACCTGCCGAAAGCCATCCGGCAGCGGCACCCACGTCTCTTGATACTTCGCCTGGCCGGTGGCCGCCGTCGTCGCCAGCGTGCGCCCGTGGAAGCTGCGATTCATGCTGATAATCTCATAGGCCCCGTTGCGATGCAGCCGCCCAAACTTGCGCGCCAGCTTGATCGCCCCTTCGTTAGCCTCCGCGCCGCTGTTGGAAAAGAACGCGCGCATGCCCCCGCTCTTGTGATACAGGTGTTCGGCCAGTTCCACCTGCCGCGTATTCACATACAGGTTGGAGACGTGAATCAATTGTTTGGCCTGCTCAGAAATCGCGTTGACCACCGCCGGGTGGCAGTGACCCAAAATATTGACCGCGATGCCCGCTACAAAATCCAGATACGAGCGCCCCTCCGCATCCCAGACGCGTACGCCCTCGCCGCGCACAAACGCCACCGGCTGGCGCGCAAACGTCCCCTGATGATACTGCTTTTCCAGCGCGAACCAATCGCGCGCTTCGGTCTGAGGCTTGGTAGATGTTGCCATAGCACATATTCTCTTTCTGCACAGCACATAGCAAGGATGACCCCATTGTCACCCCATTTCGCTTCCAGCCCATTGTACACCTGCTGGCAGCGCGAGCGCAACCTATGACGCCTTCCTTTTCCCTTGCTACGCAACGTTGCTGTAAATCTTGACAAGTCGAGCGGCCAAGAGTATACTTGCTACATCGTTCAAAGATCGTTGCGCAGCGTACCTTGAAAATCGCATGAAACAGCGCGCCGCCGCCAGTAACCTTGACTGGCGGCGGCGCTGACCCCACGCCTGCTTTACACAGGATATGGGACTGGAGGCATTCTATCATCCAAAAGATGTTATAGCCTCCCAGCAGCCATCTCCTGACAGGCCGAGCAAACATGCTCGCCGGGCGGCGCTCTCTCAGGGGATGGCTGTTTCGCTTCTGGTGCTGCATACGCGCAGTGATGTTGAGGAGGTACAGAAAATGTCGAGGTAAGTCTGCTCCTTTAGCCCAAGGGGGTATCGTGATGATATCCCCCTTATCAGAGATTTTAAGCAAAGGGGATTGCGTTATGCACGCCCCTTTAGCAAAGGGGATTGCGTTATGCACGCCCCTTTAGCAAAGGAGGGTGTATAACGCACCCCCTTTTAGGAGGTTTTCGATGACCGATTTGGCCCTTTCTAAGGTTGTCACCCTGATTGCTGATATGCCACCCATCATTGCAGTACGTTTGCCAGATGGCGAGTTAAGCGCTACGCTGCGCTCCCTGTGCGAGTTGCTAGACATTAGCCGAGAAGGGCAAATCCAACGCATCCATCGCAGTTCTTCATTGGCTGAGGCTCTACAAGAAGCGATGATCAGCACCCCAGGTGGGCCGCAGGAGGTCGAAGTTTTGCTGAATTGGGCTATCCCTATTTGGGCAACCGGGCTGCATATCGCGCGCCTGTCTGAAAAGAAGCAGGCTTTAGCTCTGATCTTGCAGCGTAAAGCCTTTGCTGCGATTGAACAAGCCTTCACCCAGCATAAGAACGATACGGCCTTCCAGCCTCCTCCCGGCCAATCTGCTACCCCTTCATCTCTGCGGCAGAGTTGGCATGCGCTGATTGATCGTACAGCAGTTGAGTTTGAGGAAATGCAGCGCCTGAATCAAGCAGACCTCCAGGAATTACACAACCAACTAACAGTGGTGCAATATGACCAGCGCAGCCATGAACTGCGCCTTGCTGCGTTGGAGGCAAGAGATACAAGTCCATCGCTCGACGTGTCGCCGGAACATCTGAAGCATATTTTTCAGCTTGCGCGGCAGCTACGCCAGCGCCGGGGGCTGGCGGTCGTTGATATTCTGGCAATGCTGGCCGAGCACTTCCGGGTCGAGGACGTTTCGCTGCTGCCCGAAAGTGCCTGGCCTGCTGTCCTTGACTGGTTTGCCAGCCTGCTTGAAGAATAGTAAGCCCAGGCGCAGAAGGAAAAGCCTTGTGCCTGGGCTGCACTGGTCCACTTTCTGCAAGAGCAGCCTGTAGCAGTTAGTCAAGCGAGAGGAAGGTACATCATGCCATGCAAAGAAAAACTGGAGGAGTATCTCCGCCAGCAGCAGATTCCTTTCCAGGAGCAGCAGCATTCCATAGCCTACACTGCCCAGGATGTCGCGGCCAGCGAGCACATCTCCGGCAAGCTGGTTGCCAAAGTCGTCATCGTCTTCGCCGATAACAAGATGGTCATGCTGGTGCTGCCTGCCTCCAATCGAGTGGATTTCAACCGGCTGAGCAAAGCCCTGGGAGCAAACGAAGTGCGTCTGGCCGATGAGGCAGAAGTTGCCGCAGCCTTCCCAGATTGCGAAACCGGCGCTATGCCACCTTTCGGCAGCCTGTATAACCTGCCCATGTACGTTGATGAGCGCCTGGCCGAAGATAAAGACATCGTGTTCCCCGTCGGAACACATACCGAAACCATGCGCCTCAAGTACACCGACTACGAGCAGTTGGTCAATCCCACCCTGATTGAGTTTGCCCGTCCCCCTCAGGCAGCGCTCCCCTAAGAGGTTGATATGCCCGTGGTCATGAAAGCGTTCGTTTCATGACCACGGGCATATCTTTGGGCGCAAAACAGCAACGTTATAGCATATTGGTACCGTTTTGCTGAGAGAGGTTGACGACCTGCCCCCACGCAAGCTATACAGAAAGAGAGGGGATGGGTTTGTGGTCGTGGTGATAAAAAGAAGGGCGTCTCTGCTATGATCCCTTCCTCGCTTCAGTCGGCTCCGTCGCCGCTTGCCTTTGCAAGCCGTCCAGAGCCGCAGCCTGGCGGCGGGCGGAGGTCTGCATTATCATCGCTCGTCGACGGGCTTGCCAAACTCTGGCGGCCTCTTATATGGTTCTGGCTCACCTTAATCTTAAGCTGGCTGACGGCTAGTTTCATCACCCTGCTGGCAACGGCAGGTCAGAGCAGCATGCCTGATCTGCCCGTAATGCGCCTTGCCCTCGCGCAGCCCTGGGCGGTGGCGGCTGTCCTGGGCCTGCTTGCCCTGCTCACGCCCTGCGCCTTTCTGGCGCACAGTGCCCGTCGGCCAGCCTCGCCCTATCTGCCTGGCCGCGTGGAATCCGTGAAGCATCGTGCCGCGCAGTTTATCCCACGCTACCAGGAGCCGTTCTATCTCTACCGTGTGGCCGATGCCGAAGCGCGCGAAGCCCTGCGCGCCGCCGCCAGCAGAGAAAGCAGCGAAGAACCCTTTGGCATCTGCGTGCTGGGGCCAGCCATGATGGGCAAAACACGCCTGGCCTGGGAGGCTATGCAGGTTGAACTTCCCGATTGGATGTTGGTTCGCTGGCCTTATGAGGCGCGAGCACCCATCGATCTGGCGGCCCTACAAGGCGAGCGCCTCATCCTTTGGCTAGACGATCTCGCGAAATACGCGCACCTCAGCCTGGCTCCCACGCTGAACGATCTGCCCCGCCGCTTGCAAGAGGCAGGCATACCCTTTATCATCGTCGCCACCTGCCGCGCTGGCGACGAGGCGCAGCGAGCCGCCGTGCATCTGCGCCCGCTGGTGGAGCGTTTGTTACCCATCCATCCGGCAGAAATCGGCGAAAACGAGATTGCCTGGCACGCTGCCGCGCTCAAGTATCACGGCATCAAGCTTCAGGCCGATCAGTTCAATGGCACGCCTGGCTCCGTCGTGCTGGGCGCGCGGCGCATGGCCCACGAGCGCTATCCCATGCTTTCCAAGAGCGCGCAGCGTGTCTTGCGCGCCCTGAAGCTGCTGCGCTCGGCGGGCATCTACAGCTATCCAGAATCGCGCGTGCGCGCCACCGTCGAAGATGTCTTTGGCATGGAGCCATTGGAATGGCGGCGCGCGCGCCGCGTCCTGCTGCGCTCCGGCTTCATCCGCCTGGAGCCGCTGCCCGCTGGTCGGGGGCATGCACTTACACCTGTTGCCGATGTCTATCTCGATGAAGCTGTTCCTGCCTATACCCCGCCGGGCATCGACATCAGCGACGGCTGGCGCGAGCTAGAAAAGAGCCTGACACGCCGCCGCGACGCCGACGCCCTCAATCTGCTGGGGCTGGCGTTTCTGGAACGGCGCGTCGGCAGCATCTCCGTCAATAAACAGCATGCCGAGGCTTGCTTTCGTGCCGCCCTCAACGCCTATCGCCAGCAGGGCGCGCACGCTGCCTGGGCAATCGCCCAGCATCATCTCGCCCTGACCCACTGGCATCAGGCGCAAACGGCCCCATCAGACGAGCGCGGCGTCCTGCTGGCGCAGTCGGTGGCTGCCTATCGTCTGGCTCTGCGTGTCGGCCAGTGGGAAAATATCCCCCTCCACTGCGCCATGATGTTGCAACATCTCGGCGCGGCGCTCAATCAGCAAGCCACGCTGGCCGCTGGCGAAGAGCGCCACGCCCTGCACCGGCAAGCCGTGGAATCATTGGATGACGCGCAGATACTCTATACACGCTCCCAGATCACGGACGCAGCGGCCCGCACGCAAGAAGACCTGGGCGTCGCCTTGAGCGAGCAGGCCCACCTGGCAGACGATGAGGATCGCACCGCGCTGCTCTGCCAGGCGGTAACAGCCTATCGCGCCGCGCTGGAAATCTACGCGCAAGAATTGCCCCGCACCAACTGGGCACGCACCCAAAATAACCTGGGCATCGCCCTCTTGCAGCAGGCCGAATTGGCGGCGGATGAGCAGCGCGCTGCCCTGCTGAACGAAGCGCGGGCGGCGCACCAAGCCGCGCTGGAGGCCGCTACCCCGGTGGGCGAGCCGAAAGAATGGGCCAACGCCCAGTGCAACCTCGGCAATGTCCTGCGCCATCAAGCCGAACTGGCCGAAGGGAGCGAACGCGCCGACATCCTGGCACGGGCCGTCTCAGCCTATCGCCTGGCGCTGAAGGTGCTCACACGCGCCGATGCCCCCGACGCCTGGGCCATGACCCAGAACAACCTGGGCAACGCCCTCAGCGATCAAGCCGAACTGGAACAAGGCAGCGGCGTGTTGGTGCTGCTCGGCCAGGCTGCCTCCGCGCATCAGGCGGCGCTCTCCGTCTATACTCGCGCCTATATGCCGGTGGAGTGGGCAGGCACCCAGTTGAATCTGGCGCAGGTCTTTTTCGCCCGCGCCCTCGCGCAAAAAGGCACGCACAAGGCCAAACGCCAGACGCTCAGCAAAGCCCAGGATGCTGCGCTGGAGGCGCTTTCCGTCTTCAACCTCGATACTGCCCCATCCTATCATGAAGCCGCCATCCAGTTTTACGACGAGATCGAAGCCACCCTGGAAACCCTGGGCAGCACTCGCGGCGTCTACGCCTCCGCCTGAGACAAACCTCCTCAGCCGCCCGCCCTCACGCCGGAGGCGTCACCGTATCGGTGATACGTTGGCTGCTGGACTCTCCGTTCTGGGTATAGCTCACCGTGACGCTGAACATAATCAAACTGCCCGAACCCTGCATCTCCTGGCAGAGACTCGTGATGGGGGTAATGCTGAGCGTCGCCTTTGCCCCGCTGGCAAGCGTTCCACTCTTCGGGCTGGCCGTCCCCCAGAGATGCCCCTGCGGGTCGGTCTGCGTGATCGTCACCTGCCAGGTGACCGGGCTGCTCCCCGCGCTGTTATCAAGGGTGACAGCTAGCTGAGGTAGCGCAGCCGTGCCCGCACATGTCTGAGCAAAACTGCCCGGTGTCACCAGGAAAGCGCCTGCTGGTGGGGTTGGGGTCGGGGTAGCTGTAACGACCACCGCAGTTGGGGTTGATGTGTTGTTTGAGATATTCCTCTGGGAGCCAAGCAGCCCTGATTGAACGCCCACCGCCCCGCCAACGACCAGCAGCGCTACCAATGCGCTCACCACAATTCTGGCCTGCATCCGGCTGAGCAAGCGAAAGCGCAAGCCATGCGCTACCCCACTTGGTCCCTGGCGTGCGCCCCCATCATTCCTGCGTAGCGCTCCATTTCCAACTTGCCCCACCGCAACAGACACTTTCGGAGCCTCTGTTGCCGTGTCTGCCAGCGCGCCGGGAGATGCCGCCGCATCTTCAGGGCTGGTCTGCGCCTCTCTTGGTATGCCAGCCAGTCTGGCTGATCGATTCAGCACGTCGGTGCTGGCATAATCGCGTGGTTTGTCCTCCGTTACGCCCGTATCGTGCAGCATCCTGCCTGCCGCTCCATCAGTCAATGGGATGAGTGTGTGCCCGCAGCGCCCGCAGAAGCGCGCCGATGCTGGCAGCAGTTCGTTGCAGTTGGGGCAATGGCGGCTCAGCGTGCCCCTGGCTCCAGGCTCAGGCACCAGCGTAATATCGTCGTCTCCGATTGGTTGCACACGCCCGCAAGCGCGGCAGATCAGCGTGGCGGGGTCCAGTTCCCCCTGGCAAAAGGCACAGCGGTGCATGCGTGTCCCTCCCGACTGGCTTTGTTCCCCAACCACACGCCCATCAAGAGATACTATACTGAAAAACGAATCGCTTGGCCTGATTTGTAGAGCAATCTTCGCCAACAAACCGCTACAACCCAAGTTCGCTGGCTTTTTGCAACGCCTCCTGCGCCTCGGCTCTCCTGCCTAGCTGTTTGAGCGCGTTGCCCTTGTTCCGCCAGGCGAAGCCATCTTTGGGATTGCAGATAATAGCCCGCTCATACGCCCACACCGCTTCGGCATGCTTTCCTAACGCCTCCAGCGCCGCACCCTTGCTATTATACGCCAGCCCTTCCTTCGGCTCCAGCGCAATCACCTGCTCGTAAGCATCCAGCGCTTCCTGTGGTCGCCTCAACTGCATCAGCACATCCCCCAGTCCCTGGAAAGCGTAGGCATCTCGTGGGTCTAGCTCGACAGCCTTCTTATAGGCATTTTCTGCCTCATCTACCCGATTCAATTCATAGAGCACATCGCCCTTGTTGCGATGGGCAATGCTATAATTCGGGTTCAGCTTAATCGCCTGTTCATATGCAGCCAGAGCCTCTTGGGGTTTCTGGAGGTCCAGCAACACACACCCCTTGTTGTTGTGATAGAGCGGGTCCCGGGGGTCTAACTGTAAAGCCTCCTCATAGGCGGCCCGCGCCTCATCGAAACGGCTCATCTCCCTGAGTATATCGCCCTTGCTATTGTAAAACCCTGCACTTCTTGGAACCGCTTCGATGCCTTGCTCGTAAGCCGCCAGCGCTTCCTCCAATCGTCCGAGTTTTTGGAGTATTCCACCTTTATAATCATAGGCAAGCCAGAAAGTAGGAACTAGTTCGATGACGCGCTCATACGCTGCCAACGCTTCCTTCCGGCGTCCAAGGTTGCTGAGTAAAACCCCTTGATTGAAGAGAGCCTGCGCATCAAAAGGGTCAAGCTGTACAACCTGCTCATAAGCCTGAAGCGCCTCTTGATATTTTTCAGCCTTAAAATAGGAATCACCCTCTTTGAGCCATCCCTCTTTCGTTTTCGGCTGCTCCACCTCTGGCAAACTTAGCCCTGGCCCAACCTGTGTCGCGCCAGGGTCATCCTCGATGGCTGGCGCTGGCGGCTCGGCCTCGTGCACCGCTGCCCGCACTGACAGCGCTGGGGTTGCCTCAGCCATGGCAGGAGCCGCTGCTGGCGCAGGCTTTGCCCTGCTCGCTGACTTTGCCAGATTGAACAACACCCCATCCGGCGCGCGCATATACAGCACAGGCGTGCCCCATTCCAGTGTATTCGTCACGCCGACGCTGATGGCCGTGCGCGCCTCCGAAACCGCCTCATCGACTGGCAGCCCATCGCTCAGCGCCTCATAAAACGCCCGCGTGCATTCAATTGCCGCGCGGTCCGTAATCTCCTCCTGCATCGCCAGCACCGCCGGGATGCCCCGCCGCGCCAGAGTCGCCGCCGTGCTAGAAAAAATGTCGCGCTGGCTGCTTTTAGCCCCCTCGCAGGCGTTCAGGATCGCCAGCCGCAGCGCGTCATGGTTGGAAAGCAGCCGCCCCAGTTCCGTGGCCCGCAGCAGATGCATCTTGCCGTCCTCGTTTGCCAGCGCGATCACCCCTTCATCGGCGTTGGGGTCGAAGCCGCCATGCCCAATAAAGTGAAACACATGCCAGGGACCGCCGCGCATCGCCCGCTGCACATGCCGCCAGGTCTGGCCCTCCAGCCAGGTCAGTTCCACCAGGCCGCTGGCCTCCAACTCTTGCAATGATCGGCTCATGCGTTCGCGCTCGCGCTCCACATCCAGCGCGTCCAGATCGCTGGGGCTGGCGATCATCGCCAGAATGCGCAGCGGCGGCTCAATCAACAGCGGCTGAATGGGCTGCGGTGCTTCCAGATAGCGCACCAGCAGCGTGTGCCGCGACAGGCACAGATAATCGGCCTGGCGTGGGTCATACAGATATTCCCAGGGCAGCGCCGCCAACTCCGGCGCTTGAATCCGCAGCCGCAGCCGCACGCCCATACCCCGCTGCGCCGCCTCGCGTCGGCTCACATCATAGCAGCTACGCAGATCGTTCGTCAGCAGCGCGTCAAAGAGCCGCTGCCCAAAGTCCTGCACCGCCTGCTCCTGGGGCGAAAGCGCCTTGCGGCGCACCCCTCCAGAGCGCACCAGCACATTTTGCAGCTTCAGCAAATAGTTTTCGAGGGTCAGGTCATCGAAGGGGAAGCGCATCACCGCCCGCGCTTCGCCCGCAGGCGAGCGCAGCACTGCCACCGGATAGTCGCGCCCGCTGCCAGCGCCAATCTCCAGATCAACATCCAGATAGAGCACCGCCTACCTCCCTTTGCTGGCTGCCTCTTTCGCGTGTTGTAAGCAGTGTAGCAGAGAAGAGGCAGAACGTCAATCGCCTCCTCTGCACATGCTGCTCTATCTGGTACAATCAATCATGCAATGACCCATCCCAATCCGAGCAGAAAAGAGCAAACGATGCCAGCCTTTGAACCGCAAGACCCCGACTTTGAGGCCCGCGTGCGCGCCAGCTTCACGCGCCAGCAGGTCATGGCAACCCTCGGCGCAACCATGACCCACGTCGCACCCGGCGAAGTCGAGATTCAACTGCCCTTTCGCCAGGACTTGACCCAGCAGAACGGCTTTCTGCACGCGGGCATCGTCACCACCATTGTCGACAGCGCCTGCGGCTACGCGGCCTTCAGCCTCATGCCCACCGGTGTCAACGTCCTCACCGTCGAATACAAAGTAAACCTGCTCGCGCCCGCGATGGGCGCGCTCTTCGCCGCGCGTGGCCGTGTCATCAAACCCGGACGAACCATCACCGTCTGCGCGGGCGATGTCGTTGCCCTGCAAGACGGCGCTGAGCGGCTGGTCGCCACCATGCAGGCCACCATGATGGCCGTGAGTCCACGCCCAAACGCCGCTGCTGAGTGGCCGCGTTTGGCCTGAATATTCGCTATTGCCCCTTATTCTTGGGATTATAGGGCGCGATCAGGTCTTCGATCTCTTTCAGGGTCGCTTGCCGCTCCTCCGGCGACAGGTTCCGGTCGCCCAGCTTCTTCGTCAGATAGTCATACTGCGCCTTGATATGCGGCGGCAGTTCATCGATCCAGGCAAACTCCCCCGACTTCTTCACCTGCTCCGCGAAGCTTTTGCCGCGCTGCAAAAAAGAGGCAATCTCTTCCTTGGAGAGCGCGCCCAGGTCTTTGCCCTCATCGAAGATCAGAAATAGGCTCCAGCCGATGGCTTCCGTCAGCCCGAAGCTAATTGTGGCGTTAGTCAGTGACCCAAAGATCGGAATAAAGCTGAAGATGCCCTTGAGGATAACCATCCCCATCTCTCGCCCGATCACCCACGAGAAAAACGCCATAATCGACGACTCCACCAGCTTGCGATTGAAGACATTGCCCAGCGCGTAGGTCATCGCCACCGCGATAATCGTCCCGCCCGCCGTATCCGTCACCACAGCCACGCCAGGCAGAATCGCTGACGCGCCCGACCACGTCGCCGCCGCAATCGCGCTGCTGTGGATAATAATATGAGCGCTCGTTTTCTGGGCTTCAGTTGCCATAACTCTCAATCCTTTCTCTACCAGCTATCCTTACAATCTACTTATCCAGCCGCTTTTATACTTGACATCCGTTCCAGCGACCAGTATAATATGCTCATCATCCCAAAACCGGCGCACCCGGCACCTTAGCAACTCAACTATACCATATGGCGCTGCCAGCCTAACTTACTGGCAGCGCCACTGACCCCACGCCTGACGAATGCAGGGCATGGGGCTGGGAGCATTCTATCACTCGATAGATTCAGTCTTCTCAGCGGCCATCTCCTGGCAGGCACGGCGAACCTTCTCGCCTGGTCGGCGCATCAGGGGATGGCCGTTTCGCTTTCTGGTGCTGAATGCGCGAGATTACATTAAGGAGGCCGAGGAAAAAAAGTCTTTATTGCAGAGAGGGGTATGTTATGCATCCCCTTAGCGGAACTGTTAGCAAAGGGGGGGACATAACGACCCCCCCTTTGCAAAGGGGGGGTCGTTATGTCCCCCCCTTTGAGGAGGTTTTAGATGACCGATTTGGCCCTTTCCAAAGATGTCATTCTCGTTGCTGGCCTGCCACCTATCATCGCGGTACGCTTGCCGGATGGTGAGTTAAGTGCTACGCTTCGCTCCCTGTGTGACTTGCTGGACCTTGATCGACGAGGACAATTCCGGCGCATCCACCGTATTCCATCATTGACTGAGGCTCTGCAAGAAGCAACCATCAGCACCCCAGGTGGACCGCAGCAAGCAGAAGTCTTGCTGAACTGGGCTATTTCCATTTGGGCAGCCGGGCTGCATGTTTCTCGGCTGTCAGAAGCAAAACGAGCAGCGGCGTTGGTATTGCAGCAAAGAGCCTTTGCCGCGATTGAGCAAGCATTTGCTCAACGTGAGAATAATTCTGCCGTCCCGCCTCCTCCCAGCCCATCTGCTGCTGCTCAATCTGTCTGGGAAGAAGGGCGCGCCTTCATTGATCATCTGGAAGCGAGGGATGAAGAACTGCGTAACCAGATGGTGATGATACGGTATGGCCTCCACAGCCATGAGTTGCGTCTTGCCGCGCTGGAAGCTGGAAATGCTCGACAAGCAGCAGGCTTGTCGGACCAGCAGCTAGGGTATATCTATCGATGCGCGCACCAGGTAAGCCAGCGTCAAGGCTATGAGATTGACACAACGCTTGCAGGGCTGGCTGCCCATTTTCGGGTCAAGAACATTTATTACTTGCCCGAAAGTGCCTGGCCCGCCGTCCTTGACTGGTTTGCCAGCCCGCTTGAAGAATAAGCGCATGCCCTCACAGCGGCGGGCGCTGGCGGTGAAACCAGGCTCCCAGGAACTGCCCGACGGGCCGCCGCTCCAGAAAGAGCGCGCCCACGGCCCACCAGAACAGCACCACGCGAATCAGCGAGAAATTGGCCCCACCGATCAGCAGCAGCAGACAGCCCAGCGTAATCAAGCCTGCTATCGGCAGGCTGCGCCAGTGAAAGACCAGCACGCTGGCCGCCAGCGCTAGCACCACAAACAGCGCCAGCAAGAGCGTCATCTGTCCGCTGAAGAGCAGATAGGCCAGCGCGCCCAGGCCGCTCGCGCCATCGGCCACCTGTCCCAGCGCCGCGTTCGATGCCGCTTCGGCAGCGGGCGTCAGCGCGTGTTGCAGCAGCGCGCAGGTCCAGATCACCAGCGGCAAGAGCGCGGCAACGTCCAGCGCGTCACTGCCCCAACGCCAGCCCAGCAATCCCAACAGCGATGCCAACCCCAGCCGCAGCGTCATCAACGCCTGCGTCAACAACTTCTGAAGGCCGGGCCGCTCGCCGTGGCCGCTGAACTGATAGGCGCGCCCCTTCCAGGTCACGCCGCCGCCAAAGATCGCCTGGCAGGCCGCCTGAGCCGTGAGCAGAATCGTCGCCACCATCATAACCGGATGCAAGAACGCCATTGCCCGGTGCATATGGAAGCGCTGCGCCAGCAGCCAGCGCGTCGCCCAGGCCAGCACAATCTGACTGAGCGGCAGCCAGAACAGCGCCGCATCGTAACGCTGCGTGACCAGCGCGTATCCCAGGAAGAGATATGGCCCCACAAAGATAGCAAGGCAGGCGATGCTCCCCGGCAGCAGCGCCGTCACCGAATAATCCAGCGCCGCGAACGTCGTTTTCGCCAGCCCGCGCCAGGCTTCGCCCAGGTTATGATAAAAGCGCACCTGCGTCAGCGCCGTCCCATCGATCCAGACCAGTTTGCCGTGCTGTTGCTTCACCAGCCGCGCCAGCTTCATATCCTCCACAATATCCCGCCGCGTCGCCTCGTGCCCACCAACCCGCTCATAGCTCTCGCGCCGGAAGAGCAGAAACGGCCCCAGCGCGCCCGCCACCAGCGGATACTTGCGGCCCGCCATCATCCCCATCGGCAGAAATCCCCCAAAGGTCAGCGGAATCAACGGCAGCAGCAGCGCCTCGCCCACGCTCTTTTCCAACACCTGCGGCATCATCGTCAGCAGATCGGCCTGCTGCTCCAGCGCCACCCGGAGCGCCGTCGAAACCGTCTCCGGCGCGTGGACCGTGTCAGCATCCACAAAGAGCAGCCAATCGCCACGCGCCGCGCGCGCCAGTTGCGCGCAGGCATACGCCTTGCCGTGCCAGTTGGCGGGCAAAGGCTGGCCGCGCAGCAGCCGCACGGATGGATAGCGCTGCGCCAGTTCCTCTACAATCGCCCCCGTCGCGTCTTCGCTCTGGTCATCCAGCACCAGAATCTCCAGATGCGGATAGTCCTGCCGGGCCAGCGACTCCACACAGCGGCCAATCGAGCGCTCCTCGTTGCGTGCAGGCACCAGCACCGAAACCAGCGGCCCGCGAGTCGCAGGGGGCAATGCGCGTCGGGTGGGCCGCTGAAACAGCCGCAGATTATTGATCGTGTTCAGCAGCAGCAGGACAAGAAGAGCCGTGATGATACTCTGATAAATCAGCATAGAAGCCTCTCTGATACAGCAGTCCCACGCCTGAGGTCTGCCCTAATGGGCGTTCGCATCCTGCGAGGCGGCGTGCTCGTGGCCTTCCTCATGATAAAAGCCCGGCTTCGCGTTGCCCTGCCAGGGGTGCGCCTGCCAGACTGCTGTTTCGTGCTGGCGGTCCAGCAGCTTCTTCACGCCCGAAAGCATCGCCAGCCCCAGCGCGTAGATCGAGACCGCCACCGACTGCCCCAGGACGAGCGGCAGAAAGATGATGCCCAGCGCACCGACAATCACGCTGCGGTTGAAGTTGTGGAAGTAGAGATCGGCCAGCCCCATCAGCGCCAGCCCGCCCAGCGCTGCCAGCGGCGAAAAGCCCAGCATCAAGCCCAGGATGGTCGCCAGCCCTTTGCCGCCCTGCCAGTGCAGGAAGAAGCTGAACTGATGGCCCAGCACCGCGGCGATGCCCGCCAACCCGATGCCCCAGATGGGCACACCCAGAATGATGCCGCCGAGATAGACCAACAACCCTTTGAGCACATCCAGCGTGAAAGCCAGCGCGCCCCACTGCGGCCCAACCACGTGCCATACATTGCGGCTGCCCACATTGCCCTCGCCGACCTCGCGGATGACCAGGCCGGTGCGCCATTTGGTGATGAGGTGTGAAAAGGGGACCGAGCCGAGGAGATAAGCAGCAAGAAGAAGGAAAAGAATGCCAATAGCCATGACGACAATACCTCCAGTCAAGCACTGAAGAAACACCCCTCCTTAAGTTTAATTATACCCTGCCAGGGTATTTCTGGCAACCGAGAACTGCCAGCAGCCTACCAGCCCTTGCCTTATCTCACGCACGCGCGATACCAATTCCTTGGCTATCCCGCACACCCATATAAAAGCGCCCTCTGGCTTGATACAGCCAGAGGGCGCTGCTGTCCAACGCGAGAGCTTACATGAAAGCAGGGTCGCGGAAAGTGATAATCCAATCCAGATTGGTGTTGATGCCCAGAAACAGCAGATAGCTGCCATTTTTCCAGCATTGCGCTGTGGCGTAGTTCTCTATGACCGTCGTGCAAGTATTGACGTTGCTTTGCTTCTGCCAGCCAAGCTGTGCCAGGTGCTGCGTCATAAAGTCTGTTACCGATTGCGTTGTGCCGCCGCTGCACATCTCCCTGCCTCGGAATCCGCCAGAAGCGTCATTATCATACGAGCGCGTCTCCGGAGGCAACTGCACCTGCGCAAAGACATGTGTTTTGGTCGAATCGGCATCTGGCAGCGTGCTCACATAGCCCGGCTTGAAGTTGGAGTTACATGAGGGCGTTGTGCCCGCAGTAAAATCGGGGTCGATGAAGAGGATAATCCAGTTAAGATTGCTGTTGATCCCCATATTGAGCGCGTAATTGCCATTCTGCCAGCACTGCTGCTGCGCATAAGACGGACCCGCCGAAAGGCAGCCCTGCGTGCTGCTCCCCGTCTTCTGCCAGCCCAGCGCGGTGAGATGCTGCGTCATAAAGTCCGTCACCGACTGCGTGGTGCCCGCGCTGCACATATTTCTGCCCCGCGTGCCACCTGCGGCATCGTTATCATACGAGCGCGTCAGTGGCGGCAGTTGCACCTGCGCAAAGACAGTGGTCGCTTTAAACGTCGCGTCCGGCAGCGTGCTTACATAATTCGGATTGAAAGGTCCGTTACACACCGGCGGCGCGAGGGTCGGTGTCGGGCTGGGCGCTGCCGGTGTTGGCGTCTCAGTCGAAGACGTATTGCCCTGCGACCCCGTATTGCTGCCCGTCCCACCAGCAGCGCACGACGCTAGAGCGAGCAGCATGCCCAGCGCGGCAAGAATCCTAGCCAGTCTCAGCCAGCGAGAGCTATTCATAGAAAAAACCTCTTTCATGGATAACAAGAGAAGAAGACCTACTAGCTCAGCATAGCATAGGCCCTGCCATTGCGCTGTTGGCTAATTCACAATCTCTTCAGATAGTCAGCGCTCACGCAAATACAACAGCCCTCTGGCACATCTACCAGAGGGCTGTTGTGGATCGAAGCAACCGTGATGAGCTACTTCACGTCGACGGTGCCGCCTGCCTCTTCGAGCTTGGCCTTAAGCTGCGCGGCCTCTTCCTTGGCAACAGCTTCCTTCACCGGCTTGGGCGCGCCATCCACCAGGTCCTTGGCTTCCTTCAGGCCAAGCTGTGTGATTTCGCGCACAACCTTGATCACGTTGATCTTCTTGGTCGTGTCGGCCACGCCGGTCAAGATCACGTTGAACTCAGTCTGCTCCTCGACCGGCGTGGCAGGCTCAGCAGTGCCGCCGCCAACCGCCGGGCCAGCCGCCACTGCCACCGGCGCGGCGCTCACGCCCCACTTCTCTTGCAGGGCCTTGCCCAGCTTCACCAGATCAAGCACGCTCAACTTTTCAATTTCGGCAATGATGTCATCGACTGCCATGAGCTTTACTCCTTGTATGCTATATGCCTCAAACGATACAACAGCGCGGCAAACCTCTGCCGCTCGCTTACGGCGCGCCCTCCAATTGCTCGGTGCGCGCCTGAATGATATAAGCCAGATCGCGCAGCGGCGCGGTGAACAGGTTCACCAGCGAGGCCGCCGGGCCTTGCAGGCTGCCCACCAGTTGCGCCTGAAGCTGCAAGCGCGGCGGCGTCTTCGCCAGCGAATCCACCTGATCGGGCGAGATCAGCCGGTTTTCCAGAATGCCGCCCTTAATCACAATGATTTTCTGCGTCCGGGCATAATCGCTGACGAGCTTGGCAATCGTCACTTCGTCGTCATAGCCCAGCGCGATGGTCGTCTGCCCGGCCAGAATCGGCGTCAGCCCCTGCACCTTGGCGCGCTCGGCGGCAATGCGCAGCAGCGTGTTCTTCACCACCTGAAGCTCCGCCTTGGACGCCCCCAGCTTGCGCCGGAAATCGGTAATCTCCGACACCTTCATGCCCTGCGTTTGCAGCAGCACGCCCGCCTTGCTCCGCTGGAGCTTGTCGGTCAGTTCATCAATCCATTCCGCTTTTGCCGGAGTTGGCATATCCGTTTCTTCCTCCTTTCCCAGAAAATCTATGCCCGCGCCAGCCATAAAAAAACGGGCCATCGAGCGGCCCACCTGCCGAACTCGAAGACCCATGCCCGCGCCACGCTCATAGAAGAGAGCGGCGCATCTGCGGCTGGCGTGTTCCTGCCTGGGCAGGCGCAAACGCCACGCGCTGCGGTATGTTCTTCGCCTCGGCGGGCCGGATTCGCTCCGATTATGTCTCCTAAGGGAGACACCTGCTGTCTCTGGCGCATCGTGTATGTAATTGTACACCCATCATACCACGCCTGATCGTCGCCGTCAAGAAACGTGTGCCGCTCAGGCCGTGGCCGCGTCGGCGGGCGGCTGGGGCGCGTTCGGGCTGCTGCCCGCGCTGCGCCCGCCCATCCGGCGCGCAAACCAATCGGGGAACCAGTGCGTAAAGAGCGCAGCTAGCCCCAGGAAACTGAACGGCACAATCCAATAGAAAATGATCGACAGCAGCGACCCGGCATCCGTCAGCGCGGCCCGCCCCTGAACCAGCGGCGGAATCAGCGAGGAAAGCGTCATCAGCGCAAACGCAATCACCCACACCCAGGTAATAATCTGGTTCGCCCGCAGAAAGCCCCGCGTCTCGGCTATCTCCGGCGGCGTGTGCTCGCGGGCATATTGCAGCGTAAAGGGCTTGCCGATCAGAATCGACGCCAGCGTAATCAGAAACAGCCCGCCGTTCGTCAGCGGCTGAAGCCAGCGTTCCAGAAACCTGTCATTCGTCAGAAACGTTACCACCAGCAAGATCACAAACACCACCGACGCGCCAACCTCCAGCGCCTTGGGTGTGCGCTGCCGCAGCAGCGTTTGCGCCGTCAGCCCCACGCTGATTGCACAGGCAATTGTCACAGCCACCCGGAAGGGCACATTTCCCACCAGGCTCCAGTACACAATCCACGGGATGAAATCCGCAATCATCGCAAACGCATTTTGCAGGGGATTTGCCTTCTTGCCTGAAGGTGGTTGCTGCGGCCTCAGCGGTTGGGCCGACGATGCCTGCGCCATACGCGGTTTCTCCTGGCTAGCACCAGCGGGGTAGGGGACACAACGACCGCAGGCGTTGCAAGCCCCATACCATCCCAATTGACAACCGGCCACCTTCTGCCGTATCCTTCGAGCAGCAAAGCGCCCGGCCTTCGACCACCATTCGCCGGGCAACGATGGGTCATGGAGGGAGGGCTAGGCTGTATGTCGCGCGCTGTCAAGTTCTTCGCGGGCCTGTGGCGATTCATCGGGT
Source organism: Ktedonobacterales bacterium (assembly GCA_035307385.1). Classification (GTDB taxonomy): domain Bacteria; phylum Chloroflexota; class Ktedonobacteria; order Ktedonobacterales; family DATBGS01; genus DATBHW01. Next base: position 69,250 of record DATGID010000110.1, on the reverse strand, counting down.
GGTTCTGGGGCGTGGTCGTGGCAGGCGTAGCCATTGTTATCATCGGGGCTGCCCTCACGACCGGCCTGAGTAACGCCAGCGCCCTGCTCTCCTGGCCGGTGATCGGGCCGCTCGCTCTGGCGGCGCTGCTCACCCTCTGCGCCTGGCTGGCCCAGCGCCAACAGCAGCCCGCCTCGCCCTATGTCCTCAAGCGCGTCGAGCGCCTGGACCCCTCCATCGACTTCTATGTCCCGCGCTACGTGCCGAGCGCCTATCTGACGCGCCCCGCAGACGCCGAAGCGCGCGCCGCCGTGCGCCGCGCTGCCCAGCGCACCGAACGCTCGCCCTCCAGCGAGCCAATGGGCGTCTGCATCGTCGGACGGCCCACCCAGGGCAAGACCCGCCTCGCCTGGGAGGTCATGCGCGCCGAACTCACCGGCTGGACCCTCGCCCGCTGGGGGCACAATCTGCCGCCCTTCGATTTCCCCGCCCAGCGCGGCTGCCGCGTCGTCCTGGCGATTGATGACATACAGGAGTATGCGGGCGACCCCAACGAGGTGACCACCCTCAACAGCTTGCCCGAAGCCTTCAAGAAGGTCGATGCTCGTCTGGTCATTGTCGTCACCTGCCGCGACGGCGACGACTGGGACAACGCCCGCAAAACGCTGGGCAAGTTGCTGGAGCGCCTCATCACCGTTACTCTCGCCAACATCACCGCCGCCCAGGCCGATCAGCTTACCGCCTTGCTGGATAAGGCGGGCGAAGCCGTCCAGCGCGATCAGTTCGACAACACACCCGGCTCGCTCTTGCTCGGCGTGGCGCGCATGCGCGACGAGCGCTACCGCGATCTGCCGGAGCCAGCCAAAAAGCTGCTGCGCGCCCTGAAGCTGCTGCGCTCGGCGCGCATCTACGACTATCCCACCCCCCGCGCGCGTGCCACTGCCGTTGACCTCTGCCAACTGGCCGAACCGGACTGGCAGAGCGCACGCGATGCCCTGCTGCGCGCAGGCTTTCTGCGCCTGGGCGAACTGGACGAACACAATGAGCGCGCCCTCGCGCCTGTGGCCGATGTCTATCTGGAACAAGCCGTGCCCGATTATCCCGCCCCCGGCGAAGACCTGGCCGATTTCTGGCTCGCATTGGAGCAAAGCCTGGCGAGCCACCGCGATGCCGCTGCGCTCGTCTATCTCGGCATGGCCTTCCATAAGCGCCCCCTGGGTAATCTACGAGCCAATCAGCAGCATGCTGAGACATGTTATCGCGCCGCCCTGGAAGTCTACACGCGACAGGTGGCTCCCGCGAACTGGGCGATGACGCAGAACAACCTGGGCAACACCCTGAGCGCTCAGGCCGAACTGGTCGAAGGAGCAGAGCGGCTTGAGTTCTTGGGCCAGGCAGTGATAGCCTATCGCACGGCGCTGGAAGTGTATACACGCAGTGCTTTTCCTGTCTTCTGGGCAGGCGCGCAATTCAATCTGGCGCTCTTACATGTGGACCGCGCCGCCGTCCTTAAAGAAGAGAGCAAGGAAGCAGCCTTACACGCACTGCAAGAAGCGCGTGCCTGTGTTCTATCCTCCCAGAAAGTCTACACCCAGGAAGCTATGCCAGCCGACTACCGAGATACCATCAAGCTGCTCAAGAGGATAGAGGAGGACGTGCGCGACCTCGGCGGCGAGCCTGAAACCTGAAAGCGCGGCCTCTGTGAACTTGCCTGCGCTGTCCTCTTGACTTTCACTGTCAGCCAGCGCTATACTTCTCGTAGCATTCAACCAGTGGAATGCACAGCACCTTGACAGCATGAAACGGGACCGTGTGACACGGCCAGTGAAATCGACTGGCCGCATCACTCACCTCACCCCCTGACGTAGCCAGGGAATGGGCTGGGGGCATTCTATCCTATCATGGGAGAGCATGCCACTTCTTCCAGCGGCCATTCCCAAACGGCGGGGCGACCTGGTTTCCCGATGCGTCGGGAGCGGCAGCAGATCATTGCTGCGGCTCCCGCAGCGTCGGTCAGCCAGCGCTCGCGCGCCTTCAGGGGATGGCCGTTTCGTCTGCACCGGACGAAGGAGAAACGCCATGCTCGCCACCACCAATGACCTCTTCCTCTTCTGGATGACTCCCTGGTCGGCTCCCCTGCGCGCTGCCTGCGTGTGGGTCGAACGCTTCGGCCCGCCCATCAGCGGCAAGCGGCCCGACACCGCTGCGCCCACATGGGTGCGGCCTCTCTTCCTGCAACGCTGGGTGGCGCAGGCCATCACCGCGCGCCTGGCCTGGCTGGAAGCGCATGCTGACCTGGCGGCTGATCGCCACGGCAACGAATCTACACCCTGCTGGGAGCCGGTGGCCTGGGTCTCCTATGATCGGCGCTGCTTGCGTGACCTGTGCGAGGAGACGCTGCTGCGTCTCTTTGGCATGGAGGTGGAACGCTTGCTGCGCATCGCGCAAGAGCCGCCCAGCCTGGTGGGCGGCATGGAGTGGACACAGGCGGCGCTGGGAGCCAGCGAGCACATCGCCCAGGTCTATGCCGAACTCAAGCGCCGCCACAAGGCGATGCGGGCGCGGGCCATCGTACGCGAAGACCTGCGCGCCTTCATCACCTGGCAGCCCGCCAGCGCCGCCACCGAGTAATCATCGCCTGTACCGCCGCCGTCCCTGGCGGCCAGACGTTGCGCCAGCACGGAGGCTGGCGGTACACGCAACCGCCTGGCGTGCCAGGGTTGGGGGAGTCGGCGTAGGCCGACTTGGTGGCCGCAGGCCCTTAGGCGCGGCTGTGCCCTCGGCAGCTAACGAGGGTTTCAACCGCCTGCGGGGCTGGAGGCGTCCTGTTGCTCTGCTGGCGCGTCATCCAGCATCAGCGTCACCATAGCCTCATAGGCTTCCGCCCAGGCGTGGTGCAATTCCGGCGTCCACTGGTCGCCCAGAAACAGGCGCAGCGTCTCCAGCAGCACTTCGCCGCCAAGCTCGAAGCAGTCTGGCGTCACGTCCGCCGCCAGATGGCGCTCGCCCAGGTGTTTCAGGACGGGCGTCAGCATCTCCGGCTGGCGCAGGTGCTCCATCACCAGCGCCAGCGCTGCCAGCAGTTTTGCTTCTTGCTCGTCCATATCCGTCCCTGCAAAAAGCGGCTGCATCGCTGGCGAAAGCGCAGAGAGCCGCTGATAGAACGCGGCAGCGAACGCTTCTCCTTGCGCGGCGGCATCGCCAAAGCTTTGTTCCAATAAATCCACCTGGAACGCCATTGCATCCTCCTCGGGCTGTGTTATGGTCGATTGCTGGTGTGCTGCGCTCCCGTCGGGCACAGCCGCGCGGCGAAGAAGATAGCAAGATGCGCGCCAGGTCCGCGCGCAGGCCGCTTTCTCCTGGGCGTCGTTCCTCTCTACCGCCAATCCACCTGGGCCACTTCCCCGCTCACAATGGTCACCCGCTGCGGCACGTTCGGATTATCCGTCCAGATGCGATACTCCCCCTCCGGCAGCGCCAGAAACAGCGCCGCAAACACCGAACGCCCATTCACCCGCCGTTCCAGCACCGCCGTGTGCGTGCGCTGCGTCTCATCGCCCAGCATGCTCACCTCGATCTCGTGGCCGTGCAGGTCTGCCGTCGTCGAAATCATCAGCGCGCCCACGCCCTCGCCAATATCCAGCACCGCTGGCGCAGTATGTATGCTGTGATCGACATGCTCGTGATGATGGGAATGCTCGCCCATGCGTTGTGCCCTCCTCTGCTGAGAAAAAGCCCGCGCCTGGGGTCAGCATTGCCAGGCGCGGGCGCTGCATCACATGCAGCCTACATCTCTTACGCCGACGGCGTATCGTAGCCATCCAGCGGCACACCCAGATACGGGAAGCTGCTCAGATAGCGCCCGCTCAGATCAGGTGTCTGGATGTCCGTGACGATGCCAGCAGCGCCATCCGGTTTGAAACTGGGGTCCACCAGCGGCAGCGTCGCGCCTGCCACCGCGCGAACCTCAATCGTCACCACATCATCGGCCACCCGGCGGCCATTCGGGAAGCCCGCCAGGTCGCCGCCCACCACGCCAAGATTGTTCGGGTTGGCAGATGGCGGAATCGCCAGATTCAGCCGCAGCAAGTCTGCCGGGGTTTTACCCGTGAACGTGCTGAAGTTCGGCACAATCCCGCTTGGAATGCCCGTCATCAGAATGGCAACCAGATCGGCGCGCACGCCCGTAAACGCCGCCAGATTCGGGAACACGCCCGGATACAGCACCGGCAGCAGCCCCGCCAGTTCAGGATGCTGCACATACTTCAGGAACTGCTCGTCGTCTTCGGGCAGCGAAGCATTCCACCGATCTTTCTTGCTCATCGGAATGATGACCTCGTTAATCAATGGATTCGCCAGCCGCGATACCTGAACCCACGGCCCTGTATCCCAGTCAGGGCCGTCCGGAGCCTCGCGCATCTTCGCCTTCTGGCGCTTGGCCGTCGCATAGACCCCGATCACCGACTTCGGGCTGGTCGGGTCAGTCGGCTGGCTGCCGCTCCAGGAAATATGGCTGATGGGCACCTGGAGAGCAATCGTGTGCACGTTCACCGCCTTGATCGTATCCACGCCCGCTGTATTGCCGGGGTTTGGAATCAAATGCAGGCTTTGGAAGGGACGCAGCGCCGCCAGATCGAAGACCGAGCCGAGGTCCACATAAAAGCCCTCGCGCCGCTGTCCAGCGAACACACTCATGCCATTGCCCAGATTATGCACTGCTGCCTGTGCCAGCGCCGAATAGTTCGGCATGGACCGCACGCCCACGTTGCACGGCGGGCAGGCCAGATTCTCGCCCAGCGACCGCACGTGGCCGTTGAACCACTCCGTCACAGAATAAAACTGTGGCCGGTTCCAGTGCGCGTCATCGAGCGAAAGCACCTGCCCGGTATTGTACAGGAAGGTTTCTGGATTGCGGATTTTGGTCTGGAAACGGAATTGATAGATGATGTTGCCCTTGGCATCCCCGTTATTGTCGATGTGGATTTCATAGAGGACATCATCCCCAAACTCATAAAAGTTTGGCCCGCCAGCCGGTCCCTCCAGAGGGATGAAATTGGCGATCAGGGTCACGGTGTCAGGCTTATCGGGGCTGACGAAAGCGTAGACATCGGTATTATCTGCCACCGGGTCTTTAGATATTTCCGGGGCTTCACGATGAGATGACATAGCTTCTCCTCATACGTAAGAAACGGCTTCATGCTCCTCAGAACGCTGCCACCTACTGCGCGGCGTTCAAGAGGCGCGCGGCAAGATCAACGTCGTGGATGATCACCTGGTTATTGTTCGCCAGCAGCACGAGTTCCCCCTTGGCGGCATCGCGCACATAGACCGTCAAAGGGGTTGCCAGCGTCGAGGCGAACTGCTGCGCTTTCTGGTGTGATGGACTCTGGAGGTTGCCCCATACCACGCCTGCCGCGCCCACCGCCACTGCGCCCGCCGAAGCCCCGATGACAAAATTGCGCCGTGAGACCTTCTGCATCTGATCTCCTCTCAGAATCAGAACAAACCGTGTTCAATCAACAGCCTGAATCCGAATGTACATTCGCTGACCATCTCTCATTACACAAGTGAGCAATGGGCGGATTACATGAAAAAAACTCCCCCGTCAGCAAACTCACTTGCTGACGGGGGAGTTTTGAGGCTGCCGAGTTGTGATGAGGAGGTCTCAGGAGCAAATGCCAGAAGTATTTGTATCAGCCGGGAGGCCGGTGCAAACCTGGGCCTTCGTGACGTAATTGTCTGCGATCACCGTCGAAGCCATATTGTTTCTATCGACGGCGATAGGCGTCTCCAGCACCGAAGGGATTGCGGCTTTGCCTTTGGGGTTTTTGGTGGTTTCGCCTTTCGTCAGCGTGGCAATGTCTTTGCCGTCGCGGATGGCCGCAGCCAGCAGCGCGGCTGCGGTGGCCTCTTTGATGATAGGCTTGTAGACCGTCATTGCCTGCGTCCCCTCAAGAATACGCTGAAGCCCACCCACCGTCGCGTCCTGACCGGTGACCAGCACCTTGCCTGCCAGATTCATCGGTTGCAGCGCCTGGACGATTGCGCCCCCGATGTCATCGTTGGCCGACAGCACCAACTGGATGTTGTCGCCGGTGTTGGACAACGCCTCTTCTATCTCAGTTTTCCCGGTGGCTGGGTCCCAATTCGGGGTGAACTTCTCATAGACATTCTTCAGGGTTCCGTTCTTAATCAACGGATCAAGCGCCTCGTGCGCGCCCTCCGCAAAAAGCGTCGCGTTGTTATCGGTGGGCGACCCGTCGATAAAGGCGATGTTGTTATGACCGGTGCGCACACCATACACCGGGTCTTTGTAGTGGTCAGCGATGTACTGGCCCTGAAGCTTGCCCACCTCCACGCCGTTGAAAGAAACATAGTAATTCAGATCGTCGCTGAAGATCAGCCGATCATACGCAATCACTGGAACCTGCTGCTGCTTCGCCGCCTCGACAATCGCGGCGGCAGCGGTGCTGTCTTGCGCAGAGATAATCAGAATGCAATCGCCCTTTGCCAGATCAGATTTCGCCTGGTTCTCTTGCACATTCGCGTCGCCATTCGCATTGGCGTAATCGATGTTATTAGAAGAGAAACCGTTCGCTTCAAGCTGCTGGAACAGCAGCGGGTGGTCGTAGGCTTCCCAGCGCGATGAGCTATTGGTATCCGGCAGCAGCACCCCAATCTTGGAGCAATTTTTGCCATTCGCGCCGCTAATCGGGGTGGTCGCGCCAGGCCCGGGATTGTTGCTCGTCTGGCTGCTGAAGAGCGAGGCCAGCGGCCCGCTGCCATTCGCCCCCAACACCCCAAGCCCGCTGACCAGCACCACCACCAGCGCCAGAACAACCAGCGTCGCCAGCATAGCAGGGTTTCTTCTGCGTGGCGGCTCCATTGGCTCGAGGTCCATGCTCGGCCTCAGCGCGGGCGGCCCTCCACGAGACGGATACGGCTGCTCAGCCTCCTGCCTGCCCGATTGGAAACCTGCCCGCTGCACTTCCAGATTCCCCGATGGAAAGCGCCCCCGTGGAGCATCCATCTGGTCCGACCCAAATCCTCCTCGTTGGGTCAGGGACGGGGAAGGTTCATCCGGGTTCCGCGCTGGCAGCGGCCTTGGCCTGCCGGGTTGCCCTTGCAGAGAAGCTGCTCCGCTGCCTGGAGGTGGCGCGCTGGGCGCGGGCGGCCTGAAGAAATCGCTTTCGCGCAGCGGCGGCAGGGTGCTTTCGCGCGCTGGTGGCGCGCTGAGCGGCGATGCTCCAAAGAAACTGTTCTCGCGCGATGCCGGTCCAGCGGGCGGCGGTGACGCAAAAAAGTCGCTCTCGCGTGAGGAAAACGGCAGCGCGCCGGATGCGGGTGGCGCGGAGAAATCGCTCTCCCACGGCATCGGCGCGCTGGGGCCAGTCGATCTTCTAAACGGCTGTGGCTGCCCATCGACGCTCGCCCGAAACGCCTGGGCAAACGCATCGACGCTGGGGAAGCGCGCTTTGGGGTCTTTTGCCAGCGCCTTCATAACCACTTCTTCCAGCGCCGGGGGCACCTGCGGCGCGCGCTCGTGCAGCGGCGCGGGCATGGCCGTCAGGTGCTGCGTCAGCAACTCTTTGAGCGACCCGTGAAAGGGGCGCGAGCCGGTGAGCCATTCATACACGGCCATGCCCAGCGAATATTGATCGCTTGCAGGCTGTGGACGCCCGCGTATCTGTTCAGGAGCCATATAGGCAGCCGCCCCGGCATCCTGGGTCGTTTGATAGCGTGTCTTCTGCTCCAGAACCGCCACGCTAAAATCAGAAAGCAGCAGTTCCGTCCGCTGATTCAGCAGCATATTTTCTGGTTTCACGTTGCGGTGAATGATGCCCTGGTCATGCGCGTACTGCAACGCGCTTGCTGCCTGCTGCACGAAGGGCAGAATGGCCGCGGGCGGAATGGGTGCGTGCTGCGGAACGCGCCGCCGCAGGTTGCCTCCCTGGGCGTATTGCATCACCAGATACGGCACGCCCCCTTGCACGCCGGAGTCCAGCACACGCACCAGATGCAGGTGCGACAACCGCCCGATGGAGCGCGCCTCCGCGCGGAAGGGTTCGATATCTTCTTCGAGCAGGTTCGTATTGAACACTTTGATGGCTATCCGTGTCCCTACCTGTATATGCTCCGCCAGATACACCTCGGCAAAGCTCCCCTTGCCCAGCAACTGGAGCAGCCGGTATTGACCCCACTGTTGACCGACGCGCTCAGCCATCGAGTGCCCTCCTGAACGTCTTTTCTCAAGATTCAGCCAATACTAGGGCAATCAAACGAAAACGTCAAGCTTTTGTTAAATCTTTAGGAAATACGGCTGGATGATAGTATCTCTTGGCGCTCGATGATAAAATCCGCTGGATAGAGCATGCAGAAAGCGAGGAAGGAAAGCGAGATGATCAGCGATCCAGTAGCGCTGCCTTCGGGCCAGCAATTTGAGATTCAGCTTGGCGCGCTGCGCGCCGTCATTACCGAGGTCGGCGCAGGGCTGCGCAGTTTCTCCGTGGGCGGGTGCGAACTGCTCGATACCTATGGGCCGCACGAAATGGCCTCTGGTGGGCGTGGTGAGGTACTGCTGCCCTGGCCGGGCCGCATCGAAGATGGCGCGTACACCTTTGCGGGCAGTCGCTATTGCCTGCCCATCAACGAACAGGCGCAGCACAACGCCATTCATGGGTTGACACGCTGGGCAAACTGGCGTCCGAAAGTGTATGAAGCCCAGCGCGTTGTCATGGAACTGACGCTGCACCCCCAGCCCGGTTATCCCTTCATCCTGGGGCTGGAGGAAAGCTATACCCTGACAGAACAAGGGCTGGAAGTGCAAACCACCGCGCAGAATATCGGAACCGCGCCCCTGCCCTATGGCGCGGGCCATCATCCCTATTTCACCGTGGGAACCGATCTGGTGAATGACGCCATCTTGCATGTGCCCGCTCGCTCCTATTTCCGCGCGAATGAACGCATGCTGCCGCTGCCGCCGCCGATCAGCGTCGAGGGCACGCCCTTCGACTTCCGCGCGCCCCATCCCATCGGCAACCTCGTGCTGGATACCGGCTATGCCGACCCGATCTTTGAAAATGGCTGGGCGTCCGTCACCCTTTCCGCGCCAGCGGGCACACCAGGCATCACCATTTCGATGGACAGCGCCCATCCGTTCCTTCAGATATTTTCCGGCGACACCCTCGGCGCAGCCGCGCGCCGCCGGGGCCTGGCGATTGAACCCTACACCTGCGCCCCCAATGCCTTCAATAACGGCCTGGGCCTGCGCGCGCTTCAACCCGGCGAATCGTTCTCCAGCGTCTGGCGCGTCTCTGCCACTGTCTGATCGCACCCCAGGCAGGGAAGCCCGTGCAGACGAGCGCTTCCCTGCTTTCGACTGCGCGTGACACATCGTTGCCAGTCCTTCAGGCGAAGATCGACCCCAGCGACACCCTCTTCTCCTCGATGGCCGCCAGCACTTTGAAGAGGATATCCCGCTCCGCCTCGGTCAGAGCAGCGGGCGAGGTACGCGCTCGCTTGCTGTTGCCCTTGATCTCATTCGCTGCTTCCAGCAGGGCGTTGATCTCCGCCGCCAATTCCGTCAGGCGCTTGCTCTGCGCCTTTTGCGCCACGTTTGCCTCTTGAATCCCCGCCTGCGTTTTGAAGTGCTGGTGCGCGTGCTCCAGCACATTGATGACGGCTTGCACATAGGCATCTACCGCCCGGCTGGCAGCCTGCATCTCCTGCACCGCCAGTCGCGCGTGGCTCAGCACCCTATCGATGCCTTCCGGCGCGGCTGCGGCTGGCGCGTTGCTGGCGTCACCAGCCAGGAGGCTTTCCAGCTTTTGGCGCACAACCCCAAGTGTTTTCACCGCTGCCGACGCTTTGGTGGGAATCGTCACGCTGCCGATGCACTCCAGCTTTTCTACCTTCAGGCCCATCGGCGTCAGCGTTTCGTTCGCGTCTGCGATCACCGCCTGCCCGAAGCCGTTATAGAGCGTGTTGGGCAGTTCCTCTTCCAATTCCTTCAGCGTCGCGTACATAGCCCGCCTGCCAATCGCCTCGGCCACCGCGTCGCGCACCCGGCGCTCGCGCTTCCCCTGGCTTTGAGTCACCACCTCAATCACCAGCGGGCGATACTGCGTATCCAGCAGCGTCGTAATCGAGCCATGGATGCGCCAGGTAATGATCGTTACCAGCGGCGCTAGCTCGATGCCATCGCCAGACTTCAGCCCCAACAAGGGCGCGTGCGTGCTGACCTGCGCCAGCGACAGCAGCCCGCTCAATTGCTCTCGGCCAATCCAGACCCAGGTTGGCCCGGCAGGTGCCAGCGTTTTCAGCGTGCCATTGGCGTAGCACACCACACCAATCGTATTGCTGGGAACCTGTTCGACACAGCTTTGGCGCAGAATGAACGTCATCAGCAGGGCAAAGACTGCTAACATCGTGAAAGTAGGCACGCTGATGAGCAGGGCAAAGAGCGGCTGATAGATGAACGAAAGCCCAGTATTGAGCAGGGCAAAGAACGCAAAGAAGATCAAGAAAATGAGGACAAGGTTCCTGAAGATGCTTGGTGAGGCTGCTTGACGGGCCATCGCGCTTCCCCTTTTGCTAGCTTGCCAGGCTGCTTTCTCTGCTGGAACGGCTACAACACCTCGCGTATCGCATATCGGCAGCGCCGACAGAAAGAAAGCCGTGGGAAACGTGAATACCCGCCTATTGCAAGCATAGCAGAGAGCGATGCCTGCTGTCAATGTCGGCGGGTTCAATCCCAGAGCGATGTAAAAGAAGCCCTGGCGATCGTCTGCTAGTAGTTGAGCACAACGGTCTCCTGCGTCACAAAGTCCAGCAGCGTGCGCTCATCGACCACATAGGCGCCCGCGATGAGCGGATGTTTGTTCAGATTCATCCGCTGGGCGGCGTCCAATGCAGACACCCATACCTGTCCGCCAGCGTTCTGAAAATGGCGAAACAAGTCCACCAAAGATGTCCCCAGGTGGAACCCTTTGAGTTGGAGTTCGCGGTCATATCTTTCCAGTTGGCCCTGCTGAGCAAGGTCCCACCAGCCCCCGGCTACGTAGAGGACAGTGCGTTTGTGCAGATCGACTGCTGCGGCGGCCAGAGACAGCACTCTGATGAGGACCGTGGTGGATTGGGTCTCAGAGAGCATCAGACAAATATTCTCTGCCATGTGAACGAGACGCCCCTTTCTTGCTCATGGTCATATGGAGATCGGGAGCCTGGTTTGACCATGCTGTCGTCGAAGTATACCAGAGAGAGGACAGATTGCCCAGGCGCAGCCTCTCGCCGCGCTTGTCCCCTTTAGGGGGATTCTCATCGCCAGGTCTGGTGCCTGATGGGGACTTGTACATAGCCCTGGTTCAACCCGTGAACAGGCCATGATAGATCAGATCGGTCAGGCTGGCGACGATAGGGTCAGGGTCGGGCAGGGGCGTTTCGGCCAGCCGCAAAAACAGCAGCGCTATCTCCCACGCCAGCGTTTCCCGGTCAACCTCTTGCCGCGCGCCCGGCAGGCTGAGCAACACCCAGAAATAGAGCCGTAACCGCTGTACCACCCACGCTTCGATTTGTTGATACAGCGCTTGCAGTTCTCGGTCTCGCGTGGCTGCCTCGCGCCAGGCGTGGTGAGCGCCCGCGTAAGCCCAATCGACCAGCAGCGCCTGGCGCGCCAGTTGGGCGATGCTCTCGCGAATCTCCTGGCGGGTGCTGATGTTGAGTTCCACCGTCTCTGCCACGGCAGCCGCCTCTTGCACAAGCCGGTCCATCAGCACCAGCAGGATTTGTCGCTTGGAGGCGAAGTATTTATAAAAGCCTCCCACCGCGACGCCTGCCTGGCGAGCAATGTCCTCGATAGAAGTCTCTTCGTAGCCGCGTTCGCCAAAGAGCGCCAGCGCAGACTGCAAGAGCGCAGCCCGTTTGCGGCGGCTGCGCTCTTGCTGCGGTGGTGGCGGAAGTTGTTGCCCGGCCAGTAAATCAGGCGGTATCGCTGGCTCGGGCGGTGACGGCTGCATCTACAAACTCCGTGATATGCTCTGCAAGCGCTTCTGGCTGGTCCAGCGGCACAAAGGCACGCGAATTGGGCTGGAATGTCAAGGCTGCGTCGGGAAAGGCGTGCTGAATCCGCTGAGCCAGTCGGGCCGAAAAGAACATATCATCTTTTCCCCAGACAAGCAAGACAGGATGCCGGAAGCTGGGGAAGCTGCGCGCGGCCTCCAGTGTGTAGCGCCTGGAAACGCCCTGGAGAAAGCGCGTCACATCGCGCCGCACGCCCGGCAGATGCAGCATCGTGCGAAAAGCGGCATCGAGTTCGCCTGCTCCCATGCGGCGATTGGAGACGGTCGCCAGGAAGCCGCGCTGGGCGAACCGCGCCCGCAGTGCCCAGGCCAGAAAGTTGGCGAACCCAACGCCAAACAGCCGCGCCCCATACTGAAAGGCCGCCAGCGATGGCGGAAAGAACTGCTCAAAGGCGTCGCAGTTGGTCAGCACCAGCCGGGTGATGCGTTCGGGATGATGGGCAATCACCAGTTGGCAGAGCGCGCCGCCCGTGTCGTTGCCCACCAGCGTCACATCGCGCAGGTCGAGCGCTTGCATGAAATCGGCGATAAGCTGCGCCATGCCCAGCGGGCTGAGGTCGGCGTCTGGCTTCATGGGGTGCGCGTGCGCGCCCAGTGGCAGTTCCGGCGCAATGCAGCGGAACTGCGGGGCCAGCCGTGGAATCAGCAGGCTCCAGAGGGTCGTGTTGGCGAACAGACCATGAATCAAAACAAGCGTTGGTCCGGTTCCCTGGTCGATGTAGCGAATGGTTCCTTGAGGCAGCGCAATCTCCCGAAAAGCATCGGGCGGAGCAGCAGTAGCCATAATCTATCTCCTCTTCCTCTGCTAAAAGAGAACTTGAATTCATATTCAATTTTAACAAAAGGAAAAGAGGCGTGTCAAGGGTAATCAGCAGTATGGCTGTGCCGCGCCTATGGGCGTTCCAGGAAGCGCAGCAAACGATAGCCGCCCTCTTCAATATCGATGGCAAGCTCTCTGAGGTCTTCGGCCAGCGTGGTTTCGCCCTCGACCCAGGCACTGCGCTCGCTGTTATACACCTCGGCATGATAGATTTTGCCCGCTTCCAGCGCGCCATCCACGCGCAGGGGAACGAGCATCGTTTGCCGCGAGGACGACCCCAGGCAGATCATGACTTCGCCGGGGCGTTTGAAGGCGACGTGATGCGCCAGGCTGTTGAGGGCGAATATCTGGTCGGAGATGTCCTGGTCATAGAGATGTTTCGTATAGCCTTCAGTGGTGTCGAAGTCGGCAGTGCCGAAGACATGGAAGATGCCTTGCTGGCGGGCCGCGAAAAAGCCCAGTTCGCGGCCATGATAGGAGAGCCGTCGTAGGCCGATCCATTGCCAATCGTTGGGCAAGAGCGGGCTGATGCCGATGTTGCCTGTGCCGAGCATGACGCCGCAGACACCTTCGACGGCGGCCCAAAGAAAGCGCGGCGGTTCCCACGGCGAAAGGCGCATCCCGCGATTTACCAGCGATTCACCATCCACCCATTCGCTGAACTGACCAGGGACCGTGTTGTTTTTCTTGGGGTCGCGGGCGTAGTGCTCGAAGCTGGCGCGCAGCGCGCGCACCATGAACTCGGGGTGATACGCTTTGGCGGCAAAGGCGTACCACCACGTCACGCCAGGCCAGACCCCGCCCATCAACCCCCACTGGCCGTATGGGTCGTAATCGGGGCTTTCTTTGCTGACGGTGCGAATGCCTGCGGGCGTCCAGAAGTCCGGGCTGTTCAGGCGGCTGATGATGCGATACGACACCTCATCGGGGGCGACACGAAAGATCACCGGAAAAAGTTCATCAGAGGTAACATCGGTGCGGCGGTTGCCGTCGAGGTCGATGGTCAGATAATACAGGCCCGTTTCGGGGTTGAGCAGATGCGTATTGATGGCGTTGGTCAGCGCTTCGGCGGCAGCGAAAAACTCTTTGGCGTCTTGCTGGCCCTGCGCTGTGCCCACCTCCTCGCCCAGGTGCGCGGCGGCGCGCAGCGCGGCGGCGCATTCCGCGTTGACTTCGGTGACCGCGCCATTGAGCGTGTAGCCATCGATGATATTGCGCCAGCCACAGATACCGTGGACGCTGGTGCCACGCGCGGTGCAAACGACCAGCCCATACTTGCGCTCAGCCGGAACCTCTGTCAGTTCGGTATCGCGCTGGCTCAAAATATAGCGGGCCGCTTTGCGCACGGCAGGATACAGGGCGCGCAAATGCTCATCATCTCTGGTTTCGCGGTAATGATGGTTGGCCGCCAGGATGAAGAGCGGCGTGTCGTCGTTGATGTTCAGGCCATCGTCCACGCGCTCGTCGGTGACGGCGTTATAGTATTCGATGATCTTGCCGCTCCGTTCCTGGCGTTGGGCAAAGGCATCCAGCAGATGGCGTGAAAACCGTGGCAGCAGATGATCGCAGCCATAGATAAACCAGGCGGTATCGCGGCCTACGACGGCGGATGAGCGGCTGGGGTCGTTGGTGAAGGCGAAGCCGGTGGGATACTCCGCCATGACGCGCAGCATATTGACCTTGGCCCAGATGACGCCCTGGTTGATTTGCGGGTCGGGCGTCATCACCTGGGTGACGCCAACCGCTTCCGTGTAATACGCCAGCGTGTGGCGCAAGGCGCGCTCGTAATCCCAGCCCTCGTCGAAAATCTGGCGTGCTGCCGCTTCGCCATCCGGCGAGAAAACGCTGATGAACGCAAACTGGGCGCGCTCGCCCGGCTTGAGGTCGACATCCACTTGCAGCGCGCCCAGCACATCGCCGCTGGCCGAGGTATCGTTGTCCAGCGGGAAGACATGCGTGGTTTCGTAAATCTGGCTGGCGTCGAACGTAGTTTCCCAGCCGGAGGCGTGGACCTCGCGCCCGGCGAACCCAAAAATGCGTACCCAGTCCGGTTTGCTGACGTTTTTGGCAACCAATGCGCCCTGGCACAGCGCGGGGTCATAGGTGGTAGCAATGTCGGCTGGCGTGGCCCCGCGCAGCCGCGCATAGCCATAGATGCGCATTCTTCGCGGCAGCGCCGATTGATTGTGCAGCGACACAATCTGATAGACCATCGGCTGCTCCAGGTCGCGGTGATGCTGTGCCTGGGCAGGCGCGGCGACGTGGGGCACAAACACCGTTTCTTCTACCTTTAAGCTGGCGGGCAGATCATAGCGATGGCGTTGGTAGCCGGGATGAATCTCGAATTGCCCCGCCATCTCCTGCCGCAAGTGCATAAAGGCGATGCTTTCGCCATCGTGAAGGGCAAACTGGTGGGCCTGCGGTGGAACGCCTGGCAGCGGGGCCGCGCCATTGGCAGAACTTCCCCGCGCCTCAATGGCAGCTTTCTCTTCTGGTGGACTGCTTCCATTGCCCGGCGAGCCATTGAACACATCTTCGTGGCGACCAGGGCGGATGATGCGATGCCCCACGCCGCTGTAGCGCAGACAGATGGACCCCATCACCGGCATGCCAAGAGAGGTGCTGAAGAGCGATTCGATGTCGCCGTTCCCCTTGGTGGTGACCCAGCAGCGCGTGTTGCCAAGACTCGCGCCCATTTCCAGATCGTTATCGGAAACAAAGTAAGCGGGCAGATCGTGGCGCTGGCGCGGCCTGGCAATGACGGGATGGTGCGCTGGCCCGGCATGATGCGCCTGGACCGGGGCAATGTTTGGCTCCATAAGAAGACCTCCTTGGCGGCAAGACTACGGCCAGATCACGCAAAATGCGCGCCAGCGCATGGTGGGTTTGGCAAGTGTGAGGTATCTTATTACAGGGGAATGTCGCTTAGAGCGTCTCACACAATCAGGATAGAGATGCACCAGCGAAATAAAGGATGCTACCAAAAGCATCCCTTGCTCGTATACATAGAGGAGTTTATTGTAGAGATTGAATGCTGAAAGTTCTTTCCCTGAAAGGAAGGGGAAGCCTTATGACTCCATCAACTGATTCTGGCGGGCAACGCGCGCAGACGTTCTGCGGCTTCTGTGGCTATACCGATACTCAGCAGTTTGTTTTTTGTCCGCGCTGTGGGCGGCCTGTGGCTGCCACGAGCGGGCCGGTCAATTTGAATGAGCAGACCCGCCCTTCTGCGATGCTTCCACCGACGCAGCCCTCTGCGCCCCTGCCGACAGGCATGAGCGAGACCTTTGGCGACGCTCAGACGCAGCCCGGCTCGCATCCTTTTGCATCAGGAAATCAGATGCCCGGCGGGATGACGCCTGCTGGCGCGCCTCCGGCTGGCTGGTATGGCGCTCCGGGTTGGCAGAATACTCCTTCTGGCGCGTTCGGCGCGTCTCCTCAGGGCGGCCAGTATGCCGCTGGCCCAGTCAGCGGCCAGGTCACAACCTCGCCTCCGCCAAAGCGGCTCTGGACACGCGGGCGGCGGCTGGGCGTGCTCAGCGGGGCACTGCTGGCCTTCCTGCTGGTGGGGACGGCGGCGGCCTACTTCGTCTATACCGCCTTCTTTGGCTATAGTCCCACCGACTCGGCGCGCTACCTTCCGGCAACCACGCTGTTCTATTCCTCCTTTGACTTGCAGCAGGTCTCTCAGAACAGCAACAGCCATAACGTGACGCAGCAGGATGTTTCCGGCACCACAAATACCACTGGCTTTGAGCAGGAAACCGGCCTGGATTTCCAGAAAGATGTCGTGCCCTGGATTAAGCGCAGCTTCAGCTTCTCGCTCGTGGATATTTCCAGCCATCCTTCTCCGGATGGCTTCGGCGCGCAGTCTGTCTATGGCACCGTCTTTCTGATTTCCACGCACGATGTGAACGCCTCGAACGCCACCATTCAGAAGATCATCACCACGCAGAAACAAAAATATGGCGTGACGTTCAAGAGCATCACCTATGAAGGCACGACGCTGCAAAGCGATGTCGATTCGGTGCAAAGCCAGCAGAACGAGAGTCCGTTCGCGGCCAATGGACCTGCCCCGCTGGTGATGGGCATTGTCAAAGACCAGGTGATTATTGCCAGCACGGTGGATGTGGCTGAGCAGGTCGTGGACCGGGCCAATGGACATGGCACGACGCTGGCCGACGCTGGCACCTTTACCGCTGCTATGGCAAAGCTGCCGAGCGGACGCTTTGGCACACTCTACTTGAATGTGAGCCAACTGCTGACCGATCTGCACATTACCAGCAGCGGCACTGATCAGACGGGAGTTAACAGCTATCCGGTGGGCTACGGCTCCATTGAGTTTACCAGCGTGGGCATGCGCCTGACCTTTACGCTGGAGGCCAAAGCTGGAACCCAGAGCAAATATCAGGTGAATGGCAACACCAACGCCAGCGCCGGAGTCGTCCCAGACAATACACTGCTCTTTGCCGGGCTGGGGAACCTGAGCGGGTTCTATCAGGAACTCAGGGATGCGAGCGGTGGAGCGGTGACCGATGAAGGCTTCACCAAGACGCTGGGCCTGGGGCCAGATGACCCGCTCTTTAACGCGCCGGTCAGTGTTGCGCTGCTGTCGCCGCAGGCTGACTCGAATGATGTCGTTGATCCGCTGGTAATGCTGCATTCCAGCCTGGACGCCGCGACGATCAGCGCGAAGGTGCAGCAGGCGGTCCAGACGCTGGGCTACAAATCCAGCAGCACGACGCTGAGCGGCGTCACCGTCACCAAGGTTCAGCCCTCCAATAGTTCCACCGCTTCGGCAGTCTATTACACGGTGCTGGGCCATGATCTCGTCTTCGGCTACGACACCGATGGCATCAGCCAGGCCATTGCTACCTTCCAGGGAAAGAATGCCAGCCTGGCAGGGTCTTCGGCGTTCAAGCAGTTGATCGGCCAGGCTCCCGCAGCCAACGCGCTGACCCTCTTCTTCAGCCTTGACAATCTGTCGAAGGCTCCTGGAAGCCTGGGTGATGAGTATCGCCAGCTTGCCAAGCAGAACGCAACGCTTGCCAAGGTGACGGCTACCTACCTGACCTATCGCTCGGATGGCAGCGGCATTACCATCACCGAAGATATCGCCCTGAAATAACGATTGGCAGATCAGAAACGATGAAGGGCATAGCTTAGTTGCTATGCCCTTCATCGTTTCTGGTCTGAGCCAGCGCCTTCTCCTCAGATGCCGTCGTTGATGCTTTGCGCGGCACCCCACTCAAGCATATTACCAGTATGGGCATCGAAGATATCATCGCCGACGAGCGAAAACGAATCAGCAAAGGGTATTGTTCCTCTTGCCCGTGATGTTGTCAAGGCTGTCGTCAAATCAGATTTCTGCACGCAGTTTTTGTTTGCGCGCAGTGTGCGCTGGTTCATAGCCTCGAGAGTTGTTCCCAGGCGTATACTAGATGGCACAGGAGACAACGCTCTGCGTTTATCACAAGTAGTGAAGGGAGATTACGTGTCTGGTACGTCTGCTCAGCCCCCTGCGGGCGACTCGCGCCGCCAGAACGGCGGCCAATTTGGAGATGAGCCAACCGAGCCGATGCTCCCGCTGCCACCGGGCTGGCCCGCGCCGCATCCTGGCGAACTGGCGTTGCCCGCTCCACATCCTGGGGAATTAGCGCTGCCCGCGCCGCATCCTGGCGAACTGGCGCTGCCTGCCGCTGCATCGCCTCCACTCTTGCTGCCCGCTCCTGGCTCCACGCACTCGCAGACCGGCCCCACGGCCTCAAATCCTCCTCCACCGGGAAATCCCTGGCTTCAGAGCCACCGCTGGACCATGCTGATTTTGACGATTTCGCTGGTGCTGCTGGTGGTATGCGCGCTGCCCGTCTGGACGTTTGGGTTGTGGTCTGCCTGGGCCGATAACAGCCACGCGCCCCCGCCTATCCTGGCAACGCTCAACCCTGGCGGGCAGAGGGCCAGCGCCGTGGCCTGGTCGCCGGATGGCCGCTATCTGGCCGAGCAAATCACCTTGAGTGGAAAGCAAGCCGCCACCAAGGGCGCGGTGGTGCTGTGGGATGTGCAGACGCGGCGCGAGGTGCGGCGTTTTACCGGCCCAGATGGCGGATTGGCGCTGGCGTGGTCGCCCGATGGCCTGTGGTTGGCAACGACGGATGGAGCGCAAACGCTGCTCTGGAAGGCGTCACAGATCGAGACGCCAGGCGGCAGTGTCGCGCCCGCGGCCCGGCTTGCCGCCCCCGACCCGAGCGAGGCCATTACTGGCCTGGCCTGGGCGAAGGATGGGCAAACGCTGGCGATGGTCGACGAAGGCGGGCTAGGCATCTGGCAGCCAGTGGATGGGTCGACCTGGCAGCAAATTCACTATTTTCAAGATAGCCCCTGCGCCACCATCTTGTGTGAGCGCAGCCTGTTGTGGTCGCCGGATGGCCGCTGGCTGCTGGCGTCTCCCTGGCACGCGACCGATGGCTCAAGCGGCGTCGGCGTCTGGGATGCGCAGACCTGGACCGAACAAGCGCTGCTGACCGCCGCGCAGCCGCTGGCGTGGTCGCCGGATAGCTCGCTGGTCGTCGTGCGCAATGACGACGAGACCACGCTGAGCGCAATGCGCGCCGGAAGTTGGAAAGCAGCCTGGACCGTCAACCCCAATCAGGACGTGCATCAGAGCTATAACGTCTACCCCGAGGCCGCCGGATGGTCATCGGATGGGGCATGGCTGGCTGGCAGCATGGATGGCTGGGTCGACCTCTGGCCGACAAATACGCGCCAGTCGGCCTGGGTCTGGGAAGAGCAAGAGCAAAGCCAGGGCATCTATACCGCGACAAGTCTGGCGTGGTCGCCCGACGCGCAGACGCTCGCCGTCACCACGGACGGGCAGGCAGAGGTGACGCTCTATGATCTGAGCAATCCGTCGCCGCCAGGAGCCGGGCTGCCAGAATTATAGGCTGTGGCATTGTCTGGCATCTCACCTCACACAATGTCCGCCACCCGCCTGATCGCCTTTAGCCCGTGAAAACAAGCCACTGGACTGATCGCTTATTCGAGCCGGGGTGGACCTTGTTGGATGGCTGTACGTAGGCCATCCAAATCTCTCTCAGGCCCGATGCCTTCCAGGCACCAGGTTGTTCCAGCAGCAGCATGTGCTCTGAGCAGTGCCCGCGCTTGTTCATCCTGGACCGCATCAAACACACGCCCTGTTGTCACAATGTCGAAGGGCGTGGGCGTCGTGCGGTGCTCATCCAGAAAGCGCTTGAGCTGCTGAATCTCAGCAGGAGTGAGCGCACCAAACGTCCCATCGTCACGTTTGGTTATTGGATTGATTCCGTCGAGGCGTGCGGCCCGAGACATGGGTCCTTTTCTCGGCCAAATGCCAGCCATCCAGATTGGAATCCCGGGCTTCTGGACTGGTGGAGGTAAAAAGGTAATCTCCTTGATGTGGTAGTGCTCTCCGCTGTAGCTAAACGGTTGCCCACTCCACAAGCCCTGCAAGATCGCCAGGCTTTCATCAAGTAACTCCGCCCGCTTTCTTGCATCGCGCTCTTCTCCAAAATGAGTAAACCCATGGTCATCACCATCGCCCGCGCCGACCCCTAAGATGAAGCGCCCATGGGATAAATGATCCAGCGTAATAGTTTCACGAGCCATTTTCCAGGGTCGACGACGCGGCAGAGCAGCGACCATAGTCCCGATTT
Source organism: Ktedonobacterales bacterium (assembly GCA_035307385.1). GTDB lineage: Bacteria > Chloroflexota > Ktedonobacteria > Ktedonobacterales > DATBGS01 > DATBHW01. Next base: position 48,686 of record DATGID010000110.1, on the reverse strand, counting down.
TGATCCGCTCCGTTCGCATGGCAGCGGCGGCTAAGGCGATCCACGGATCACATACTGCCTGCTCCTCTGCTTCGTAGTGGAGAGTGTCCCAGAGGAAAAACCCGTCCCATCCGGCCTCTTCTGCTAAGCGAGCAAGGTCGGACAGCGTCAGAGCATCACCATATACCCCTATATTTGGGAGAATTATGCCATACTTCACTTAACGACCCCTTTTTCCTGCTCTTGCTTCTCACAGACTTCAGGTGTTTCCGCGCTCGTGAGGAAAGCCAGGCGCTGTCTCAGGTACGTTTTTGTCTGTTCGAGTGTGGCGATATGTTCCTCTATCTCTGCGAGCTTCGCTTTGTAGAGTTCAACCACTTCTGGACAACGGGGATACTCAATCTCATCAAACGGAGACGCCGAGCCATCCAGTCGGCCACACCAGACAATGTGAAAGATTTGGTGAGCGGTGAGTCCCAGGCGCAGGTAAAATTGGATATTGCTCACTCGCTCAATCGCCGTTTTGTCATAAGAACGATACCCATTGTCCTCTCGATGAGGCGACAACAAGTGCTTGGTTTCATAATAGCGTAATGAACGAATACTGGTATTCGTACGACGCGCCAGTTCGCTAATTTTCATGCTGCCTGCCTCTTTCCTTTGGCATCTCGTCTCATCAAGCATTGTAAAGTATGACATCATGTCAGAGTCAAGGCTTTGCGGAAGAGAGATTGCTCGTCGAGACGGACAAACATGGCGGGTAGCCAGAGACCTGTCTTGGTATCCCGGCAAATGCGATTCCTTCAGGACAATGGGGCGGCCTGGCTGATGTGGGCATGCTCGGCTTCTGTTAACCGCCAGCCAAGCGCTCCGGCATTTTCGCTTGCCTGGCGGACGTTCTTGGCTCCCGGGATGGGGATGATGCAGCTATCCCTGGTGATAAGCCAGTTGAGCGCAACCTGGGCGATGGTCTTGTCGTGGGCACGGGCAATCTCTTCGAGGATGAGAAACAATGGCTCCAGCTTCTCGCGCCGCGTTGCGCCAATGCCAAGGGCCATGCCGCCCATTATCCGCCGGGTCAGCGACCGGGAAATGGTTCCAACGCGAAACTTCCCGCTCAGCACGCCTTGCGCCAGAGGACTGGCCGCAATCAAGGTGACATCCAACTCGCGGCAGGCATCCAGTAGACCATTTTTCTCCGGGTTGCGATGTAACAGGCTGTATTGGACCTGATTAGAGGCGAGCGGGATGCCATGGTGGGCCAGCCGGGCATGTGCTCGCCGCATCAGGGACGCGCTGAAGTTGCTGACGCCCACCGCGCGAACCTTGCCGGATTGGACCGCTTCCGCCAGCGCGTCCATGATGGGGTTGAGGCGCGGCGGCGGCAGATGAATCTGATACAGATCGATGCGCTCCACGCCCAGCCGCTCCAGGCTGCCATCCAGCGCTCTGAGCAAGGCGCTGCTGGAAGCGCGCCAGGGCAAAGGCGCAAATTTGGTGGCGATGATGCTGGCGCGGCCATCGGCGCGGCGGCATTGCCCGAGCAGACGCTCCGATTCGCCCCCTCCATAACCTTCAGCAGTGTCGAAGAAATTGAGGCCAGCATCCAGGCAGATATGATACGCCTGGGTCACGTCATCTTGGGTGTGCGACTGGCCGTAGCCCCAGAATCGGGCATCGCCCCAACTCCAGGTGCCAACACCCAGCGCCGGAACAACCAATGATGACGCGCCCAACGCGCGTTGATCGGTTTGCAGCATATGTCACCTCTCGGCAGTTTTTCTACAGCATGTTGCTTATCTTTACAGGAGTAGCTGCTTTCACTATAGTAGAGGAATGGAGAGGGGACAAGAAACAAAAGAGCCGCAAGCGTAGCCTATTCGACGCCAGCGGCCAATGTGTTGATAAACTGGTGAGCGCGGGAAAGGAAGCAGGAGATGAGTTATGCAGAGGTGCAGGGAGATTTACGGGTGCGGCGCACACATAAACTGTTGTGGGAAGCGCTGCTGAGCTTGATGGCCGAGCAGGACTTTGAGACGATCAGCGTCAAGGACATCTGCGAGCGCGCGATGGTGCATCGGACCACGTTTTACAAACACTATCAAGATAAATACGATCTGCTGGAACACGAGATGCAGCAGACGCACGAGACGCTGATCGCCGAACTGGAGCGCACGGGCAAGGGCGCTGCACCGACGCCGTTTTTCGAATATGTCGCCCGGCACGAGCGCTTTTACCAGGTGATGCTCTGTGGCAAGGGCGTGGGCAGTTTTCAGGCGCGGCTGCGCGACTATTTCGCGGAAACGATTGCCGCTGAGATGCAGCGGCAGGAGCGAGCGGGTAAGACATTTGCGGTTCCACAGCCGGTGCTGGCGCACTTTTACGCGGGGGCGGTAGTGAACACGCTGACGTGGTGGCTTTCGGATGGTTTGCGCTATACGCCCGAACAGATGGGCCAGTATCTAATGAGTCTACTGGGCGAGACGGCATAAGAAGATGCAAACTGCCGCTGGTGGGGCTGACTCGGCTAGCGCTGCGCCACTAAGGAGGCTGTATACTCCTGGACAGAGACAGGTGGGTTCTGATCGTGCTCGCTGCGTGCCTGCGCCACTTCGTCCATGTGCGCTTCCGCCCAGGTGCTGAGGGCTTTGATCGGCTCGAGCAAGCTCTTGCCCAGCGGGGTGAGCGAATATTCAACCCACGGCGGCACAACGGGATACACGACGCGCTGAACCAGCCCGTTGCGCTCCAGATCGCGGAGAGTTTGCGTCAGCATTTTCCTGGAGATGCCATCAATTTGAGCCAGCAGTTCGCTGAAACGCCGCGTGCCACCTTCCAGGGCATGGATGACCAGCGCCGTCCATTGATCGGCGATCAACCTGAGCACCTGGCGCGAGCGGCAGGTGGCTAAGAAGACATTGGGCGCTGGGCGCTTTGAACTAGTTACCATAACGTGACTATAGCACTTTTTCGTTCCTTCTTCCAGAAGCGAAGCCCTTCGGCTATAGTATCCGTAGATGCCCTGAAGAAAAAGGACATCGAGGAAAAACCAGGTAGAACACAAGGAGCAATGAGCAATGGCAGGACTTCGCGTTGCGGTGCTGGGCGCAGGCAACATCGGCGGGACGATTGGTAAGAAATGGCTGGCTGCCGGGCACCAGGTGACGTTTGCAGTAAGCAATCTATCCGGCGAAAAGGCCCAGGCGCTGCGCGCCGAGTTGGGCGAAAAGGCAGCGATTGGCACGATTGCCGAGGCGCTGGCAGCAGCGGATGTCGTCTTGCTGGCAGTGCCAGGCCGGGCCATGGACGAGATGATTACGACCCACGCAGCAGCGCTTGATGGCAAGATTCTGATCGATGCGGCCAACCGGATTGGCGGAGGCGGCCCGGCGAACAGTTTTGCGACGTTCCAGGCACAGACGCCCAGGGCGCAGGTCTATCGCGCCTTCAATACGCTGGGTTGGGAGAACTTTGCCAATCCGGTAATTGGCGGCGAGCAGGCCGATCTCTTCTACTGCGGGCATGATGGCGAAGGGCGACAAGTGGTCGAGCAATTGATTGCCGATGTGGGCCTGCGCCCCATTCGGGTAGGAGATGTCGATCAGGTAGGCGTGGTGGACTCGCTGCTGGGCCTCTGGTTTACGCTGCTGCAAAAGCAGGGCTGGGGTCGCCATTTTGCCTTCAAGGTGCTGCACGAATAAGCCATAACCCGCGTGCGCGGCGTGACCATATTGCGGCATCGTGCCTGGCAGCGTTCGCTGCCAGGCACGATGCTGTCATAGCGTGAAGACTGTCCCGCTTCTGCCAGGCGAGCGAAGGAGCGCAGGTATATGGGTGTTTCCATCTCACTCTTGCAGTTTTGCTGCACCGGGCTATTTGGTCCCCTGCATATCGGGATGCCTCGGGCGCAGATCGAGGCAGCGCTGGGCGCGCCAGATGATTATATGGTCCTTTCGCGGCGTGAGCGCCGAAAATACCCGGAAGCCGAGCACTGGAAACATTCCAACATCTGGCGCTATGGCAGCGTCGAATTGACTTTTGATGCGAGCGATCTTCTCTGCGCTGTGCATATCGATCACCTGGATAATGTCGTTCCGGCTGGCGGCGAAAAAATCCGGCTCGATCCGTGGATACTGCGCCCCGGCTTATCGGTGGCTGAGGCGCAGACCGCCCTTGACGAGCAGCAGATAGCCTATCGCCAGCGTCCAGACCCTTTCGATGAGAGCCTGGTGCATCTGGCGCTGGAGGCAGGGCCGGTCCTGTACTTTCAAATGAGCAATGGCGTGGATACGGCTGAGCCCGGCGGGCTGTGTCTGCTCGATTTCCCCGACAGGCTGAAGGATGCGTTTTATGATGAGGCCGGGCAAGTGCTGAAGTCAGCGCGACGTAAGCGTGCCACTGGTGGGGGGGCCTGAGCCTTGGAGCGTTTTTTCGAGGGTGACGTAGGCGAAGAGGCGATGAAAGCCAAGCTTTTCGTTGAGGGCCAGCATGATTGATTCTCGATGATCGGTATAGGTGACGAGGGTTTGATAGCCCTGACGCTGCGCCGCGTCGATGGTACACAGACGCATCGCCGTGGCAATGTGCTGGCGGCGGAAGGCGGGCAGCACGCCGGTCCAGTGCTGCATTGCTTGCTGGGGGTCGCCTTCGATGAAGGCCAGCGCGCTCAGGCCAATCAGGCGCTCATCTTTCCGCGCCACAAAAAAGCCCTGCGGCATGATACGCGGGCGATTCAGCCGCTGGACGAACTCGGGAAGGGTCAGCGGGGCGAAAGCATCATCCAGAATGCCGTTATATAACTCGTGGAGGCGCTGCGCGATGTTGGGGACACGCTGGCGTTCATCTTCCAGGCTGGTGACAATGACGCCCCGGCTGGCAACTTCGTCCAGGATGGGCATCATCTGGCCGATGTTGGCTTTTGCCAGGCTGAGCCGCAGTTCCCTGGTGAGGCCGGTCTGAACAAAGCCGCGCTCTTGCATAAAGTGAATCAGTTCGTGGTCTTGCTGGTAATAGCGCATCCAGAGGTTGGTCACGTTGAGGAACGCCGCGTCCTTCATCAACTGCGTGTAGAGCGCGCGCCCCTCGCCGCTGCGCAAATAGCCGGGATAGACGACCAGATAGAGCCGCAAACGTCGGCGGTCTGATTCCTGCTGCTCGATTGCGCCGTACCCAACGATGCCCTGAACATCGTTGATGACGATGTAGTGCCGCCGAACATATTGCTGCTCGTCTAGCTGTTTGCGGGCGCGCAGCCACTTTCGGTTGCCTTCCTGGTCATGTGGGATGGCAGCATCCGCCACCGCCAGGATGGCGGCGCTGTGCTCATCAACAAAAGGGCGCACCTCGTAAGGCATGCGCGTTCCACTCCCCGAACGAAAAGAAGCTCTCTCCACCTGGGCTTGTGTAACCATGTAGATAATAAAAGCAATAAGGGGGGCTGTCAAGTTCCGGGGAGTTACTACCAAAATATAGCCCATTTGGGGGATTGACGATTCGCAAAGCAGACGCTGTTAGAGCGCCTGAGAGACTTGCACCGTTCGATCAACACTGGCCGAGGCAATGCGCGTGCCATCGGGCGACCAGGCCACAGCTTTGATCGCGTCGGCATGGGGCGCGCAGACGAAAATGTCAGCGCCGGTGGCAGCGTCCCACACGAGCACTGCCGGGCCGCGCACTTTGGTTTCGCGGGCGATACAGGTTTTGTTGTGGATGCGGCGGGGGTCGCGAAGCTGGCTCTCCACGTATTTTTTCCAGACCTTTTCGCCGCCCATCATTTTCCAGGTCAGCGAGTCAGGCGGCGGGCCATCGTAGTCGTCATCGGAAAGATACTCGCGTGGATTAGTGATGCCGGTGGCTGAAGCGATGCGCTGGCTATCGGCTGACCAGGCAACCGAAGATGCGCCATGCAGAGAGGTGGCAATCCGCCTGCCCCGGCTGGCGTCCCAGACCTGCACCCGGGCCGTGCCGGACGTGGCGGCGGCAATGCGCTTGCCGTTGGGCGACCACGCGACAGCGCACGCGCCCGTCCAGTCTTTTTCCTGGCTGAATGTAAGCAGCGTTTCGCCGCTGCTGGCGTCCCAAATCTGGATAGTGCCGTCCGGTTCCCGGCTGGCGGAAACAATGCGCGCGCTGTCGGGCGACCAGGCCACCTTACACACGGCGCTGGGGTGGTCGCGATACGTCAAAAGCTGCTCGCCGGTCTGGGCATCCCACACATGCACCAGCCGCTCGAACATGCTGCCGGTGGAGGCAATGCGCGTGCCGTCGGGCGACCAGGCCAGATCGTAGACGAACGCAGTATCCCCATAGAAGGCAATGATTTCTTCGCCGGTGGCGGCGTCCCAGACCTGCACTCTGCCGGGATAACTTTGATCGGTGGAGGCGATTTTCGCCCCATCAGGCGACCAGGCGACGGCCTGGATGATTTTGCTGTGCCCGCGATAGGTGGCGATGGTTTCGCCGCTGCTGGCGTTCCAGACCTGCACCGTGCGGTCCCAGGAGCCAGAAGCCAGGCGCGTGCTGTCAGGCGACCAGGCGACGGCCTCCATCCAACTGGAATGGCCGCGATAGGTGCAGAGCGTTGTTGCAAGGCGCTGTTCGACTGAATCGGGCATGCGCTCCTCGTCCCTTCGTGCGCAAGCAGCAGAGTCTCACTCGCTACCGGCTGATAGTACGCGGAAAAGGGAGTGGTTGTCAACTATTCTGCTGTCAACAGTGCATCGATGGCGGCGGTGGCTTTTTCCAGGCGCGCGGCATGTGAGCCGGAAAGCAGGATATAGGGGCGGCCCGCTTCCGCCAGCCGTTCTTCAAAGCGGCGGTGCATGCCGTGGCGAATGTATTCACCATCGCGCGTGCCATCCTGCACAAAAGGAATATCTACATCCGTCAGCAGCGTCAGGGCATACTCGCGGGTGGCGGCCACAGCCTCCACTTCCGGCGAGCGCTGGCCCAGATAGCGCTCGTGCCAGACGCTGGTGGCAAAGGCGTCGGTGTCGCACATCAAGAGGCGATTGCATTGGCGGGCGGCTTCATCTTCCATCTGGCATTGCCGCGTGGCGATATGCACAAACTCGCTGGTCTGCCAGGTGTGGTCGCTGGCATACAACACACGCTCCACCCAATAGTCGCGGCCATATTCCGGCACCCACACCGTCTGGTAATGCTCGGCCAGCGCCTGGGCCATCGTCGTGGTGCCGGTGGATTCCGCGCCCAGCACGCAAATGCGTTTGGCGAAATAAGCCCGCACGCACGGTTCCAGGTAATCCCAATGGGCCAGCGGATTAGCGCGAATGGCCGTGCCGGAGATAGGCACGTGGCGGCGCTCGCGGTCCACCGAAACATGCTCGCAGCCGAGATAATGCGCGTAAGCCACGCCGTAATCTTCCGAAGTGAACACAACATCCGGCGAATAGCCCAGCCAGCGGCGCGTGTAGTCGGCCCAGCCGGGCGAATCGTCATCGGCCACCGTGTCGGGGATGACTTGCACGTCCGCGCCGGGGTGAATCTCGCGCAGCCACTCGGCGCGCAACGTGGCTGGGATCGATTGGCGCGGGTCGTCGCAGACCAGCACCACCAGATGCTCGACCTGGCCCTGCGCTGTGTCGATCAGATATTTATGCCCGCGATGCGGCGGATAGAACTTGCCGATGACCAGCCCGTTTCTAGCCATTGACCAGACCCCCAGCGGGGACGGCTTCCGGAAGCGCGGCCTGCTGGCGCATCGTGGCGCGCCAGTGCAGCAGGCCCGTCACGCACATGGCGAGAAAGAGCGCGTAGAGCACGCTGGTGAGATAGAGATGTTTATAGATGTACAGGCCGATGTAGATCACATCCACCGAAATCCAAACATACCAGTTTTCAATCAATTTCTTGGTCAAGAGGAACTGCGCGACCAGGCTCATGGCCGTTGTCAGCGCGTCCCAAAAGGGCGCGGAGTCTTGAATGCCCTGGAGGAAGACCGTTTCGCCCCAGGTGCCCAGCGCCAGCAGCACCAGCAAGACCGCGCTCAGCCGCAGCGTGACGTGCTCGATGGGCAGTTCGGTGCGATTGTTGCCCCCGTGCAGCCACCAGTACCAGCCCAGAAACCCCAGGACGATATAGACGATCTGCAAGGCCATGTCTGCGTAAAGCTGCGAGGTGAAAAAGACGACCACATAAAACGCGCTGTTGGCGATGCCGACCGGCCAGTTCCAGATGTTGACCTTAACCGTCAGCCAGACACTGAGCGCGCCGCTGATGAAGCCAAAGACCTCGATCTCGCTCATTGGGGCAAGATTGAACCACGAGGCCAGGATGAGCGCCAGGGAAATCAAGACCGACAGACTATAGCCGAGAACCTTCTTCATGCGGTGATGTGGCCTTTCTCTGTGCCCGGCTGATGCAGCGGGCAGAATCGCTGTCTTCTTTGCGCGTGCCGTGTGCCCTCTCGCTCGCTTCAGCATGATGGTACGCGGAGGGGATGGATTTTGTCAACACGCCACTTCTTTCCTGGGCATGGCGCTCACATGCAGGTTGCGGTTGAGGTTGCCACGACATACAATACGCCAAAATGCGAAAAGGAAAAAAGCATGATCGTTCCTCCCCTCTCCGGTATGCTGCGAGCGCGTCGGGTGACGCTGGCTGATCTTGAAGGGGTGCTCGACCTGTACAACAGTTTTGACATCCCAAGATATGGGCAACCCAACCAGTCGCTTGAGTCGATTCGGACGGTGTGGACCGCGCCCGATTTCGATCTGGCATCCGACGCCTGGCTGGTGGTTACCGCCGATGATCGGCCTATCGGATATATCCACGTGATGCGGGACGAGGAGAATAGCTTTTTGACGAATGGGGGCGTTCATCCCACGTATCGTCGCCAAGGGATTGGGACGCATCTGCTGCGCCTGGCGACGGCGCGTGCGCAAGCACAGACGGCGCAGCTTCAAACCAATGCACCGGTGACGATGCGTTCGTTTTGTCTGGTCAAGCCGATCAATGAGGCAGAAGCCCATCTGCTGGAGCGCGAGGGCTATGGGGTGGTGCGGCACTTCTGGGATATGGAACTGGATTTGTTGACCTCACCGCCCGTCCTCGTCTGGCCGGAGGGCATCAGGATTCGCACATTTATCCCAGGAAAGGACGAGCAAGCGCTGTTCGAGGTGTTCAGCGAGGTGTTTCAAGATACCTGGGGCTATACCCGGCAGACCTTCGAGACCTGGGCGCATGATGTCTTTGTGCCGAACTCGTTTGATCCCACGCTGGCCTTTCTGGCCTGCGCGGGAGACACTGTTGTTGGGTTCGCGTTGTGTGTAGAATTCGGGGAGATGGGCACTATCGATCAATTAGGCGTCCGTCGACCCTGGAGACGGCGCGGACTGGCCCGCGCGCTGCTGCTGCATTGCTTTCAGGCGTTTGCGCAGCGGGGCAAACAAACGGCGCATTTGAGCGTAGATTCCGAGAGCCTGACGGGAGCAAGCCGCGTGTACGCGGGCGTTGGCATGCGTGTCACCATCCAGCATGCCCTCTATGAGAAGATGCTGCCAGGAGAACAGCGCTAGACGGGCGCGGGCGGTTCAGCCAGTTCCCGCGCCAATGTGCGCTCGCGCAAGGGCGAAAACCAGCCGATAGCGAAGCTGAGCAAGACACCCACCGCAACCAGCAGATAGGTCACGCGGATGGGCATCCATTGGGCCAACAGCCCGCCCACGATAGCCCCGAAGGGCGAACCACCCCAGGCGACCATGCGCGCGTAGGTGTTGACGCGGCTGAGCAGATGCTCTGGCGTGACCAACTGGCGCAGGGTGATGCCGTTAGTCGTGACGAACACATAGCTCATTTCCCAGCAGGTAAAGAGCACGAAGGCCAGCGCGAAGAAGGGCGCAGTCACCAGCCCCAGCAAACACAGCAGATTGACACCCATCGCCAGCAACGTGACCCATCCCACCGGCAGGCGTTTGGTGATCGGTGGCAGCAGCAGGCTCGCCAGCAGCGCGCCGATGCCGCCCGCCGTGAAGAGCAGGCCAATGCGCCCATCCGTCACAGGGATGCCCAAACCCTGCACGGTATACACCACCAGCAGGCCGAAGACCGCGCCGCCCGTGAAGCTGTTGCCAAAGCCCAGCAGCGTCAGCGCGCGCACCACGCGATGCTGCCAGATGAAGCCGATGCCTTCGCGGATGCCTCCCAATAACTGCCGCGCTGGCTGGCCTTCGCCTGCCCCTTGCCGGATACTGTTGAGAGCGCGCGGCAGCAGCATCAACGACGCGGCGGAAACAAGATAGCTCAGCGCGTCGGCGCTGAGGGTTTGCGCCGGGCCAATGAAGGCCGCCAGCGCGCCGCCGACGCCCGGGCCGACAATATCGATCAAGGTGCTGGTCGTCCAGACGGCGCTGTTGGCGGCCACGATGCGTTCGCGCCCCACCAGCGTGGGCAGCGCCCCGAAATCGGCGGCATCGAACCAGACGAAGGCCGACGCCGACAGCAGCGCAACGCCAAAAAGCTGCGCGACGGTGAGCGCGTTCAGCCGCGCGGCCAGCGGAATGCTGGCGAGCAAAAGCGTATTGAGCAGGTCGCTGCCAACCATCAGCCTTCGTCGATTCACGCGATCAGCCAGCGCCCCGGCAAAGAGACCGAACGCGAAATAGGGCAGCACCTCCAGCGTCGTCAAGAGCGAGGTCAGCAGTGCCGATCCTGTGAGGCGATAGACCAGAATGGGCAGCACCACTTTGGTGATAGCTGTGCCCAGCAGCGTCACGGCGCGCCCCGACCAGAACAGCAAAAACGCTCGGTCCCGCCAGAGCGAGCCAGCTTCGGCAGGCGCACGCTCAACGGACATGAAGGCTCCAGTCTCTCAAATGCGGTCTCACTTATGCTATCACGCCGAAGGCTTGGGCAGCCAGTCGGGCAGGGATTCGCGGGCGTCGCGCCAGGCAGACGGGATGCCCTCCAGGCCAACGGCTGGCGCAATGATGCCGCCGACCATCGCGGCGTTCGTATCGATGTCGCCTTCGCCTGCCAGTGTTGTCCAGATCGCGGCCTCAAAATCGTCCAGATGCTGCGTTGCGCACCAGAGCACAAAGGGCACCGTATCCTGAGCGGAGATTTGGCTGCCATTGCCCAGCCGTGCCACCGCCTCATCGACACCCGCGTCTTCGGGCAGGCCGCGGGCAGCCTGGATGCCGTCGCGTGTCTGGCTGGCGGGCACATGCGGCAGAATGGCATCGATGAACGAGCGCCGGTCAGGGGCAGTTCCTGCCTCGCTCCAGCGGATAGCATAGGCCGCAGCCACCGCGACGGCAATCGCGCCCGCAGCGGCTTCGGGGTGGGCATGCGTCACGACGGCGGAGCGTTCAGCCTCGCTGGCGGCGCGCTCCACATCGTCGGCAAAGTACGCGCCCAGCGGCGCGATGCGCATAGCCGCGCCGTTGCCAAATGACCCCTTGCCGCCAAAGAGCGCGGGCGCGGCATCCCGCCAGGACTCGCCCAGGTGAATATCTGCCAGCAGGCCATGCATGGCCGGGCCATAGCCACGGCGCGGCTCTTCGGCATAGAGTTTAGCGAAGTGCAGCGCCAGCGCGTCTTGATCGATGGCGTCATATTCGTGCAGGATGGCGACGATGGAAAGCGCCATGCGCGTATCGTCGGTATAGTCCCAACGGCGCGGCGGCAGTTCGCGGCGCGCAATCATCACATGCGCTTGCGTGCCGCGAAAGAAGAAGCGCTCGCCCAGGCCGTCGCCAATCGAAAGGCCCTCCAGCGAGACCAGGGCGCGCGCCAGGCGCGAGTTGCGGTCATTGTGCATGCGTGTTCCTCCTCAGCACTGCTCATGCTACCACCTCTCATCGCGCTTGTCTAACGCCCAATAGCAGGTTGTGACTTCTGTGGATGATCGCCCGTTTCCTCTCTTGACAATATAGAACTTTTGTTCTAGTATAAGAAGTGGCTTGTTCTTCGTGTTGCGCGAAAGGAGAGAGAGACTATGGCTGGGGATGATTTGGCGGATGGAGGAAGCGGGCCGGAAGGCGGTCTCAAGCGGCGGCTGGTCATCGAGCGTGGGCGTGCGCGTCTGGCTGCGCCCTGTAGCCCGGATGCCGATGTGCCGCCTGATACGGATGTCGCTGAAGAGCCTGAGGAAACGACTTCGCAGCCGGAACACGAGGCAGCCCTGCTGCGCGTTCCGGCGAAGCCGCGCGAGGTCGAGGTACGCGATCTGAAAGCCGAGCGCGCCGGGCGGGTGTTTCCGTGCATCCAGGATGGCAAGCGCTATACCGGCTGCGTCGGCTATGACGCCTGCAAGGTCTTGTGCTGGTCTCCGCGTCCACGCGAGCGCCAGGCGTTGGTGCGTGTGGAAAAACCAACGGGCGGGCCTTGCCGCGATTGCGTCTATGCGCGCGAAGTGCGCGGCGAGGTCGCCATGCTCAATGGCCGCGAGGTGCGGCTGATGGAATGCCGCCTGGGCTATTGGCACGGGCGCACCACCGTCTACGATTTTGCCTTCAATAAGATTGCCTTGAATGTGGGACTGCCCTGCCCCGGCTATACCGAAACGGATATGCCGCATCCCGTGGTGGCCCGCATGCGCGAAACGGCGCGCCACCGCAAGGTGAACCTGGTAACCGAGCAGGAGGACCAGACGGACGAGTAGGTGAAGCGCGACTGTGTGTGGATGGAGAGCGGGTGATGACGATGACCGAGGCGCAGTTTGAGGAGTTCAGCCGCAGCGTGGCTCAGAGGCCGCTGCGCACCTATCAGATGGAAGTGGCACGCGCTATTCTCGCGTCGATTGAGCGGCGCGAGGGCGCGATTTTTACGGTGATGATGGCCCGCCAGATGGGCAAGAATGAGCTTTCGGCGCAGTTGGAAGCCTGGCTGCTGGGGGCGTTGCAAGAGGACAGGGTGAGCCTGGTCAAAGCCAGCCCCACGCTGCGCCCGCAGGGCTTGCTCAGCAAGCGCCGCTTGCGGCAGGTGCTCAGCGCGGCGCGAGAGGCAGAGCCGGAGCGCTACGCCTGGCGCGAGCGCGAAGGGCACATCATTCAGATGGGCGACGGATTCATCGCCTTTTATTCAGCGAACGAGACGGCTAACGTCGTGGGGGCAACCGCGCACCCGCTGTTGGAAATAGATGAGGCGCAGGAGGTCGACGAGGCAAAATATCTCCGCGACTTCCGTCCCATGGGCGCGAGCACCAACGCCACAACAGTGCTTTATGGCACCGCCTGGACGGGCGAAACCCTGCTGGAGCATCAGAAGCAGCAGAATCTGGAACTGGAGGCGCGGGCCGCTAAACTGGCCGGAACGCGCCGCGCGCCAAAGGGACCGGCAAAGCGCCACTTCGAGTTTCCCTGGACGGCGCTGGCGGAGTTCAATCCCGACTACAAGGCGTATGTGGAAACGGAAATTGAGCGGCTGGGCCTGACCCATCCGATGATTCGCACGCAGTATCTGCTGGAGCCGCTGGCCGAGCAAGATCGGCTCTTTACGGCGGCCCAGCTTGAGCAACTGCGCGGGACCGAACCCCGGCTGCATGGCCCGCGCATGCCGGGCGGTCACCCGGCGCTCTATGTGGCAGGCGTGGACGTGGCGGGCGCTGATGAAGGCGTGGAAGGTCTGGATGGTCGCGAGGCGCTGGCCCATCCCCAGCGCGATGCCACCGTGGTCACGATTGCGGAGGTGGAGCGCGATGCCCAGATGCCCGGCGCGGTTTCCGCGCGCATTGTCGAGCATTACGAATGGGTCGGCATGGAATACCGCGAGCAATATCTGCGCCTGCGCGATTTGCTGCGCGGCGTCTGGCCGTGCGCGCGTGTTGTCATTGATGCCAGCGGCATCGGCGCGGGGCTGGCGGCCTGGCTCACTGATGCGCTGGGCAGCCAGGTGGTGGAGCGCTTTCAGTTTACGCGGGCCAGCAAATCAACGCTGGGCTGGGACTTGCTGGCCGCCGTGAATACCGGGCGGCTGAAGATGTACGCCGACGATGGCTCGTCGGAAAGCCGCCACTTCTGGGATGAGGCGCGGCAGGCGCGCAGCCTGCATCTGCCAGGGCAAATGCTCAATTTTTTTGTTCCGGCTGACAAAGGCCATGATGATTATCTGATGTCGGCGGCGCTGTGCGTGCGCGCGGCGCGGGCGGTTGCCACGCCCGCAGCCAGCAAACTCATTGTGCCGCGCCGGGCCTATAAAGACGGGAGTTATTAATATGTCGATTTTTGAAATTATTGCTGTGAAGAGAGGACAATTCCAATGGGCCAACAACCTCCGCGTATCAGCCGTCCCCCTACCGCGCCAGCCGATGCCCAGCGCGCGGAAAATCGCCATCGGCTGCGTGAGTTTTTGCGCGCCACCCCGCGCACGGAGGCGAACAGCCAATTGGAATTGCTAGGGCTGACGGCGGGCACGCCCACCGTCGTGGTGACACGAGCGCAGCTTACGGCGTCTATCGAAAAGCTGCGCCCGCAAACGCGCCAGGTAATTCGGCTGACGTTGGAGGAACGCTGGACCCGCAAGGAGGCCCAGGAATATCTGCATGACATCGGCGCGCGCACCCTGGAACGCGAACAGGTAGCCGGGCTGGATGAAATCATAGATCGGGCGTTGGGGCACTCATGAGGCAATACCTGATGGGGCAGCCTGGCAGTGCACTCGATGCCAGGCTGCTCCTCGTGAGGCGCGGCTACACTTCAGCAGGAGCAAAGCTGTTATTGACTCGCTCTTCCCATTCCTCTTGCCGTCCCAGTGGCGTCAGGTCGAGATAGTTGTATATCCCCAGCAGGATATCGGTGCCGCGGTCGCTGGTCGAATAACTGTGCAGGATGTCCTCGCCCTCACGCAAGAACACACTCACCATCCCATTCTCGCCCTCCTCGTTCGTGGCCCCGAAGTCGTAGTTGAAGTCGCTGCCGAACGAAGAGAACCAGGGAACCGTCCAGTTCATCCGCGCCTTGTATGCCTCCAGCTTCGCGAGCGGGGCACGCGAGACGAGCACCAGCGAGGTGTTGCTGTCATACAGACCGGTCAGACGGCTCGGAAGGTTGTTCACCAGGTTTGTGCAGCCTTCGCAGCCGTCCTCCCAACTCGGGTCAAACATGAAATGGTACAGAATCAACTGACGGCGTCCGTCGAAGAGGTCGAGTAGACGTGCCTGGCCGTCTGGCCCCTCGAACACATACTCCTTATCGATCTTGACCATTGGCAACCGGCGACGTTCAGCATTGAGCCGGTCTCGCGCGTGGGTGGCTTCCTTTTCCTTGATGAGCAGTGCCTCTCGCGCCACAAGCCATTCCTCTCGTGAAACGATTCGCGGTTCGGGCATCGGGTTCTCCTTTGCTGTGCTGATCAAATTGCTCCGCTGCGCCGCTCCCTCCCTCGCGAGGACGCGCATGGGCCGGGAGCAAGCACGTATACCCTACCACCAGTGAGCAGAAAAAACTTCTTCTATCTTGCGCGTTTTCGAACGGTTGTTCCGAAGGAGACGCTAGTTGCTCAAGCCCTGCGCCATGCCCAGCAGCGGCGGGAAGACGCCCAGGATGGGCGGGTCGGTTGGGCTGAGCGGGCGCAGGCTCAGATCGACTGGCGCGCTGGCGCGCCCGCCGCGCACCAGCACCGGCTGCTCGGAGACGCCCACCAGCACGCCCGTTTCGGGCAGCAGATAGGTCAGGGCGCTCTGCGAGCGCGGCAAGGCGGCGCTGAGCAGGTAATAGCTGC
This sequence comes from Ktedonobacterales bacterium, assembly GCA_035307385.1. Taxonomy (GTDB): domain Bacteria; phylum Chloroflexota; class Ktedonobacteria; order Ktedonobacterales; family DATBGS01; genus DATBHW01. The sequence goes on along the minus strand of DATGID010000110.1, from coordinate 33,029 downwards.
CATCGGGGATGAGCGCGATCTGATAGGGGCCAGGGGCCGCGAGGGTGGTACAGGCGATGGGACGATTTTGCGGGATAGGCTTGGGGAACAGGCCCACGAAGATCAGCCCGCTGAAAGGACCAGGCGCGCTGATGACGCCGCGCAGCCCAAACGTAACGATGCTTAGCTGCTGAGTCTGGCGCGAGCGCTCATCCAGCGTTTTGAGCGGAGAAATCGCGCCATCGAATGCCAGATGGCGGAGTTGAAGCGGCGAAAGCCCGATAAGATGCTTGAAACGCTCGGTAAAGGTGCCCAGGCTGGTATAGCCGAGGTCAAAACACACATCAGTCACGCTCAGCGAGGTCGTCAACAGCAGCCGCTTGGCGGCGTTCAGGCGCAGCGCGGCCAGGTACTCGCCAGGCGGAATGCCCACGATAGAGCGAAACACGCGATTGAAATGAAACGGACTCATATAGGCAATCTCGCCCATCTCTTCGAGCGAGAGCGGTTCGGCTAACTGCGCGCGCATCGTCCCGATGACCTGCTCGACCGCCTGGGAATAGCTGGTGAGCGTGCTGGCGCGCGATGGAAACGGCTGCCTTGCGAGCACGAAAGACCCTCCCCGCGAATGCAATTGGTCGACCCGTCTGGTTGGGTTGCCGCATACAGCGACTAGTCTTCTGTTCTAATTATACCTGCCGTTTCCGGAAATGTGCCCGTCTTGCCGAGCCTCACTTATTTCCTGATATCCCACAGGTCATCGAGCCAGTCGCAGACAGTGTTGTTGAGCAGGGCCAGATTGTTCAGTTGGCAATGAGCGTCGGCCCCTTCGCGGGCGGTGAAGACGCGCAGCGTTTTGTACTGGGCGGGAATGGTATGGTGAAAGTCGCGCGCCCACTCCACGGCGGTTTCGCCCTCGCCTTCGCTGACCAGCGACAGCGTGGGACAGGTGATGCGTTGCAGATCGGTGAAGTGATAGGCTGCCAGCCGTTGAAGCAGCGTCGAGGCTTGCTGCGTGCCCATGCTGCGATAGAGCAGTTCCAGGCTGGCGCGTTGCGGGCCGCTCATCTGCGGGCGCTCCTCTGCCATCGCGGCATCCATCGCGTCGGGCGGCAGGTGGCGGAACTCGAACGGAAAGGCGGCCAGCAGCAGCGCGCCAAAGTTGGGGCAAGGCGCGTCGGCAATCAGCGCTTTGATGCGCTGGTCATAGGCCGCGCCGCGCAGGGCCAGATGCCCGCCAAAGCTGAAGCCCATGAGCGCCAGGCGTTCCGGATCGACCTCCGGGCGCGAAAGCGCGTAATCGACGGCGGCTGAGATCGGCTTCTCATAGTCAGGACGAAAGGGCCAATCAGGATACATCTGAATAGCATCGCGCTGCCCTGGCCCTTCAAACATCAGCACGTTATACCCGCGCCGCGCCGCGCCCGCGCCAATCGAAAAATAGAGCGTTTCGGCGCTGCCATCGAAGCCGCTCATTGCCAGCAGCGTGGGCCGAGGCTTGCGTGTCTGGTCGTGGCGCAGCAAATAGCCCGGAAGCTGCCTGCCTTCATAGGGAATCTCAACCGGCTCGATGGGCGGGTCGGCCAGCGCTGCCGCCCGCCGAAAGCACTCGACGCTTTTCTGCCACAGCACGTGATAGTACGGGCGGCCCTCGAAGGTATAGTGATCGCCGGTAAAGTAATAGCGCGCGGCCCGCAAAAAGCGCTCCTGGGCGCTGGCGAGATGCCCTGCTGTCAGCGCTTGTTGTGCCTGGGCCTCCACCATGATGGCAAGGTCGCGAAACGCAATGGTCCAGAAGTCGATGTCACCATCCTTGACACGCTCTGCGGCAGTGTAGCATTCGCCTGGTGCAGCGCCGCCATAGACCGCGCTGCCGAGCACGTCCATGAAAAAGTAGTTCATGTTTTTATTGCGGAACGGCAGGCGGGTTGACGCCATCGCTTGCATATCGGTGATGCTGCTCTGGGGCTGCTGGGCCGGGGTATCGACGCTGCTCATGGTGGGCCTTTCATGCGGTTGACGGGATGCGGTTGATGGAGATGCAGCCGGGTGGCGCTGTTCACCCGGCCAGACAAACGAGGTTTTGCCGCCGCAATCTTAAGACCAAGCCCGGCCTGGAAGCATCGGCCTAGCTGCCCGCTTCGCGCTCGCGCAAGAGGCCACGCACCTGCATCAGCGTCAGCCCCAGCTTGTTTTTGCCGCTGCCATCAGCGCCGCAGCCCCAGTAGTAATCATTAGGGGCGTTTTCGACAATCCGCTGGGTGCTCGTCTCCAGCAAAATGGCGCGAATGTCGGCGTGCGTCTCGAACTTTTTGAGCACCCCTTGCAGCATAATTTCATCCTTCACATCCTCCCAATCGGCGCGCAGGGGATGTTTGCGCGAACGGCCCATATGCGCCGCGTTGCGCGGCGAACGCGCCTGGCGAATCTCATCGCAGCGCGGCGTGCCCGCGAACTTTTGCGCCTGAAAATAGTGTTCGCTGGTCGGCCACCACACGCCATCCAGCACGAAGCCATGCGCCGAAAAGTTGGAAAAGCAGCCATAGGGTTCTTCGCTGGCGGCGTAGAAATAGATAGGCATACATCTCCTTAGCTTGCTTGTTACAGGCTGGCTGACCCTATAGAACGATGAGAGGGAAGGCTGATAGCCCCAAAGCTATATTATAGCGCAGCCTCGCTCGCTATAGAGAGCAGCAGAGCCATGGGCAGCGAGGCAGGAAGCGCGCGAATGAGCGCTGACCGCTGCTCGCCGCCCAGGCCAGGGGCAAACTATCCCACAAGTACCTCGAAATGGCCGCCCACCGCGTACTTCCAGCGCACCGAGCCATCGGCAGCGTTCAGCGCGTAGAAGGTATCAAGCTCGGGATGCTTGCCGTCATCCATGCCACTGACATAAACCACATTGTTGATGACGCGCTCCACCCGCAGATCAAGCGTGCCCTGCGGAGGGAAACGCCAGAGGACTGAGCCATCGCTGGTATGGAAGAAGACCAGAGCCTTGCCGGAACTCTGGCTGAAGGCCACACCATCACTGGCTGCCCCGATGCGAGAGGGTTCTGTGGAAAACTGCTGCTGCCATCTGCTGCTGCCATCGCTGGCGCTCAACGCATCGACGGTTCCTTGCAGGCTCACGTAGAGGCTGTTCTGGTCCATGAACCAGGTGTCAACCCCGTTGTGCTGGAGTGACTTCTGCCAGCGCACCGAGCCATCGCTCCCCTTGAGCGACGTCACCTGCGCGCCAGCGGAGTCTTCGGTAACAAGAAAGACATTGCCATTCGCCACCCAGGCCTGTTCATCAACAATCGCCGCGCCGCCGCTCCTGGGGAACTGCCAGCGCTGCGAGCCGTCGCTGGCATTGAAGGCATACAACGTGTCATAGCCGGGTGCCGTGGCCTGGGGAAAGTTGGTCGAAAGATAGACGCCCAGCGGCACAGGCGGGCGCGGCCCCGTAGGCGTGGGCGCGGTGGTGGATGACGTGCCACCCGCGCAGCCGCTTAACAGCGCCAGGCCCAGCAGCGTCAGCGCCAGGAATGGTCTCTTTGGCATACAATGCTCCCCTTTCTGCGGAAATGACTCCTCGCTTGAGACATTTCTCAGTGTAGGGGAAGCAGCCAGGGGATAACAGATACAACCGATACTGAAAACCGATACTTGCTCCAGTTCTCCCAGCAGCCCTTGACAAATCGAGAGCAACCAGGTACACTATGGATGGTTTCACACTTCGGTTGGTTTTGTTTTGGTCTGGCAACGGCACGGCATCATTGGTGAAGTAACACCGATGATGCCATTCACCCCATCCCTGGTTCAGCCAGGAGCGGGGCTGAGGGTCATTCTATCATCGCGTTTGGATGGGAGACTCATCAGCGGTCCTTCTCCTGGATGGGTTGAAACGAGCGGAGACCTGGAGGGATGCGAGCGTTTGGCTCGCCCCTTCCGGCCCGCGCGTTGGCTGCGCCTGAAGCGCCCGCTTCAGATGCTTCCGGGTGGAGGACCGCTCTGCCTTTCTGCACACAAAGAAAGGGTGGTCTCCTCATGGCTTCTCCGTTTCCCGCTGCCCGCTCTGCCGTTCTCGCTGCTCCCGCTCGCTCAGCCCCGCGCCCCAAGAAGCGCCGCAAGCGCGCGCGTCCCCCTCAGCCGCAGACGCCCCGCGACTTCTTCGACGACGACGCGCACAAACTGCTGACCAGACTGCTCATCGACCGTGCCACAAGCTGGCAGAACGATTGGCTGCGTCCGCTCCACTTCTACGGGCACAACTCCGAACCGCTCTGGGACGAGTACGCTCACAAGCGCCTCTCTGGCACCACCGTCCGCATCGCGGGCAGGCGGGTGTTCATCGAGAGCCTCTCCCTCGACCTGGAGCGCGCGTTACGCCTGCTCACCCTGCCCTGGCACGAAGAGACACAGACCATCGACGGCCACGACCCGGAGGACTGGCGGGCCGGGCTGGCAGGCGCGCTCTGGCGCATCGGGCAACTCTACCGCGAGTGGGCGCGGCGCACGGGCGCGGAGCAGGCGCAGGCGCTCCTGGTGCAGATTATGGACTCCCTTTGGAAGTGAAAAGCTATCAGCTAGCGCTTTCCTGTAGTCCATCAGTTTGCTTGCCTGGTTGAGCCGGGCGCAGCCACAGCGAAGCCTGCGTAGGCTGCATCGTCTCTTGCGCCGCGCAGCATGGGTAACCATCGCCTGGAGATGCGCCCGGAAACGTTGGACGATGGGGAAGCTGCTGGTGTGCCGGACGATGCTGCCATCGTGATGCTCCTCGTCTATGCATCTCGTGAACCGGAAGCTGGTTGCGGTTCTGCTTGAGCATATTACACCACAGCGCCGTCTCGCAAACGTCACGAAAAGCGTTACGAAAGGGCCTCAAACCGTCTGGTCTTTTGGCAAGCGGCAGCGCTGGCAGTTGTGATGACCCTTGCCAGCGTTCAGGCCGTCGGCCCATGCTGGTTGCTGATGGCTCCGCTGCTGCGTGGCGTGGCGCGCTGCGTGGCACTGGCGGAGGCGCGGCCCAACATCCCTGGCAGCGGGGCCAGCGTCATCTGCCCGGTGTACAGCAGCGGCAGTTCGCGCAGCAGCTTGAAGTATCCGGCGCTGGCGAGCACGCACGAGGCAATGGCAAAGAAGACGAAGCCGATGTCTACCCCCAGGAACGCCGCGCCGACGGTATTTGCCGCGATGGCGCTGCTGACCAGGAAAACGACAAACGCGCTGCCCAGCGCGAAACAGCCAAAGGCAAACGGCAGCGCCAGCACGAAGCGCGCGTAGAGGGTGCGCTCTGGCGTCAGAATGGTCAGGGCGACGCATGCGATGAGGGCCAGCGGCAGAAAGACGGGCCAGCCAACGCTGAGCGGGGTCGCGCGGCTGCCGTTGATGATGACCCACGGCAGAAAGAAGCTGAGGAACATGCCCACCAGGCCGCTGAGCGCCAGGCGGTTGGGAATATCGTTGGGCAGGTGAATGCCGCTGGTGGGCACGTTGGCCGCGCGCACCATCGGGGCATAGCCGTTGAACAGCGCGGCGGTGCTGCCATCCTGCGGCGCGGAGCCATTGGCCGCGCCGCTCTGCGCGTGGCCGTTGACGCCGGGCGCAGCCACGCCGACCGGATGAAAGCCGTTCAGGGAAAGCTGGCCGTTGCCCTGGACGGTTGGCATGCCAGCCAGCGTGGGCATGCTTGGCGCGTGGCCGTTGCTCTGATACGGCTGTTCGGGGATGGCGACGGGCGCGACGGGCGTGGGTAAGGCTTCTGGCTGCGCTGGCGGCGGCACCATCTGTTCGGGAAGCGTTGCCGACTCAGCCGGCACAGCCAGCGACGCCACAGGCGGCAGGGCGCGCATGCTGCCCCGCTGGCCCGATGCCTGCCGAATCGCCTGGAAGGAATGTACCGGTCTGGGGTCGGCTTGGGATGACGTGTAGCTCATCGGCGCGTCACCAAGCAACGAGGAGCCAGGGGAGGGCTGCTGGCTGACGTTCTGCGCGTTCTGCCGCTGGGGCTGTTCAGTCAGGCGCTGCGGCTTGTTGCCGCGGTCTGCTAACTCTTGCCGCAGCACGGGCCTGGGGATGCTGGCTCCACAAACAGCGCAAAAGCCTGCTTCGAGTCGAAGCTCGGCCCCGCAGTTCTGGCAGAACATGGATTACCCTCCTGAGTTATGTCACAGCCGGAATAATGGAAACATTAACCCTCAATCTCTCGGGCGCGCTGCTCGGCCCGGGCGGCTTCCTCCTGGCGGCCCGCCCGGCGCAAGGCGTCCGCCAGCGTTTCCCAGGCTGTGCCCAGCGTGGGGTCGATGGCAACGGCGCTGTTGGCGGTCTCGATGGCTTCGTCGAGGCGTCCGGCTTCCAGATAGGTATCGGCCAGATCGTTCATAATGTCCGCATTCAACGGGTCGGCGTCCAGGGCGCGCTCATAGGCCGTGATGGCCTCGTCGCGCTCGCCTAGCTCATCCAGCGCCGTGGCAAGCTGATAGAGGCCCATCGGATCATCTTCGGACATCTCCAAAAGCTGGCGCGCAGTCTTGGCTGCCTCTTCATACTGGCCCGCGGCGTTATACGTTTCGGCCAGCCCGGCATACGCATCGGCCAGCGTTTCTTCGCTCATCTCCAGCGCGCTCAGCGGGCTGCTGGCGTCGCTGATGATCGACTGGTACAGAGGAATCGCTTCATCGTAGCGCTCAGCATCGGTATAGACTTCGGCCAGGCTGAAACGCGCGCCAACGTTCGAGGAGTCAAGCTCGACAGCGTGCGCGTAGGCGTTCATAGCCTCTTCGGTATGGCCCTCGGAGGTATGCCAGGTGCCCAGATGTTCCCAGGCTTCGCTGTTATCCGGCTCCAATTCGACCACTTTGTTCCAGTTCTCGATAGCCTGCGGGGCATCGTCCATGGCTTCGTAGACTTCCGCCAGCGTCGCAAAGCAGCGCGGATTATCCGGTTCCAGGGCCAGCATCTGATTGCAGACCGAAAGCGCTTCCTGGTAGCGCCGCGCGGCCACATAGGCCGCCACCGCCGAGGGATAGCGAGTGATGTCGCTGGGGGCCGAATCGATATGCCGCTCGGCATCGAGGATGCGTTTCCATTCCTGGGCGACGCGCTCGCGCCCCACGGCCACCATATCGGCGGCCATCGTGTTGGCCGGGTCGATGATGAGCGCCTGGCGATACGCCTGGATGGCATCATCGGTCAGGCCCAGATTGCGATACGCATCGCCCACGTTGACGTAGAGGTCAGCGTCATCGCCGCGCAGTTCGACCGCCTGCTGAAAGGCTTCCAGCGCGCTTTCGTGCTGGCCCAGTTCGCTGTACAGATTGCCGAGGTTGATATAGGCTTCGATAAGCTGCGGGTCATTCTGAATGGCGCGTAGATAGCTTGCCGCCGCGCTTTCGCTTTCGCCCTGGTATTGCAGGGCCAGCGCCAGATTGTAATGCGCGTGGGCGTCCTCCGGGGCAAGCTGCACCGCCTGCGTGAACGCTTCGACGGCAATATCGTACTCGTTATCTTCGATGGCCTGATTACCTTGATCGATATAGCTTTGCGCGCTGACGCTGGCGTTTTCCGGAACCGCCCCATTGCTTTCCGGGTTATGGTGGTCGGGGTTATAGGCTGCCATATGTGTATCTCCCTCCAGCCGCTGCTGGATGATGCTAGCTGATAGCGAAGGCTTGTTGCCTGTCTGGACGTGCCCTTCTCTGTCTTGTACGCTGGAGTTCCTGAAGGGTTACAACGAGCAATTTTCAGTCCAGCTCTCTTTTGTAATGACGCCGCACAAAGCATACCTGTTCCTACAAAAGAATGCAAAGAATGGGAGAAACATCCTACCTGGCGGCGCGGCCTGGGAGCACGGCTGCAAAGTGTGAGCTAGTTCACACTGCTGGGGATGGGCCATTCATGCAGCAGTAGACTTGTCTCTGCATGAATGGCCGCCTGCACCGGCACCGTCTTGAGCAGTTTCATATGGCGGCTGGTTGGGCGCTTCTAAAGCTGCTGTTCCTGCGTCTCAGGGAACTCGTAGGGTGAGGGCGTATGGGTGAGGCGGTGAACGCGATAAAGAGGTATCGCGCTGGCGGCTATGTACGCTTCCTCGGTTGCATAGATCGCCCCGTCCCCATTGATGTCTGGTACAACCAGGGAAGCGGAGTACGACAGCCGTTCTGGCGCGTCACGCTCCAGCAGCATCAGCATATCATCGGCAAGCCAATAAGCGCCGTGGTCAGAGATCAGGTAGCCTGGCCCAAGACCAGCCACTTCCTCAAGGGCGGCTTTCAAGGTCGTCATGGGTAGCCTTCTTTCTGGTGCTTCCTCCTGATTCTTTCTCATCTTCTACGTGGCGTCTCTGCCTCTTTGCCGTGAGGCACACACTTTGGAGTGATGGCAACCAGAACCCAGGAGACGCAATTTAGCTGCCAGGATGCTCCCGAAAAACATCAGGGAGGCAACCAGGCCCAGCCAGCGCAAGCAAATGTTTGCGCTGGCTGGGCCTGGTTGCCTCCCTATTGGACCGTGATGTTTGCCGTCTCCTGCCCCAGACTATAGCTCCAGCGAACCGCGCCGGTGGTGGCGTCCAGCGCCACCACGCTGTTATCGTCGGCCTTGGGCGTGAAGGGTGGCCCCATATCCACCGAAGCGGCATAGACCACGCCGTCAACCACTGCCCCCACCGTCAAGAACTTTCCCAGCCGTTTCCAGAGCAACCTGCCGGTATGGGCATCCAGCGCGTACAGGCCCAGGCTCGCCGACTCGCCAACCGCATCCAGATAGACCACCCCATCCGCCACCATATCCAGCGTCAACCCTTGCCCGGTATCGCTCTCAAGCTGGAGATTGCTCCACAGCGGCGCGCCAGTGCTGGCGTTGTAGGCCGCGATGGGGTCGTTCTGGCTGCCGACATAGATCGCGCCATCGCTGAGCAAAGCAGGGGGTAAGCCACCAATCAGGAAGGAGGACGTTGTTGTCCCGCTGCCTGCCGGAAATGCCACCAGCGAGAAGCCCGTTTCCCAGCGCAACGCTCCATCAGTGGCATTCAAGGCCACCAGGCTATCCGATATGTTTGCCTCTGCCGAACTGTTGGTGATATACAGATAGACCATGCCGTTTTCCACGTCCACCAGCGACAGATTGCCATCGGGCTGCTTGGGATACGACCAGCGCAGCGTGCCGGTGCTGGCGTCCAACACAGAAAGGGTCGCCTGGAAGCCAAACAAGTTCGTATCTGAAGGGTCAACCGCTTGCAAGCCAATCACATAGACCTGGCCGTCAGCCGCGCGCTGCGTGGAAAGACTGCCCTGCCCCTGAAAATGCCAGCGTTCCGCCCCGGTGCTGGCGTTCAGCGCGTAGATCGTTCCTGCTGTTTGCGACGGGTCGCCAGCCGACCCCACATAGACCGTGCCGTCAGCAACCAGGTCCACGCCGCCGCCATTGGCAAATTGCCAGAGTTGCTTGCCGCTCCTGGCATCCAGCGCGTACACATTCCCCTGGCTGTTCTCTGCCCCAGCCGAAGACCAGGCATAGACCACCCCATCCACTACCTGCCCAACCACTGACTGCTCGAGCAGCTTGACGCTCCAGAGCACCTTGCCGGTGCCAGCGTCAAACGCATAGACGCTGCCATTGCTTGAGCCAGTGTACAAAACACCGTTCGCCACAATCTGCCCGTCTTCCACCCCATCCGAGGTTTTATAGTCCCAACGCAGTCTGCCATCTGCCGCGTTGAGCGCAAAAACGCTGCCGCTGTCGCCTTGCGCCGTGGCAGCGCGGGCGTTGTCAAAGGGGAGGGGGTTGCCCAGCGGGGCGACTGGCTGGGTCAGGCCATAGATGCTCAAACCGGATGGCACCGACGCCGCTGACGTTCCCGTGTTGGTCGAATTGGCGGTCTGGTGGACGACAATCAGCGTGGTCGCGATCAGCACAACCACCAGCGCGCCAGCAATCACCAGTGCCCAGGGACGAATGCGCCGCGCTCTGCCGGGTGTGGGAAGCGTTGCCACGGGCGCAGACAACGCAGCGGAAGAAGCGTCGGCTGGCGCTTCTTCCGTGGGAGGGGTCGTTCCTTGTTCTTCCTCAGGTTCCATGCGGTTCTCCTTGCAAGCAGCGAGGTGCTGGTCCAGATGCGCGCTTTGGCGTCCGGCTGCCGCGCATTGTACCAGACAGCTCTGCTGTATGCAAGGCGCTGCTCCAGGGAGGGCCGCGTTTTTAGCCGATCATTAGGATAACCATCGGAGACGTTGTGTCGTAGTGCCACAGCAGATTGCCGGTGCTGGCATTGATGGCAAAAAGCTGCTGCACCCAGTGGTCCTGAGCGCTCGTTGGCTTGTTAATCCCATAGACCGCCCGGCTATCGGCGCTGACGATATATCCTCCATCGCCCATGTGATACTGCCACAGCTTTGCTCCATTGGCAGCATTCAGCCCATAGACGGCTGTAGGAGCGCTCACATAGAGCATTCCACCAACCTGCCTTTGAAGAAAGGTGCCAGCGCCGAGATTGACGTGCCAGGCTTCCGAGCCATCTTGAGCGTTCAGAGCATAGAGTGTGTTGTCTTGAGTCGTCAGGTAGACCTTTCCGCCGGCCAATCCCTGGTCCGGTCGCAGCAGGCTGGTGATGGCATACGACTTCTGCCAGCGCACCGAGCCGTTACTGGCGTCCAGCGCCTGCAAGCCGATAGCGGGCGCCTCTTTGCCAGGGCCAGCCAGCACCGTGACATACACGCTGTCCTGCTCCAGAAAAGCGCTGCCCAGCGTCGAAGGGTCGCCCGCATAGCGCCACTCCACCGCGCCGGTGCTGGCGTTGAGCACAGACAACCACTGGCGAATCTTGACCCCATTGTTCTGGTCAGAGGTCACCTGCGTATCGACCACCGCCAGCCGACCATTGCTGACCTGGATGGTTTCCGCATCGCCTTGCAGCGGGAAACGCCACTTCACCGAGCCATCGCTGGTATTGAGCGCCACCAGATCGCCCGTCATCACATTGTTACCAATGCTATGATAGACGCCGCCATAAATCAGCCCGTCAACCACCTGCATATCATCCAGTATCGCGCCAGTGTTGATATGCCACCTGACCGCGCCATCGCTGGCGTTCAACGCGTAGAGGCCGCCGTTGTTTGTCCCAATATACAAGACCCCATCAGCTTCCAAGAAGGACATTGGCACATTGGCAAGCGGAGTATGCCAGATCCCCTTGCCGTTACTGGTCTGGAAGGCAGAAACGGCATTGATCGTCGCGCTAGCCCCGCGCGTCTGTGGAGTGGCCCCTTTCGTTGGGCTGGCCGTTCCCAAATCCTGCTCCAGCACATAAAGCACGTAGTGATCGACCTGCACTGGCGTAATCGTAATCGAAGGGCCAGTGGGCATCGGGATATGCCAGCGCACCGAACCATCCGTCGGATTTAGCGCGTAGAGAAACGTGTGCGCTGGCGGGCCAGCGGTTTCGGCGCTGAAATAGACGCCGGACGCGGGAGCCACCGACGGCAGCCCTGGCGTTGTGCTCGTATTGGCGGTATTCTGCCCTGTTGCCAGGGGATGGCGGCTGGCAACCAGCGCCGTCGTAACCAACGCAATCAGCAGCACAGCGGCAATCGCACCCACCCAGGAGATCGCGCGGCGCGGCCTCCTACGCTGGCGCAGCAATGAAACCGGCGTCTCAGCAACCAACGTGACGGCTGGCAGCGCATCCGCGCCAGCTTTTTCCTGATCTTCTATGTGTTTCACAATATCCTCGCTTTGGAGTAGGGGACCAACCACCTGCCCAAAGCGCTGGCGCAGCGCGCCATCCAGCCGATCATACGCGGCCAGCCTGGCCTCGCAGTGCGCGCAGTCGGCCACATGCGCCTCCAGCCGTTGGGCTTCCTCTGGCTCCAGCAGATGATGCGACACCAGCGGAAGCAGCGGCGCAAACGCAGCGCACGCCGGGCCTGGGCGCGAATCTGAAAGCGAATCTCTGCTATTCATCGGGGTAAGCGCTCCTCAGACGCGGCCTCGTGGGCAAGGTAGGCGTCCAGTAATCGACGCTTCGCACGAGAAAGACGTTTAGCGATAGCCTGAGGCGAATCGCCCAGAATCTGGGCGGTTTCGGCAGCGGTAAAGCCCTGCACCACCATCAGCAGCAAGCAACTTGCATCGCGCGGCGTCAGATCACCCAGCGCCGCATACAGCGCGTCATGTTCCGCCACCTGGTCCTCGAACGAGGACAGATTGCCCAGCGCTTCATCATCTATCGCCATCCGTTCATCCAGCGATTCCCAGCGAATCAGTCGGCGCCGACGTAGCACGGAAATCGCCCGACAATAGGCCGCATGAAAGAGCCAGCGCCGAATCTCCTCGTGCGCGCCGCCCACCACGAGCGGCGCAGCGCCGCGCCGGGCCGCGCGCCACGCATCGCAAAAGGTATCCTGAAGCAGATCGCGCGCCTGCTCAGGGTGCGTCACCAGCCCGCGCAGAAAGACATACAGTTCCCGCTGGTAGCGCTCGACCAGCGGGCTAAACTCTACCAGGGAAAGCGGGCGGCTCGGCTCCGGCATGCTCTACTCTTTCATCCAGCATCATGAGAGAAGTATCCATTCCCTCCCTCATTATCTCTACCGCACCAACCCACCCCAACTGGACACCCTGGCAAGTCTTGCCGCTTTTTGCTCACCCGACATGACGCCCTGCCGGGTCGTCCAGCGAGCGGGGCTGGCGGACCTTTTGCCTCGCCAGCCCCGGCAGCACTCGAAGAAGCCTTGCCTGCCACCATTTGCGCCAATGCTGCCCAATCCGAGCGACAAGCGGCTGCCGCTGCCCAACAAGCAGCGCTTCCGCCGCCCGAATGAGCGACTCGGCATCGGGCAGCACGGCATCCGACGCCCCGATGACACGCTGCCCGGCAGGCTTCCGAACCGTATCCTGCACGCACAACTGACAGACGTACTCGCGCCTTGGCGGACTCATTCCCAGCATCCCGCCAGGCGCGCCTGGATAGCAGAACAGAGTGGCGTGTGCCCGGCAAGCGCCAGCGCCACAGCGCCGACAGACGGCAATCGCCTGCATGATATGGTCATCCTGGTCACAGAGTGCGCACAGCATACGTGCTGCTCCTTTCACTCCAGCGCGCCAGCCGCCTCCTCTTCCTCTTGCATCAAGGCAGCTTCCGCCGAGGTCACCTCGTGTTTGAACGCATCCTTCGGATGGAAGAAGGTTTGCGCAATCACCGTCGGGATCACCGCGCTCATAATCACCACCGTCACCAGCACCGAATACTGGAAGCTGGTAATGTAGTGATTGGTCAGGCCAAACAGCGCCGAGATCGAGCCAAACGTCAGGCCAGTTGACATCAACATCAGCGTATAATTGCCGGTGCGGTTGGACATGCCGAAGATGCCCGTCAGGGGCCGCACGCCCACCGCTTTGGTCAGCATCTTGGCGACAAAGAACAGCACCACCAGCCCGGCACCGGCCAGCGTCGCCAACTGGGGCACCGAGATCAACAGCCCGGCTTTGATGAAGAAAAACGGCGTCAAGAAGGCAAAAGCGATGGCGCGCATGCGCTCCACCAGTGCGCGGTCATGGCTGAAGACTCCGGCCACCACCAGCCCGATCACATACGCGGGCAGCACCGCCTCGCTGTTGGCGACGGCTGCCAGGCCGCCCAGCAGCATCAGCACCAGAAACAAGAACTTGATCTCTGGCTCGCTGACGCGCCCGCCCACCCTGCGCATCAACAGACGAGTCAGCCCGGGCAGGAACGGCAGCGCCGCTACCGTCGCGACAATGAACAGCACCAGCAGCCAGTTATAGTTGGCGAAGAGAATGCCCAGCGCCAGCACCGTCCCCAGGTCGTTGACAAAGCAGGCGGCAAGAATTACTTTGCCTATTTCGGTGCGGTTCAGGCCCGTTTCGATCATCACGGCAAAGACCACGGCCACCGAGGTGGTGGAAAGCGCGATGCCCGCAATCTCGGCGGCGTGCAGGTTCCAATGGGCCACCCAGAACGCGATGGCAAACACCCCCAGCACCGGAGCCAGAAACGCCGCGATGCCCAGCGACAGGCTGGCCTTCAGATGCTGGCGCAGCGAGGCCGGATCGATTTCGGCCCCCGCCAGGAAGGTGAGCAGCACGCTGCCAAAGCTGGCAATGAAGTCAATCCAGGTGTTCGTCTGCAAACCCAGGACATTGCCCGCCAGCACGCCCATGAAAATCTCCACCAGGGCCACCGAAAGCCCGATGCGAATGGAGATCAGGCTGGCGCAAAACGTCAGGCCAATCCAGAACGCGGCAATCAAATAGGGGTTGGGAAGCGCGAGGGAAAAGAGGGGCATACGTCCAAACCTTTCTCATACAACCAGGGTAATGTGATTGGTTGGCTGAGCGGTCTGGGAGGTGGAGAAACCGGCTCCGCTTCTGCCGGGATTCCCGACGAAGGGCGCTAAAAAAGCTTCCACCAGTGACGAGATAGGGCTATTCCCTATCGCCCATCCAACCGGTAGAAGCTATCAGCCTCGGAAGGCAACAGGCGAGCTTCATCGCCATTCGTCGTATCGCTAAGAGTATAGCAGGGGCAGGGCCGCTCTGTCAAGGCTCTCGGCCACGTAGGACTTTTGGCAGCGTTGTTAGGGTTCTGCCTGCGTCAAGCAATTTCCTTGTATACTGACGCAGAACAGCTTGCTGCTCTCTGGACAAGGAAGAGAAGACGGATGAAGACGGATACCTGGCTTTTGCCGGGCAAGCGCGTGCCGCCGCTCGCGCTCTGGCTCGTGGGGCTGCTGCTCATCCTCCTGCTGGTGGGCGCTGCTGGTGTCGTGTTCCAGCCGACAGGGCGGGCGCAGGCGAGCGCGCAGCCCAACCACACCAGCGTTGCTCAATGGCCCGCGCCGCCTACGCCTGGCCCTGGCTCGCCGCCCACACCGCCCACACCGCCCGCAAATGCGCGCGCCATAGCCGCGCGGCCTCCTGGCCTGGGCGCGCAGCAAACGCAGATTCTGGCCGAACTGGGCCATCCGAGCAAGGCGCTGCTCGTCTCCATCGACAATCAGACGCTCTATGTCTATCAAGGGAATGCCCTGCTGACCTGGAGTTACGTGACGACAGGCCGTCCCGAACTGCAAACCCCGCGCGGCTTCTATTCGGTGCTTCAGCGTCAGCAGTCGGTCATGTTTTATTCCAAATGGCCGCCAGGCAGTCCCTACTACTACGCGCCCGTCTTCGTCCATTACGCGCTGCGTTTCCTGGGCACCGACTTTTTCTTGCACGACTATAGCCTGCGCACCTACTACGGACCCGGCACCAACGTCTGGCACCAGAACTCCGACGGCACCTGGGAAACCGGCTCGCATGGCTGTGTCGAAACGCCACTGGCCTTTATGCGCTGGCTCTATACCTGGGCAGACATCGGCACGCCGGTTGTAGTATATTAGCGGGCCGAAACATCCGGCGATGCAAATCGCCGGATGGGTTTATGCGCTGCTGGCCTCGCGTGGTATGCTAAAGAGCGAACCCCGGCGCTCTGCGCGAAGCAATGACCTCCTCTGCACAGAAAGGACACAGCCCCATGAGCCAGCCAGCCCTCGACGCGCCCCGCAAAAACATTGAGTTCGTCAGCTATTCCGATCAAGGAGGGCGCGGCGATGGAGTCCAGGTCATGGTCCACAAAGGCCATGCCTACATCGGCCACATGTTCAGCAACGGCGTGACCGTGCTCGATGTCAGCGACCCCAAACGTCCCCGACCCGTCAACTTTATCCCCGCGCCGCCCAACACCTGGTCGCTGCATCTGCAAGCCCACGAAGACCTGCTGCTCGTCATCAATGCCGTCAACATCCATTCGCCAGACATCAAGATCGACAAAACCGAATACTACAGCCAGCCCTTTTTAGATACCTTCGGCGGCCAGCGGCTCAACTTCTCGGCTGGCATGCGCGTCTTCGATATTTCGCGGCCCGATCAGCCGCGCGAAATCGGCTTTATGCCTGTGGATGGCTTTGGGCTGCACCGCATCTGGTATGTCGGCGGGCGCTACGCCTATGCCTCGGCAATTCTGAAGGGCTACACCGATGCCGTCTTCATCACCATCGACATGGCCGATCCGGCCCATCCCCAAGAAGTCGGGCGCTGGTGGATTCCTGGCATGTGGCGTGACGGCGGCGAAGCGCCAAGCTGGCACCCCGGCAGGCGATACGCGCTGCACCACGCCATCGTCAGCGGCACCACTGCCTATGGCTCCTGGCGCGACGGCGGCCTGACTGTGCTCG
This sequence comes from Ktedonobacterales bacterium, assembly GCA_035307385.1. Taxonomy (GTDB): domain Bacteria; phylum Chloroflexota; class Ktedonobacteria; order Ktedonobacterales; family DATBGS01; genus DATBHW01. The sequence goes on along the minus strand of DATGID010000110.1, from coordinate 16,833 downwards.
ATGTGAGTGACCCGGCCAAACCGCAACTTCTCGCCCATCGCAACTGGTGCCCGCCCTTTGGCGGTGGTACCCATACCAGCCTGCCCTTGCCCGACCGCGATCTGCTGGTCGTCGCCGATGAAGCTGTCGCCCCGCGCATCATCGATCAGCTTAAATATACCTGGGTCTTCGACATCCGCGAGCCAGCCAACCCGGTCAGCATCTCCACCTTCCCCACGCCAACCGAAGACGATTACCCCAACAAGGGTGGGCACTTCGGCCCGCATAACCTGCACGAAAACCGGCCCGGCTCGTTCCAAAGTTCCGAATTGATCTTTGCCACCTATCAGAATGCCGGGGTGCGCGTCGTCGATATCCGCAATCCCTTCCGGCCCGAAGAAGTGGGCTTTTACGTGCCGCCCGCGCCTGCGCGCCTCTTCGACCCGCGCCCCGACACCGAACAGGTGATTCAAACCTGCGATGTGTTCGTGGACCGCGAAGGGCTGATCTATGTGACCGATTACAACGCTGGCCTGTATATCCTGGAATACAAAGGCCAGTGACAAGGCGCTGCCTGGCTAGCTCTGCACCGCGTTGATCTCCGCCGCTGGAGCAACAGGCAGGGCAGGCAGCAGATGGTGGGCCGCGTCGTCGCCTGCCAGCAGCACCCCAAAGCGCCAGAAAAAGCTGCCCCGGCCAGAGCCGCCCGCGTCCTGCAAGGTGATCTCGCAGCCATTCATTCCCTGGCCTTCGGAGATGTCCTCGTTCCCGTTCCAAGTTATTGCCCGAAGCTGCTGCTGGAGTATCTGCGCGCCAGTAAGGCAATCCAAATTGCTGAATGTATCCCCGACACTTGAAGAGTCAAGTTCTGGCTGAGATGATAGGCTCCAACCGGCGTTATTGGCATAGGCCAGCATCCCCGGCACAACAGAGGCCGCCGGAAAGGAAACATCCCCCATCGCGCTCCCATCTGAAGCCATAAAATCCCAGCGCAGCGCCACTGGCACCAGGATGTCCCACAACATGCCGGGGCGCGTGGTCAGTTCATCGGCACTGAGGGTATTCGGACACGTCAGGCCAACGCAGTCGAGCCCAATCGGCCCAAAGTTGGCATTGGGAGCCAGGAATGCTGTCGCCCGGAGCGCCGCGGTGGTAAGCTGGCTGGTGATGTGGCTGGCCCCGTCCAGGCCGGTGGCAATATACGAGCCGCTGGGAACCGCCGTGCTTTGCTGCGCCGTGACTGAATGAGCCAGCAGCGTGTTGATCTGGTTCTGCTGGTCTGCGGGCAGGTCGGCAGCGGTAAACACAATCATCACGCTGGACGTGGGGTCTCTGGTGACCCCGTTGAGGGTCATTTCCGGGAATCCGCCAGAGCCAGAGCTAACTGTGCAGTCGGGGAAATTGCTGGTGTAGTTCTGCGGTGTTCCGCCGTGAAAGCTGAACGTGCAGGACTTAGCTCGGAACGGCGGCGCGTTGATCGTAATCGTGTAGGTGGTTGCCTGTTCCACCAGCAGCATCGGCACTGTGCCGCGCTGCCGCTGGCCGTTGATGGTGACCGTACCGAAGCTGATATTGCTCATAATCAGCGTGGCGGGTGGAGGAATGGTTGGCAGGGGCAGAGGGCCGCCGGGCGCAGGCTGGGGCAGAACGACGCCCCGCAGCGTGACCAACAGCGCCACCAACGCCACCAGCAGCATGCTTATCTGGAGCACGCGCTTGCGGCGGGGAGATAGCCTCGCGCTCTCTAGCTCCGGTTCAGCCTGCGACAGATCATCCGCTCCCTGCTCTGATGTCAGGGGCGTGGCTGGCTCCTCCTCGAAAGCGTTCTCGTCCATGTGCGCCTGCTCATCTCTTGAACGTATGCATTCTTGCCGCCAGCATAGCATGCTGCCGCGTGAAATACAAGCGAGGCTTTCCCACCTCAGCCGATTTCGCGTATAATAGAGCGAGGCCGTTGATGACCATATCAGGATGACGAGGATGCAGCAGTACACACTGACCACCACGCCTCTTTTGGGGCGATCACACGAAGTCGAAGAGTTTGTCGCCCTGCTGGCCGACCCATCCTGCCGCTTGCTGACGCTGATTGGCCCTGGCGGCATTGGCAAGACCCGCCTGGCCTTGGAAGTCGCCGAGCGCACCCGCGACCTCTTCCCCGATGGCTGCTTCTTTGTGCCGCTGGCCCCGCTGCACCAGGCCGACAATCTGCTGACCACCATCGCCGAAGCCACGCCCTTTCGTTTCCAGCAAGACCAGCGCAGCCCGCGCGACCAGTTTTTGTCCTACCTGCGCGAGAAACAGGCGCAGCGTCTGCTGCTGGTGCTCGATAATTTCGAGCACCTCCTCGATGGCGTCGATCTCGTTTCCGGCATCCTGGCGGTGACGAGCAACCTGAAAATCCTCGTTACCTCCCGCGAGGCGCTCAACCTTCAGGAAGAATGGGTGCGGCAAATCTCCGGTCTGGCCTACCCTCAGCACGTCAACGGCAATGCTATCGAAGATTACAGCGCCGTGCAGTTGTTTCTGGACCGCGCCCGCCGCATTCGCGGCGATTTCGATCTGGCCGAAGACCGCCAGAGCGTCGTGGAGATTTGCCGCCTGGTCGAAGGCATGCCGCTGGCGATTGAGTTGGCTGTCGGCTGGCTCACGACCCTGCGCCCCGCCGACATCGCTCAGGAACTTCAGCACAACCTTGATATGCTGGCGACCCGTTCGCGCAACCTGCCCGAACGGCATCGCACGCTGCGTTCTGTCTTCAACCAGTCCTGGCAGTTGATGAGCGAAGGCGAGCGCGATGCCTTCAGGAAGTTATCCTTCTTTAGCGGCGGCTGCACCCGCGAGGCGGCGCAGGTCGTGGCCGGGGCATCCCTGCCCACGCTGGCAAGGCTGATCGATCAATCGCTGGTGCGTCTGAACGCCGCCGGGCGCTATGAACTGCATGAACTGCTGCGCCAGTACGGCGCGGAGCAGTTGGCCGCCGCCAACCAGACCGAAACCGTCCAGCGCGCATACATGGACTATTATCTTGGGCTGCTGCGCGACCTGGAGCGCGACATCAAATCGCATCACCAGCTTGCCGCCCTGGATACCATCTCCGCCGACTTCGAGAACGTGCGCCACGCCTGGGAGCACGCCGTCGAGCAGCGATATCTGACAGCGCTGGGTCAGGCCGTGGAAAGCTTGCAATGGTTCGCCGATATGCGTGGGCGTTATCACGAAGTGGTCCATATGCTGGCGCATGCGGCGAAGTCGTTCTCGCCCACCCCCGACCAGCAGCAGACGACCACCCTCCATCGCATCCAGGCGCGATTGATACGTCTGATCGTGCTGGGCAATCTGCGCATAGAGGATGATCTGCGCGGCCAGATTGATACCTGCCTGGCTGCCGCTCGCGCTCGGCAGGACCAGGCAGAGATCGGCTTCTGCTGTCTGGTCTCTGGCGCGATTGCGGCCTGGGAAACAAAGCATGAGTATCCTGGCGCGGCTGCCCTGGCGCTCTTTCAGGAAAGCGCCACGCTGTTTGAGGCGCTCGACGATCCGTTCTATCTGGCGGATGCGCTGGCCTGGCAAGCCTCAAAAGCCCCTGATGAAACAGACGATGCGGGCAGAGCGCTGCTCGAACGAAGCCTCGATCTGCGGCGCGCGATTGGGGACCGGAACGGCGTCGCCTGGATTACCCTCAATCTGACCGAGGTCATGTTCGAGAAGCGGGACTTTCTGGCTTGCGAGCAATATGCTCGAGAAGCCCTCGCGTTAATGCGCGAAATTGGCAGCGTCAAAGGCATCCTCCATGCAGGGTTCAAGCTGGCCCATGCGATCATGTTAAAGGGTGATCTTGAGGAAGTCCGGGCGCTGGTCGAACAGCTACGCGACCTGGCCGAAGAAACCAACAACCTCGACGGCAAAACGCTGGCAGCGGGCATGATGGCATCTCTCGTCTGCGTGATGGATGAGGCATATACAGAGGGCATGGCGCTGGCCCGGAAACACCAGGCTCTTGCGCAGGAACCATTCTTCGGTTGGCACTACGGTCTCAGTGCGCAGTGGGGTCTAGCGCTGGCGAACTGCGGGTTGGGAGACCATGCCGCCGCGCGGCAGGCGTACGCCGAAATATTTTCAAAGCAGCAAGACGGGCCTGGTTCAGCGATTGTCTGTCTGGCGATAGAAGCGGTGGCGCGTGCCCACCAGGGACAGCCAGAGGATGCCGCCGAACTGCTGGGCCTGGCCTTTCAGCGGCCCGCCTGGGTAAACGGCTGGCTGCATCACTGGCCGCTGCTCACACGCCTGCGCGCCGACCTCTGCCGCCAGCTTGGCGAAGAGGCATATCAAGCCGCCTGGGAACGCGGCGCTTCCCAGGACCTCGATACCACGCTCCAATCCATCCTTGGCGCAGAGATCGACGCGCCCCGCCAGCCAGCGCATCAGACGCTTGTTGAACCGCTGAGCGACCGCGAATTAGAGGTACTGCGGCTGATTGCCGAGGGCCTTTCCAACCGCGAAATTGCCCGGCGGCTGGTGCTTTCCGTCGGCACCGTCAAAGTGCATACGCGCAACATCTATGGCAAGCTCGGCATCAACAGCCGCACGCAGGCGTTGGCACAGGCCGCCCGCTTCCACCTCCTCTAACCCTGCTCATCCCTTCCCACGCCAACAATACCACCGTTTCCGCCGCAGAATACCCCTTTTGGGAGATCACACTACCACCGCTTGTCGACTATGCTTATCCCATCAGCCACGAGTGATGCGGCTGAGCGCAAAAGAGCGGCATTCGTTCAGGTCGTTTCAACCAGAAGGGAGTTTCCGATATGTTTCCTCCGTACAGCACCTTGAAAGTCGTCCACGACCAGATGATTCAGGAAGAACTGGAGCACTACCGCGCGAACGACAGGCAACCACCACGTCGGCACGGTCTGAGCCAGAAGCTGGGGAAGACACTGGCGCGCTTCACCGCCCGCCCTGCTCAGAAACCGGAAATGCCGCTTTCTTGCAATGTCCAGGAAGAAACCTGCACGTTCGCGTGAGCGAGCCGCACAAGGACGCCGCGTCTAAAGCGCGCACCTGGATGCTACGCCGCCCCTCGGCAGCTAACGAGGGTTTCAACCGCCTGCTGGGCGTGGGGCATCCTGGTGCGCTGCCTGGCGCTGGCTAGCCAGGCTTGCGCGCCGAAACGTAGCCCAGCGGCGGAATGCCCAGCAGCTTCGTCAGAAAGCCCATCGAAGGCAGCCCGCGCCCGGTGCGCACATCGGTCAATCCGGCGTCGCGCAGCAGGTCAGCAAGCGCCTGCATATCGGTCGCCATGGGCGCGGGCTTTTGTGGCTCTGCCAGCGGCATAAAATCGACGAGGAAGACCCGCCCGCCCGGCTTGAGCACGCGCGCAATGCTTGCCATCGCCTGCCGCCTCAGATTGCCTGGCAAATGATGGACCACGAAGCTGCTGACCACCGTATCGAAGGATGCGTCGGCAAACGTCAGCGCCTCAACCGGCTCGTTGCGAAAATCCACGCTCTGGCCGCGCCGCCGCGCTTTCTGGCGAGCGCGGGCTATCATCTCTGGCGAAGCATCGATGCCCGCGACCATGCCGCCAGGGCCAACGCGCTCTGCCAGGACCAGCGCCAGATCGCCTGGCCCACAGCCAACATCCAGCGCCGCGTCGCCCGGCCCCACCTGCGCCAGATCGGCAATGGCGCGGCGCACGCGATACACGCGCCCAAAGGTGGACAGTGGCACCAGCAGATCATATCGGGTTGCCCAGTGGATAACCATCCCGTCTGTGTGGGGATGAGCAGTCGTATGAGCCATGAAAACCCTCCTGTGAAGATCACACTATCGATCATATTGTTCGCTAGCGAACATAATGTTCTATAATCAAGTATGGCGCTGAAAACCCTCTCCAGCAACCGGCAAAACGCTGAAAATGTGCGCTACGGGACATATCAGCCGAAATGTGCATCTTCTTGACGCGAAAGGGGCATTGCGTGGCTCAGATGGAAACAGAGCGATTGCTTTTGCGCGAGTTTGTACCGGAAGATTGGGCAGGCGTGCATCGTTATGCCGTTGACCCTGAAGTCTCGCGCCATATGGATTGGGGGCCGAATACCGAAGAAGATACCAGCATCTTCCTTGCCATGGCGCTGGCTGCACAGCGCGCCCAGCCGCGCATCCATTTTCCGCTTGCCGTTGTGCTGAAGCAAGAAAACCGCTTGATCGGTTCGTGCGAACTCGAGTTCTCGCATATGTTGGCACGCGAGGCAGCGCTTGGCTATGTTTATGAGCGCGCTTCCTGGGGACAGGGCCACGCGACCGAGGCCGCCAGGGCAATGCTGGGCTTTGGCTTTGGCGAGTTGGGTCTGCATCGCATCTGGGCCACCTGCGCCCCGGCCAATGTTGGCTCCATGCGCGTCCTGGAAAAGATCGGCATGCAGCGCGAGGGTTATCTGCGCGAGCATCTTTGGATGAAGGGCCACTGGCGTGACTCCCTGCTCTATGCCATCCTCGAACAGGACTGGCGGCGGGAAGTGTGAGCCATGAAGACCGAGAAACACGACCGCCGCTCCGAGCGTACCCGGCGGATGTTGGAAGAGGCGCTGGTCTCCTTGATGCTGGAGCGGCGCTATGCCGACCTGACGGTGCAAGATATTCTGGACCGTGCCAACATCGGGCGCTCGACCTTCTATGCCCACTTCTGGGACAAAGATGATCTGCTGGCTGCCTCGATGGCGCACATGATCGAGACGCTCAATCGCCAGGTGGACCAGAGCGCGGGCGATGCCGCCGCGCTGCTGCCCAGCCTGGGCCTTTTCCGGCATGTGGCGGACCAGTACAACCTGTTGTATAAAGCGTTCATGCCCTCCCAGGGCATGGAAATCGTGTCGCGGCACCTGCGCGCGCATCTGGGCGAACTGATCGAGCAGCGCCTGCGCGCCCTGGCATCTGCGCCTCTTCCCGACGTAACCGTGACGGTGGCCGCGCAGGCCGTGATCGGAACGTTTCTGGCGCTGCTGCAATGGTGGCTGGAAGAGGAGATGCCGCTGCCCCCAGAGCAGATGGACGCCTACTTTCGCCAACTGGCGCTGCCTGGCGTGCAAAGCCTGCTGAAACCTCAAGCATAGCTGTGCTATAATAACCTGGTGTGCTTTGTCCGGCTATGCCTGCGCAGCGGCGCGCTCGATAGAGAAGGAGCTTTGCCAATGACGGTCCAGCTTGACCCATTTGCCTCGGCGCGGTCCATGCTTGACGCGCTGGAGATGCGCCAGATTTCCGCCACCGAACTGCTGGAAGAGCATCTGGCGCGGATTGCCCGCCATAACCCGGCCATCAATGCCATCGTCACCCCCAACGAGGAATCGGCGCGGCAGCAGGCGGCGCGGGCCGACGCGGCCTATGAAGAGGGGCGCTGGCTGGGACCGCTGCATGGCTTGCCGCTGACCATCAAAGATTGCATCGAGGTGGCAGGTTTGCGCACCACGGCGGGCGCGCGGGAACTGGCCGATAACGTCTCCACCGAGAGCGCGCCGGTGGCCCGGCGCGTGCTGAACGCTGGCGCTGCCTTGCTCGGCAAGACCAACATCCCGCCCTACGCGGGCGACTGGCAGGCGAACAATCCCGTCTTTGGGCGCACCAACAACCCGTGGGATATGACGCGCACCCCCGGCGGCAGCACAGGCGGCGGCGCGGCAGCCCTGGCGGCTGGCCTGACACCGCTGGAGTTTGGCAGCGACATCGGCGGCTCCATTCGCGTGCCCGCCGCCTTCTGCGGCGTCTACGGCCATCGCCCCAGCGACAGCGCCGTCCCGCGCCATGGGCACGTGCCTGGCAGCCCCGTTCCCAACCCGGCAGTGGTGATGGGCGTGCAGGGGCCGCTGGCGCGCAGCGCCGCCGATCTGGAACTGGCGCTGGATGTAATTGCTGGCCCCATCGTGGGCGAAGATGTGGCCTGGCGGCTGGAATTGCCCGCGCCGCGTCATACCTCGTTGGACGACTTTCGCGTTGCCATTCTGCCGAGCGCCGACTGGCTGCCGGTGGACAACGAAATCGTGGCCGCGCTGGAAGACCTGGCGGCAAAGCTCCGCCAGCAGGGCGCGACTGTCGCCGAGGCGCAGCCGGAGGGCTACGATCTGCGCGCGCACGACGAGACGTACACCGCGCTGCTCAACCTGTACATCTTTGCCGACATCCCGGATGCGCAGCGCGCCCGCATGGCCGAAGACCTGCGCCAGCAGACCTATCCAGGCGCTCAGGCGACGCTGCTGGGGCTGACGGCAACCGCGCCGCAAATGCTGGGCCTGCTGGGCCGCCGCGAGCGAGAGCGCGCCAGCTTCCGCGCGTTCTTCCGCGAGTGGGATGTGCTGCTGGCTCCTGTTGCTATCAGCAATGCCTTCGAGCACAACGATCTGCCCTTCGGCGAGCGCACGCTGACAATCAACGGCCAGACCGTTCCGTATGGCTGGATGCACGTCTATCCCGGCGTGGCGACGCTCATCGGGCACCCGGCGACAGCGTTTCCCTGGGGGCGCACAAAAGGCGGGCTGCCCATCGGCTTGCAGGCCATCGGCCCCTATCTGGAAGATCGCACGAGCATTGCTTTCGCCTCGCTGCTGGAGCAAGCCTTCGGCGGATTCACGCCGCCGCCCAACTTCGCCGGATAAGGTGTAAAGACCAGGCGTATATAAGGAAGAAAACCTTGCTGCGCCGCCATTTCATCTGCCAGAGATCGAAGCAGCCTTCTCGCCGTCCGCTAGCAGGCGAACGGACGAGCGCTGTTCGTATATTCCTCCATGTGGAGGGAAAAGAAAGAAGAAAGAAGTAGGAACATGGCCCCGAAGTTGAATCAAATCATTGCCGTTGAAAAGGGCATCAAGAGCCGCTCGTTTCAGGAACTGACCGAAGCGCATCACCAGTTGCAAAAGCCGACGCTGCTGGCGGGCATTGCCCGCACGTATCGCCCACGCGAAGAGGAAGGCGAGCAGCTTCCGCCCGAATCCACCAAGGTGCAGGTCAAGGCGCAGGATATCATCCGCCAGACGGTGGACGTGCTGACCAAGCTGTTCGACGCCACCGCGACCAAAGACTGGGCCAACACCAAAGCCAAAGCCGATGTGGTGGTCGATGGGCAGACCTTGATTAGCCAGGCTCCCGCGACCTATCTGCTCTTTTTGGAAAAGCAGTTGACCGATCTGCACACCTTCATCAAGAAGCTGCCGGTGCTGGATGCCGCCGAAACCTGGGCCTTCGACGCCTCCGCCGACTGCTGGGCCACCGAGCCGGTGCAGACGCTGCGCACCAAGAAGGTGCCGCGCAACCACGTCAAGGCCGAGGCCACTGAAAAGCACCCGGCGCAGGTCGAAGTCTATTATGAGGATGTGACCGTTGGCTTCTGGCGCACGGTGAAGTTTTCCGGCGCGCTGCCTGCCCAGCGTGTCAACGAACTGCTGGAGCGCGTGGAGCGGCTGCAAGAGGCCGTGAAGTTCGCCCGCGAGGAAGCCAACAATCTGGAAGTCGAAGAACAAAAAGTGGGCGAAAAGTTCTTCAAGTACCTCTTCGGCTAATCCCCCTGGCGGCAGAGCGACCCTCTGCTCTTGCCGCCAGGCTTGACAAGCCCAGCCGCAGCATGCTACAGTAGCAACATCATCACCACCATTTCTTCGAGGACAATCAACATGTCTGATCGTATGGCAAGAGCGCTTGTGGAGCGGTTTCGGTACAGCCGCCTCTTTAGTGCTCAGGAGCGGAGCAAAAATGGCCCCGTCCACCAAGGCCATACTCTGCCCATTTTCAGGAGGGCTTCCTGAGCTAAAACCGCAGATTCCACCGCACAGCAGATCAGTTAGTCGTGGGCACAGATGGCCGGAGACAGGCCAGCCGCCCGCGATTTTTTTATGCTTTTCCCGCCCACTTTCCCCAGAAGACGTGAGGTTGCTCGGCCTACCTTCCGGCCTGCTTATGTCCACCAGCACAGCAAGAAAAGCAAGGACGGAAGCGTATGGGAGATCAGGTGATACTCGAAGGCCACATCTCGGTCAGCGCCGCGCTTAGATCGGGCAATCGCCCGATTCGGGTGATCTATATCCAGCGAAACGCCGCAGACGAAGCGCTCCAGCAAATCGGGCCGCTGGCGCGCACCGCTGGGGTCAAGATACAACTGGTGGATAGTGAACTCATCGAGACCTATGCCAGCGGTCGAAGTCATGGTGGCATCATTGCTCTGGCCGGGCCGAGGAAATTTCTGGCGCTGGAAGATTTGCCCCTCAAGCAGCCAGCGCCACTGGTTGTGATGGTCGATGGCGTGGAAGACCCCTTTAATTTTGGCGCGGCCATCCGGTCATTGTATGCAGCGGGCGCTGATGGCCTGGTGGTGCGCCCGCGCAACTGGACATCGGTGGCTGGAATTGTCGCCAGAGCCTCTGCCGGAGCCTCCGAACTCATCCCTATCGCCCTTGCCCGCGCGCCCCACGAGGCGGCCAGCTTTTTCAGGCAGCGCGGCCTGCGCATCGCCTGTGCTACGCATCAGAAACATGCCGCGTCGATCTATACCACCGATCTGTCGGTCCCGCTCTTTCTGCTTATTGGCGGGGAAAAACGCGGCATCACCCGCTCGTTTGTCGAAAGCGCCGACCTGCACCTTTCCATCCCCTACCGCCGCGCTGACGCACATGCTCTGAGTGCTGCCTCGGCCACCGCGATCATTGCCTTTGAGATTATGCGCCAGCGCGGCGTCAGAAATGGGAAAGACGCTGGAGTCAGGGAAAATGCTGGGCACGATGGTCTATAACTTGCCGCGTCTGGCCGTGTGCACCGCAAACGCGCGGAGACATTTTCGTACCTGGCGAGGAGAACACAGATGCAAATTGTTTATCGTCTTATTGTGTTTGTGCTTGGGATCATTGGCGCTGCCGCTGCCCTGGGGATCAACCTCTTCTACTCGGCCTCCACCCGCTTTCAAGGCGTCGTCGGGCTGCACCCCGACGCCTCGCATGGCTGGCTGGGCCTGGGCTGCGCCATTCTGGGCTTCATCGGGGCGTTTCTGCTCTTGTTCAGAGTGTCGATACCCGCCGGAGCCGTGCTGCTGGTGATCGCGGGCATCGGGTTCTTTTTCGTCGTCAACTGGTGGGCGCTGCTGGCAAGCCCGCAGATGTTGATTGCCGCCTTCTTCGCCCTCTATTACTACTTCAGTATCCAGCGCGAACGCGCCCTGCGCCAGCAGATCAGCCAGGGCCGCATGCAAACGCCGGAACGCCCGCCGCCAGAGCCGGGCGCGCCAGCCGTTGGCTGATGGTGTATGTGATTTTTGCACACAAGAACGCAGAGGCTGGCATAGGATATGCCGCGTTGTGCTTTCGTGCGTCTCGAAGGCTTCATCGGGCGCCGCGTAGCGAAGAGCCATCGCGCTCTGTAGAAAGGATGACGAGCAAGCAATGAATGAACTGATTAACCAGATCACCCAGCGGACCGGCATCTCGGAAAGTCAGGCGCAGCAGGCTGTCCAGATCGTGGGAAACTTCCTGAAGCAGCGGCTGCCCGGCCCGGCGGCCTCGCAGGTGGACAACTTTCTGAGCCAGGGCGGCCAGGGCATGGGTGGCTCGATGGGCCAGGCTGGGCAAAACCTTGGCGGAATGTTCGGCGGTAATCAGCCTCCTCCTAACCGGCCCTAGCTGATCTCTACCGTTTTGCAGCAACCATCGCCAGCAATGGCCGAGAGGAGATGGTATGACGCACAAAATCGGCGAGATTAAAGACCTTGAGCCCGGGATGCAAGCCAGGATGGAGCAGGCGAACATCCACACCGTTGAGGATTTGGTGAACGCGACGACTACCCCGGCGCAGCGCAACGCCCTGGCAAGGCAGCTAAACGTCAATCCCAGCCAACTGACTGACTGGATCAACCGCGCCGACCTGATGCGGTTGAAAGGCGTGGGCAAGGAAATGGCGAATCTGCTTGAGGAGAGCGGGGTAGACTCGTGCAAGGAATTGCAGCATCGCAAACCAGATAAACTTCAGGCCAAACTGAAGGAAGTCAACGACGCGAAACACCTCACCCACCACGCGCCCACCATCGCGCAGGTGGAAGACTGGATTGCTGAGTCGGAGACCTTTGCCCAGCACGCCTGAAGCGCTCACCAGCGCGGCGGCCACTGCCAGCGGTTTTTCTGGCAGTGGCCGCCGTGTGCTCCCTGTCGAGTCTTGCGCGGGCGCTAGACGCGCCCGGCAAACCGATCATTGATGTAGGCCAGCTTCGCGGCCTCATCCCGCGCGGATGCCAGGAAACGCACCCACGCCTGGCGCTCGTGCCAGACCGGCCCCAGTTCCCAGACACAAAACGTGCCGCGATGGTTGTTTTCAGACGTTATCGGCTGATAACCGCTTGCCTGGGGCAAGTCTTTCGCATAGGCCGATTCCCAGATTTCGTTAGTGTTGCGCCAGGTGTTGATCATCAGCAGCAGCACCAACCCGCAGTGATGCAGCAAGACAAAGCCCAGTTCATCGTTGAGCCTCAACCGCTCGGCTTCCGCCGCGACGAACGCGCGGCTTTCGGCAAGCTGTCCCTCAGAGATGACAACATCGGGGCGGCAGATGTTATACCACTTGAGGTAGACGCGCGGCAGGCTCAGGTCTTGCTCCGGCGTCACCACCTTTTCGTAATACTCGTATCCTTCGGGAACGATGTTCCCCAGCTTGCCAAGATGTGGGATGGTCTCGACAGCAGCGATATCTGCCATGCGCGTGCTCCTTTGTATACAGCCTGATACGACTGAGTAGAGTATATCAGCATAAGCGGTCAGTATTGGTCCTGATTTTCCCAGGCATGGATATGCTCTCTTCATAGCAGACGTGTGCGATGGACTTTGTGTAATTGCTGCTGTTGCCGGAGCAGGCGCTGCTCGCTTCCGGCGATGGCCCGCAGCGCCCGGGCGTTGGCCTGCTGCTGGAAACAATCGAAGAGGCGCAGCCACTGCGCAAAGGTCAGGGAGGTAGGGGTTGCGTCGTCGGCAAAGCCAACGCTGCGGCTGATGTGTTTAAGCTGTGGGCCGCTCAACAAGGTTTTGAGGGTGCCAGCCAGCGCTGGCTGACGGCTGGTAAACGCATAGACGGCGAAATCGCGAAAGCACTGCCGATGCTGCGCGCAGACCAGCGGCGGGCCGCGCTTGCGCAGGCGCAGCATCACCACGTCCACCTGCGGCTCTGGCACGAAGTCGCTGCGCTGAAAGCGATGGATCATCGTTAGCTCGAACCAGGGCTTCAGCAGCAGCGTGCGCAGCGACTCGCGCGGCTGCCCCAGCAGCATGGCGGCGGCTTCCTGCTGCATGGCAAGATAGGCATCCTCCGGTGGATTTGGGGCGGTGCTGAGTTTGGTCACGATGGCCGAGGTGATGTTGAAGGGGATGTTGGCAAAGACCTTGTAGGGCTGGCGCGGCAGCGGATAGCCGAGGAAATCGGCGGCGTGGATGCTCACCTGGGGCTGCTGCGCAAAGCGCCGGAGCAGCAGCGCGGCCAGGCGCGAGTCTTTTTCAATGGCAACCACGCGCTTGCAGCGGTGGGCAAGCTGCGCGGTGATAATGCCCTTGCCCGGGCCGATTTCATAGACCACATCGTCCGGTGTAATGCTGGCCTGGTCGAGCAAGTGAGTCACCAGGCGCGGGTCTTTCAGGAAGTTTTGCGTATAGCAAAGGTGTTCGCGGGGCAGAGGTGACATGACACGTTCCTTTCAAGATGCGGGCAGACGGCGGACACAAAAAAGCCGCAGAGCCAAATGGCCCATGCGACTTGATGCGAAGCCCGATCTTGAAAAGACGGTGTGGCAGGCAGCGCCAGACGCCCACGTTTACAGCGGCGCGGGCATGGCGCGCTCAAGCAATAGCCCTCAGACGAGCTTCGCTTAGACCTGCCGAATGCGTATCATGGCTGGCATGAAACCTCTCATCATCAATCCTTTCGTGCTGCCCTCACTATAGCATTACCGCGTGGCCCTTGTCCAGCCCTACTCCATCGGTTTGTACCTGCCGCGCCGTTCCTTGCGGATAACAAAGCGCGTAGCATACTCCTCATCAGAGACAGAGGCGATCTTGTTATCTACCAGATCGGTTTGCAGCCCTGCCGTTTGCATCGCTTCCCAGGAAAGCGCGCTGCCGCGCTGGCGGGCGGTTTTCTGGTTGGGGATGACGGCCCAGACGGCTCCATCAGGGACAATCTGGCGCTGAAGCTGCGCGAAGGTTTCGGTCAGCCCGTCCGGTTGCGTCGGCCAGAAGAGCAGCACTTCATAGGGCGCGTCGCTCAGGCTATCGTAGAACTCTGCCTCTGGAGCAGCCTGCACTAACGCGGTTACCAGTTGGGGTGGCGCGTCCAGCAGCGCCACCTTATACCCTGGCTTGATGCCCAGCTTGTTTATCAGATCACTCATAAAGCAGCCTCACCCACCTTTACGCCAGCAGCAGCGCGTCAACGTCGAACTGGCCCTGCGTCACCGCAATGGGCGCGGCGCTGCCCGCGTCGGGTGTCAGCGTGGGGCAGGCAAACGTGCCCTTGACCTCATCAAGCGATGTGTTTTGCACCTTGATGTTCAACGCGGTGTCGCTGGTGACAGTCACCTTGCACTGCGCCGATGGATGCAGCGACCAGGAAGTTTGATGGTTGCTGATTCTGACGGTGCCGTTGAAGCTGCCAGGGGTCGGATTGGTCTGGAAGGGCAGCAAGGTATACGTGCGTGGGCCGGTATAGGGGGATAGCCCCAACTCGAAATCCAGCGTGGCGCTGTTGACCACCACATCCAGCACTTTCCCGGTTGGCCCCTTCTGAATATAGCTGGCTGCCGTGGCTCCTTTGGGCAGGCTGGCGCTGAAAGGCCCTTTCAGCCCACCGGATGCCGTGAAGCTGACCGTGCCCGCCACGTTGACGGGGCTGGCGGTGGGTGTGGCGCTCGCCGTGGGTGCGTTTTTGTGGGTGAAGGCCAGCACGCCAATCGTTCCGCCGATGATGATGCCCACCAGCGCCAGCGCCCCAATCAACAGAATGAACCGGGTGTTGTTGGCCTTGCCGCTGCTGCCATTGTCGGGCGTGGGAGCCGCGAAGCCGCCTGACCTGCCAGGCTGTGGCGCTGCGCCCTGCCGCTGGCGCGCGCCGCCAACCGGGCGCGTGGGCATCCTGGAGCGCTCTGCCGGGGAGGTGGGCGTTCTGGGCCGCGCCCCCGCGCCTCCAGGGGCGGGCGGTCTGTTTGGCCCGGAAGCTGGCGTGGATGGCTTGACCGGCCCGGAAGCTGGCGCGGATGGCTTGACCGGCCCCGAAGCTGGCGCGGGCGGCTTGATAAAGCCAGACGAAGGTGCAGGCGGTCTGGAGCGCGCCATCGACGGCTGCGCGGGGCGATCAGGTGGATAGGATGGCGAAGGCCGGGCGGGCGCTCTCTGGCCGCTGGGCTGGAACCTGGCGCCGCAGTGCCCGCAGGATGTCGCCTGGGCGGGTATGGGTCGCCCACAGTTCGGGCACAGTCTCGATTGCATAACCTGCTTCCTCTCATGGTACGATCAGCGCTGACGCGCGCCTTCTCGCTCAAGTATAGTCCTCTGCGTCAAGCAACTACTTGCCTGGCTGGCAGTTCGGCAGCATTGCCCGCGCGTGATACACTCAGCGCAGCGGTCTTTCTGCGCCATCGACGCGCTTGCTTACCAGTTATGAGGAATGCCAGCAATGACGCATCTCTATCTTATACGTCACGGCGATTACACCACAGGGCTGGAGGATGGCAAATACCGTGACCTGGGGTTGACGCCGCTGGGCGTGACGCAGGCCGAACGCCTGTGCAATCGCCTGGGGCGGACCGGTGAAATCCAGGCGGATGTGTTGATCGCCAGCCCGCTGCCGCGCGCTCGCCAGACGGCAGAAATCCTGGCCCCCGTGTTGGGCCTGCCGGTGACGCTGGATGCTGAGGTGGAGGAGTGGCGCAACGAAGATGGCAGCCTTAGCCTGGAAGAGTTTGTCGAGCGCGCCCGCACCATCCCCGATGGGCAGATGCCGTTTTTCCGCTGGGTCGAGGGCTGCGAAAACTGGCTGGAGTTTTCCATCCGCGCCGACAGCGCCCTCAACCGCATCGTGCGCGAGCAGGACGGCAAAAGCATTGTGGTTGTCTGCCACGCCAACATCATCGAGGCATCGCTGGCCCTCTTCTTTGGCGTCAGCGGCGCGCCCTTGCAGCGGCTCAACGTGCTGCCGGGGCACACCTCCATCACCCATTGGGTCAAGGCCGGACTGCTGCCAGGGTTCCTCAGCGAGTGGATGCTGGAACGCTACAACGACCGCAACCATCTGGTGGAATCGAGCAGGGTGGACGAGTGAGGACGCGCAGCCAGGCTGACGGCACGCCCCTCTTATACATACGTATATCCACGTAGTTCCACTGTGCTGGTGTGGTGTGCTCGGCATCCATACATGCTCCTTGGGCGCGGCCTCCCGACTTTTGCATCACCCTGGCCCATTTGGGCACAAAGGCTTGACTTTTTGTGCTCGCCTGGGTATACTCCTGGCAAGCGCTTTCTCTTTTGCCAGTGGGAAGCGCGTTGCACCTTGACAAGTTGTGATGGCTGGCGCGATAGGCGAAGTACACGCCAACCGCGCCATCACCCCAAACCCTGCACCGGTCAGGACGTGGGGCTGGGGGCATTCTATAGCATCGAAGCCTCCGGCGGCCACCTTCTGAACCCTGCCCGCTGCGCGCCTGATGGGCGCTCGTCCGGCAGACGTTCGCAGGGTGGCCGCTTTGTGTCCGGCGCAGAGGTGGGGTGGTCTGCGCCGAAGCGACACTGGAGGTGTTCGATGCTCTTCGACCCCTACGCCTATGACCTGACTTCTTCCACCAGGCAGCCCACCGCTGAC
>DATGID010000109.1:0-24192 GCA_035307385.1 Ktedonobacterales bacterium | reverse complement strand
AAGGGATAAGGGGGAAATCGATGGCCGGCGTGACGCTCAAGCATCTGACAAAACGCTTCGGCAAAGTGGTGGCCGTCAACGACGTGACCCTGGAGATCGAGGACGGCGAGTTCATCATCCTGTTGGGGCCGAGTGGCTGCGGCAAGTCCACGCTGCTGTACAGCATCGCCGGGCTGGAGGATATCTCCGACGGCGAGATCTACATCGGCGAGCGCCAGATGAACCGCGTGCCGCCCAAGGCGCGTAACATCGCCATGGTCTTCCAGGACTACGCGCTCTATCCGCACATGAACGTCTACGACAACATGGCCTTTGGCCTGAAGCTGCGCGGCACGCCCAAGGCGGAGATTTCTCAGCGCGTGCAGACGGCTGCGGAGATTTTGGGCTTGCAACCATTGCTCAAACGTAAGCCCAAAGAGCTATCTGGCGGCCAGCGTCAGCGCGTGGCGCTGGGCCGGGCGATTGTGCGCGACCCCCAGGTCTTTTTGATGGATGAGCCGTTGTCTAACCTGGATGCCAAGCTGCGCGTGCAGATGCGCGCGGAGATTGCCCGCCTGCACCAGCGCGTGCAGACCACGTTTGTCTACGTCACCCACGACCAGACCGAAGCCATGACGATGGGCGACCGCATCGCCGTCCTCAATGCTGGGGTGATTCAGCAGCTGGGCGCGCCAGGCGACCTGTATGACTATCCGGCTAACAAGTTTGTGGCAGGCTTCATTGGCTCGCCCGCGATGAATTTCTTCGAGGGGGCGAAGCTGGAACAAAATGGCGGCGTCTGGCTGCGTCTTTCGGAGGGGGTTGCCCTGAAAGTGCCAGAGGACGTGGCGGTGCGCGCCGAAAGCTATATCGGGCGCATGGTCACGCTGGGCATCCGGCCCGAGCATCTGGAGGAGGGCCAGGCAGCCAAAAGGCGGCAAGGACAGGAGAACCTGAGTAGTCATCTGGTGCCGGTGCGGGTCGATGTGGTGGAAAATCTGGGCAATGAGCAAATGGTCTATGGCGTGCTGGGAGATAAGCAAGTGCTGGCGCGGGTCGATGCGCGGTCCGCCATTCACCCGGGAGATGATATCGAGCTGTATTTCGACATGCAGCGCATCCATCTCTTCGACCCAGAGACCGAACGCTGCATCACCTCGCGCCCACCAGAGGCAGAGTCAGAGCCGGAGATCGTATCGGAAACAACGGCCTCGACCTTCGAGCGGGTTGAAGAGGTTGAAAAGGTCGAAAAGGTGGAAGTTGTCGAGGAAGTGGAAGAGACTGTCACCAAGACTGAAGAGGCATAGCCTCCTCAGATCATCAAGTTTCCTGGTCAACCTGCAAAAGCTGCCCCAGTTCACTGCGCTGGGGCAGCAGCGCGTTGACCGCGTTAAAGGCGCGGTGCAGCACCGGGGCCTCGCGGGCGTGGCTCAGCGCGTAATCCAGCGCGGCCTCTTCCAGACTGACCTCAAAGCCCGCCTGGACGCTCATTTGCCATTTGCGATCCAACACACCCAGGTACACTTCCAACGAATCGGCTTCGCTGGGGAAATAGGTGCTCAGCAAGGTAATGGCTGGCAGGTGGTAACGCTCGTACCAGTCGCGGGCGGCGTCTTCCAGACTGACTTCTGCGTGGGCGCGCTCGCTCATGAGCCATTTATGGGTGAGCAGGTGGCCGTAAAATTGGCGGGCAAACTGGCGTGGAATGGTGATGCCCAGCACCGCCTGAATGCGCTCCTGATACCAGCGCGGGCGCACGGTTTCTGCCTGGGCCGTTGGGGCGATTGCTTGCGTGTGGTCTGCGTGCGTGGCATTGTGCCAGTGAATATCGCGCACGGCATAGCCTAGCTGTTGCAGTTGGGTCCAACCGCGCGCCTGCCGCAGCGCGGCGTAGTGGTCGCGGATGTAGGCGGTATCTTCCTCAGTGATGGGGCCAGGCGCGGCCTCGAAGCCTTGAGCCTGGCGAATGTCTTCGCCGGTCCACAACAGCGATTCTTGCAACGCTTCCAGGTCTTGCTGGCGGCGGCGCTCCTCCAAAGGGCCAGGGAACAGTTCCACCGTTTCGGCGTCGGCCAGCATGGCGCGCACTTGATGATGGCTCAGGTCGATCAACACGTTCGCCAGCGATGGGTCGCCCCAAAAGATGCCAGACCGGTGCAACTCCACCAGCAGCCCCACGATGGCATTCCAGAGCATGCGCCGGTTCGGTTGGGTGAAGGGATAGCGATAGAGCAGTGCCTGTGGGATGACGCGCTGGGCCAGCCGGGTGATGCAATAGCCCCTGTCGCCCGGAATATATTGGACAATGCCCGCAACCTCGCCAACCGCGATCATTGGCCCGGGCGCGGTCACCGTTCCCACTGGCTCCAGTGTGTAGATGCCGCGCCGCCGCACCTCTTGCAGTTGCATGATCTCCTGGCGCGCCATCTCAGGCGAGGTTTCCTTGATGGCATAGTATCGCCCGCCCACCCTCACGAAGAAGACCAGATGGCGCGATTCACCGCGCCTCATATTGATCGTTTCGATGCCAAGCGCAGGCCATTCCTCCAGCCCTGCCTCCCACGGCAGGTTCGCGAGCGCTTCCTGGTCGGCCCTGGGCATCGCATAGATAATATCTTTGGCTCGTGGTGAAATGCGTTTCCCCTTTCCCCAGGCTATCTCTGGGGCTGCCCGCTATGCAGCGCTGGCGTATTTGAAGAGCGCTTGAAAGAGCACGCTTATTTCTTCGTTGCTTATATCCAGGCTGGCCTCGCCTACCGTGAACTCTAACTTCTGATAGGCCGGGAGTGCTGTGGGTGTCAGGTTGGCAAACAGCCAGACGCCATTTTCCTGGGAAACCTCCAGCGCTGCTGCCACCAGCTTTTCGCGTTCGCCACACAGAAACAGATGCATCATGTTCGTCTGTGGGCGATTCGGGACGATTTCGATCTGGGGCAGCGCCTCCAGCGCGCTCGCAATTTCTTGCGCCTTCGCGTAGTAAACGCCGATACGCCCAAGCCGTTCATGTAGTCCTTTGCGCGCCGAAAGCACGTAAGGATACAGGCGAATCAGATTGCCGCCATGCCGCCGCTGCCAGACGCGCGCCTCGGCGATGAAGTCTGCTGGCCCCGCCAGGATGGACCCGGCCAGCCCACCAAGGTCTTTGTAAAACGACACATACACACTGTCGAACAGCGCGGCAATCTCGGCATATTCACGCTGATAGAAAGGTTGGCATTGCCAGAGCCGCGCGCCATCCATATGCGTGGGAATGCCGCGCTTGCGTGACCATTGGACCAGAGCAACTAGCTCATCCCAGGAGGGCAACTGCCCGCCGATTTCGCGCTGGGGCAGTTCCAGCAGCAGCGCGCCTAGCGGTTCTGCAACCTTTTGCAGGTCGTCAAGCGTCATCAGGCGGTCCGGGTGGCCCACCAGAACGCGCTGCAAGTGATGCAGGCTTTGATATGCCTGCTGTTCGTGCAGTTCCAGGTGGCAGGTTGGGTGAAAGGCGACGCGAGAAACGTGGGTTCGGTCCGTCCAGATGCGTAGCGCAATCTGCTGGCACATCGTGCCGCTGGGCATGAAGACGGCTGCCTCTTTCCCCAGGACCTGGGCAATTTCCTGTTCAAACTGGGTGATAATTTCGCCTTCGCCGTAGTGGTCTGGCTGTTCGTCAGCGCCAACCGTCTCGGCCAGGTCTTCGAGTACCTGATCGGGGCGCTGTGGATAGTGTCCAATGAGGAAGCGCGTGCACGCGCGCTTGATTCGTTCTTGATCGCTGCTGTTTATAGGATTGCTCCCTTCTATGGGAAAGCAGAAGTGCTTCGTATAACGAGCAAACGCTTTGCTTTAGTATATCACATGGTCCGTGGTATCGACGTTTCTTCGTCTTCGTTTCAGGTGGGATGCAGGGCATGCTCTGTGCAGCGATACCCTCTATAGCGTGCTAGAAAATCGCTGTTTGCTCCATAGAAGGAGGCACACTGCCAATGGAGCTTGAGATTACCCTCCGGGTGAACGGGGTGGCCCATCGGCTGACCGTCGATACCCGCATGACCTTGCTCGATGCGCTGCGCGAACGGCTCGGACTCACCGGCTCAAAGAAGGGCTGCGATCATGGGCAGTGCGGCGCCTGCACCGTGCTGGTTGATGGGCGGCGCATCACCAGTTGCCTGGCGCTGGCCGTTGCCCATCAAGAGTGCCAGATTGTCACCGTCGAAGGCTTGGCCGATGATGGGAACTTACACCCACTTCAGCAGGCGTTTATCGCGCACGATGCCTTTCAGTGCGGCTATTGCACGCCGGGGCAGCTTTGCTCGGCGGTTGGGATGCTGCGCGAGGCCGAAGCGGGCTGGCCCAGCATCGTCAGTGATGACCTGAATGCCGAGCATGTTGTGCTGGATGAGGATGAGATACGCGAACGCATGAGCGGCAACCTCTGCCGCTGCGCCGCCTATGCCAACATTGTCCCGGCAATTGAGGAGGTGGCCGGATGAATCCGTTTCAGTATGAACGCGCCAGCGACGCAGCCAGCGCTGTTGCTCTGCTGGCCCAATCTCCCACCGGCGCTTTCCTGGGTGGTGGAACCAATCTGGTTGACCTGATGAAACTCGGCGTGGCGCAGCCTGATTTGCTGGTTGACATCACCCACCTTCCCTATGATCGCATCGAGCCACTTGCCGATGGCGGCGTGCGCATCGGCGCGCTGATGCGCAACAGCGACCTGGCAGCAGATCGCACGATTCGCCGCCGCTATCCGATGCTCGCCGAGGCACTGCTTTCTGGCGCGTCCGGCCAACTGCGCAATCTGGCGACGACTGGCGGCAATCTGCTCCAGCGGACGCGCTGCGTCTACTTTCAGGACACAACAAAGCCCTGCAACAAGC
Source organism: Ktedonobacterales bacterium (assembly GCA_035307385.1). Classification (GTDB taxonomy): domain Bacteria; phylum Chloroflexota; class Ktedonobacteria; order Ktedonobacterales; family DATBGS01; genus DATBHW01. The sequence continues at coordinate 19,348 of DATGID010000109.1, read as the reverse complement.
GCGAGCCTGGCAGCGGTTGTTCGGCGCGGACGGGTTATCATCGGGAACTGGCGATTTTGGGCATGTCAGAGGCGTGCATTGCTACGCACCCTTCGGATATGGCCGTTGCGCTGGCCGCGCTCGCCGCCAATGTGCGCGTGCAAGGGCCGGACGGCGAGCGCGTCATCCCGCTCGCCAGCTTTTATCGCCTGCCAGGGAATGAGCCGCAACGCGATACTGTGCTCGCCCATGGTGAACTGATTACGGCAATCGACTTGCCCGCGCTTTCCTTTGCTGCCCACTCGCGCTATCGCAAGGTCCGTGACCGCGCGTCCTACGCCTTCGCGCTGGTTTCAGTCGCTGCGGCGCTGGATGTGGCTGATGGCACGGTGCGTGATGTGCGTCTCGCGCTGGGCGGCGTGGCTCCCGTTCCCTGGCGGGCAACCAGGGCCGAAGGGCTGCTGCGTAACGGTCCGGCGACTGAGCAGGCGTTCCGCCAGGCAGCCGAGGCGGAACTAGCCACCGCGCAGCCGCTCCCCGGCAATGCCTTCAAGGTTCCGCTGGCGCGCAATACCATCGTGCGCACGCTGCTTGATCTGCTGGAGGAACATCAACCATGACCCTAGAAGTGCAACTTCCATCCCGTCGCTCTCTTGGCACGGCGCTGGACCGGCTTGATGGCGCTCAGAAAGTCACGGGCGCGGCCAAATATGCCTTCGAGTATCCAGTTGATAATGCGGCCTATCTCTTTCCGGTCCAGAGCACGATTGCGAAAGGTCGCATTGTCGCGCTCGACGCGAGCGCCGCGTCCGCGCTGCCTGGGGTCGTCACGGTCCTCTGGCACGCAAACGCTCCCCGGCTCGCGCCGCTGGACGATCAAGACCTGGCGGTCTTTCAAACGGATGCCGTTGCCTATCGCGGGCAATTTGTCGCGGCTGTCGTGGCCGAAACGCTGGAGATCGCGCGGCAGGCTGCGAGCCTGATTGCTGTTCGTTACGATGCGCAGCCGCACGATGTGGAACTGCGCGTTGATCGCCGCGACCTCTATAAGCCAGAGAAGCTTGGCACGGGCGACGAGACTGATACCGCCCGTGGCGATCTGGAGGGGACGCTGGCGTCTGCGCCCATCACGCTTGACCATACGTATACGACGCCTGCCTATCATAATAATCCGCTGGAACCGCACACGACGATTGCCATCTGGCATGATGGCAGCGTGACTCTTTACGAATCGACTCAGGGAGCGGACTGGACACGGGACGATGTTGCCAGAGCCTTTCGCTTGCCCCCGGAGCGAGTTCAGGTCATCGCGCCATATGTTGGCGGTGGGTTCGGGTCCAAGGGCTTTGCTCACCCGCATGTGATTCTTGCAGTCATGGCGTCCCAGATGACGGGTCGCCCCGTCAAGTTCGCGTTGACGCGACAGCAGATGTTTGCAGTGGCGGGCTACCGCACACCGACCATCCAGCGTATTCGTCTTGGGGCTGACCGCACCGGACAACTTCACGCCATCGCCCACGATGTTATCGAGCAGACTGGAGCTATCCGCGAGTTTGCCGAGCAAACGGCCATGCCGACCCGCGTGATGTATGCAGCGCCCAACCGGCGTACCTCGCACCGATTGGCCCGGCTCGACCTGCCGGAAAACTCGTGGATGCGCGCGCCGGGCGAATGCCCGGGTATGTTCGCGCTGGAATCGGCGATGGACGAGTTGGCGCTGGCATGTGGCCTTGACCCCATCGAACTGCGTATTCGCAATGAGCCGCAAGTTGACCCTGAAACGGGCCAACCGTTCAGCAGCCGTGGCCTTGTCGCCTGCCTGCGTACAGGGGCAGAGCGCTTCGGCTGGTCGCCGCGCAGCCCACAGCCGCGCCAGCGCCGCGAAGGAGCCTGGCTCATCGGGACGGGCGTTGCCGCGTCTACCTATCCGACCTATCAATTTCCGGCGGCGGCGCGGGTGCAGGTCGATCAGGCGGGCAACTATCACGTGTGCATCGCTGCCGCAGACATTGGCACCGGAGCCTGGACGGTCCTGACGCAGATTGCCTCTGACGCGCTGGAAGCCCCGCTGGAGCGTGTGCGGCTGGAGATCGGCGACAGCGCCCTGCCGAAAGCGTTCGGCGCGGGCGGCTCGTCGGGGACCACCTCCTGGGGGTGGGCGATTGTGGACGCGGCGCGAAAGCTGCGCGCCCGGCTGAATGAGCAGTACGGCGGCGTGGTGCCTGCCGGGGGACTGGAAGCGACTGGCGAGGTTGAGCAGAACCCCGAAGCGCAGCGGTTTTCTATGCATGCCTTTGGAGCGCAGTTCGCGGAGGCGCGCGTCAACACTGATACGGGCGAGGTGCGTGTGCCGCGCTTGCTCGGCGTCTTTGCCGCCGGAAATATCCTGAACCCCAAGACGGCGCGCTCGCAGTTCATCGGCGGCATGACCATGGGCCTGTCGATGGCGCTGCATGAGGACAGCGTGCTTGACCCCCATTTCGGCGATTATGTGAACCATGATTTCGCCGGGTATCACATTGCCACCAATGCGGACGTGGGAGCCGTCGACGCGATCTGGGTTGACGAAGACGACCCGCACGTCAACCCCATGGGGTCGAAGGGCATCGGCGAGATTGGCATCGTGGGCACCGCTGCCGCCGTCGCCAACGCCGTCGCCCACGCAACGGGTGTTCGCATCCGCGACCTGCCGATTACGCTTGATAAGCTGCTGCTCTGAGCCACAGTCGCCGGGATGGCACCTAGCGAGTGGAGGCACGTCATTGGCGCGCCTCCACTTCTCGTATGCTTCCCGATATGCGGGTGAGTGATTGCGCTTTCGCTGGGCGTATGCTAATATCGGCCCAGCCAGCGTGTCCTGCATGCCATGATTTGGCGCTCGCTTGAAAGAGGCTTAGCATGGAGTACCCCCAGGTTCGCATCCCTTCATCCGACCTCCCCAATCCGCTTGGCGATGCCTCTGTTGGCATTGCTCAAGTCATCCTGAGTGAGCTTTTCGGCCCGCCAGAGCAGCGCGCCTGGGCGGTCCGTTTCTGGGATGGAACCACCGAGATGCCCGAGCAGCCTCCGCAGTTCACGCTGCATTTGCGGCGACCTGGCGCACTCCGCCGCATGCTCTTGCCTCCCTCTGAAGTGGCTCTTGGAGAAGCCTATCTGCGCGATGACTTCGACCTGGAGGGCAGTGCCGAGGCGGCAGCCAGCCTGGCCGATGGCGTGGTTGATCGCCTGCGCTCACCGGCAAGACTGGCGCGTCTGGCGCGCCTGGTGCTGCAATTGCCGAAAAATGATCTGCCCATCAGCCCAAATGGGGATGGTCTTCCGGCCTTCAGTTTGGGCGGCAGGCTGCATTCACGCCGCCGCGATGCTCAGGCGGTCCGCTTTCACTACGATGTCGGCAATGATTTCTACGCGCTCTGGCTGGATACGCGGCTCGTCTATTCCTGCGCCTACTTTCGCCGCGAGGATGATGACCTGGATACTGCTCAGAAGGCCAAGCTGGAACACATCTGCCGCAAGCTGCGGCTGAAGCCGGGCGAGCGCTTGCTGGATATTGGCTGCGGTTGGGGTGGTCTGGTGCAGTACGCCGCCGCGCGTTATGGCGTGCAGGCGCTAGGCATCACGCTAAGCGAATCACAGGCGGCGCTGGCTCGCAGCCGCATCACCGCTGCTGGGCTGAGCGAGCGCTGCCAGATCGAGGTCTGCGATTACCGCGACCTGACCAATGTTGCGCCCTTCGATAAAGTGGTGAGCGTGGGCATGTTCGAGCATGTAGGTAAGACGCAGCTTCCGACGTATTTTGCCACGGCGTATCGGCTGACGCGGCCCGGCGGCTTATTTCTGAATCACGGCATCGCCGCGCCTGCCTCCGCGGCGCTTGCGCCGCGCCAGAACTGGCTGATGCAGCTGCTGTGGCGGCAGGGCGCTTTTATCCAGCGCTATGTCTTTCCCGATGGTGAACTGCTGCCCCCACGCGAGGCGATTCGGCAGGGCGAACTCGCCGGATTTGAGACACGAGACGTAGAGAGCCTGCGCGAACACTACGCCATGACGCTGCGCCACTGGGTGCGGCAGTTGGAAGCCCGGCATGAAGCTGCGGTGCAGTTAGTAGGCGAGGCAACCTATCGGGTCTGGCGTCTGTACATGTCGGCCTCGGCAAATGGCTTCGCTACCGGGAAATTGGCGCTCATTCAGGCCCTCTTCAGCAAGCCCGACGCAGCAGGGAACACCGAACTGCCGCTGACGCGCGCCGATCTCTACCGCTGAGAGTTGAGGTGAAGGCGGGGCCGAATTACGAAAGAAGAAAGTTTCTCCTTGACGCAGGGTGATTGACAAATGATAGATGCGCGTATATACTTACATCCATGCAGAAATCAAGCCCTTGCTACTGTGTAACGCTGCGCCGCGCCTCGCAGGCAATAACAGAACTCTATGATGCCGCTCTGGCACCCAGCGGATTGAAGATCACGCAGCTTTCCCTGCTCCGTGCGGTAGAGCGTGAGGGGCCGGTCAGCATTACTGCTCTGGCCGACGCGGTCTATCTGGACCGCACGACGCTGGGCCGGAACCTGCACGTGCTCGAACGCGAAGGGCTGGTTTCACTTGTCCCTGGCTTTGACCTGCGCGAGCGCCTGGTGCAGCTTACCGACCAGGGCGTTGCCACGCTAGAAGCTGCCGCGCCACTCTGGGAGCAAGCGCAGGCCACCGTGCGCGAAGCCTTAGGGAAAGAACAGCTTAAAACGCTGCGCGATCTGCTCTCGCAAGTTGGCGCTCTTACCCCCTGATTTTTAAGCTTAACCGGGCCTATGTGCTCGCTTTCGAGCGAAACTCGCGTGAACAGACGCCACGAGGAGAAACATGCTGGTCAAACGCTTAGCCTCCCGACTGCACTATGGCTGGATTATTGCCGCGCTCACCTTCCTGACGATGCTCACAGCATCTGGCATGCGCTCCACGCCTGGCGTGCTGATTGTCCCACTGCAACAGCAATTTGGCTGGGATCGCGGCGCAATCTCGCTGTCCGTCTCCATCAATCTGGTGCTGTTTGGGCTTTCTGGCCCGTTTGCTGCTGCGGTGATGCAGCGGGTAGGCATTCGGAAGGTGATGGTTGCGGCGCTGCTCCTGGTCGGGCTGGCAGCGGCGCTGACCACGGTGATGCAATCGCTCTGGCAGTTATATCTGCTCTGGGGTGTGCTGGTGGGAATGGCGACAGGCTGCCTGACATCGGTGCTGGCTGCCGTGGTGACGAATCGCTGGTTTGTGAAGCGGCGCGGCCTCGTCCTGGGGATATTGACCGCAACCAACGCCACCGGCCAGTTGATATTTTTGCCGCTGTTGGCAAGTCTGGTCGTCACGCAGGGCTGGCGAGCCGCTGCGCTGGTCACCACCGCTGCCGCGCTGATCGTTGCGCCGCTGGTGGCCTTGCTGATGCGCGATAAGCCTCGTGATGTGGGTCTGCGTCCCTATGGCGCTGAACCGAATGATGAGGAGGCCACCGGCGCGGCGGGCAATCCCTTTGCTGCTGCAATTGGTGGATTGATCAAAGGGCTGCGCTCGCGCGATTTCTGGTTTCTGGCAGGAAGCTTCTTTATTTGCGGCGCAACCACCAACGGCTTGATAGGCACGCACTTGATTCCGGCTGCCATGGATGATGGCATCCCCGAAGTGACGGCAGCGAGCATGCTGGCGCTCATCGGCGTCTTTGATCTGATTGGAACGACCTGCTCTGGCTGGCTCTCAGACCGCATGGATAACCGCTGGCTGCTCTGCTGGTATTATGGGCTGCGTGGGCTGTCACTCTTACTCTTGCCTTTTGCGCTGGGCACATCTTATCTGACGCTGGGGCTTTTTATCGTCTTCTATGGCCTCGATTGGGTGGCAACCGTTCCGCCAACGACTCGTCTGACAGCGGACATCTTTGGCAAAGAGAACGTTGGCATTGTCTTCGGCTGGATTTTTGCGGCGCACCAGTTCGGCGCGGCTACCGCTGCCTACACTGCTGGAGTTGCGCGTACCCTGCTTGGCACTTATCAGCAGACGTTCCTGGCTGCGGGGCTGCTCTGCCTGCTTGCCTCCGGGCTGGTCATCCGCATTGGGAAATCGGCTCGTAAGCCATCGAAGGCGCTCTCCGCAGGCGTAGCCGCGCCCGATGTGGCTGGCGTTTCTTGATGTGGGCAGGCAGGTAAAGCTGACTGGAAGCGTCACACGCTTGCTGAAGGCATCGCTGGCAGCGTTGGGGCTATGCGCGCTGCTGGCGTTTCTGTCTCCGATGGCGGCGCATGCTCAGGCGTTGCATGCCCGGCTGCTCAGGTCCGACCCGGCGGATGGGAGCGTGCTGGCGACAGCGCCAACCAGAATCAACCTCTGGTTTTCCGAGCCGGTGCAGATTGCCGGGCAGCCCATTGTTGTGTTTGCTCCATCAGGCAAGGAAGTCGAGCAGGGTGCGGCGCAAGCCAGCGGACAAGAGGCGTCTGTGGGAGTGAGCGCCCAGGAAAAAGGTACCTATCTGGTGGTCTGGCAGGTTATCTCGCTGGATACAGATGCTGCCAGCGGGCGGCTGCTCTTTAGCGTGGGACGCGCTGGCGGGCAGTGGACCGGCGCGTCAGTTCAGGTCGGTTCGTTTACACCAGGCACCCTGCTGGCGGCGCTGGCGCGCTGGCTCTACTTTGCTGGCTACGCGCTGAGCTTTGGCGCGCTCGCGTTTCGCTGGCTCATCATTCGCCCCCTGGCGCTTAGGGATACGGAGGGCATAGATCGGCGGCTGTGGAGGCTGGTTGATTGGGGTATGCTGGCGCTGGTGTCATCTGCGCCGCTGACGTTGTTCGCGCAACTGGTCAGCTTGCAGACGGGGAACCTCTTCAACACTGCCCTCATCGGGGCCATTCTTGCTTCCCGCTCTGGTTGGGTGTTGGCGCAGCGGCTTGGCGGGGCGCTCTTGCTGTGGGTGTTGCTGGGGGCCGCGAAGCAGGGTGCGCGCCCGGCAGTGCCGCTGGCTCTGGCGCTTGGCGTGGCGCTGGCGCTGGTGGAAAGCGAAGCCAGCCACACCATCAGTTCGAGCAACATCGTAATTGGCGTGATTGCCACCACGCTGCATGTCGTGGCGATGGGCATCTGGTTTGGTGGGTTGGCCGCCCTCGTGAGCCTCTGGCAAGAGAAAGCGCTTGCCCCGCGACGCCGTGAGGTGATCGCCCGCTTTGGGCAAATCGCCGTGGTCTCGGTCATTGAACTGGCAGGCAGTGGTCTTTTGCTGGCCTGGCTGCACCTGTCCCAACTCAGCGATCTCTTTACCGCTGCCTATGGGCAAGTCTTGCTCGCCAAAGTGCTGCTGCTTCCGGTGGCGCTCCTCCTGGCGCTGCTGGGCCGACGCGAGGGCGGAAGTGAACGCTGGTGGCGGCGTGAAGCGCTGGCGCTGGCGGGCATTCTGGCGCTGGCTGCGCTGCTGGTCTCTTTAGCGCCCCCGCGCTGAATCATAGTGGTCCCCGATGGGGTTCTCTCAGAACGTTTCCTCTTGCAAAACGGGTGTTCGTTTGCTACATTACAGGCAGTTAGTTTCTGCCACAGTTCAGGGTGTTGATGTAGCGTATGCCATCGTAACAACAAGGGGATTGACATGAAACGCAAAATTGCCGAAATCAAGGGCTTGCATCCAGAAGCCCATGCCAAGCTTCAGGAAAAGGGCATCACCCACAACGAACATTTGCTGGAGCACGCCAAAGACCCGCACAAACGCAACGAACTGCTCAAGCACCTGGGTGTAGACAGCGCCCAGATGACCGAATGGACCAACCGCGCCGACCTGATGCGGCTCAAGGGCGTGAGCACCGAGATGGCAAACCTGCTGGAAGAGTGCGGCGTGGATTCTTGCAAGGAGCTTCAGCACCGCAAAGCAGATCACCTGCACGCCAAGCTTCACGAGATCAACGACGCCAAGAAAATCGCCCATCACGTGCCGCCCAAGGCACAGGTTGAGGGGTGGATTAAAGAGGCGGCGCAGTTCGCCGCCAACGACTGAGCGCATCCCGTTTGTTCAAGTCTTTTAATGAATGAATCGTCATTCATTCATACGATTGAGGATATCCTGTTCGTCAGGGGCTTGTTGAATGAATGACGATTCATTCATTCATAATATGCCAGGAAAGGCAAACACATACAAGCCGAATGATGGATAAGCGAAGGAGGGCATGGGGTTCACCCATGCCCTCCTGCTGTTGAGAGCAAACGGCCATGCTAGTCGCCGGTTGGCTCCAGCACCGTTTCGGTGTCAGGTTCGCTTGCCCTGCTGGCATCAGCCGAAAGCTCCGTGGCAGGCTGCTCCTGTCCTGGGGTGGTGCGTTTCCCACGCAAATAGGAAGCCGTTGCCGCGACGACACATAATCCGGCAGACACATAAAAGACGGCGTGCAAGCCGCCCATAAAGGGGCCGGAAATCAAGTTCGGAAAGAAAGTTTTGCTCAGCAGCGCCGACTGATTGGCAGAATTGAGACTGTGCAGCGTCGTCGGTGGCAACAGCGATGCCACAGGGTTATAGCCCAGGAACGCGCCAAAGAGCGCCGATGTTGGGGGTAGGTGGGCAATCTGGTTGGCAACGGATGAGGATACGCCGTACTGGGTTAATCCGGCGTAGAACGTCGGAGGCAGCGCCGATGCCAGCACAGCCGTGATGATGCTGAAGAAGAGGCCAATGCTCACCAGCATGGCGCTGTTCATGAAGGTGGCACGCATGCCAGAGGACACGCCGCGCCGCTCTGCTGGCACGCTGCTCATAATGGCGCTGGTGTTTGGGGAAGCGAAGAGGCCCGACCCGCATCCTAACAAGAAAATCAGCGCCGCGAAGACCGGATAGGGGAAGTTGGTGGGCAAGAAGGTCAGGCCGATGAACCCGATACACTGTACCGCCATGCCAACGGTCGAGAAGACCCGCGCCCCGAACCGATCTGACAGGTAGCCGCTGATCGGCCCCATCAGCACAAAGCCGATGAGCAGCGGTGTCATGTAGATACCTGCCCACAAAGGGGTATCTTCAAAGCTGTAGCCATGCAAAGGCAGCCAGATGCCCTGCAACCAGATGATGAGCATAAACTGCAAGCCGCCGCGCCCCAGCGCCGAAAGGAAGCTGGAAATGTTCCCAAAGGTGAACATGCGAATCTTGAAGAGTTCCAGGCGGAACATGGGGTCAGGCACGCGCGTTTCTATCCAGACAAACAGTGCCAGCAGCAGCACGCCGCCGCCGATCATGGCGATCACCATGGGATTGCCCCAGCCAACCGGGGACGAGCCATACGGCTCGATGGCATCGGTGATACCCAGGAGGAAGATGGTCAGACCTAGCGCAAAGGTGATATTGCCATACCAATCGATGCGCTGATGTTTGCGGATGGTCGCTGTCTCGCGCAGCATCGTATAGGCCCAGACCGTTCCAACCAGACCCACCGGGACGCTGACGAGAAAGACCAGCCGCCAGTTGATGGTCGCGAGGATGCCGCCCAGGATGAGGCCCAGGAACTGGCCCGCGATGGCGGCAATCTGATTGATTCCGAGCGCTCGCCCCCGCTGCTCGGGAGGGAAGGCGTCCGTGAGGATAGCCGCGCTGTTGGAGAACAAGAAACCGGCGCCAATGCCCTGGACGATGCGGAAGAGGATGAGTTCAAGCGCCCCGGTATTGCCTGTACCGGGCGTAAAAGCCAGCAGTGTGCTGCCAACGGTGAAGATGGCAAAGCCCAGGTTATACAGGCGAACACGCCCGAACATATCTGAAATGCGTCCGAAGGTGACGAGCAGCGTCGTGGTGACCACCATATAGCCCAGCAAGAGCCAGAGAAAATAGCCTGATTCTCCCTGAGCGAGAGGATTGATGCCAATGCCCTTGAAGATAGCGGGCAGGGCAATCAGCACAATGCTGGCATCGATGCTCGCCATCAGCGCGCCCAGGGTGGTATTGGTCAGCGCGATCCATTTATAGTGGGGACCGATGGGACGCTGGGAGCGCCTGACAGGGGCATCAGGCCCTTTTGCGGAGCGATCAGATATGCGCGATAACAGTTCCATATGTCTTTCGTCTCCAATGTAGCCGGATTGATCAGTTGCCAGAGGGGATACTTCTCCATCGGAAAGATATGCTGCTCTGCCTATCTCCGAATCGGTTCTCTTTAAGAAGAGTGTAACATAGGACTCGCGTTTACGTCAACGTTATCACAGTTTCTTGGCTCCAAACTCGCCGACGCCTCAGCACGGCAGCGGGCCATCATCGTGCCTATGGTACAATGGATCAGTTACCCGTTCTGGCAATGGAGGCGTGGCAACCGCTGAGCGTGTTGCCTGGCTGCCTGAGGAGCGTGAAGCATGCCGTCTACGAAGATCGTTTGCACCATTGGTCCTGCATCGCGCAGCGAAGCTGTCTTAGAGCGGCTGATGCTGGCCGGAATGAGTGTTGCGCGCCTCAATTTCTCCCATGGCACGCTGGAGGAGCACGCGGAAGTCATTGCCCAGATTCGCAGCCTTGCCGCCAGGCTCGGTTTGCCCATTGCCATTCTTCAGGACTTGCAGGGGCCAAAAATCCGTACAGGTGCGCTGCACGATCATCAGCCGGTACATCTGGTCGATGGCGCGTCCTTCACCGTAACCACAGAACCGTTCGACGGTGACGCGCAGCGGGTTTCCACGACCTATCAGCATCTTCCCCAGGATGTGAAGCCGGGAGATCATATCCTGCTGGCAGATGGGCTGCTGGAACTGGAAGTGGTCGATACGGATGCAACGGAGGTGCGCTGCCGCGTGGTGCATGGGGGACTCCTGGGCGAGCACAAAGGCATCAATCTTCCGGGTGTCGCAGTGAGCGCAGCGGCCCTGACCGAAAAAGACATTGCTGACGCGCGCTTTGGCCTGGCACATGGGGTTGATTATGTGGCGTTGAGCTTTGTGCGCCACGCCAGAGATATTCAAGCGCTGCGCGCGTTGTTTTCTGACGCGCTGGGTTTGCCCGCTGCCAGGCCGCCTTTGGAAGCAGGCCGAGGTGCTTCCAAAGGTTCACCAGGGCTGCCATCCATTATTGCCAAGCTGGAAAAACCAGAAGCGCTGGCTCATCTGGACGCGATTCTCGATGCGGCTGATGGCGTGATGGTGGCGCGGGGCGATCTGGGCATCGAACTTTCGCCCGAAAAGGTGCCGCTGGTGCAAAAACGCATTATCGCTCGCGCCAACGAGTTTGGCCTGCCGGTCATTACAGCGACACAGATGCTGGAATCGATGGTAACCCAGCCGCGCCCGACACGGGCCGAGGTGAGCGATGTCGCCAATTCTATTCTGGATGGCACCGACGCGATTATGCTGAGCGAAGAAACGGCCAACGGCCAATATCCCGTAGAAGCCGTGGAAATGATGGCTCGTATCGCGCGGGAAACCGAGCCAGCATGCAGAGAGCGGCCAGCGGACAGCCGTCATCGCAAGCCGACTCTGTCCCACGCGGTGAGCAAGGCGGCGCATATGCTTGCCAAAGAAGCGGCGGTGCGGGCTATTGTCGTCTTCACGCGCAGCGGCAGGTCAGGGCAGTTGATTTCAAAAGAACGGCCCCATATGCCCATCATTGCCTACACCCCCTCAGAGACGACCTATCGGCAGCTTGCGCTCTGGTGGGGCATTACGCCGCGCATGATTCCCTTCATGGAGAGCACTGAAGCGCTCACCGCTGAGGTGAGCCGTCGCCTGACGCAAGAGGGATTGGTACGGGCTGGAGAGAAAGTGGTAATTATGGGTGGGATGCCCATTGCCGCGCAAGCACGAACCAATTTTATCAAGCTGCATCAAGTGTGAAGTACTGTAGGATCGCATAATCAGTGGCGCTGGCCGCTTGCCGCACTTGCTACGGCTCTCTTTTGTCATAAGCGCGTGGGTCTTTGCTGCAAGAGAGACTTCCTGTAGAAGCACGGACAGCGAGAACCCCAGCGCTGGAGACAGAGCCTCGGCCAGTAATTCCCCACTTCTCGCGTCTGGGCGTTGCTCATAATGGCTGTATCGCGGGTAAGTGGAAAGCTGCCTGTTCCGGATGTGATACTGCGCGGGCGCAGGAGAATGGCGAAGGAAGATGGATGAGATATTTGCATTGGGTTCTCGAATCAACATGGCATCAGAGAGATGATTTATTGCCGTCGCCCACGAGCGGCAACGCGCCATCGATCTGTAACGATCCCTTGCTGCATTACAACCAACTCATCGGAGAGATTGACTGTTGTGCAGACATGATTGGGGAAAAAGGCCAGGTGATCGCCTATGGCCGGAACAAACCCAGAGGCCAGGCGTACAAAGCCATGCTCTTCGTTCATTCGCTCGAGGATGCCACTGTGCCCATCAACCGTCACGCCATACCCCTTCAGCCCCACGGCGGCAGGAACCACATCGCCACTAAACGTCTTGGAACCCGCGTCAATGATCGCCATATCCTGTGCTGGACGGCTGACAACGGTTGCTAGCACCGACAGAGCGATCTCGTCGAGGGTATTTGCCGCACCTTTGGTAGTCATACGATCAAAGAAGACATAGGTGCCTGGCCGCACCTCAGTGACGCCCGGAACGCAGGCTGCCGCCGCAGCAGTGAAGGTAGAACCCACGCTGACCGCGTTGATGGGAATACCAGCCGCGCGCAGCAGCTCGGCCTGGGCAACCATCCACTCCCCCTCCTGCTGTCCTAAGACATCGCTCTCCCTCGTTGGCGCACCTGGAAACGACACCCCGCGAAAGGTAAAGATGCCATCCAGGTGCAAGGCAGGGGCAGCCAGGATCAGGCGGCAAAGCTCCAGGGCTTCCGCCGCCGCGACCCCTGTGCGCCTCAGCCCCGAATCCAGTTCCAGGCGCACGTTGAGGAGGACATCTGCCTCGCTTGCCGCCATGGACAACTGCTGAATACCGGTCACACTCTCGACCCCAACAGTCATCGTACAGCGCCGGGCCAGTTGGGCCGCACGGCGCGCCTTCTCCTGCCCAATCAGCGGATAGGCGACAAACACATCGGTAAAGCCAGCGTCGGCGTAGACCTCAGCCTCGCCAAGTTTCGCGCAGGTAATACCACTGGCCCCTGCCTGCACTTGCAGCGCTGCAATCTCAAGTGTTTTATGGGTCTTGATATGTGGCCGCAGGGCTACGCCAGTTCGTGAGGCCATTGCCGCAAAGCGGCTAATATTGGCATCCAGCCGATCACGGTCAACCAGCAACGCTGGCGTGTCCACCTCCAGCAGAGAAGCATCTGTGGGAGACATCGTTTCCTCCTCATGGATGGGAGATAAGCACCGATCTCACGTCCTGAATCTATCCTGCCTGGCCCAGCAGGTGACCTGGTAAATGGGGTTGAAGCTGGCCGTGCAGGATCACTGGCTGCCCTGACACGACAACCGCCATGATGCCCTCCGGATAGAGTTGTGGATCGCTATACGTAGCCCGGTCGCCAATGCGGGCAGCATCGAACACCACCAGGTCGGCAACCCTCCCAACCGCCAGCACGCCGCGCTTCGCCAGACCAAAGCGTGCCGCCGGAAATGCCGTCACTTTCCAGATGGCCTCTTCGAGCGAGAGCCGCTTCAGCTCGCGGACATAGCGCCGGATGAAGCGCGGAAACGTCCCATAGAGGCGCGGATGAGGGTGCCCAGAACGCAGAGGCAAGCCATCAGAGCCAATCATGGCAAACGAAGATTGAATGACCCGATCAACATCTTGTTCATCCATTGAGAAGACAATGATGGTGATTTGGCCCTGCGACACCCTCAGCAGATGAAAGAGTGTCTCTTCAGGCGATAGCCCAAGGCGCTCGGCTGCCTCAGCCATATGTAGTCCCTCGAAAGCGTGATAACGATTGTGCTGCACACTGGAAAGCATAATGCGCTCCCACCCGAGCGCACTGGCCTGGTTTTCCCATTCTGGCAGCCCGTTGGCAAAATCCTGACGAACGCGCCGGAGTGTGGCAGCGTCGTTGAGGCGCTGGAGCATTTGCCCTGTGCCCCCTTCCAACATCCAGGGGGGCAAGAGCTGTGTCATCGTAGTCGAGCCAGCGGCGTAGGGATACATATCAACGGTGACTGAAAGGCCACGTGCTCTGGCGTCCACAATGCGCTCCAGCGCTTTGCCAATGCTGCCCCAGTTCTTCCGCCCTGTCACTTTGAGATGGCTGATATGGACAGCTACCTCAGCCTGTTCCGCTACAGAGAGCATTTCGTCAAGCGCCTTCAGCAGGCCATTTCCCTCGCTGCGCATATGTGCAGCGACTACGCCTCCATAGCGGCTCACGATACGAGCAAGGCGCACCAGTTCAGAGGTTGGCGTATACATGCCAGGCGTATACATCAGCCCCAGAGACAATCCGGCTGCGCCAGCCTGCATGGCTTCGGCAATGAGCGCTTCCTGAGTAAGCATCTCCTGCTCTGTGGCCGCCCGTGCCTCAAAGCCCATTGTCGCAACCCGCACCGCCGTGTGCCCCAGCATCGGGCGCACGTGTTGCCCCAGCCGCAGGGTGCGCAGGGTTTCCAGAAAGCTGCCCATCGTCGGCCAGTCCCATGGCTGATCATCTTCCCCCAGCACAGGAGCAGCATACCGCTGCATCGCCGCCATATGCGCTCTTTCCATTGGCGCAACTCCGAAGCCACAATTGCCAATCACAAGCGAGGTTACGCCCTGCTGGACCTTGGGCAACACGACGGCGTTTCGCAGCACCGCCAGGTCATCGTGCGTATGCGCGTCGATAAACCCAGGAGCAACGACTCTCCCCTCGGCGTCGATGACCTGGCGTGCCTCGCCATCCAGATGAATGCTCAGGGCAACGATCTGCTCACCCATTATGCCAAGGTCGCCATCGAACGCCGGGGCGCCTGTTCCGTCGATAATCCGGGCGGCGCGAATAACCAGATCGTACATAAAGCCTCTTTTTGCCAGAGTTGATGCCCTCGAGGACTGCGACCTCTCCCTCTCTATCTACATCTCGGTAGGCAGGATGACAGATAGGGCCATAAGCAATTATACTATCCAGCGAAGAGACGCCATAAAAAGGAAAGAGGCGCTCCATCTGGGTGCACGTCTGGGAGGAGCTACGGTGGCAACGTTTGGCGATCATCTCCCGCAGGGCTGGCCGAGGTTTGAAATCGCCAAAATGAGAGAGGAGCATCTTTCTTGCATCATTCGCTGTACGCTTATCCCTGGAATGTTCAGGATGAAACACCACAAGCATTTTGTGCCACTGTGCGTGATAGATAGGGGTAGACACGGTGAGCCTTGCTGTGTGCTATCATACTGGCAAGCTCCTACTGCCGCATAACCCCAGGCGTAAGGTGTACTATCCAGAGGATGGGGCGCTTTTCTTTCGTCCGGATGCGGCGGCCTTCGCCAATTCCATCATCAAGCCGCATCTCAGTGCTCTGGCGAAGCAAGAGGATATACTGGCTTCGCTCTGTGCTGTATCCGGCGATGCCGGATTGCAAGTCATTGCCTGGACCGTTTGCCTACATAATACCTACCTGGGGATGACCTATCCAGCCTATACACCGCGCAATGCGTTTGGCGACCCGGTTATCACTTATCTTTGCCCGTCACATGCAGCCGTGCGCGTCTACGTGTGCGCCATGGCCGCCGACCTCGCCCGACGCTACCCGTTGCAAGCGATCCAATTAGAGGCCGCACACCATATGCCCTTTGTTCACGGGTTTCATCACGAGATGCAGCAGAGGATAATCACGCCAGCACTTCAGGTTTTGCTGGGCGTGTGTTTCTGCTCTGCATGCTTAGAGCAGGCGCACGCAGCAGGGATCGATGGCAAGGGGGTTCGCAGCTTTGTCGCCAATGAAATAGACCAATTACTTCAGGAAGAGACAGACACGATAGGAGAGGCGGCCTGGGAACTTCCATCCTGGCAAGACCATCTGGATGGCGAGTTGACTCGCTATATGGCTCTGCGTCACGAGTCTGTATATCGGTTGTGGGTCGAGGTCCACCAGGCAGTCCATGCCGTCAGCGAGGTGCCGGTGTATCTGCAAGACCCTTCATCGAATGGAGCACAGCGTCTCTCGGCCCCTGATCTTGCCTGGCTCTCGGGCCTGGAAATCCCGCCGCGCGCGGGCATGACCGACGGCGTAACCATGCTGGGATATATTTCTGATATGTAGACGTTCCGGCGCGAGGTAGACGCATATTGCGCGATGTTCCCCCCAACCATGCCGCTGGAAGTTGCCTTGCGCCCTACTCTGCCTGACTGTCAATCCGCCGAAGAGTTGGCAGCGAAGATCGCCTATTGTGCAGAGCGCAACATCTCGGGGATTTCCTTCTACAATTATGGCATGCTGCCTGCGTCACGTTTCCACTGGATACGCAATGCGCTCTCAACCATTCATGGCATCACATAAAGGCTTCTCATGGGCGCTGGGAACGCCACCGCCGAATCTATTGGAATCGAAAGAGGAGAACTCGCTCACCTATCTTGCAATCACGTTCCCCCAAGCAGCACCGCTCGCAGCACCCGGTAAAGCTTGCTGCCATCAACGATCAAGACTCCAGGGCTTGCGCCTGGGGTGATTTCGGCATGGCGCAGGATAGTAAATTCGAACAATTCATAGGGGCGCCCGAGGCGGGCAAGCGCTGCGGCGAAGTCATGTGCCTGGGTGAAAGGAACATATGGGTCGTTGCGATCATGCAGCAGGTAGACTGGTGCGTGAATCTGGTCGATGACCCGGCTAGGGGAGAGTTCTCGTAGTTGCGCTTTCATGGTGGGGGAGAGCGCTGCCAGGTTTGCCTCCACCCGGGCAGGGGCGTTACCTGCCAGCAAGTGATAGGCAGCAGTGCCCGGCGGCGACAGCGTATGCTCAGGGATACTCGGCGTGTGGCCGCCTGCAAAAGCGGCGACGAGCGCGTGTCCTTCCGCTGCCGGAAGCGTCCTGGCAATGGTCTTCGCCAGAACCCTGATTGTCACCGCATCGGGCTGGAACGGGTGTAGCCGCCCATCGACCAGCGTCGCGCGTTGGCCGACTTCTCTAAGAAGCGTGGGCAGATCAAAAACGCCGCCTATCACAGCCACAAACGCAACCTGCTCGCGTATACGCGCATCGGCAGCGGCCAGGCAGGTTAACACACTGCCCGCGCTGAACGCGACGATGCCAACGCGCTGGGTGCCCACGCCAGGCCAGTGGGAGGCAAACACAAATGCCTGGACGACGGCATCGGTGTCTGTTGAGACAAGCTGCTCGGCAATCAGTGTTGGCGTCGTCAAGATGACCACCACGATCCCCTCCCGTGCCAGTGCCTCTGAGAGGTTCACAAGTTGGGGTCTTTCGCGGTTATCCCCGACGCCCAGGACCATGACAATAGCCTGGCGCTCGCCAGGAAGGATGGGAGGTGGGGAGGTAGGCGCGTAGACATCCAGGAAAGCAGGGCCAGTGCTGGTACGAAGCGTGAACTGGCTGTGGCGAATGGGGTCGCCGAGAAGGGCCAGCGGCGCAGATGCCTGGGCACTCACCACCGCTGGGAGCAGTATGGCGGCGCGTAAGGAGGCACGGCCAACCGGCAGCAGTGAGAGCAGGAAGCCTAGCAGGCAAAACAGGATGACCCCCACGCGAATGGCGTGCTTATTAAGCAGACGAAGGAGGTGCAGGAGTGCCCGGTGCAGCATGAGATATCTCCTCTTCGCTCCGGCTAGCTCGCTTTGTGCAGATGGTTGGTGTGCCGGGTTTCGTCTCCTGCCTGGCCCTGAGCGGACAGGATTTCCATCAGACGAATAATGGTATCGCGGCTGACTATGCCAGCCAGATGATTATCCTGCATCACCAGCAGGTGCTGGTCATCGTGCTGGTCCATCAGCGCCAGGGCTTCCTGAAGCGGCTGCTGGGGCGAGACTGTCTGGAGTTGGTGGCGCGGCGTCATGATCTGACCCACCACCACGTGTTTCCGTGCCTCGCGGGGCACCTGCTCTACAGCGGTCAGCGTGATTAACCCCACCACCTGCTCGCCCTCCATTACTGGCACGGCAGCCAGTTTGCGCGGCAGTATGTAGATTTCCATCAGGTTTTGCACAGTCATGCCTGGTGAAACCACCGGCAGAACAGAACACATGGCCCGGTCGATAGCGACGTTCTGGTCGATGGAGACGTTCTGGAAGTGCGTTTCTCGGATCGCTCTGGTCTCTGCATTTCGGGCGGCAGTCAAGAGGAACCACCCGATCACTGCCAGCCAGAGGCCAGAGAACAGACCTCCGGTTACTATGAACCAAATACCGGCGAGGATGAGGAGGAAGGCTACCACCTGTCCAACCTCCGCGCTCCAGTGTGTCGCGGTCTGCACGCTCCCCGTCAGCTTCCATAAGAGGGAACGAAGGACTCGCCCACCATCCAGCGGGAACCCAGGAATCAGGTTGAAGAGCGCCAACAGGCCATTCATGCCAGCCAGGAAGCCAAAGATTTCCGCTCCCAGTGGAGTACTGGGCAAGACCAGCCCATATGCTAGCCACGCCAGCCCTCCTATCAAGAGGCTGGTCAGCGGGCCGGCGATGGTAATCTGAAATTCCACCCCAGGGCTGCGCGGCTCTTCCTCCAGATTCGAGGACCCGCCAAAGAAATAGAGCACAATATACCTTACCGGTACGCCATGCGCGCGGGCAACCAGGGAATGTGTCAGTTCATGCGCCAGCACGGAAGCAAAGAGCAGGAAGGCCGCCACAAACCCGGTGAGCCAGGAGGTAACAGATGAGGGTCCAGGAAGTGTATAGGGGAACCAGCCGGTGGCTAGCCAGGCAGTGAACAGTGCCAGAATAAGCAACCAGCTATAGTGAGCACTGATGCGAATACCCGCAATCGTTCCCAGATGAAGTGATCCCGACATGACTTCCCCTTCCTTCACGTTCTCTCGTACAACATCTGTGCCTGAAGCATCTATTCTTCACAACCCGTAATGGGCGAAAAAAACCATCCGAAGTGTTGAATACCTGTCTTCATCAATCGATGCTCTATTTTTTCCTGCCACGCCCTGCCAGCACTCCTGAAGACCTGCCCTGGCCTAAAAAGTGCGGTCGCGTACCAACATTGGTGAGGGACTGCTCGTACAGCTATCCCAGCCCACCTTTCTTGAGGAAAACGGGTCATATTGGCCGCTCCTGGACGTATGACACGACGCGAGGCTGCGCTGCCTCAATGGTAAGTGAGAGAGGGTGAACATGCTGCTGGAAAACAAGGGAGCGATTGTAACTGGTGGAGGCACGGGGATTGGGAAGGCCATCAGTCTTGCGTTGGCCCAGGCCGGGGCTGCGGTCACCATCAATTATCTCCATAACGAGGCGGCAGCTCAGGACACGCTCCAACAGATCGTGCAGGCCGACGGCAAGGCCCAGCTTGCCCAGGGAGATGTCTCCTGTGTCGAGGACATC
>DATGID010000108.1:0-4629 GCA_035307385.1 Ktedonobacterales bacterium | reverse complement strand
ATACTCGCGTTGGGGGGCTTCTTCGCTCATCAGGGTCAGGTACGGAGCGACAAAGGCCCACTCCTCATCGCTCACATCACTGGGGTACGGTTTTCTTGCCATGCCCCCAGTCTATCAGAAAAAGTTCAGAACAGACTCTAGTGTGTTTGGGGAGAAGGCGCCATGAACCAGCCGCTCGATCTTAGTGTCACCCTCACGCCCCCACCAGTGGGCTCGCTGCCTGAAGAGATCGCCCACGTGGCGCTTCGTTGCGAGATACTGGGACTGAGCCATGTGGGCGATCTCCTGGTGGAACCGCTCTCGTTCCAGGAGCGCGAAGACCTGCGCTGGTATCTGGAAGAGTATTGGAAGTGGCCTTTTGAGGGTTTTCTGGAACGCGGGAAGCGGGTGGAGCAACTCCTGCCAACCATCGGGAAGCGCCTCTATCAGGCCGTGTTTGGAAGCCGTGTGGCCAGACAGATCATCCAGCAGTGGCAACAGCATCCCGCCCAGGAGCGCCAGATCAGCATTGTTAGTGATTTGCCAAGGGTGCTGAGCCTACCTTGGGAACTGCTGCACACTCGCTCCGGCTTCCTGGCGTTGCGCTCTCGAGAGCCTGTCTCCCTTGTGCGTCACCTCCCAGCAGTCACTTCTCAGCCACAGACGCTCTCCTTTGATCCTCCGCTGCGAATCTTGCTGGTCACGGCTCGCCCGAAAGGCACAGGTTTTGTGGATCCCAGGGGCATCGCCCGTGAGTTGGTAGATGAGCTACAGGAGCAGGTAGAGGCCGGAGCTATCACGCTCGAATTCTTGCGCCCGGCGACATGGGAAGCCTTGCGCGCTCGGCTCCAAGATCGAAAGCGCCCCATTCATGTCCTCCATTTTGATGGGCACGGCATGTTTGACAGCCAGGCTGGGGGACAGGGACACCTGGCGTTTGAAGATGAGCGAGGCTATCTTGATCTGGTGGAGGCTGGGACGCTCGCGGCACTCCTCCAGGAGCGTGGCGTGCCACTAGTCGTGCTGACCGCGTGCCAGAGTGCGATGGGGGCGGATGATGATGCCTTCAGCAGCGTCGCTGCCCAGTTGATACATCAAGGTGTGGGCGCCGTCGTGGCGATGAGTGCGAGTGTCCTGGTCGCCAGTGCCACCCGTTACACTGAAGCCTTCTATCGCGCGCTGACACGAGGTGCCTCCGTTCCCGTAGCGCATAACAAAGCGCGGCAGCGGCTCCAGCGCGATCCACAGCGTCATCCACTCCAGCGTCATCTGGAGGAGGAAGGGCAACCAGTCGAGTTGCGCGATTGGTGGCTGCCCCATTTCTATCAGCAGCGCCCGCTCACGTTTCAACTTCCTCACCCTGAGAAAACCCGTAAGAGGGTATCTGCTTCAGCGCCGCCGCTCCAGCGCCTGAACGCGGAGATGCCACCCAGCCCACGCTATGGGTTTACGGGACGAGCACGAGAATTGCAGGAGATCGAACGATGGCTTTTCCAAGGCAAGGTCGTCGTGCTTGCAGGCTTCGGCGGCATGGGCAAGACGGCGCTCGCCCGCGAGGCTGCCGATTGGCTGACCCGCACAGGCCTGTATAGCAGAGCCTGTTTCATCTCCTTTGAACAGGGCGGAGACGCCAGCACCCTGCTCAGCACCCTGGGCCAGTTTCTGGCTGTCTACGACAGCCACTTCCACCCACAGGATCACGCGGCAGCCCTGGCGCGGCTGGCCCCGGTCCTGAAGCAGTCCCCCACGCTAGTCATTGCTGATAATGTGGAGAGCCTGCTGCCTGGCGGCGAGGCGCCGCTGCTGCTGGAAGAGCGCCTGGCCCTCTGGGAGACGCTGCGGGAACTCACCATACAGAAAGCTGGGGTACTGCTGACCTGCCGCGATCCCGGCGTTGGCGATGGACTACTGGCGGAAGGGAAAGATGTGGCGCATTTGTCACTGGGAGGCATGAAATCTGAAGATGCTTACCTCCTTGCCAGTCGTTTGTTGGATAAGTTGAAGATTGATCACGCTTCTGTGCCTTATGCAGATCTATGCGATCTACTAGGTAAGCTCGACTATCATCCTCTGGCGATTCAATTGGTGGTTTCTACGCTGAGGAAGCTATCCTTGACCCAGATACGTGAGGATTTTGCTACGCTGCTGCCTCAGTTCATTGATGAGCAGGACACCGGGCGTAATCGGTCGCTTCTTGCCTCGCTGGAGTATTCCCTGAAGCGCCTTGAGGCGGAGCAGCAAGCCCTTCTTCCACGGCTAGCGCTCTTCGAGGGGGGCGCCAACGAAAACAATCTGCTGACGATTACTGACATCCCAAGACCACAGTGGGCAAGTTTGTGCAGGTCTCTAGAGCAGGCTGGATTGCTGACCGCCGAACATATACATAACGCTATTGATATCCCCTTCTTGCGTTTTCATCCGGTGCTAGGGATCTTTCTGCGTAGCCAGCCTGGTGCGGACAATCTCTATTTGCGCTATCGTTACGCGATCAGCTACTACATGCTCTCAAATTACCTCTACGAAGAAGATATTCGCCACCCCCAAGAGATGCGAGCGATTTGCTTGCGGGAACTATCCAATCTCCGCCGCGCTTTGGACCTCCTGCTGGAGTTGCGTGAGTGGGAGGCTGCAGTTGGACTATTCGATAAGATAGTCAAATTTCTGAACATCTTTGGACGTCTGCGCGAGCGAGATACACTGCGTCAGCATATGACAGAGATGTTGAAGACAACAAATGCCCAACCAAGCGAGACACTCTCGCGAGTAGAATATATTCATCAGAGCGGCTTGGGTGAGGACGACCTTAACCGTGGCAATATTCAGGCGGCTATCGCACGCTTCTCGGCCCTGCTGGAGCAGATTGAGAGTCTTCCAGAGACTGTGCAAGAAGGCCAAGGCTCTTTTGTGCACTGTAGGATTCTGACCATGCTGGCCGTTTGTTTGAAGGATACTCACCAATTTGCTACCTCCGAATTACGTCTTCGTCAAGCGCTGGAAATCATTGATACGCTGCTGAAGCAGACGCCTGAGTACCAAATCTTCATCTTTCACCAAAACACTCTTCTGGGTGAATTGGCAGAAACGTTACGGGAACAGGGCAGATACTCCGAGGCACGGAAAATATACGAGGAGAGCCTACAAATTTCTCGCAAACAAGGATATTTGCGTCAGCAAGCGATCAATATGCAGGGGTTCGGTACTCTGGCGCTCAGGGAGAAGGCTCTCGATGAGGCGCAAGTATACTATACAGAAGCGTGTGCCCTCTTTCACGCAGTCGGAGAGCTGCGAGAGGAGGCATCTTGCTGGCACCAACTGGGTATGGTTGCAGAATGGCAGGGAAACTGGGGTAAGGCTGAGGTGTGCTACCGCGAGAGTTTGATGCTGAGGGAACACTTTGACAATGCAGACGAGCTTGCTGCCACCTACAATCAGCTTGCCATCGTCGCCAGGCGTGCTGGCCGTCCTTCTGAGGCGGAAGGCTGGTATAAAAGCGCTCTGGAATTAGATGAGCGGTTACATCCTGGTAGCTATCGGCACGCCACACATCTCAGCAATCTGGCTGGTCTCCTGATGCTCGAAATGCGCGCAGGTCACACTTCCTTAGAGCGACTAGCCGAGGCACACGGCTACGCTGAGCAAGCGCTGGCAATCATGGAACTTCACGACACCTCAGAAATCTGGGAGGTTCTGTATATCCTCGCTGGGATTGCCGAGATGGAGGGACAGACCGAACTGGCACATGCCTACCGCCACCGCGAGCGCGAGGCCTATGCGGCCTTTGCAGGCAATCGCTCCAACATCGACCGCCAGCATGAACAACTGATCGCCTCTGTGGTTGAGGCAGCCAGAGGTAGCATACGGATGCGCGAAGCTGTTGAGATTGTTCTGCCGCAACTTGAGGCGGCTCATCGGGACATCTCCAACGCTATTCAGCGCCTCTGGACAGGCGAGCGAGAATGGCACAGCCTTGCCGAAGGCACTTCCGCAAAAACCGCGCTGCTGATTTTGCGTATCCTGGAAACACTAGCACAGCCCACTAAGCAAGCTGAGATAGAGGGTAGTTCCCTTGAGTCACTGGCTGTTCTGGCCTCCTTGGCTGCTAGAGGCCATTTGCAGACGCGGGCAGCTCTCGAGCAAGCTTTCCCGCAGTTAGAGGCCAATGGCAAGCACATCGTTGCTGCCATTCGGCGCATCTGGACGGGTGAGCGCGATCTGCCAACCCTGACCAATGGATTTAATATCCAAGAGACATTGGTTGTGGGGCGGATACTGGACCTGTTAGCGAAGCCTTCGAGGTTAGCTGAAGACAAGGAAAATAACGCAGACGAAGCTGATTTCTTAAGGCCAACATCAGCACCAGAAGCACCAATGGAGTAGCTCATCCTTGATGTAGCAGTCGCTAAATAAGGAGATTCCACGAGCCGCTCGCGATTGAGCTTTTCTTGCCAATCCTGGAGGCAAGCGAAGGCATTCCACGGCCTCGATCTGGTCTATCCTGAGGTTCAAGTGTCTAGCCCATCTTCCGCATGTCTACTTGCTTAATTCATAGTATTTTTCGTAGGGCGGGCCAAGTAAGCCAAGGATGAGCAGATGCAGGTCGCTCAGGCCCGTGACCTGCATGACTTCCATCCGCTCTTCCTGCTCCATCAG
>DATGID010000107.1:0-1317 GCA_035307385.1 Ktedonobacterales bacterium | reverse complement strand
CGGCTGCCAGCGCACGCCCCAGGTGGCTTCAGCGGCGCGATTGGCAAGCACCAGGCGGCTTTCTTCGCCCTCGACAATGAAGACCCCGCTGGGCAATACATCCAGAATGGTTTGCAGCAGGCGACGACGGTCCTCGGCCTCGGCGTAGAGCCGCGCTTCGCGCTCCTGGCGGCGTTGCACCGTCAAATCACGAAACACAGTGACGGCCCCTTCGATGGCCTGCTCAGGGCCATGCAGCGGCGCGGCGCTGACATTCAGTTCCCACTCGACGCCGGATTCCCAGACCACGCGCATGTCCGCGCCGCGAATCGTTTCCCCTGCCAGAGCGCGTCGCGATGGTCGCTCCTCCAAGGGAAGTGGGGCATCATCTGCGGCACACAGGCTGGCCCCGGCTTCTTCTTGCATCAGCAGTGTGGCAATGGAGGTACCGTTGGATGCACTCATCAGCCGCGCCGCTTGGTTCTCGCGAATCAGTTCCCCTCTGCTATTATGAAGGGCAACCCCATCGACCATGCTTTCAATGACGGCCTCCAATTCCTCGGCGCGCGCCCGCGCCTGCTCGTAAAGCCGAGCATTCTCCAGTGCCACGCTGGCCTGGGCGGCCAAGCCCTTCAACAGGGCTTCATGCTCGGCAGTAAACTGGTCGGGCCGACTATGCCCCAGCAGCAGACCCCCCAGCATCCTTCCATCTCGCCCCAAAAGCGGGGCGCCCAGGAAGCTGCGCACCAGGGGATGGCCGTGCGGCTGCCCGATGGCACGCTCGTCTTTCGTCGCGTCGGCCACGCGCACCAGGCGCTGCTCCTGGTAGATCGGCGCCAGCACCCCTTCGCCGCCCAGCGGCATCCGGCGAAACACCGCCTCTTGTTGGGGGGTTAAGCCAGCGGCGGCAGCCAGGTGGAACCGCTCGCTGCTGCCATCCTCCGGGCGGAGGGTGAAGGCGGCAAAGCCCGCGCCGGTCAGGTCGCGCGCCGTCTGGGCGATCAGATGTAAGAGGCGTTCTTTGTCGAGTTCGGAACTGAGCGAAGCCCCTACCTGATTGAGCGCTTCCACATGCGCCCGGCGCTCTGCTTCCTGGCGAAAGAGGGCGGCGTTCTCGTTCGCCAGCGCGGTCGCTGATCGTTCCTGGCGCGCTGCCAGATCGACCAGAGCCAGCACAAAGAGCATGCCCCCGGTCAAGGTGAGCAATCGGGCAGTGCCGTCACCGCCTGGTAGCCCCTGCCAGTAGCGCGGCGGCGTGAAGAAATACCAGACCAGCAGCAGTTCACCAGCGGTGGCGAGCGCCCCCAGCCGCCAGCCCCAGCGATAACCGATGAGGGC
>DATGID010000106.1:0-68808 GCA_035307385.1 Ktedonobacterales bacterium | reverse complement strand
GATGGCCGCTTCAATCGCCTCGGTGCCGGAATTGCAGAGAAAGACGCGGTTCATTCCGGCGGGCAAGGCGGCCACCAGACGCTCCAGATAGGCGGCGCGCACGTCGTTATGAAAGAGTTCGGGGCAGCTTATCAGCCGCGCGGCCTGCTCTATGATCGCGGCGACGACGCGCGGGTTGGCATGGCCGACGTTGGCGACAGCGATGCCGCCCACGCAGTCGATGTAGCGGTTCCCCTGGTCGTCGAAGACAACCGCCCCTTCGCCGCGCACCAGCCGAATAGGGCGCTTCGACGTGGCAATGGCCTCATAGCGTGTCTCGGTGTCTTGCTCGATTTCGGTGATGCTCTCGAATCTCGTTGTCATACGATCACCGTTCCTCTCCCCGCCAAGGCGGCCTGTACCGGATGGTCGGCGCGGCCATCGGCCAGCACCACGCGGCGGACACCCGCTTGCAGCGCTTCTCGCGCGCCGATCAGCTTGCGGCGCATGCCGCCGCTCACCTGGCCCTCGTACTGGCTCATGTTCTGGCTGCACAACGAGGTGACCAGCGTGCGCTCATCTCTGGCGTCGGCCAGCAGCCCCGGCACATTCGAGAGGATGACCAGCGTATCGGCTTCCAGCGCGGCGGCAACCATCGCGGCGGCACGGTCCCCATCGACGTTGACGGCCTCGCCCGTGTCGGCCAGGGCCAGCGGCGCGATGACCGGCGTATAGCCCTGCGCCAGCAGGAGGCGCAGCAAATCGGTGTTGACGCGCTCGACGCGCCCGGTGAAGTCGTCGCGGATGACGCGCTGGCGGCCATCCTCCACAATGCGCAGCGCCTCTTTGCGCGGCCCACGCAAGAGCGCGCCATCCAGCCCGCTCAGGCCCAGGGCGTTGATGCCCAGCCCCTGAAGCTGCTGCACCAGTTCGGCGTTGACGCGCAGCGCCGCCATCAGAAAAATCTGCATCATGCGCGCGTCGGTATAGCGGCTGCGCACGCCCGCTGTCGAGGTGACGTAGCGCACCGGCTCACCCAATTCCGACGCCAGGGCGTCGGCAGCGGCAGAGCAGCCATGCACCACCACAATCTGCTCGCCAGCGGCGATCCGCTCGGCAATATCGGCCAGGGCCGCAGCGGGGTTGATGCCGCGCCCGCCGCCAATCTTAATCACAGTTAGCATCGTATCTATCCTTTCAAGTTTGTCTATCCAACTCGGTTGGAGCAACGTATTTTGCTTGTAGCGCCGCCGTCCCTGGCGGCCAAACGCTTCGCCAACGCGAATGTTGCTATCTGAGCAAATCGTTGAGGCAGCCCGACGATTTGCCGCCAGGGACGGCGGCGCTACAAGCTCGCCTTGCTGCCTCTGACGCAGCGATAACCAACTAGTCAGCTAAAAGAGACAAAAACTCCCCCAGCCTCGACATCTTTGTGGAGACTGATCGCTTGCTGTGAATCTTGCGCTAAATTGGATGCAGCCCGGTAAAGGTCAGCCCGGTGGTTTCATCCCAGCCCATGGCCGCGTTGAGCGCCTGCACGGCGTTGCCCGCCGCGCCCTTCATCAAGTTATCGAGCGCGGCCATGACGACGACGCGCCGCGTGCCTGGCTCGACTTCAAAGCCGATATCGCAATAATTGCTGCCGGTGACGATCTTCGGCTCTGGGTAGCGATAGACGCCGGAGCGCTCTTTGACGATGCGGATGAACGGCTCGCTGCCATAGGCTGCGCGATAGATGCGCCAGAGATCGGCATCGCTGAGCCGCTCGCGCAAGAACGCCTGCGCCGTGATGAGCACGCCGCGCACCAGTTCCACCGCTGTGGCCGAAAAGTAGATGCCGCTTGCCGTTCCTGCCTCGGCGCTGGCTTCGGGCCATTCAAGCTCCTGCATAATCTCTGCCGTGTGCCGGTGGCCGGTGGGCGCGAAGGAGCGCACCGCGTGGCTGCGGTCAGGGTGATGCGAGCTGGCGCCCGGCTCTGCTCCAGCGGCGGAGGAGCCGACCTTGCCTTCGATTACCAACGGCGCGGCGCGGTCCAGCACACCAGCCCGCGCCAGCGGAGCCAGCGCCAGAATGGCCGCCGTTGCCAGGCAGCCTGCCCCGCTGATAAGCCGCGCTTCGGGCAAGTCGGCGCGGTGCAGTTCAGGGATGCCATAGACGGCGCGTCCCAGCAGGTCGGGGCGCGGGTGCGCGTGCCCATACCAGCGCGAGTAATCATCGGCGCGGCGCAGCCGAAAGTCGGCGCTCAGGTCGATGACGCGCGGGGCCAGCGCCTGATAGCGCTCGATCTGCCCCATGCTGACGCCGTGCGGCTGCGCGACAAAGAGCACGTCGCACGGCTCCAGCGTCTCAGGCGCAACCAGCCGGATGGGTGGCCGCCCGCCAGCCGGGCGCAGGTTGGGATGCAGGCTGTGCAGATAGCTCCCGGCGTGATGCGACGAAGCGATTTGAGCAATCTGCACAAAGGGATGCTGCAACAGCAGCCGCGCCAGTTCGCCGCCGGTATAGCCGGAGCCGCCCAGAATGGAGACGCGCGCAGGAGCGGCCTGTTCGTGTTGTATGCTCATCGGGCCACCTCCCTGCGCGCCACGGCCAGCGCGTAATCAGCGACGATGCCGGGAATGTCCACGCCGGTTGGCGCGATGCTGTTGCGAAACTCCATCGTGGCGTTGATTTCGTTGACCAGCAAGCCGCGCTCACTCTCGAACACATCCACGGCCAGGATGCCGCCGCCCACGGCGCGCGCCGCAGCGGTGCAAAGCGCGTCGAGTTCGGGCGTCACGGGGCAGTTGCTGGTGCTCGCGCCGCGCGCCGTGTTCGTAATCCAGTGACTGGAGTCGCGGTAGATGGCGCAGATGGTGCGGTCCCCGACGACGAAGGCGCGAATGTCGCGGCCAGGCTTGGCAATATATTCCTGAATGTAGAAGATGCTGTGCTGGTACGAGCCAAGCGTCTCTTTGTGTTCCAGCAGCGCCTCGGCGGCGTCGCGGTCATTGACCCTGGCGAGCAATCGCCCCCAGGAGCCAACTACCGGCTTGAGGACCGCCGGATAGCCGATCTCGTCCAGCGCGCGCAGGGCGGCTTCAGCGGTGAAGGCCAGCAATGTGCGCGGCGTGGGAACCTGGTCACGGACCAGGGCAGCCGTCGTGAGGTATTTGTCGTTGCAGACGGCGGCCACGTCGTAGCGGTTGATAGTTGGCACACCAAGCTGCGCGAGCGTGTGCAGCAGGTACATGCCGCGCGACTGGCTCAGGCTGCGTTCCAATACGATGTCATAGCGGCCCCAGTAATGCTGCTGGGCCGCGAGATCGAAGATCAGTTCGCTGTCATCGATCAAAACCACATCGACCTGGCGCGCGCGAAACGCTTCCATCAGCAGTTTCTCTTCGACGCGCACCCGCGATGCCAGAATGCCTACAGTGACTGCGCCTTCCCCAAGCCGGGCCTCCTTTGTCTATCTCCATACGTCTCGCCGCCAGAGATGGTGGCGCTACAGGCGAACGCTAAGCCTACTCGCCCCAGTCCTCTTTGACTTCGGGGGCCAGTTCCAACACCACCGGCTCGATGCTGCGCACCTCTAGTTCTGCGCCGCAGTCGGGGCAGGGCAGAATCTCGCCGCGCTCGATGTTTGCAGCGGGGACATCGCCGCCGCACTCGGGGCAACTTGCCATACTCGTTCTCCTCATCTGGTTACAGGATTGTTTCGGGCATACAAAAAGGCGCTGCTCGTAAAGGACGAGCAGCGCCTGAAAAGACGCGGGTTCGTGGTACCACCTTTGTTCGCTCGCGCCTTGCGGCAGCGAGCCTCTTCGAGTGCCAACACACTCTAGCCTGATAACGGTGGCAGCCGGTGGAGTCTACTAGAGGATTGCTCCCGCAACCTCGTTCTTCCCACACTCAGGGGCCTTGTTCGCCGGTCGTCGACCTCCAGGCTTGCACCAACCGCCTGGTCTCTGCTGGTGATGGTCCGGGTACTCTTCCCTTTAGCGTTTTGCGCTCTGGTGAATTGCCAATACTATAACGTATCCTGCCAAGGTTTGTCAAGCCCGGCTGCCCAGGGTCTTCACCCCTGAACGGGAACTGTACATTGTGCACAGACGAATCGCTGTTAACGCTGGATATTTTGACGGTTGACGGCTTCACTTGTATCAGTTACTCTTGGTATGTGTGCATAATGCACAATCCACATCCTCGGTATCTCTCCTCTCCATGGCGGAGGCCCATCGCGTTGGCGCGAGGACACAGCTAGCTCTGCGTGCCAAAGTTGGCCCCTAACTTCGACGATGAAATGGGGCACTTGCGCGAACCGTACCCGCGTGTTCGCAAGCGTATCCTGGGGGAATCTGGTCAACGGGGCCTGATGGTTCTGGAGAGTTCCAAGCCCTCTCCAGTCTCTCTTCACGAGCAAGTTGGGCCTTAGCGCTGCCAGATTGGTCATCTTGATGGGCTACACGCCCACCACCATGAGGAGAAGACTACTATGGCAAGTTCCGAACCCGCAGCCTCGACAGGCGGCATGAAAGCGACGCTGGGGCTGACCGGCGTCACCGTTAATGCCATGGCGCTGATTGCGCCAGGAGCGTTCCTCTGGCTGACCTTTCAGATTCAGTCGGCCCAGAATGTTAGTGGCGCCACCACCGCGATGGATATGGTGCCCGGCCTGCTCGCCGCGCTCCTGCTGGCATTCTTAACGGCCTATTCTTACTCCCAACTGGCGAATATCTTTCCCAAGGCAGGCACCGGCAGCAGCTATTATTTTGCTGAGGCTGCGCTGCTGAACCGCGAGGAGGGCCAGCATTATCGCTTCGCCCGCCTGGCGAAGTTTGTCGTTGGCTGGACCTCACACCTGTATTATTGGATTTATCCTGGCTTGATGGTAGGTGTTTTCTCGACCTTGATTCAGTACGTGGCCGGTCTGTTTGGCATTGGCTTTGCCACGCAGCCCTGGTTTGCGTACCTGATAGCAATTGTCATGGCGATTGGTGTTGGGAGCGTGGCTTATCGCGGCATCACCGGCTCGACTTCAACGGCTATCGGCATCAACGTCATTCAGATCGTCGCGCTGGTGGTGTTGGGCATCCTGGCAATTGCCTATCGCCTGGCGCATGGCGGCAACACTTACGATTACTCCAGCGTCATCGATGTGGTCAGGCCGCATGCCTTCAGCAATGTGATCTTCCAGGCGACGATTGCGATTCTGCTGCTGGTGGGCTTCGAGAGCATCACATCGCTGGGCGCAGAGACCAAGAATGCCAAGCGCAACATTCCGCTGGGCATCATCCTCTCGCTGGTCATTCAAGGATTGCTCTGTTACGTCTTCGAGTATGTCGCGGCCAACTTCTTTATGGGCAGCCAGTACAAGAACGCGAGTGGCACTGGCCTGGCCGCAGCCGCATCCTCCTCAGCGCCCATTGGTGATATGGCGAACATCATCGGCAACTGGCTGGGCGGCTTCGGCTTTGCCTTCACGATTATCATCGCTGTTACTGTCGCTATTGCCATCATTGGCACCACGCTGGCCTGTCTGAATACGGGCGTGCGCGTGACCTTTGCTATGGGCCGCGACAAAGAAATCCCCAGCTTCTTTGGCCTGATGCACGGCAAATATGCTGTGCCACATACCGGCATCATTGTGCTGACGGCGCTTTCGGCGCTGGTGGGCGTGTACGCTTCCACCGGCATTGGCCCCTTTGCTCCCGTCGATACGCTGACCCAGGTGACGGCAGTGAGCAATATCGGCACCTTCCTGCTCTATGGCATGACCTGCGTGATCGCGCTCTTTGCCTTCCGCAAAGAGACTGCCGATAACTATCATCCCATCAAGCACAAAGTAATACCCGCGCTGGGCTTGCTCTTGAACGTTGGCATGCTGGCTGGTGTGATCTATCTGGCGATTACTTCCGGCGGCTCGAATGCAACCGATTGGCAGATTGCCATTGGCGTAGTGCTGGTCTTTATGGTGCTGGGCGTGGCATTGCTCTTCGTGAGAAGCAGGCAGCAAAAGGTTGCGATTCTCCACAAAGAGCGGCCCGCGCCGCTGCTGCAAACGGAGGAAGCGGTGGCCGTGCAGGGTGAGGGCGCATAATGCAGTTGACGGTGGGAACCAGCAGCATCCCCGGCCCGTCTCGTCAGATCAACCAGGATTGCATCGCAACGCATTCGCTGGTGGGGGGAAGCGTGCTCGTAACCATCGCCGACGGCCTGGGCGGCTACGACGCGAGCGCCGAAGCAAGCGCCCTGGCGTGTGACTGGGTGAGCGCGCAGCTTGCAGAAGATTGCAAGCGCGGCGCGCTCACCCGTCGCGCGTTGAAGGCGGCTGTGCAGGGTGCGAATCTGGCCCTCTGGCAGCAGGCGCTGGACCGTTCTATCGCCTTGAAGACGACGCTGAGCGCGCTGGTCTGCACGCCAGGGGAAGCGCTGATCGCGCATGTTGGCGATTGCCGGGTGTATCTGGTGCGCGCAGGCCAGGTGACGCAGTTGACCACCGATCATTCTCTGGCGCGCCAAATGGGGCTGCTGCGTTGGACCTGGCTGAGCGGCCAGGCTCACACAGGGTCGCGCCACCGGCTGCATCGTGTGCTGGGCGACCACCCGATGGTGCAGGTGGATACGGCGCGGGTTGAGCCACAATCCGGGGACCGCTTTATTCTATGCAGCGATGGCGTCTGGGGCAGCATCAGCGCCCCGGAGTTTGCGGCGCTCATCACCAGGGAGGAAAGCGATCAGGCGCTGGCCGATTTCGTGACCAGCGAGGCGCTGGCTCGCGGAGGCACCGACGATGCCAGCGCTGCCGTTGTTTCTGTTGGCATGCTAGAGCAGGAGAAACACGCACATGGATCGTCAACATGATGCCGAGCCAGGGTCAGCAGCGGTGGAGCGCATGCTGGCCGCCATTGAAGCGCGTGGCATTCACACGATCTCGCTCCAGTTTACTGATATTAGCGGGCAGATGCGCGGCGTCAGCATCCCGGCGCAGCAATTGCCCGCTGTGCTGAAGCGCGGCCAATGGGCCGATGGCTCCAGCATCGAAAGCGCGGTGCGGCTGCACGAAAGCGATATGCTGCTGCGCCCGGACGCGGCGACGTTTGCCGTCGTCTCCTCCGAAGAGGCGCTGGAACAGCAAGGGCTGCTGATGTGCGCCTTGTATACGATGGATAACCATCCCTTTCCGGGCGACCCGCGCGCTGTGCTCAGCCGGGCGCTGGCGGCTGCCGCCGAACGCGGCTACGCCTATCAGGCCGCGCCGGAGATCGAGTTTTATATCTGCCAGGCCGATGCTGATGGGCGCTTGCACCCACTGGCGGAAGATCAGGATGGCTACTTTGGGGTGAGCGTCGATCAGGGAACGAAACTGCGCCACGAACTGGTGGCGGCCCTGCGCGCCAGCGGCATCGAGGTCGAGGGGAGCCATCACGAGGTCGCGCCAGGCCAGCACGAGATCGATCTGGCCGCCGCCGACGCCTTGCGCGCCGCCGATCATATCGTCATCTTCAAATATCTGGCGCGGCAACTGGCGCGTCAGCATGGGCTGCGCGTCACGTTTATGCCCAAGCCATTCAACGGCCTGAGCGGTTCCGGTATGCACATCCATCAGATGCTGGGGGCCAGGGATGACGGCGCGAATCTCTTTGGCGGCCAGAGCCACCGCACGGTTTCGGACCTGGCGCGGCACTTCATTGCCGGACAGCTTCAGCACGCGCCCGCCTTTACCGCTGTCACGAATCCGCTTGTCAATTCCTACAAGCGCCTTGCCAGCGGCTACGAGGCTCCGGCGACGATCAGTTGGGCGCACGAAAACCGCTCGGCGTTTATTCGCGTGCCGGTGACGCCGCGCGCCCAGCCAGACCTGGCGCGCGTGGAACTGCGCGGCGGCGACCCATCCTGCAATCCGTATCTGGCGCTGGCGGCGATGCTGCGCGCCGGATTGGCGGGCATCGACGAGCAGGCGAACCCACCCGAGCCGGTGGAGGAGCAGGTCTATCCATTTGAAACGAGCGAACGCCTGCCGCTGGGCGCGACCTGGCTGCCGCTGTCGCTGGGCGAAGCGCTGGCGACCTTCAGCGAAAGCCGCCTGATGCGTGATACGTTTGGGGAATATATCTTCGCGCGCTTTCTGGAGATGAAGCGCCGCGAGTGGCGAACGTATCAAACGCAGGTGACGGACTGGGAACAGCAGACATGCTGGAAGACGGCCTAGCCATGAGGATGCCTGGAATGTTTGCGACGAATGAGCACAGGCGGCAGTGGGCCATTGGCGACATCCACGGCGCGCGGCCCCGTCTGCTGACGCTGCTCGGCGAGGCTGGAATCATCGACGAGCGCAGCCGCTGGGCCGCTGGCCCGGTGACGGGCGTCTGCATTGGCGATTATTTCAATCGCGGCGAAGATGGCGCGGGCGTGGTGGCGCTGCTGCGCCAGTTGCAAGCGCAGGCACGCCGCGCGGGCGGCAATCTGATTCCGCTGCTGGGCAACCACGATATTCTGATGTGCGCGGTGCTGGCCGAGCGCCGCCGCACAGCATACGGCGAGGTCGCAAGCCGCTGGCTGCTGAATGGCGGGCGCTTCCTTGACCTCGAGACAATGGAACGCGACCAGGAGGCAGCGGCCTGGCTGCGCGATCTGCCCACGATGGCGCTGGTGGGCGAGACGCTGTATCTGCACAGCGACAGCATGGCTTATCGCCAGCTTGGCGGCAGTATCGAAGAGGTCAACGAGGCAGTGGGGGCAATTATGCGCAGCGATGATCTTGACCGCATCGCCGCGCTCTTTGATCTGCTCTGCCGTCGCGGCGAACTGCGCGATGCCGCCAACGTCGATCTGCTGCTGGAAACCTTTGGTGGCAAGCGCCTGGTGCATGGGCATTCCCCCACGTTTGCGCGCGAGCCGACTATTCTGCACGAGGGGCGCTGTGTCAATATCGATGGCGGATTGTGGGAATCGGATGAAGACGAGGCGCTGGGCTTCGTCTATTGGTCTTCGTGAGGAGCTTCTCCCCAATGTGGAGGGCCAGCGAAGCTGACCACTGGTAGCGCCGCCTTCCAGGCGGCTAAACGTTTAGCCGCCTGGAAGGCGGCGCTACCAGTGACAAGCGAGAGATGAAGCAAGGCCTGTCAATGCCCATGAGCAAACTGCGCCAGCACGCCGATCAGGACGATGCCGCCCAGAATTGCCAGGATGATGAGTGTGAGTTTCAGCGATTGCCACAGGCGCGCGTGCGTATCCACCCAGCGCGGCGGCCTGACGGTCTCCTGCGCCTCTAGCCCGGCCTCGGGATAGTGCAGCAGCGCCTGCTGGAACTCTTCGACGCTCTGGTAGCGCTCGTCGGGCAGCCGCCGCAGCGCCTTCTGCATCACGCGGTCCAGCAGCGGCGGCACGTTGGCGTTCAGTTCAGGAAGCGGCTGGATGGTGCCATAGAGGTGCTGGCCCATGACCGCCAGCGGATTATCGCCGCCGAAGGGTGGCTGGCCGGAAAGCATCTCATAGCCGATAGCGCCCAGCGAATAGATGTCGGTGCGCGCGTCGCCGCGTTTGCCTTGCACCTGCTCGGGGGCCATGTAGTCGGGGGTGCCCACGGTGCTGCTCAGGCCAGCCCAGGTAATGCGCCGCGCGCCACGCAGCAGCGCGATGCCGAAATCGATGATGGTCACATTCCCCGCAGGGGTAATCAGGATATTTTCCGGCTTCAGGTCGCGGTGGAAGACACCCTTTTCATGGCAGTAGGCGACGCCCTGGCACAGTTCATCTAGCAGATGCACCGCTTCGTCAACCGGCAGCGGCGCGTGGCTGCCCAGATAGGCGCGCAGCGTCTCCCCTTCCACATATTCCATGACCATATAGGGGCGACCATCGTATTCTCCGGCGTCTAGCAGGTGCTGGATAAACGGATGGCGCAGCGTATGCCCAATCTCCAACTCGCGCCGATAGCGCTCGTAGAGGGCTGGATCGCCGATGATGTCGATATGCGGGAACTTGAGAATGACCTGCTTGCCAGTTGTATCGTGCGCCAGGTAGATGTTGCCCATGCCGCCGCTGCTCAGGCTGTGTTCCACCTGATACCCATTGATGCTGGTTCCCGTCTTCAGCTCTGCCACGGGCGCTGCTCATCCCCCATATTGAAAGTTTCTCTTTTGCGTGTCTCCATCCTATAACGTCTGCTCTGCCGGGTCAAGAAGGATGCTTCAACCCTCAGCTTGATGCGAAAGTGTTGTGCAGTATGCACAAATAAGGTGCTTCTCATGCTGGGTGTTTTGACGATTGACAGCTTATATCATATCGGATACTCTTATTACATGTGCAGTATGCACAAGTAATGCTGCCTCAAGCGCATTTCCCCCCAGGCGGAGGCTTATCGCGTTGGCGCGAGTACAGAAAAATGCCAGGTCAACAGCCGTAAAAAAGACCCGATATGGTCATTTTGCACAAAATGACCATATCGGGCATGCAGTGCGACTAGACGGCCTTCTCTTTCTCCAGCGCTGCGGGCATATCGACCGTGTGAAGATAGTCGATGGGCGTGTTGTTCAGGCTGGCGACCACAGGGCGCAGCGGCTGTGTCGCCTGATCGGCGGCTTCAGGGGCCACGCGCCAGAACGATGCCAGCGCCTGTTCCCAATTGGCAAGCAACTTAAAGGCGATGTCGCTGCCCGTCATCTGCGCGTGCTGGCGAATCAGCGCCTTCAGGTCGGCGGCCTCGGTCTCGTTCTCGATGTTCTCCAGCCGCACCATCTGCGGGTTCAGCAGGCCGGGCAAACAGCCTTCTGGGTCATAGACATACGCGATGCCGCCCGACATGCCCGCGCCAAAGTTGTGGCCCGTCGGCCCCAGCACCACGACCGCGCCGCCGGTCATGTACTCGCAGCCGTGATCGCCCACGCCCTCGACGACGGCGACAGCGCCGCTGTTGCGCACGGCGAAACGTTCCCCGGCGCGGCCACGCGCCAGCAGCAGCCCGCCGGTCGCGCCGTACAGCACGGTGTTGCCGACGATGATTTGCTCCTGGGCGTTGAAGCGATGCTCCGGTGGGGGCATGACGATGATCTGCCCACCGGTCATACCTTTCGCCACGTAGTCGTTGGCGTCGCCCGCCAGAATCAGACGCAGACCGGGCACGCAAAACGCGCCGAAGCTCTGCCCGGCGCTGCCGGTGAAGTGGCAGGTGATGCTTTCGGGAGGCAGGCCACTGTCGCCCCAGCGGCGCGCAATTTCGCCCGCCAGGCGCGCGCCAACGGTGCGGTCAGCATTACGAATCTGTTTATTCAAGAATACTTTGCCGCCAAGGTCCAGCAGCGGCAGCGCATAATCCAGCAGCGCCGCTTCGTCTACCGGCTTGCTGTCGGCCAGCGGCGCGTGCCGCTCTACAGGCGTATAGCGGCGCGGCGGCTCTTGCGGGCCACTGGCGAGCAGCGGCTCCAGATTGAGCGTCGGCAGCGTGGCATGCTTCCCCTCGCCAGCGTTCTCGGCGGGCGGGACGAGCAAATCGGTACGCCCGATGATGTCATCGAGGCAGCGGAAGCCGAGTTCGGCCAGGATTTCGCGCACTTCCTCGGCAATGAAGCGCAGGAACATCACCACCTGCTCGGGCTTGCCGGTAAACTTCTTGCGCAGTTCCTCTTTTTGCGTGGCAATGCCAGTGGGGCAGGTGTCCAGGTGGCACTGGCGCGCCATATCACAGCCCATGGCGATCAGCGCCGCTGTGCCGAAGCCGAACTCGTCCGCGCCCAGCATGGCGGCGACCACTACATCGCGCCCGGTCTTCAGGCCGCCATCAGTGCGCAGCCTGACGCGGCCACGCAGGCCATTCAGGCGCAGCACCTGCTGGGCCTCGGCCAGCCCCAGTTCCCAGGGACCGCCCGCGTTCTTGATCGAATTGAGCGGCGAAGCGCCTGTGCCGCCGTCGTGGCCGCTGATGAGGATATAGTCGGCGTGCGCCTTGGCGACACCTGCTGCCACGGTGCCGACGCCGCGCTCGGACACCAGCTTGACGCCGACGGCAGCGCGCGGGTTGACCTGCTTCAGATCATAGATCAACTGGGCCAGGTCTTCGATGCTGTAGATGTCGTGGTGCGGCGGTGGCGAGATCAGCGGGATGCCCGGCGCGGTATGGCGCAGGCGCGCGATCAGATTGGTGACCTTGCGCGCGGGCAACTGGCCGCCTTCGCCGGGCTTGGACCCCTGGGCCATCTTGATCTCGACCTCTTCAGCGTGGGCCAGGTACGAGGCCGTGACGCCGAAGCGCCCCGAGGCAATTTGCTTGATACGGCTGTTGGTGGAAACGCCGTTGCGCGTGCCGGTATACCAGTCGGGGTCTTCGCCGCCCTCGCCGGTATTGCTCTTTGCACCGATCTGATTGACGCCCAGCGTCAGGGTCAGATGCGCTTCGGGGCTGAGCGCGCCCAGCGACATGGCCGTGCTGACAAAGCGCCGCATGATCTGTTCGGCTGGCTCAACGTCGTCCAGGGGAATTGGCTGGCCGCGCCGGAGGGTCAGCAGGTCGCGGATAGAGGTTGCCTGGCGACCAAAGACCAGGCCGGTATAGCGCCGGTAATCGCTTTGCGCGCCGCTGTCCACGGCCTGTTGCAGCGCCTTGACCACCTGCGGATTGGCGGCATGATATTCGCCATCGCGGCGGAAGCGCACATAGCCACGATCAACCAGGCGCGGGCGCAGCGAGCCGGAGCGCCGTTCGCCATCGGGCAAGCTCTGGTCCGGCGCGGGCTGGCTCTCGGCGGGTATGGCCGCCTTCAGCGCGGCGATGCGATCAGATTCGGAGCGATGGAAAAGCGCCTGCTCGTGCAGATCGGCAAGCGTCAGGCCGCCCAGCGCGCAGGGCGTGCCGGGGAAGTAGCGTTCAACGAGTTCAGGGCTGATGCCCAGGCATTCAAACAACTGCGCGCCGAGATAGCTTTCTAAGACGGAAAGACCCATGCGCGACATGACCTTGAGCAAGCCCTTTTCGATGGCGTGGCGATAGCGATGCTCGGCCTCAGCGGGCGTCACGGTTTCCAGATTCCGGCTGCCCGCCTGGGCGCGGATGGTTGCCAGCGCCAGATAGGGCAGGACCGCGTTTGCGCCGTAGCCGACCAGCAGCGCGATTTGATGCGTGTCCCAGGCCGCGCCTGTTTCCACGATCAGCCCAACCCGCAGCCGCAGCCCCGTGCGCACCAATGCGTGATGTACAGCGGCCAGCGCCAGCGGCATAGGCAGCGGCAGCGTGCCGGGCGGCGTGTCGTGGTCACTCAGCACCAGCAGCGCGGCCCCCGCTCTGGCGGCGGCAATCGCCTGTTCTTCCAGACCGTCTAATGCGCGGAGCAGCGGCCTGGCTGTATCTTCCTCAGCAGAGCCGTCGTCGTCAGGCGCGTAGACGGTCTGCATACAGTTGACCTTCAACTGATGCGCCCTGGCAGCCGCCAGCACCGCCGCGAACGTGCCATCATCCAGCAAAGGCGAAGACAGTTGCAAGAGCGTGTCGGTGGGTTCGTCGTTGGAAAGCACATCGCTGCGCGGGCCGAGATAGGTCGTAAGCGACATGACCAACTGCTCGCGCAGGGAATCGATAGGCGGGTTGGTGACCTGGGCAAAGCGCTGCTTGAAGTAGCTGGAAAGCGGGCGTGGCTGCTGAGAGAAGATGGCGAGCGGCGTATCGTCGCCCATGCTCCAGGTCGCTTCGGCGCTCTCTTGCACCATTGGGCGCAGAATCAGTTCAACATCTTCATGGCTGTAGCCGAAGAGCGCCTGGCGCTCCAGCAAATCGGCGGGAACCTTGCCCGCCTCCTCCTCGTGCGACGTGATGGGGACCAGATGGCGCTCGACCCACTCTGCATAGGGCTGAAGCCGCGCCAATTCTTCTTTGATCTGTCCGTTTTCCAGCACCAGGCCGCGCGCCGTATCGACGGCGAAGACGTGGCCCGGCCCCAGGCGTCCCTTGGCGACGACCTTCGCGTCATCCAGCGGGACGATGCCCACTTCGGAGCCGCAGACCACCAGGCCATCGTCCGAGATGACGTAGCGCAGGGGACGCAGGCCGTTGCGGTCCAGCGCGGCCCCGGCCATGATGCCATCGCTGAAGACCAGCGCGGCGGGACCGTCCCACGGCTCCATCATGGGCGCGTGCGCCTGGAAGAAGCTCTTGATGGAGGGCGAAAGATCGTGGCGGCCCTCCCACGCCTCCGGCGCGAGCAGGCTGAGGGCATGCAGCAGCGGGCGGCCCGAGCGCACCACCAGTTCCAGGGCGTTATCCAGGCTGGTGGAGTCGCTGCCAACCGGCTCGATGATGGGGCGCAGCCAATCGGCATCTTCGCCCCAGTGATTTGCCAGGGTGGACGCTTCGCGGGTCGCCATCCAGTTGCGATTGCCCTGCACCGTGTTGATTTCGCCGTTGTGTGCCAGCAGCCGCATAGGCTGCGCCAACCGCCAGCTTGGGAAGGTGTTGGTGCTGTAGCGCTGATGAAAGACGGCCAGCGCGCTTTCGTAGCGCGGGTCGACCAGATCAGGATAGAAACGCGGCAGCTTTGCCGCGGTCAGCAGCCCCTTATAGACGAGGGTGCGCGCCGAAAGCGAGGCGATATACACCTCTTCCAGCCCGGCGGCGGCCAGGCGCGATTCGGTTTCTTTGCGCGCCAGATAGAGCAGCCGCTCGAACTCTTCCGGCGAGGTGGCGTCGGGACGCAGCGCCAGCACCTGCTCGATGCGGGGGCAGGTCTTACGAGCAGACGCGCCGAGCATGTCGGGATTGATTGGCACGACGCGCCAGCCTAGCACCGAGATGCGGCGGCGTTCCAAGGCGTCGATGATGATCTCGCGGGCAGGCGCGGCCTCTTCTTCGTCCTGGGGGAGAAAGACCATGCCGACGGCCAGGCTTTGACCGGCCACGGGTGGCATGCCCTGCTCTGCGAGCCAGGCGTTAAACAGGCGGTAAGGAATCTGGGTGAGGATGCCCACGCCGTCGCTGGTTTCAGCGTCGGCATCCATCGCGCCGCGATGCGCCAGATTTGCCAGCGCCCCCAGCGCGAGGGCGAGGATGCGATGCTCGCGCGTGCCTTTGGTGTTCGCCACGAAGCCAGTGCCGCAGGCGTCATGCTCGAAAGCAGGCGAGTACAACGGATAGGCTGGCTTCGGCGTAAGGCCAGCAGGCGAATTGTCAGCAGATGACGATGACGAATGAGAACTGCTCGAACGTGCGTGGCTTCCGGCCACAGGCGCCTGGCTCTGGTCCATTCAAACCTCCCTAGTAAATAGCAGCTTCTAGTGGCGAATGTCGGCACAGATATTTTGGAGCGGCGTCCTGTTCCGGCGCTGGAAACACAAACAGCCTCCTACGCTGGCAGATATTATCCAGCGTAGGAGGCTGCAACGCCTGTGGCGCACCTGGGATGCTGCGGGCGGCATCGCCTCTGCGATCATGGGGTCGTTGGTGCGCTATTGAAACATGTTGTACCTGGAATTTGCCTTCTTGTCAAGACTCTTCTTGAAAGTTTGGCACATTTTGTCGTGTTTGTCCCTCTGATTGCTCCAGACGCAAGCGCGCGGCGCAGTTATTCAACCGATTTTGAACAAGCGCTCTGCCTCTTTCGCTGCTCCCGAAATTGCAAGATATAGTTATATTGGCATCGACTGTGATACACTGCCTTGCAGGTTTCTCTCTGTTATGGTTCAGCGTCTCAGTACACCTTGTTTCTGTGGGGGCAACACGTGGTGAGAAGCCAGGAGGATGATGATGCCGCGCAGCACCGACCCGGAGACCCGCCAGGCAACCTATGACCGTTTACTGCAAGTGGCAGCGAGCGAGTTTGCGCAGCTTGGCTTTGAGCAGGCGAATATCAATACAATTGCCGAGCGGGCAGGTCTGGGGAAGGGGACCATTTATCTGTACTTCCACAGCAAGCAGGAGCTTTTTCTTGCTCTGCTGCGCGCTATTTCGCAGCGGCAATCTGCCGCTGTGCGCGCGGCCCTGGGCAGCAGCGGGAACCTTCAGCATCAGCTAGAGGCGCTCGTCTCGGCAATTGTGCGCAGGGTCATGGAAGACCCCGATGGGTTTCATGTGTATATGAGCGCCCTGTATGGCGTCAACCGGGCGTTTCAGGCTGAAGCAATGAAGCTGTTGCATGAATATCTCGCTCTGCTGGGGACGGCGCTGGCAAAGCAGCCGCCGTATCGCAAGATGGAACCAGCCAGCCTGGAGGCGTACGCGCTGTGGCTGTTTTCGGCCAGCGAATCGTTTGTGTTGGGTGCGCGAGCACTGGGCTACAGCGACCAGCGTCTGGCAGCGCTGATGCCAACCATCGCGCACCTGCTGATGAAGGGATTGGGCTGAGTCTTTTTGTATGGCTTAAGGCTTCAAGGAGCGCGTTGACCACCTTTCGGACGGAGTGTACAATATGCAACAAATGTTGTGGAGCACAGCTTTTGTTGTATGCTACCTGAGAAGGGGAATGCCATGGAAAAGAGACGTCAGGCGCGTGTGGAGGCGCTGCGCGCGGAACTGCTGCGGCGCATGGGCGTGGCGCTGGAAAGCGGCGACGCGGGCAGGGTGGTGGCAATGGCAAATCTGGTCAAGTTAATGGGCGTGGCGTTGGCAGCGTTGCCCGCCGACGCGGAGGTGGACCCGACGACGCTGATGCTGACTTCGGGGCAGGTGGCGCAGGCGCTGGGCTTTCACCCCGAACACGTGCGCCGCTTGCTGCGTGGTGGCTCGCTGGCAGGTGAGCGCCAGGGCCGCGATTATCAAGTACCGCTGCCCGCGCTGATT
Source organism: Ktedonobacterales bacterium (assembly GCA_035307385.1). GTDB lineage: Bacteria > Chloroflexota > Ktedonobacteria > Ktedonobacterales > DATBGS01 > DATBHW01. The sequence continues at coordinate 52,087 of DATGID010000106.1, read as the reverse complement.
GCCTGGCTTGATCGCCAGCGCAACGACCGCCGAACGGTCCCCTTTGCGTTTTCGCCGCTGCTGTGGGACCAGCCGGTGGAAGCCGCCGCGCTCGCGCACCTTGAGCAGCGGTTTCTTGCGGGGCAGGGTTTCCCGCTGTATCAAGCGCCGCCTTCGCCGCCCGAAAATCAACCGCTGACGGAAGAAGAGTGAGGCCAGCGCCGCTCTATGTTATGCTGAAGGGGATATTTTTGTTCCCTTCTGAGGATGTAACCGCGAGAAGATTCTCACAGAAAGGCAGGTGATCACCAATGGGGCTGTATGTGGACAGCGCGTTTCTGCCCGATGTTGAGCAGGTCTGTAGCAAGCTGACGCTGGCTGGGGCAACGACCAACCCCAGCATTCTGCTGGCGGCCTCGCAGCGGGGCCAGCAGATGAGCGACCTACAGGTGCTGCGGGCGCTGCTGGAGGTCTGTCCGGGCGCGATTTTTATGCAGCCGGTGGGGGAAACGGTGAGCGCGATGCAGCGTATGGCGGAGGGATATGTCGAGGTCGCGCCGGAGCGTGTGATAGCAAAGCTGCCGCTGACTCCGGTGGGGATGCAGGTGGCAAGCGCGTTGCGGAGCGCGCGCGCGCGCTTCTCATTCACCTGCGTGTTTACGGTGATGCAGGCGTATGCCGGGGCGGTGGCCGGAGCGCAGTTTGTGATTCCGTATTTTGGGCGCTTGCGCCGCTCTGGGCAGGACGCCTGCGAGCGGATTGATGGCATGGCCCGCCTGCTGAATGCCATGACGCCTCAGACGCGCGTGCTGGCGGCGAGCATTAAAAGCCCTGCGGATGCCGCCGAGGCGCTGCTGGTGGGCGCGCATGATCTCACCGCGCCGCCAGAGGTGCTTGACGCCCTGCTGGATGACCCGCTGACCGATGCCGCTGTGGCGCAGTTTCAGCGCGATTGGGAGGCGTTCAGCCAGCGTGTCGCTAGCCATTCAGGAAGCGGAAGCTAAGCAGCATTGGCTGAAAATATTGGGCATAGTCGCTGCTGAAGACTTCCTGGCGCGAAAAGTAGAAGATGACGTAGCCGCGCCCATTGTGAATGATGGCAAGGCAGGTCATACGCAGATTGACGCCGTTGTTGACCACATCGGCGTCTTCTGCCGTCCAGTTCTGGTCGTTGATGTGGATGGCCGAAGCGGTTGTGGGAAACGTCTGGATGCTGGTGATGTTGGTGAGGGGGAAGGGATTTGCCAGAACGTAATTGTCGATCTGCAAAGGCGATAAACTGGCATATTGTGGCGAGGAGCCGATCTCAAAGCCGGTATTGAAGCCAGGGTTCGTGCCAGCATAAAAGAGATCACCCTGATAGGTAGAGTCGCTTTTATCTGTGTCGGCTTGCTTCTGCCAGGTGTTGGCATATTGCAGGCTGATGCCCAGCTTTTGATCGGGGAAGATGGTATAGCCTGCTCTGGGTGCGACGGTTGGCAGCGAGGCAATGGTTGTCTGCGCCGGTTTGGGTTGCAGGGCCTGAAGCTGAAAGTAGCGCTCGACGCCGAACACGATGGCGCTGCCCAGGATGACAACGACGAGCAGCAGACTCAAAAACCCTCCCAGCGTGCTAAAAAAGGGGCGACCTTTGCCGGGCTGTGCCCCTGCCTTTGAGGCGGGCGCGACGGGCATGGGATAGGGGGCGGCGGGATACATGCCTGGCGTTGGCATGGGTGGCCCTGGCAGAGGTGGACGACTGGCTGGCGTTGGCGCAGGTGGTCGGCTGGCTGGCACACCCAACGGAGGCGGGCCAGCGACGATGCGATAGCCGTTTTGCAGGCTCCAGTCTTCTTCATCTGGCTCGTCGATGGCGTCAGCCTGGGGTGTGAGGTCTCTCGGTGAGAAGGGTTGCTGTGGAGAGGGCGGCGGGGGCATGCTGGGCTGCGGTCCCGTTGCTGGCAGGGCTGTCAGGCTAAAGAGCGGCGGGGCTATCGGCCCTTTGCCGCTGGGCCGAGGTGGCGGCGGAGGGTAGTTGCCCTGGTCCTGCTGATACCCGGCTTCGTCCTCGGCGGCAAACGATGGATAGTCATCTCGCGCGGGCGCTTCTGCGCGATTCTGGAAGCTTCTGCCATCGTCGCCTGACCCGGTGAGGTCGGCCAGTACCTGGGGATCGAAGAGGTCGGCGGCATTGATCATGCCCTGCGGGGCAGATTCGGGGATGGCGTCTCCCAGTGGCCCGGTTGAAAAAATATCGGCAGCGCCGGTCTCTTGCGGGGCCTGGGGCACTGCGTCGAGCACGTTGGGGTCAAGCAGGTCCGAAGCGTTGAAGAAGGGCTGCGACTGCGACGGCGCGTGCTGGGGTGGCGGAGCCGCCGGGGCCGCTGGAGTCCAGGGCGGCGGAGTTTGCCTGGATGATCGCCTGCTCAAGCCGGTTGGCGCGCCGCAGACCGGGCAGACAGCAGGTCGCCCCCAAAGTTCAGTTGTACAACTGCTGCATTTCATCTTCAGCGCCCCTTGCGTGCAGTAATAGCGATGACGTTTTCGTTCATGAGTATACCATGGCTGTCCAGTTGTTAGAGGGAATGGCATATAATATGCGACTTTCTTTCTAAGTAGACGAGTTGGCAGGCGCTGTCGCGCGAGCCGCAGGCGCAGATGAGGTGTGGCCGGGTGGGGCAGCACGAGGTTTTTCTTTCAGGGGAGGATGGCGTGGAGCAGGTCGAGTATGACCAGCAGGTTCGAGAGGACGAGGTGCTTGGCGCTCTTGAGGTTGCAGCGAGCCGTCTGGAGGCTGCGGGGAGCGCCAGCATCTTGCCGCTGACGTTACAAGAGTTTCTGGTGTTCTGCCGCGTCAGGCGCGGCCTGGCGCTCACCAGGTCGGGGGCTGCTGCTCTTTGCGAGGTGGCCGCTGCGTGCTACGTGCCGGAGCCATTGGCGGAGTTGTGTACACGCGAGCGCTGCCTCTGGGTAGCATCCTCAGGCGCGGGTATGTTTGTTGCTCCAGGCCGAAGGGGCTATGGACCAGCGGGCAAGCCGGAAGCGTCGGACGCTTTTGTAAGGACTCTGGCTGACGCCGGGATAACCTGGTATGCCTTGCTGCCGCTGGCTCTACCGGAGGGAGAAGCTATGCTGGTGGCGCTGGGCGCGGGTGACCTGCCCCTGGCGGTTGAGCAGCAGCGCACGCTTCGGGCGGGGGCAGTGCTGGGCACTCTGGCAACGGGCGCGCTGGAGCGTTCTGGGCTGCGCCAGGCGGTGGCGCGCCAGGAACACACGCTTGATGAGTTCATTGGTCTGGCTTCGCATGAACTGAAAAGCCCGCTGACGGTGATTAAGGGCTACTCGCAGCTTTTGCTGCGCCAGGCGCGCCGCTCTGCCCCAGGCGGGGCCGTCGATGTAGGCGGGCTGGAAGCCATCAGCCAGCAGGTTAGCCGGATGTCTACGCTGGTTGGCGAACTGCTCGATTTTTCGCGTATCGAGCGTGGCACGCTGGTGATCGAGCCGATGCCGGTTGATGTGGTGGCGATGGTGTCTCGTCTGGTCGAACAGCGCCAGCGCGCGCTGCCACATATGCACTTCTCTCTGACGGCCAGGGAATCGGTCCTGCTGGCGCTGGCAGATCGTCTGCGTCTGGAACAGGTGCTTGGCTACCTCCTCGATAATGCCATCAAGTTTGGGCGCGATGAAGGGATGGTGGAGGTAGGGGTGCAGCGCGCGCGAGCGGCGCTGCTGCCGCCTGCGCTGGTTTTGGGGGCTGATGGCGCTGCGACGATACCTCAAGAGGAAATGGCGCTGATTTCTATCCGTGACCATGGCCCGGGCTTGCCTGCGGAAGAGCAGGCGAAGCTTTTTACTGCTTTCTATCGCGGACCGGAAAACAGCTTCCAGCGCCAGTACGCGGGGCTGGGCCTGGGTCTGTACCTCAGCCGTTATCTGGTTGCCCGCCAGCATGGATGCCTCTGGGCCGAGTTCCCCATGAACGGCCATCCCGCAGGGGGCATCTTTTCGCTGGCACTCCCCCTGGCTGCTACTTCCTGATACGCTGCCTTGCAGCTTTTCCTCTCACGCTTTTTCGCCCAGATGAATAAACTGTTGGGTGAAAGAGTGGTTTTTGCCCCATCATCCCCTGGAAATATGAAAAATCATTCAGCGGTTTTGTGAATAATTTCATGGGATTTTCAGCAGATTCAGGTACTATTGTCATCAGAGATGAGTACTCACTCAAGAGGCTCATCGGAGCGGGTTGAAGGTGGTGGTGGCCGGTGGGGTTGGTGGGGTGGATGTGGGTGTATGGGGCGTTACGTCGAGGTGCTTGGGGGCGTGCAGGGTGAAGGTGGTGGCAAGGCAATGTGGTGGCTGCTGCTTTTCGATGCAGGCTGAATGGTGGGGTGGCTGCTGTGGGTTCGTGGCGTGGGGCCAACTGCCGGGGACAGTCGTCTGGTGGGGGGCTGCTGGTAAGGGTGGGGCGTGTTGGAGGGTGCAGGCTGGTGGGGAGACAATGCTCTGCGCCGGTTGGATATTTGCTTGAAGCCTGGTGTCATGCACACCAGGCTTCTTTTTTTCTCTATCGGCCATCTCTGGTGAGTGCGAAGCAACGAGCAGCCGTTCAGTAGCCCAACAATGCTTGCAATGCCTTCTCCGACTGTCTGCTGAGCGGAATCATGGTTTCCGCTTCATCATCCAGGAGCAGCAGATAGCTGCCACGGGTGTATTGCACCACGGCTTTGAGATGCTGGAGATTGACGAGATAGGCGCGATGGGCTTTGAAGAAGCCGTGCCCGGTGAGACGAGCCTCCAGGTCCTGCAAGGTGCTCTGGGTGAGCAGTTCTTCCTCGGCAGTGCGCAGATACGTTTTGCTGTCGCGGCTGGTGGCGTAGAGGATGGCGCCGGGGTCGTAGAGGAGAATGCGGTCCTCTTTGTTGGCGGGCATTTTGAACGGCGTCCAGCGCTCTGCTGCCGCGTGCTCCGGGCCGAGGCTGCTGCGCGCAAACGCATAGCTTTTGGTGACACGGCCCGCCTCGAGTTCCAGAACGCGCGTACAGCAGGTTCCGGCCCAGGCCAGGTCTTCATCGGTCAGCAGAATCATCGCCCCTGCTTCGGCAGTTTGGCGAATCACGCGCGCCATGAGTTGCTGCGTCTCCAGGTCAGCGCGCAGGGTCGGCTGGTCGAGCAGGAGCAGTCGGCGCTGCCCCAGGAGGGCGCGCGCAAAGGCCAGGCGACGCTGCCCGGAAGGGGTCAGTTGTTTGGTGGCGGTCTGTGCCTGGTCGCTGAGTCCTATCTGTGCCAGCACCTCGTTGATGCGGCTGGTGGGCACGCCCTGCCACTGGCAGGCGAACGCCAGATTGCGCCAGACGCTGAGCCGCTCATAGAGCAGATCATCCGCGAAGAGCACGCTCATCTGCTCCCGCATGCGGCTCGTGCCGGATACGAGCGGGTTCCCATCCAGCAAGATCGTTCCCCCACTGGGCGACAGGACCCCGGCCAGGAGCGCAATCAACAGAGACTTCCCAGCGCCAGCCGGGCCAAGCGCCGCGACCACCTCGCCTGGCTCGATGTCGAGCGTCTCGATTGCCAGGGCACGGCGCCCGTCGATACGCTTTTCCAACTGGCGGATTTCTAACATCCACGGTGCTCCTCTGCTCGGGTCATCTTTCCCTCTGGCTGTATTGTACCAAGCCCCGCAAACAGCCGAGCTTCGCCACACCAGCCAGCCCCGTTTTTGCACCAGTTGATCTCCGTTTTACACCACGCAGCCATTTTTTGTCGCGTGCGGACGAACTCCATGCTACAGTGTGCTCAACGAGTCCGCCAGGCAACGAATGCCACTGAACGCAACGCGGAGGGTAGGCGCGGGAACTGATGACCCTGTTTGATCGGGCAACCAGAAAGGAGTGAGTCATCCCGATGAGTCTGATTGTTGAACACCTTAACAAACGCTTTGGCGAGTTCCAGGCCATCACAGACCTTTCGATGGAAATACAAGAGGGGGCGCTGTTTGGGTTCCTGGGCGCAAACGGGGCGGGCAAGACCACCACCATGCGCATGATTCTGGACCTCATTCGCCCCGACTCCGGCCAGATTACCTGGAATGGCACCCCGGTGCGCGAGGTCGCGCGGCGCTCCTTCGGCTATTTGCCGGAGGAACGTGGACTCTATCCCAAGATGGAGGCCGAGGCGCAGTTGCTATTCCTGGCACGCCTGGCCGGTCTCTCCAGTCAGGAGGCGCGCACCGCCCTGGAGGAGTGGCTAGAGCGGTTCCAGATCACGGAAAATCGCCACAAGAAAGTCGAGAACCTCTCCAAAGGCAACCAGCAGAAAGTGCAGTTCCTCGCCGCCATCTTGCACAACCCGACCATCCTGATCATGGATGAGCCATTTAGCGGATTGGACCCGGTCAACGCGACGATGCTGAAGGAAGCTTTTCTGGAACTGCACCGGCGGGGCAAGACCATCATCTTCTCCACACACCAGTTGGAGCAGGTTGAGGAGTTGTGTAAAGACATGGTGCTGATCAACCAGGGGCGCGTGGTGGAACAAGGCCACGTGCAGGAGATCAAGCGTCAGCATGGGCACAATGTCGCACGCCTCAAGCTCGAAAATGACCCGGAGGCGTCCTGGCTTGAACAGCTTCCGGGCGTGCAGGTCACCAAACGCCGCGAGGATTATCTCGAAATGAAGTTCCAGGCCAACCTCCCTCCCAACCTGATCGTGGAGGCGGCGCTGAAGCACGGCGGCATCATCAGCCGATTCGAGGTGGTGGAACCCTCCCTGACGGACATCTTCATTGAGATGGTGGGCACGCCCGCGCTGCCCGCCGCTTCGTCCGCGCTCTCGGCGGGAGTCGAAAGAGGCGACTGAGCCGAACGGTTCGGCGCAGCAAGACGTGTATACGTTGTCCCTGCTCGGAAGGAGGCAGGAAAGTATGGCAAAGCAATCGGTGGAACGTCCAGAGCAAGCAGACGCACAATCGGACTATCTGGCCGTCGCGGTGCGTTCAAGCGGTGCCGCGGCCCAGCACACCCTGCGCAATATCCGTTTGATTATCTGGCGCGAATATACCTCTCGCGTGAAAGCGCGCACCTTTCTCATCACCAGCATTTTGCTCCTGGTGATCATCTTCCTGGCCCCTTTTATCCCAACGATTGTGCAGTATATTACTGCCGGGACCCCTGCGCAAACGCAGATCGTCGTGGTGAATGAAGCTGGCTCGATCGCTGGCCTGGATGAGGCAGGACTGATGGCTGTCATCACTACCGCCTTGAATGGAACCAAGACGGGAAGCCTCGCTCCCTATGCAATAAGCAGCCAACCGCAGACTGCCCTGAGCAGCCTGCAAAGCCAGGTCAAGCAGGGCAATCTGGATATCCTGCTGCTGCTGGAGCGTTTGCCGAACCAGGCGCTGCGCTTTACTTATGATACCAACGCCAGTTCCACCAATGACACCCATCTGCCCACAATCCAGGCGATGGCCCAGCAACTCAACGTGCTCGATGTGGCCCATCGTCTGGGCCTCACCTCGTCGCAACTCAGCAGTCTGTTTGCTCCCCCTGACGTGGCGGTCGTCTACACCCAGGGGACGCGCCCGACCAGTGAGAGCACCGCGGACTATCTCCTCGCCGTTGCTGGCGCTATCCTGCTCTTTATCTCTATCGGGACTTATGGTAGTCTCGTCGCGGCGGGCGTGGCGGAAGAGAAAAGCAGCCGGGTGATGGAAATCCTGGTGAATGCCGCGACGCCTTTTCAGTTGCTGGCCGGCAAGATTCTGGGTATTGGGGCAGCATGCCTGACCCAGATGGGGAGTATGGTGGTCGTCGGCATTGTGGCGCTGCTCCTGCAAACCCCGCTTCAGACCGCGCTGCTTGGCCCGCAGGAGGGAGGATTCAGCCAGTACCTCACCAGCGTATCGATCCCGTTCTACCTCCTGTTCCTGGTGTATCTGCTGCTGGCGTTCTTCCTGTATTCCACCCTGTATGCCGGACTGGGCGCGCTGGTCAAACGGCAAGAGGAGGTGCAAAGTGCGACCATGCTTCCTTCGTTGCTGACCCTGAGTGGCTATCTGCTGTTCTTTCTCGCGGTCTCTGCACCCGATGCCACCTGGGTGAGGGTGCTGTCGTATATTCCGTTCTGGACCCCGGTCTTGATGCTGATGCGTCTGGCCGTGGGCGCGGTGGCCTGGTGGGAGGTTGTTGTGACGATCGCCTTGATGCTCCTGGCTATCCTCGCTGGCATTTGGTTTGCCGCGCGCCTGTACCGCCTGGGCGTCTTGCTGTACGGCCAGCGACCTGGCCTGGCGGCGCTGGTGAAACTGGTGCGGATGGGCTAACGAGCAGGGTGAAAGAAACGTCTGCGCGCCCGGGCCAAAGACCCGGTGCGCGCCTTTTCCAACGGCATGCGCCAACACCTGATGATGACTCACGTGGGGCGACATTGGAAGAGGTCTTGATTGACATCGCGGGCGAACGCCCGGCGTGGAGAGGAGGAAGCATCATGCACCCTCGCATGATACTCGCCATGGCACGCAAAGACGCGCTAGATTTCTGGCTGGATAGGTATAAACTTGGTGCCCTGCTTGGCCCGCTGTTTCTGGGGCTGATCTGGCTGCTCATCAGCCATCTGGCAGGCAACGGCCAGCCAATGCCCACGACGCTGCTGGTCTACAATCCCGGACAGTCACCTTTGCCCCAGTTCGTCAGCAGCACCCTCACGAGTGCCCAGATCACCGAGGCCACCTCGGCAGACGCGGTCAGCGCAGCCTTTGCGACCCACGGCGCTCACCCATATGATGTGGGCCTGATCATCCCCACTGACTTCGAGCAGCACCTGCGAGCCGGGGGCCAGCCACACGTCACCCTCTATCTCAATGGTGCCACGCTGGACGCCCAGCAGCGCGCCACGTTGCAAGGGGTCGTCTTGTATTACGCGCGCACGGTTGCGACGCCCCGTCCGCCGCTCGAGCTTGCGACCGAGGCTATCAACACCGGGCAAACGCCAGCCAGCCCGCCGACCCTGGGCACAATCTACAGTATCTTGATGATGCCGATCTCGTTGGCCGTGGGGCTAAGCCTCTTGTCTGGGCTGGTCATTGAAGAAAAGGAGAAACAAACGCTCCGCTGGCTGCTGGTGTCACCTGGCGCGCTCGGCGACCTCCTGGTGGGCAAGGTGCTGGTCACCCTGGCCTATCAACTGCTGCTCTCGGTTGGGGTGATGGCGCTGCTGGGTGGGTTTGAGGGCAACGCTCCGCTGCTGCTGCTCTATATCCTGCTTGGCGCGTGCATGACCCTGGCGCTGGGGCTGCTCTTTGGCGTGCACTTTCACACGGCGAGCGCTGCGCAGGTGGTCAGTGGGCTATCTATCTTCCTCTTTCTCCTCCCAGGCGTGATCGTCCCGCTGGCCCCGTTCATCGCTAGCAATCCGATCACGGATGTGGTCAAAATTCTGCCGACCTACTATCTCGCTGATGGGGCCAACAACGCGATCCAGCGCGTGGGGACATTCAACAGCAACTTGCTGGATGTGGGTGTGCTGCTGACGACTACGCTGGTTGCGTTCCTGCTGGCCGTCTGGAGGCTTCGTCGTCAGGCGTTCGTGGCGGGGACCATCTAAGGGGCCAGCGCGCCTCAGGTTTGCCGACGCCTGGATGCCAGCAAACCTGATGTGCTACAATACGACTGCCGCATCATCGGAAGGAAAGGAAGGATACGCCGCTGCATCTTCCGGTATTGTTGTTTCTGCTGCTGGTTTTTGTGACCTCCCTGGTGGCCGGGACCGTCGGCGCGCTGCTGGGGTTGGGTGGTGGCATCATTGTTATCCCCGCGTTGACCATCCTCTTCGGTATCGATATCCACTTTGCGATTGGCGCTTCGATTGTCTCGGTGATTGCAACCTCCAGCGGATCGGCGGTGCGCTATATCCGTGACCGCATCAGCAATCTGCGCATCGGCATGTTTTTGGAGGTGGCGACGACGGCGGGCGCGATTACGGGCGCGTTTGTCGGTGGCTATCTGGCCGGGCCAGTACTCTTCTTTGTGTTCGGCATCATTATGCTCTATTCGTGCGTGGTGATGCTTCAGCGCGGCAAGATGGAGCAGGCGTCGATGGCGGGCGCGTTGGACCCGGAAACGCTGCGCCGCACGCCCGATGTCAGTCCGAGCCTGGGTCGCAGGCTGGCGCGTCGGCTGCGCCTGGATGGTGAATATTACGATACGGCGGTGAAGCGTAAGATTGGGTATCGCGTGCAGGGGGTGCCGCTGGGCTTTGGCTTGATGTACATTGCCGGAATGGTTTCCGGGCTGCTGGGCATTGGCGGCGGCGTGCTGAAAGTTCCGGCGATGGATATTGCCATGCGTATTCCCATGAAAGCCTCGACGACGACGAGCAATTTTATGATTGGCGTGACGGCGGCGGCGAGCGCGGGCGTGTATTTTTCGCGCGGCGATATCAATCCGGTGATCGCGGCTCCGGTGGCGCTGGGCGTGCTGGCGGGCGCGCTGCTGGGCGCGCAGTTGCTGATTCGGACACGCGGCACGGTGATTCGCCAGATTTTTGCGGTGGTGCTGGTGCTGACGGCAATCGAGATGTTTTTGCGCGCCTTTGGAGTAGGTATTTGATCATATGGCAGAAGAGCAACCACCCGCACCTGAAGAAGCGACCCCCACGTCGGATGCCGCGCCAGCTTCGGCGCGCAAGGAGTTTCCTACCGAAGAGATCATCGGCTGGATTCTGCGCGTGGGCGTGTTTGCCAGCGCGGTCTTGATCGCGCTGGGTGTGGTTCTGCTGTTTGCGACCCAACATACGGGCTATCCCGGCTCGTTCGGCAATCTGGCCCAACTGGTGCAGTATGGGCCGAACCGGCTATCGGCTTTCCCGAACAATCCTGCCGATGTGCTGGCCGGGCTAGCGCAGTTCAAGCCGTATGCGCTCATCGCGCTGGGGCTGCTGCTGCTGATTGCGACGCCGGTCATTCGCGTGGCGGCGTCGGTGGTGATCTTTGCGCTGGAGCGCGACTACGCCTATGTGCTCATCACGCTGTTTGTGCTGCTGATTCTGGTAATTAGTTTCCTGCTGGGCAAGGCGTCGTAAGCGTACAGGAGTGGGAGCAGGGGCGGGCATCTACTCCTGCTCCCACTCGGCCAGGGCACTGTCCCTCAACTGCCAGCCTGCTCATGGAGATAGACCACCTCGTAGGTATGTGGGTCCATGCGCAAGGAGTTCTGGCCGAACTGCGCGAAGTCCGCGCCATGCTGCCTGAGGAAGTTATCAAAGTCTGCCTGAGAGCGCCAGTGCGCGTAGTTGATGACGCGCGTGCCGTCGGTGCTTTTGTGCAGCGCCGCCGCGATAAAGCCCGACTCATCCTTCACCGCTTCGGTGAAGCGAATCCACTGCTCGATCAGCGCCTGCTGCTGCTCGGGTGTCGTCTCAAATACATTGATCAATGTGACCAGATTGCCCTCTTGCGAAATGTGCATGTGTTTCTCCTCCTGAAAGACTGATCTAAGATCGGAAAACAGCAAAAAAAGAACGCTTATCCCTGCGGACGATGGCTCCAGGCGAAGAGCAGGTCGCGCATCGCCTCCAGCATGATGTGTTTGGCGTGGTCTGGTCCCCCGGGAATGCGGCCAGCCATCGCGAGGGTGATCAGCCCGTGCAGCAAGCCCCGGCGCACTTCCACGAGGTCTCTCAGGTTCGGCAGTTCAAGCGCTTTGGACGTGGCCCACTGTTCGACGGCTTCGCGCGCCAGGGTAAAGCTTTCTCTGACCTCGGCTGGTGGCTCAGGATGCCGCTCAGAAAACCATCCAGAGGAGGTTCCAGCCAGGCCATGCATGACCTGATACAACTCGGGACTTCGAAAAGCGAAATCCCAATAGGCTTCGCTCATGGCGAGCAGGCGCGCCTCAGGATCATCGGTAGAGTTGAATGCTGCCTGCACCACTGCCACCAACTGCTCGTATCCCTCGCGCAGCAGCGCGAACAGGATGGCCTCTTTGTTCTCAAAGTATTCATAAATGGTGGGCTGGCTATATTCGATGCGCTCAGCCACTTTGCGCGTGGTGACGGCCTGCCAGCCGTCTTCAACGGCAATCGCGCGCGCCGCCGAGAGAATGCTCTGCCGGATTTCCTGCCGCTCGCGTTCTCGCCGCTGTTTGATTCCCACCTCAGCTTCCTTTCGTTGAATTATTTTTGATCATCTATCGGAATAATAACTGATGATCGGCGATTTGTCAAGAGAAAAGGAGGGAATTTCTAGGGGGTGGAAAAATTGGAAAGCAGATAGTCCGGCCCATCCGAAACCAGGTTTCGGATGGGCCGCTTGTGTCTTGCTGTTTCGGTATTGGGCTTAGCTGGGGCGATCAGTGGAGATGGTGGGCTGATCGTCTGCGTCTACGACTTCGCTGCTGCTGGAAGGCGCGGCGCTTTCAGCGGTAACGACCGGCATATAGACAGAGGCGGCTGGCTCCGACTGCCCAAGATCGACGGTAGCCGGGGCTGCCTGGGGCTGAGCAGGCGCAGGGGTGGGCGCTGGCTGCGGCGCGGGCGCTTGTGACGCGGGAGCCTGTGGCGCAGGGGGCTGCGCGGCTGACTGCGCTGCCACGCGCCGCTGGAAATCGGCGTAGAGGGCGGCTTGCGCGGCATCCACGCCTGCGCGGGCGATGTCGTCGTCTCGCCCTGGGGCGTTGCCGCCGCTGATGCCAATTGCGCCAACGGTGACGCCGTTGGGGCCGCGAATGGGCCAGCCGCCGGGAGCCATGATAAACTTGCCCTGGGTCATGCTTGCCATGCTGGTGGCGAAGCCAGGAATCTCGCCCGCCCAGCGGCTAATATCGGAGGTGGATTGATTGAACATGACGGCTGAGGTGGCCTTGGCGGTGGCGATGCCTGCGGTGGCCCAGGCGTAGGGGGCCATCATGCGCTCAAACGCGACGAGGTGACCCGCGCTGTCAACCAGCGCGATGCTGACCTGGCAGCCGAACTCACGCGCCCGCGCCCGACTGGCGTCCAGGGCGCGCCTGGCAATTTCCAGAGAAAGACTCATCGATACAAACTCCTTCGTTGAGCGCAACTGGCGCGCTCATCCATCCTATAGTAGCGCCTCTGGCAGCGGGCGCTTGCGCCTGCGATGGTGCGCTGCTTGTAAAGATCAGGCGCCAGCCATACAAGATATCACACATCAGGATAGCACACCTGTCAAGCGCGTGACGGTGGTCGGGAGCGGATGCCCCGCTCGGCACGCCCGGTTTGGGGCATTTTATCGAATCATGCGTTTGATCTCGCGGGCGGCGTAGAAGGGCCAGAGCCAGCGCTCCAACTGGCGCAGCCGCAGCCCATGCGCCGCCAGCAAGCCGTTGCGCGTCAGCCCACTGAGGGTATTGGATGGCAGGTCCAGGGTCTGCCGGACGGCGCGCAGTTCCTCGCGCAGCAGTGTGCTGGCGGTTGGGCGAGACTGGTCGTCGGCCTCTTCCGGGCTGATGGGCCAGCGCCGCGCCTCGAAGGTCTCCGGTGGAGGCCAGCGGCGCGGATCGGTCGGGGCCAGCAGCCAGGGACGCAGCAGGTCGCGCACGACGGGCGACAGCGGAGACAACAGCGCGTCCACTTCCCAGGCGCGGCGGGCGAGAGACGGGCGAGATGAACGACGGAAGGGTAAGAGCATGGCATATACCTCCGGTGGCGTGGCCCCAATGGGGCCACAACGAAGCGGCTCCCCGAACCTGCGCCGGAAAGGCGAATGGTTTCAGGAGAGCCGCTGGAGGGTCGAATGGCGTACAATACCCTCTAGCCTCACTCCTGGCTGTGTCAGGATTGGGGTTATTTGGTACGGTCAGCGTTTAACCCACTGGCCGTATCAGCCATCTTCAGTTGTCAATCAAAAAAAGTGGTTACGTTGTTTGTGTGGCTGGGGCAAGACTCCTTGCAGGCGATGATAGGGCAATTGTACCCTGCTTGATGGATATTGTCAAGCTTTGGGCGCGTTTTTTGCGCGCTGATGGGACTTTTGGGCTGCCAGATGCGGCGTGCGCGGCATCCGGCGGGCGATGGAGAAGGACACATGGAAGAAGAGGCGTTGCAGCGCGGGCGCGCGCATTTCGAGGCCGAGGAGTATGAGCAGGCGCTAGCGGCCTATGAAGAGGCCATCCAGCTTCAGCCGGAGAGCGCCGAGGCATATGTGGGCAAAGGCAACACGCTGGATGAACTATATCAGCCGGAAGCGGCACTGGTGGCCTTTGAACAGGCGATTCGTCTGGACGCGCGGTGCATCGATGCCTGGCTGGGAAGAAGCGAAGTCTTCCTGGTCTTTGGGGAGCATCTGGCTTCGTCGGATGAGGCGGCCTATGAGCGAGCGCTGGCTGCCAGCGAGCGCGCTCTTACGATAGACTCGACCAATGCGCGGGCACACGTGCTCAAAGGGGATGCGCTGGACGCGCTCTATCGGCAGGAAGAGGCGCTGGCGGCGTATGAGCAGGCCATACAACTGGCCCCGGAGAACGTTGATGCCTGGCTGAGCAAGGCGCGCTCGCTTTGGCTGCATGGCGAAATTGATGAGGAGGACGAGGAGACGTATCAGCAAGCGCTGGCCGCCAGCGAGCGCGCGATTGCGCTCGACCCGCAGAACGCCGAGGCATATCTGCTCAAGGGAAACGCGCTCTGGTATTTGGACCGCGACGAAGAGGCAGTTGCGGCATGCCAACACGCTGTCGAGCTAGACCCTGACTATCCCGAAGCCTGGGACAGATGGGGGACCAAGCTGGGCCATCTGGGCCGTACCGATGAGGCCGAGGCGGCCACGCAGGGCGCGCTGGCGGCGTATGAGCGCATCAACCAACGCAAACCATATAACTGGATTGCGTATCTCAATAAGGCTCAACTGCTGGAGTGGGATGGTTGGCGACTGGATGAGGCGCTGGCGGCCTATGAGGCGGCGCTGCGCATCAGGCCGGATGACGCGAACGCGTGGAGTTCCAAAGGCTATGTGCTGCGGCATCTCAAACGATACGAGGAAGCGCTGGCGGCGTATGATGAAGCGCTGCGGCTGAAACCCGGCTACACGCACGCGCACCGCTTTAAAGGGCATCTGTTGAAAGAGATGCAGCGCTATGAAGAGGCGTTGGCAGCGTATGATGAAGCGCGCCGCCTGAAGGGCTATGAATTTTCCGACGACATGTGGGAACGGGGCGAGGCGCTCAGCCATCTTCAGCGTTATGAAGAGGCGCTGGCAGAGTTTGAACGCGCCATCGAAGCTGACCCTGACTGGAGATCGTATCATTCCAGAGGCGATGTGCTACTGAAGCTGGGAAGAGACGCCGAGGCGACAGCAGCGTATGAGCAGGCGCTGGCGGCGATTGAGCAAAGGATTGAGGAAAATCCCACTTGGGCAAAGGCGTATGAGTTCAGGGGCGACATCCTCAAGAAGCTGGGGAGAAGCGCTGAAGCCGAGGAAGCGTATAAGAAGGCGGCTGAACTGGAGGCAGAGGAGGACTGAGGCGCTGGTCCCTGCTGAGCAAGGCATGGAAGTTGCGCTGCTTCCTTCCAGTGACGTTACCAGGCATGCGCGGGAGCGCAGACAGATAGAGCGCTTTCCCGGCCTGGGCCAGAGAAGGAACGAGGGAATGGGTGTTTGAGCATCTTGCATCGTTGACGTGGACCTTTCCGGCAGATGGCCGGGAGGTTGCCGCGCTGGCAGTCTATTCGGAACCGATAGAGACAGGCGAAGGGATGGTGTATCGGCCATTCATCGCGGCGGACAGCGGGATGGAGGGCACCGCCTGTGTGGATGATGTAGCGCGGGCGGTGGTGCTGGGTCTGCATGCCTGGGAACAGGAAGGGAACGAGCGGGGGCGCGATCTGGCGCGGCGCTGGCTGAGCTTCCTGCCCTATATGCAGGGTGCGGATGGGCGCTTCACCAATTTTATCTTGAACCCGGCGGGCGAGCGCAATATGACCGGCCAGACATCGTATCCGGGCGGGCTGTGGTGGACGTGCCGGGCGCTGTGGGCGCTGGGCGCGGCCTATCGCGTGTTGGGCGATGAAGAGGCGCTGGAGCCCTGGCTGAGCTGCCCGCTGCCCGCGCGAGCCGAAACGGCCAGCTATGCCAAGGTGACGGGGGTGCTGACGCTGGCGGCGTTGGAGGTGCTGCGCGCGGAGCCGCCCGAGCCGGTGCGCGTGCAGGTGCAGCGGCTGTTGGAGAGATGGGCGGCTGATCTGTTTGGCTGTATGGATGGTTATCTGCGCGATGAGCCGGAGCAAGAGCGCGTGGGGTTGTGGGGCTATCATCAGTTTCCGGCGCTGGCCGAGGCGGGCGTCTGGCTGGAGCGCCCTGACTATCTGGAGGCGTGCGCGCAGACGGTGGAGCGCGTGGTTAAGCCGACGCTGGCAGCAGGCTTTTTCTATGCGTTTCCTGGGGTGAAAGAGCACCAGTGCGCCTATTGTCTGACGCCGATGATGCAGGGGCTTGCGGCGCTCTATCGCGCGACGGGCGAGACGCGCTATCGTGATCTGGCGCTGCGCGTGTATGGCTGGTTTACCGGCGAGAATGACGCAGGCATGGTGATGTATGACGCGCAGACGGGGCGCTGCCTGGACGGCATTACGGAGGGGCAGGCGTCGCGCAACTGCGGCGCGGAATCGGCCATTGAGGCCGGATTTGCCGAACTGGAGCGGCTGCGCCTGACACGGGAAGGGCAATAACACAACCTCCTGCTGAATCAGGTCTGTTTGTAGCCTCTTTTCATGCTATGCTGATGATGGAACAGTTACAAACGATCAGAGAGGTAAAGGAGGCTCTTTGTGAGCGATCATGTCAGCACCGGCTATGCCGAGGTAAACGGCACACGCCTGTGTTATGAAGTGGCGGGCGTGGGGCGTCCGCTGACGCTGGTTCATGGGGCGCTGGTCAACCGCAGGCTGTGGGACGATCAGGTTGCGGCGTTTGCCGAGCACTATACCGTTATTCGCTACGATATGCGCGGCTTTGGCGATTCGGCCCTGGTCAAGGCCGATCAGCCGCCCTTTTCAGCGACCGATGATCTGGCGGCGCTGCTGCGTTTCCTGGGCATCGAGCGCACTGCTGTGATGGGCTTGTCGGCGGGCGGCGCGGTCGCCATCGATTTTACGCTTGAGCACCCTGAGATGGTTGAGGCGCTGATTGCGGTGGCCGCTGGCGTGAGCGGCTTCGAGCCAGACAAAGAAGACAATGCCGAAGAAGTTGATCTGTGGCCGAGGGTGGTTCAGGCGCTTCAGCAGGGCGAGATTGATCGCGCTGTTGATTTGCAACTGCGCTATTGGACCGATGGTCCGACGCGCACGCCGGAGCAGGTCAACGCCCAGGCTCGCGAGCGGGTGCGCGCGATGACCACCGAGAATTATCGGCGCGGCGATGACCTGGAGGTCTGGCCGCAGATGCTCCAGCCGCCAGCCATCGGACGGCTGGCAGAGATTCGCGTGCCGACGCTGGTCATCATCGGTGATAAAGATGCGCGAGAGCCGATGCAGATTGCGCAGCTTTTGGAACGCGAGATTGCGGGCGCGCAGCGGGTGGTGATTCCTGATACGGCGCACCACCTCAATCTGGAAAAGCCTGCCGAGTTCAACCGCGTGGTGCTGGATTTCCTGGCGGCGTTGCCCTAGCAGTGAGGCAGGCTTGATGCGAGCGTTCGACAATTAAACCGTCGAACGCTTTATTTGCCGATGGGGCTGGCCTGGTTTGCCAGTTCGGCGACGGTCTGAAGCAAGACATCGTGAGGGCACGGCTTGACCAGATAGGCGTTCGCGCCCAGGTCCATGGCGTGCTGGCGAAATTTATCGGCGGCGCGCGAGGTGAGGATTGCCACCTGGGTAGTGCTGAAGCGGGGCTGGCCGCGCATCAGGCCAAGCAGCCCATAGCCATCAAGCTGGGGCATTTCAATATCCAGCAGCACGACCTGCGGGCGGTCTTGTGTCATCAGGCGCATGGCCTCCAGCCCGTCTTTGGCCGACGTGACCTGATAGCCCGCGCGGGTGAGTTGCAGTTCCAGCGTGCGGCGCATAAAGAGCGAATCATCGACGACCAGCACTTTGGGGCCGGTGGTGGTGGGGGCTGGCGCGGGGGCTGCGATGCTGGGGGAGCGTTCGGCCAGCGCTTCGCGGAGCGCGCGGTGGGCCAGTTCTGGCAGATCGAGCAGCAGCAAGAGTTCGCCGGTTGGGTTCAGAATAGCGCCGCGCACGCCACGGCGGCGCAGATGCGGCGGCAGGCGCTTGATGACAACCTCGCGGTCTGTCAAGACTTCATCGACATAGACGCCGATTTGCCGCTGGCGCAGCGGCACGATCAGGGCCGCCTTGAGCGCCAATGCGTTGGCCGCTTCGCTGGCCGCCTGCCCAGGCGCGAGGCTCAGCACTTTGCCCAGGCTGAAGAAAAGGGTATCGCCCAGGTCCTGCCGGTCATCGGGCTGCCAGATGCGCGCCACGCTGCTCATGGGGACAGCGTAGGTTTGCTCGCCGACGCGCACGAAGAGGGCGTGCAAAATGCCCAGCGAGATGGGTAGGTGCAGATGGAAGGTGGTGCCTTCGCCGGGCGTGCTGTGAATGTGCAGCGTGCCCTTCAGGCTTTCGACAATGGTCTGCACCATGTTCATGCCCACGCCGCGCCCGGCAACGGTGGTGACTTCCGGGCTGGTGGAAATGTCGGGCAGCAAGATCAGATTGAGGGCTTGCTCCAGGTCCAGGTGCTCGGCCTCTTCGGGCGAGAGTTTGCCCTGCGCAATGGCGGTCTCGATGAGCCGCTGCGGGGCGATGCCCCGGCCATCATCGCCGACCTCAATGCTGATTTCGTTGCCGGTGTAATAGGCGTGCAGAGTGATGGTCCCCACGTCGGGCTTACCATGCGCGCGCCGCTCTTCCACGGATTCGATGCCATGCACCACGCAGTTGCTGACCAACTGTACCAATGGGCCGGTGATGGCTTCGATGATGTCGCGGTCAATCTCGGTGGCCGCGCCGGTGGGCAGGAAGTTGATCTGCTTGTTTTGCTCCTGGGCAATTCTGCGCGCGGTCAACTGGAGCCTGGGAAAAATCTGGCCGATGGGCACCAGCCGCAGATGGGTAATGTCGTGCTGGATGTCGCTGGTCAGTTTGTCCTGGGCTTCGGCCAGTCCGTTCATCTGAAGCAGCAGGTTATGCAGGTTGTCGCTGACGGTAGAGATATCGTTGACGCCCTCGCGCAGCGCCCGCCGCAGATGGCTATGCTCGTTATTGAGGTCTTCAAGCTCCAGTTCTTCTGTGGTTGCCCGGTGGATATCTGCGCCCAGGCTGACCAGACGTGTCGCCTCGGCCTGGCTCTGGGAGAGCGCAAAGGCGGGCGTGGGGGCCGGTGTAGGTTCTTCGTCAAGCTGGTTGACCAACTGGGTCATCTTCTGGACGGCCCGGCGCACTTCGGCCAGCGCGTCGTTGATTTCCTGGCGCACCTGTTCGGTGCTGGCGCGGTTGCTCGCCAGTTCACCGGCCAGCCCCATCAGTTGATCGAGCCGACTGACTTCGACGCGCAGCGAAAGCTCGCGGCCTATCACTCCTCCAGCCGGGCCGTGTGGCGGCTCGGGCGAGGGATTGCTCTGCTCAAGCGCGGTTTCTGCCAGGGTAGCGTATTGCTGGAGCGCTGCGGCCAGGTGCGGCGAAGGTGGCTGTGTCGCGCCAGGATCATCGAGATTTTCTGGCTCGCTGACGGCCAGCAGCGCTTCATATTCGGCGCGCAGGCGCTCCAGACCTTCGGTGTTTTCTTCTGACGCGGCGGGTCGGTTCAGGGCTGCCTCTATTTCGAGCGCGCCGCGCATCAGGGCATCCACGACGACGGGGGCATATTCCAGGCGTCGGCTTTTGAGCAGGTCGAGGATGTCTTCCAGGCAGTGCGACAGGCCAGCCACCACCTGAAGGTTCAGGGTGGATGCCGCGCCCTTGATCTTATGCGCGATATGCCGCATTTCTTGCGCGGCGGCAGGGCGTTCTTCCGGCCATTCCAGGCGGGCCAGCGCGCTTTGCAGCAGCGTGAGATCATCTTTCGTTTCGGCGTGAAAGAGTTCGATCAATCCAGGCGGAATGGCATCATCGGCGAGGGCGTTGTCATCCGCTGGGCTGGTGGCTGGCAGCGGCGCGAGGGGATGTGTGGTGTGCGGCGTGGCCTCTCCGGTGGCGGAAAGGTCGCTCTCGTTGAAGGCGCGCAGGATGGCAAGGTCATCGTCGCTCAGCGCCTCCGCCGGGGGCATCGCGCCCTCTTCGGGCGGCTCAAGCTGGTTGCCCAGGTCCCATAGCCGTTCTTCCAGCAGCCGCAAGGGTTCCTCATCTTCTGGCGTGGGCGGCTGAAACTGCCCGCTCATTTCCATTGCTTGCAGGCGGTGGCTGAGATAGGCGGTGGTGAAGTCAAGCAGATCGGCCAGCGGGCTGCTGATGCTGGCGCTTGCGGCGTCGGCTGGGTTAGCGCTGATGCTGAGCAGGCAGCTTTCCAGCCCCTCCGCCAGCCCGGCAACATCGGTGATCTCCAGCGAACTGCTCAGGCCAGCGATGGTGTGGAAGAGTCGGCTCAGCCCTGCCGCTGCGGAACCAAGCTCTTCGGCTGCCAGAGGAGTATGGAGGATGCCGGTAAACTCGGCGAGCATCTGGCAGTAGCCGCGCATTTCCTCGACAAAGGTGGGCAGGTATTTTTCAGTCATTGCGCGCCTCCTCGCTGGTCAAGCGCTGAAGGAGGCCGGTCAGCAGGCGTGGCAGGTCCAGCAGCAGAACAGGCTGAGCGGTTGGCGACGGATACCAGGCGGCAGAGAGATGGGCAATTGCTGTGCTTGGCAGGATGCGCGCGTCGACGGGGGGCACTTGCTCAAGCTGGTTTTCTTCCAGAAAGGCGACCTCACCTAGTTCTTCCACCAGCAGCCCCAGGGGTGTGCCCTCGCTTTCGGCGACAATGACCGGAGCGCCCGCCGCCGTGCGCAGCCCCACACTGGAGGCGGTGATGGGGTCGAGCAGCAGTTCGCTCAGGCTGACCAGACCCACCGGCTCGCCATGCAGATTGATGAGGCCATAGAGCCAGAGTGGGCTAAACGGCAGCGGTGTGATGGAGGAGACGTTGGGCAAGACTTCGCGCAGATGGGAAACCGGCACACCCCAACGCAGGTTGTGCAGTTTGAAGGTGAGGAAAGGCGCGCCTTTGGGCGGCTCTGCCATTTTCTGCTCGTAGAGCAGTTCGACGGCCTGCCGTTCTTCCTCGCTCAAAAACAGATTGATGTCGGACGGCAAGGAGCCACCGGGCGACCCCTGTGCCATGCTTTCTGGGCTGCTCATATTACTTGTTTGCTGTGCCTACCAGACGTTGGATTTCTGCCAACAGAAGGTCAGGATTCAGAGGCTTTTTCAGATAGCCATTAGCGCCCAGGCGGCGGCCATAAAACTCTTCGGGGGCGCTGCTGCGCTGAGTGAGCATGACGATGGGGATGTGTTCGGTTTGTGGGTCATTGCGCAGCGAACGGCAGACTTCATATCCGTTGACTCGCGGCAGAATCAGGTCGAGCACCACCAGATCAATCGCAATGCTTCGTATCTTTTCGCCTACCTCATCACCATCGCCTGCGAGTACGACGCTGTACCCGGCTTCATACAGGCAGTCTGCAATCATCGCCTGTTCAGTGGGGGAATCCTCAACAACCAGCACGGTCCTACGCCCGTTCGGGGCAAACGTCATAACAGGTGTGTCCTCTAGTGCAGAATCTATTGATCGCTTTGATATTGGCTGGTATACTTCTCAGGGCTACCGCGGCGCAGCCAGCATCTTATCACGACCCGCTGGGGGTACTGAAAGCTAGTAATACGAGAAGCTGCCAGCCGCGTGGGGCGAATTAGAAATATCCTGCACGCCGATATGCGAACGGACAACGGCGATGACTTCGGCGGGCTTGAAGGGCTTGGTGATGTATTCTTTGGCCCCGGCCATGCGGCCCCGCAGCTTGTCGAAGACGCCATCGCGCCCGGAAAGCATGATGATGACGGTGTTGCCCAGGCGGTTCTTTTGCTTGAAGGCGCGGGCGATTTCATAGCCGTCCATCTTGGGCAGGCCCACATCCAGCAGAATCAAATCGGGCACTGGAATCTCGCCTTTGGAAAGCGCGCTCATGGCTTGTAAGCCATCTGGGAAGGAGATAGCCCGAAAGCCTTCGCGTTGCAGACTGCTCTCCATAATCTTGCGCACTGTCAATGAATCATCGATCACCATCACAAAGTTGCCCATGCGCTTGATCCTCCTTTGTCGTCATCTCGAGGTGAGCATTGCTGACTGAGGCCAGGTGTGCCCATCTTATCCTCTACTGCGGCGGCGGTTCTCCCTGGAAGCCGAGGAAGAGGGCATCCCAGGCTTCCTGATTTTGCATGCGTTCCAGTGGCGAGGCGATGCGCGCGTTGATGGCCTGGAAGGTGGCGCGCAAGGCTCGCTGCAAGAGGGTCGATGCCCGATCATGAAACTTGCCTGCCGCGGGGTCCACGTTGCGCGGGTCCAGATAGGTGCGGCAGTACTGCGTGAAGTCATCTATATCAATCTGGTTCTCCTGAATCTTCAGGGTGTACCCAGCGATGCGCGTCAGGTTTTCGCGCTGAAGGAGCGAGGCCAGGGTATCGGCTGAGAGGGTGATGCCGTTATGCGCGCAGGTTTCGGCCAGATTGCTCATGGTCCAGTTAATAAAGAGCGCCAGCCCGGCAAGTTGCTCGACCGGCTGGCGGCGGTGCAGCCATTCTTGTTCCATCTGGCTGAGCAGGCCAAAGAGGTCGAAGCTTTCCATGCTGAGCCGCCGCGCTGCGATGGGCAGGCCAGGCCTGCTGTTGGATTCTACCGGGATGAGCATGGCGCGCTCAACCAGCGGCGCGATGAGCCGCGCGACTTCAAGCTCTGGCTGGTGAATGGCGGAGGCAATACGGCGAACGGTGCGGTGCGTGTTGACGTGGGAGATGGCGCGCCAGGTGCTGAGGTCGAAAGTCAGCGGCGCGCTCTGCGGGATTCTGAACGCCATTTCCAGGCGGGTGCGCATGCCATCGGGCAGGGTCTGTTGCAGTTCGTCCCATTCCTGTGTATAGCGCAGCACCTCCATGACCACCCGTGTGACCTCGATGCGCAGAGGCATGTCTTCGGTGGGCAAATGCTCGCCCGGCAGAAACTCGTATGCGCCTTCCTGCCACTGCGCCAGTTCGCGCACCGTCCAGAGCAGTTGTGTTTTGAGGGCGTCTTGTAATTGTTCTGGGGTGATGATCTGGTAATCGACGAGTAGTTCCCCGATGCGTTTGCCAAGAGGGTCCTGGGTCTGGAGGTCATAGGCGCTGTCTAATTGCTCGGCGCTTGCCATGCCGAGTTGCTGAAGCACCAGGCCGAGGGTGAGGGCCTCGGTCGTTAGCTCGGTACAGGTGGCGAGGAAGCCATCATAAAAGTAGATGATGCCGGTGCGCCCATCAGGCCGGTGCAGATGCAATGCGCCGGTCATGTTGCCCAGCCCCATCATCTGAAGTATTTCGACTAAGCCAAATTCTTCAAGCGACCCTCGTAGGGGTCTCGCTTCCGTTACCATAGAACCTCAAAGCGGGAGGACGAAAGCATCAACAATATGTAAAAGGCAATCAAGTAAGATATACACTATTCTGGCATAACAATCAAGATCATTTGTGCCGAAACCTGTGCCGGAACGTTGTAGAACTTGCGCATTATAGCGTGGTAAGACGCGAGAATACAAGAGGGGAAGGGCGCTGGAGGGCACAGGCCGCGCTGAGCACCTCGGCATCGTCAAAGACGATCTGGCTCAGCACCCAGAACGCATGCGAGATAGCCCCCTCGTCTGCGCTGCCAAGCTGCGCGAGCAGATATGTCTTATAGACGCCAAGGAAATAATTTTCAAAGGCCAGCGTGCGCTCACAGATGGCGCGTAATCTCTGGCGGTCTTCGTCTGTTTGGGGAAGCAGGTATTGCCACTGCTCTCTGCAATAGTAATAAATATCTTCAAAGAGCGCTGCCCACTCGTCGTTGATGACGGCGCGATAGATGGTGTGGCACTCGCGTTTGCTGACAATGTAGCGCCTGGCGTACAGCGCCAGCAGCGCTGTGGCCGCCCAGCCAGTGGAACGAATGAGGTTGCGTGTGGAAGGAACCTCTGTGCCATCGGGTAAGCGCGCCTTGCGGTTGGCATAGCCCAGCCACGCATCGTTTGGATCGGGGAAACCGAGCGGCAGATGCACAACCTTTGGCCGGTTGAAGATGGAAATCATCAGCCAATACGCCGCGTGCATGCGGTCATGAGTCCAGACCTCCATCGGGACAAGCGGTATCCGTTCGCGGATGTCTTCGCCATAGACGAGCGCGCTGCCCAGCTTGAACTGCGGCGACGCGCCGCCGCTCAGGCTGGCTTCGTCCGCCACTGAAGCATCGAACTCCACAGAACCCCGGCTGGCGCACTCCTGCACGATTTCTGCGGCGCTGGCGCGTTCGGCTTCGTCGGCAAATTGCCCGCGAAAGACGATGCTCAGGTCAAGATCGCTGGTAGCGATGCCGGTCCCATTGGCATAGCTGCCCTCGATATAATAGCCGCTCACGCGCCCTGGAAAGGCTGTTTCAAAACGGCGTATGGTCGCTTGTAACATCTGGTCAACGCGCGCTTGCCCACTGGAAAGCAGGAGAGTCACAGCTTCCATGGCTGTATCCTTTGCAAAAAATATCCGAGCGGCGCACTCCTGCGCCGCTCGGATATTGTAAGCGATGAGCCTATTCGCTGGCAACGGGAACGCGCGGCGTTTCCACGGTTTCGCCGCGTTCTTTGGCGCGCCTGGCGGCCTCGATGGCCGGGTCGCGCCCCACGAAGAGGGCCAGCACAGCAGCCACGCCGCAGACGATGACCACCAGCAGGAAGGTGCTGTTGAAGCCCTGCGCGGCGGCGTGCCCGATGTATTGATGCGCGGCATTGGTGACGTAGTTCTGCACGAACTGTTGCCCGGCATGCTGCACACAACTTGCGATGCCAGCCGTGTTCGTCTGGCCCAACTGGGCGGCGCAAGCTGCCTGGGCGTGTTGCAGGGGCGCGCCGCTGAACGCCTTCTGCGCCGCCAGAGCGGCTTGCTGGCTGGGCTGCCCCTTGAAGGCTGCCGTTGCCGGATTGACTTGATTATTGACCTGCTGCGTCAGGTAGGTGGTCAGGATGGCGACGCCAACGGCGGCGAACACCTGACGGGCGACGTTGACCAGCGACGAAGCGCGCGCCATGGCCCGATTGCTGACGACAGAGAGCGCCAGTGTTTGCAGCGGCAGGTTGGCAAAGCCCAATCCCAGGCCACGCACGATAAGCCAGGGCTGAAGCTGCGCGCCGGTGGTGTTGATGTCCAGTTGCGTGAAGCCGATGGTTCCTATGCACAGCAGCGCCAGTCCCACGGTGGCAAGGATGCGCGGCCCGACGCGGTTATAGAGCGAGCCGCCGATAGCTGTGGCGACTGCTGCCGAGAGGCCCTGTGCAATCAGAATCTCGCCTGCCGAAAGCGGCGTCAGTCCTTGCAGTATCTCGAAGAATTCTGGCAGAAGAAACAGGCTGCCGAAGAGGAACGCGGCGACTGCCCACATCAGCACGTTGGAGATGGTGAAGGTGTAGTTGGCAAAGAGGCGCAAATCGACCACCGGGTCGCTGACCAGCAGCTCGGTGACGATGAAGGCCACCAGTACGACGCCACCGCCAATGATGAAGCCAAGCACGAGTGGGTCGCCCCAGCCCTTTGAGCTGGCTTCGGTGATGCCATACACCAGGGCGGAAAAGCCAACCATTGCCAGGAAAAGTCCGGCGATGTCAAAGCGCTTCTTCTCTGGTGTGGGAACGTCGCCCGTGGCAAGTTCGGCGGCGCGTCCGCGCAAGACGATGGCTCCCAGGGTGAAGGCCACGACGCCCACCGGCAGATTGACGGTGAAGATGGCCCGCCAGTCGAAAGTGGTGGTTAAGAAGCCGCCGATGGTTGGCCCAAACGCGGGGGCCAGCAGCACCGGCACGCTGATGATGGCCGAGGCCGGACCGCGTTCGGTGGGCGGGAAGACGCGGAAGACGATGGCAAACGCCATGGGGAAGAGCGCGCCGCCGCCGATGCCCTGAAGGATGCGGAAGACGATGAGCCACGCCTGCGTTGGGGCCAGCGCGCACAGGCCAGACCCGACGGTAAAGAGCGCCAGCGCCACCAGGAAGACCAGCTTGGTACCCACGCGGTCACTCAAATAGCCGGTGATGGGGATGACGGCTGCCTGTGCCAGGAAGTAGCCGCTGACGACCCAGGTAATCGTGTCGAAGTCGGTATGAAACGCCGTCTGCATCTGCGGAAGCGCGACGCTGACGATGGTGTTGTCGAGCACGGCCATGAACAGGCCCAGGGTAGAGACGATTGCGGCCTGCCACTTATAGTCCAGTCGCATTGGGTACGGTCTCCTTTGGGTGAACGAGAATACCATGAACGATCAGGTTGACGATTTGCTCGCGTGCGTGCGCCAGTGCCCCAGGAGAGGACAGGTCGGCGCCGGGGAATACCAGTTGATAGCGTGGGATGGAAAGCAGATGGATAAAAGAACAGCCCATGACGCTGGCAATGACCATCTTGGGGTCAAGCTCGGGGCGGATGATACCCTCCGCCTGCGCCCGGCGAATGAAAGCGCTGGCCTCCTCAGACCACTGCTCATTCTCTTGCCTGGAATAGAGTTCGTTAAAGGTTTCCCAGCCTTCGGCTGCTTCCCACGCCAGAATACGGACCAGTTTGGGATGGGCCATGTATTGGTTAAACGTGAGCCGGATGGCTTCTTCGATGAAGTTCTGGACGGCATCAGCAGTAAGCGGCGCGTCGTCATTGAAGCCCGCAGGGGTCATGAACTGCCGCAAGCGCTCGATCTTCTCATCTTTGAGGCAGCGGATGACGGCATGGTACAGGTCTTCTTTGCTGGCGAAGTAATGATGAACAACAAGACTTCTATTATATCCAGCCTCATCAGCAATCTTTTCGATACGTGCCCCAGCAAAACCATATTTAGCGAAGTGTTCTTCCGCCGTTGCCAGGATGGCTTCACGTGTTTTCTGGGCATCACGTCTTCTTTGAAGTTTCTGCTCCATTTCGGCCTCCTTGACAAATTAACTGGAATGTTAGGTAAATAGTAACGAAAAATTTACGTACACGTCAAGGGGAAGAAATGGAAGCTGTACCAGATAACCCGATATAACTAGATATATCTAGTTATATCGGGTTATCGCCTATTTGTCAAGAGGTCGTCAAGAAAAAGCCAAGTGAGCCGGAGAGGGTCTGTTGCTCGTGTTCGTAGTATAGTTCAGGGGCAAGAGTGTTCTGGCAACCCCTATTTACCTGCTATTCACTTTGCCCCCTGCCTTATTTACCCAAGCGCGCTAGACTTGCTGGTGCGGAGGCTGCAATGCAATGGCCTTTTTGGGTGAGGAAATTGCAGCCAGAAGATAAGAAATCAGGTGAATACCTGATGGCAGAAGCTGAAACTGATACGTACCATATGGTACGATGCTGATAGGCTGAATTGTTCCCTTTTCCCACGGAGATGAAGGCGTCATCCGGGATAGAATGGGCAATCATGTTAGGCGTTGTTGGACTAGATCATCATGGCGCGCCGACAGCGGTGCGCGAGCGGCTCGCTTTTTTGGGTGAGACGCTGCTTGAGGCACTGGCGACGCTGCGGCGTTCGGAAGCGCTGACGGAAGCCGTCATTCTCTGCACCTGTAACCGCACCGAGATTTATGCTGCCGGGCCATCCTGGGCAGCGGTGCGCACCGTCGTGGAGGAGTTCCTGCGGGCGCAGTATGTTGCGAGCGCGCCAGCCAGCCAGCTTCCCGCGCTGGCTTATGGGAGCCTTGCCGGAGAGGACACACTGAACCAGTACCTCTACGCGAGCGAGGGCCTGGAGGCGGCGCGGCATCTGTTCAATGTGGCGGCAGGATTGCGCTCTATGCAGGTGGGCGAGTCGCAGGTGATGGGCCAGGTGAAGAGCGCCTTTGTGGCGGCCTCGCGCGTTGGCGCGGTTGGCGAAGAATTGCACGCCCTGTTTACGGCGGCGCTGAAGCTGGGCAAGCGGGTGCGCGCCGAGACGGCGATCTCGCGCGCGGATATCTCGATAAGCGCGGCGGCGGTGGCGCTGGCGCGTGACGCGCTGGGAGGTCTGACGGGGCGTTCGGCGCTGCTGATTGGCGCGGGGCGCACGAATCAACTTTGCGCGCGGCTGCTGCGTGCCGAAGGGGCGCAGCGGCTGATTTTGGCGAACCGCACCGTGGACACGGCGCAAGAACTGGCACGCGCGGTGAATGCTGAGGTTGCCACGCTGAGCCAGTTGGCCGACCTGATCCCCCAGGTTAGCCTGATTATCAGCGCGACGGCAGCCCCACACCTGATTCTTCCGGCGGCGGCGGTGGCCGAAGGCTGCAAGGGGCGGCACGCGCCGCTGGTAATTCTGGACCTGGCCGTGCCGCGCGATGTGGAAGAGGCGGCTGGACTGCTGCCTTCGGTCTGCCTGTATAATATCGACGCGCTGCATGGATATGGGGAGATCGATGGGCACGCGGCGGACCTGACGCGCATTGCCGAACTGGTCGAAGAGGCGGTGAGCGATCTGAATCGCTGGCAGCAGGTGCGCAAGGTCGCCCCGGCCATTGCGGCGCTGCGCAAGCATGTGGATGCCTCGCAAGAGGCGGAACTGGCGCGTGCCATGGCGCAGCTTGGGCATCTGACGGCGCGTGACCAGGAGGTGGTGCGCCAGTTTGGGCAGCGCATGGTCGATAAGATGTTTCATCATCTGGTCAGCCGGGTGCGCGAGGTGGCCGAGCGCGAGCCAGCCGACGCGGTGCTTGATCTGCTGATGCAGTTGTTCGCGGTTTCCAATCTGCCCGCCGATGAGGCCAGCCTGCCCGCAGGAGGCGAGATTCCTGCCGCGCCACCGGTCAACCGCGCAGTGGACGAGTAGCAGAAGCGCTGGCAGGCCAGCCCTCGTTTTCTGGAGGGGACGTTGTTGATGCGGTTTCGTCGCTGGCTGGCAGTGCTGGCCCCCAGGATGCTGCGCGCGGCGCTTTTTGGCGTGCCGCTGATTGCGCTGTCGGTTTTTCTGGCCTGGGAAGTGCCACGCATCAGCGCGATTACCTATCGGCAGACCGACGCGCTGCCCATTTTTCTTGGCCTGCGCGCGTTGGCTGCGGGGAATGACCCCTACGCGCTTTCCGTAGGCGCGCAAGCCTTTCATCTGGCGACGGGCACCAGCGGTTCGGTGTCCAGCAATCACGCCGCACAGTTCAGCTTCCATTATCCCCTGCCGCCCGCGCTGCTCTATCTCCCTATAGCCCTGTTTCCTTCGCTGGAGGCTGCGGCTTTTGTCAGCCGCACGCTGACGGTTGGCGTCTATCTGGCGGCGCTGCTGTGCCTGACGCGGCGCTACGCGCCCGACGCCCGACCAGTGACGATGACCTTGCTGCTGCTGTGGGGAATCGCCTGGTGGCCGTTTCTATCCGTGATTCTGCCGATTATCCAGCCGACAGGCATTGTGGTGGCGGCGCTGGCGTTTTGTCTGCTGGCGGCGGGTGCGGGCGCGCGAGCCGCAGGCGCGGGCCGATGGTTCTGGGCTGGCTTTGCGCTCTTCTTTGCGCTGCTCAAGCCGCAAGACGCGCTGCCCGCGCTGGTGGTGCTGGCGGTCTGGGCCGCGCTGCGCCCGGAGGCGCGCTGGCGGCTGCTGGCGGGCTTTGCAGCGATGGCTGTTGTGCCGGTGGCGCTGTCGTTTATCTGGCGTTCCGATTGGCTGACGGCCTGGGCCAGCGCGCTCATCGCGCTTCCGGCGCATATCCCTGCCTATTATCAAAATCCGGTGGCCGCGCTGGCGCAGACCTTTGGGCCAGCGGGCGTGCTGGCCTGGGCGCTGGCGGGCGCGCTGGTGCTTGCCTGGCTGGCGCTGGTCATCTGGGGCGCGTGGGACGCTCACCGGTCAGAGGCGACGATTGCTGCCGGACGCAGGGCCAGCATCAGCCGCGCCCGCGACCCGCAGTGGGGTATCGCGGCAGGCTGCGCGCTGGCACTGGCCCTTCTGCCGCGCACGGGCGGCTATGAAATCGCCATCGGGCTGCTCCCCTGGTTTTATGCCTGGCAATGGGCAGGCGAGAGCAATCAGCGCGGGCAGCGCTGGCTGGTGCGTGGCGCGCTGGCAACGCTCTGGCTGGCCTGCGGTTTGCTGGCCTTCAGCGATCACGGCACTGGCAGCGGTGTGGCTTTTGGCGTTGGGCTGGTGGTGATTTTTGGCGCGCTGATGGCTGCCGCGCCTGGACTGAAGGCTGAGCGCGCAGCGTCGGCGGCTCACTTGATCTCGGCTTCGCGCACCCAATCGTAGCCAATGCCGGGGTCGTCGTGAGCAATACGGCCCTCTTCAGCGGGCTCATAGGTCCGCGAGGTCACATAGAAGAGGTGGGATGTGCCACCGATGGCTTTGCAGCCATGCGCCACGCCTGCCGGAATCTTGAGTACCGCTGGCGGATAGTCCTCGCCCAGAAACAGCGTTCTGGTCACCCCGCGCGTGGGGCTGCCCTCGCGCAAATCATGTAGCGCGACCTTGAGCGTGCCGATGGGCACGTACCACCAGTCGATTTGCGTCTTGTGAATATGCCAGGCTTTGGCGACCCCTGGGAACATCTTGGAATGGCTCAACTGCGCGAAGCCCTCGGCAAAGAAGGGGTCAGTGGAGCGAATCAACTCCAGGAAGAAGCCGCGCTCGTCGGGATGGCGTGTCAGGTGTTTCAGGACTGCGCCAGCAATGCCAATCTCTTCCTCGGCAGGCGTGGCAACGTTCACATCGGAGGGCATGGCCTGGGCCTCGCTTTCTGCTCGGCGCGGTCTATGTGCGGCAAGGTCGCGCCTGGTCAAGCCAAAAACAGCGCAAAGAGCAGGGTACATCTACTCTGCTGCTTATTATATGCGCCCGGCAACGGTTTGAGAAGGGCGCTGCTGTGCATGAGCGGCAGAGCGTCAAAAACGAACATCACTTTGGGGGTCTTTTCTCTGGAGGCTATGCTATACTGGTCTATACCAGCCCATCTTACCGGAAGGCATTGTAGCCTTCTGGTCTGTTTATTTAGAAGCAAGGGAGGGACACGGGATGACCAGCCACGCGCAGGTACACACACGTATTCCCAATGGTGACATTTCTGGCTTCTATGATCCCCGCTTTGAGGCGGTCGCGCAGGAGTTCGAGAAGAACTTTCTGGAGCGCGGCGAAGTGGGCGCTTCGGTCTGTGTGACGCTGGAAGGCGAGACGGTGGTTGATCTGTGGGGAGGCATCGCGCGAACGGCCACGAATGCGCCCTGGAACGAGGATACGATTGGCGTCGTGTGGTCCTCGACGAAGGGGGCGACGGCACTCTGCGCGCATATGTTGGCGTCGCGTGGGAAGCTTGATCTGGATGCGCCCGTGGCCGAATACTGGCCGGAGTTTGCGCAGGCTGGCAAGGAAGCGATTCCGGTAAAGATGCTGCTGAATCACCAGGCGGGACTGCCAGCGGTGCGCGAGATGTTGCCGCCTGGCGCATTTCAGCAGTGGGACTTGATGGTGAAGGCTCTGGAGCGCCAGGAGCCATTCTGGAAGCCGGGCACGATGCACGGCTATCATGCCTTTACCTTCGGCTGGTTGGTGGGTGAGGTAGTCCGGCGCGTATCGGGCAAATCGCTGGGAACATTCTTCCGCGAAGAGGTGGCCGAACCGCTGGGGCTGGATTTCTGGATTGGTCTGCCGGAGGAGCACGAAGCCCGCACGGCGCAGTTAATCTTCCCGCCCAACCCAGGCCCGGGCGACCCCATTCCGGCGATTTTCCTGGCAATGGCCGACCCCACCTCCATCCAGTTCGCGGCCATCGCCAACACGGGCGGTTACTTTTCGCCTGGCCCCGATGACTTTTTCTTTGATTCGCGCGCCTCGCACGCGGCGGAGATCGGCGCGGCGGGCGGCATCACCAACGCGCGTGGGCTGGCTGGCATGTATGCGCCGCTGGCGAATGGTGGCAGCCTGAATGGGGTCCATCTGGTGAACCGCGATGTGCTGGCGCGCATGGGAGCGGTTGCTTCGGCGGGCTTGAATGCGGTCATCCTGTTGCAGACGCGCTGGTCGCTGGGGTATCCCAAGAGCATCGACAGCCGCAGAGAACCTGGGGCCACCGTGGATGATAGCCTGATTCTTTCCGAGACGGCCTTTGGGCATTCCGGCGTGGGTGGGTCGCTGGGCTTTGCCGACCCGGTGGAGCGGGTCTCCTTCGGCTATGTCATGAATCGCATGGGCGCGGGCGCGGGCATCAATGCGCGCGGCCAGAGCCAGGTGGACGCGCTGTATCGCTCTCTGGGCTACACGTCCAACGCTTCCGGCGCGTGGATGAAGGCGTAGCGGCCTATACACAAGGGCATCCAACTAAACACCTATAATGAAACCTCCCAACTATGCTGCCAGAAAAGCAGTATGGTTGGGAGGTTTCATCTTCTATCCCCTCTCGTTCGGCTTACTCTCTGATTTCAAGAAGGGACCATATTTGCCCTAGTCCTCCGCGCTTACCTCCAGGACGCGCGTGCCCCAGTTTTGCAGGCCATCGGGCGTCTGGCTTGCCAGCGGTGGGATATATTCCGTTGCCAGCCAGAAGCTCCTGCCGCTCTGATCAAGCGTGGCCCAGGAATAATCACCCCAGCGGGTGGACGATGGGCTGTACGGACCCGTGCCAGCCGCGGCAATCTTGATCGGCCCAAAGGCGTGGTCGTCGTCAGAACGGAAGGCATAGGCCGCGCTGGCGAAATGATTCGCACCCGAGAACGTGAAGACGATGGCAACGGTGCCCTCTGGGCTGGCTTGAATGGCGGGGTACAGCAGGTAATTGCCTGCCACCGCAAGATACCCCTGGCCCCGGATATGGGCCGAGCCAATGGTCTGCCCCTTCAGGTGTGGCTGCACCTCAAACCAGGCAATCCCAGAGCGGGGCGTGGGGTCGTGGGGCAGTTGGATGACGGTATCCAGTGCGCCCCAGAGTTCACCATTGATGAACTGCACTTGCTGCATGCGATCATCGCCCGTATCCAGCAGGCTTGACGCGCCCTTTTGGATGGCGCCAGGAGGCACGCCATACGTTTCGGAGGTGAGCACCAGGCTAGACAAGGTCGGGATTTTGCCATGCTCGACGGCGCGCTGATTGGTCAGCGCCCAGACACCAATGCGGTTGTCGGTGGTGCCATTGGGGTCAAGCGAGTTGAGGAAGTATTCGGCAGCGTCGCCATCGTGCCTGCCCGTGTTGATGGCGGGCTGCACGGAGGTGGCAATCGCCCCGCCGATGCTCAGGTTATCGAAATGCACAAAGTGGACGGACTTAGCGCCATCGATCAGATCATCCTTGGAAATGGCGTAAATCTGAGCGCCGTTAAACTGCGGTCCCAGGATGGAGAACTCATTGGTGCTGATGTAGAGGTTGGCGCTGTCGATGCCCAGGAGTGGTTGATCGCCCAGGCAGGGGCAGCCGGGATGGCTGGGCGTGCCATTGGTGCCGTCATCGGTGGCGTCCAGGTGGAAGACCGTCCAGGGCGTGGTTGGATTACCAGACGTGTTGACGGCAATGTCGGTGCGAGCTGCCGTGTTGGTATCGTTGATGAAGAGAATGATGGCAAACCAGGTATGGGTTGCCGGGTCAAAGTAGCAGCGTGGGTCGCTGGTAAACTCGGTCAGCCCCTCGTCAAAGAGGACGTTGACGTTGAACGGACCGGCAACGACTTTGCCATTGGTGCGGTAGATCGTGAAGGCGGAATTCACCGGCTCGACGACAAACCCGTTGCCTTCGCACAGCCCTTGATCGGGCGGCTCGAACTCAGCCCCGAAATTGGTGACGGCGCTGTCCAGGCTGCTGACGCCATTAAAGTTTTCCAGCAACCTGCGGTTGTCGTGGTCATCCAGCGGGGTAGCGGCTGCCAGCGGCGCTTTGCCGGTGGCACTGGATGGGCCATCGACGCCATGATCGAAACGCGCGTCCTTCGCGCCAGAGGGCTGCGGGACGATGCCCTTGCCTGGGGCGGAGGGATGGGTCGGGTCCACCGTTCCAGCGCGGGTAAGCACCCCGGTGGTGGCGTGGGCCGACGTTGAGGCAGCCGCATACGCGCTGGCTCCAGGGGAGAAGCCAAGCAGCACCGTCGTCAGCACGGTGGCGAATGCGAGGAGCGGAAGCGACGCACTCATCTTTGAGCGGATGAAAGAAAGCATCCAGGCACCTCATGTGTGAAGAAAGAGATGGAGTACAACGTCACGGGAGTGCCTGTGCCCTGAAGGAGAAAGAGCGTGGGGAGTGGAATGCCGTACACAAGCACTCACCATAAGTATACGGATGAAGTTGCACAGGAAGAAGAGGAAACGGGTGATGATCTGGTGGAGATGTGGTAAAGAAGTGGAAACGAGGGAACTTTCGGCGCAGCCTTGGCGTCCTCCAGAGAGGAAGCTTTGTGTTCAGTGCTTTGATTACTGACTCAAATAAAGAGGAGGGCGTGATGCAGCGCAACTCTCAACAACATACGCTCGAGGTGCTGCTTGTCTTTGCCCTGGGACTGGGAGCGCTCATCAGCATGGCTGCTTGCGCTCCCTCTGGCGCGGCTACTGGAACGCCGCCTCAGCAGACGGCTACAGCGTCAGCAACACGCGGCACAGTGATGGGGGTGGTGGTGGCTGGCCCTGCCTGCCCTGTGGAGCGAGTGAACCAGCCCTGTCCACCAAAACCGGTGCCCAATCGCGAGGTGCTGGTCGAGACACCAGGGGGAGTTGTGGTAGCCCAGGTGGTGACTGACCAGAACGGGAAGTTCGCCGTTACTCTGTCGCCCGGAACGTATCTCCTCAAGGTGCCAACTCAGGCAAATGCGTTTCCCATCCAGCGGAAGCCCCAGACGGTGACGGTGGCTGCCGGACAGACGGTGCAGGTGCAAGTCATGCTCGATTCTGGGATTCGCTACACATAAAAAGAAAGACCAGACCGCTTCTGGTCTGGTCCTGTGTGGTAGCGGGGGGGAGATTTGAACTCCCGGCCAAGGGCTTATGAGTCCCCTGCTCTACCACTGAGCTACCCCGCCATTGGTAGCGGGAGATGGATTCGAACCACCGACCTCCGGGTTATGAGCCCGACGAGCTAACCACTGCTCTACCCCGCGACGCAAAGGATACTATATACCATCCCCGCAAGTTTGTCAAGATTGCTGGCAGATTCAGCGTCTTCGAAACGGCCAGGCAAGCCAGAACTTACGCTGGCTGCGGCTGCGCCGCCTCGTCAGGTGGGGGCGCGCTGGGCAAAAAGATTTGCAGCACGGAACCGGGCAAGCCCAGCGTCACGTTCAGGGCCAATACGGCAAACGAGAGGGCGATGGCCGAGGCTCCTGGGACACCCAGGCCGCCCAACAAGAAGGTGAGGGCGACATCGCGCACGCCAATGCCTGCAAAGGTGATGGGCAGCGCCTGGCTGGTGGAAACCAGCGTCATAATCCAGAGCAGGTTCGGATACGCGACCTGGATGCCCAGGCCAAGCGTGAACTGATAGGCGGCCAGGACGAGCAACCCCTGATAGCAGGCGCTGAAAAACAGACAGATGGCGAGCGTTGGCACATGCTGTTGATAGCTCGCCAGGCCCGTCCAGAAGCGTGCCAGCCAGCCCTCTTCCTGGGTAGACGCCCGCGGCGACGGGCGCTTGCTCCTCCAGTGTGCCAGGCGGCTAATGGGGCGCAGCAGGCGCTGGATGAATGCGGCGAACGGCGGGGCCAGAAAGAGCGCGTGCAGGGCCAGCGTGCCAGCCAGCGCCAGCCCGGCCCCGGCAATCCAGACACCGCGTCCGGCAAGCTGCGTGTCGCTGGCGATGAAGGCAACACCAAGGAAGGCCAGCAGCGCGAAGGCCAGCAGCAAATTGAGTTGATCGGCCAGGGTGGCTGCCCAGACGCCTGCCGAGCGGCGGCTTGCACGCCCCAGCAGCAGCGCTTTGACGGCGTTGCCGCTTTCGCTGCCGGGCAGGACAAGGCCATAGAAGCTCGCGATGCAGTTGAATTGCCAGACGCGCAGCAAGCCGATGGACACCTGCTGCGCGCGCAGCAGCAGCAGATATTTGACGGCAGCGGCGCACGTGGCGCAGATGCCAGCGGCCAAGGCGCCCAACAGCGCCAGACCGGGAACGGAAAGCAGCGCGCGGAAGACCTGGCGCGCATCGATGCTGGAAAAATGCAGCCACAGCCCCAACAGCAGCGCGCTCGCGCCAGCGCGCGCCGCTACCGGCCAGAAGGCTTTCCAGAAGCGGGCAAGCAGCGGACCACCTGGCGGAAGCGGCGGTTTGGCCGTTAAATTGCTGAAACTGGCTTTGTCCGTTTCCATTGATCTTGCTAATGGTTGGCTTTCCTGACAAAATGCGTTATACTGTCCTAGATTACTCGCCTTGCTCTTGGCGGCTGAGCGAGAAAAGGTTTTTGTCTGTTGAGCAAGCCTCATGCCAGAGCGGTGTTCTTACCCTGACGGGTCTTACCAAGCAGCCCGCTGTTCGCTTCAGCCCTGCGGCACGCGCCAGCGAGAACAGACACATAGGAGCGTCTCATGTCACTCATCAATATGGCGAAGCGGGAAATTAACTGCAAGATAGTTTACTATGGAATCGGTCTTTGTGGAAAGACGACCAACCTCCATTATATTCACAAGACCGTGAACCCACGCGATGTGGGTGATATGGTGTCCATTGATACAGAAACAGAGCGCACGCTCTACTTCGATCTGCTCCCCCTGGAGTTGGGGAAAGTCCACGGGTTTCAGATTCGCTTTCAGCTTTATACCGTGCCGGGCCAGGTGCTCTATCAGCAGACGCGCATTTCGGTGTTGAAGGGCGCTGATTGTGTGGTGTTCGTGGCGGATTCTGCCCAGGAAAAGGTGCAGGAAAATGGCGAGAGTTGGAACGAACTGACCGAGCAATTGGCAAACATGGGCAAAGATGTGCGCGAGTTTCCCATTGTGATGCAGTGGAACAAGCGCGATCTGCCTGATGCGCTGCCGGTGCGCACGCTTGAGCAATATCTGAACCCCTTGCGCCTGCCCAGTTTTGAAGCGGTTGCTGTGAGTGGCAGGGGCGTCATCGAGACCTTGCGCACCTCGGTCAATCTGACGCTTCGTCGTCTGGAACGCCAGTAATTTTTTCCTCTGTGCATGGTATAATTTTTTTCAGCTATCATCGGGGATAGCTGCTGACGTATGGAAAAACGTTCTGCCCGTTGGTGGGCACGAGCGCTTGAACTAACAATACCTTCGCTTCATGGTTAAAAAAGAGGAGGGCAGCGATGGCAGTGACGCGCGTCCAACGACCAACACTGCATGATTTGGAGTTAAGCCCTGGCAAGCGTACCCGCTTGCATCGATTGATGTATAAGTACGGCCCGGCCAACGGCACCCTGTTATTTCTACCCATCGACCAGGGGCTGGAGCACGGGCCGCGCGATTTCTTCGTGAATCCTCCGGCGAAAGACCCCGAGTTTGAACTGCGCATCGCCAAAGAAGGCAACTTTTCGGGGATTGTCTTCCAGATTGGGATTGCTGAAAAGTATATGCAGCGCTATGCTGGCGACGTGCCGCTGGTGCTGAAGCTCAACGGCAAGACCGAGATTCCGACCGATAAAGCGCCAATCTCGCCGGTGATTGCCAGCGTGGAAGATGCCGTGCGCCTGGGCGCTGATGCGGTGGGCTATACGCTCTATGTTGGCTCGGCGCGTCAGGACGAAGATTTCCGACAGTTCCGCCAGGTGCGAGAGGACGCTGACCGCTATGGGATGCCGGTCATTGTCTGGGCATATCCACGTGGTGAGGCGATTGATGCTAAGGGCGGGCGCGATAGCTTGTATGCTGTTGACTATGCGGCGCGCACGGCCAGCGAACTGGGCGCAGATATTGTCAAGCTGAATATGCCGACGATCAATCCAGAGAAAGATCAGGCAGCGCCCAAGCCGTATAACACGCTGCATGTGTCGCGCGAGGAGGCGACCCGCATGGTGGTGGAATCTGCGGGCCGGGCGCTGGTCCTCTTCAGCGGCGGCGAAATGGAGACCGACGAAGAACTGACCGAGAAGGCGCGCATTGCGATGGATGCTGGCGCTACCGGGCTGATCTTCGGGCGCAACATGTGGCAGCGCTCGCACGAGAACGCGCTGGCGATGAGCCGCCAGTTTCACGAGATCATGAGGGACTACGGCGCGTAGCTTCTGCCGGAGCAAGGCAAAAGGCCGTCTCACTGGCGTGAGGTGGGGGAATGTCGTGTGTCCTTTTGCCTTGCTTGCCTGGACATCACCGCATGCTCTGATGGAGCAACCAGCAGGCGCGGGTGAGGCGCTGAGGAGAAACATGGACACGATTCGCGTAATGCTCGTTGACGACCACCCGCTGTTCCGCCAGGGGGCACGCTGCGTGCTGGAGCAGGCGGGGGATTGCACGGTTGTGGCAGAGGCTTCCACCGGGCAGGCGGCGCTGGAACTGGCGCGCACTGAAAACCCCGATGTCGTTCTGGTGGATGCTCTGCTCAGCACGGGAGATGCGCTGGAAGTGTCGCGCCAGCTTCGCCATTGGTTGCCGCGTGTCAGCATCATCATGCTGACGGCGTTTGAGGATGAGGAGCAGCTTTTCCAATCTATGAAGGTAGGCGTGGCAGCCTATTTTCTGAAGGACATCAAGCCGGATGAATTAGTGGAAGCGGTTCGGCAGGTCTATCAGGGCGCGTATCTCATTAACGATAATGTCTTGTCGCGCCCGATGGTGGCAAGCCGGGTGCTGCGCACCTTCCGCGAAATGGCGATTGAAGAGGATGCCGAGGTGACGCCGCTCTTTTCGCCGCTTTCCAGCCGCGAGGTCGAGATTCTGGACTATATCGCTCGCGGCAACAGCAATAAGGAAATTGCGAAATCGCTCAAGATCAGTGACCAAACCGTCAAAAATCACATCACGTCAATTTTGAAGAAGCTTTCAGTGAATGATCGTACTGCGGCGGTGGTGCATGCCCTACGTCACGGCTGGATTAAGATGCACGACGTGTGAGCAGCGCAGGCTGGCGAAAGGAGCAGGCCGTGGCAGCGGAGTACAATGGGCCGCGTGGACCAGAAAATAACGGCGCGGGGCCGTCATATTGGAACCAGCCAGGAACGGGTCCATTGGGCAATGGGGCTTCTGGTTGGGGCAATGGCAATGTTGCCGTGCGGAATGGGCATAGCACGGGAGGGCTGCGTCCTGTGGATAATGAACCGCCGGGCCTGGCAAGTCTGGACGACCTGATGAATGCTGCGCGTCAGGAGCTAGACCAGCTCAACCGCGAGATCGAAGAGATTCGGCTGTTGATTCGCTCGACCAATACCGAATGGGATCGCGCGAAGCAGCGCCAGGCGCAAACCTCAGCCCGCGTGCGCGAAATGGAAACGCGCCTGGAGACGTTTGCCCGCCAGGAGATTCGCACCACCTATCTGGCCTCGTCGGAGGCTGATATGCGTGTCTTCATGATGCAGGAACAGCGCGACCGCTTGCAGGATAAGCTGAAAGCGTTCGAACGCTATTTGCGGTCGGTGCAGCAGGTGTTGAACACGCTGCTTCAGCTTCAAAGCGCGCGCCAGAAGAAGGGCGAAGTGGACCCGGCCATTGCGCACGTGGCGCGCATTGTTCAGACGCAGGAACAACTGCGGCAGCGCATCGCCCAGCAGTTGCACGATGGCCCGGCGCAGGCCCTGGCAAACGTGGTGCTTTCGGCGGAGATTTGCGAGCAGACCATCGACCATGATGTAGGGCGCACCCGCAGCGAACTGGTGAGCCTGAAGAACGCCGTCAGCACCACGCTGCGCGAGACGCGCAAGTTTATTTTCGATCTGCGCCCGATGACGCTGGATGACCTCGGGTTGTTCCCAACGCTGAAGCGCTACACGCAAGACCTGATGCAAAAGACAGGCATACAGGTGACCTTCGCGTCACATGGGACCGAGCAGCGCTTGCCACCAGCCATTGAAATCTCGCTCTTCCGCATCGCGCAGGAAGCCCTCTCGAATGTGGTCAACCATGCCAAGGCGCGCCAGGCCATCGTCTCGTTGCAGGTACATGAGCAGGGTGTGACGCTGACGATTGAAGACGACGGCCAGGGGTTCGATGTGGACCAGGTGATGCACGCGGCGCAGGCCCGCCCAACCGTTGGCCTGACCAGTATGTATGAGCGGGCGGAAATGTTGAAAACGCGCTTGAAGATCGAAAGCATCCCGGGACGCGGCACCAGAGTGGAACTGACCGTTCCGCGCCAGGGAACGGATGGATTGCCAATCCTCTAGTATTTTTTGGCTATCTAAGGCACAAAGAGAACGGCCCATTTGGGCCGTTCTCTTTGTGCTTTTGGTGGCAATCGTGCCTCCTTGCGGCTGAAAAGACACAATGATGCGTCTTTTTCCCCGGTTCCTATCCCCCATTTTTCCTACTTCCTCTCGACAAAAGGGAATGAAGCGCCGCAGAGTTGCTTTCCCAAGCGCGGGGAGGGAAGAACCTGCTGAGGGCCAGAGCCCGCCTCTGCTTGCGGGTCCGGTGAGCTAGCCACTCCCCTGCTGTTACTGCCTCCGTGAGTGCGCGTTAAGGCTTACAGGAAGGAATACACCGCTGGTGTTCGCCCTGTGCAGAAGCACCTGCTTGCCTGCCCGCTTTGGCAAAAAGCGCTATGGTATAATTGCGCTGAGCTTGAGGGAGCAGAGGGCGGAGGACAGTTCATCGGGTCTTCTCTCTATTCATTCCTGGGTGGTAGGGATAGGCGAGGGGCAGAAACAGAACCACCCTCTTCCAACGGGCAGAAGGTCTATTGTCAGGCGATACCAACGGACCTTTCTCAGTGGTTCAGACACGGCCAAAAGCCACGTGTGGACCTGGCGGTTGCTCGGCAGATTGGGAATGCCGGGAAAACGAATAGCAAGACGAGGCCCGGCTTGAGCTGGGAAGAAAGAGGCAAACCTGGTATGAAGAGGTCATTACTGCGCAAAGGGCAAAAGGGACAGGGGCTGGTCGAATACGCGCTGATTATCGCCCTGGTGGCAATCGTGGTGATCGCCATCCTGGTGCTGATGGGTCCACAGATCGGTCAAATCTTCAGCACGATTACCCACGGTCTCT
This sequence comes from Ktedonobacterales bacterium, assembly GCA_035307385.1. Lineage (GTDB taxonomy): Bacteria > Chloroflexota > Ktedonobacteria > Ktedonobacterales > DATBGS01 > DATBHW01. Next base: position 10,974 of record DATGID010000106.1, on the reverse strand, counting down.
AAAGCTGCTGGCCGTCCTTACCAGCTTCCCTGGAAGATGTCTTTTGGAAGAGATGCTTTCTCCATGCGAGAACTTCTCAGCAAGTATTATTTCGATGCTTTCCAGGGAGGCTGGCTGGCAGACAATTCACGCAGGGATGCCTTCCCAGTCTGTTGGCCCTTGCCAGTTGGCAGGGACCATCTTTTGTTTCGAGACTTTTTACAGATGCAGCTTTTCATCTGATGGCCTATAAGGATTCGTAGAAGTTATCTCGGTTCGGCATATGTGCAGCAGTTTTGAAAGGTAGGTTGGGCGATGCAAACGCAGGTACGTCCTCCTCGTCAACGCAGCAGCGGCGGGCGAACATTGATGCTGCTGGGCCTGGTCCTGGCGCTTGCCGCCGCAGGGTTGGTTCTGTATGTGACCAGCAGTGTGCAGGGAACCTTTGCCCAGACCGAATCGGTGGTGGTGGCCGCGCAAAATCTGAAGGCTGGCACCATCCTGACGTTGAACAACTCGACCGCGCCCGATATGCGCATTGCGGATGCCTTTGCGGTCAAGCAGATCAATAAGAACCAGGTTCCGTCTGACGCCTATGCTTTTACCAATCAAGACGCGCTGAATACCGTGCTGAATAATCAGGTGGTAAAAGAAGATTTTCTGGCGGATGATATTTTGCGCACCAGCGATCCTCGTCTGGCGCAGCTTGGCACCACCAACGGCAACAGCCTGACCAACATCAACCCCCCGGCGCTGCCGAATGGCTCGGTGCTGTATGTGTTGGGAATAAAAAATACCGACTTTGGCCTACAGCCGGGCGATACGATTGACATTATTGCTACGACAGCAAAAAATGGCGAAGTGGTTTCGAAATTTGTCATGAGCAAATTGCTGGTCTATGCGGTTGATGTGCCAGCCAAGGGGGACATTGTCCTCGTCCTCACTGATTCGCAGATTTTGTTACTGACAGAGGTTGGGAATAGCGGTGCGATATTGAATATTGTGATCCGCAAACCAGGAGACCCGACGAACCCGGTTACCAACCCCCCGAATCCGGGGCCGTAGCGCTTCGTATGGGCTTTGGCAAGGCAGCGCTTTGCAGCGGATGAGGCGCGGAGGAAAGAACAAGCGTCGTTTCGAGTCGCGGTGTGCCGGGCGTCTGGTGAGGAAAACCAAGCTTGCCATACGGACCGGCCACCGCGTGTTGAGAGGGTCGTTACGGTGTAGCGCGTTGAGGGGTCGTGTCCGAGAGGCGCCAGAACGGATAGGTAACAATGCAGCCAGCATGGAATAACGGGCCACGCATCCGGTTAATGATTGTGGATGACGTGCCTGATACAACGGAAAACGTGCAAAAGCTGCTGTATTTTGAGCGCGACATTCAGGTAATCGCTACAGCGATGAGTGGGCGCGAGGCGATTGCGAAAGCGGTCCATCTGGTTCCTGATATTATCCTGATGGACATCAATATGCCTGATATGGATGGCCTGCGCGCCGCGCAGGTCATCTTGCAGCAGGTGCCCACGCGCGTGGTGATGATGTCGGTGCAGGCGGAGCCAGAGTATTTTCAGCGAGCGATGCAGGTTGGGGCCAGAGGCTATCTGACCAAGCCATTTACCAGCGATCAACTCGTCGATACCTTGCGCAGCGCCGCGCAGATACAGGTGCTGCATCCTGTCGGCCCGGAAACGGGGCCAGGCCAGGCCAACGGCAACGGCCATAACCGGGGGCGCGCGCCTGACTATCCCCCTCCGCCTTATGCCTCCCCGATGTCTTCCACGCGCACCCGCCAGCATGTGATTGCCGTCTTCAGCGGCAAAGGCGGCGTGGGCCGCAGCGTGGTCGCGTTGAATCTGGCGATGATGCTGCGCCAGGTGACGCAGGAGCGTGTCGCGTTGGTCGACGCCGACCTGCAAGCGGGCGATATCCATGTCTTATTGAATATGAATACATCCGCCAGCATCGACGATCTGCGCGAGGCGGTCAGCCTGGACGCGGAAATCATCCATCATTCCATGGCGGTGCATGACAGCGGGCTGATGATTCTGCGCGCGCCCCTGCACGCGGAGTCGGCGGAGCGCTTCACTGAAGATGAGATGAAGCGCATTATGGTGGACCTGCGCGAGAACTTCGATTTTCTGGTGGTGGATATGTCGGCCAGCTACTCCGAAGCCAATCTGATGATTCTGGAGATGGCCGATCAAGTGGTGCTGGTGACGACGCTGGAACTGACCTCGTTGAATAAGGTCACGCGCTTCTTCGAGGTGGCCGGACGCCTGGGGTTCCCCGAGAAGAAAATCGTGCTGGTCTGCAATCGGGTGCAATCGTATTATGGCATCAAGCCACAGCAGCTTGAAAGCCAACTGCGCCATAAGGTGGCGGCGCTCTTTCCTGAAGAGAATCAGTTGATGGTGAACGCGGTCAACCGTGGCATTCCCTTTGTCCTCTATCAGAGGAATCATGTTATCACCAAACAGTTCAACGCGCTGGCAAAGCACCTGGTGCTGAACGCTGCCGAGGAGGAACGAGGGGCTGCCGCTGGCCCGGCCAAGAAGGCAAAACGCGGCGGCTTATTCAGATAAGTGTTTCTCTCCCAAACGGGTTGTCATATGGATGGCATACTGACGAGCAAGCTGTATTCAGTAGACGAAGAAGGGTGAGCGTATGGCGCTGTTAAAACGGTTTGGTGATGCTCCCTCGACGAACGGAGGGCGGCCAGGCTCGAACGGCATCGATAGTAACCCGCTTGGCGGCGGAGCGCCACCCGCGCCGGGCGGCTATGGCTTGCCTGAATTGCCACCGCAGGCGCGCTCCGCCCTCAGCGCGGGCAATCCCAATGTGGCCGTTTCGCGCGAGAACAGCTTTTACGATCTGAAGACCAAGGTCCAGAATATGTTGATTGCCGAACTGGACCCGAAGATCGATCTCAGCCAGACGGCCCAGGTGCGCCGCACCATTGAAGAACTGTTTACCCTGATCCTCGACCAACAGGGCATTGTGCTGACGCGCGTTGATCGGATGCGTCTGTTCGAGGCGATTGCCGCCGAGATTCTGGGCCTGGGGCCAATCGAGCCGCTGCTCAATGATGAATCCGTGACAGAAATTATGGTCAATGGGCCGAAGCAGGTCTATGTCGAGCAAGGCGGCAGGCTCTATAGAACCGATATTCATTTCAAAGACGACGACCACGTGATGCGCGTGATTGATCGCATCATTTCCCCGCTGGGGCGGCGCTGTGATGAAAGCTCGCCCATGGTCGATGCGCGCCTTTCGGATGGCTCGCGCGTGAACGCGATTATTCCGCCGCTCTCGTTGATCGGGCCGGTGCTGACCATCCGAAAGTTCTCGAAAACGCCCTTTACTGAAAATGACCTGGTGCGCTTTGGGTCGCTGACGCAGGATATGGTGGAGTTTCTGCGCGCCTGCGTGCAGGTGCGGCTGAATATGGTGGTTTCCGGCGGCACCGGCTCGGGCAAAACGACGTTTTTGAATGTGCTTTCCAGCTTCATCCCCAACGACGAACGCATCGTGACGATTGAGGACGCCGCCGAATTGCAGCTTCGCCAGGAACATGTGGTGACCCTGGAAAGCCGCCCGGCCAACATCGAAGGCAAGGGGCGTATCACGATTCGTGAACTGGTGGGCAACGCTCTGCGCATGCGGCCAGATCGCATTATCGTCGGTGAGGTGCGCGGCGGCGAGGCGCTGGATATGCTCCAGGCGATGAACACCGGCCACGATGGCTCGCTGACGACGCTGCATAGTAACAGCCCGCGTGATACGCTGGCCCGTCTGGAGACGATGGTGCTGATGGCCGGAATGGACCTGCCCCACCGGGCGATTCGCGAGCAAATCTCCAAGGCGGTGCAGCTAATTGTGCATGAATCGCGTATGAAAGACGGCAGCCGTAAGGTCGTCAATATTGCGGAAGTGCAGGGCATGGAAGGCGATGTGGTGGTGATGCAGGATATTTTCGTGTTCGAGCAGACCGGTGTGGAAAATGGCCGCATCCAGGGACGCCTGCGCCCTACGGGGATTCGCCCGCGCTTTATGGAAACATTCGAGGTTGCTGGCATTCACCTGCCGCCCTCCATCTTTGGCTACGGCAATATGTGGTGAGGGCGCTGTGGCCCGTTCGCGAAGGAGTATGATGCCATGCAGCAATTGATCGTCCCTGGACTGGTCGGGCTGACGGTGGTGAGCATTCTGATGATTTTCGCCGGGCTGCGCCGGATGGCTGTTCGCCGCGAGTCTTCGATCAGCAATCGGTTGGCGGCCTTTGGCGCGCGCAATGCCCCGACCGTTTTGCCCAAGCAAAATGGGGGCAGCGGGCTGCAAATAGCCGGGATGGTGGACCGCGCGGTGAGCCGCCAGACGTTTGCGCAGCGGTTGGCGCGTGATCTTGCTCGCGCCGATTTGAAGATTACGGTTGGCGAATATCTGGTGGCAGTGGCCGTACTGGTCTGCCTGAGCATTCTTTTGGGCATGGTGACCAGAAACGTGGTGATCGGTCTGGCGCTGGTGTGCGCGGCAATTGCTGTGCCCCGGCTGATCGTCAGTCAGCGGCGCTCGAACCGCCTGCGCGATTTCAATGCACAACTTGCCGATACGATCACCCTGCTGGCAAACTCGTTGCGCTCTGGCTATAGCTTGCTTCAGGCAATGGAACTCGTCTCGCGGGAGTCGCGAGCGCCGATGTCAACGGAGTTCGAGCGCGTGGTGCGCGAAGTCGGGCTGGGCCTTGCGCCGGAAGAGGCGCTGGCGAATCTGGTGCGCCGCATTCAATCCGATGATCTGGAGTTGATGGTCACGGCCATCAATGTGCAGCGCGAGGTTGGCGGCAATCTGGCGGAGATTTTGGATACGATCTCGACAACTATCCGCGAGCGCGTGAAGCTGAAGGGCGAGATTCGGGTGCTGACCTCTCAGCAGCAATATTCTGGCTATATCATCGCGGCGATGCCAATTGCGCTGGCGCTGGTGCTCTTTGCCATCAACCCAAATTATATGACGCGGCTCTTTACAGAGACGCATTGGTGCGGCCTCTGTCTGGTTGGAACCAGCATCTCGATGATTCTGGCCGGATTCTTTATCATTATGAGGATTGTGAATATTGAGGTCTAAGCCTCAATAAGACGAGGGAGCCAGAGCATGCTGAATCCCCTGTTGCCTATTCTGGCGATGTTTCTCGCCTTCTTTGGGGTGCTGCTGGTGGTGTTCGGGGTGGTGGGAAACAGCAAACCCAGGCCCATGGAGCAGCGTTTACGCGAGTTTGCCCCGCGCCCGCGCTCGCTGGAAGAATTGGAGTTTGAGCAGCCGATTTCCGAGCGCTTCTTTCGGCCCCTCTTGCAGCAGCTTTCGCGGCTGGTTGCGCGGAATACGCCCGCCAACGTGATGGAGAATACCCAGAAGCGCCTGCTGCATGGCGGCAATCCAAATAACCTGACGGTTGCCGATTTTATGGGCATCAAGGGGCTGGTTGCTGCGGTGCTGGCGGCGCTGGGAGTCGTGATCGGCTTTTTTGGGAACACTGGCATCCTCTTTGGGGTGGTGCTGGTCATCATCCTGGGAACGATCGGCTTTCTGTTGCCCGACTTCTGGCTGGGCGGGAAAGTGCGCCAGCGTCGCCACAATCTCTTGCGCGCGCTGCCCGATGCCATTGACTTGCTCTCCATCAGCGTCGAGGCTGGCCTGGGCTTTGACGCGGCGCTGGGGCGTCTGGTGGAAAAGACGCAAAACGATCTTGCCTATGAGTTCGGACGGGTGATTGCAGAAATGCGCATCGGCGTGCCCCGGCGCGAAGCTTTGCGGGCGCTGGCCGAGCGCTCCGGCATTCAAGAATTGGGCATTTTTGTCACCGCCATCATTCAGGCGGAGCAGCTTGGCGCAAGTATCACCAGCGTCTTGCACGTGCAATCAAACGAGATGCGCGTCCGCCGCCGCCAGCGCGCTGAGGTGCTGGCGCATCAGGCGCCGATCAAGATGCTTTTTCCTATGGCCTTCTTGATCTTCCCGCCGATGTTTGTCGTGATTCTGGGGCCGTCGATCCCAACCGTCGCCCATATCTTCCTGCCCAATCTCTTCCTTTAACCGCAATCGGGCTGCAAAAACGCGAGGATGCCGCCGGAATAGTACTTTCGATAGTACTTTCGGCGGCATCCTCTTTTGCGCTGCACGGGCCATTGGCTCGCCTGCTGGCTCCTGGCAAACCGAGCGTGGGGCGGGTTTCTCTCGCTGTTAACAAGAAGACATAACTGCGCGAGACGTGTCTCAACCAGCCCATGGGGCTGGACGGTTGATATAAACTCTGCTATACTTGACTCAATCAGGTGGCTTGTCATGGCTCTGAGAAGTCACATGCTTCCTTCCTCACCGAAAACACCGGCCAGGCGCGTTCATGCCCCGAGGTTGTCGCGCCCGCCAAGGAGGTGATGCTGGTCTAGCCGGGACCGCGCAGCGCTCTTCCAGGCAAAGAGGGCTGTCTGTTTCACGCCTGTATGTCTCATTCCTAATGTATGTAAAAAATGTGATGGGGGAATTTCTATGGAGCGCAAGCTTAAGCAGTGGCTGGTGACGGGGTTAGCCGCGCTCTCTCTGGCGTTGTTTGCGACAATCACGCCAGTGGCTGCGGCCTCTCCTCAAAGCCAGACCCAGCCGCAAACCCAGGCTCAGCCGCTGACCTCTTTCCCGTTCCATGGGACGGTGACAGACTCTGCGAACGTTCGCAGCGGCCCAACTCTTCATGCGCATATCTATACCGTTGATAGCCCGGGCACTTCCGTCACGGTCTATGCCCAGGTGAAGGGCGATACCGTTTGGGCAGGCAATCTGTGGGATCGTATTACCCCCACGAGCGCCAGCCCCCGCTATATCTATTCGGCGCTGGTGCAAGGTCCCTCCAGCGGTGGCGGTGGCAATCCACCACCGACCAGCAGCAAAGGCAAGCTGATTCTGGTTTCGATTTCTAAGGAATGGCTGTGGGCCTATCAGGATGGGAAGGAACTCTATAACACGCCAGTGACGACGGCCCGACCTGGGCTGGTCACGCCGCTGGGAACATGGCATATCTTCAACCACCTGCACCCAACGACGTTTTATTCTCCCTGGCCTCCAGGCAGCCCCTACTGGTATCCACCGACTTTTATCAACTATGCAATGGGCTGGCATTCGGGTGGCTACTTTATCCACGACTCGTACTGGCGTTGCAGCTATGGCCCTGGCACGACTGGCTGGCATCATGACTCCTGTGGTGGCTGGATGTATGGCACCCACGGCTGCATTACCGCGCCGCTGAAGGCGATCATCTGGCTCTATTACTGGGCGCCCAATGGCACGACCGTAAAGGTAGTGGCGTAAGCATTCCTCGCGCCGCGCGGCAGAATGTGTTCGCACGGCCCATGTGCTTGCAGACAGCAGCGGCTCTCACCATATCGCGAGAGAGCCGCTGCTGTCTTGTGCTATACTGGCCGGAGATGGCGTGTCCTGCGCGCCGTCATCAGTAACCTGGAAAGCCTGAGCGAGATGCTGCGAACAATCAGAATGCAATGGGCTATCCTGCACCTCTTGGCGCTCAATATTGCGCGCGCCTGGCGCTGGCGTCTGCTGCGGTTTCGCCTGCTCACCTATGGCGTGTACGAAGCCCATCCCTGGTACGGGCGGCAGGCGGCTGCGCATCGCTGGTGGCAGGTGAACCCGCGCGTTGCCTGGCTCTTGTTCCGCCACGCAACCGCGTATGGGCGCTGGCTGGTGGAGATGGGGGCGGCAATGCAAGCGGGCCAGCCGGGTTGGTGGGAGCAGCAGGCCGGGCCAGCAGGATACGAACGCCTGCGCGCGTGGATGGATGCCGAAAATGGGCCTCCCCTGGCAGATTCAGAGGAAACCGCTGGCCGTCAGGCTGAGTAAGGCAGAGAGAGCAGAGGAGGGCCGCCGTAAGCTTACGGCGGCCCTCCTCTGCTCTCTCTGCGCGTTAGCTGCTGACGCTACTGGTTGCGGCGCGAGCGGCTGGAGCGCACGCTGCCGCTGTCGTAGCGTCGACCATTCATGGCGGCGGTCTGGCTGGTGGCTCCGGCGGAGGTGCTGGTGAGCACTTCCATGGCCTTGAGCCGCCAGTAGCGCGCGCTGGCGGGCTTTTTGAGCGAGAGGTATTCGGCCAGCACATCATCAGTGATGTTGGGATTGGCGGTCAGCGCTTCAATGGTCAGTTGCAGCTTATCAGCGCCGTCCACGTCGGCGCGGATGGGGCCGCTGTCGCCCGAAGAGGAGACGACGGCGCTGCCGATTGCCAGCACCGGGCCACTGATGGGGCCGGTGTTGCTGTGGCCGTTACTGACCAGATCATCTTCGACATCGAATCCGGCCAGGAGATCAGCAGCGTCGGCAGTGGAGGAAGAGCGGCTGCTGGGGCTGGCAATTGCCGGGCGAACGGGAGCCGCCACGGAGGGCAGCGGGCCGGTGCTGCCAGCCGGGCCGATGGTCAGGCGGCTGCGGTTGACTTCGGCGACGGTGGCAAGCTGGCGCTGGAGCTTTTCCATATGCTCTTGCTGGTCGGCGTCGGTGATGGTTTCGGCCATCATGGTGTAGACGATGCCCAGCAGCGGGAAGGATGAGGCCAGGAACGGGAAAATGTTGCTGAGCCAGGGGGCATATTGCTCGGCGACGCTGAGCGCCGTGGGGCTGTGGAACTGCTTGGAATAGGCCCAGTTCATCGCCCAGGAGAAGAGTGTACACAGCAGAATCAACAGCCAGTGCTGCCAGACAGCACGCCAACTGCGATAGCGGCGATAGCGCTGAAAGGCTGTCCAGCTCAGCAGATAGATGGTAACGTCGATGCTGATGGCGATGGAGTAGCTGACAGCCCAGGACCACGAGCTATCTGGTTCAAATGAATTAAAGAAATAGGCCACGTGGGGAATGGAGGCCGCCAGAAATACGGCAAAAGCTGCCCAGAAAAAATATCGCATAGAGAAGCCCAACCTGTTTCCTGAACACTGTCATCAGTTGGGGACGCCAACCAATGAGAGCTACTCACCGACAACAGCAACCTGTTGCCAACCGTCTTCGTTGTGCAAGACGAGTTAACGATATTAGAGTAACACAGCGCGCAAGAGGCGACATCAGGCGAGGAGTAGTATCACAGGCGCGGTTCATTGCTGTTGCCACCGGGTTTTATCCGAAGCGACCCGGTACTATTTTCCTACCAGTCTTCTCGCCGCTGCTGGCCGGGGCAGCGGCCTGCGCAGGCTCCAGTTGATCGCCTTTTGCCAGGCTCTTTTTATGAGCGGAAAGGCAATTTTTTAAATTCGCGCAGAAACCCTTGACAGGCTGTTGATGGGTATGATATATTCTCTCTTGCGTCGGTACGAAAGATGCAAATCCTGAGTACAAACGCAGGGGAAGAGGGAATGGATGGGAAGCTGGAGGAGTTCGAGCGAACTTCAAGAGATTTTTCCAAACTGGTCCCAAAACCCTTGACAAGCCCCCAAAAGTATGTGATAATAACAGGGCGCCCTTCGAGAGGGTGGTTTTTCCAGAACCGCACAAACGAGGGCACCGGAGTCACATCCGGGGAGCATGCGACGCCCGCCGCCTGGCGAAAAGCTGGGAGGAAGCGCGGGGAAGCACCTGAACAACTGCATAAGCGCAAATTGTGACGCACGGGTCATCAGCATCACAGAGTGTGAGAAACACGTGATGCGGGTATGATAATTTGCTAACTGCGTAATTGGTTCAATTTTGCTGACCTGACGGAGGGCAGCTAAGCTACGCAGGGTGCATGGTGGATGCCTTGGCGCCAAGAGCCGATGAAGGACGCGGAGACCGGCGAAACGTGAACGGGGAGCTGCATGCGAGCTTTGATCCGTTCGAATCCGAATGGGGCAACCCACTCAGACAATATCTGAGTACCGCTCACTGAATCCATAGGTGAGACGGGGGGCACCGGGGGAACTGAAACATCTAAGTACCCCGAGGAAAAGAAATCAACCGAGATTCCCTAAGTAGTGGCGAGCGAACGGGGAAGAGCCCAAACCGAACGGGCTTCGGCCTGTTCGGGGTTGTAGGCCCAGCATATGGGAGTAAGAAATCCAAGTGTTAGTCGAAGGACTTCTGGAAAGGTCCGCCGCAGACGGTGATAGCCCGGTAGACGAAAACACGCGGACTCCCGCTGGAAGCCTGAGTACCACGGGACACGAGAAATCTTGTGGGAAGCAGGGGGGACCACCCTCCAAGGCTCAATACTCTTGGCGACCGATAGTGAACAAGTACCGTGAGGGAAAGGTGAAAAGCAGCCCAGGAGGGCGATGAAAGAGACCCTGAAACCATGTACCCGCAAGCAGTCAGAGGCATGTTAGATGCTTCCTCGGAAGTATCTGCGGCTAATGGCGTGCCTATTGAAGAATGATCCGGCGAGTTAATCTGTGCAGCCAGGTTAAGGTACGGTAAAGTACTGGAGCCGCAGCGAAAGCGAGTTTTAATAGGGCGATGAGTTGCACAGATTAGACCCGAAACTGGGTGAGCTACCCATGGCCAGGGTGAAGCGAGGGTAAGACCTCGTCGAGGCCCGAACCCACCAGTGTTGCAAAACTGGGGGATGAGCTGTGGGTAGGGGAGAAATTCCAATCGAACCCAGAGATAGCTGGTTCTCCCCGAAATGCATTTAGGTGCAGCCGTGGGGGTCGTCCAACGGAGGTAGGGCTCTGAATGGGCTAGGGGCCAAGTGCTGGTTACCAAACCCAACCAAACCGCAAATGCCGTTGTGATTTTGCTCCACGAGTGAGGCAGTGGGGGCTAACCTTCATTGCCGAGAGGGAAACAACCCAGATCGCCAGCTAAGGTCCCTAAATCTATGCTAAGTGGTAAAGGTTGTGGTGTCGCGTAGACAACCAGGATGTTGGCTTAGAAGCAGCCACCATTTAAAGAGTGCGTAATAGCTCACTGGTCGAGTAACGCTGCGCTGACAACGTATCGGGGCTCAAGCATAGTACCGAAGCTGCGGGT
>DATGID010000105.1:0-27592 GCA_035307385.1 Ktedonobacterales bacterium | reverse complement strand
GTGCAGATCGACGCGATGCGTCGTTGCCAGGAGCGGATGCCCCTGCTCGTCATGTAAGAGCAGCAGCGTACGACAGCCCAGGATTTTGCCGGTGCGCCCGATCATACCTCGTGGAAGCAGGAAATCGCTGAAGACGGGCTTTCGGTGTCCATCCACGTAGTAAGGCGGCGAGATTGGCTGATTTCCCTCGGTGGCTGGTTTCCACAGCCGCGCGGTCCAGCGTGCCAACGCATCGGTGAACGCCTCAGCGCCGCCCGCCTGTGCCACCTGCGAGAGAAAGCGCTCCACGGTGCGATAGCCATAGGCCCGGCGTCGCGTGGTGAGGAGCGCCAACCCCTCCTGAACATACCCTCGCAGGTCCCATGGGCGGCGCAGGCCAACGACCCCAAGAAAGAGCAACGTCAGCAGCGACTGCCGCCGCGTCCTGGGGGTGGTCTGCACGAGCCGCGGAGGCGTGTCGGCCCCTGCTTTCGTCGGCAGGGCCGCTTCCAGCGTCGAGAGCAAAGCGGTCTCCTGAGTTGCTGCCAGCAACAGGAGACCACCCGCCCCATCCTGCCAGGTCCCTGGCTGATTTTTCCCCCGCGCGGGTTGCTCCCAGGAGCGCCGCTCGCAGCCGATTGAGATGCGTCACGCTGACCCGCACGCCGGACTGTTCCTCCAGCAGGGCCTGGACCGTTTTCCCTGTCGCGTGGGGATGCTGCTGGTAATACGCCTCCAGCCAGGCACGTATCGCTCCGCACACTTTGGTCGGCTGGCCCTGCCGACGTTCGCCGATGCCATCCTCCCCGCGTGAGAGCATCCGCTGCCGCAACCGATACGCGGTTGCCCGGCTCATCTGGACCCCTGCCGCCTGCACGGCTTCACGCCACCCGTGTCCCTCGAGCATGGCGCGCCCCACCTGGATTTTGGCCACGTGGTGAGCGGTTTCTTGCATGGAGATCTCCTTCCAGTAGACAGATCATGCATGGTGAAGCGTGAAAGACGGGAAACACGAGCGCGAGGAGCAACGGCTGAAGAGCGCCAGGGACGCGTTCTGACGATTAGCGCCCCACGATATGCATGCGCTCTGGCCTGCGCACGAAGTAGTATATGGCCGCGCCGATCAGGCTCAGGAGGACAATAATCACGAGCCACATGGCCTTGTTGCCTTCCGGCGGCTCGTTCAGCGCGCAATCAACGATCATCCACAGCCAGAAGATCGTTCCCAAGAGCGCGAGCACGCCAATGAGACCCGCAAAGAGCAGAAAGAAACTCCATCCCAGATGCATTGGAATACCTACCTTTCTCGTGACAACACATCCCGTCTCGACGCGCTGATGGCCGCAAGCGTCTTGTCACGCGCGGCATCTCTGTGCGTCTCATTTCCCCTCAAAACGGCAGAACGCCTGTCAGACCAGCACGGCGTGTTGCCCCGTTGCCAGGAGATAGGCATCTTCCAGGCTGGGATCAATGACGACGGCTGCCTCAAGCGGGCGCGTCGCACTGATGAGCCGCAGCATCACACCGCCCACCTGATTGACCATGGTGCTCACGGGATAGGCGGCTTGTAATCGCTGTGCCGTGGCCTGATCGGTGGTCACGCTCCAGACCTTCCCAGAAGCGCTTGCCAGCAGCGCCTCCGGCGTCGTATCAGCCAGCATCTGTCCCTCCTGCAAGATCACCAGGCGGCTGGCAACGGCCTCCACATCGCTGATGATATGCGTGCTCAGGAGGATGATCCGATTGCTGGTCAGGCTGGCGAGCACGTTCCGAAACCGCACGCGCTCGGCGGGGTCGAGTCCTGCCGTTGGCTCATCCACAATCAAGAGTTCCGGGTTGTTGAGGAGCGCCTGCGCGATGCCAATGCGCTGCTTCATGCCGCCGGAATAGATGGGCAGTTTGTGATCGGCCATCTGCGCCATCTGCACGATCTCCAGCACTTCCTCGACGCGTCGATGCCCGATGGCTTTGGGCAGCCCTTTCATGGCTGCCAGGTAGCGCAGAAACTGCCGCCCACTGAACTCGCGGTAGACGCCAAACTCCTGGGGCAGATAGCCCAGCACCTGGCGCAGTGTCTCGCCGTGGGCGCAAATGTCTTGTCCGTTCCAGCGGATGGTGCCCTCGGTTGGGTCCAGCAGGGTGGCGAGCATGCGCATCAGGGTCGTTTTGCCCGCGCCATTGGGGCCGACCAACCCCAGCATGCCCGGTTCGCAGCGCAGCGAGAGCTGCCGCAGCGCAAAGTCGCGCCCATAGCGCTTGCCCAGGTTCTCAATGGTCAATTCCATGGCTGTGCTCCTTTCTCGCCCGCAGGCTCTTATCCCGTGAAGGCGTTGCGAAACCGTTGGAACATGAAGGCCGCCAGCACCACCAGCAGGAGGCTCAGCCCGGCCTCCATCAGGTGCGGCGTGAACCAGGCCCCCAGGTCGGGCAACCGGTTCTCCAGCGTGAGCAGCGTGTGCTGCACTTGTGCATCACTGGTAACGGTGACGACATGGTCCTGGGCGAAGTCAGGGCGATACGGGAGGAGCAGCCTTTGTGCAGTGGCCGCGCTGGTCGGATCCCACGCGCTGTACCAGGCGGGAGGTGTTGTTTTGTTGCCGAACCCGGCGGGCAGAATCACCGCTCCGACGAACCACACCAGCATGATCACGAACTTGACTAGCAGGGACTGGCGCGGGAAGACGGTGCCCAGAGCGAAGCTGACGCTGCTGAGCAGGACCGTCGCCGACACCACCATCCCGACCCAAATGAGCAGCAGATTGCCGATCTCTGGCGTCGGATAGTCGGGAACCGTCAGATGGAGCAGGAGGCCCATACCCAGGTAGGCGAAGAGCAGCAAGACGTCCAGCCCCAGGCTCATCAGGAGGCCCATCAGGTAGCGGCCCCAGACATAGGCCCAGGTTGGCAGCGCAGTGGTCATGAGTAGTTCGTGGGTGCGGCGTTGCAGATCCCGCGTCACGCCATCCGCTGTGACAAAGGGCACAAGCAACCCCAACAGCAACAACGAAGCTGGTGGCAAGGTCTGAATCAGTCCCCAGGCGCTGGTTCCAGCCACGAAACCATTCAGGTTCGGGCCAAAGTAGTATTGGTCTGGGGTCTGTTGGGCCCACGCCACGAAGAGGACGAGACAGAAGAAGCCGAGGGCCTGCACCCAGAAGAGGCGGCTGGCGCGGAAACGCCGCAGTTCCCAGGCCAGAACGCGAACGAGGGGATGCTGGCGCCCGCTGGCCTCTGGCGACTTTCGGTAGCCGGTCAGGGCAGTTGTTGTCATGAAATGCTCCTTGTGTTGATTGAAGGCGGTGGGCGGCGAAAGGCGAGTGCCTCTGCCCGATACCGAGTCAGCCTGGAGCAGCGCTGGACCGCACACCCAGCGGCGCGCTGTTTCCAGACTGTGCGCCAACTGGCGCACCCGCGAGAGAAAGGCCATGACGAGCGGCGGCTCATCCGCTGCTCGTCCTTCTCAAGCACTTTTCACCTGGTTCCAGCATAAATTGCCCAAGCCGGTTTGTCAGGCGTCTGGAGGCGTATTGCTGGGTGGTCCAGAGGCGTAGCCAGGACCGAGCGGTTGGTCTGCCTGAGGGCTTATCCGCTCTTGTTGGACACATCGAGGCGGCCTGCACCACGTGCGGGCGCCGTCGAAGACGCGTCTCTCACTCCAATACAGTGCAGACTCCTCCTGAGGACCACCTCGTTCGTACTTCTTGGGACGCCCTCCAGATACCTCTCTCGACGCCTGACAAACCGGCTGTGCCGCTTTATGCTTGAGGCAAACAGCAGATCGGCATAAGAACCGGTCGGCTGGCGCGCCGCGCCGGGCTGTATTTTCACCTCTGCTCCCCAAGGAGAATGCTTGATGAACATCAATATCACGCCAATCCTGTTTCTCCTCCCCTCCCTGATCAGCCTGATCGTCCTCCGCACCAGGCGTCAGCCCTGGGGGAAAATCTGCTCGCTGCTGGGGTGGCGGCTGGGTGCCCCCATTCATTATCTGTGGGCGCTGCTGATTTTCCTCCTGACCGCGCTGCTCGCGGTGCTGATCACCCTCCTGGTGGTGCCCGATCTCGACCGCCATCCTCCACCAGGCATCACGGTGTCCCCCTACGCCCACCTGGGCCTCAGTCTGGTCTCCCTTGGGGGTGCCTTCCTGAACGAATTCTTCTTCACCGCCCTGGGCGAAGAAATCTTTTTCCGGGGATGGCTCGGCGGCTGGCTCATGCGGCGCTATGGGTTCCTGGTCGGCAATACGCTGCAAACGCTCATCTTTCTGCTTCCGCATCTCGCCATCTTGCTCGTTGAGGCGTCTCTGTGGCCTCTGCTCCTGTTGCCGCTCCTGGGAGGGTGGCTGAATGGCTGGCTCCGCTACCGGTCGGAGAGTGTCTTGCCGGGGCTGCTGGTGCACGCGCTGCTCAATACCCTTAGTGATGGGCTAGCGATGGCGATGGGCTGAGCAGTGCCTGGCAGGATAGTAGCACGCCTGCTGCTCACGAGTGCTATACTGGTGCGGTGGGGCCTGTTGGGATCTGTTGTGCTGCCTGCAAGCGTGGGAAGGAGCTATGCCGTGCCATCGTTCGTTCGTCCCTTTCGTCGCCTCCAGTGGAAACTCACCTGCTCCTACACCTGGATCACGCTGGCGACCCTGGGCCTCCTGCTGCTTGCTGTCAGCGTGGTCGGCGGCGAGCTGGCGGCAGCCAATTTCTCACACCTGGCCGTGGAGGATCTCCAGGTCCATGCCGCTGAACTGGTGCCGTATCTGTCTGCTGCACCGCCCGACCGCGCGGGCATTGCACGCTGGCTCCAACAAGCGGGCGCTCTGACGACCCCAGTGGCCCTCTCACAGGCGCCACAGGTGACCTACACGGTTACGATGGATGGTTTTACCGCAGTAGTAGATCAGCAAGGAGTGGTGCTAGCCTCGCGTGGGTCGGATGTGGCCGCTGCAGGCACACCGTTGGAGCTGCACCTGCCCCCATCAGCAACCGCTGTGCTACACGCGGCGCTCTTCGGCCAGACGGATGCGCGTCAGTTGGTGGCCCCGCTCCCACATGACACCGTCCTGGTGGCCTATCCGCTCTTTGGGCCAGCTGGTCGGATCGAGGGCGCTCTGGTGGCAGAGACCACGGATCTGAGTCAGCCCATCATGCTGCTCAAAGCCCTGCTGGGTGCCCTGGTATTCACCTTGCCGGTGGCGATTCTGGCAGCGCTGATTGGCACGCTGTTTGGGTTCTTGACCGCGCGTAGCTTTTCCCACCGCTTCAACCGGCTCTCCTGCGCCGTCGAGCAGTGGGGGCAAGGGAACTTCACGCTGAGGGCTGCGGATGCGTCTGGTGATGAGCTGGGGCAATTGACGCGCCGCCTCAATCTTCTGGCCGAGCAGTTCCAGGCCCTCTTGTCTTCGCAGCAGCAACTCGCCACATTGGAGGAGCGCCAACGCCTGGCGCGCGATCTGCATGATAGTGTCAAGCAGCAGGTCTTTGCGATCTCCATGCTCGTGAATTCAGCCAAACGACTGCTGCGCCTCGATCTGAGCCGCGCGCAGACCTGCCTGGAGGAGACCGATACCGCTGTCCAGCACGTCCAACAGGAACTGACCGCGCTGGTGCACGCCTTGCGGCCAGCCGCACTGGCCGAGCACGGGCTGGTCGCAGCCGTGAGCAACCTAGCCGCACAGTGGTCACAACAGAGCGGCATTGCCTCACAGGTCAAGGTCGAGGGCACCCTCGCCCCTTCGTTGAGCGTGGAAGAAGCGCTGTTTCGCATTGCGCAGGAAGCGCTGGCGAATGTGGCCCGCCACAGCCGGGCCATCCAGGTGAAGCTGACCTTGACGAGCGAGCAGGGCCGCTGTTCGCTCATAGTAGAGGACAACGGGCGGGGATTTGACCCCGCCACCGCGCAAGGAAAAGGCGTTGGCTTGTGTTCCATGCAGGAGCGCATACGGGCGGTGGGCGGAACGCTGCTCATAGCCAGCGCTCCGGGCCAGGGAACACGTGTCACGGCATGCTGTCCAGCGTTCAGGCTGGAGGAAGAAACGGAGGAAAGGCGCGATGGAGCCCATTACGATCCTGATTGTCGATGATCACGCCATTGTACGGCACGGCGTGCGCACCTTCTTTGAGATGGAGCCTGATCTGCTGGTCCTACAAGAGGCGGATTCAGGAGAGGCCGCCGTGCGCCTGGCAGCCGAGCTGATCCCGGATGTCGTGTTGATGGACCTGGTGCTGCCAGGTATGAGCGGGGTGGAGGCGATTCGGCAGATCAAGCAGGTCAGCCCGCAGACACAGATCATTGCGCTGACCTCCTATCACGAGGATGCCTTCATCTTTCCCGCCTTACGCGCTGGAGCGCTTTCGTATGTCCTCAAGGATGTGCATCCCGAGGTGCTGGTGGAGGTGGTACGCCAGGCAGCCAGAGGGGAGTCGGTCCTGCATCCCCAGGTGGCCGCGCGCGTCATTCAGGAAATGCGCAGCACCAACGCCGAACCATCTTCGCTCTTGACGCAGTTGAGCGAGCGCGAACGGGAGGTGCTCCGGCTCATTGCCCAGGGGCTGACCAATGCGGCGATCGCCGAAGCCTGCACGATCAGTGAGAAGACGGTCAAGAAACATGTCAGCAATATCCTGAGCAAACTGCACTTGCTGGATCGGACGCAGGCAGCGGTGCTGGCGTGGCAGCAGGGGTTGATGCACCAGGGGCAGCCCTCTTCCGAACACCGGTAGGAGATCAGGCGCGTTTCCGGCACCCTCCCCCGGATACCACTGATGTCCCTGTGCCTGGCGTGTTGAGGTGTACACGAGCCGGACAGGAGAGGCCTTCCTTCCGACAGGTGGGGCGCTTGGATGTTCACCTGCCACAGCATGCCAAAGGACGCACAGAGAGCGGTCGTTCGTTGAACGACCGCAGTGCCACCCCAGCTGTTTCAGTTTCCCAGACAACCTGTCCAGGCGGGTGGAAGCCGAGGGCTAGCCAGTGCCAGGTCGATTACCGTAGAGGTGGCTGGGAAGGAGCGATCCCTCGTCCACATCACCAGATTCGCCAGGGAGAGCTGAAAGACAGTCATACCGAGTCTCAGTTCAGATGGTCAACCGTGCAAAGTGGAGTGAAACCCTGTGTATGGCTCTGGCAGAGCGTCGCCCCTATGGCCTTTATCGGTGGCTCGCCAATGCGCCTCGCTGGTTCTATCGGCTGGGCCTTGGCTGGCTCTTCGGGCAGCGGGTAATGCAACTGACCCATCGGGGCCGCACGAGCGGTCTGGTTCGTCAGACGGTGCTGGAAGTCTTGCGCTACGACCCTCGGACGCGGGAAGTGCTGGTGGTATCTGGCTGGGAAGGCAAAACCGATTGGTATCGCAACATCCAGCACGAGCCTGCGTTGGAAGTACGCATTGGCCGGGTGCATTATCGACCCGTCCAGGAGTTCCTCTCGCCCGAAGAAACTACGCAGGTGATGCTCACCCTGTTTCGCCAGCATCCGCGCGAAGTGCGTTTCGCTGGAGCACTCCTGGGAATCGATCCGGATGCCCCAGAACGGCTCTTACGGGCGCGCATAGAAGCGTTCTTTCGCGGGGTGCGTTTCCGCCCGGCTGACGAACCGAAGACGTGACCACTTCCAGGCTCTGCACCAGAGCAGGCCATGCTATACTACCTACAGTCGCACCGGAGGCTGCTGCTCCGATTGCCAAGGAGAGATTGCCTAATGTCATCGCCAAAAACCCTCGTTTCGGCACCGCCGTCGGGTGTGCTACGTCTGGTACTGCGCCTGCCCATTGTTTTGTACCGCCTCAGGCTGGGGTGGCTCCTTGGGCAGCGGTTTGTCCTGCTGGAGCATATCGGGCGCACGTCGAGACAGGTGCGCAAGACGGTCGTTGAAGTCATTGGGCATGATCGCGCCAGCGATACCTACTTTATCGCCTCAGGCTGGGGAAGGCGTGCCGATTGGTATCAGAACCTGCTGGCAACCCCGCCGATCACCATTCAGGTCGGGCGACGCCACCTGAGCGTATACGCGGAAACCGTGTCCGCGGCAGAGGGCGTGCACATGCTGCTGGATTATCGCCAGAGCCATCCCCTGGCTATACGCGAATTAAGCCGGGTGCTGACGGGCGCAAACCTAGCGAAGGCATCAGCAGAGGAACTGGAGCGTATCGTGCAGGAAACGCTGCCGATTGTCGCGCTTCGACCGCGAGCAGAGCAGGCAGCGCTCCTCTAGCTGGCCCAGCAGGCAGGTGAGTGAGATGCGTCATCACCACTCCATAGAAGGATCGACACTATCGCCAGGCGCGTCCCTTCAGACCGTTGATACCCGTCTGCGCGGAAGCTGGCTCCTCATCGCCAGGGTGGCGTGGGTGACGCTGGTGGTGCTCTCAGTCGGGGTGTTCATCACCGCGGTCCTGGTCTATTATCTCGTCCTGCATGGTACCCCTGTTCCAGGACATCTGCTCCGCGCGACTTCGGCCATCAATGGCTATGTGGCCCTCATTTTCCGCTACACGCCGCTGGTCGATGACTATTTCGCCTTCAATACGGCCTTGTTGAATGTGCTGGCGCTGGTCTGGGTCGCGGTGGGTCTCGTGATCTTCTGGCAGCGGTCGGACGATCGGGTCGCCTTGTTTGCCTCCCTGGCGTTGATTTTGATGGGCACGAGCTTTTCTCCGGTCACCTATCTGCTGGTGATTGTGTTTGGCCCAACTTCGCCTGGAGGGGTGCTGATTACCGGTCTGGAAGTGGTCGCCTGGAGTTCGATTGGCCTCTCCCTGGTGCTGTTCCCCGATGGCCGCTTCGTTCCTCGCTGGACGCGCTGGCTGGTCCTGGGCTATCTGGTCAGTCAAGTGCCGTTGATTCTTCCGGCGAACTCGTCTTTCACGCTGGGGCAGTGGCCGTCCTTGCTCCTGGCTGTGCCCATCATCGTCGCCGAGGTGGTGTTACTCTTTGCCCAAGTCTATCGCTACCGCCGGGTGTCCAGTGCTGTGCAGCGCCAGCAGACCAAGTGGGTGCTGTTCGCGCTGCTGGTGGCGATCCCCATCGATGTTGCCAATGTCCTGCCCACGCTTGTCTTTCCAACGTTTCGCCAGCCTGGGCCTTGGCACACGCTCTATATCGTGTTCAGCGAGGTGACGCTGCCTGCCATTGTGCTCCTCATCCCACTTGCCATTGGCTTTGCTATACTGCGCTATCGGTTGTGGGAGGTCGATCTGCTCCTCAATCGTACGCTGGTGTACGGGCTGCTCACCGCGTGCAGCATCGGCCTCTATCTCCTGGTCGTGGTGGGGCTTGGAACCTTGCTGTCGGCAGGAGGCAACCTATTCTTTTCGCTGCTGGCGACGGCTATCATAGCAGCCCTCTTCCACCCCCTGCGCGAGCGGCTCCAACGGGTGGTCAATCGCCTGATGTTTGGGGAACGCGACGACCCCTATCGGGTCCTCTTGCGTCTGGGCCAGCGCCTGGAGCACACGCTGGCTCCTGAGAAGGTGCTGCCTGCCATCGTGGAGACGCTCGCCCAGGCGCTCAAGCTTCCCTATGCGGCTATTGCCTGGCAACAGGATGCTGCTGCTGCCGAGTCGAGCATCGTTGCCGCCTTTGGAAACAGGAAAGCATCCGAACGCTGCCTGCACATCCCACTGATCTACCAACAGGAAGTGGTGGGAGCGTTGATCCTTGCTCCCCGATCCCCTGGAGAGTCGTTGGACGCTGCGGACCAACGACTGCTGCACGATCTGGCGCGCCAGGTGAGTGTGGCGGTCCACGCGGTGCGCCTCACCGCTGATCTGCACCGGCTGACCCTGGATTTGCAGCGCTCGCGCGAGCGACTGGTCTTGACGCGGGAGGAGGAGCGGAGGCGCCTCCGCCGCGATTTGCATGATGGACTGGGGCCACGACTCGCCAGCCTGACCCTGAAATTGGAGACAGCGCGCAATCGCCTGTCCCATGACCCGCTGGCAGATACCTTGCTCTCCGATCTGATTACACGCACCCAGGAGGCGGTGGCCGATGTACGTCGCCTGGTGAACGCGCTGCGCCCGCCGGCTCTTGACGAACTGGGGCTGCTTCCAGCGCTGCACGAGCAGATCTTACAATACAGCGACCTGGGAGACCACGCGCTGCACATCAGTCTGGAGGTGCCCACCGATCTGCCGCCTTTGCCTGCCGCGCTCGAAGTAGCGCTGTTCCGCATCGCTCAGGAAGCGCTCACCAATGTGGTGCGACATGCTCAGGCGAGTTGGTGCGTGGTCTCCCTGGCGCTGTGTGAACGGGAGCAGGCGCTGGAACTCACCATCAGCGACAATGGGCGCGGGCTTCCGCCGATCCGAGGCACGGGGGTGGGCCTGGCCTCGATGCGCGAGCGGGCAGAAGAGCTTGGGGGTACCTGGGTGATTGAGTCACTCTCCACAGGAGGAACCGGTGTCCGTGTTCGGCTGCCATGCTCGCTGCCCATCCTGGCTGCTGCGCCGTCGCCAGAGCCAGACCTGACAGTATCGGGAGAAGAGGCCTGATGAATATGATACGCATTCTCATTGCTGATGATCACCCGCTGTTTCGCGATGGCATGCACGGGTTGTTAGACTCCGTGCCCGATACGGAGGTGGTCGGAGAGGCGACGAGCGGAGACGAGGTGATCAGTCAGGCATCGGCCTTACAGCCCGATGTCATCCTGATGGACATCAAGATGCCCGGCACGAATGGCATCGCCGCCACCCGCGAGATTCTGGCAGCCAGTCCGCATATTGCCATTCTGATGGTGACCATGCTCGAAGACGACGAGTCGGTCTTCGCCGCCATGCGCGCCGGGGCGAAAGGCTACATCCTCAAGGGCGCCAATCAGGCCGAGATGCTGCTGGCGATCCGGGCGGTTGCTGGGGGCGAGGTGATCTTTGGTCCCACCATTGCCAAACGCCTGCTGCGCTTCTTTTCCACCCTCAAGCCAGCCACCCCGCGTGTCTTCCCTGAACTCAGCGACCGAGAAAGCGAACTGCTGGCTTTGATGGCGCAAGGCCGGAGCAACCAGGAGATTGCAGACCACCTGAGCTTAACGCTGAAAACGGTGCGCAACCATGTCTCCAACATCTTCAGCAAGCTCCAGGTGGCTGACCGCGCCCAGGCCGTCCTCCGTGCCCGCGAAGCTGGGTTGGGGTAGAGGTCAGCGTGCCTTATGATCTTCGACGACCGTGAACACAAGAGGGTGGAGCGAGAGATGCGAAAGAGATCGGAGAGGATGTAACAAATCGTCAGCGCGCAAGACTCTCTCAAAGAGGCAGGAAAGCAGGGTGAACACGGCTGGCAGCAGGAAGCGGTTCCGGGTCACGTCCGCAGCTCTGATCAAGCAATGTGCATCGGACCGCTCTTGAGGCGTATCACGTGCCCTTTGCTTCTCCAGCAGAGCGGGAAGGAGAACGAGGTGAGCAATCGATTTATTTCACGCGGCTTTCACGGGCGGCGCCAGGAAAGTACCCTGGCCGGACGGATTCCGCCTGGGCAGTATCTGGAGCGGGGATTTCCCGTCCTCTCCGCCGGGCCGACGCCACATACACCCTTAGAGCGATGGGATTTCACGCTTGAGGGCGAAGTGGACCAGCCCAAACGGTGGACCTGGGAGGCGTTTCGCGCCCTGCCCCATGAACCCGTCACGGCTGACATCCACTGCGTGACCAAGTGGTCGAAACTGGACACGCACTGGGAAGGCGTCTCGGTGGATACCCTCCTCGCGGGGATTGAATCGGTGGCAGAGTATGTGGTCGCCTTCTGCGATGGCGGCTATACTACTAATCTGCCGCTGGAGGCGGTGACGGGCGGCAAGGCATGGGTCGTCTACGCCTATGACGGGCAGCCCATCGCCCCCGAGCATGGTGGGCCAGCGCGGCTGCTGGTGCCGCAGCGCTATTTTTGGAAGAGCGCCAAGTGGGTCCGCGGGCTGCGGTTGGTCGAAGAGGACGAACCTGGCTTTTGGGAGACGCTGGGCTATCATAATGATGGTGATCCATGGAAAGAACAACGTTACTGGGGCGACTGACCTGGCAACTTGGGGAGGTCGTGGCAACACAGGTGGAAACTGCGCGAACAAAAAGCCTGACCATCGCGCTGCCGCAGTGGACCGGGCACCGACCAGGGCAGCATGTGGACGTGCGCCTGACGGCTGAGGACGGCTACCAGGCGGAGCGGAGCTATTCGATTGCTTCAGCGCCAGGGGACCAAAAACAACTTACTATTACCGTCGAGCGCCTAGACGATGGTGAAGTTTCTCCCTATCTGGTGGATGAACTGCGCGTCGGCGATCAAATGGAACTGCGCGGTCCCATCGGGGGGTACTTTGTCTGGGAGCCATCATTTGGCGGTCCCCTGTTCCTCGTCGGGGGCGGGTCAGGTATTGTGCCCTTGATGGCGATGCTGCGCCATCGCCAGGCGTCCGGAAGTACCATCCCCACCCGGCTCCTCTATTCCTCACGTTCCTACGAGGAGATCATTTATCGGGAGGAACTGGACCATCTCAGCAGGAGTGATGCAACCCTGGAGGTCTCTCATACGCTGACACGCGTGCAGCCGCCCGACTGGATCGGGTATCGTCGTCGCATCGATCAAGCCCTGCTTGGCGAGGTCGCCTGGCCGCCGGAGCAACACCCACTCACCTATGTCTGTGGCCCCACGCAATTAGTGGAGTCGGTGGCAGCAAAGCTGGTCGCCCTGGGCTATGAAACAGCCCGCGTGAAGACCGAGCGTTTTGGACCGACAGGAGGCGCGTAATGGAGCATCGATTGGATGGAAATGCAGCCGCTGGCGCGCTGCAAGAGATCTTCCCGTTTGAGATGACCACTGCCGACGCGACCTGCGCAGGCTGTGGGCAAATCAATGTCGTGGGCGCACTCGTGGTGTACAAACATGGCATGGGCACCATCGTCCGCTGTCCCTCTTGCGACACCGCACTCATCCGCGTGGCAAAAACCAGGGGACGCTATTGGCTGGACGTGCGCGGCGTCCGTGTCTTACAGATCGCCGTCGAGTCGTGACCAGCACACGACTCGGCTTGATGTCGTGTGGTTGATTCACCCCAGAACCATCGCGGGCAACGAAGGGAGCATCTCGTCCATGCCAGAACCATTTGAGTACCTCTCGAAGGCGCGGCTGGTCTACCATGAAGGCTATCGCTATGCGTATCCCACGAGTTGCGCAACGAGCTGCTGAAAAGCAGCAAGCGAGCGTAAAATGTGCCTCCTTACGAAAGGAAGAAACAATCATTCTTTCGGTAAGGAGGACCAATGACCAGTATCGCGTATTCTTCAGTCAGTATCCAGACATCTGCACAGCCAGTTCCCTCGATCCCCAACTGGTTCGGGGAAGTGACGGCGATTGTTTCCCACTTACAACATCAGGGCGTGCTTGCCGAGATTTCAGAGCAGGTGCGCTTTGCTCGTCGTCGCTTCGGGCGGTACGAGGTGATCGATTTTCTCGCCGTCCTCTTTGGCTATGCTATCAGCGGTGAACGGACGTTGGAAGCTTTTTACGAGCGGCTCCAACCCTGGGAGAGCCCGTTCATGGCGCTCTTCGGACGAGATCGCTTGCCTGCCCGTTCGACGCTCAGCCGCTTTCTCGCGGCTCTGGATCAGAGTGCAGTTGAGTCCCTGCGCACCCTGTTTCTCACAGATCTGCTGGCTCGTCCTCTAGGAAAAGAGGAGCAGTCAGGCGGGCTATTCGACCGACAAGGGAACCACTACCTCGTTTTCGACGTGGATGGCACACGTGAGGCGGCCCGCCAACGCGCCCTGCCGAAGACGGCGGATCGGCCCGCCCCGCAGCGACGTTTGCGCCCGCTCTGCGCTCCCGGCTACACCGGACGCAAGCGAGGGGAAATCGTTCGGAGCCGGACCACGGTGTTGCAGGCTCATACGCATCAGTTTCTCGGCACGTTTGGAAACCCCGGTAACGGGGAATACCGAGTTGAACTGCGTCGGGCCGTTACAGTCATTCAAAGCTATCTGCAGGCCCATCACCATCCTGAGGAACACATGCTCATGCGCCTCGACGGGCAATATGGCACTGGAGCCGTCCATGCTGACCTGAGCGGACTGCCGTTTGTGATGCGTGGCCGTGACTATCAGATCTTGAAGCGCGCTCTTGTCCAGACTCGCCTGACACTGCCTCCCGATCAGCACCTGGCTCACCCGGAAAGCGGGATGGTGCGCGCACTCTACGACTGCCCTGATGTGCCTGTGGGGCCTGATGGCGCCTCTTGCCGCGTGGTGGTCGCGACCCATCCAGCCGGCAAAAAGAAGAGTTCAGTTGGGGTCACGCGTGCTGGCATGGTCTATGAACTCTTCTTGACTCGCTTGCCCCAGCAGGCGTTCACCACTTCCGACGTCGTCGCGCGGTATCTACACCGTGGCGCTTTTGAAACAACACTGGCGGACGAAGACCAGGAGCAAGATCCCGACCGATGGGTCAGTCACACGGCCAGGGGTCAGGAGGTATGGCAACTGATCAGCCAATGGGTCTGGAATCTTCGTCTGGAACTGGGGCATCAGCTGCACCCTGACCCGGTGCGCACCACCGAATTTGCTCCCGCTCTCCCGCCTGTACATAAGGAGACCTCTGCACAGGCTCCTGTTCAGGGGTACGGGAAAGCCGTAGTCGCTCTGCCCTGGAAAGCGGGTCGCTTCTCGGGGCAAGACTTTGCCCTCCAACCGGATGGGACTCTGCGTTGTCCAGCAAGCCAATCATTGGTGGCGCATGAGCGGCGTCGAGAAGCCGATGGCAGCTTGCGCGTGGTCTATACGGCCAGCATCCGTAGTTGCCGCCCTTGTCCTCTGCGCGAGCAGTGCCAGTGGAATGGCAGCGCCACCGCCAAATCGCGCCAGGTCAGCGTCCTATTGCATCCCCTCGTGATCGGGTCTGAACCCATACTCTGGAGAGACTGGAACCGACGATCGCATCGGCGAGCATGCATGCGGCTGCACAGCCAACGCCTCGAAGTCCAGATGGAGTCGACGGTCTCTCTCAACCGCATTGATACGCCTTTGCCCTTCTCTCGTGCTGAGCGCGCGCATTATCGCCTCAGTTTTCAAGAACGGCTCGCACGCAATGCACGCGCTCCAGGAGCCTGCTCTATCGCCATCAAGCTGTTCGGCATCCCAGAGGCTTTCGCAGTGTTCCTCGGCTTGTTGAGGAGTTGACTCGCGCCGATCACTTGCTGCTTCTCTCCCTCTCTGTGGACCTCGATGGGTGGGGAGAAGGAGGTGAGACAAACAGACAGGCCATCTGAATAAAGAGTACCTACTCAGAAAAGAAGAGGCGGGAGGTACATGTAGGCAGAAACGCCTATTTTTCAGTTTGCCATAATATTCGGTCTATAGGCCCGTCTTGGGACTTTGACTTTATGTACTCATAAGACTGATGCACGATTTGCTCAAGGATTGGCAGCGCCACATCGCTGAGCCGCTTGAGGTAAACACAATACCCAGTAGTAGTATGTTTCCCTAACTTAGCCAGCAATTCAGAGTAGCGTACCGTACCGTCCATAAGGTAAACGGTGATCTTCCCTTTTCTTGGATAAAAGCCAATAACAAGACCGTCGCCTTCGCGCCCGCTGTCGTATTTGTAATGGTAGGTATCAAACCCAATAGTACCTACATTCCACAGCTTTGGCTCATGCCCACTTATTCGTTGCATCATTTCAACCAGCACTTGGCTATCTTTTACCGTTTGCTCGTCGAGTGAAGCAATGTAGTCTTTGACTGAGCCATTGTTTTGAGCAGTGATTTTGGCCATACGCCAGGTCTCTCCTCTGGATCTCGTGTTCATGTGTCCGCGACAAAGCGGATGCAGCGTTTCTTCTCGGCTACGCTCCACATGATGAACGTTGCTCGCTTTGGCGAGCATAGCATGAGGGCACGAAAAAAACTTCTCCCATCTTGCTCTTTTCTCAAAGAGACGATCTTCCGCAGAGGTCTGGATGCGGAGCCGCCCGTCTCGGCGATATCGGGCGTATGGTACCTCGCTTCCGGGCGATGCGATGGTGTTCTTGCTCACCACCGAGAGCGTGTGCGCAAGGCTGTCGCGGCCTTTTTCTCAACGGGTCACTCCCTCGACACGCTCGTTGCGCAACTCGTGGGCGTATCTTGGCGAGGTCATCGAACCCGTGATTTACGGGGTCCAAGGCGGCTTACGCCAGTATTATGGCGCCAAGGAAGGGCCGCCCGTGGCCTCGACGCTCGACCACATCGTGGCTGCCGTCGCTGGCTGAATGTACGGCACGCTTGCCGGTGCCCTGTCAGGGCGCAAAGTGCGATTTGATCGGCAGACGTACATCGCCACCGTCGAAGGGCGCATCGCTGGGATCGGCAACACGATCCGGATCGAAGCGATTGTGGTAAAGTATGAGCTGACGGTCCCCCCCGAGGCGCGTGAGGCAACAGAACGGGCGCTGCTGGTGCATACGGAAGGCTGCCCCGCTCATCAAAGTGTGAAGGCAGCGATTACGATTACCTGGGAGGCCACGCTCCATGTAGGAGATGAGGTTGTAGTGCTGACGAACGACCAGGCGACGCCCTAGTGTGAGGAAGGCAAGATGACCGTCACTCGAGCAGCACATCAGAGCGATCTCAGCCACATCTACGAAGTCTTTTATCACACTGAGGTGCGCGGGAGTCTTCAGCCGCCCCCGCTCGGCGAGCCTCCCGCCTATTTGCACCATGTCCTGGAGACAGGTACTCTTTCCGTGGCTTCGCAGGATGGAGCCATTCTCGCCTATGCTGGAGCCATTACGCGGGGATCGGTAACCTTTCTCACGGATGTCTTTGTCCACCCATCCCATCAATCGGGGCACCTCGGCAAAACACTCCTCCACACCGTCTTGCCAGCGGATGACCTGATCCATTGTACCGTCAGTTCGAGTGATCCCCGCGCGCTTGCCCTCTATATTCGAGCCGGGATGCGCCCACAGTGGCCCTCCTTTGCGCTGCACCTAGAACAGCCAACGCAGGAGTGGTCTCTGCCATCCCCGCTGGAAGTCATCGAGGCTGATCAAGAGGATGCGGCGCTAGTCGAATGGGACGCTCGTATCAGTGGTCGTCTGCGTCCGCTTGATCATGCCTTCTGGGTCCGGGAACAAGGAGCGGTGCCGCTGTGGTTTCGGCGGGGCGACCAGATCGTGGGCTATGGGTACATCCGCCTTTTGGCAGGCACCTTGTGGCATCCGCAGGCCTGTGCGCTGGGACCCCTCGGCGTCAACGCCGCAGAAGATGCGGCAGCCTGTACCCTGGCTGCGGTGCATTGGGCCTTACAGCATGCGGAGAGCCTCTCCATCGAGGTGCCAGGTCCGCACCCTAGTCTTTCGCCCTTACTCGAAGGAGGCTTTCGCATCAGCTACGTCGATATGTTCGTGTCGAGCAGCGACACGCCCGTGTTTGATGCCCGCTGCTACATCCCCTCAGGTGGGGACTTGTTCTGACATGCGCACATACGCTCCTCATGAAAGGTAGAGTTCGATGCACCATGTCGCCACGTATGCGCACGCAGCTTTCCAGGTACCCCCGGCCTACGAGCCCCACAGCCAGGGGTATAGCCGGGTCGCGTTAGTGGACCACACTATTGCTGGAGCGGTACATACTGGGCTGGGCCTCTGCACCCTTGCTGCACAAGGGATTCTGATTCCTCATGTCCACTTCTACGAGGAGGCGTTCTTTGTCCTGGAGGGACAGGTTATCGAGCGTATCGATGGGCACGACTACCTCTTTGGCCCTGGGAATTACGGCATCATCCCGCCTGGTGTCCCCCATGCCCTGCGCAATGGAGGGCATGGGCCAGCGCGTTGGTTAGAGGCCCTCTCGCCCCAGCCAAAGGCGCCCGGTCAAGAGCGCGATACGCTCTTCCTCAAGCAAGAGACTGCTCCCAGCACCGGCACCCCGCCTGATTTTCGTGACCCGATGACCCGCTATCTGGGGCACTTCGATGACATACAACTGCCCCCGCCCAGTCAGCTGCAAATGCCGGGATATCGGGGCAGCAGCATCGGTGGGATCTCGTTAAAAATGCTCATCGATCAGCAGCTTGGAGCACAGCAACTGACGCTGTTTATGGTAGAGTTCCAGCCCGGCGGCGCGGGCCATATCCACGACCACCCGTTTGAGGAGACCTATTTCCTGCTGAGTGGGGAAGCCGAAGCCGTCTTGGATGGCACCACCTATCGGGTGCAAGCGGGCGATTATGTGTGGACCAGCGTCGGGGGGACGCACGGCTTCTTCAACACAGGGACGGTGCCCGTGCGGTGGATCGAAACCCAGGCGCCTCAGCCACCTACCCAGCACGGGTTCCGTTTCCCAGCCGACTGGGCCTATCTCGCGCAAAAACTAGAGGCGCAGGAGTAAGCTGAAGCGAAGCAGGTTCCTGGTTTTCCCTTCCCGGAAGATGAGCAACACGAGAGCTATGAAGGAGCGTGATAGTGACGACCCCTGCCCCCGAAGAGATGCCTGCCTTGGGTCTGCAAGCCTTCGCCGACAGCTTGTATCATGGCGAGCGCGCGGATAACTACTTCAAGTTTCTGCACAATTTTCCTGAGTCAGTCCTGGCGGAGGTGCTGCAGGGGTTGCTGCGCAAGGTCGGGGACGCCATCGATACTGGCGACACGGCGGCATTGGCATGCTTTGTCCAGCAGGCGCAGGTACGCGCCTACCTGCCCCCACCCGAGAGCGGCCAACGACCAGCGCAGATGCTGCACCTGGCTGAGCCGGTCCCGCTGCCGCAGGCGATGCTCTCGAAACCACTGAGCCAGTCGAGAGTGGCGCTCTTTACCACGGGCGCGGTCGCCCTCAAAGACCAGGAACCCTTCTATCCAGCGGAATGGAGCTATGAGGAGGCGGTGCGCCAGGCGCGCACGTTTAGCCAGCGCGACCCCACGCTCAAGCTCATCCCCAAGGCGACCCCCAACGACCAGTTGCGCGTGGACCATATCGCCTATGATCTGCGTGCTGCAGAGCGCGATATCAACGTCATCTTCCCGCTTGAGCACCTGCGCGCCCTGGAGGTCGCTGGCGAGATTGGCGAACTGGCCCCGAATGCCTACTCCTTTCACGGCTTGACCAATGTGCCTCGACTGCGCGATGTTTATGCCCCAGCGTGGGCTAGCCAATTGCTCCAGGAAGGCGTGGAGGCGGCAGTGCTCACCCCTGGCTGACCGATCTGTCACGTGTCCGTGGGACACATCGCGCGAGCGCTGGAAGCGGTGGGCATTGCTACCGTCTGTATCTATATCGAGGCGTTCCGCCACCGCGCGGTCACGTTACAGGTGCCGCGAGCGTTGGTGACGCGCTTTCCGATGGGACGCAACCTGGGTGCACCCGGCAATGCCGCCCAGCACTTGCGGGTCCTGCGCGCGGCACTTGGCCTGCTGGAACACGCTGGGGAGGTGTCTACCGTGGTTGATTTCCCCGAAGCGTGACAGCCGGCTTGAGTGCTTCTATCGATACTGGATGGGCTGAGCAGCGAGAGAGAAGTTGACCCATCATCAGCGCCCGTTTTCGTCTGCTCAGCCCACATTCTTGACTTTTCGTTCAACAACTGGTACAATCTCGATATGAACAGGACGCGACCGGCGCCCTGGTCAGCAATACCGAACCCTTTCACGGGAAAGGACCACGATGCCACGACCCGCGGCCTTCAATGCTGAGATGGTCTTAGAGCGAGCGATGCTCCTGTTCTGGACTCAGGGCTATGCTGGGACGAGCATTCAAGACCTGGTTGAGGGGACCGAGCTGCTGCGCGGGAGCCTGTATCACAGCTTTGGGGATAAGCGCTCGCTCTACATCCAGACGCTGCATCGCTACGGGCGCCTGGCGTTAACGCAGACCTTTGGGGACTGGAACCCGGAGGAGTCGGTCCTGAGCAACGTGCGGGCCGTCCTGATGCAGATCGTGAACATGCCCGAAGCCGAGAAGCGGCGCGGGAACATGGTCTGCAACTGCATTGTCGAAGTGGTGCCCCATGATGGGGAGATTGCCAGCGTGGTCGAAGGCATTGTGGACGAATTCAAACGAGCGTTTCAGTCGCGGCTCGAAGAGGCACAGCGCGTGGGAACGTTAGACGAACGCGCGAACACGACCGCTCTTGCTCGCTATCTCGTGAGCAGCACGCAGGGATTGTGCGTCACGGCCAAAGGCGGTGCCTCACGCGCGGAACTGCTTGATATTGTGGAGGTGACTCTTTCAGCGTTTCGGTAACTCTCTTTTTTTATCGTGATATTTGACCTTTCGTTCAACAATGAGGCGTAGCAAGGGGCATGTCCTCTTGAGGTGAGGCAGTCCCACAGAAACGGAGATCCGTATGACAACCCCTATGACACGCATCGATAAGGACCAGTTTGGCCCCTGGGCGCTGGTGACGGGGGCCTCATCGGGCATCGGGAAGGAGTTCGCGCGCCAGTTGGCGGCGAGCGGCCTGCATCTGGTCCTAGTTGCTCGGCGGCTTAATTTGCTGGAAGACCTCGGACGCAACCTGACCAACGCGTACGGCGTTTCCTACCGCGCGCTTTCGCTGGACCTTTCCCAGGAAGGGTTCCTGGAACCGCTTGAGGCGGCTACCCGCGATCTCGATATTGGGTTGGTCGTTTCCAATGCCGGGTCGGTCCATCTCGGTGAATTCTTGAGCTTTGATCAGCGCCTCTTGCATCAGATGGTGCGGCTCAGCGTTTCGGCGCATCTTGACCTGGCCTATCACTTTGGAGGGCGATTGGCCGCGCGCAAGCGTGGCGGGATCATCCTGCTCTCGGGGATGGGAGCCTCACAGGGGGTTCCCTACACGGCCAACGACTCGGCGACGAGAGCGTATGTGTTAACTTTGGGAGAAACCCTCAACGTCGAGTTCAGGAAGCATCAGGTGAACGTGACGGTCCTCATGCCCGGCCCAACGGAGACCCCCCTGTTCGACACGATGGGCCTGGATGAAAGGCGCATGCCCTTCAAGCCCATGACCGTCGCACAGTGCGTTGCGGAAGGGCTTGCCGCGCTCAAGGCGAACCGTCCGTCGCATCTCACCGGAGCTATGAACCGGCTGATGGATCGCCTGCTGCCACGGGCGCGATTCCGTGAAATGAACGGCAACATGCTCCTGAAGGTGATGACACGCAAGCAGGCACAGGGAGCACGCGCCGAGTAAGGTCATCGCAGCTTTTGGCAGTTGTTAAGAGCATCAGCACAGAGAAACAGGAGTCCTCATCATGAACATCACGGTCTTCGGCGCCTCTGGGGCGATTGGCACGCAGTTCATCGAGCTTGCCAAAGAGCGTGGCCCTGCGATCCGGGCCGTCTACCGGACGATGCCGCCCGTCTCGCCCGGCGGCCAGGTCGAGGTCCTGGTCAGTCCCGACATCTTCAACCCTGACTTCGTCACGCGGGCCATCCGCGGTGCCGACGTGTTGGTCACGGCCCTGGGTCCCAATTTTGCCAGGCACCACCATGCCCTGACCAAAATGATCTCGCCCCCAGACATTCACCAGCGACTGGCGCGTACCCTGGTCAGGGCGATGCAGGAGGCAGGTGCGCCCACCAAAGTGATCTCCGTCAGCACCGGGAGCATGGGACCCGCCGACGCCAGCATGGGTCTTGGTCCGCGCTTGCTACTCGGCTTCTTCCGTACCTTTATCGCGCGCAACCTGCGGCTGGTCGGAAAGGATCTTGGGGCCATGGAGCAGGTGTTCGCTGAAAGTCGCCTGGACTGGTATGCGGTGCGCCCCGTCAAGTTGACTGATGGCCCCCTCACCCAGCAGGTCCAGGCCAGCAATCGGTTCGCCCTGAAGCCCATCTCCAGAGCCGACGTCGCCTGGTATCTGCTCACGCTGGTCGAAGATCCCACGCCTCGGCAGCAGCGCACGCCGGTCCTGGTTTCCGCCCAGGGGCATCCTGCGCGGCAGCGCGGGAAGAGCCTGGCGGCAGAACGAGTTTCATGAGGGCACCGGACACATGTGCGTGCTGGGCAGCGGCGCTACCGGCTTGTGCGAGCCGGTAGCGCATCGCTCCTGGCACCGGATTCGTCATCACCTGACAGCGGAGGAGTATCCAATGACACGCCTTGATAAGGAGCAGTTCGGTCCCTGGGCCATCGTGACGGGGGCCTCATCGGGCATTGGCAAAGAGTTTGCGCGCCAGTTGGCCGCGAGCGGACTGAACCTGGTCCTGGTTGCCCGCCGTCTCTCGCTCCTGGAGGACCTGGGCCAACAGCTTGCCAGCCAATTCGAGGTCCAGTATCGCGCCGTTGGCGTGGACCTGACCGAGCCAGGCTTTCTCGACACCATCGAAGCCGCAACGGAGGACCTTGATGTGGGGCTGCTGATTTCCAATGCCGGCACGGCAGCGGTTGGGGAGTTTTTAACGCTGGAACGAAGCACCCTGGACCAGAATGCGCGCCTGAATGTGCTGGCGCATCTCAGCCTGGTGCGGCACTACAGTGAACACCTGGCCCAGCGCGGGCATGGTGGGGTGCTGCTGATGTCCTCGACCGTAGGGACGCATGGCGCGCCGTTCATGGCCGACTACGCTGCCGCCAAAGCCTATGTGCTCAAGCTGGGAGAGGCGCTCCATCTGGAGTTCCAGAAACAGGGGCTGCATCTGACGGTGCTGTTGCCAGGGCCAACGGCGACGGAGGGGGTCGCGGCGTCGGGCCTCGAGATGCCGATGAAGCTCATGTCCGTCGAACACTGTGTCGCCGAAGGGCTTGCTGCGCTCCGGGCCAATCGGGCAACCCATATTGCTGGCCGGATGAATCGGCTCATGACTGCCCTGGTCCCAGGCGCTCTCATGCGCAGGATGATGGGCACGATGCTCGCCAGGGCTGTTGCCGGGAAACGTTCTAGAGCAGGGCTTGCTCACTCGATGACTGAGAACATCTCACCATTATGAAACGAGCTGCAGCCCGCGCCTGGATTCGACAGGAACGCGCCAGTACTGCGGGCCGGGAGAGGACGATGGCAATGATCCAGACATTTCGTATGTCGCGCACCATGCGACTCTTAACAGCGCTGCTGAAGGCGCTCTTGCAGGCTGGGATGCCGATGGGTTCCCTGATGCTGCTCTCGGTGCGGGGACACAAGAGCAAGAAGGTATATACCACTCCAGTGGCCTTGGTCCACCAGGGCCACGAACGCTGGCTGGTGGCCGCCTTTGGGGAAGTCAACTGGGTGCGGAATCTCCGTGCTGCGGGTGCAGCGCATCTCATCCGTGGTCGTCATACCGAGCCGATCGATGTGGTGGAGCTTGGTATGACCGATGCGGCACCAATCCTCCAGCGGTTTCTTCAGGCGTATCACCTGGTGCCGTTTATCCCGCCCTACTTCAGCGTCACTCCGCACTCCCCGCTTGCCGATTTTGAGCGGGAAGCGACCCATCACCCAGTTTTCGGCATCGTGCGTTCCAGGTAAGCGAGGAGGCAGATTGAAAAAGAGAGCCAGGCATGCGCCTCGGCCACATAGCTCAAGCGCCTACCGGGCAAGCTCAAGGGAGACGCGCCACATGCTCTGCCGGGACTTCAACCCAGGCTTTCATCGGTCGGCCGTGCATCGGATCAAAAAGCCGTGCGCCGGGTAAAGCGAGCGCGTCTCACCTGCGCCGCCCGCCGAGCTGAAAGGCCATCGCTTCCTGAGAGAACCCGGCGAATGCCTCCCCAATGTCGCCCTTCAGGCACGGCATGCCAAACATCTTGCTGCTTGTTGCAGGCGAGGTGGCTGTGACCTCGCATCTCACGCACTCGCACGCATCGGTTGCCAGTGCTCCTGCCCCTTTCCACAGAGAAAGCTCGGCTTCGGTCAGGTATCAGCAAGAGCAGGGTCTCATGCTCTTGCTCACCTGTCCCGGGCAAAGCCGCGGCTGACTTTCCACGGCTATGTGTCTCTTCAAGCGCCAAGTTGCCGAAGCAGTCCATGCAAGTCAAATTCGGTGAGTGTTTCCGCGAACTTGCCATGCACCACCCGATGTACGGTCATGCCGGAATAGGTCACGTGCCTCCCAGTAGGTGGGATGCCAGCAAACTCGCCAGTGTGGGTCGCGCTGGTGATTCAACGAAACATCACCCGATCCCCTTCGGCCAGGAGCAGGTCAATGGCCAAATGGATCTCTGAGAAGGCGCGGCGATTGACGTGGACAAACTGCTTGACCCCTTCGATCCCCTCCGCGCCGCCAGGAAGCGGGTTCTGATTCTTCCAATCGGAGGCAAAAATGTCCTCGACGACCTCCAGGTTGGTGTTGGTGTTCCAGGCATCAACCCAGCGGCGAACGAGCGCTTTGTGTGCTTCTAGGGACATAGAGACCAGCTCCTTTGTAGTGTCTGAAATGACTGGTGAGCGTTGAACGTCGGACCGCCTCCTGGCGGGTAGCAGCGATTACGAGAGTGATTCCAGGAGATCGGAGCGCACCACCTTGATTTGCGCAACCGGAAAGCCAATTTCCACGATGCACTTGTCTGGCGCCGCAGGATACTGATTCTCCAGCAGCACCTCCCGGCCAGGCCCCGCGATGCCGTAGCGCTGTGCCTCCAGCCAGCGCCCCAAGGCGTTGTAGGTGAGTGGATGGTCCTCTAGCCCCTGGTGAACTATCGTTGCCATCTGCTCGACGGAGGGAAGTGTTCGCGCAGTGAGCGTAACCCCCTCGGCAATGGTCACCGGCTTGCTCTGTGGGCTGGTGAGCAAGACGCCGATTTCCACGTCCATCTCCGCTTCCGGTGTGAGCATCTCCGAATACAAGACCGTGAGCAAGGGACCATACCCGCTGCGTTCGGCGGCATGTCCCGCAAACTGATGGCTGAACAGGTCAAAGAGCTGATACAGCCGTTCACTGGTCATCTGGGTATCGTGATAGGCCAGAAAGGATTGTGCTGGGACGCGCTTGATGACCACATCTGGCATCCAGTCCACCGCAGGCTGCCCCAACTGCTGGAGCCGTAACTGTACCTGCTGTAGGCGAGCTAACTCCTCTCGTAGCGACTGCTCCAGTTGGGCTTTGCGCTCAAGATACATCTGGCGAATGTCCTCAGCGCCAATGTTGGCCTTCAGGAGCCGCTGAATCTGCTCAAGCGACAGCCCCAACGCTTTGAGGGCCAGAATGCGATTGAGGCGTGACAGCTGGTCGGCGCTGTAATACCGATACCCAGTCTCTTTTTCGATGTACTGCGGCTTGAACAACCCGATTTCATCGTAGTAACGCAGCAGCCGACCAGAAACCTGCGCAATTTTCGAGAACTCCCCAATTTTGAACATAGCCCCCCTTTTGGGAAGCTGCCCCGCCGAAACGGGACAGCGCCCCCATCGTCGGCTCAGGTACCGCTACACGTAGTGACGAGTGGGCGTGGCGTGGAACCACTGCCCCTCGGCCATCTCCAGCATCCCCATAATGGCCTGAATGCTTGGCGCGGCGGAAAGAATCGGCTCTGCTGCTTTGGCCGCCTCGCGGCTGGCGTAAGAGACGACATCAAGCCACTGGCCATCATCCGAGCAAGCGAGGTCACGACGTAAAAACCCATCGACTTTTTGAAAATCAGCCAGATTGGCATCCGCTGCCTGGAGAAACTGGTCTGGCGTGACATCCGACTTGAGCCGATAAACCGCTACTTCCAAATACTGATCCATGGAAAACCCTCCTGCTATGGGTATGTGAGCAGTCACTCTGGCTGCCCGAAAACAACGGTACCATTTGACGTTACGTGAAGGTCAAGGGGATGTTCTGGGTCGCCCAGGGGGAATCGCTGCGCCAGATTGCCAGGAGCTCCCATTTGAAAATCCCTGGCCGTCTGATATAATCGGAAGAGGAATGGGAGCAAGCGTGAAGAGAGAAGGGGAGGCGCCATGCCAACGCTGCACTGCCCGAAGTGCCATCGCCTGGTCAATGAGGGCGCGCGCTTTTGTTCTGCCTGCGGGACCGCTCTGACGCGCCCGGCAGCCAAAGCGCCGCAGGAGCAGAAAGCGGAAGAGCGCCCGCCCGGCAACTGGCGGCAGTTCAAGAACGCCTGGTATGGGTTCACGCTCGATAAGCCCGTTGACTGGTTCGCACGCACTCAGAGCGGCGTCACCAGCATTGCCCCCGATGCTGAGGGCTATGTCGCTGTCATTATCAGACCACTCCAGGTGCGCAAAGGCACCTCCGCAGAGACGCTGGCCCGGTATCTCGCGGGCACGCTCGGCAAAGCGCTTGGTTCGTTCAGTGCCTGGAGCGATCCACCGGCCAAAGGCGCGGCTGCTGATCCTACTCTTCTGGTCATGCGCTATCAGGGCACCTCTAAGCAGGTGCCGCTCGCGGGGGTGCTGGTACTGCGGGTGAGCGGTGAGCTGCCCTGGTGAGCGGCTTCCAGGCCCCGGCTAGCAAAATCGGGCAACTGGCTCCCACGATGCAGTATTGCATGACCTCACTGCGTTTTACTGAGCCGGTGCCCACGCAGCGCTATCAAGAGTCGAACGAAGGGGCCTTCACTGGCGCTGCCCCGCAGGGTTGGACCGTCCGCGCCACCATGCAGCGCTCGCCCGACAGCACACGTATGCCGCTGGTCCACCTGCTCGCCACCGACCCAACCGGCACACTCAGCCTGGAGGTGCCCCCGGAGTATCAGCAATACACCGAGCAGATGAACCCGATGATGATGAACCCCCTGCTGATGCGCGGTGGTCCCACATACATGCCAGTGCACACCGCCGCGCAGTATATTCAGCGGGTGCTGCTCTCAAGCATTCGGCAGCGGCATCCGGGCGCGCAGATTGAGGGCATCGAGCAGCGCGCTGACCTGGCTGAGCATGAGACGCGCGAAGCGGCGCGCAACGATCACTTCGGTTTTGGCACCATCTGCGATGTCGCTTCCGTCAGCTATACTTCGCAGCGCAATGGCACGCGCTATCGCACCAAAGATTTTTTACAGATCACCCACATGCGCGCCATTGGTCTCTGGACGGCCAAGATGATCGCCATCCTGCGCGCTCCCGTAGACCGGTTTGAGGAGCATGAAGCGATCTGCGCAGGCATGGCGGAATCGATCAAGCCCAATGAGGAATGGGAGCGGCGCGAGGTTGCGCGCGGCGATCAGCTGTTCATGCAGGCGCGGCAGCGGCTGGCACGGGTCCAACAACAGCACGTCGCGGCGCTGCAAAATCTGCACCAGACGCAGATGGACATCGCGGAGAATATGCGCGCCAGCGTCAACCGGCGCACCGAGCAGTTCTCGGCCTTGCAACAGGATATGACACGGGTGATTGCTGGCTACCAATACGTCTATGACCCCACTGACCAGAAGGTCTACGATGTGCCGGTCGGGCCAGGCCAGCTCTGGGGTGGAGATGGCTATGTCTACCGCACGAACTCTGGCCTGACGCCTCCCAAGCTCGGCCTGCACCGGCTGGAACCTTTGGGATAAGCAGGGCAAAGGAAAAGCAAGACCTCTAACGCGCACCTGAAGGGTGCTCGATCAAGCCATCCAATGGAGATAGAAAACAAGCCACACAGATGGCTTGTTGTTGTATGCCGCTGGGCTTTGTTTCATTGTCAAGTACCCAAAATCATAGATGCTACAACAGGGCGATAGAAGGAACTCCTTCCAGTCCTTGCTCCCGAGCATATTGATCGGGGGAGCGATAGCCCAGGCTTGCATGGGGCCTGGTGGTGTTATAGAAATTGACCCAC
>DATGID010000104.1:0-13621 GCA_035307385.1 Ktedonobacterales bacterium | reverse complement strand
CTGGTAGCGCAGGTGGCTGAGGCAGCCATTGCAGACCGCCCGGAGTGGGTCATCCAGGTCTGTCGGCAGCGAGCCGAAGCCATCATGGATGCTGGCAAGGCCAACCATTACCACGAAGCGGTGGAATGGCTCAGAAAAGTGCGAGCAGCGTACGAGGTGGCTAGCTGTACTGCCGAGTGGAAAGCTTATCAGGAGGAGTTATTGACCCTCCACCATAAGAAATATAAGCTGGTCCCCATGATCAAGGCACTCCTCCCTTGAATGGGGTTCACCTGTAGAAGGTATCCTGTGTTCAGGAATCAGCGTGCATTGCTTCTGATCTGGGCACCTGTGCAAAAGGGCACCAGGGTCAGTGGAGACTGGTAGCCACCCGGAGAGGCGCGACCTGGAGAAGCCATTTCTTCTTCTTGCGGAAGCCCTTCCTGCTGCGGGTGCCGACGCCAGTAGCACGGCGGGGAGCGCCTCGTGCTTCTTGGCTGATAGCGCTGGTTGGCCTGAGTGTCCCCTCACCAGCCCTGCTGATCTGCGCGGCACCACAGGATCGTGTCAAACCTGCCCGATCACCTTGATGTTTATGCAGGGCTCTCCCAACCAATCCTACTCCTGCTGCTGCCTGGTTTCAGGGACGGTGCGCTCAGGAACCTCAGTAAAGAGAGTGGTAGCGTTCTCCAGGTTGTCGGCGGGAAATTAACCTTGATTTGCCCCTTCCTACCCCCTCAGTCTTTTGGTGGGTGCCAGCCCACGGAAACCCACCTCCGCCTTGCCCGCACCAGACTATCGCGGTTGAGTTTGAGGGCCACGACGGTTGCACGCCCAATAGCAGTCTGGCCGACGATGATATCCTTCTCGGGCGTCCAAGCAAAATGCTCGCTCCACTCTTGAGTGCGGGGATTGAACAACGGAACGATTTCCCCGCTTTGGGGATCAGGCGCCTCAAACTGATCACCTTTGTACTCATTACATTTGGTGCAGGCCAGCCAGAGATTGGCTTCTTTTGTCTCTCCTCCTGCGGCTTCAGGAATGATGTGGTCAACATCCAGTTCCGCCCCAGTATTGTCCTCTTGGGTCAGACAATACCCACAGCGAGCGCGCCCTTGTGCATAGACTCTGCGTCGGAGCGCTTTGGGGATATAGGTCTTGCTCATGAGTGCTGGCGCAAGACATCCACATCGTGCCCACGCTGTTTAAGGAGCGCCGCTGCTTCGGCTCGAATCAAGATCCCCCGGTCATATTGACGCAGCAGATCCGCGTAGCGTTGCCGCTCATCCAGGGTGAGCCCCTTGCGCTCGCGCTTGGCGCGCAAACGGCGAATCTCTTCGGCGGCTTCGCGCGCCAGGTCATTCTTGGCGGCCCGCCACAAAGTGGCATCATCCAGGGAAGTCATGGAGGTGAGCAGGTGCTCCAGTTCTGGTGGAATCCCATCCTCCTCTGGGACGGAAGATACCAAGGTCTCAATCACGACCTCCTCCACTGACCGGTCTTCTGCGTCTGCCCGTTTTTTGAGCCGTTGATAGAGGGTATCGGGGAGATTGAGGGTGAGCGTTTCTTCAGCCATCGGGTCACCTCGCTTTCGTCTCGGAGACATTCTATCATGTGCTCTCCTCTTCTTGTTCCATCGCTGCTTCCGGCAGTTTTGCAACACAGCTCGAGTGCGGCGGATGGAGGGTGCAGACGAAGCGGCTGACTGGAGCATGCACCCGATGCCTCTGGTTGGTGGAGCAGCTTGGCTCTGAGAAAGAGGGGGTATCCATCACTACAAGCAAGCGATGGAAGTATAATGCGATGCGGGAGCCGATCACTGCTATGAGGTGTTTGCGCGCGGAACCGAAGCGGTCGAATCCGCGCTCGACAGAGGCCCTGTTGGCAACAGGGCTAAGGCAAGCAAGAGATAAAAGGAGATACTGCTGTCGAATCTGCGACAGGCGCGCGAGGCCAGTTGGCGTCTGGATTAAAGCAAGCTGGCGACAGCGGAACCGACGGGCGTCGATTCACCTGTCGCCCCTTGCGTCCGTCCCTTCCGCGATTCTGCTCACCGGCAGCATAAGTAGTATCCCACCTCTCGCTCGCCATGTCAACCCTCCGGTTCCTCCGCTGAAGATTCCTCGGTCTGCATGGCATTCCGTCGTCCAACGCGTGGCCCAGGGCGAATCCTTGCGTTCCATCGCGCGCAGTTTAGATACCTCCTATGAAGCCGTCCGACGGGTGTTACTGGCAGCCCGTCAGGACATGCTGGGAGACCCAGATGAACCACCACCCCTGAGTGATGAAGACGTTGGGTAGAGACCACCACCGGCACAAAAATGATCAGCCCATCTGCCTGTGGAGGCTCCCTGCCAACCGCTCTTTCCTCGACTTTCAGAGCCGACTACAGCCCTCCACAGGCGTGTCAAGACCCAGGGAGGCATCCCATGCCCATTCCATCATCGGCGGTGCTTGAGGCACCAGCGTCTGGCGCCATGCTTGTTGAAGCTGCTTCGTTGCCGCGCGGCTTTGTCCAATTGCCCAAAGCGGTGCTGTATGCACGCCATCTTTCCCGTGATGCTAAACTGCTCTATGCCGTGCTCTTAGGCTACGCCTGGCAGGACCAGCGCTGCTTCCCTGGCTACCAGCGCTTGTGTGCCGATCTGACTGCCAGCGAGAATGCCGTGCGCACCTGGATGCGCGAGCTAGAAGCTGCCCATCTCATCTCGCAACGGAGGCGCGGCCAGGGCCGAACCAACCTGTACCTCTTCCATGATCTGAGAACCGCAACACTTGAGGTTCAAGAGCAGCATAAAATGGCGGTTGTAGAACCTCAAGAAGCGCAGGACAACGAAGAAGCAGTTCACAAAGAAAAAGAACACAAAGCATCAGGTGTTCGAACTTCGAAAGGGACACTTACATCAAACGAAGAACTAAGAAACGAGCACCGCTTTACCCATTCCTCGGTCTTTTCGACTGCAAAAGACAAGGTGTTGAGAGCTTTAGCTGGACAACAGACCGAAGGGTTCATGTCTCTTCAGCGGGGTGCTTCCCCACCTCAGGGCCACGAGAGCAGCGATAGAGCACAAGGCCAGTGGGGAAAAGGAGCCACCCAAGCTCATCAATTAGCAGACAGGCACATCAAATCGCCTGAATGGTTGCCCAGCTATATCGTGGATTTTTCTCGCGAGTTTCACGATGAGGCGGCCACCGCCTCCAATATCACCAGAGCGGCCCATCTGTTTGAATGGTCCCAGATGGATGCTGACGCCTTTATCGAGCAGGTGTATGCCGCGCGGCGGATCACTCAAGGGCGCGCCAATATTCAGAAGCGCGCAGAGGTGGGCAAGAATCCTGCCTGGCCCGCTGGGTTCCCCAACCGCATGCCCTACTTCTTCAGCGTCCTGGAGGATAGACTGGGACTGAAAGCAGCAACCTAAGGAACCACGATGAGAAGACACCAAGGCACGCAGCACCAGAGACGTGGCCCAGCCTGGCCTCAGAAGCGCTCTGCCGTTGCCGTTTTCGCGCACCCTGGCAGGAGTAGCCCCTGGAGGAGGAGCATCTTCTTCCGTGGTGGGCTGACGTGCTCCAACATATCCATTGTCCTCATGCTTTAACCCTGTTGAGGAGTCAGTGCATGCGCAAGCCGCACCGCTGGATTCGCCAGCAATTGATTTGTTGTTTTATCCACAGCTATACCCAGGCGCACCATTTCCCACCGACTGTCCGTGAGATCGGCGCGTGGGTGGGCTGTCTGGGCATGCACAGCCTCCAACTGGCTCTGGCCGACTTAGAGCAGCAGTATCTCACGCGAGACCTTCACCGTCGGCGCAGCATCGTTCTTACTGCCCAAGGCATCGCCCTGGCACAGTGCTGGCAACTGCTGGTGCTCGGTGGCAGGGCAGATAGCTCCCCCGACAAGCGCTCGGAGCGGCTTCTTGATGGTTCTCTGGACCTGCTCAGGCCAACTGAGAACTCAACATGTGTTAAACGTTTGGTGTAAGATAGGATTCTGGTTACCACGCGAAGCACATCGGCAAAGGCCAAAGAAGGCGTTTTCAGACAAGAGACATCTATCGATTGGTTGGTACCATTTTCGCCGCTAGCGCACGAGGCTGGACTGACCAGGCAAACGTCAATCCTTCCCCAAGCCGCTCATGGCTAGTGATTACCCGATGCCGATGGTCCAGATGTCCAGTTCCGCGCAGTCTGGCTCGCAGTTGGACTGTGCCTGGAAGGCCAGCCGGAACTGCTGGTCGCTGGTGGGCACACCAAACACCAACACCCCCTGTGCCGCCTCGCCAGGCGAAAGGGACATCCCCGCCAGCGCCGTAGCGACACCGCAGCGGGACGCTAACTGCGCCCCTCCCGATCATAGAGCGTAAACTGGGCCGGACTCTGCTCTCTTTGCTGGCTGGAGTTATTCTTGACGCTCACCTGCACAAACAGGCAGGTCTCCCCAGCTGGTGGTGGGTTCTGCACCCCGACCTCGGTCAGGTGGGGGTTGGAGATGGTCACCGACCAGATGCCCTGGACGTTCACCGTCTCCCCAACGTGATGATAGCCGCTGGTGTCGGCTGCGCCTGTCTGCACGTCCCAAATGGTCGGCGCGGGGCACTGAGAGCCACAGCCAACCTGCGGCTGAAAGGCCAGCAGAAACGCTTGCTCACTCGCTGGCACGTCAAAGGCAAACTCGCCCTGGGCCATGCCGCCAGGGGCAACGGAGCCATCGAGGCTGCGAATGGTGAG
This sequence comes from Ktedonobacterales bacterium, assembly GCA_035307385.1. GTDB lineage: Bacteria > Chloroflexota > Ktedonobacteria > Ktedonobacterales > DATBGS01 > DATBHW01. The sequence goes on along the minus strand of DATGID010000104.1, from coordinate 8,908 downwards.
CGGGCAGGGGAAGGAGGGCAATAAGGCCCCCTGTGTATCGTAGAGCTGAAACCCAAGGTCGTCGTGGTTCAGCTGCAAGACCTGGCCGGAGATATTGCGCATACTGACATCCATATCCAGGCAGTTGCTGCCAGCAAGGGAAGGCGCGAGTCCGATCTGCGCCGGGTGAGCGCTCTTGAGCGTGGCCTCCCACAGCCCCTGCACGGCAACGGTTTCGCCAAGATGATGGTAGCTGGTGCCAGAAGGTGTGCTGGACTCGACAGGGATGTCCCAGACGCTGGGCGTATCTTCACCCCCAGCGGGGGCGTAGGCCAGCCAGAAGTGGTGTACGCTGTCTGGCACGAGAAAAGCCGACCTGACCCTCCTGCGTGCCGCCAGGCGCGACCTCTGATGCACCAATGGTGAGCACGCAGTAAGAATTATAGTCACTTCGCCCGCTCGCGCTTGCCGGGGAGAGGCTGAAGCCATTGCCGTCCGGGGTTTGCGGGTGGTTGGTCAGGTTGCGGAAGGTGGCATCAAAGATGAGGCAGCCCATGCCGGGAGCAAGCGTTCCTATCCCTACCTGCGCCTGGGCGCTCTTGATCGTGACGCTCCACGCTCCCTGCACAGTGACGGCCTCGCCGATATGGTAATGCCGATAGCTGGTTTTCTCTGGCGGGCCTGGGCGGGTAAGAGAGAGCGTGCCTGTCACCAGCGTGATCAAGACGAGCGCAGTAATCAGGGTGGCAGGACTAAGCCGACGGATGCCGATCCGTTTGAGGCGCACGAGCAGCAGCACCAGCAGTATCAGGCCCGCCAGGCCAGCAAGATCGCCAAAGCTGGTCAGCAAAATGATACCAACGATGTCCCCATCCGTGAACATGCCGCCGTCAGGATCAGCGGCCAGATAATGGACGGTCACGTGATCTCCAACGGAATAGACGTCGTCGCAGCCGGTGGTGGCAAAGTGTTCGTGCCCCTGGCGATCCAGAAACACGATCGATGCCCGCTCCAGGGGATTGTCGCCAGTGGCACAATCCTGCACGGTATCAACTACCCCTGTGGCGGTTGTGCCGCCCAGCGCAATTTTTAGACTTGGAACAGCGCGCACAATGAGAAAGACTGCCAGACCCAGCAAGAGACAGCAGAGGACAATGTATATGATTGCCCGCGTGCCTGTGATGAACCGTTGGGGCTGCGGGGCGCCTGGATAGGGCCAGTCCACTCCAAGGTTGGTATTGTAGGGATTCCTCGCGCCAGAGGAACTGAAAGGATCGCTCACCGTTCGCCTCCCTCCAATCGTGGAGATGCTTGAATGTAAAAACGTAGATCGGTGACGATTTATCCTCTCGTTCTTGCTTGATACATGGTAACAGAACAGACGGCATAGCGCTGGGCGGCTGGGAGGGTATCAGCCAGGGCTTGCAAGGTGTTCAGGCTGCGATCCTGGATCACCGCCTGTCCGACGATTAGCCCTTTCTATAAGCCGATTGTATCATTGTTCTCTTGGCATCGCCACTCCCGAACTAGAAAGCCTCTTGCTTTCTTGGAAATTGTGCGTTAGAATGAGAAGTACATACTTACACCACCCATTTCAAGGACGCCGGGAAGCCTGGTCGGCACCCGGCGCCTTTGTGTCTCCTGGTGGAGGAGAGCTGCCTCATGAAGCCTCCCCGTCCAGAGAAGGCTTAGTCCGTAGAGCGAGGCGTTTGGAGACACTGGAGGGAAAGGAGGGGTCGGTCGATGGAGACCACAGTGCTGCTTTTGGGTCTGTTCGTAGCGATAGTTGCTCTGGCGGTCCTCGCCACCCGGACCCGGCTCCCTTATGCCATCTTGCTGGTGGGAGGTGGAGCTGTGCTTGGCTTTCTGCCAGGGCTGCCCAGGATTGCTTATGATCCTGACCTGGTCTTGCTGCTCTTTTTGCCGCCACTGGTCTTCTCCTCCGCGTGGTTAACCTCCTGGCGGGAGTTCCGGGCGAATCTGCGTCCGATCTTGCTGCTCGCGGTCGGGTTGGTGTTGGCGACGACGGCCTGCATCGCCGTCGTCGCCCATCTGGCCCTGGGATTCTCCTGGCCAGTGGCCTTTGTCCTGGGAGCGGTGGTCTCGCCCACCGATGCGGTGGCTGCGAGTGCCACCGCACAGCGCCTGGGACTGGCGCGGCACATTGTCACGGTGATCGAAGGGGAAAGCATCGTCAATGATGCCACGGGCCTGGTGGTCTATCGCTTTGCGGTGGCAGCGGTGGTCACGGGCACCTTTTCCCTCTGGCAGGCGAGTCTCCAGTTCCTCCTGGTCAGTGGTGGTGGACTCCTCATCGGACTGGTGATTGGGATGCTTCTGGCCTGGCTCCATCGGCGCCTGGATGATGCGCCGATTGAAATCACCCTTACTCTTCTGACACCCTTTGCGGCCTACGTGCTCGCGGAAGCCTTGCACGTCTCAGGCGTGCTTGCTGCATTAGCTGCTGGGCTCTGGTTAAGTCGGCAATCCTCCCGCTTTTTTTCGTCCAATACCCGCCTGCAGGCCAATGCGGTGTGGGCCGTGCTGGTCTTCCTGTTGAACGGACTGGTGTTTCTGCTGATTGGCCTGCAATTGCGCAGCATCCTGGAGACCGTGGTCACTCGTGCTCCGCTCGCGCTGGCCTGGGACGCGCTGCTTATCTGCCTGGCAGTGATCCTGGTGCGTATCGCCTGGGTGTTTCCCGCAGCCTACCTTCCGCGCTGGCTCAGCGCCCGCCTCCGCCGTCGTGATCCGTACCCTGGGTGGCGGAATGTAGCGGTCGTTGCCTGGACAGGCCTGCGCGGGGGTGTCTCGCTGGCGGCGGCCCTGGCGCTCCCACTTGTGATCGCGGGGGGCAAGGCATTCCCCGAGCGAGACCTGCTCATCTTCTTGACCTTCTGTGTGATTCTGGCAACGCTCGTGGTGCAAGGGCTCAGTCTGGGGCCGTTGATCCGTCTGCTCCACCTCAAAGAGGATACCACCTTCGAGCAGGAACATGCTCAAGCGCATCTGGCGGCGATCCAGGCGGCGCAGGCGCGCCTGGACGAGTTGGCAGGCGAGGCGTGGGTTCACGAAGACTACCTGATGCACCTGCGCTCCTATTATGAAGAACAAGAACGCCTCAATACAGAACGCCTCGATGGAGGGGCCGCGACAGAGGAGATGGATCATGCCACGGCCCACACCCGGCTCCGACAGAAGTCCTCAAGGCGGAACGTGCCACAGTCATCCGCTTACGCGATCAGGGGCATATTGATGATGAAGTGCTGCGCCTGGTCGAACGGGAGCTCGACCTGGAGGAGCAACGGCTGCAAGGCCACTGGTGAGCCAGGTCCAACGGCAGCCCTGATGTATGTGTATCAGGCTGGTCTATCGGGTGTCAAGAGTGGATACCAACTGGCACGTGATCGGCTTCCGCTCCAGCCAGGTAGGCTCGTAGTGATGTTTCCACGACCGGATTGGTCAGGAAGGTGACCGCATCCCCTGAGCGTAATGCCGTGTCGCCGCGGGGAAAGACCAGTGAGCCGCTGCGACGAATGGAGACAATCAGCGTTTGGGCGGGAAAGTGCAGTTCTTTGAGCTGTTTGCCTGAAAGCCGCGACTCTGGAGTCACCGTCACCTCCACCAACACGGTTCCCTCCACCAGGCTGCGCATCCGGCGGGTGCCCTGAGCGACTGCCAGGCGATAGGCGTCCATAATGCTGGCAACTGAGATGACCCCCATGGGTCGCAGAGGAGTGCCATGCTCACCCTCCTCCAGCACGGGTGCCCAGCGAATGCCCGCCTTCGTGAGCTGCTCCAACACCGTATCGAGCGGTTCTGAAGCGCGCACCGTCACTGGCTCACGCGTCATCATCGCGCCTATTGCAGCCTGGCTTCGTTCTGCCTCTGGCACACGCTGGACATCGGCCAGCGTCGCCACTCCGGCCAGCGCACCATTCGCTTGCCGAATGACCACACCGCGCCGCTCGTTGGCCTGGATCGCTGCTTCGACCTCGGCCACCGTCGTCTCCGTCGTGATCAAGGGACTCACCAGCGGCATGAGGGCTTCGCGCGCGACCAGCGTGGAGAGGAGGGGAAAGCTCAGGCGCAGGCGATGCGCGGGCGAATTGGCGCGCGTTTCCAACTGACTGGTATAGATCGTGTGCTTGCCCACGACGATAGAGGCGAGTCCCACCGCTACCATCGCCGGGGCCAACAGCGAGAGGTTGCCCGTCATCTCGGCGACCATCAGCATGACCGCCAGGGGCGCGTGCGCAATCCCGCCAAAGAGCGCCATCATCGCCACAATGACAAAAGGCGCTGGGGAATCAGGCACCGCTGGCAGGTGCTGGAAGGTCAGGCGCCAGACACTGGCGCCGACCATGCTGCCAATCACCATGCCAGGGCCAAAAATGCCGCCGCTCCCGCCTGAGCCGATGCTGAGCGAGGTCGAGAGGATTTTGGCAAACGGCAGCGCCAGCACCAGCCAGAGCGGCATGGTCAGCAGCATTGGCCCCATGCCTGCCTGAACCCAGCCATAGCCCATACCCAGCGCCTCAGGGATGGCAAGCCCCATCAGTCCCACCAGCACCCCACCAATGGTCGGCTTGAGCCAGAGCCAGTGGCGCGAGAGTGGGAGGCGATGGAAGAATTGGGCCGTGCCATGAAAGCTGCGCGCATAGAGGATACCGATGCCACCACAGATGATGCCAAGCAGGGCATAATAGACCAATTGTAAGGGGCTATTGAAGGTGTTTTGCGCCTGATTGCCAAAGATGGGTGTCCAGCCCGCCCAGGCGCCATAGATGGCGTACCCAATGATGGAAGCGATAAGCGCAGGGATAATAGCATCAATCTCCAGGTCCTGGGTATAGAGAATTTCTGCACCGATGAGCGCGCCACCCAGCGGCGCGCGGAAGATCGCCCCGATGCCCGCGCCGATACCTGCGGCCAGCGCAATGCGTCGGTCAGCTACCGACAAGCCCAGCCAGCGCGAGAGCAGCGAGCCAAATCCGGCAGAAATCTGCGCAGTTGGCCCCTCGCGGCCTCCGCTGCCGCCGGAACCAATGGTAATGGCCGAGGCGACCAACTTAATCAGCGGGATGCGGGCACGGACGCGCCCCTCTTCATAGTGAAAGGCGGCAATGGCGGCGTCGGTGCCGTGCCCCTCGGCTTCTGGCGCGAAGGTATAGACGATGAGGCCGCTGAACAGGCCGCCCAGACCAACCACCAGGGGGAGTAACAAAAAGAGCGGATGCTGCCCAAGATCCAGCAGGGGACTGAGATTGCCCCCGCCGCCTTCCCCCTGAGGGCTTGGGGGCTGATAGCCAACTATGCCGCCGAGAAAGAGGTGGGTCGCCCAGGTGATCGCCAGGGTAAAGGCGATTGCCCCAACCCCAGCCACCACCCCGATCAGCGAACTGACCACCAACCATTTGGTGAGATAGTTTTCCTCTTTGAGCCGAATGACCCATAGGCGAACGTGTTGCAGGTGTGTTCGTACCGTCTCGGAGGGGCCTGATCGTTGTTCCATACGTCTCCTCTCACATACATGTGGCTCCACCAGCATCCGCTCGAGATCCCCGCTGATCATCTGCGGCAGAAGATGCAGGAATGCCCATCCTCTCCACTGGGAAGGTCCATCGGCCGCGCATTGTTGATGGGTGAGCCATCACTCATTTATAATGATACCAGAGAGGAGGGGAATACGCAAGCAGAAACCTGGAAACCATCCACTACCATCCATTGGCAGCTTTTTGTGGAGGTGTGGCATGATGCGAGCAGAGCCCTCCCAAAGGCTACCGGAGGAGGGAGAGAGGCAAGGGAGCCGCAACCCAAGAGAGACTTCAAGGAGGCATGAGCATGCCACGCATTGTGAATGAAGCGACACGCCAGGTGACACGGGAGCGGATCTTACGCGAAGCCGCCAGTGAATTTGCCCGCTTGGGCTTTGACCAGGCCAATATTAACCATATTGCTGACCACGCCGGGATTGGGCGGGGGACGCTGTACCTCTATTTCCCCAGCAAGCGCGAAGTCTTCATCGAGATGCTGCAAGCGATTGCCGAGCGGCAACTGGCAGCAGCACGGGACGCCCTGACGCAGGGAAATACACTTCAAGAGCGCTTGCAAGCACTCTTCCAGGCATTTATTCGCCTGGCAACCGAAGATGCTAATGGCTTTCACGTGTATATGAGCGCGCTTTATGGGGTCAACCGCAGCTTCCAACAAGAGGCGCTCTTGCTGCTGCGCGAGTATGTGGCCCTCATCCGCACCACCTTGGCGGATACCCTTCCGCTGGAGGCGTGGGGGCGCGTGGACCTGGAAGCCGCCGCGCTGCTGGTCCTCTCGGCGACCGAGTCGCTCGTCCTCTCCGCCAGAGTGCTCGGCTACGGCGAACGCCGACTGGCCGAGATGGCACCTCGGATTGCCACGTTCATCTTGCCGGGATTGTCCGTCCCAGAAGGCGGGCTGACTTCCCCGCCGGAAAGCGCGAGTGGTCCTCCCCCACACGACTGACCTGCCTCTATGGGGTGCACGCTTTGCAGCTAGAAAAGTAGAGCGAGATGCCGATGGTACGCATTTCTCCATCCTTTTAACAGCGATAGGTCCATCTGGGGTGTGGCAACAAGTAGGCAATCCCAACAGAAGCAGGAAGAACTTCCCGACCAACTGGGAATAAAGCTCATGCCTCGGGAACACCACCCCTGCTACACTCTCCACAGAGCCAGTGATGAACCTGTTGACACGCAACAATAGACTGGCCCTGGTTGAGAGGCTGCCCAATCAACGTTCAATGGTCGCCAGGTTGATAATGCGCGGTTTGAAATGAGAGGAGTGGTTACTCTATGGCCGAACTCGTCTTACGTGTTCAGCAGATTCACAAAGCGTATGGCCGCCATAAAGTGCTTCAGGGAGTAGATCTCTCGGTCGTGCCTGGCACGCTGGTGGGGATTGTGGGCGAAAACGGCGCGGGCAAATCGACCCTGCTCAAGATTCTCGCGGGCGAGCTGCGTCCCAATCGGGGGCAGGTCTTCCGGCGTGGCGCATTGGGCTATTGCCCGCAGCAAATCATTTTGAACCCGGCCTTGACCGTCAACCAGCATCTGGACTACTTCCGCGCCGCGTACAATCTGGCTGATTTGAAGCGCGCTGATGCTTTGATCGAACTGCTGGGTTATCAGCAGTATCGCGGTTCAGTCGTCAGCACCCTCAGCGGGGGAACCCAGCAAAAGTTGAATTTGACGCTGGCACTGATGCACCAACCCACCGTCCTGCTCCTGGATGAACCTTATCAAGGCTTTGACTGGGAAACCTATCTGCGCTTCTGGGACTTGACCAGCGAACTCCGCACGCAGGGCTGTGCGGTGGTCATCATCTCGCATCTCTTTTTTGAACAGAAGCGCTTTGATGTGCTCTATCAATTGCAGCAAGGCCGGCTCGAGCCCTCTCAACCGGCGGCTGCGTAGCGTAAAGGAGCCTTGAGATGAACAGGTCGTTTTTCCGGCGGCTGCTGACGGCGACACACTACGCGCTCTTTGAACAAGCGCGCAATCGGTTTGCACTCGGCTTGTTACTGATCTTCGTCCCCCTCTGGTATTATCTGTTTGGCTTGATTGTGCCAGGCACACCGCTTGCCTTCAAGTTCTGGACCACCGGCACCTTGCTGGAGGTGAACGGTCAAGACCTCACCTATATCACGGCGGGGTTAAACGCCATGACCCTCATCGTCGGCTTTATGTTCTTTGCCTCCACCCACAAGGGCATCTTGTTTGATCGCCGCCTGGTGCTCAGCGGCTATCCCCAAACCGTGCTGATCCTTGCCAAACTCCTGGCGCTCTGGCTCGTCACGGGCCTGATCTCGTTGTATGCCAGCCTGGTGCTGTTTCTGTTCTGGCATCCGGGGCATCCCATGTCCTTTCCCTTGATCTGGCTCGGCTTCTGGGCGGCGGCGCTGATCTATGGCGGCTTTGGGGTGCTGCTGGGGGTGCTGGTGACGAACGAACTGGCAGGCTTTTTCCTGGTGATTATGCTCAGTCTCATCGATACGGGGCTGCAAAACCCCCTCGGCAACCCGATCGGCAATCAGCCCGTCCTGAGAGCGTTCCCCTCGTTTGGTGCCATGCAGGTGGATGTAGCAGGCGGCTTTACCCAGGCCGTGCCCTGGAGCGATCTCTGGCTGGAGCTTTCCTGGTGGGCCGGTTTTGCAGTGCTGGGGCTGCTGATTTTCTGGTGGCGAACCCATGCCCGGCGCGTACACACAGTGCCACTCATTCCGCCTGGAGCGTTGGCCCAGCCCGTTGGTTTGTCCGAAGCCGGCTCGCGCGAGGCGGGAGTACATGATAGCGAGCGATAGGAGGGAGCTGTATCGGGGATTCACGCCACTTTGCATCATTGACCAACTGAACTGAGACTTCGTGTCTCCGCGAGCGTGAAGCACAATCGTCGTCCGTCTGGTAAACTGTGTTGAGCCGTTGTAACCCGTTCGCAGACCACCCGCAGATCTCGGTTGAGTTGACGATCATTGAACGGACGCAGCTCCACCCAGACCACCTGCCTCCCTTGGGTCACGCGACCAGGGAGTCGGAAGAAGGGTAGGAGGCGGTGCCACGTTGCGTGGGCATACGTCGCAGGAAAATACTGGTCTCTGACCCACATGCCCAGATTCGCCAGCGCGAGCTTTAGGCAGGTCATGACCTGGTCTTTCCCGTTCTCCAATTCGTACATCTCACGCTCCTTGGCTGCTAACTCGACCAGGTCGCGCAAGAGGTCACACTGTTCCAGACGATAGCGTGTGCGTCTGGTTTCTTCCCGCTCCTGCCGGTCCCGCACCCGCTCATAGCGCCTCCAGCGCACGTCCAGGTCCGCATCGGCCTCCGCTTGCATGGCCTTGACGACTGGCTTGTGCTGGAGGCGCCACTCCCGCTCATTCCCTGGATGGTGCTCG
>DATGID010000103.1:0-8298 GCA_035307385.1 Ktedonobacterales bacterium | reverse complement strand
CTCGCGTTGGGGGGCTTCTTCGCTCATCAGGGTCAGGTACGGAGCGACAAAGGCCCACTCCTCATCGCTCACATCACTGGGGTACGGTTTTCTTGCCATGCCCCCAGTCTATCAGAAAAAGTTCAGAACAGACTCTAGAGGGTGGATGCATTCACCTGTGCACCTGGGAACGTGAGTGCTCGATTGGTCAGCGCTCGGGGAAGGGCAGGTGCTTGAGCGCCCAGATGGCAATCTGTGTGCGCGAGGCGAGTTTGAGCCGCGCCATGATGGCAGCCACATGATGTTCTACCGTGCGTTCTGAGATAGCAAACGTCTCGGCCACCCTGCGATTGGTGTAGCCCGCAGCAATCAGCACGACCACCTCGCGCTGGCGGTGCGTGAGCAGACTGGCCCCCACATCGGCTCCCTCCTTTTCCACGTCAGATGCTGGCGAGGGAGGTACTGCAGGGGCAGGTACGTCGTCTGGTGAGGCTGGGACACGGCGGTGTTGAACGCCCTTGGCCTTTCCGCTCTTCTGGTAGGGATCGCTCATGGTTCTTGGGCGATGACATCGAACTGCCCATTGCTGATGGTCAACGGGATCGTGTTCGAGCTTACTGAGGCGACCGATGCGCAAGAGAAGCTGCCCTTGATGTCATGATAGGTCGTTCTGCCTACCGTCAGCGCCGTATCGCTGGCAATAGTGAGCGAGCAAGATGCGGGCGGCAAGAGCCTCCATATCTTGGTGTTATCAGCGCTAACCAGGGAAATGCCTCCCGTAGACGTGCTGCCAGCCGCATAGCCAGCGGTATAGGTTCCGGGGCCGGTATAGGGGGTATACCCCAGCACGAAGTTCCAGCGCTGATCCCTGACCGTGATATTCAGCGCGTGCCCCGTGGCCGAAGCGGAGACAGTGCTTGAAGCGTCTTGGTCACTGATGGTGTAAGCGCCAGTCAGCCCACCCGACGCGGTAAAACTGACGATACTGGCAGGGAGCGTGGTGTTCTCAGCAGGTGAAGGGGTGCTGGCTGCGACGGGTGTGGTGGTGCTGTTTGGCGTGTTGCCCGAGGCAGGACTGCAAGCGGCAAGGAGCAGTATCAGACCCAACACACCTATTCCGGTGTACCAGACCGAACGGCGAGTGCGCATACGACATTCCTCCTAGTGGAACAGAATAAGGTTTAACTGTTCCTAGTGTAAGCAGCGCCGCTTACCGGACACTTACCAGCAGGAGATTGGACTGCGTAAGGAGGATAGGCGTTTCTACCTATTGCTGCTCCTGCCCACTCTCAGGAAGCGGGAGATGCTTGACCGCCCAGACGGCGACTTGCGCGCGGGAGGCCAGCTCAAGTTTTGCAAGGATGCGAGCGACATGATGTTCGACGGTTCGCTCTGAGATGGCCAGGGTCGCGGCAATGGTGCGGTTGGTGCAGCCTGCTGTAATCAAAGCAACCACTTCGCGTTCACGCATGGTCAGTGGCAGCAGCGCATCGGCGGCAGGCGCTGCTGGAGGAGTAGTACCAGCGGGTAAGCCGGCATCGAACACTGGCGCTACCAGCGCCGCCGCTATGGCTCCTTCCAATGGCGTGGCTTGCCCTTCCTCCCAGGCGCGAGCGAAGGCCGCCGGGTCGCAGTGGGCGCGAGCAGTTGCAACCAGGCGATCATAATTGATAGCATCGACTGGTGGCAATGGCGCGTTCAAAGCAGTGCGAAGCACCTGTGCTGCTCCCCATAGCCGCGCCGCGTGCAGCACTGCATTGGCATCTCCCGGCCCTGCGGTAGCCCCTGCCGCTCCCTCCAGACCATAGGCCATCAGTTCTTTGCTCCCGACCTCGTGTGCCAGCAGCAACCCTTCGCGGTAGAACGCTGCTGCGCTCGAGAAACCGCCCTGAAGAAGGGCCATCTCTCCCAGATTGACACAGGCTCTGGCGCTGCCATCCCGATCCCCCAGGTGGCGATAGTGCGCCAGGCTCTCCTGGTAGAAGGCAATGGCGCGTGGATAGTCGCCCTGGTCGCCTGCCACCACGCCCAGGTTATTGAGTACCCCGCCGACGAGTGGCGCATCGCCCACCTCGCGGGCCAAGGCCAGGCACTCCTGCAACACCGCCTCCGCTCGGGCATAATCGCGCTGCTTGAGGGCGACAATCCCCCGGTTCGTCAGCGCCCGGGCCATCCCGCGACGATCCTGGTTGCCAAGCTGGCGATAGCACGCCAGACTGGCTTCGGCAAACTGGGCTGCGTGGTCGAAATCTGCCTGTTCATAGGCCAGGACGCTCGCGCCGCGCAGCGCCTTTGCCCGCGCTCCTACAAGGCTCGCGCTCTGCGTCTCATCCCGCACTTCTGCGGCGGTCAGTGTCTGCTCCAGCCAGCGTCGTCCTTCGCTCAGATAGCCACATAGGCTCCAGAACCACCAGAGCGCTCCAGCCAATCGCAGGGCATCCAGAAGGGCGCCGCTTTCTAGTGCCCAGCGCAGCGCAGCCCGCACGTTCTCGTGGTCTGCCTCCAGCCGTTCGATCCACACCATCTGTTCGGGCCCGCTCAATCCCACTTCCGAATCTTCAGCCAACGCCAGGCACCACGCCAGATGGGCGCGTTGCATGGTGAGTCGCTCGCCCGATGCGGCGAGATGCTGCGCGCCGTACTGCCGCAAGGTTTCCAGCAACGCATAGCGCGCTTGCCCATTGCGTTCCTGCATCACGACCAGGGACTTGTCTACAAGCTGGGCCAGCAAATCAAGCACAGTTCCTGGTTCTTCCTGCGCTGCGTCCATCGTTGGCGACGAAAGCGCCATCAGGTCCGGTTCCGTGCCCACCTGCTCTGCTGCCTCGAGCGTCCAACCGCCCGCAAAGACGGAGAGCCGACGAAACAGCACGCGTTCTCGTTCGCTCAAGAGCGCGTAACTCCAATCGTAGGTGGCGCGCAGGGTGCGCTGGCGTCGCAGGGCTGCGCGGCTTCCCGTCACCAGCAGCGCCAGCGCATCGTCCAGGCGAACGGCAATCTGTTCTACACTGAGGACATTGACGCGCACGGCTGCCAACTCAATGGCGAGCGGCATCCCATCGAGACGACGACAAATCTGAACCACTGCCAGGGCGTTGTCTGGCGTCAAGGCGAAGTCCGGTTGGCGTGTACAGGCGCGCTCCTGAAAGAGCTGCACGGCATCATAGCGCAGCAGATCCTCGAACGGGGGCAGATAGTCGGGATCAGGACATGCCAGGACAGGCACGCGCCAGACCGCCTCCCCGAGAAGACCAAGCGCGTGTCTGCTGGTGGCAAGGATATGGAGATGCGGGCAAGCCTGCAACAAGGCCTGCACCAGATGCGCGCAAGCATCCATCAGGTGTTCGCAGTTATCCAGCACCAGCAGCAGGGTTTTGGCGCGCAGGGTCTCGATCAAGCTCTCCAGGAGCGGGCTTTCTGCCATTTCATGGATGTCTAGCGCAGCGGCCACCGCCTGCGGGACGAGTGACGAATCGGTCAGCGCGGCGAATTCCACGAACCGAATGCCATCTGCGAACGCTTCTGTCATTCCCGAAGCCGCATGAAGCGCCAGGCGCGTCTTGCCGCTGCCGCCTGTGCCAGTCAACGTCACCAGGCGATGCTGCACGAGCAACCGATGTATTTCACGCGTCTCGCGCACGCGGCCCACGAAACTGGTCAGCGCGTGCGGGAGCGTGCTTTGACTCGCCTCCGGTATGCTCACCAGCGCTTCCTGGGGATTGGCTCCAGGAAGGGGTTCGGCTTTGTCGCGGGAGCGCGCGGGTAACAGCTTCCGTACAACTCGAAAACGGCCAGCGTGAATCTCTTCGTAGAGCTGTTGGGTTCCTGCTGCGGGTTCAGCATCGAGGTCGCGCCGCAGGGCATCGCGCACGTACTGGTATTGTCGCAGCGCCTGGTAGCGTTGGCCGGTTTCGGCGAAGAGGCGCATCAAGCGCAGGTGGGCCTCTTCCAGGGTCGGTTCTTCCACGACCAGCCGCTGCAACACGTCGATGGCTGCCTGATCTTCCTGTCGTTCCTGGTAGAGGTGGGCCAGGCCAGTCAACAGGGCCAGATAGCCCTGTCGCAGCTGGTCACGCTTGCTGCTGGCCCATTCCTCATAGCGGTCCTCTGGCAACAGGTCACCAGTGTACAGCGCAAGCACGGCCTGGTATACAGCCGGGTCTTGCGCTCCTCGCGCGACGCGCTGCCCGGTCTCAAAGCGTTCTACATCAATCCACAAGGAGGATGGGGAAACCAGCGCGAAGACATCGTCTTGCAAGCGGAGATAGGCCGAAGGCTGGGTTGGCCCGCGTGCCGGTTCAAGCACCTGGCGAATGGTATGGACGACCCGGTGCAGGTTGTTGAGCGCGGCGGCTGGCTCAAGCTCTGGCCAGAGCAGATCGATGATGTGCTCGCGATGCAAGCGATGCCCAGGTGCCAGCGCCAGGAGCTTGACCAGGCTTTTGGCCTTGCGCAGCCGCCACGCTTGCTCCATGATGAAGCGGTGCCCAATCTGGGCGTGAAACCCACCCAGGAGGGTGATCTGCAAATCCTGCGCATCACTCGAGAAAGGCTTCTTGGATGCCATGATTGTCCCTTCCATCTTCACACACATCATTCAAGGATCATCAACGCCTCTCTTGTCCAGGTTGCTGGAAAAAGGCAGCAAGCCATTCTGAGAGGTGGGATTGGGGAGTAACGGGACAACAAGGTGGTTCTGATCGCCTACTTTTAAAACCCACCCCGCACTGCTCCAGGTCGTGAGCAGAGCCAACATCCGTCGCTTCCCTCTTGCCTGTTCCAAAACTCAGGAAGCCGACGAATCTGGGAGACAGATTGATGAGACGGATTGCTGGGATAGTGTAGCACCAGGAACGCTCGCTGACAAGAACCCCACCCTCATCACCACAGCAAACCTCCGTTTACCAGGACAAGCAAGAGAGATACGTTGTGAACCGAGCAGAAACAATCGAGTTGATGTCCAAGGCCGTAGCATTGAACGGGAAAGGGTCCATCCGCCTTTAAATGGAACAGCTTGGCCCCGTCTGTTGAGGGCGCGGCCTTTGCCAGTGAGAATGGTATTGGGTGCGTATGGGCCGAGACGAGGTGCGAGAGCACCCAGTGGGTGCTTATGGTTCTGGAGCCAACAGGAGAAACCATCCAGAAGTGGGAAGCGAGGCCCCGGTATCCCTGCGGCTATATGGTAAGCGCGCAGTGATTCATTAGCGAGATATTTCGTTCCATGGTTCCCCAGAGACCGTACTGGCAGCGTCCAGTCTCCCCACTCGCCCGCTTGCTCGATGCCTCTCATTGTCTCAAGACTTCTCTAATTCTGTGAGTATTCTGTGACTTTTTCCTGGTGTGAACGACCTCTCCGGGGGATACTCAACCGAGAGTAGCGCTTCATAGTAAAGGAGGTATCCTTCGATGCAGTCAAGAACCTGTTCCAGGTGTGGTCAACCCTTCCCCGCTGGCGCCGTCTTTTGCGGAAGCTGTGGTGCGCCTCAGCCACCGGCAAGCCAGCCCTCCCCAGAGAGCGCGGCAACGATACGGGCAGGAGCGCCGCCATCAGGAGCCGAGTACGCGCCAACACAACTTCAGCCTCCGAGCGCGCCTAGCGCGCCCGCCCAGGGCAATCCGTCGGGGCCAGATGCGTATGCTTCACAGTATACCCCTTCGCCTCCGGCTCCGCCCCCCTATCCCTATGCAGGGTCGGTGAGTTCTGGCAGTGGGTATCCTCCGGCGTCTCGCCCGCAGGGACCGATGATGCCGCCTGCACCGATGTACGCACCGGGGCCCCCTCCGGTGGTCGCGCCAGGTGGGGTACAGCCCTGGGCGCAGCCACCCAAGAAACGCAGCGGCGCCAAGGTCGCGCTTGGCTGTCTGATCGCGCTCGTACTGGTGGTAGCCGTATTAGGTGGTGGCGGCTTTCTGCTGGTGAAAGCGCTCTCATCCAAGGGCGGGAACACGACGCGCCAGGGCAGCGGAACACCTGGAGCCAGCAGCACACCAGGAGCAGGAAGCACGCCTGGTGGTACACCAGCAGGCACGCAAACCCTGGACAACATCAACCGCCAGGCGATCTATGCTGGGGTGAATCTCACCATCGTCAGCGCACAAGAGGGAGCGAAGCTGCCGGATCGCCAGGAATCGGACCCCAAGCTCAACGCGCTGGAAGTGCAGATCAAAGCCTCCAACCAGACTGGTGTCGGCGTCTATCCCGACATTCAGGTGCTCGATGCCGATGGCAATACCTACCCGCTGTACACGTCCTCTCCCGCGGCGGTGGGATCCTTCTGGGTGGGAGACGCGGTGACGAGCGGCGCCTTGCTGTTTGATGTGCCCGCGACCAGCAAAATTGGCGAGTTTCGGATTCAGGTTGGAGACCCCATCAAAGAGGTGCTGGTCCAGGTTCCGCTGACCGGAGCGTATGACCCCACCCAGTGGCAACCCGTGCCCCATCAAAGCGGCCAGACCATCAACTATGAGAATGGGGCGATTCAGTACACCGTCACGCAGTTTGTGGTGACCACCTGGACGCCGGGCCGTCAAGCGCCAAAGGGTACGCGCTTCCTCGAGATGTACCTGCATGTCACGAACAACACCGCCATCGGTATTGATGCTGGGGAGGGGACACCACCAGTGTACCTGCTCGTCTTCCCCAATGGAGACCGGCACCAGATTTCGCCCAACGCTGGCGAATTTATTGATGAGGTGGTAGGTGGGGGCGAGAGCAAAGATGTCGGCTACGATACCTTCGAGATTCCACCCACGCCCACGCCGGGGTTGCAGATGGTTTTTCTCTATGCGGATGGCTCAGTCGCTGCGAAGATAGACGTGGGAACATTCTAGTTTCCAGGTTCACGCCGATTGCCGCACCGGGCCAGAGGACCGCACAACGAGGCCAGCGGAGGCCCGCGCGGCGCGAGCGGACGAGGTCGCACCGCCGCGCGAAGGCACCGAGATACCAGACGAGCTGCCGCGCGAGCCGACGTGAGCCCGCTTGCCAGCGAGGCGAGCGCGGCGCTGTCGATGCCGCCGCATGCGAGACTGCGCGGCCAAGCGCGAGACCACGCAGCACCCGCAGTCGCCCAGCTTCCCCTGCCCCCACCCCAGTGCCTTCATTCCCGCCAGGCTGGAGCGTGGCCGCGCCAGAATGAGAGAAGGGCCCTTTCTGAAGTACCTGCACCCGTTGGCAGGGAGGTTGCGTCACTGAGTCTTGGACGCAACAAGATCGTAAACAACCCCGTGCGGGGACGAAGCCAGATGGGCACATGAGATGCACGCAGAGGAGGGCGCGCGACCCCTGACTGAAGAGTGGCAAGTGAAGAAACGATTGGAGATACCATGAAAAGCACCCTGATTGCTCAAGCACACATTACCATGAGTGCCCCCATTGCCAGAGTATGGGATGCGCTCGTGAATCCTGAAATGATCAAGCACTACATGTTCGGCACGAACGCTGTCTCGGACTGGAAAGAAGGGAGTCCAATCGTTTGGAAAGGAGAGTGGGAAGGTAAGCCCTATGAGGACAAGGGCGTGATTTTGCAGCTGAAGCCCGAGCGTGTGCTTCAATACAGCCATTTTAGCCCGCTTGCGGGTCAATCAGACGTGGCAGAACATTACCATACCGTCACGATTGAGGTGTCCTCCAACGGGACAGGCACGATGGTCCGGCTCTCTCAAGACAATAACTCGACCGAAGAAGAGCGTGAGCATGCAGCAAAGAATTGGGGCATGATGCTCACCAGCCTCAAGCAGTTTTTGGAACAAGAATATGGCGTTGCGCACGCCGCGCACCACGGCACAGTGTAAGCAAACGGCCAAGTCAGGCAACAGCAAATGACCCCCCATGCAGCCTCACCGTAATATTCGGGCCTTGGGTGGCGCCGCCGCTCGTGCGCGGCAAGGCCAGCAAGTGGGCTTATGGAATCATCCATGTGCTGGGCATGGTCAACTCTCTCTTCGATGCCTCCCAGACCTCCATCTGTCAGCAAATCAGGTCTGGGCGTCCTTTAGTCGCCGCGCTGCCGCGTCCAGTCCCTGATTGATCGGCGCTTTTATCGCCGTAAGTGTGATGCGGAGAAGACGCTAGCAGCCTTCAGCGCTGCCCTCAGGAATGAAGTAGACCTGGAACGGATCTGTGCCCAGGTGCTCGCGGGGGTCGGGGAGACGATGCAGCCCGCCCATGTCTCCCTCTTGTAGAATGCAGGAAAAATTAGGAAGAAAACCGGTCTAAAAGGCGGCATCCAATATGCAACCTCGGAGGTCCACCCACAGAGGGTGTTTGCCTGTCGAGGAGGAAAGGATGCTTCACTTTATGGACCGAGCAACGATTTA
>DATGID010000102.1:0-237341 GCA_035307385.1 Ktedonobacterales bacterium | reverse complement strand
GCGCGGCTGATAAGCTGCCCCGAACTCTTTCATAACGACGTGCGCGCCGCCTATCTGGAGCGTCTGGTGGCCGCCTTGCCCGCCGGAATGAACCGCGTCTTTCTCTGCAATTCCGGCACCGAGGCGATTGAAGCGGCCATCAAGTTTGCGCGCTTCGCCACCGGGCGCGCGCAGATTATCGCCGCGATGCGCGGCTTTCACGGGCGCACGCTGGGCGCGCTCAGCGCCACCTGGGAAAAGTCTTACCGCGCGCCGTTCGAGCCGCTGGTCCCCGACTATACCCATGTGCGCTACAACGACGCGGCGGCGCTCGACGCGGCCATTTCTGAGCGCACCGCTGCCGTCATTCTGGAGGTCGTGCAGGGCGAAGGCGGCGTCAGACCGGCCAGCCTGGACTATCTTCAGGCAGCGGCGCGCCTCTGCCAGGAACGCGGCGCGCTCCTGATTCTGGATGAGGTGCAGACCGGCTTCGGACGCACCGGGCGCATGTGGGCCTGCGAGCACGCGGGCATCACGCCCGACCTGCTCTGCCTGGCAAAGGGCATCGCGGGCGGCATCCCCATGGGCGCGACGGCCCTGGGGCCGCGTGTGCCGACTATCCCCAATGGGCTGCACAGCAGCACCTTTGGCGGCAATCCGCTGGCTTGCGCGGCGGCCATCGCCACGCTGGACGAACTGACCGAACGTCATCTGCCCGAACGCGCGGCGGCGCTGGGCACGCGCTTGCTGGAGCGCTTGCAAGCGCTGGCCGCCACATCCTCCCTGATTCGCGAGGTGCGCGGGCTAGGGCTGATGCTGGGCATCGAACTGCGCGAACACGTGCAGCCCCAACTGAAAGCGCTGGCCGAGCGCGGCGTGCTGGCGCTGACGGCCAGCCCCTACGTCATTCGGCTGGTGCCGCCGCTGGTAATCGAAGACGAGCAAGTTGAGCAAGTCGCTGCCGCGCTGGAAGAGGTGTTGCATGGCGATTAAGCGAACGGTTGACGCGCCGACATCCCCAACCTGGACGCAGGCCGACGAAGAGTCCTTGCTGACTGGCATGCTCTGGCATTACACCCCATCCGGCACAGAACGCCCGCTCTCCGAATGGCTTTGCGCCCACCTGGGCACCTCGGCGCTGCGGCTGGCAGTGGATGCCGTTGGCAATTTCATCGCCGAACTGCCCGCGACAGTTGCGACACCTGAGCCGCCCTGCGTGCTGCTGGGCCACCTGGACACCGTTCCCGGCTATATTCGGGTGCGCCGCGAAGATGGGCGGCTCTATGGGCGCGGCGCAGTCGATGCCAAAGGGCCGCTGGCGGCGTTTATCGCGGCGACGCGGCGACTGGCCGCCAGCGGCACGCCGCGCTGCCGCCCCGTCATTGTCGTCGGGGCTGTCGAGGAAGAGGCAGCCACTTCCCGAGGCACGCGTGCTGTGCTCGAACGCTGGCAGCCGGCCTATACGATTATTGGCGAACCCAGCAGCGCCAGCGCCGTGACGCTCGGCTATAAGGGTCGGCTGCTGGTTTCGTATCGCGTCGAGCGACCCGTCGCCCATACCGCCCGACCCGAAGAGAGTGTATGCGCGCGTGCCGTCGCCTTCTGGCAAACGGTGCAGCAGGCGGCAGATGACTGGAACGCCGCCCATGTCGCCCCGCTGAGCCAATCCAGCTTTTTCGCCGCGCTGATGCCCTCGCTGCGCTCCATCAACTCTGGCAGCGATGGCTTCAGCGATTGGTGCGAACTCCAGATTGGCTATCGCCTGCCGCCCGATTACGATACCAACGCGCTGGAAAGTTGGCTGGCGCAAGAAGCGCAGGCCGACGGCGCGCAGATCACCTGCCGGGCCGCGGAGGTCGCTTATCAGGGGCCGCGCCGTGGCCCGCTGGTCAGCGCCTTTGTGCGCGCCATGCGTGCCGAAGGCATTACCCCGGCGTTCAAGCTCAAGACCGGCACATCGGATATGAACGTCGTCGCGCCGGTCTGGCAGTGCCCCATCCTGGCTTATGGCCCCGGCGATTCGGCGCTGGACCACACGCCCAACGAACATATCGACCTGGCCGAATATCACCAGGCCATCAGCGTGCTGGAACGCGCGCTGGCCGAACTGGTGAGCGCGCCCGCGCGGGAGGAAGCACGAGCATGAACGACTCCACCGAACCAACATACACATCCGTTCCCGCGCTGTACATCGTCGATACGACGCTGCGCGAGGGCGAGCAGTTCAGCGGCGCGCATTTCACCTCGGAGCAGCGCCTGACTCTGGCTCAGCAGCTAGACGCCTTTGGCGTGGACATCATCGAAGTGCCCTCGCCCCGGCTGTCGCCGCAAACCGCCGCCGACGTGCGCGCCCTGGCCGCGCTGGGGCTGCGCAGCCAGATTGTCGCGCACATCCGCTGTACCACCGCCGATCTGGAAGCAGCGCAAGCGGCAGGCGTGGCAGGCGTGCACATCTTCTATGGCGCATCGCCGCAGTTGCGTGCCCACAGCCACGGGCGCTCGCTGGAGCAGGTCGCCCGCGAAGCAGCCACGCTGGTACGGCAAGCGTTGGCGGCTGGCCTCTACACGCGCTTTAGCTGCGAAGACGCCTTTCGCACGCCGCTGGATGACCTGACGCGCGTCTTCGACCCGGTGGTCGCAGCGGGCGTGCAGCGCATTGGCTTGCCTGACACGGTGGGCATCGCCACGCCCTGGCAGATCATTGAGCGCGTGGCGCAGCTACGCGCGCGCTATCCGCAGGTGGGCATCGAGTTTCACGGGCACAACGATACCGGCTGCGCCGTCGCCAACGCGCTGGCCGCCCTCGAAGCGGGAGCCGACTGCATCGATGTGACGGTGCTGGGCATTGGCGAGCGC
This sequence comes from Ktedonobacterales bacterium, assembly GCA_035307385.1. GTDB lineage: Bacteria > Chloroflexota > Ktedonobacteria > Ktedonobacterales > DATBGS01 > DATBHW01. Next base: position 234,506 of record DATGID010000102.1, on the reverse strand, counting down.
AACGGCATCACCTCGCTCAGCGGCTTGATCGCCGGAGTCTACCCCCGCTGGCGCGGCCTGCTGGAACGCTACGATCTGACCCGCCTGCCGGAGCTTGATCGCGCCGTGGCTCGCTGGCTGGGCATGCCCATCCCCTTCAACAGCCCGATCACCAGCGACTCAGCCTTCACCCATCGCGCGGGCGTGCATACCAAAGCGGTGCTGCGCATGCCCGGCGCGTATGAAGCGCTAGACCCGGCCAGCTTTGGCCTGCTGCGGCATATCGATACCACCTCGCGCCTGGTCGGGCGTCACGCCCTGCGAGCACGCGCGGCAGAACTGGGCATAGCCCTGGATGAAGCCGCAGCGCGCGCCGCCGCCACCGCCATCAAGCGCCTGGCCGATGCAGGACCGCTGCCGCAAGCCGCCGTCGATGATGTCATTCGCACCTGCGCGCGGGCCGGGGTGATGCCAGAGGCAGTCAATCAAGACTGATGCATGCGCCGTTATTTGGTAGCGCCGCCTGGAAGGCGGCTCAACGTCGGGCTGATGCTGCTATGCGCCCTCTTGGTGGAACGTCTGTTGTCGTGCAGCGTCTAGCCGCCTGGAAGGCGGCGCTACCAAATAAATCACATTCAGAACATCAAAAGGATTCACAATAAAGGGAGCAAACATGTGGGCACCTTGACCGAAGAGATTTTGAGCCGCAAAGTGGGGCAGCGCGTTCATGCTGGGGAAATCATTGTCGTCGATCTGGACCTGGTGATGAGCCATGATACCACCACGCCGCTGGCAATGGAAGCCTTCTATGGCCTCACGCGCCCCGAAACGGCAGCGGAGGAGGAAGGCGCTCCGCGCCGCGGGGTTTTTGACCGAAGTCGCGTTGTGATCGCCTTTGATCACATCGTGCCAGCAGCAACCATTCAAGCCGCCACGTTGCAACGCGACATTCGGCGTTTCGCTCATCAGCAAGAACTGAGCCATGTTTATCAACAAGGCGTCGGACATCAGATTATTGTCGAAAAAGGCTTTGTCGTGCCCGGCGATGTCGCCGTAGGAGCCGACAGCCACACCTGCACCTATGGCGCGCTGGGCGCGTTTGCCACCGGCATGGGGTCGACTGATATTGGCGTGGCCTACGCCACAGGCCAGACCTGGCTGCGCGTCCCGGAAACCATTGCTGTCCGGCTCGTCGGCGAGTTTGCGCCGGGCGTCTATGCCAAGGATGCCATTTTGCATATCGTCGGCATATTGGGCGCGGATGGCGCGAGCAACTACGCCGTCGAGTTCCTGGGCGAAACCGTCGAGCGCATGACCCAAAACGAGCGCTTCACCCTCTCGAATATGGCGATTGAGATGGGCGCAGAGGTTGGGCTGATTGCTCCCGACGCCACGACGGTGGAGTACCTGCGCCCGCGCACCACGCGCGCGTTTGAACTGGTGCAGCCCGACGCGCCCGAATACTGCCGCGAGATCGTCGTCGATGTCTCCCAGCTTGAGCCGCAAATTGCCTGCCCGCCCGATGTCGATCACGTCGTGCCGCTGCGCGAGGTCGCCGGGCTGAAGATCGACCAGGTTTTCCTGGGCACCTGCTCCAACGGACGCATCGAAGACCTGGCGATTGCCGCCGCGATGCTGCGCGGCCAGCAGGTGCATCCCGATACGCGCATGGTCGTCGTGCCCGCCTCGCGCGAAGTCTACCTGGAGGCGCTGCGGCGCGGCTACATCGAAATCTTCACCGAGGCGGGCGCGCTGGTCGAGGCGGCAAGCTGCGGCCCCTGCATCGGGCGGCACCAGGGCGTGCTGAGCGCGGGCGAACGCGCCCTGACGACCATGAATCGCAACTTCACCGGACGCATGGGCGACCCCACCGCAGAGATTTACCTGGGCAGCCCGGCCACCATCGCCGCCTCGGCCATCGCTGGCGTCATCACCGACCCACGCGGCGCGCTGGTCGCGTGAATCGCTTGTAGCGCCGCCGTCCCTGGCGGCTTACCGTTGGATTGCCGAGACGATTGCCCCAGCTTGTAACGTTCGTCCTGGCGCAGCGATTGGCCGCCGGGGATGGCGGCGCTATAAACAAGGTTCGCTCAAATGACACGACCAAACAAAGATGAACAGAGAGAAGGAGCATTCCCATGCCACGAGTCTGGCGTTTAGGCGATAATGTCAACACCGATCAGATCATTCCTGGCCGCTACAACGTCACCACAGACCGCGCGCAGTTGGCGCGCTACTGCCTGTGCGAACATCGCCCCGATTTTGCCAGCGGCGTCGCGGCGGGCGACGTGGTGGTCGCTGGGCGCAACTTTGGCTGCGGCTCCTCGCGCGAACACGCGGCAGTGGCGCTCAAAGCGAGCGGCCTGTCTGCCGTTATTGCCATCTCCTTTGCGCGCATCTTCTACCGCAACGCCATTAACATCGGCTTGCCCGTCCTCATCGCGCCAGAGGCCGCCGCTGCCTTTCAAGACGGCGACGAAATCAGCGTGGATATTGCCACTGGCGCGATTCACGACCTCACGCGCCAGCGAACGTTTCAAGCCGAGCCGCTGCCTGAATTTGTGCAGCGCATCGTCGAGGCGGGCGGCATCATTCCGCTGGTGCGCCAGCAAGGCCGACTCGCCGCGCCACCTCAGCGCCCATAACCTGCGTGGAGACTGGCGTTTCCTCAGAGGTCGCAATGTCTGGCGTGCGATAGCCAGCCGCGATAACCACCTCCACGGCGCGCTCGACGGCTGCCGCTTCCGCCGCCAGGCTCAGCGAATGGCGCAGCAGCAGCGCCGCGCTGAGAATGGCCGCCAGCGGATTAGCCTTGCCTTGTCCCGCAATATCGGGCGCGGTCCCGTGTATCGGCTCATACAGGCCGAACTGCCCGTGCGTCGTCGTTGTCGTTCCCAGGCTGGCCGATGGCAGCAGGCCCATCGACCCGGTCAGCATCGACGCCTCGTCGGTCAGGATATCGCCGAACATATTTTCCGTGACGATGACATCGAACTCCGCCGGGCGGCGAATCAGGTCCATCGCGCAGGCATCCACCAGCAAGTGGCGCACCTCAATATCAGGATAATCCTGGGCCACGCGCTCGGCCACGCGCCGCCAGAGCCGCGAACAACTGAGCACATTCGCCTTATCCACTGAGGTGACCCTTTTGCGGCGGCTGCGCGCCAGGTCGCAGGCGTAGCGCACCACGCGCTCGATCTCGCTCTCGCTGTAGATCATCGTATCAATGGCAAGCGCGCCGGTCTCGCTCTCGCGAATCTCGCTGGGCTTGCCAAAATAGAGTCCGCCGGTCAGTTCGCGCACCACCACCAGATCGACGCCCTGCAAGCGCTCTGGCCGAATGGCCGAGGCAGCCAGCAGCGCCGGAAACGGATGCACCGGCCTCAGATTGGTGAAGAGTTCGAGCTGCTTGCGCAGTCGCAAGATAGCACTTTCTGGCTTTGGCCCGCTCGCCGATGCTTTGACATCTATGGTGCCAACGGCCCCAAAGAGCACCGCGTCGCTTGCTGCGCAGAGTCGCAGCGTTTCGTCGCTGACCGGCGCACCCTCGGCCTGGATGGCGCTCTGGCCGACCAGCGCTTCCTTGAACGTAAAACCGTGCCCGAAGCGCTCAGCGACGGCACGCAAGACCCGCACCGCCTCTGCCGTCACCTCCGGCCCGATGCCATCACCACCCAGCAGCGCAATAGTATACTGCCCCATGACTCGCTCCTACTGATGAGAAAAGATTGTTTGAAAGACATGCAACCAGAGAGAGCCAGCGCCGTATATGTTTGTGGCGACTCTCGAGAACAGCATCCCACAAGCACAACGTGAGGAGATATGTATGTTCGGTTGCTTGACCACAATTGTCTCCCGGCTGGTATTCCTGGGTGTCTGGATATGGACGCCCCTGGTGTCACGCGCGTTCGATAGTAATTGGATTATTCCTCTGCTGGGTATTCTCTTTCTGCCGTGTACCGCGCTGGTCTGGGTCTGGGCTTATGCCCCTGGCATCGGCGTCACTGGCTGGGGCTGGTTCTGGGTCGTGATCGCCTTCCTGGTCGATATAGCCGCCCACGGCTCAGGCACCAGACGGGCTACCAGGCGCAGAGACAAACGCGCCAGCATGCCCGCCTGATCTGCCAGCGACACAATGGTCTACTGGTTCTATCAATTCGCTCCTGCTGGGGAGAAAGAGGCCGGTTTGAACTGAGTCATCGGCGAACCGGCCCGGCTACGCGGCTCAGGCCGACTTGTAGCCCACCAGCAGCGCCAGTTCGCGCCATTTCCAGAGACAATCCACATCGACAAAGCCGATCCGCCGCAGCCAGTGCAGTTGGGGTTCCACATCCAGCAATTTGTTCGATGGGTCTTCGGGACCGCCAAATACCTGCATGAACTGCGCGTGCAGGCTCGCCGTTGGCGAGGCCACATGCTCCAGATTGCAGAAAACACCGCCCGGATTCAGCAGCGCGAATATCTCTTCATAGAGCGTGCGCTTGCGGTGGTCTGTGCAGTGATGAATGGCAAAGCTGGAAACCACCGCATCGAAGGCCCCCAGCGCTGGCAAGCGTTCATCCAGGTTATGCTCGAGAATCGAGACCGTTGCATCTCCGGCAAAGCGCTCGCGTGCGGCTTGCAGCATCGTCGGCGAAAAATCGAGTCCCACCGCCTGCGCCTGGGGTCGGTCGGCTTTCAGCAAACTGATGAGTCGCCCATTGCCGGTGCCAAGATCGAGCAAGCGCTTGATGGTCGGCGGCACGATCTCCAGCAGCACCGCTTCGCCCTCTTTGCGGTGAGGGATACTATCCGCTCGCTTCAGATAGCTCCCTGCGTACTCAGGTAAGACATATTCACTCATTGTCGTTCTCTCGTTTTGAACTTGGGCACGGCTGAGGAAAGGTATATGGCTGGTTGACTGCTTTCATTCCCGCGATATACTGTGCGTTAGCCGACAATTTCGGAGTGATCGCGGACCAGATCACCGACCGGCAGGTACTTGTCTCGCAGCCGCCGCCGAACGTCAGCGACTCGCCGGTCTTCACAAGCTGACATTGGCAGTTCGCCAGGGCCGGATTCGTTGGGTCGACCTGGCAGGTCATGTCGAGACAGTTGGCCCAGGGCGCGCCGGACGGGCAAGACATACTATGAAAGCTGCTGGTGACATTCTCCGTCGAAAACGCCGAGATCAGCGTATCTCCCTTTTGTGCGCGCTGGGCGCAGGTTTTGAAGCCAATCGAATAACCGTTTTGCACCACACAGTGACAGACCGCAACGTTCGGATCGGTCTTCGACACCTCGCACGGTGCCGTCGTACACAGCGCGTAGGATTGATTACAGAGCCAGGCGCCGTCAATATGCACCTCATTCTTGCTCACGACGGTTGGCGTTGCGGAACTTGCCGGACTGCCGCGCGCAGGGTCGCATGCCGAAACAAGCGCACCCAGCGCCGGGAACGCGGCCAGCGACACGACCCCGCGCGCTGCCTGCAGGAGCACACCGCGCCGGGTGAATCTCGGCCCCGCCTGCGCCTCCACGGTCTGTTCCAGCAGGCGCTCGATCTCACCGGCTCCCTGGGCCAGCGCTGCGGCTCGTCTCCCATCGGCAGCGATCAAGACCGCGCTGGGGGTCGCCGTGACGCCATAGGCAGCAAACACCGCCTGGCGCTCGTCGATCATCACCTGTCGCAGCCCATACTCGCGCGCCTTGCCGAGCGTATCCGCCCGCGACCCGCCGCTCACAATAGCAATCGTCACACGCCCCTCCAGATCATGCTGCCAGCGTGCCACAGCGGGCAACAGCGCGTCGCACGCTCCACATCCAGGCTGACTGAACACCAGCACCAGCGGTGCGCGCGGCTCCAGCAGCGCCTCCAGCGTCCAGAGGTTTCCGGCTTCATCCGGCAGCGCAAAGACCGCCGTCCTGACGCCTGCGCGCCGCAGCCAGCGCCGCCGCACCAGCGGTCCAAGCCACAGGCTCAGCGCCACCACGCCCAGCACCACCCACGCCAGGACGAAGCGACCGTCCAGCGCCACGAACGCGGCCAGCGTTGCCAGGAACCCATTCCTGGCGACCGTTGTCCAGCCCACCGGACCCGCCGAAAGCCGCCCGAAGCAATGACAGTCAGGGCTGCGCCCGCGCGCCAGGTTCAGCATCACCGCGCCGCTGAATCCCAGCAGCAGCGCCAACGCCACCCAAGCGCCTACCTGCGCCGCAGCCCCAAAAAGCAGCAAGCCTGCCACTCCCAACTCACCCCCCACCAGCGCCCAGCCCAGCGACGTCGCAATTCCGGTCGGCACTCCAAACGCTACAACCGCGCGCCGCATACCCTTGCGGTCCGCCAGCTTAGCCGTTCCCGAAACCGCGAATACGCCTGCCAGAACAATCCGCGCCAAAAGCACCATCATGAGCCATCACCCTCTCTGTATGGGAAAAATCCTCCTTTCGTTTTTGCACAGAGCGTACCCTGAGAGGGCTAGAGCCTCTTCCTTGTATCTCGGGCATGGTTTATGCTTCGGCAAAAAACCGCCGCAGTTCTCGCGCCACGGTTTCGGGATTGCCGGTTGGGTTCCTTTGTTTGTCATAATCCCATGAAGCCGCATGCCCCAGTCCGGGGAACTCCATCCGTGTGACATGGGGCAAGACCTTCTCCAGGGCGTCAAGGTCACGGGTCAGATACGCCGGGCTTTTGCTGCCGCCAAGCAAAAGCGTCTCGGTCTGGATAGCGCTGAAGCGCTTCAGCGCCCCGTGCATCTCAACAATGTCCCGAAAATCATACGGCAAGGACAGCGTAAGCTCTCTCAGCGTAAGCTCGTCTCCCTTTGGCCGCTTCGCCTCGCTCGCCAACATCCGGTTCGACATAAACGTGAGCAGCCAGCCTGGGATATAGTTCATGATGGGCACCAACTGTACTGCTTTCCCGGCTGCGGTAAGCGCTGCGCCGAGATTGCCCTGAGCCATAGCCCGGTCGAAGCGCGCAACCTCGGCAGTCGGCAGGGGCGTCGTCTCGAACAGCGGCGGTTCAAAGACAGCGAGTTTCTGGATGGTCTTGGAACTCAGGGCGGCGGCGAGTACGATCACGGCCCCGGAACTGAGTCCAAAGACATGGCGGGTGCCCGTTTTCACCAGGAGCGCTTCCAGGTCTTCAACGTCTCTCTGGATGGTGTGGTCCTGGCGATAGGGGAGAGGGCTGAGGCCACGACCACGACGATCAGGAGCATAGACAGTAAAGGTGTCCGAGAGCGCCTCGGCAAGATGGCTGAAGTTCTGGGCTGATCCCATCGCCCCCTGCACCAGCACAATCCCCGGACCATGACCATATTGATAGTAGCCGATGCTGGTGCCGTCTTGAGAGGTAACTGTGCCTGTTGTATACTGCGCCCGCGCGGCTGTGGTTGATTGATTCTCTAGGCTGGCGTTCTTTGTCATGCGATTATACCCTTTCTTGCACAATCCTGTGATCTGCGATACAATATCTTTGTCGTTAATAATCTTAACACTCAAGATAAAATATGTCAAGTGATGTGAGGACCATGAGCGAGCATGAAGATCAGCGCCGCGCCGCGCTTATAGACCAGTTACAGTTCCTGGGCCAGATGGCAAGCACAGAAACCGCCCTCTTTCATCAGAGGGCGGCAGCCAAATATGGCCTGGGCATTACCGACATGAAGACGATTTCTATCCTGCAACAGGAGGGTTCGATGACCGCCGGGCAGATCGGCCAAAGGCTCAGCCTGACCAGCGGCGCGGTGACCAATGTGATTGATCGGCTGGAACGGCGCGGCCTTCTCAGGCGCGAACCTGACGCGCATGACCGTCGCAAAGTTATCGTGGTTGCCAATGAGCAACAAATCGAAGCGATTGGTGCCCCCTATCGTTCGATGGGCGCAACCTTTGATACGCTGCTGCGCACCTACACCACTGAGGAGCTTGAGTTTCTGGCGCGCTACTCCCAGGCCGCCATTGAACTCACCAAGCAGGAAATTGCGAAGCTGAGCAGCAGTGAATGATTGCGTGTACCGCCGCCAGGGACGGCGATACACGCAACGACTGCTCCTCTATCTGGCTAGGCGTTTTTAGCTGGCAGTGACGCCTGCCGACACGGGCTGCTTGAGCAGATGCGCCCGGTTAGTGATCGCGCCATCGTCGGCCTGGGCCACCAGATAGGCATATTTTGCCATCACGCCGCTGGGATAATGCGGGGTTGGCGGCGTCCAGGCGCGTCTGCGCGCCTCTAGTTCATTGGCGCTCAAATCGACGTTCAGGCTGCGCGCGTCCACATCGACGCTGATGATGTCGCCCTCCTGAAGCAAGCCGATGGGGCCGCCAACGGCAGCCTCCGGCGCGACGTGGCCGATCATCAGGCCGCGTGTCGCGCCGGAAAAGCGTCCATCCGTCATCAGCATCACCGAGCCACCCAACCCCTGGCCGACCAGCGCCGCCGTCACCTGCAACATCTCCTGCATGCCTGGCCCACCCACTGGTCCTTCATAGCGAATCACCACCACATCGCCCGGCTTGATTTCCTGCCGCTTGACGGCCTCGAAGGCGGCGTGTTCGCTCTCGAAGATGCGCGCTGGTCCCCGGAAGGTGCGCGGCTCGGTGCCCTTGAGCTTGACCACGGAACCACTCGGCGCGAGATTGCCTTTGAGGATATGCAGGCCACCGTTCTGGCTGATGGCGTTCTCCCAGGTATGAATCACTTCCTGGCCCGGCGTCTCGCGGGCGCTGGCGGCTTCTTCGGCCAATGTCTTGCCCGTCACCGTCAGAGCGCTGCCGTCGGCGTGACCGCCATCCACCAGCCGCTGCGCCAGCAGGCGAATGCCGCCCGCCTTGTACATATCCGTCGCAAAGAAGCGCCCCGTCGGCACCAGATCGCAAATCAGCGGCGTGCGTTTGCTGATCGCCTCGATATCATCGATGGTAAAGGGGATACCTGCCTCGCGCGCAATCGCCAGGCTGTGCAGCACGACATTGGTCGAGCCACCGCTGGCCGCCGCAGAGGCAACGGCGTTCTCCAGCGCGGCGCGCGTGATGATCTTGCGCGGCGTCAGGTCTTGCTCGATCATCTGCATGATCAGTTGGCCCGCGCGATAGGACACATCATCTTTGTCGCTGTCCATCGCCGGAATGTCTGCCAGGCCCATCGGGCAGATGCCCAGGAGTTCAGCAAACAACGCCATGGTGTTGGCGGTGAACTGCCCGCCGCACGCGCCCGGCCCCGGGCAGGCGACGTTTTCGATCTCCTGCAAGTCCTCGCGGCTCATCTTTCCAGCGGTGTACGCGCCAATCGCCTCGAACACGTTCTGCACAGTCACATCCTGGCCCCGATAGCGTCCTGGCGCAATTGAGCCACCGTAGAGCATCATACCGGGGATGTTCACGCGCGCCAGCGCCATGATACTGCCCGGCATCGTCTTGTCGCAGGCGGTCAGGGCGATCAGACCATCGAAATAGTTGCCCACCGCCTCAAGCTCAATCGAATCGGCAATGATTTCCCGGCTGACCAGCGATGCCTTCATGCCGGAGGTGCCCATGGTGATGCCATCGGAAATGGAAACCGTGTTGAACTCCAGCGGCGTGCCGCCAGCAGCGCGCACCCCTTCTTTCACTTTGGCGGAGAGGCGGCGCAGATGAAAATTGCAGGGGCCGATCTCGGTCCAGGTGTTGGCAATGCCGATGATCGGCTTCGACAGATCGGCATCACTCAGGCCAACGGCTTTGAGCATCGAACGCGCCGCGGCGCGGTCCGTGCCCTCCAGCAATGGGCGGCTGCGCCCATTGAGCGTATGATGATTTTCGGACATGCTTAGCTCCTGGCAGGATAAACGGGCGTACACCACGATGCGTAGTTGGGGTCATCCCCGCGCACGGCGGCCAGATAGCGGCGCTGAAGCTCCATCGTGATCGGGCCGGGCTTGCCGTTGCCGATGTCCCGACCTTCGATACGCGTGACCGGCGAAATCTGCACGCCCGTGCCGGTCAGGAAGATTTCGTCGGCATCGTACAGTTCGGTGCGATCAATCGCTCGCTCAGCCGTCTGGATGCCGAGTTCGCGCCGCGCCAACTCGATGACCGCGTTGCGCGTGATGCCCTCTAGTATATCATCGGAGGGGCGCGGCGTGCTGAACTGGCCCTTGCGCACCAGGAACAGATTGCAGGAACTGCCCTCGGAGACATTACCCGTCTCGGTCAGAAAGATGGTCTCATCATAGCCCGCAGCGGTGGCCTCATCGATAGCCAGCGCGCTGTTGACATAGCCGCCAACCGTCTTGGCGCGCACCGGAATAGCGTTGCCGCTGACGCGCCGCCAGGACGAGATGCTGACGTGCAGCCCATTGCTGATGTCGACATAGTTGCCCATGGGGAAGGCAAAGATGGTCACGGCATTTTCCAGGCTGCCGAGCGTGAGCTTGATCGTGCGAGCAGATTTATAGGCCAGCGGGCGAATATAGACGTCCTGGCGGAAGTTCTGCCGCCGCAAAATCTCCAGCGTGATCTCGCAGAGGTCATCGATAGACTCAGGAATGTCGATCTTGAGCATGCGCCGCGAGTTGGCAAAGCGCTCGAAATGCTCGCGCAGCTTGAGCACATACAACTGCTCCTGGGCAGCGTTCCAGTAGGCGCGAATGCCCTCGAAGCAGCCCGTACCATAATTGAGGCCATGCGTCGAGACGCTGACATTCGCTTCGCTCATTGGCACAATCGCGCCACCAAAGTAGGCGAGTCCCTGCTCCGCTGCCACAGTAGGAATGACTGGCGCGGCGGCTTTGGTTGTGGTGGTTGGGGGATCAATCTGCTGGACCATAGATAATACCTCTCTTCATTCACTACGCAAGATGGCTTGCGTGAAACCCCGCCTGATACGTTCCACTTGTAGCGCCGCCTTCCAGGCGGCTAGACGTTGGCCGCCTGGAAGGCGGCGCTACAAGTCCTCCCCTCCCCGCTCCTACGCGGGCAATTTGCCTGCTGCCTGGAGTTTCTGGCGCGTGGCGGCAATCAGACCGCCAGCCGTGATGATACGCAAGATAGATTCGGGATACGATTGGGCCTGAAACGATTGTCCGGTGGTCACATCATCGATGCGCCCGCTGGCAAGGTCCACGCGCAGTTCATCGCCAGCGTGCACCGCCGCCACCGCCTCGGCACATTCCAGAATGGGCAGGCCGATGTTGATAGCATTGCGATAGAAGATGCGCGCGAACGAATTGGCGATTACCACGCTGACACCCGCCGCCTTGATGGCAATCGGCGCGTGTTCGCGCGAAGAGCCGCAGCCAAAGTTATTGCCCGCCACCATGATGTCGCCCGCGTGGACCTTGCCCACAAAGCCCGGGTCGATGTCCTCCATGCAGTGCTTCGCCAGTTCTGCCGGGTCGGTGGTCATCAGATAGCGCGCCGGAATAATCACATCGGTATCGATATTGTCGCCAAACACCCAGGCTTTGCCCGCCGTTGGCGTCAGCGTCGCAGCAATCTCGCTCATCGGACGGCAACCTCCTCGCGTACAATCTCAGCCGGGCTGGCAACGCGCCCCAGCACAGCGGAAGCGGCGGCAACCGCCGGGCTGGCCAGATAGACTTCCGCGTCTCGGTGGCCCATGCGCCCCCGGAAGTTGCGGTTGCTGGTGGAAACGGCGCGCTCGCCAGGGCCAAGCACGCCCATATAGCCGCCCAGGCAGGGGCCGCAGCCGGGAGGCGCGATCACCGCTTCTGCATCCTGGAACACCTCCAGCAGACCCTCGCGCAGGGCCTGGCGCTGCACATCCACCGAACCGGGGATGATGATGCAGCGAATATCGGGATGAATGGTCCGCCCGCGCAGCAGATCGGCCACGATGCGCAGGTCTTCAATGCGGTTATTGGTGCAGGAGCCGATGAAGACTTGATCGAGCGGATTCTTGTCCACCTGGCTGACCGGCTTGACGTTGCCCGGCTCATACGGGCAGGCAACCATCGGCTCCATCCCCGACACATCGAACTCATACACCGCCGCGTAGCTGGCGTCGGGGTCGCTGTTGATCACCTCATAGGGCCATTTGGCGCGGTCCTGCACATAGGCCAGCGTCTTCTCATCCACCGGGAACAGCCCGGCGTCGGCCCCCGCCTCAATCGCCATGTTTGCCATGGTCAGGCGACCTTCCATGCTCAGCCCGCTGATCGCCTCGCCGGTAAACTCCATCACCGCGCCGCGCCCGCCCTCGACGCCGATACGCCCAATCGTCTGCAAGATCATATCTTTGGCGCTGACCCACGCGGGCCGCGCGCCGTGATAGACAAACTTGATCGTCTGCGGCACGCGCATCCAGATTTCGCCGGTTGCCAGCGCCGCCGCCACATCGGTGGAACCCACGCCCGTGGCATAGCAGCCCAGCGCGCCATAGGTGCAGGTATGCGAATCGCCGCCGACCACCACCTGCCCAGGCACAACCAGCCCTTGCTCCGGCAAGACCACATGCTCGATGCCGCCGCGCCCAATCTCGAAATAGACAGTGCCCTGCTCGCGGGCGAACTTGCGCATAATGTTGGCCTGCTGCGCCGACTGAATATCCTTGGCGGGCGTAAAGTGGCTGGAAACGAAGATCACTTTCTGCGGGTCGAAGACCCGATCAATGCCAATCTTGTTGAACTCTTTGATCGCCAGCGGGGCGGTAATGTCATTTGCCATGACAATATCGACCTGCACGTCGATCATCTCGCCCGCTTCCACCTTCGCTTTTCCGGCATGGCGGGCGAGCATCTTTTCGGCCATCGTTGAACCCATATATATTTCCTCTCGTGCCAAATCCTATTGAATGGTGGTTGGCACTCGTAGCGCCGCCTTCCAGGCGGCCAAACGCTACGCCCACACGGATGTTGCCCTCTGGTGTGCTCGGTTGCGGCAGCCCAACGTTGAGCCGCCTGGAAGGCGGCGCTACGAGTCCACCCCTTACCCCCATCAGCAACTCTACGCGCTGGCCTTCTCGGTAATTGGTGCGCGCTGGGCGAACTCGGCAATCTCGCGCAGAGCGTCATCGCTCACCGTCTTATGCTCATCGACATAAGCGATAAAGCCCGCGTAGGCGCGCTGGAGTTCTTCGCCGCGCAGCCGCACACCCAGTTGGCGCAGGTGCGCGTCGAAACCGTGGCGTCCAGAGTGCTTGCCCAGCACCAGTTTCGTTTCGCCCCAACCAACCGTCTTTGGCTCCATAATCTCGTAGGTGCCGCGATGCTTCAGCATGCCATCCTGGTGGATGCCAGCCTCGTGGGCAAAGGCGTTCGCGCCGACAATCGCCTTATTGGGCTGCACATGGATGCCGGTGATGCGGCTGACCATCTGGCTGGCCGGAACAAGCTGCTCGCTCGCAATGTTGGTCTTGTACTGGCTGAAGGCGTCGGCGCGCGTGCGCAGCGCCATCACCACTTCTTCCAGGGCGGTGTTGCCCGCGCGCTCGCCCAGGCCGTTGATCGTCACTTCCACCTGCCCCACGCCCGCCGCAATCGCGGCCAGCGTATTGGCCGTTGCCATGCCCAGGTCATCGTGGCAGTGAGCGCTCATCGTCACGTTTTCGATGCCCGGCACCGTCCGGCGCAGATGGTTGAGCAAGGCTGTATACTCATTTGGCATGGTGTAGCCCACCGTGTCGGGGATGTTGACCGTCGATGCGCCCGCTTTGATGGCCGTCGCAAAGACCTGGCTCAGAAATCTCCAATCGCTGCGGGTCGCGTCTTCGGCGGAAAACTCCACGGCGGCGAAGTAGCGGCGGCCATAACGCACCATCTCTTCGACGCGCGCCAGCACCTCGTCGCGGGTCATCATCAGCTTGTGCTGCATATGCAGGTCAGAGGTAGCGATGAAGACATGCAGCACCGGATGCTCGGCATCCTGAAGCGCCTCGCGGCAAGCGTCGATGTCGGCGTGGTTGGCGCGAGCCAGCCCCGCAATGGCCGGACCCTTTGTGCGCCGCGCAATCTCGCGCACTGCCGCCAGATCGCCCGGCGACGCCGACGGGAAGCCTGCCTCGATGATATCCACGCCCAGCCGCACCAGTTGGTCAGCCACCTCCATCTTTTCATCGAAGGTCATGCTGGCTCCCGGCGACTGCTCGCCATCGCGCAGTGTGGTATCGAAGATACGAATAGGGCGCACCGGCGCGGGCATCTCATAAGAGCCGGTGCTTTCGGCCACCAGCGCGCCAATCGAATCCAGGTCCATGCGATCAGGGGTATCGGTTCCGCTAATCATTATTGTTTCCTCGACTTTCTCTCTCAGGCAACAGCGCTGTTGCGCTGCGTCATCGAAACAATCTGCTGGGAGGTCTTAATCTCCGGTGGGCACAGACTCTTGCTTCGGGGCGTTTGATTGCAGCCAGGACATCATCGAGCGCAGTTCCGCGCCGACTTTTTCAATCTGGTGCTCGCTGGCCTTGCGGCGCATAGCGTTAAAGCTGGGCCGACCTGCCTGATTTTCTAGCACCCAGCGCGTGGCAAAGGAGCCGTCTTGAATATCGCTCAAGAGTTTTTTCATGGTGGCGCGCACGTCGTCGTTGATGAGGCGCGGGCCAGCGGTGTAGTCGCCATACTCTGCCGTGTCGCTGATCGAATAGCGCATATAGCTCATGCCGCCCTGATACATCAGATCGACGATCAGCTTCATCTCGTGCATGCACTCGAAATAGGCCAGTTCGGGCTGATAGCCTGCTGCCACCAGCGTCTCGAAGCCTGCCTGAATGAGCGCCGTGACGCCGCCGCAGAGCACGGCTTGTTCGCCAAAGAGGTCGGTTTCGGTTTCTTCGGCAAAGGTGGTGCGCAGCACGCCCGCGCGGGTGCTGCCGATGCCATTGGCATAGCTGAGCGTGAGCTTTTCGGCCTCGCCGGTCACGTCCTGATGGATGGCAAAGAGCGACGGCACGCCCGCGCCCTCAGTGTAGATGCGGCGCAGCATGTGGCCGGGGCTTTTGGGCGCAACCATCGCCACATCGATGTTCTTGGGCGGCACGACCTGGCTGAAGTGGATGGCAAAGCCATGCGCAAACATCAGCATCTTGCCGGGGGCCAGGCCGGGCGCGACATGCTTCTCGTAGACCTGGCGATGATATTGATCGGGCAGCAGCATCATAATGACATCGGCTTCGGCGGCAGCGGCCTCAACGGTGCGCACGGTCAGGCCGTCGCGCTCGGCTTTGGCCCAGCTTGGGCTGCCTTCATAGAGGCCAACGATCACATCACAGCCGCTGTCGCGCAGATTCAAGGCGTGGGCGTGGCCCTGGCTGCCATAGCCGATGATGGCAACGCGCTTTTGCTTGATCGCCTCCGGGTCGGTATCGGCGTTGTAATACATCTTCGCCATTGAGAAATTGCTCCTTCTTTGATAGGTTTTGACTATATAGCTACCTGGCCGGTGCGGGTCAGTTCACGAATGCCGTAGGGCTGCGCCTGCGCCAGCAACTGCTCAATCGTTTCAGAAGAACCGCTGATCTCCAGCGTCAGCGTGTTGTCGGCAATGTCCACCACGCGCGCCCCATAGCGTTCGGCCAGCGCCATCACCTCGCGGCGGCTCTGCCCATCGCAGGCCACGCGCAGCAAGGCAAACTCGCGCAGCAGCACGTGTGGATTGCTATCATCTACCGGAATCACCGTTGCCCAGCGCACATCCACCAGCTTGCGCAGGTGTTCAATCGCCTGATCTGCCGCCGCGCGCGTTCCCTGAAGCGTTACCGTCACCCGTGCGGTATCCGGCGCTTCGGTGGCGACCAGGTTCATGGTGGAAAAGGCCGGTCCACGGCGGCGCAGCACGCCCAGCACACGTTCCAGGGCATTGCCCCGGTCGCGCATCAGCAGCACCAGCACATGCTGTTCGCCGGTGACTGCTGGCGCTTGTCGTTCTGCAAGCTGCGTATTACTCACTGATTCCCTCCTGTAGCGGGAGCCTTATGAATCATGTCGACGTTGCCCTTCCCCGGCGGGACCATCGGGAAGACGTTGGCTTCCTGCTCCATCACAAAATCGATGATGACGAAGCCATCGGTTGCCATCGCCTGCTCGATGGCACCGGTCACATCGCTGGCGCGAGTCACCTGGATGCCGGTGAGGCCATAGGCCGCAGCCAGCTTCACGTAATCGGGGCCGGTGATGCGCACTTCAGAGTAGTTGCGCTGGTGGAAGAATTGCTGCCACTGGCGCACCATGCCCAGATAACCGTTGTTGAAGATGGCAACTTTGATGGGGATGTTGAACTCAGCGATGGTCGCCAGCTCCTGAATGTTCATCTGGATGCCGCCATCCCCGGCGACCACCCAGATGGGCTGCTCGGGTCGGCCAAACGCCACGCCCATGGCGGCTGGCAGCGCGTAGCCCATCGTGCCCAGGCCGCCAGAGGTCAGGTGTGTGTTGGGGTGTTCGTAGCCATAGAAGCGCGCCATCCACATCTGGTGCTGGCCGACATCGCTAATCATCAGCGCTTTGCCCTCGGTGGCCTTGCGAATGGCTGCCAGAATCTGCTGTGGCCTGGGCATATCACCAGCATCCGGCTCAGTGGCTATTGCCGAGATTTCCCCGTGCGCTTCGGCCTCGCGCTGCCACTCCTGAATCTTCGCTATCCAATCGTCGTGCGTGGCAGGCTGCACCTGGGCGGCCAGCGCTTCCAGCGCGATGCGCGCGTCGGCGACAATCGGCACGGTCGGCTTCAGCACTTTGCCCATTTCAGAGGGGTCGATGTCGATATGGATGATCCTGGCGTGCGGGGCGAAGTGGCTGACGTTGCCGGTCACGCGGTCATCGAAGCGCATGCCCACCGCGATGAGCACATCGGCGTGATGGATGGCGTGATTGATTTCGGCACGCCCGTGCATGCCAGGCAGGCCAATGGCGAGCGGGTGCGATTCGGGGATGGCGCTGACGCCCAGCAGCGTCGTGGTGACCGGAATGCCGGTGCGCTCGGCAAAGGCGCGCAGTTCCGCGTAGGCATTGGACAGGATGATGCCGTGCCCCGCCAGAATGAGCGGGCGCTCGGCCTGATCGATGATGGCCGCCGCGCGGCGAGCGGATTCGTCGAGGTTAGCGGTGAGCGTCGGACGCCAGGGCGGCGCGGGGCTGTGCGGCGCGGGCGCGCTGGTGGTGGCCTGCTGCACGTCCTTGGGCACGTCGATGAGCACCGGGCCGGGCCGCCCGCTGCGCGCAATGGCAAACGCCTCATGCACCGCGTAGGCCAGTTCATCGACGGATTGGACGAGGATGCTGTGCTTGGTGATCGGCTGGGTGATGCCGATGACATCCGTCTCCTGAAACGCATCGGTGCCGATGAAGCGCCGCGCCACCTGGCCGGTTATCGCTACGATCGGCACCGAATCCATGTAGGCTGTCGCCAGCCCGGTGACCAGATTGGTCGCGCCGGGGCCGCTGGTGGCGACACACACGCCAACCTTTCCGGTTGCGCGGGCGTAGCCGTCGGCGGCGTGCGCGGCGGCCTGTTCGTGGCGCACCAGGATATGCCGCAGCGACGACGAGGTTAGCGCGTCGTAAAACGGCATGATCGCGCCGCCCGGATAGCCAAACATGATTTCGACGCCCTCTTGTTCGAGCGCCTCGCAGAGAATCTGCGAACCGGTCTTCTGCTCGATGGTCGGCGGCTCCTGGGCCTGCGTAGATGAATGAGCATGATTGCTGCTGATGGATACGGCCATTGCGTCTTCTCTCCTTGTGGGTGCGTGTAGAGATGTATCGCTTCAGGCTGGGGAGCAAAAAAACAAAAAGAGCTTCCCAGCTTGGGAAGCTCTCATTTAGAGAATCTTCTTTGGATTCAGGGGGGCAGCAGCGCGCTCCCTAACCTCCCAGCGTCTCGCGTGTGTCGGTTGGCTTCAGCCCCGCTCCGCCGCTCACCAGCGATCCGGCGGCGGGGCCGGTAAGCACCAAGCTGCTAAGCACCTTTGTGCTAAGGAGCACAAAGGTGCTAAGGCTAATAATCGAGACAACGCTGACGGGAAGAACGGGAGTGGGTGCAGAGGAAGCGGAGGGGATGCATGGGGTCAACATGGAGACACTGAGCCTATGATCTGCGGCCATTGCAGTCATAGCTGGCTCGGACTCGACACGTTGCATACAGCCTCCACCATCAATGTGCGGTCAATCAGGAACCCGGAGGACATCTCCGGGTTTCATTGTCTAGGAGTATACCTGGCATTTCGCCTCTTGTCAACCCCGTTCGGCGTGGATTTCTGCTAAAGTTCGGTTAAGCCCGCTAATGTGTTCCAGGCTACAGAGCGCTGCCGAACGGTTCAACTCTTTACACTCGCTACACTCGCTACACTCGCTACACTCGCTACACCTCTGAGGCTTCCATCTCCAGAGGCGCAGGCAGCGTTTCGGATGAATGAACGGTCAGTCATCCGCTATTTGGTTACGCACACGGGCATGACAAGCCGTTTCGATGAATGAATGGTCAGTCATCCGCTATAGCGTTTCCAATCCTTACGGACAAGGCCAGCCCCACAGGCGTAGGGCGAAGATACGGCATACGGAACAGGACGCCCCAGCCCCGCAGGCGGGAACGACTCGGCCTAAGGGCCTACGGCCACCAAGTCCCTCTTCAGGGACTCCCCTCCCGCGTGGGCGCAGCGTTGGTAACCAGGGCAACCGCCGCGCGTGCCAGGGTTGGGGGAACCCGCGCAGGTGGGTTTGGCCGTGCCCTTGGCAGCTAACGAGGGTGGCCGCAGGCCCTTAGGCCGAGTCGTTCCCGCCTGCGGGGCTGGGGGCAAAACCGCCCGGCCTATCGTCCCACTCCATCCCACACGGGCACAGCAAGCCGGTTCGACATGCGGCAAGGCTGATAAAGACGATAAGTTGAGCCTGTTTCCATCCCAAACGGGAGCAGCAGGCCATTCCGACTGCTGAGCTTCCAGTATAGCATGGAAAGCTGGCAGACGCAAGAGATTGCTCTTGGTAGCGCCGCCTTCCAGGCGGCTAAACGTTTAGCCGCCTGGAAGGCGGCGCTACCAATGCTACTCCATTGGTCCTAGGCCGCTTGACAGGAGCAAGCCAGCCTGCTATACTCTCCTTACTCGCATCAAATGTGTGTGTGGTGTGAGCCGCGTCGAACGGCATGACGCGGCGGTGACTCGATCACCGCCGCATCATTCCCCCCAGACCTGGGGATACCAGGAATGGGGCTGGGGCATTCTATCACTGGAAATTCTGTCTAGTTGGTAATTGCTCTGCGGCCTCTTCCTGGTCAGACTGGGATGCCACTTGTGGGCGGCAGTGGGCGCTCATTTGCGCTTGCTGCTGTCGGCAAGGCTTCGCATCGCCGTCGCCCAGGAAGGGGCCGTTTCGGCGTCTGATGTCGTTTGACCCAGAAGTCGAAAGGAGCGCCCTTGTATGACCCTTTATCCCCAGTGGCACGCCTCCCGCATGCTTTCTGCTGACCGTGCTGACCGCTATGCCCGCACCGACCCGCTGCGCCGCGAGTTTGGCCTGCGCCTGCTGGCCGAGCCGCTGCCCGAACCGCTGCGCACCAGCCTGATTCGCGCCTGGCGGCGTCCGGCGCGCTACGATGGCAGGCAGGCCATCCAGAGCGTGCATCGCCAGCGCCCCGACGAAGCCGGTTTATCGCTGATGAGCGCGAGAGTGCTTGGCAACATTACGCTGACGGAGTTGGAAGCCTCGCGGCGGGTGGTGGAAACGCCGCGCACGGAGATTAGCCGCGAGACGCGCAAACGGCTGCTCACCGCCGAGGGGTTGTATCTGCGCAGCCTGTACACGGCGCTGGCGGCGCGGCTGGGCGAGGCAGGCGCGCTGGCCGAGTTCGAGCGGCTGGTGCTGAAGGTGGTCTAATGCTCGCAGCGCCGCCATCCTGGCGGCCAGCGTTTGGCCGCCAGGATGGCGGCGCTACCAGTAGCTGTGCTACGAGTGGCTGACGCTGCTCTCTCGATGGCTTGGGAGGCGTTCCTAGACGGCCTCCCAGACCTGGACGGTGTTATCCCAGGAGCCGGAAGCGATGCGCTTGCCATCTGGCGACCAGGCGACGGTATAGACCCAATCGCTGTGCCCGCGATAGACGAAGGCGTTGCTGCCATCAGCCGCGTCCCAGACCTGCACGGTGTCATCGGTGCTGGCTGAAGCGATCAGCCGACCGTTGGGCGACCAGGCAATCGCTTCTACCCAATTGGTATGCCCGCGATAGGTCAGCAAGGTCTGGCCGGTGACGGCGTCCCACACCTGCACGGTGGTATCATCGCCGCCCGAGGCGATCTTCGTCCCATCGGGCGACCAGGCGACGTAATAGACATCATCGGTATGGCCGCGATAGGTGAGCAGTGTTTGGCCGCTCGCGGCGTCCCAGACCTGCACAGTATGGTCGTCGCTGGCCGAGGCAATGCGCGGCCATCGGGTGACCAGGCCACCGACTCGATGATGTCCGTATGGCCGCGATAGGTGACGACGTTCGCGCCCGTCGTGGCGTCCCAGACCTGCACGGTGCCGTCTTTGTCGCCGGAGGCAATGCGTTTGCCGTCCGGCGACCACGCCAGCGCGTAGACCCAACTGGTGTGCCCATGATAGGTGTAGACCTGCGCGCCGGTGGCGGCGTCCCAGACTTCGACAGCCCCGCTGAAGTTGCCGGAAGCGATCAACTTGCCATCGGGCGACCAGGCCACCGTCCAGACCCAGGAGCCATCGCCGGGATAGGTCAGGACATGGCCGCCGGTGGCCGTGTCCCACACCTGCACCGTGCCATCTTTGCTGGCGGACGCGATGCGCTGGCCGTCTGGCGACCAGGCTACGCTGGTGACATGATCGGTATGGCCGCGATAGTCCAGCAAGAGGGTCCCCTGTGGTATGGCGGGGGGCGCTGGGGTCGTATTCAGGCTTGGGTGAGGCGTGCCCTGCGCCGCCGGAGCAGACGGCTGCGCGCGGTGCGCCAGCAGCCACAAGGGCTGAACGCCAGCGGCGAGCGCCAGGCCCGCCAGAAACGCCAGCGCGATCAGCGCCCAGCGCGAGACACGCTGTTTGCGCGGCAAGGGCTGGCCGCACTGCGCGCAGAGTTCTGACTTCATCGCCTTGTCCCTCCCTTCGGGAAGGGTTATTAACTCAGCAGTAGGAGGCAAGGCAAGTATACACGCTGCCGGGGTGGAAAAAAATGAAGCAGTTCACAAGCGGGGTGTGAAGTAGTTCACACTGCGGGAAGATGCGCGAAGAGAACCATTCGCCGGTTTCTCCCTCTTGCAAAAGCGAGATTTTCATGTTATACTCCTGCTGTCCATTTCGGAGAAGCAGTGCTGCTCTTCGTTCCCATGTTGGGGATGAAGGGCCTTTTTGTTGTTTGAGGGGTTATACGCATGCGATTGGCTTACCTGCCACGCGAGGAGGAACATATCCGCCGGTTCACCACCGGCGGCGCTATCTATTTGCTCACTGATCTGCCCACGACCACTACCAACCCTGGGCAGGCGATGCTCAGGGTGCGTACCGGAAATCCCGACCTCGTTACTGGCCGGGAAAGTCACAGATCATGTCAGCAAAGGATGAAAGTGTATGTCCGTCCCGTCGCGTATCAGCGTGCGCGTGCCCGCTACAAGCGCCAACCTTGGCCCAGGCTTCGATTGCCTGGGCATGGCGTTGAACCTCTCGTCGACGTTCGAGGTTGAAGTCCTCTCGGTAGCTGCCCCGGCAGACTATCGGCCCGCCATTGAAATCACCTCCGCCTGGGGCGACGACCCCGCCATCGCGTCGCTGCCCGACGATGCCCAGAACCTCTTCTATCACGCTTTCACCACCCAACTAGCCGCCCGGCAGATGGCCGTCCCTGCTACCCGTATCCGTATGAGCATCGGTGTGCCGCCGGGGCGTGGTCTGGGCAGCAGCGCCACGGCAGTGGTGGGCGGTGTGCTGGCAGCGGAAGCGCTGGCCGGGCGCTTGCCTTCGGCAGAGCAGCGGCAAGACCTGCTGGATGCCACCGTGGCGCTGGAGCATGGCACGCACGCCGATAATGTGGCCGCTGCCTTGTTGGGCGGATTGGTCGTTACGGTCAGAGATCAGCAGCATGATGCCTGGCGGGCAATTCGCGTGCCCCTGCCTGAGGGGCTGCGCGCGGTGCTGTTTGTGCCCACGTTTTCGATGGACACGGTGGCCGGACGCAAGCTGCTGCCGGAGCGCTACAGCCGCGCCGACGCGGTAGCAAACTCGGGACGGCTGGCGCTGCTGCTGGCCTCGCTGGCGACGGGCGATCTGGACGCGCTGAACCTTGCCATGCGCGACTGCTTCCACGAGCCGTATCGCGCTCAGCTTTTCCCACAGCTTCCCGATCTGCTGGAGGCGGCGCGCGACGCCGGGGCGCAGGGCGCGTGCCTGTCTGGCGGCGGCCCGACCATCCTGGCGCTGGCAAAAGATAACGCCGAAGCGGTGGCCGCCGCGCTGGCCCGCCGCGCCGCCGAGCTTGAAATCGAGGGACGAGTGTTGATCGTCGCGCCGGAAGCGCAGGGCGCGTCGGTGAGCGTTGGCGCGCTGGCAGAGGTTCAGCCCGCGCTTTCCTGCCCCGAATGCGCGCGCTTTTACGCGCTGGAGCGCCAGGATTATCGCTGCGCGTGTGGGAATCCGCTGGATGTCGCGCTTGGCTCCGTGGGGGCTGAGCGCGACGCTGTCTCTTGGAAGCGTCTGTTTGACGAGCGGCTTGGCTCGGTCGCGCCGCTGAATCGCAGCGGGGTCTGGCGCTTCCGTGAACTGCTGCTGCCGCTGCCGGAGGTTGTGCCGGTCTGCCGACCCGAAGGGCAGACGAACCTCTATCCGGTTGGGCGCGACCAGGCCGATGGTGGGCATCAGCGCATCGGGGAGTTCGTGGGGCTGAATCGGCTCTGGCTGAAGCACGAAGGCGAAAATCCCACCGGCTCGTTCAAAGATCGCGGCATGACGGTAGGCGTCAGCATCGCCAAATGGCTGGGCGCGTCGGCGGTGGCCTGCGCCTCCACCGGCAATACGTCGGCCTCGATGGCGTCTTACGCCGCGCAGGCGGGGATGCGCGCAATCGTCTTGCTGCCGGAGGGCAAGGTGGCGCACGGCAAGCTGAGCCAGGCCATTGGCTATGGCGCGGAGATTCAGCACATCGCCGGAGACTTCGACCAGGCCATGCAGGATGTCGAGCGCATGTGTCTGGAGCAGGGCATTTATCTGCTAAATTCGCTCAATCCGTTTCGCATTCTCGGCCAGCAATCGCTGGCATTTGAACTGGCGCAGCAGCTTGGCTGGGACGCGCCTGACTGGGTTGTCTTGCCAGCGGGCAACCTGGGCAACACCTCGGCGCTGGGCATGGGCCTGCTGCGCGCCTATCAGCTTGGGCTGATCTCGCGGCTGCCGCGCATCGCCTCGGTGCAGGCCAGCGGGGCCAATCCGTTCTATCGCAGCTATCAGGACGGCTTCGCCGCGTTCGAGCCGGTCAAAGCCTCCACGCTGGCGACGGCGATCAACATCGGCAACCCGGTCAGCTTCGCCCGTGCCCGAACGGTCATTCAGGCGACGAACGGCGTCGTGGCCCAGGTGACCGACGACGAGATTTTGCGGGCCAAGGCGATGATCGACCGCGCGGGCATTGGCTGCGAACCGGCCTCGGCGGCGTCGGTGGCCGGAACGCGCCAGCTTGTCGCCAGCGGCGTGATTGCGCCGGATGCGCGCGTTGTCGCCGTCCTCACGGGCAGCATGCTCAAAGACCCGGCGTCGATCACACTGGCGCAAGAGGCCGCAGCGGTGGCCGTGGAGGTGGCGGCATGCTAGTCATGAAGTTTGGCGGCACGTCGGTTGGCTCGGGCGAGCGCATCCTGCACGTGGCCGGAATCGTCCTGGCCCATCGCGACCAGCAGCCGGTGGTCATCACCTCGGCGATGTCGGGCGTGACCGACGCGCTGCTGGCGCTGGGGCGCGTGGCTGCGCTTGGTGATAGGGATGCTTGCGAGAGCCAGTTTGCCGCGCTGGCGCAGCGGCATCACGATGCCGCTCTGGCTATCAATCCTGAGGCTGACTGGTCGGCGCTCTACGACAAACTGGAGCGGCTGCGCGCCACCATTGAACACTTCCCGGTGAAGCAGAACCCCACAGGGGCCAGCAGCGATGTGCTGGTTTCGTGGGGCGAGCGGCTGGCCGTGACGCTGGTGGCGGGCGCATTGCAGACGCGGGGGCAGCCCGCGCTGCCCTGGGACGCTCCGATCATTGCCACCGACGAGCACGCGCTGCCGCTGGACGACGCAACGCGCCGCCTGGCTGAAGAAGCGCTGGCAGAGGCGGGCGAGGGCATATTGGTTGCGCCAGGGTTTATCGCGCGGATGCCCGATGGCCGCATCACCACGCTGGGGCGCGGCGGCTCGGATTATTCGGCCACGCTGCTGGCGGCAGCGTTGGACGCCGACGCCTGCTGGATTTATACTGATGTGGATGGATTGCTGAGCGCCGACCCGCGCATCGTCGAGGAGGCACAGATTCTGCATGCGGTTTCGCCGCGCATGGCCGGGCGGCTCTCATATTCGGGCGCGAAAGTGCTGCACCCCAAGTCGGTGGCTCCGGTGGCGCGGCAGGGCATTCCGCTGCGCGTGCGCAACACCTTTCGCCCGGAGCATCTGGGCACGCTGATTGCCGAACACAACGGCACGACACGCGGCGCGGCACAGGCGATCACCGGGCGGCGGCACCTGGCCGCGATTGTCTTCGCGGGCGACGGCTTGCCGGAGGTGCCGCATCTGTTCGGGCGCATGTGCCAGGCCATGACGGGCGCGGGCATCGAGATGGTGCTTTCGGTGCACCCCGGTACAGGCTATGACCCGCAAATCATCGTCAATGCCGCGCAGGCGCAAGGCGCGCTGGAGCAGTTGACGCGGGAGTTCGCCGCCGAACGCGCGCAAGGGCAGATCAGCAGCATCGGCGTCCACGAAGGGCTGGCGCTGTGCACGCTGATTGGCGAGGAATTGGGCAGCGTGGCGCTGACGCAGGTGCAGCAGGCGCTGGCGGCTGAAGCGCTGACGCCGCTGGTGCAGACGGTTGGCCCTGCCGCGCTGAGCTTTGTGCTGCACGAAGGCGAACTGGAGCGGGCCATCCGCAGCATACACCGCGAGGTGATCGAGGCGGCGCTGCGCCAGGAGGCGCTGACAGTGAGCGCAAGCGTAGTAAGTCACGCGCTTGATGATAACGAAGAGTCGGAGCGGCGCTGGATGACATCGCCCTCGTGAAAAGCAAAGGAATGATGCATATGTCGAACACAGCCCGCATTCCGGTTGCCGTGCTGGGGGCCACCGGCATGGTCGGCCAGCGGTTCATCAGCCTGCTCGCTGAGCATCCCTGGTTCGAGGTCGCTGTTGTGGCTGGCTCGGAGCGCAGCGCAAATCAGCGCTATGGCGACGCCGTGACCTGGCGGCTGCCATCCGCGCCGCCGCGCGCCGTCCTCGATCTGCCGGTGGTCGCGCCAGATGCCGAGTTCGACGCGCCAGTCGTGTTTTCGGCGCTGCCTGCCTCGGTCGCCGCTGGCGTCGAACTGCTGCTGGCCGAGCGCGGCCACGCCATCTTCAGCAACGCCAGCAGCCATCGTATGGCTGAAGATGTGCCGCTGCTGATTGCAGAAGTCAACGGCGACCACGTTGATTTGCTCACCAAACAGCAGGAAAAGCGCGGCTGGCCCGGCCTGCTGGTCACGAACGGCAACTGCTCGACCATTCAGATTGCCCTGGCGCTGAAGCCGCTGGCCGATGCGTTTGGCGTCAAGCGCCTTCAGGTGACGACGCTGCAAGCCATCACCGGCGCAGGCTATCCGGGCGTTGCCAGCTATGACGTGCTCGATAATGTCATCCCTTATATCGGCAGCGAAGAAGAGAAGATCGAGAGCGAGACTAGAAAAATCCTGGGCGCGTATCAAGATGGCGCGGTGACTCCCGCGCCGATGACGATCAGCGCGCAGTGCAACCGCGTCGCCGTGCGCGATGGACATCTGGCCTGCATCTCGGTGGAACTGGGGCGCGACGCTGTGACCAGCGCCGATCTGGTTGACGCCTGGCAGGCATTCCGTGCTGAGCCGCAGGAGCGCAAGCTGCCCAGCGCGCCGCAGCCGCCTATTGTGGTGCGCGACGAGCCAGATCGCCCGCAGCCGTTCTTCGACCGCGACGCTGGCGGCGGCATGGCCGTCACCGTTGGGCGGGTGCGTCCCTGCCCCATCCTGGGCCACAAATTCATTGTGCTGGGACATAACACGATTCGCGGCGCTGCCGGAGCGTCGATCTTGAACGCGGAACTGCTGCTGGCGCGGGGGTGGTTGGGAGCCGATGGCCGCCCGGCACGCCAACGCAATTAATGCATAGAAAGAGAGCATGTTATGACAGCCGGTGAGCGCGCAGAGGCAGCCCAGCAGATCGCCTTTCAGGGCGAGCGCGGCGCGTATGGAGAGGAAGCTGTCGTTGCCTATTTCGGAGCACAGGTCATTCCTGTGCCCAAGAAAAGCTTTGCCGAGGTCTTCGACGCGGTGACATCTGGCGAAACCGACGCGGGGCTGGTGCCGATTGAGAACTCACAGGCGGGCAGCATCAACGAGGTCTATGATCTGCTGCGCAGTCACCAGCTTTTTGTGAACGGCGAAATCTGCCGCCCGATCAACCATTGCCTGCTGTGCCTGCCGGGGCAGGCGCTCGGCCAGATCAAGCGCGTGCTGTCGCATCCGCAGGCGCTGGCGCAGAGCGACGCCTATTTGCGCGGGCTGGATGTGGAAATCGTGGCCGCGTATGATACGGCAGGCAGCGCCAAGCTCATCCGCGAGCAGATGATGGAGGGCGTGGCTGCCGTTGCCAGCGCCCGCGCTGCCGAACTCTATCAGCTTGACATTCTGGCGAGCGGCATCCAGACGATCAAAGACAACTATACGCGCTTCATTGTGCTGGAGCGCCAGCCGGGCGCAGCGCCCACCGCGCCAGCCAAGACGATGCTGATTCTGGCGACCGCCCACACGCCGGGCGCGCTGCATGGCGCGCTGGGCGAGTTTGCCGCGCGAGACATCAACCTGCTCAAGCTGGAATCGCGTCCCTCGCGCGAGAAGCCGTGGGAATATGTCTTCTATCTGGACATCGAGGGCACGCCCCAGCAAGAACCGGTCGCGCAGGCGCTGGCAGCGCTGAAGAAGAAGGCAGCGTTTGTGCAGGTCTTGGGCGCTTTCGCGCGCGACCCGGCCTTTGGCTGATGCAGGAGGGCCGCGCTCATGGACGCATCTGCCGGGCTACTCCACCTGCGCCAGCAGATGCCGGAACTCGGCCAGCGCGGCGGCCTCGCCAATCTGCTGCGCCAGGGCGAGATACACCTGCCGCAGATAGCGGCTCTGCGCGCTCAGCCAGGCGTTGCGCGTGGCTGGCAAAATGCTCGCCTGGGGCGCTTCCACCAGCCGCCGCGACATCTCGAACTCGACCAGCGCGAGGAAGGCGAGCAGACGCGGGGGCGCGCCGGGTAAACTGGCTTCGGCGGGACGCTGGCGATGCGCGCTGGGAAGCTCCAGCGGGGGCTGCATGGTGGTGTGGAGGCTGGGGCGACGCCAGGCGCGGATGAGGTCCCAGCGCAGCGGCTCCGGCAGATGTTCGGTGAGCAGGCGCAGGCCCGCTTCGCGCCGCAGCGGGTTGGTGTGGGTGTAACGACCAGAGGGGATGGCAGGGGCTTTGGGGAAACCAGCGAGCAGAGCCATAGCAGGCGCTCCTTTCGACTTCCGAGCCAAACGGCTCCAGATGCCGAAACGGCCCCTTCCTGGGCGACGGCGAAGCGCAACCTTGCCGCAGCAGCGCGAGAGCCGAACACTCTCGCGGCTGCCGTCAACAAGTGGCGTCCCAGTCTGACCAGGAAGAGGCCGTGAGCGAGCTACCAACTAGGCAAAAAATCCAGTGATAGAATGCCCCAGCCCCATTCCTGGTACTCCCAGGTCTGGGGGGAATGGCGCGGTGGTGTTGTTAGCACTGCCGCGTCATGCCGTTCCGACACACCTCAGCACACCCAATTGTGTGTCGAGTAAGCAGAGTATAGCAGGCTGGCACGGCGCTGTCAAGCGGCCTAGGACCAATGGAGTATTCTTGGTAGCGCCGCCTGGAAGGTGGCTAAACGTTTAGCCACCTTCCAGGCGGCGCTACCAAGAACAATCTCTGGCGTCAGCCCGCTTCCCATGCTATACTGGAGGCGCAGCAGTCGGAATGACTCGTTGCTCCCGTTTGGGATGGAAACACGTCCGCCCAAGCGGAGCCATTGTGCCAGGCTCCGTAGTCGAAGCGGCTCACTGCGCCCGTGTGGGATGGTGTGAGACGGCATGCCAGGCGGTTGCTGGTAGCGCCGCCGTCCCTGGCGGCAAATCGTTAGGCCGCCGCAACGGAACAGGCCGGATGGCAACGTTCCTGCTGGCGCAGCGCTTGGCCGCCTGGAAGGCGGCGCTACACGCATAAGGCTGCGCCCACGCGGGAGGGGACATGAGTCATCCCGAATTTTGGGAAAGCTGGTGAGTGGAACGGTCGCTTTCGTAGCGCCGCCTTCCAGGCGGCCAAGCGCTGCGCTTGCGCGAACGCTGCTCCTCCTTGCATTCCGTCTCAATGGGCCACCGTTGGGCCGCCTGGAAGGCGGCGCTACCAATCCCCTCCCTGCACCCATCCCCCTGACACCTGATGGGCCTGACCTCAAAATTCGGGATGACTCATGTTGGTGGCTGTAGGCCCTGAGGCGCAGTTTTAACCACCTGCCACGCGACTTTTGCATCGCCCCATGTCATCGGCTCCTGTGCTATACATGTCCCCCACAAGATCATATACTGGGGATAGCGGATACAAACCAAGCAGATTCGGCATGGGAATTGCGTTCACTTCTGCCATCAGAAACCACACATCCAGGCTTTGCTCTGAAAAGGCGCTCTGGCAGAAGCCCACGAGCGTTCCCACTCTCTTCAGAAATCGGAGGATGCTTTTATGGCAGAAACCGCGTTGCCTGGCCCTATCCCTGGCGCACGAATTAGCATACACAAGGCGAAAGCGCCTGGCTCGCTGGACGCCGACATCATCATTGCGAACGCGCCTGATCCGGTCTTCGTCAGCGATCTGGAAGGCAAGATTCTGCAAGCCAACGATGCCGTCTCGCAGCTTTTGGGATTTCGGCCCGATGAAGTGCTGGAGCAATCGCTGTCCCGCTTCATCAGCGCCCAGGAGACACACGAATTTACTGTCGCCTTGCGCGAGGTGGTGGAGCGCGGCGTCACCCGCAACGTCGCGCTGAACCCGCGCAGCGCCTCCGGCGAAGTCATTCCCACCAGCCTGAACGCCTCGGCCCTGCGCGACGCGGATGGCAAAGTGATCGGGGCGATTGGCATCCTGCGCGACATGCGCGAACTGGATAAGGCGCGCGCCTACGCGGATAGTCTGATTAAGTTTGCGCCCGACCCGGTGTTTGTCAGCGACTTGCAGGGCAAGATTCTGCAAGCCAACGACGCCGTCTATGAACTGCTCGGCTTCCGCACCGATGAAGTGCTGGAGCAATCGCTTTCCCGCTTCATCAGCCCCGAAGAGACGCGCGAGTTTATGGCCGCGCTGGATGAAGTGATCGAGCGCGGCGTCACCCGCAACGCCCAACTCAACCCGCGCAGCGCGTCCGGCGAAGTCATCCCCACCACCCTCAACGCCTCGGCCCTGCGCGACCCCGACGGCGGCGTCATCGGCGCAATCGGCATCTTGCGCGATATGCGCGCCTACCAAAGCGTAGTCCGCGACCTGGAGCGTTCCAAGTCGGAATTGCAGGAAAAGATTCTGGACCTGGAGAAATTTGAAGAGGTCGTGGTGGGCCGCGAACTCAAAATGATTGCGCTGGAAAAAGAGATCGAGCGGCTGAAGCAGGAAATGGATAAGGCGCGCTATGAACGAGGGCGGCCCGCATGAGTGAAACGCTGGAAACTGCCTTACCTGCTCTGCTTGCTGATGCGTCGTTTCCGGCTGCCGAGGCTAATCTGAAAACGCTCCTGGAAGGGTACACGCGCCTGTACCGCGAAAAAGAGCAGCTTGAGGTGCGCGTGCGCAAGGGCGAAGAGCGCCGCCGCGCCATGATTCACATCATGGACGATATGAATCAACTCAACAAGAAACTGGCCGACCAGCGCAAGGCCATGCTGCACATTCTGGCGGACTACGAACAGGACCGGCGACGGCTGGTCCGGCAAACCGAGCGATTGGATAGCTCGCGGCGCGCGCTGCTGCATATCC
Source organism: Ktedonobacterales bacterium (assembly GCA_035307385.1). GTDB lineage: Bacteria > Chloroflexota > Ktedonobacteria > Ktedonobacterales > DATBGS01 > DATBHW01. Next base: position 204,355 of record DATGID010000102.1, on the reverse strand, counting down.
TTCAGGATATCCACCATTCCAATCAGCGCCTGGAAAACAGCCGCAAGGCGATGATTCACATCATGGGCGACCTGAGCGAGACCACCGCCGAAATGCAGCGCCGCGAACAAGAACTGCGCGAAAAGCAGGAACAACTGGTGCAGGCGGGCAAGCTCGCCACGCTGGGCGAACTGACCACAGGCGTGGCGCATGAACTCAATAACCCGCTGAACAACATCGGCCTGTTTATCGGCAACGCTATCGATCAGTTGGAACTGGGCAAGGGCGATCAAGCGCGGATTCTGGAGGAACTGCATCAGGCGATGCAGCAAGTACGCAAGGCGGGCGAGATCATCTCGCATCTGCGCACATTCGGGCGAGCCGCCACTTTCACGCGCGAGCCGGTCGCCATCAAGCCGGTGATCGAGCGCGCGCTTTCGCTGATGCACGAGCAACTGCGCCTGCGGCAGATCGAGGTGGCGCTGGAGTTGGGGCCAGAGCATCTGATCGTGATGGGCAACGCCATCCAACTGGAGCAGGTCTTCATCAATCTGCTGACCAACGCGCGTGACGCGCTGGCAGACGCGCCGCAAAAGGGTATTTCCATCACGGCAACCCCACAGCAAGATAACATTCTGACGCTGGTGTTTCACGATACCGGTATGGGGATTCCGCCAGGGCTGGAGCAGCGCATCTTTGACCCGTTCTTCACGACCAAAGATGTGGGGACCGGCACCGGGCTGGGCCTTTCGATCACCTATGGTATTATACAAGAGCATCATGGAACGATCTGGGTTGAAAACCAGCCGGGCGAGGGCGCGACGTTTTTCGTGCAACTGCCGCTGGCCCCGCCCGATGCAGCAGATGAGGGCTACTCATGAGTCTTACACAGCTTCTTATCGTTGATGACGACCCTGCTCTGTTGCAGGCGCTCCCCGAAGCCCTGCACCTGCGCATGGAGGATGTGCAAATCGATACGGCTGAATCAGCCATGGCAGCGCTTGAGCAGATCGACGCCACCGATTATGATGCCATCATCACCGACATCAAGATGCCGGGTATGGATGGTCTGGCGCTGCTGAGCGCCATCAAGGAACGTCGCCCGGAAACGCCCACACTGCTGATTACCGGCCACGGGGAACACGACCTGACGTTGCAGGCGCTGCGCGGCGGGGCCTATGATTTCATCCAGAAGCCCATCGAACGAGACTATCTGGTGGCCTCCTTGCAACGCGCCATCCAGGCGCGCCAACTCAGTCGCCAGGTGCAGGAACAACGGTGGGCGCTGGAACAGCATGCCGCGCGGCTTGAGCAAACCGTGCAGGAACGGACCCGCGAACTCATCGAGGCCAACCGCGCCAAAGACGAGTTTATGAGCATTGCCTCGCATGAACTCAAAACGCCGCTGACGACGATGAAGCTCTTGATTCAACTGGCGCAGCGCGAACTGGAGCGGGCCAATGTGCCCAAGGTCATTCACGTGGAACGCATGGGGCGTTCCATCGCGCGCATGGAGCAGTTGATTAACGATCTGCTGGATATCTCGCGCATCGATTCAGATAAGCTGATTATGCGGCCAGAACTCTGCAACCTGGCAACGCTCTGCCAGCAGGCGGCAGAAGAGCAAGCCACCGCGACCAGCCGCGCCATTACCTTTGTCGCGCAGGGCACACCTGTAGAGATGACCGTAGATGGGGAGCGCATTGGGCAGGTCATCACCAATCTGCTGTCGAACGCGCTCAAATACTCGCCAGCCCACGAGCCGGTAGCGCTGACGTTTGTGCAGGAAGAAGAGGCAGGCATCATTTCTGTGCAGGACAAAGGCTCCGGCATCCCCGCCAACGCGCTGCCCCACATTTTTGATCGCTACTATCGCGTGCCAGGCATCGAGGTCATGAGTGGTTCAGGCGTCGGGCTGGGGCTGGGACTGCACATCTGCCGCGAGATTGTGGAGCGCCACGGCGGCCAGATTTGGGCCGAAAGCACCCTCGGGAGCGGCAGCACCTTTTATGTGGCGCTGCCCGTGGCTGGCCCGTTCAGCCAGGACAGCGCGTGCGCTGATGGCGATGCCGTCGGCAGCGAGGCACGCCGCAATTCCTCTTCGGTCTAACAGCATGGGCGGCTATGAACTATCTGCGCACGTCTGATCTTGCCAGAGCCGTTGGCGTCCATGCCAACACCGTGCGGCGCTATGTGGACCGTGGCATCCTGCCCCCTGTGGAGCGCAGCCCATCCGGCTACCGGCACTTCACCCGGCACCACCTCGATTGCCTGCGTCTGGCCTGGCAGGTCTATCGCAGCCCCTATCCCAGCAAAGCCATCTTTCAATCGGGAGCGCGCATCGTCCAGACTGCCGTCAGCGGCAACCTGCACGGCGCGCTGGCGCTGGCCCATCGTCACCTGGCGCTGGTGCAAGCCGAGCGTGCCCAGGCCGAAATGGCCGCCGCCATCCTCGAACGCTGGGCCGCTGGGACGACTGCGGCGGATGATACAGGCACCATGCAGCCGCTTCCGATTGGGCAGGCTGCCCGCGTCTTGAGTGTGTCCATTGACGTGCTGCGCAACTGGGATCGCAGCGGCTTGCTCGCCGTCCCGCGCGACCCGGCCAACGGCTACCGGCGCTATGGAGCGGCGGAAATCAGCCGGTTGCGCATCATCCGCATGCTTTCCCGCTCCGGGTACAGCATGTCTGCCATCCTGCGCATGCTGCTGCAACTCGACCAGGGAGAAAAGAACGATCTGCGCCGCGCGCTCGACACGCCGCGCCCCGACGAAGATGTATACCTGGCCTCTGACCGCTGGCTTTCCACGCTTGCCGAACAAGAGGAACGATCGCACAACATCATCGCTCTGGTGGAAGAGATCAGCAACAAGCGGGCTGCCGGGAACGGCTGACTTTTCCATCCTCTCGTGATCTCCAACCCTCCCTATGCACACCAGGGTTTTAGAATCATTCTGGAGACGGCGGGCGTGCCGTCTTCGAGTTTTCTTATCCCTGGAGGGTCAGATGACGGATTACATCACGATTCGCGGCGCGCGGCTGCATAACCTGAAACATGTCTCCCTGATGATTCCCAAGAACCAGTTCGTCGTCCTGACCGGTCTGTCCGGCTCGGGCAAATCCACCCTTGGCTTCGACATTCTGCATAAAGAAAGCCTGCGCCAATACCTGGAAGCAATCGGTATGGCAACCTTTGGGCTGGCAAGGCCGCCGGTCGACGCCATCAGCGGGCTTTCCCCATCGATCAGCATCGACCAGCGCCTGAGCAATCACAGCCCGCGTTCGACGGTTGGCACGACCACCAACATCTATACCTATCTGCGCGTGCTGTTTGCGCGGCTGGGGCATCGCCCTTGCCCGGCCTGTGGCAAAGACGTGCCGCCTTCCTTCGACCCGGCCAGCACGGAATGGGAGGGTGAGGCCAGCGCCAACGATGACGCCGCGCCGGAGGCAACCTTCCCCTGCCCACACTGCGGCGCGCCCGTTCCAGAGTTGAGCATGGCGCACTTTTCCTTCAATAAGCCCGATGGAGCCTGCCCAACCTGCACCGGCCTGGGCAGCGTGCAGCAGGCCAACATCGAGCGCCTGATCGACGAGCACAAGAGCATCGCAGATGGCGCGATCTCTGGCTGGGAAAGCGCCCTCCTCACGTACCATACTGCCACATTGCGAGCGGCAGCGGCCCATTATGGGATCGAATTTGATGTCTCGCTGCCGATCAAAGACTATACCCCGCCGCTGCGCGACCTGCTGCTCTTTGGCGTGGAAAGCCCGCGCTTTCGCCGCCACTTCCCGACAACAGAGCCGCCAACCACCGTGCGCCAGGGGCGCTTCGAGGGCGTCGCCACCAATCTGCTGCGCCGCTACGGGGAGCACCTTCACGAACACATGGGCGAGGCCGATTACAGCGACAAGCTGGAAGAGTTTGTGGTCACCGAAACCTGCCCCGACTGTGCAGGCACGCGCCTGCGCCCGGAAAGCCGGGTGGTGGCCGTCCAGGGGCAGACGATCATCGACCTTTCGCGCCTGGCGCTGGGCGACCTCGGCGTCTGGCTGGGCACGCTGCCCGCCGCGCTCAGTTCTGACGAGCGGCTCCTTGCCGAACCGGTGCTGGTGCCACTGCATGATGGCATTGCGCGGCTGGTCGAGGTCGGCGCGGGGTATCTGACATCGGAACGCGCCTCGCCGTCGCTGTCAGCCGGTGAGGCCCAACGGCTGCGGCTGGCGTCGCTGCTTGGCTCGGCGCTCAGCGGCGTGCTGTACATCTTCGATGAGCCGACCATCGGGCTGCACCAGCGCGACACGCACCGCCTGATCGCCGTGCTGCGCCGCCTGCGCGATCTAGGCAACACGGTGCTGGTCATCGAACACGACCTGGATATGATCGCCGCCGCTGATTACGTCGTTGACTTTGGCCCAGGCGCGGGCAAGCACGGGGGGCAGGTGGTCGCTGCCGGAACCCCGGCTGAAGTGGCCGCGCAGCCCGGCTCGCTCACCGGAGATTATCTGGCCGGGCGAACATCCATCCCCGTGCCAGCGCTCCGCCGCGCGCCCACTGGCCGCGCCATGACCATCTCTGGCGCGCGCCATCACAATCTGCAAAACGTCACCGTGCGTCTGCCGCTGGGCGTGCTGGTCGCGGTGACGGGCGTATCCGGTTCGGGCAAATCGACGCTGGTCTTCGACATCCTTGACCGCGCCATCCGCCAGCGCCTGTATGGCGCGAGCGACATCCCCGGCGCGCATGACGCCATCGAGGGCCAGGAATATATCGAGAAGATCATCACCATCGATCAGGAGCACATCGGACGCATCCCGCGCTCGAACGCCGCAACCTATTCCGACACGTTTACCCCCATCCGCGAAGCCTTTGCCGCGACCCCTGAAGCGCGCCGCCGTGGGTTGGCCGCCCGGCATTTCTCGTTCAACGTCCCGGGCGGGCGCTGCGAGCGCTGCGAGGGCGCGGGCATCCTGACCGTGAAGATGCAACTGCTGCCGGACGTGGAAGTGCGCTGCCCGGCCTGCCATGGACGCCGCTTTACCAGCGAGACGCTGGCCGTGCGCTACCGCGAGCATGACATCTCGCAGGTGCTCGATCTGACCATCGAGGAAGCGCTGGCGCTCTTTGCGGACGTGCCCGCCGCGCTTTCCCGGCTTCAGGTGCTCGCCGACGTTGGCCTGGGCTATCTTCAGCTTGGGCAGCCCGCCACCACGCTGTCCGGCGGCGAGGCCCAGCGCATCAAGTTGGCGAAGGAACTGGGCCGCCGGGCGGGCGGGCGCACGCTTTATGTCCTCGATGAACCGACCACCGGCCTGCATCTGGCCGATACCGCGCGTTTATTGGGGGTGCTTCAGCGCCTGGTGGATGCGGGCAACACGGTGCTGGTCATCGAACATAATCTGGAAGTGGTCAAGGCGGCAGATTGGGTCATCGATCTTGGGCCGGAAGGCGGCGCGGCAGGCGGCAAACTGATTGCCGAGGGCACGCCCGAGCAGATTGCCCAGGTTGCCGGTTCGTATACCGGCCAGGGCTTGAGGGAGATGGGCATATGAAGCAAAGCGGCAGGACAAATCATCCTGCCGCTTTGCTTTGAAGAACGTAAGAGGAGCCTGTCTGCTCATGCCTGGGCCTGCGGGCGCATACGCTTCAGCAAGAGGAAGGCGACCAGCGCCATACCCAAGGACAGCGCCACCCCGATGGCGAAGGTGATCTGCGGCGTAATCCAGGGGCCAACTACGGCTTGCGCCAGCGGGCCAAGCATGACGGCCAGCGAGATGGCTGAGCCACGCATCCCCATGACCTGCCCGCGCGTTTCATTGGTCGTGACACCCAGATAGATGCTGCCCATGGCTGGCTCGATGAAGGCGCTGCCCAGCCCGGTCAAGATGGCTCCCCCGAGCAGCAGCGGATAGAGCGGAGCCACGAACATGCAGATGTTCAGCATGCCGAAGAGCAGACTGCCGATGACGATAAGCGGCTGTTTCGGCATGCGCTCCGAGAGCGGCCCCAGGAAGAGCGGGAAGACCGCCAGCGCCAGCCCATAGGCGCTGAAGACCAGGCCATATTGCGCCGGACTGTAGTGCAGCACCTTCTCCAGAAAGAAGGGATACTGCGGGAACGCAAAGGGATAGGTGAAGATCATGCCGAAATCGATCACCAGGAAAGGAGCCACCAGCCAGATCAAGCGCGCGAAACGCCATTCCTTCGGCTGCTGGGAGCGCGCCCCGCGCTCGGCTTTTGGTGTGCTCGCCGCCCGCGCCTGCTTTGGCAAAGTTTCTGGCACCAGAAAGACCGTCAGCAGCGACGCCAGCAGCGCGATGCCCGCTGACAGCAGGAAGGGACTGGTAAAGCCCAACGTCTGCGAGAGAAAGCCGCCAATGCCAGGACCAAGCGCGAACCCAACCGCCTGCGCCGTCGTGAGGAAGCCAATCCAGCGCCCCTGTTTCGCCTGGGGAATCGTATCGCCCACCATCGACATGGTGGTCGGCATCAGGCCGGAAATCAACATACCCTCGGCAAAGCGAATGACCACAAAGAACGCGGGGATATTCACGAACGCCAGCAGCAGGTTGGTGGCGATAAATCCGGCCAGCGAGAGGAAGAGAATGGGTTTGCGCCCGATGCGCCCGGACCAGATGCCCATGGGCGTGCTGAAGAGCAGCATGCCCAGGCCGAAGGCTCCCTCCATCAAGGCGAGCATTTCTGACCCCAGCCCTAACGCCTGCAAGCGTTGGGGGAAGACGGGAATGATAATGGCAAAGCCGGTCATCATCAGGGTGACACAGCCGATCACGAACGTGAGCGCGACGGTGATGGACCGCGTGCGCGCGCCAGCGGAAGCCCCGCCAGATCGGGCGTTCACCACCTCTTCCAGAGGGTGGGTGATGGTCTCGGGTTCCAGGACTGCGGTACTCATCAGGTTCATCCTTTCCAGTCTGCTCGTGTCTATTCACTTGCGATTTGCAAGTGTCTTCACGATAACCATTTCTTCCTGGTCTCCCTAAAACCGGAAATTATGAGCAGGACATCCACAGAACGCCCTGGAGGGATGAAAAAACGCCACGGGCGGGATCGGCAATCGGGTTGCGGAAGCCCCTGGCCTAATGACCGTTGCCGATGGTCGCCTGTGGCATCTGCTGAGGGATATTAGACGAGTTGACTGATCAGGCTGCGCTCGCCTGCAAAGACCGAACCGCCGCTGCGGACCGTTTCACGCATGCGCGCGATCATCTCTTCGCGCCGCGCTTTCATCAAGGCAATCCAGGCAGGCGGCGCTCCGGTCTGGGGGTCGTATTCGGCGCTCCAGTTCGCCATTTCCACCAGGACCGGAATGAGGTCCAGCCCTTTTTCCGTCAGGGCATATTCCTCTTTGCGCTTATCTGAAGGCAAAGGCCGCTTCATGAGGATGCCTTGCTGCTCCAGACGCGCCAGGCGGCTCGCCAGAATGTTCGTCGCCATGCCTTCTTCTGACTCTAAAAACTCCCCATAGGTGTTCTTTCCAAAGTAGACCAGATCGCGGATGATCAAGAGTGACCAGGGGTCGCCGAAGGTCTCCAGCGCAAAGTTGATGGGACAATCGGAGCGCCTGTGCTGTGTGTGTTTCATGGTGCTGTGGCTCCCTCAATGCGCCAAGGCTCGTCTTCGATGCTGGCAGCTTTTCCGCCTTCTTTATAGAAGCATACCACTTTAACTTGCAAATCGCAAGTGGTTTTGGTTCCGATTTTGCCATATCGCTTTGGAAGAGGAGTGTAGTTCAACTTGCAAATCGCAAGCATCCTTGCAAACACAGAGATTGGAGAACAACCGTGAGAAAGATCATCGTCACCATGTGGATGACCCTGGATGGCTTCATTGCTGGTCCGAACAATGACATGGGTTTTGTCGGCGAGCATTACGATGCCGCGATGGGGCAGTATGAGTACGATCTGGTCAGCGCGGCAGACACCTTGCTCCTGGGGCGGGTCACGTATGAAAGCTTTGCCGGAGCCTGGCCGTATGTCCCTGACAAGCCAGATGCCGACCCAGGCGAGGTGGCCTATGCGCGCCTATTGAATGCGATGCGCAAAATCGTCTTTTCCAGGACGCTCCCAAGTGTCGAATGGAACAATTCGACGCTGATGAGGGAAATCGTTCCCCAAGAGATTGAGCGCTTGAAGCAGGAGCCAGGGCGCGATATGGTGATTTATGGGAGCGCCAGCGTGGTGCAGGCCCTCACCAATCTGGGCTTGATCGATGAGTATCAAATCTTAGTCCACCCGGTCCTGTTGGGGCAGGGCAAGCCGCTCTTTGCCAACATCAGGCAGAAGGTCAATCTGAAGTTGGTCAACACCGAGGCGCGTTCCTCTGGGGTGGTGGTGCTCACCTACCAGCCGAAAGAACCTTGACATTCCCCACCTCATCGACTATACTGTGATAGAAATCGATTTCCAAAAATTTTCTCTGCGGCGCTGGGCATATCAAAGCAACGATATGCCCAGCGCATTTGGCCTCTGATCGCTGGCGACCTTTGGTTAGGCTGGTGCCTATGGCTCTCCTCATCCACAATGATGTATTGAGCAATAACAAGGAGTTGAACGAGCTATGTCACCACGAAACAGCAGCGCCTCCTCGCCAGGACATCCCTGGCAGCTTTTCCCCCGGTTGGTGCCCAGGCAACGGCGGCTGGTCATGGTCGCATCCCTGTTCCTTATCCTCATGAGCATTACCGGTTTGTTTGCCTTTTCCTTCCTGCCGAACGCCCATGCCCAGGGCGGCACAGGCGCGGCAGGCCATGTGACCGTTGCCGCAATCGACCCGTCGCTGGTCGCAGGGCGCGGCGCGCAGCTTGGTATCGTCGAGCAGGAGGCCGAGAACGCCACGACGAACGGCACCATCCTTCCGTTCGACACATCGGCTTACACGCTGTCGGGCGAGGCATCAGGCAGACAGGCCGTGCAGCTTGCTCCCGGCCAGTATGTCGCCTTCACGCTTACGCAGCGGGCAAACGCGATGACCATCCGCTACGCCATCCCCGACGCCCCGACCGGCGGCGGAATCGACGCCCCGTTGGCTTTGAGCGTGGACCACGACGGCTATGAGCACACGCATCCGCAGACGATCACGCTGACCTCAAAGTATTCGTACCTCTATAACCAGTATCCGTTCACGAACGATCCGAATGCGGATTTGCTGTTCCCGGACCAGTGGATTACCGAGTGCTCATGCGTCCCCGACCAGACGACACCAACACCAACGATCACGAAACCGTTCAGGCCGATGCACTTCTACGACGATCAGCGCGTGCTGCTCCACAACACCTACCAGGCGGGAGATGTCGTTCGTCTGAGCGTGCCTGCCGATTCGAACGCGGCGTGGACAGTCATTGACCTCGTTGACTTCCAGGAGATCGACGGTCCCGCGCCGCAGCCCTGGAACTCGATCTCCGTGACCACCTTCGGCGCTGACCCCAGCGGCATACGTGACTCCGCGGATGCGTTTGATCGCGCGATTCGGGTGGCGAAAGCCTGGGGGAAGACGGTCTATATCCCGGTTGGCACGTTCCAGGTGAACCGGCATATCATTGTCGATGACGTGACGATTGAGGGCGCCGGTAGCTGGTGGTCCATCGTCACAGGCCATCAGGTCACGCTGTCCTCACCAGCGCCAGACGGCTCCATACACACAGGCGTTGGCTTCTACGGCAAGTACGCCGCCGATGGCGGGAGCGATAACGTGCACCTGTCGAACTTCGCTATCATAGGCGACGTGCGCGAGCGCATTGATACCGACCAGGTGAACGGTATCGGGGGAGCACTGAACGATTCGACGATTGATGGCCTTTTCATCCAGCACACGAAAGTTGGCATCTGGCTGGATGGGCCAATGAACAACGTCACCATCAAGAACACGGTCATCATGGACCAGATTGCGGACGGCATCAATTTTCACCAGGGAGTAACTAACTCCAGCGTCGTCAATTCGCTCATCCGCAACACGAGTGATGACGCGCTCGCGATGTGGTCACAGGCGGTCAGCGGGCAGCCCGGCATCGAGGACGCCAACAACGTGTTCGACCACAACACAGTGCAGAACCCGGTGCTCGCGAACGGCATCGCCATCTATGGTGGCCGCGACAACACCGTATCGAACAACATTGTTGCTGACCCCGTGCGCGAGGGCAGCGCCCTCCACGCGGGATCGCGCTTCGGCTCGACCCCGTTCGCTGGCTACCTGCGGTTCACAAACAACACCACCGTGCGGGCTGGCCCCTTCGAGCTTAATTGGAAGATCGGCCTCGGCGCACTCTGGATATACGCGCTCGAAGGCTCGATCACGGCGGACATCGAGGTGAGCGGCGATAACTTCTTGCAGAACACGTACAACGCGCTCATGATCGTTTCCGACTTCTCAGTGAAGGACCTCTACTCGATCACGAACGTCCATTTCACGAACATCCACGTTGACGGAACGGGCACGTCGGTGCTGAGCGCGCGTTCCGCCGGGAATGCGACGTTCCAAAACGTGGTCGCGCGCAACGTTGGTGCCGTCGGCATCAACAACTGCGGCTCCTTCAACTTTACCCCGGCGGGGTCGGAGTTCACGGTGACTGACCTTGGCGGCAACACCGGCGGCGGGACCACCGGTCCCTGGCTCGCGCCGTGGGAACTGCCAAACACGATCACCTGCGACGACCGACCGCCGGTCGTCCCCCCGCCACCACCCTCCGCCTGGTGAGCAGTTAGCCGCAGCACGAGGGGAGGGTCTCACCCTCCCCTCGTGCTGCGGCTGAGGAGCACCGGCACGAACGCCAGTGGGCCGCAATTCAGGCTTTCCCTTATTTTGCGCTAACTTGCGTTTTTTCCCGCTGGAATCGAGCCACACGAGCTACCAGGTGCGCAATGGAGTCCACCTTCTTAAAATCTGGATGCCCAAGCATATAGGATTCCCTATTGGGGCCGTGTTTGGTTTGGTAGAAAAGCACTAACTTGTTATCCCCTGAGCGCTTGCGTGCAATGGTATAGCCAACTTCAGCAGCAACATCAAGTCCAAACGGCTCGACAACAACGACCACATCACTTTGATCTATTTCATCGTAGCAAGCCTCAGCAATGCGGCGCGCCTTATCTTCTTCCCTGAAGTTATCATATAAGGACGCGGGGAGAAAAACCTCTACCTCCGGAATCTTGCCCAATTGATGGTTTATCTCGTCATTGGTTGCATCGTACTTCAGTGGCGATGCTACGTAAACTCTAACCACAGTCTCAACTCCTCCAATTTGCCACAAAGGTGATAACCAGGCAAAACACAATAAATACACCACTGACGATGAGCTTTAGCGAAGGGAACGGCGTTGCGGCAATCTCGTCCAAGAAGACGGAGATACTGGCCCCAAGCACGAGATAGTTCGCAAACATAATTCGAGAAAGTTGCCGCTTAAAGTTTTTCCGCGAACTTGCCTCGATATTCTTTCTTTTCAGTTGCGCTACCTGCGCTTGGACCTGCCGATGTTTCTCGCTGCGAACTTCAGGTAAGGTTCCTGGCCGATCTAAACCGAGTTCTTCTCCGATCTTTGAAGGATCGGGGGCGGTAAGTTCATCCAGGTATTTTGCATCCCTCTTACTCCCATACGGGACTTGAGCATTCGAACTGGCATAGATAAATGCTACCTGACAAATAGGAATAAACGGTTTGATTCTAATCGGAAGATTGGTAACATTTACCAGTTGAAGCGGAATCAGTTGGGAATGCCCTGGCTGGATATAATGCTGCGAAACATGGACCATCAAGCCCAGGCGCGCTATACTACTCCTTCCGGTTACAAAACCCGCAATATTTGAAGGCAAGATCACAATTTCCAGGGTCGTTGCCATCAAGATTTCATGCGGATAGATCATAATCTCATCATCGGCAGGAATGTGAAAAGATTCAGTATGCCCAGCAACCGAGAGGTCTATTTCCCGCACATTGTCTTTATATTTCCTTACAATATTATTTAATCGCAGGTCTACGGAACCAGGACCTATCTGATGCTTGTCATCAAAGGGGAAGTCCTCATCAATCGATGAGATACCAATTGTGCCATCACCAATAAGCCTACGCAGGTCTCGATCCACAATGACCATCACTAGCACTCCCGTAGTTTTTCATTCCACCACTACATCCTCTCTCCATCTATGAGTGCTAGTGTAGCATGACCTGTCAACGAACGAATACGTCAAAGCAGCATCTTTTATGCCACACGTATAATAACGCATGAGCTATACCGATTAGTTACAGTCTGCTCTCACCAACCACCCCTGGCTTAACAACCTTTTCATTATAGCATACTTCCTCTGTATCCCCACCCTTAACAGATGATTTTCTTGGAACCCTCCTGTACAGCAGGCAATTGAAATCAGAGTTTCTTTCTCCCAATCAACAAACTCTCGTGGGCGATTTCAACTGCTCTATAGTGGTAATAAGGTACTATCGTTACGTTTCTATGAACACTAAGTTACGATTTAGTTGCAAAATCCCTCTCGCCGCCCCGCTCCGTACCGCCTGGCCGCCCATCTCCCCAAAAGGTAGCGCACCACCAATGAAATGAGCATTCGCTGTGCCATTCGGGAGGCCCGTAACACTTTTGGCTGAGTTTCGACACGTTTAGGGAGGGAGGCCGTGTTCAGCACGAGCGTTTCTCAGGACGCGCTCCAGAGCGCGCAAGACATACCCGTGGGAGTTGGGCAAGCAGAGGCATCTCCTCCCCAAAGCCGTCCTGACGATCACCACTCCCAGGGGTACGAAGAAACCAGGAAGAAAGGGAAGGTCCAGAATGAAGCATTTGCTCAGGATTGCCATGCTCTTGGGTGGAGTGGCAGTTCTCCTCGCCGCTCTGTCGCTCCAAACGAGCGATGCACACGCCGCGCCTTCGAGCGGGCAGGGTTCCCATCAGCAGGTGAACTCCGCTTCCTGCGGCACCTGGAAGGTCGTCCCCAGCCCAAATGGAAACGGGAGCAGTGGGCTAAACACCATGGCGGTGGTTTCAGCCCATGCGATCTGGGCTGTGGGCAACGTCGCCAACCCGGTGACACATGTGCGAACGACGCTGATCGAGTTTTGGAATGGCACAGCGTGGCACATCGTGTCGAACCCCAACCCGAGTCCGACCTACAACAACTTTTATAGCATCACCGCCGTTTCCCCGAACGATGTCTGGGCCATCGGATTCTATGCCAACTCCGTTGGGACAGCCCAGACGCTGATCGAACACTGGAACGGCAAGCAGTGGCGTGTTGTGCCTAGCCCCAACGTTAAGGACGAAGACAACGAGCTGCTCAGTGTCGCAGCAGCTTCAGCACGCGATATCTGGGCTGTCGGGTTCAAATTCGACAGCAATGGGAACCAGTCGGCGCTGATCGAGCACTGGAACGGCAAGCAGTGGCGAATCGTGCTTAGCCCCAGCTTGAACGCAAATGAGGCGCTTTCCGGGGTGGCGGCAATCTCGGCCAACGACGCCTGGGCCGTAGGAACCAGCAACTTCAACACCCAGACCCTCATCGAGCATTGGAACGGTTCGAGATGGAGTGTGGTAAAGAGTACTGACTCAGGTGGCGAACTGCGGGGGATAACAGCGACTTCAAGAAACGATATCTGGGCGGTGGGCGACGCGCCCACTGGCGCAGGCGGTGCCAGCCAGGCGCTGATCGAACACTGGAACGGCAAGCAGTGGCGTGTTGTGCCAAGCCCTCAAGTTACGACACCTTCCCTCCTGGCGGCAGTGGCGGCAGTCTCGGCTAAGGATGTCTGGGTAGTAGGGGGCGAGGGCGGCAACAACGTGTTTTTCCAGACGCTGATCGAGCACTGGAACGGCTCAAGCTGGCAGGTCGTACCCAGCCCCAGTCCAGGGTCGTTTAGCACCCAACTGTTGGGAGTAGCAGCCTCGGCCAGGGGAGCCTGGGCCGTAGGGTATGCCGATAACACCACACTAATCGAACACAACCAGTGCTAGGCGAAGGTCGAGACGGAGGCCCGGTCCGTCGCTCACCTCCTTGGAGCGACGGACCGGGCGATGTCAGTTAGCACGTTGCCATCACCGTGTTATTATTTTTGTTGGATTCTGTAACCTGTTGGGTCGAGTCCGCCGTAATGGTCAGCCTGGCCGAGACAATCGTGCCCCCGGTGACCAGAACATTGATCGAGCCATCAGCGCTTTGACTCGTCGGGATGGCGCTCGTCATGCCTGTATAGGTGCCCCCAAACGCGCCCGAACCCAGGGTGGAGCTAAATTGGCCTGCGATTTTGACCGAGGTAAGAGACGGACCAGCAGAGGCGGTACCTTGATTTTTGATGGTGACGGTCAGGTTGCCATTCGCATCGAAGCGGCAATACGAGCCGGAGGGTCCAGGAACGGGCAGAAGATCAGGCAGACCGCTGGGCGTGGGTGTGAATGTGGGAGAGGGGATTGCCGTTGGGGTGGCAGTCGCGGCGGGCCGAGTGGTGATGGAAGGGTTGCCGCAGCCTGCCAGGCCCGGCATGAGGACGCAAACGCACCAGATAAGCGCTAGATGAGACCGATTCATATCTTGCCTCCTTTGCTTGCTCCTTGATCTCAAGAATGCATCTATCGAACTGTTCTTGAAACAGGAGTCATACACGCTCACTTCTTGCCCCTCTGATGCTCCACGTATCAACCGACCTCGCTGGTAAGATCGGGCATCTGAACCTGGACCGAAGCCCCCTGGCGAGTGCCCTCTGGTATTTCTGGCAGCACGGCGCGGCCCGGTCGGAGGCTGAGTTCACGGATCAGGCGTTGGGAAAGGGATAACTGAGTGGGCTGACGACTCCGCGCAATCTCTGCCACGGGTCGATACTCCTCATAGATTTCATGCAGCGTGGCAATGAAGATCGGGCGCATGAGCATGATGAGCATCCAGGTGAACCCACCGGCCACATACGGGTTGCTGATCCCTTGAATCAGCAGGTAGATAGGCCCAATGACCGGCCCTTCGACCACCACCGAACCGACAAACGCCGCGACGACCATGCGCGAACGCCGATGGGCGATGCCGAAGCTGATGATGACCGAACGCACCCCTGGCTGGTCATCGACGATGGCGGCATACGTAGCAAAGACCAGGCGTATGTGCCAGAAGAGCATCGGGATACCTAAGAGCAAGATCGGCGAAAATGAGGGCCAGCCCCAGGAATCGGTGAGCTTCCCAAGCGCCCATTGCGCAGGCGTGAAGAGACCCCAGAAAAGGACGGTCGTGATGCCGTTGGCCCAGAGGTAGCGCGGTAGCCAGCGAACCGCTGCGGGTAAAATGGCGGAGGGAGTAACCTTATCGCCCGCGTCGATGATTTCGACTGCCAACACGATGGAGATATTCCCCAGCGTGATGGTGATCCAGGGCAAGGCATTGGCTATCCAATGTGCAAGCGTTCCTGGCTGGCTCCCCACCACCACGGCAGCCAGCGGCGGGAGCATAAAGAGTCCGACCAAGGTTACCAGCCCAGAGATGTCTTTGCGGCAGATGCGAATGCCAGCAGCGACATAGTTAGCGGCCTGGCGCCACCACGTACCAGAGATCATAGGTATCTCCTTTCCTTTCACTGATCACAATTTACCTGGCATCAGAGAGGCCCACATCGGGAAAATGTCGTGTTCGGTTCCGTATTTCGTGGGCTGGCTTCCAAAGGCAGGAAGGAGGTATCTACGTAATTCTCCGTAGGTGCCTGTCCAGTGAGCAAGGGAGGGGCAAAACGGGCAGAGAAAGCTGGTTTATCTAACAAGGTATTACAATTGAAATAATACCTTGACAATCATAGTACTATGATGTATAATCCAACTACGAGGTGATGAGATGAGTGAAAACAAACTTACCTCCGACCTGCTGCGCGGACATACCGATACGATGATTTTACGGCTCTTATCGGAAGCTGACCGCTACGGCTACGAGATTGTCAAGCTGATTGCCGAGCGCTCGGGTGGTGACTATGAACTAAAGGAAGCCACGATGTATTCCAGCGTTCGGCGGCTTGAGGTGGACGGGGATATCGAATGGTATTGGGGCGATGAATCGCAAGGCGGAAGGAGGAAATATTTCCGGATTACGGAAAAAGGGAAAGCAACATACGATCGCAACAAAAGCAACTGGGAGTACGCGAAGCGCGTGCTGGATAACCTCGTGTAAAGGAAAGGTGTTGTGATGAACGACCAATTGACCAACTATGTCAACAGCGTTTTTGCTCCCTACGAGGGGGTCAAAAGTGCCGCCGAATTAAAGGCTGATCTGCTCTCCGATTTGCAGGAGCGGTTCCGTGAACTCAAAGCCGAGGGCAAGGATGATGAAACCGCCTTTGACATGACCATTGGGAGTATCGGCGACATTGAGCAAACCGTCCTGGAGGTCGCCAATCTCTCTCGCTCGCTGGAGCGGAAGGTATCTATCAACTTTACTGGAAGCAATTTGCCACAGAGCGACTTTGCGGGCGTGATCGCGCATCAAGGAAAGTTTTACGGGAGCGCGTTGCGCGGCTCTGACTTTTCGGGCGCAGACTTAACTGGGAGCTTGTTTTATAGCAGTGACATACGTGAAGCCAATTTTGACCGCGCAAATCTGACAGACTGCAAATTTTCCTCAAGTGACCTTACGGATGCAAGCTTCCGCGAATCAATCCTTATGCGCACCAACTTCAGCACATCGGGGCTGGACGGAGCAAAGTTCAGCGGCGTCAAGCTGACTGATGCCAAATTCAACACTACCGACCTGCGCAAAACCATCTTTGAAGGCTGTACCTTTCTCGGCGTGGACTTCCACTATTCCGACCTGAGCGGACAGCGACTGGATGGGCAGACCTTTATCGGCCTCACGTTTGGCCTGCCGTCACTGAAGGATGTTTCGTTTCAGGGCGCGACCCTGAGAAATGTGTCTTTCCGCCCGGTGGGTATCTGGTCTCAGAAGCGTGCCATACAATCCATTCACTTTGACGGCGCGCTGATGGATAAGCTCACGTATGCCGCGCTCAAAGGCATAGGGGCTGATGTATCGAAGGTGACGGTTCTGTAAGGAGGGAACGATTGTGCAAACCCTTTCCATTCAGGTAGCAGACCTGCAAAAATCATACAAGGACCTCAAGGTCTTACAAGGCGTGAATTTCGCCGTGGAGCAGGGTAGCATTTTTGCCCTGCTTGGCTCCAACGGCGCGGGCAAGACCACGATTATCAAAATCCTGTCCACGCTGCTCAAACAGGATGGCGGAACGGCCATCGTCAACGGATTTGATGTGGCGTCACGGCCAGACCACGTGCGGCAATCACTCAGTCTGACCGGGCAATTTGCTGCCGTGGATGAGATTTTGACCGGGCAAGAAAATCTGGTCATGATCGCCAGGCTCCGACACCTCAAACAGCCGCGCCAGGTGGCCGACGAGTTGCTGACCCGCTTCGGTTTAACCGATGCCGCCACACGCCGGGTGTCGACGTATTCAGGCGGGATGCGCCGCAGGCTTGACCTCGCCATGAGCCTGGTGGGAGCGCCGCCGATCATTTTCCTTGACGAGCCGACCACCGGGCTTGACCCCGAAGGACGCATCGAGGTGTGGAAAGTGGTGAAAGAGCTTGCTGATGGGGGCAGAACCGTCTTCTTGACCACGCAGTACCTGGACGAGGCGGAACAGCTTGCTGATCGCATTGCCATTCTCCATGAGGGAAAGATTATCGCCAGCGGCACGCTCGTGGAGCTTCGAAAGCTGTTTCCAGCGGCTCAGGTGGAGTATGTGGAAAAACAACCGACCCTGGAGGAAATCTTTCTTGCCATCATTGGCAAAAAGGAGGAACAGTAAATGGAAACGATACAGAAACACTTTTTCAGCGATCTCTTCGTGATGCTTGGTCGTTCCATGACCCATATTTTCCGCAGTATGGACACCATCATCACGGTCCTGATTACACCTATTGCGATGATGTTGCTGTTTGTGTATGTGTTCGGTGGTGCCATTCAAACCGGGACAGGGAATTATGTGAATTACATATTACCTGGGATTTTACTGATTGCGATTGCGAGCGGGATATCCTATACGGCTTTGCGTTTGTTTACCGATGTGCAACGGGGAATCGTGGAGCGCTTTCGCTCCATGCCGATTGCCCCTTCCACCATGCTGTGGGGACACGTCCTGACCTCGCTGGTATCCAACGGGATTTCGGTGGTGATCATCATTCTCGTGGCGTTGCTGATGGGCTTTCGTTCGTCGGCAGGCATCCTGTCCTGGCTGGCCGTCGTCGGCATCCTCGCGTTGTTTACGCTGGCTTTAACCTGGGTTGCGGTGATTCCCGGACTGACCGCAAAATCGACAGACGGCGCAGCCGCCTTTGCGTATCCGATTATCTTCCTGCCCTTTATCAGTTCGGCGTTTGTGCCAACCAAATCGATGCCGCTGGTCGTCAGGGTCTTTGCCGAAAACCAGCCGGTGACAGCGATCGTGGATACCATCCGTGCGTTACTGTCCGGACAGCCAGTGTCTCAGGATATCTGGGTGGCGATTGCATGGTGTGTCGGCATTCTGGTTGTGGCCTACATCTTTGCGATGAGGGCCTATAATAAGCGCGTGTGAAAAGAGGGCGGTATCCGAGGAAGTCTCATCCAGAGAGCGCGCTTTTTTCCCAAACTGAGAGAGGATATACTGGGAGAAAACCTCGGGGGTCGGGAAGGAGTCATCGTGCATGAGTCGAATCGTGTCTCATCCCTCGACACTGGCTGTGTTCTCTGGATTACTTGGGGCGTTCATCGGCTTTCTTCTCAATGTTGCCAGCGGAGGAAAAACCTCGCAACTGCTCTGGATCGCCCTCATCTTCGCCTTGTTGGTCAGTCTGAGTATCACTGCCTGGCAGGAGTACACGCAGGAGCAGACCGGGAAGCAATGGGTGACGATGCTTCAGGAGATGGTCTTTCAAACCTACTTCCTCACGCTCCTCGCCGACAAGCCAGAGATTTCACAGTTGGCACGGCAACGACTGGGCCAGGTATTGAAAACCTTACGTGGCGAGCAGCAGGTCAGCATGGTGCAGTTTTTCAGTCACAACGGCCTGCCTGCGACGTTTATCGGCGACGCCTTGCGAGGAAGCGCCGGCCTGGTCGGGGCAGACCTCCAGAAGCTTGAACTGCCCCAGATTCACTTAGAACAGGCGAATTTGAGTCGCGTGAACTTCAGGGAAGCCAACCTGAGGGAAGCGCATCTGAGCGAGGCGACGTTGTATCGTGCTGACCTCTCTGGTGCCAATCTGACCCAAGCGAGCCTCACAAACACTGACCTGAGAGGAGTCAACCTCCGTGGAGCCAATCTCACTGGCGCTGATCTGAGCGAATCTCGCATGGCGATGGAAAAAGCAGGGCGTGATGCGCCCCGAGTGCAAGTAGGTGCTCGCCTCTATCCAGTCCTCAGAGCAAACCTGTCGCAGGCTCTTCTCACTCAAGCCAGGCTGCGAGGAGCCGATCTTGTTGGCGCTGATCTGGGCGGGGCGCAATTGCAGGGAGTTGATCTCACCAAGGCGAATCTCAGTTATGCGAATTTGCAGGGGGCTGATCTCAGCGGGGCTACGCTCGGCGAGGCTGTTTTGTATGGCGCGAATTTGCAGGGAGCTGACCTCAGCGGAGCTACCCTCACCGGGGCGGTTCTCGACGAGGCTGATCTGCGGGCGGCAAAAGTGACTGAAGAACAATTGCAGGCGGTCGTCTCTGGGAAGAACGTGAAGCGAGAGCCTTGAACTCGAACAAGTATCGGGATGCTTAAATGGAGGGGAAGAAAATCAAGTGGAGGGATATGAAACTCTGCTGTTCGAACCTTCGTGTAAATTACCAAACTGGTAATGTAGTCGGGGTGCCCGGACTCGAACCGGGGACCTCCTGGTCCCAAACCAGGCGCGCTACCAACTGCGCTACACCCCGCTAGCCCAAAACGCCGCTGGGTGCGGCGGTACTCTGGGTGGGCAGTACAAGATTCGAACTTGTGACCTCCACGATGTCAACGTGGCGCTCTAACCAACTGAGCTAACTGCCCTGGCAGAAACACTATACCACCTCTTCCCACGATTGTCAACGTTTATCCCTCCTGGGACGCGCAGGTCGCCGGGATTCACCTCTTGAAAAAAACGCTGCTAGCGGGTATACTGACTATAAATGGGTGACCACCCACCCATACCGATGAGAATGAATGCGTAATTCTGGTGCGCTCTGAAGCAGGAGAAATGTACACTTCCAGGGAAAGGGGTTTCGCTCATGCCGTTTCATTTGGAACAGTTGGCGAGTGTCTCGCAAGAGCAGCAGCCAACACAATGGCTGGTCATGGCAACGCAGATCCTCGCCCTCTCTTCCAGTGACCTGGCATCACTCATCCAGCAAGAGGCTACAGAAAACCCGGCCCTGGAAGTAGAGGAGCACGCGCATTGCCTCATCTGCGGGCGGGTGTTTCAAGACGGCTACTGCCCAGAGTGCCGCTATTGCGGCCTGGCTCCGGCAGCCAAATCAGAGCACCTGGGCACTGCTGATGATATGGACTCGTGGCCTGAATCGATCTCTGCGCCGGAAAGCAGCGCGCCCGCCTTTGACGCGCCGCTCTACGCCCAGTCGCCTGTTTCGCTGCACGACGTGCTGACGCGCACCCTTCAGGCGGAACTGCCCACTGAGGACACGCCCATTATCGAATATCTGGTGGGCAGCCTGGATGAGCACGGCTACCTGCGCAGCAGCCTGGCCGCAGCCGCCCTGGAACTGGGCGTTTCGCTGGCGCAAGTCGAGCGCGTGCTGGCGCAGCTTCAAACACTCGACCCGCCGGGCATCGGCGCGCGTGATGTGCGTGAATGCTTGCTGCTGCAACTGCACGCCCTCGAAGCCGAGGGCCAGCCTCAGCCGGTGGCGCGGGCCATCGTTGAGCGCTTTCTCAACGCCCTCAGCCGTGGCAATTATATGCAGATTGCTCACCAGCTTGGCCTCACACGCCGCGAAGTCGAGGAGGCGCACGCCTTTATCCAGCAGCGTCTCACCCCGTTTCCAGCCCTGAGCTATCTGGAGGGCCGCACCAGCCGGGATGCTGAGGAACTCAGGCCAATTGCTCCCGATGTCATCATTCGACGCCGCCCCGATGGGGAAATGCCGCGCTATGAGGTGGAAGTAGTCGAACAGCAGCGCTTTTCTATCCGGGTTGCCCCGGCCTACGGTGAGGCATACCGGCAGTTGCGCAAACAGCAGGCGGGGGCAGCCGAAGAGCATGTGCAGATATATCAGGCGATGACCCGCGCCCGCTTCTTCCTCTCCAGCCTGCGCCAGCGCTGGCAAACCTTGGAGAAGATTGCCTGGGGCCTCATCGAGCGGCAAGAAGCCTTCCTTGAGCAAGGCGCCAGCGCCCTTACGCCCCTGACGCGCGCCGAACTGGCGACTGCGCTGGGGGTTCACCCTTCAACTGTCAGCCGGGCAACGCTCGACAAATATGTCCTGCTGCCCAACAACGAGGTCGTCCCCTTCGCAACCTTCTTTACAGCGAACTTGCCGGTCAAGGCAGCCCTTCAGGAGCTTCTGGACCAGGCAGACCAGCCGCTCAGTGATCGACGCCTGACAGAATTGCTCGCCGCGCAGGGCATCAAGGTTGCGCGGCGTACCGTCACCAAATATCGCAGTGAACTGCGGCAGCACGCGGCCTTTCGTCGCCCTCCCCAGGCAAGTGCTCGCGCATCCTAGCAGTCGGTACTCAAAGCATACGCAGAAAGTCATCGCGCTTTGTCCCTGTGCACTTTTCACTTCTGTTGTGAAAGGAAGCTCAAACGATGTCTAACATTCAAGTTCCATCACCTGCTGCCCCCGCTCCGGGCAGACCGCAGCCAGCCCCGCAGCAAGCCGCCAGAGCGCGCCCCGGTTCCAACTCTTTCTTCAAGAACCTTGGGGTTCCAGGGCTGCTCTGGGTCATTGCTGGCCTGCTCATCTGCGGCTCGTTCTGGCTGCCGTGGTTTACCTCCACGCTGGTTTGCAATGATGCCGTGTGCAAGCCTCCCATCACCAAAGACCCGCACTTCGTCAGCCACTATGCCGCTTCACCCACGGGGTTCTCTGTCGCTAATGGCACGTTTGTCCTGACGAGCACTGGTCCATCCGGCACAACGGTCCACGAAGGCTTTTCTTTCCTCCTGCTCTGGCTGATCTTCCTGGCAGGGGTGCTGCTGGTGGTGCTGCCGCTGCTGCTGGCGCTGAGCAGGGTACACGCCGACCGCACGCGCACCTTCATCCTCGTCCTTGGCCTGCTGCTGCTAATCGTCGAAGTGGGCTATGCCATCAGCGCCTCACAAGCGCTGCCCCAAACAAAGAGCAGCCTGGCCGTGCTGCTGAATAGCCTGGCGCTGCGTTCGGGCCGCCTGGCCGTCTTTGACTTTTCCACCGGCCCGGCAGTGGGCTTCTGGCTCACGCTCGCGGCAACGCTGGGTGCCATCGGAGCCAGCCTCTACGACCGCTTTTCCGCGTCACTTGGGCAAGGCTTTGATATGGGCCTCTTCTGGAGAAACCTGGGTCTGGCCGGTCAGGTGATGCTGCTGGCGGGGATAGCATTGGTGGTGGCCTTTTTCCTGCCCTGGTTCTCCATGCCTGACCCCACGGCTGGCACCAGGGGTGGCTATCAGATCATAGGAAAGCAGGTAACCGTCATCCCCCAGACGCTTTCCGGCTGGAGCACGGCTGTCAATGGCCTCCAGACGCCTTTTTTTGCGGGCGGCTCGTGTACCTCCTGCGTCACGCCGCACGTCAGCATCTTCCTCTCTTTGTGGCTGATCGCCCTGGCCGCGCTGGGGCTGGTTGCCGTTGCCTGGATGCTGGGCCGGGCACTTCTCTGGCGGCGCATGGCGGCGATTCTTGCCTGCACCATCTGTCTGGTGGCGCTGACGCTGGAGGCGTTTTTCCTGCTGGAAGTGCAATCGTTGCAAACCTACGATGAGCAGGTCTTTCAGGCCGCAGGTCAGCAATTGAAAGGCACGGCATACGGTGTCACCTGGGGCTTCTGGGCAGCGCTGGCGATTACCGGCGTGGCGCTGCTCGTCAGCGGCTTTCTGTTGTTGCAGCGGCACAAGTCCGTCACCGGCAGGCCGATCAAGCCGTGATCATCGTAATGCGAGTCTTCGGGTTCTCATCACACAGCAAGCCTGCAACATTTCCGTTGCAGGCTTGCTCTTTTATATCGCGGTGCGCTCAGCCGTCGCTTTTCGTCCTGGGCGACACCACCGCGCCCACCACCCAACCCAGCACACCAACGCCCACCGTCAGGCCCAGCATCACCCAGATCGCCGCTGTCAGCGATGCCGCGTTGCTGATCAGCGCGCCCACAATCAGCCCGGCCATCAGGCCAAGGCACACGCCCAGCGCGCAGCCCAGATGGCTGAGATTACGACCTTTGAAATAATGAAACATCAGGCGCTCAATTCCTGTTTTGTTCTGTGAAAACCGTGAAAACCAGAGGGAGCGCTAAAAGCAGCCTCGCCAGCACTATATCGCTTGTGCGCGCGCCACGTCAAGGCCGCGACAGACGCCCCCTTGACAGCGCCGCATTTCTTCTGTATACTTGCTGGTAACGCTACCGGTAACGCTACCAGCTCAGCAAATAAAAGGAGGAAAGCAAAAGCGTCCCATTTCATCGCTGGAACAACGTCTAGCCGTATCCTCAGCAGCCCTGAAAGGAAGTAGCAATGCAGCGATTTTCGCACGGAGACAAGGATACCAGTTCCCAGCCTCAACGCAGACGATCCTCTCTGTTCACCCGCCGGATATACACCGCGCTGCTCGCCCTGGCAGCAGTCGTGCTGGTCCTCGGCCTTTCCTTCACCTTTGGCAAAACGCCCACCGCCCGCGCCGCCACCTGGACCCAGATTTGGGGCGACGAGTTCAACGGAGCCGCCAACACCGGCGTCAACACCTCCAACTGGCTCTATGATACCGGCACCGGCTACGGCTGCTCGGGGTGCCCCTCCGGTTGGGGCACGGGCGAAGTCGAAAGCATGACGAACAGCACGGCCAACGTCTACCAGGACGGCAGCGGCCATCTCGTTATCAAAGCCATCAACAGCGGCGGCAATTGGACCTCCGGGCGCATCGAGACGCAGCAGACCAGTTTCGCCGCGCCAGCCGGAGGGGAACTGGCGGTCGAAGCCTCGATTGAGCAGCCCAACGTCACCAACAGCAATGGCCTGGGCTATTGGCCCGCCTTCTGGATGCTGGGGTCGGCGTTCCGTGGCAATTATCTCAACTGGCCCGGCATCGGCGAAGTCGACATCATGGAGGATATCAACGGGCTAAGCTCCGAGTTCGGTACGCTGCACTGTGGCACCAGCCCCGGCGGCCCGTGCAACGAGACCACCGGCATTGGCAGCGGCCAGCGCGCCTGTTCCGGCTGCCAGACCTCCTTCCACACCTACCGCGTCGAAATTGACCGCAGCGTTTCGCCGGAGCAGATTCGCTGGTATCTGGACGGGAACAACTTCTTCACCGTCAACGCCAATCAGGTCGATGCCACCACCTGGGCCAACGCCGTCGATCACAGTTTCTTCATCATCTTCGACCTGGCAATGGGCGGTGGCTTCCCGGCAGCCTTCGGCGGCGGCCCCACGTCGGCCACAATCTCTGGCGGGTCGATGCTGGTTGATTATGTCCACGTCTTCACGGCGTCCGGCTCTGCACCCACGCCCACACCCACGGCAAGCGGGTCGACGCCCACGCCTACACCCACCGCGAGCGGCAGCGGCTTTACCCAGGGCGTGAACAGCCTCAGTTCCAGCAGCGCGCTGTTCTGGTTCCAACCCAGCGGCTGGACGGCAGGCTATGTCATTCTGCACTACACCGTCACCGGCCAGACGCAGCAGAATGTGAATATGACCTATAACAGCAGCACCGCCCGCTGGGAATACACCGTCAGCGGCCTGAGTCCAGGGCAAACGGTCACCTACTCATTCACCTATCAAAAGAGTGGGCTACAGTACGACACCGGCACCTACACCTGGACAAACTCCGGCGCGACGCCCACGCCCACCCCAACCCCCAACACGTGTACCGGCACCTTTGCCGAGGGCGTGAACAATGTAAGCGGCAGCCAGGCGCAGTTCTGGTTCCAACCCTGTAGCTGGACGGCAGGCTACGTCATCGTGCATTACATCGTTCCCGGCCAGGTGCA
The DNA here is from genome assembly GCA_035307385.1 of Ktedonobacterales bacterium. Lineage (GTDB taxonomy): Bacteria > Chloroflexota > Ktedonobacteria > Ktedonobacterales > DATBGS01 > DATBHW01. The sequence continues at coordinate 179,228 of DATGID010000102.1, read as the reverse complement.
GCAGAACGTCACCATGACCTATAACAGCAGCGATGGGCGCTGGGAATACACCGCTGGTGGCATGAGTTCGGGCCAGACGATCACCTACTGGTTTACCTACCAGCAAAGCGGCGTCCAGCACGACACCAGCACCTATACCTGGACCCATCCGTAACGCATCCGGTAGCCCACCTCACAAGCGCAAGGGAGGCGTCCAGATCGGACGCCTCCCTTGCATTTCAGCGCGGCATCTCTCTTGCTTCTTTGGGCAAATCTGTGTATGATAGAGCCAATTTTCCGGTAGCGTTCCCACAAGAATACAGAAAAGATGTATTAGACCCTATGACTAAAAGACTGACCATTCAAGACATCGCGCGGCTGGCGGGTGTCTCCCATTCCACCGTGTCGCGGGTCTTGAACAAAAAACCGGACGTAGATGCCGCCACCCGCGAGCGCGTCTTGCGCGTGGTGGAAGAGCACAGCTTTGTGCCCAGCCAGGCCGCTACCCGGCTGGCCGGTGGCCGCAGCCAGATTCTCGGCGTGCTGGTGCCCCCATTATCCTGGCCGTTTATCGAGGGCATTACCCAGGGAGCCATCGGCGCTTCGCTGCAATGGCCGCTTGTGCCGGAGATCATGCGCGGCGTCACCGAATATATCAGCACCACCCCCTATGAACTGCTGCTCTACAGCATCAGCCAGCACAAAGACCACCACGAAATCATCCAGCGCATTCTGGCAACGCAGCTTATCTCCGGGCTGCTGGCGATCCTGCCCGCCGACGCCGCCGACCAGTTAGAAGCCGTCCACGAACACGGGCTGCCGGTGGTGCTGATCGACGACCAGGGCGCGCATCCCAACATTCCCTGGGTCGGCACCGATAACCGCTATGGCGCTTACCTGGCTGTCAAGCATCTGCTGGGTCTGGGCCATCGGCGCATCGGGCACATTCGCGGCCTGTATGCCTGCTCCGAAGAACGCTATCAGGGCTACTGCGATGCCCTGCGCGAAGCCGGAATCGCTCCCGACCCGGCATTGGTGCTGCAAGGCGATTTTGCCCCGGCCAGCGGGCAGGCGTGCGCCCGCGCCTTCTTTGCCATGCCCGAACGCCCAACCGCGCTGTTTGTCGGCAACGATCAGATGGCCTATGGCGTGCTGGCCGTGGCCCAGCAGCTTGGTGTGCGCATCCCTGACGAGGTGGCCGTCGTCGGCTTCGATGACATCCCGCTTTCGGCCTACATTCGCCCGGCGCTGACCACGGTCCACCAGCCGTTTTTCGAGATGGGCCAGCGCGCCGCACGGCTCTTGCTTTCCCTGGTGGAATCCGCGCCTTCGCTGGCGCTAGCCGCCCAGGAGAGCCTGCTAAAAGAGGCGAACGCGCCCGATGCCGCGCTGCATATCCAGCTTGCCACCAGCCTGACTGTCAGAGAATCGTGTGGAGCGCGCGCCGCGCATCACTTCTCCCTGCCCATGCCCGAAATCCATTAAGTTGCCTGGCGCATGGTACAATGAGGGCAAAGAGCGCCCGATGTTTTGGAGAGAAGCCAGCGAGCGATGTATCAAATAATTTTGCGCCTGAGCCAACTGGTGATCCTTCTCGTCATGAAGCGGCGCGCCAGCGGCCAGGAGAAAACCCCACGCGAGGGCAGCCTGCTCATCATCTCCAATCACCTGGGCCTGCTCGACCCGCTCGCCATTGGCACCAGGCTGCCGCGCCGCCTCTATATCCTCTCCAAAGCCGAGGTGTTCTCCTGGCCGGTGCTGGGCTGGCTGGCACGCAGAGCCGACGTGATTCCCATCCATCGCGGCCAATCAGACCGCGAGGCCATCCGCCACGTGCTGGAACATCTGGAGGCAGGCCACGCCGTCTTACTCTTCCCCGAAGGCACCTACCCCAAATCTCACCAGCCGCGCGGCATGCTCAAAGCGCAGGCAGGCGCGGCCCTGCTGGCGCAGCGCAGCGGCGCGACTATCCTGCCCGTTGGCATCAGCGGCTCGGATATGGTCTGGAGTCCGCGCACCTTGCCCTGGGGATTGTTCCGACGCTGGCCTGTGGAGGTGCGCGTGGGCGACCCCTATCGCCCTACCGTGCCCGCCAGCGTCAGCCAGAAGCAGGCACTGGCGCTGATCACCGAAGAGATGATGCGCAGCATCGCCGCTTTGCTGCCAGAATCTTATCGAGGAGTATATCGCGCAGCCGTTTCAGACACGGAAACTCAGCCCACACTGCCCGCGCCGCCGCCTACGCCAGACCCTCTGCCAGGATAAAAGCACTTCTTGCAATCAAGGGGTGTTGTTTGTCATGCGTGCTGCCGAGCGTGTCACAGGCCCGGTGTCGACTCCAGGGTGGCCCTGGCTGTTTTTTCATCGACATCATAGACACTGCTGTAGAGTTCGATGGCCCACTTTTTATTGCCCGCCTGCCAGGCGGCGCGGATAGCTTGCGCGTTTCTCGCCTGGCTTTCCGGGCTGCGGCGCAGTTCCTTCAACACCGCTGCCTGTGCTGTCCATTTGTCCACATTCATCATCGATGTGGTCTCGGTGACGACCCACTGCTCCAGCAGGGCTTCCAGCCAACTAACCTTGGCTTCTAAATAGGCAATACGCCTGGCCTGTTCTGGATCGGGCTGCATCAGTCGTTCCCTTTCTGCGCGTGAGCGCTCGGTGATGCCATCTGGTTGAGCAGCGGGCTTGTTGCTCCTATGGTTTCCTGGAGCATAGCGGATGACGCCTCCATTCGTCAATAGGCGCAAGCGCCCCAGCCGAAGCGATCAGCTTTCTGCTTCGGCTGGGGCGCTTGTCCGGCAGGCGTGCGTTATCTGCGCCCGCGCGCCTCATTGAGCAGCTTTTCGGGGGTCGGCCCCATGAAGCCCACGCCGGTAATCACCTCAATATCGCCGTTGACCTGCACCTGGCACGCCAGGCGCGTGCCGCGCCGCTTCTGGCGCAGCGGGCCAAAGGGAGGGATGTTCTCGTTCAGCTTCTCCTGCCAGGTCGGCGGATTCACCGCGTTGGCGGGCGAAACGATGACCTCATCGGTGCCGCAGAGGCCATTGCCGTGGCACTGGATAAAGTTCGACATCCCCATGAACTTCTGATACAGCGGAATATCGTTGTCCAGCGCGGCATAGCGCAGGCTTTCGCCCACCTCCACCTGGACCTTTTTGCCCTCACGCACAAAATTGATCGTTGGCACAGTTCGCTCCTTACATAGCAGAATCAGGCGGCGACGCGCCCATGTGTTTGAAAAGAGATGATGTCTGCGAGGCGCATCCGCCCCACCCTCTATCATAGCGCAGGATGCCCCGCCCGCGCTACTGCTGGCGGGTGAAAGTGTAGCACACCTGGCCGCGCCGGTCAACGCGCGCCCGCGCAGGCGCACCTGGCGAATCTTGAACGCATGTGCTAGCATAGCGCTATGGAAAGCCTGCTGCATACCTCCAGCTTCATCTTACAGGGCCACGCACAGGAGCATTTCTGGCAGGGCATTGGCACGCTCTCGCTCAAAACGTTTTGCTCCGGCCAGGCGCTCTATCGCGTCGATGATGGCTACATCGCCGTAGACGATGCCAGCTATCTGCTGCTCAACCACGCGCAGCCCTACACGATCATCATCGACGCCTGGCAGCCTGTCGAATCGTTTTGCGTTTTCTTCGCGGCGGGCTTTGCCGAAGACGTGGCGCGCAGCCTCAGCGCCTCCAACGCGCGCCTGCTCGATGAACCAACCGCCGCGCTTCCAGCGCTCCACTTCTTCGAGCGCACCTATCCCCATGACGCCGCGCTCTCGGCGCTGTTGGCGCATCTGCGACACAATCGTGTCCATTGTGCTGCTGACCCTTTCTGGCTTCAGGAGCAGTTGCATCGCCTGATGCGCCATTTGCTGCGCGTCCATCAGCAGGTCTGGCGCGAAGTCGAAGACCTGCCAGCCGCGCGGCCAGCCACCCGCGAAGAACTCTATCGTCGGCTGCATCGCGCCAGAGACTACGCGGCGGCCCTGGCGCATACCCCGCTGACGCTCGACGACCTGGCGCGCGTGGCCTGCCTCTCGCCCAATCATTTCCTGCGCACCTTCAAAGCCGCTTTTCACCAGACGCCGCACCAATACCTCACCTCCAGACGGCTCGAACAGGCCAGCCATCTGCTCCGGCACACCGATCTCTCCGTCACCGAGATTTGCTTTGCCGTCGGCTTTCAGAGCCTGGGGTCGTTTAGCTGGCTCTTTCGCCGCAAGGTTGGCCTCTCGCCTGAAGCATTCCGCCGCCAAAAAAGGTGATTTTGAAGAAGCTTTTTCGCCCAAAGCCTGGCACACTTCAGGGCAGAAGTCTTATTCCCTTCACACAGAGACGGAGCAAAAGAGCATGAGCCAGGAAAAAGCCGAAGCGCTGAACCCAACCCTTGTCCACGAACTGGTCTTGCAGGCCCATCGCAGCCTGGACCGCGTCAACGAACTGCTTGAGCAAGAGCCACGACTGGTCAATGCCGCCTGGGATTGGGGCGGCGGAGATTGGGAAACCGCGCTGGGCGCAGCCGCCCACATGGGCCGCAAAGACATCGCCCAGGCGCTGCTGTCGCGAGGAGCGCGCCTGGATATCTTTGCCGCTGCTATGCTCGGCAAGCTAGAGATCATCCAGGCGACACTCGCGGCCTTCCCCGAAGCGCTTCACACGCCCGGCCCACACGGCATTCCGCTCTTGCAGCACGCCCAGGCCGGTGGCAAAGAAGCTGCCCCGGTGGTGGCCTTTCTGGAGGGTTTGCTTAACGCCTGAGCGCCGCTCAGATGCTGTATGCCGTCAACTGCCCGGCCTCATCGGGGCAATAGAGGGTGCTGCCTACTACAATAGGCGTCTCCCAGTGGATGCCCGCTATCGTTCCTCCCGCGCTTTCCTGGGCGCTGCTCCAAAGCTGTTTGCCCGTGTCGGGGTTCAGCCCCAGGATGGCGTGGCTGGTGGCGACAAAGAGCACGCCTCCCGCGATGATGGGCGACGTGGCCTCCACGCCCAGATACCACGCCTTTTGCAGCGTCGTGGTCCCATCGGGCGAGGTCACCACTTTGAAGGCGTCCATATGGCAGAGCGTGGCGACAATCAGATAGATATTGCCGTCGGCATCCTGCCAGGCCACCGGCTGCGCCAGCGTGGGGCACAGGTCCGGCAGTTCCACCGTCTGCAACTCGCCGCCCACATGCCCAGGGCCACCCTGCCCGCTCAGATTTTGCCGGTTGATAACGCGCAGCAGACCCTCTTTGCCAGCCTGCACCGCCAGATAGGGCGTTTTGCTCTGCGGAATCTTCGGCAGCATCACCGGGGCCGTGCTGCCCAGGTCACGGTTCTGGAAGGCTTCGGTGGCGTAATTCTCCGGCGTATAGGAATCGAGAATGGTCGACCCATCCGGCGTCATCTCGATGACGCTGTCGCCCCAATTGCTGCCGCCGTGATTGGCAGTATAAAAGCCGTCGCTGGTGGTGAAGAAGATATGGCCGGTCACCGGGTCTTGCACCACCGCTGGCCTGGCCCAGATGCCCGCGCCGTTAGCGGAGCATTCGCCCAGCGCCAGCAGGTGGGTGTGATCGTTGCAGAGGGCGTTGAAGACATGATGCGCGCCGGTCTTCACGTTAATCGCCACCATATGCCCCTGATATGGCGGCGCATCCCCGGAAAAGCTGGCGGTAGTCACATAGAGATAGCCGTCAATCAGATTGAGTGGCGAAGATACCTTCTCGCTTAGCGGCATCCGCGTTATCCGCTCCGGCCAGCCGTTGCCCTGAAGCTCCTTGCCGGTGGTCAGCCGGAAGCGATGCACATATCCATCCAGCCCATAGCTGTAAATCATATTATTGGCCGGGTCTGCCGCAGGAGTCGATTTTGTATACTTGGCATTGAGATAACCGGCCCTGGGCGTTACCTCCCAGAAGATATGGCCGGTGTCGGCGTCGATTGCCATCAGCGTGCCCGCGTCGGTCGTCACATAGAGGACATCGTGCTTTTGTCCATCCGGCATGACCAGGTTGCGCACCATAATGGGCCGCTCATCCGCCAGGTCAGGAAGCTGCACGTGCCAGGAGCGATGCAGTTGGCTGACCGTCGCCGTCGTAATCGCCGTTTCGGCATCATTGATGCTGGCGTGCGCGGGATCACCGCCAAAAGTCAGCCAGGCTCCGCCTTCTTCCTGCTGCAACTGCGAGGCGCTGCTGCTCTTGTGTGGGGTTGGGCGAACGGGGCGCTGCGTGGCGGCTGGCTGATTACAGGCGGCCATCACCAGGGCCACAGCCACCACCAGCCCGCGCAGCGCCAGGGCAGACGCGCCACGATAATTCATTGCTCTCATACGTGTTGGTGCTCCCGTCAGAAATCCTTATCGTTCACAGGCTATAAGAAGGACAGACTGCCACTCCAGCGCCTTCAGCATCTTTTTGGCGGCTCGCCTCCCCTGAGTGGCGAGCTGCCAAAAGACAGAGCGGTAGTGTGTGCAATCTTTATACCGAGCGGGACCGGAGCAATGGCCGAGGCGGCAGATAGGGGGCTATCCGCCCAGGTTCACCCCAAACAGGGGCAATATCAGCGAGATGAAGATATAGAGCACGGCCATGACGCTGACGCCTATGGTTGTCGCCCAGGCAATCACGTTATAGATGCGTCCATTGGTGTGGCTGCCCATCAGACGGCGGTTATTCACCAGCCGCAGGATGAAGACCAGCAGCACCGGCAGCAGAATGGCATTGAGGATTTGCAAATTGACCAGGATGGAAATGATCGGCAGGTTGGGAATCAAGGCGATGACAGCGGCAATGATGATCAGGCCGGTAAAGATGGCCTGAAAGACCGGCGCTTCCCGAAAGCTGCGCGACACGCCGCGCTCGAAGCCGAACGCCTCGCAGATGGCATACGAAGTCGACAGCGGCAGCACCGCCGCCGCCAGCATCGACGCGCCAAAGAGGCCAACCGCAAAGAGGTATTTGGCAAAAGGACCGGCAAATGGCTCCAGGGCGCGGGCGGCATCATCAGCGGTGGCGATGGAGATATGATTCAGAAAGAGCGTCGCGCCCGTGGCAATGATGATGAAGTAGGAGACCAGATTGCCCAGGACGGAACTGCTGTACACATCCACGATCTCGTAGGGATATTCTTTGGGCTGAATGCCCTTATCGGCGACGGCAGACTGCACATAGACCTGCATATACGGCGTGATTGTTGTGCCAATGATCGCCACAAACGTGGCGATGAATCCGCCCGCCAGCGAAAAGCTGGGGATGACCGTCTGGTGCAGCACAGCGCCCCAATCCGGCTTGGAGAGAAAGGCCGCGGGAACATAGCTGAGCAGCGCCAGCGCCATCACCAGAAAAATCTTCTCCACGCGGCGATAGCTGCCCTTGATGACCAGCCACCAGACCAGGAAAGCCACCAGCGGCACGCCCAGATAGACCAGCCAGGTGCCCTCGCCCGCCAGCACCTGAATGCTGGCCTTGATGCCCAGAAATTCGGTCACCACTGTGCTGCCATTGGCAACCAGCAGGCACAGCATGGCAAAGGCTGTCCAGCGCACCCCAAACTCTTCCCGAATCAGATCGGCCAGCCCCTTCTGGGTGAACGCGCCCATGCGCGCGCACATCTCCTGCACCACGGCCAGACTGACGGTGATGAGCAGCATAATCCAGAGCAACTGAAAGCCATAGCTCGCGCCAGCCTGCGCGTAGGTGGCGATGCCGCCCGCGTCGTCGCCAGCCGCCGCCGAAATCAATCCAGGGCCAAGCACTCCCAGCAGCAGGAGCAAGCGCGTGGGGCGCCGTCGCCTGCGCGTGGGATGCTGCTGGCGCTGTTTTACAGTTTGCTCAAGGCGTGGTGATGTTTCAGTCACATGCTCGTCAGGCATGGCTGTCTCCTACTCAGTGGATAAAGATACCATCCGGGCCACGTTATCCCAGCTTCATGCCAAAGAGGGATAAGACCTGGGTCAGCAGATACATCGCCGTCAGGCAAATCAGGATGACAGTGGTTGCCCAGGCGATGATGTTATAGACGCGCCCGTTGGCATAGCGCCCCATCAGGCGGCGGTTATTCACCAGCCGCAGCACAAAAATCAACAGCACGGGCATCAGAATCGCGTTAAGGACTTGTAGATTCACCAGCACTGAAATAATGGGTAGGCCGGGAATCAGCGCGATCAGTGTCCCGAAGACGATCAGGCCAGTGAAGAGCGATTGAAAGGCTGGCGCTTCCCGAAAGCTGCGCGACACGCCGCGCTCGAAGCCGAACGCCTCACAGATGGCATACGAGGTCGAGAGCGGCAGCACCGCCGCCGCCAGCATCGACGCGCCAAACAGCCCAATCGCAAATAATAACTCGGCATAGGGGCCAGCAATCGGGGCCAGCGCGCGCGCCGCCGTTGCGGCATCGGGGATGGAGGTCACGCCGTGCACAAAAAGCGTCGCGCCAGTCGTGACGATGATAAAAAAAACCGTCACAATGCCAAAGAGAGAACCGCTGTAGACATCCACCACCTCGTACGGATATTCCTCCATATTCGTGCCCTTATCCACCACCGCCGACTGCGTGTACACCGGCATATAGGGCGAGATGGTCGTGCCCACAGTTGCCACAAAGGTGGCGATAAACGGGCCGGTCAGCAGGAAGGTGGGCACCACCGTGGAATGAAAGACCGTGCCCCAGTTCGGCTTTGCCAGAAAGGCCGCCGGAATATAGCTCAGGAAGACCAGCGCCATCAGCAGGAAAATCTTTTCCACGCGGCGATAGCTGCCCTTCATCACCAGCCACCACAGCGCCACAGCCACCAGAGGCACCAGCAGATAGACCAGCCAGGTATCGTTTCCGGCCAACACCTGCACTGCTGCCCGAATGCCCAGAAACTCGGTGACGACGATGCCGCCATTGGCAATCAGCAAGCACAGCATGGCAAAGGCCGTCCAGCGCACCCCGAACTCTTCCCGAATCAGATCGGCCAGACCCTTCTGCGTCACCGCGCCCATACGCGCGCACATCTCCTGAATTACCACCAGGCCGATCAACAGCGGAATCAGCGTCCACAGCAGCCCATAACCATAGCTGGCCCCATCGCTGGCATAGGTTGCCACCCCGCCAGCATCATTACCAGCCGCCGCCGAAATCAGCCCGGGGCCAAGCACCCCCAACAGCAGCAGCAGTCGGCTGGGGCGACGCTGTTTGCGTAATTGCTTCATCGGCCCCGTTCTGTCGGGTGGTTCATTCACTTTTAGTTCAGCAATCGTTTGCTCCTCAGGCATGCAAGCCTCCTGCCAGCAAATCAGCATAAGCCACTGCTGATTGCGCAGTGATGTCAGCGTATGAGGCAAAAAGACGAATCAACCGGCAGGTGGGCTGCCGGTTTTCCGTTCAGCAAGAACTATACTATGCCGCTGGCGGATTTGTCACCCTCTGCGCCGCTATTCGGTCACAGCAAGCACCGCCTTGCCGGGATAGCGCCGGTCCATCAACTGGCGGGCCACCTCGGCAATATCCGTCCAGGGTGCTTCTACCTCAATGCGCGGGTGCAGCCGCTTCTCGTCAATCAGGCGCACCAGGCGTGCCAGACCCTGGCCTGCGGGGTGACGTTTGACTTCATCGAAGATGAGAAAGCCGTACAGACTCGTTCCGCCCGTCCGAAAGAACGCGCCAGGGCTAAAGCTGGCATCGCCGCCTGCCGAAACACCAAACAGCACACACATGCCGCCTGGCGCGAGCAGCGTCAGCGCGGTGCCCAGCGATGCCCCACCAACCGATTCCAGAATCAAATGATAGGGGCCAAAGGCTCTGGCCGGGGCCAGGTCATCCCCGATGACCACCTCGTGCGCGCCCAATTCGCGCACCGGCTCCTCATAGTTGGCATTGCGAAACGCTCCAACCACTTTCGCGCCCATCAGCCGCGCCAGTTGCACAGCAAACAGGCCCACACCACCCGAAGCGCCCGTCACCAGCACCGGCTGTTCGAGCAGCCCGCCGCCCTTTTCCAGCGCGTACAGCGCCGTCAGCCCGGCGATGGGCAGCGTGGACGCCTGCGCAAACGAAACGCTTTCGGGCAGTTCGGCCAGCGCGTGTGTCGGCACGGCCACCAGTTCGGCCCAGCCGCCCGTGTTCAGGAATCCAACCACCCGCGCGCCCTGGCGCGGCCCTGAACCATCTGCGGCGGCCTGCTCGACCACGCCCGCCACATCCCAACCAGGGCGCGTCACGGTGGTGGCGTTCATGGCGTTACGCACCTCGCCGCGATTCAGCGAAATCGCATGCACACGCACCAACGCCTCGGTGGGCAGCGGGCTGGGCGCGTCTACCTCGCGCAGCGCCAGCCGCTCAGGAAGGGCCGGATCAGCCACAACAGCACGAATTGTTGCCATAGATACACTCCTTTCCAGTTGTCTCTATAACTATTACCAGCAAAGGCAGGACTTGTTCCAGGGCACGAGGGAGATGTCCAGATGGGTGTTGACGGCGGTGGTAAGCTGAAAGGACGGGCTTGAAAGCGCGCTCGTGAGGAGCGCAGCGTTCATGGAGAGGAACTGACCCATGCCTGAACCCGATCACCCCACCGCACAACAGACCAGCGCCCCATCAGAGCAGGCCCAGGCGGCCCAGCATCACCCCACGCCCGAGGAGCAGCTTCGGGCGACCACGGTTGGGGAACTGGTGCCTCTGAGCGGACCGATTCAACTCGTCGATTACGACCCGGCGTGGCCTGAGATTTTCGAGCGCGAAGCCGAGCGAGTGCGGGCCGCGCTTGGCGACCGCGCGCTCCTGCTGGAACATGTCGGCTCAACCTCCGTGCCCGGGCTGGCCGCCAAACCACGCATCGATATGCTGCTGGTCGTCGCGGACTCATCGGCGGAGTCCGCGTACATCCCAGCGCTGGAGGCCGCTGGCTATATCCTGCGCATCCGAGAACCAGACTGGCACGAGCACCGCATGTTCAACCGCGCGGAGACCGCACTCAACCTGCATGTCTTCTCGCGGGGCTGTTCCGAAATAGACCGCATGCTGCTGTTCCGCAACTGGCTGCGCGCCCACGACGATGATCGTCAGCTTTACGAACGCACGAAGCGAGAACTGGCGCAGCGGGACTGGAGGTATACGCAACATTATGCCGACGCCAAGACGGCGGTGGTGGAAGAGATTCTGGCGCGAGCGCAGGCACAGGGCAGGGAATAGTAAAGTGTCCACAGTGTCCAAATGAGGCCCAATCCTGGCCGCATTTGCCTGTATCCTGGAGCAGGAAATGGCAGCATTTGGTCGGCGGTGGCAAGCTCGTCGCTGCAACCAGGGCTGCCTCTACGCGAGGAGGAACGATCATGAGCGAGTCAACCTTCAAGCAGCAGGAACAGGATGGCCGGGCGGATTTTGATTTCTTCATTGGCTCCTGGAGGTGCAGGCATCGGGTGCTGCGGGAGTGGCTGAAGGGGTCAACGTCCTGGGAGGAGTTTGGAGGCACGTCGGTGGCCCGCAAGATACTGGGAGGACTGGGGCATATCGAGGAAGTCACCCTGGAGCGCGCGTCTGGGACCACAGAAGAGCTGCTGGTGCGTCTCTTCGATCCCCAAACGCAGCAGTGGAGCATCTATGGGGCTGACAGCAGCGGCTTCGACCCCCAGCCAGTGATTGGCACATTCAAGGATGGGCGCATCGAGGGGTATGCGCACCAACCCTGGGAGGGCAAGTACATTTTTCGTCGCGTGATCTGGTCGGAGATCACCGCCACCTCGTTTCACTGGGAGCAAGCGTTTTCCGCCGATGGCGGAAACACGTGGGAAACCAACTGGATTGCGGACTTTGTACGCAGCGACTAGTCGGTGAAGCGCGGCACCATGCGGCGGTAAACCAGTGTCATTTTTCCGTCACCGGTCGTACCAAGAGATGATCTCTCCCTTGAGGAGGTACGCATAGCTATGAGAAAAAGAAGCGACGCATGGCCTCCTGGTCGCTGGCAGAAGCGGCCTGATTGGCAGCCGCCTCTCTCACCAACGACCAGGACCAGCCGAGGCGATGCGGCCCTGTGAACGGCCAGCGCTATCTCACTGCGTCCACTGCCTGCTGAAAGCTCACGAGCGCGGCGGCCTCACCCACCTGCCGCGCCAGCGCCACATATAAATGCTGCAAATACAAGCCCTGCGCGGCCAGCAGCTTGTTGCGCGTTTCGCGGCTGATGCTGGAGAGCGGCGCTTCCACCACGCGCCGCGAGGCTTCCAGTTCGGTGAGCGCTAACAACCCCAGCACACGCGGCGGCAGCCCGAACAGCCGCGCCTGCTCCGGGCGCTGGCGATGCAGGCTCTGGATGGCCTCGTTGCCATCGAAGCGCGGAGGACGCCGCCAGGCGGGGATGATGTAGGCGCGCAGCGGTTCGGGCAGCGCCTCGGTGAGCAGACGCAGGCCGAACTCGCGGCGCAGCGGATTAGTGCGGGTGTAGCGGCCAGAGGGATACGACGGGGGTTTGGGAGGACCAGCAAGCAATGCCATGGAAAGATGCTCCTTTCGACGACTGAAGACAACTTCAGATGCCGAAACGGCCCCCTCCTGGCACGCAGACTGGCGCGGGCTTGCCACGCGGGCAAACGCGGATGATGCGCGTTTCCCCTTCTGACAAGTGGCGCCCCAGCCTTTCCAGGAGGAGGCCGCTGAGCAATCCATCAAGTAAGCAAAAAATCCGGTGATAGAATGCCGCAGCCCCACTCCTGGCGGTGCCAGGTCTGGGGTAATGGCGCGGCGGTGATTCTACCATCGCCACGTCATGCCGTTCCAGCCTTGCTCTTAACAAAGCCAAACTGTTCCGAGCAAGGCTAGTATACCCTGCTTGCCCCGTTCCTGTCAAGCGGTATAGGACTGATAGGACAGGCCGCGCCCAAGGGGCCTGAACCGTAACGGTTTCGTAACGAGCGCATGGTATGCTACAGATGAAAGCCTGGCCTGAAGCACGCGCAGGCGGCATCCTGGCATCCTGGGAGCACATCTATGAGCCTTTCAGCATCCTCTGCATCTGCGGCTATTCAACAACGTTCTACACCAGATGCGCGCCTGTCTGGCTGGTGGCTGCGACTGATGCGCGGCCTCTGGGGGCTGGTGGCTCTGATTGATCTGGCAGTGTTGATCGTTGGCCTGCCGTCCTCTATCGCCCAACTCAACACCTTTTGTACTGATTCCACACGGGTCAGTTGTGGCTATTTCCAACTGAGCCTGGCGCAAGGGGCCGCGCTGCGCCAATATGGCCTTTCGCTGACGGGCTACGCCATCTATGCCTTTGTGCTGGATGTCGTGGTATCCCTGCTGTACATCGTGGTCGGCTGCCTGATCTTCTGGCACCGATCGGCTGACCGGATGGGCCTCTTTGTTTCGCTGCTCTTGATTACCTTTGGCAGCTTCGGTCCTGATTTAGCGCACACTGGCGCTCTCAACGGAGATTCTTTCGTAGCCGTGGCTGCCTTCCCACTCGTGCTGCTCCAATGGCCCGCGCTTGGCTTCCTCTTCTATACGTTTCCTGATGGCCGCTTTGTGCCCCGCTGGTCCTGGGCGCTGGGCTTCCTCTTTGTGATTCAATTCGGCTTCTATGTCCTGCCCTATCCCTATAATTATCAAAACTGGCCTCCGCTGGCAACGATCTGTCAAGACCTCGTCGTCTATGGCAGCGCGATAGGCGTCCTCGTGTATCGCTATCTCGCTGTTGCTTCCGCGCTCCAGCGCCAGCAAATCAAATGGCTGGCGTTTGGGTTTGCCTGGAGCTTCCTGACGCTCAGCGTGCTCTATAGCTTGCTGCCGGTGCTCTTTCCCGCGCTCACTCGGCCATCTTCCTGGTATCAGCTTATCTCACCGACCACTGAGTTTCTGGCCTATCTCATCATTCCTCTGGGGATTGGGATGGCCCTGCTGCGCTATCGGCTCTGGGAGATCGACACCCTCATCAACAAAGCGCTGGTGTATGGCGTGCTTTCGGCGCTGCTTGCCGCCGTGTATGCCGGTCTCATTATCGGACTGGAGGGCCTGGCGAGCCTGATGACGGGCGGGGCGACGGATGAGCCAGTGGCACTGGTCATCTCGACGTTGGCGATTGCCGCGCTGTTTCTGCCGTTGCGGCAGCGCATTCAAGTGTTCATTGATCGTCGCTTTTACCGCCGGAAGTATGACGCGGAAAAGACGCTGGCCGCCTTTAGCGCTGCGCTGCGCAACGAGGTAGATTTACACCAGGTGCGCGAGCAGTTGCTCTCCGTGGTGCAAGAGACCATGCAGCCCGCGCATGTCTCGCTCTGGCTGCGCACGCCACCACGGCCCACCGAAGCAACAACACAGCTTCCTTCAGAAAGGGGATAAAAAGGAGCAATATTACTCAGCGCTCTGCTGTTGCTGCCAGCGCTTCAGCCGCTCGTTGACCTCTGGCAAGTCCGCCAGAAACCAGAACTCTGTGCCGCGATTCGACTCATACACAAAGTCCCTGAACGCGCGGCTTTCTGCCACGAAGCCGGAGATGTCGCCCAGGATGATGAGGCGGCGGCGGTACTGCACGAATTTCTGCACGATTTGCCCGGCCAGGCCCGTCTTGAGTTGGAAGAACTCCTCCGCCAGCCGTTCCACCGGAATCAGCGCCCACTCGATGCCCTCTTGCAGCGCCTCGCCAACCAGGTCCAGGGCGGCGCGCTCGCTGGCGATCTTCTCTCCATCGGGCGCGCAGACCAGCACCCGCACGCCCTGTATCGTGGTTTGCGTATCAGCCATCATGCTTCTCGCTTTGCGCTATTCCGATGCCACGCTGGCGGGAGTCTTGCCCAGAAAGGCACGGTAGCGCGCCTGCGCATCCTCAACCGCTTGTGCCTGCGCGGCGCTCAACGTCTCAAAGAGGTTCGTCGTAATCGTCACCGCGTTTTTTTGGAAGGCGCGGCTCCACGTGCCAACCACGCGACCATCCACCACCACAGTGGGGCTGAAGATGCCATTTCCGGTCTGCTCGGCATAGGCCGGGTCCAGCACCGCGCTGCGGTCTCGATAGGCCACCGTATACTCATCGTACGCTGGCAGCAAATAGGCTGGAGGGGATGCGAGCGGAGCGTCAACGGCAGATGGAGCCAGCCAATATGTCTTGCCGTCGATCACTTCTTGCACCAGCGCCGATTGTATCAACTTCAGGCCAGCCGTCGTTTCAGCCGTCGTCAGGCCCGACCACCACACAAAATCTTGCACCGTGGCTGGGCCGTGGCTGGTAAAATAGCGCCGCGCCAGTTCGGCCACCGCCTCTTCGCGCGCCAGCGACTTCGAGGGCCGGGCGATGTCATCCAGCAGCGTGTACGTAAACTGCTTGCCGCGCCGGGGGCCGGAACAGATCAGCCCTTCCGCCTCGGCGCGGCCCAGCAGAAACGTCATGCGCAAGCCCGCCGTGGAGATGCCCGCCTGTTCGTGCGCGGCTGCCAGTTCGGGACGGGTCAGCCGTTTCCCGCCCTGGAGCGTGGCGGCAAAGACCTCCAGGCTTTTGGCAAGCGTCGCCTCATCCAGTTCCAGCCGCCGATGCATGCCAGCAACGTTGGCAAGGTTGCGGGCCTTCTTCAGCGCCAGCAGCCAGCGCACATCTTCCGCCGCCACATAATGCCAGGTGCCGCGCATGGGATGTGTGCGCACGATCACGCCATCAGCCAGCGCTTGCTCGATGACGGCTTCGCTGGCCTGGCGCATGCGCAGGCCGACAGCCCACAGCGAACCAAGATAGTCCTGGGCCTGGACCGCGCCAAACCACGCCACCACCTCGCCGGGCGTCTCGAAGGTGGGCGTGGCAAGATGTTGAGTATGCAGACGCCGATACGCAATATCTGAGTTCGTCATAATGGCTCAGTATAGCGTACCGGCGCGCCAGGCGCAAGGTACAAATCCGCGCCCAGGGACCCTCGGTAGCTGCCGAGGGTCCCTGGGCGCGGCCTTACAGGGAACAGGCGCGTACATTGCCCCAATTGCGCTTATGTCGGCAAAACAAACACGATGCGCGCCGTGTTCTGCGGGTCGTACTTGACCGGAATTGTATACCCCTCCATCAGCGTACCCTTGCTGGTATCGATCCAGGCCGTGAAGGAGCATTGAAAGGGGTGCCCATGGTGGTCGGGATGTACCGTCACCTCAACATAAAACGGGACAAAGCGATCAATTGGCGAGCCTGCCTGCTGTTTCCGCAGGATTTGCGCTTTCCCGGAGGCTCCTGTGTATTCCAGTTGTTGACGCAGCGCCTGCGCCTCTGCAAAGGCCATCGCTGCTTGTGGATTGATCGAAGAAGCCGCGCCGGGGTAACCGCCAGGGGACATCTGGACAACTTGCCCGGCCTGAATCTGCTGGAAGCCCGGCCCTTGCTGCCCACCAGCCTGTCCTGCCCGGCGCTCAGCCTCTTCCTCCTGCATCAGTTCCAACATTTCCTGGTCCACGTTGTTCATGCCAGGCAGCCCTGACGGGTTGGCTTGCGCGGCGCGGCGCTCAGCTTCTTCCAGCCGCATCAGTTCCTGCAATTCGGGGTCCAGGCCAGCCATGCCAGCGCCGCCAGATGCTTTGACGCCCGAAACCGGCGTTCCGGGCGGAGCCGCGAGCAGCGCGTCGCGTTTGGCCTGTTCTGCCTGGCGCTGAGCTTGTTCGTGGTGTTTCTCGCCCGACCAGCCATAGCGGTTGTCGCCGTGCACGTGAAGCTCAACTTTCAGGCTTTTGGGATCATACTTCACATACACCATATCGCCTACCTCGGGATGGGGCGTAAAAGAGGGAAAGCTGTGCGTGGTCTTCGCCCTGAACGCCTGCCCGTTGGGAGGCTGTACCTCTAGCACAAACTCATATGACGTGTGATGCTCTTCTTCCCACGCTTTAATAACCATTTCGGCCAACAACACCTTCGCCTGAGCAGTTTCATGATGACCAAACATGCAGCAGCCCTCCAAACTCGTAGCGCTCCAACAACCTCATAGCTCTACACTCAGCATACTCCCCCCTGTCAAGCCTTCAGTAAATAGCCTGGAGGACGTGTGCGCCCCAGGCCGCTACACTTCTGGCTGCGCCGACTCGCGCGGCTCGGAGCGCTGCGGCGGTTCCACAGCGCTTCGTTCGGCCTGGCGCAGCCAGAGCGAGACATGCGCGGGCTGCATCGTCTCCTGCACCACCGCCAGCAGATGCAAGCGCAATTCAGCCAGATCGACCTCGTTGCGCAGCCTGGCACTGAAGGCCGCCAGCGTCCGCTCGGCATCATACTTGCGGCGATAGAAGCGCCGATCAATCACCCCTGGAGGCGCTGGCGCACCGGCTGAAAGAGCGCGGCAATCACCAGCGTCGAAACCACCAGGGCTACTGGCTGCTGATTCGTCGCGCTGCCAGTAATAATCTCGGCCAGACCCTCCAATCCCAGAATCAGCCCCACATACGCCGCACCCAGCAGGCCCGTCAGCAAGCCATAGACCAGCGCCTTGTTGATGAGGTTGTCCACCTCCCACAGGCGATAGCGCAGCAGGGCAATGCCAATCGAAAGCGGCACAATCACCGGCACAAAGTAATAGGCCAGCGCGTCAATCAGGCGATGAGTTGGCAGCGGCAGCGCCAGTGCTGGGAAAAAGGCCGGAAGGATGGCTACCAGTAGTTCGACTACACTCACATCGCCAACGATGATGAGTATGGCGAAGACGACCCACTTGATCTGCTGGCGTTGGACCGGCGTGGACGCATGCCGATAGCGATAGAGCAAGGCCAGCGCCAGGCTGATATAAAACACCACGCGCACCAGCGTATAGAAAGGGGATACCCACCAGTTCCAGGGATAGACGCCAGGCACGGGCACCGGCAGCAGCGAGACAACCATCATCCCCACGGCAACCCAGCGCGTGAACCTGGGAACAAAATGTCCATCAGGAAAGGTATAGACAAAGGTGAGCGTTGCCCCGGCCAACACCCCCGCGACATCAACCGGCAGCCACCACAGGCCAATACGCTCTAACGCCAGCGGAAGCGGTGGAAAGAAATATCCCCCTGTGCAGAAGAGTTGGAGGGAAAACAGCAGGGCAGCCCGATCTGTGGACTTGCGCCAGAACAACACCAGGCTGACAGCAAACCACACGCTGGTATCGACGATCAGCGCCAGCGTCACCATCAGGCCATAATCGCCAACTACCAGATTGCCACAGAAGACCACCAGCAGCAGCAGAAACGCGGCCAGCCAGAATGCTTTGGCAAAGCACAAGCCAGAAGCCCTGCAAGGGGGTATCGCCGCGGCGATCAAGGGTTCGCGAAGCCTCTTGTAGCGCTGTTGGAAGGTCCATTCCATGCCTCCACCAGTGGCAATAATCGCGCGCTCTTTTCCAGAAAGTATACGCTACTGTATGTCTTCCAAGCGTTACGAACTACGTTACGACGCGCTGTCATCTCAAGCAGCCTGGACGAATAAGCTATACTAGAGAGAGATTGATGCCCCCGATGCCACCTGGAGGGAAAGGCTTGTAGTGTAAAAGGAGACTTCTAGCCATGCCCGACATCCGCTATGTGTGCCTCTCTGATCTGCACCTGGGCGCTGATAACAGCGTGCTCACCCCCATCAAGCCAGGCACAATCGACATCGAGACCGCCAAAACCAGCCCCGTGCTGAGCGAGTTTGTCGCCTGCCTGCGCGCCGTGATTGCCCAGAACGTCGGCCCGGAAAAGCCCCGGCTCATCCTCAATGGTGACATCCTCGAAATGGCCCTGGCCGACACGAATCAGGCAGCGATGGTCTTCGAGCACTTCATCGACCTGATCTTCCCGCCCGATGGCGAGGCGCTTTTCGACCCTCATCTGCTCTATATTCCAGGCAACCACGATCATCACATCTGGGAAAGCGCCCGCGAAACTCAATACCTCAGCTATATGGCGCGCATCCCGGCGGGCCAGCCGCTCGAAGCGCCCTGGCACACCACCAAAATGGTCGCGCCCGACTTCGTGCCCGAGCGCCTGATGACCACCCTGCTGCGACGGCACCCGCGTCTGAAAGAGGCTGTGGTCGAGGTCGTCTATCCCAACTACGCCCTGTTCAGCGGCGACGGGCAGCGCTGCGTGCTCATCACGCACGGCCATTACATCGAAAGCATTTACTCGTTGATGAGCACCCTCAACACCATGATTTTCCCCGACCGCAAGAAGCCCAAAAGCATCTATGAAGTCGAGGCCGAAAACTTCGCCTGGATCGACTTCTTCTGGTCAACCATGGGCCGTTCCGGCGACGTTGGCCGA
The DNA here is from genome assembly GCA_035307385.1 of Ktedonobacterales bacterium. Classification (GTDB taxonomy): domain Bacteria; phylum Chloroflexota; class Ktedonobacteria; order Ktedonobacterales; family DATBGS01; genus DATBHW01. Next base: position 160,047 of record DATGID010000102.1, on the reverse strand, counting down.
GATATTGGCATCCTCTACAACAAGCTTCAGGACCGGCATCAGGTGGAAAAGCTGCTGGAAAACTTTTCGACCAGCCTGGTGGAAAAGTGGCATCATTGGAAGTGGGTAGAGGGCATTGAAGCCAGGGCGCTGACCTGGCTGATGGAAGCCGTCATCAATAAATCGGCCAATCTGGAAAGCCGCAAGCCGGAGCAATGGCTCAGCCCCGACGCGCAGCAGGGCCTTCAGTGGTATGTGGAAGACCCGATGCTCGCGCAGCTTCAGATCGAGCACCAGCAAGACCTTCCAGCCGACCTCACGCTGCTTTTCGGCCACACGCACAAACCGTTCGAACAGATGATGTCGTTTGCGGGCTATCCCGCGCCGATCAAGGTCTACAACAGCGGCGGCTGGGTGGCCGATCACCTTCAGCCAACGCCCATCTTCGGCGCGGCGGCCCTTCTGCTGGACGAAAACCTGCAAACCACCTCGCTGCGCCTCTATAACCAGGCCCAATTGCCGGAAGAGTATGTGGTGCGGGTGGAAGATGCCGGTTCCAACCTCAGCGCGCCCAATCCCTTCCACGAGCGCATCAAGGGCCTGGTGCAGCCCGCCAGCGACCCGTGGAAATCATTTTCTGAGGCGGTGGCCGAAGCGGTCAAGATTCACGAGCAGGTCTTGCAGACCAAGATCAACCTCTGGCCTTAATACATGCGGCGGGCGCGGCGGCGGCGGTTGGGGGGCAGCAGCACATCCAGGGCGTCATCCACCGTCACCATGCCCTGGATGTTGCCCTGCCCATCCAGCACCGGCAGGGCCAGCAGATCATATTTCGCGATGGTTTCCGCCACCGCCAGCGGGTCAGCATCGGGCGGCACGCTGATGATGCTCGTCTCCATGAACTCGCGCAAGGGTTGTTCGGGGTCGGCGGTCAGCAGTTCCCACAGCGACGCCGCGCCCAGCAAGCGCTGTTCTTGATCTTCAGCCAGGGTGTCGTCGGCCACGCAATACACATAGGCCACGCGCACATCGTCATTGATCGCGGCGCGCACGCGCATCAATGCCTCTTCCGCTGTGCGGTCCTGCCCCACCAGCACGTAATCCGTCGTCATCAGGCCGCCCGCCGAATCTTCAGGATAGGCCAGCAATTCTTGCACATCTTCGGATTCTTCGCGCTTCATCAGCCCCAGCAGTTCCTGGGCGTGTTCTTCGGGCAGTTCGGCCAGCAAATCGGCGGCCTTATCCGGCCCCATTTCCTCCAGCAGATCGGCAGCGCGGTCGCTCGCCATGCGCTCCAGCAAGCGCAGTTGATGTTCGCGCTCGATCTCCTCCAGCGTCTCCGCTGCCGTCTCGGTATCCAGCGAGGCCAGCACGCGGCTGCCCTCTTCCGAACTCAGATCATGCAGAATATCGGCAATATCAGCGGGGTGCAGTTGCCCAAGCGGCCCCGATTCGCTTGGCTGGGGAGCCACCTGTGTCTCGTCTGGCGCTTCCTGCGGACGCGCGGGCAGCAAGCCCGTCTGGTCCCACAGGAGCAGCGGTGTGGCGAAGCGGCGCGCCAGCGTCTCATAGACGCCCGTGGGCACCAGCCAGCGCAGCAGTCCCAGATTCGTGCAGTCCAGGCCGAGCAAATGCCAGTTGTCATTCAGCCGAATATCGTTGACGCGCACCACCCGTTTATGCGCCAGGTCCACCACCTGCTTATTCAACACCTCATCGGCCAGGCACACCTCATCGGGCTGAGGATGATAGGGCTGCACGTCGGCGCGCGGCACATTCAACGCCAGACGGTCATGTTCCACGCGGCCCACCTGAGACGGCAGCACGCGCACCAGTTCCTCATCGGGCGTTTCCACAACCAGCGCCAGCGCCACGGGCGCAGCGTCACCCGCCTGCTGTGGCCCAGGCAGCGCCACGCGCTGCGTCAGCGCGGCCACATGCGTTGGCGGCACCAGCACATCCACGAGCTTGCCCACGCGCTCGTTCCAGCTATCATCCACGCTGCGATGCAGCAATTGGCTCAGATACGGCATAACCCCTACCCCATCGGCGAGTCACTCTTTACATCTTGACAGCCTGACTGGCGAACAGGACGCCCCACTCCCACCCAGGCGAATAAATTCGCGGCTAAGGGCCTACGGCCACCAAGTCGGCCTACGCCGACTCCCCAACCCAGGCACGCCAACCAATGCTCTTGGGGCCAACGTTGCGCCAACGCGAGAGGGGAGTCCCTGAAGAGGGACTTGCTGTGCCCTCGGCAGCTAACGAGGGGTGGCCGCAGGCCCTTAGGCGCGGCTTTTAACCGCCAGCCTATCGTTCGCCTATATCAAATGTAAAAAGTCGTTAATCTCCGCCAGCCAGCGCCTGCTCTCCCTCCAATGATTGCGCCAGTTCGGCCTGGTCGGGCTGTGCCCGATCAGCCTCAACGACGTTCGTCCTGGCGGCCAGGCCCACCGCGCGGGCATGCTTCAGGCACGCGCCCACAAAATCGCGGAACAAAGGCTGCGGTCGCGTCGGGCGGCTCTTGAACTCTGGATGGAACTGCGTCGCCACAAACCAGGGATGGTCGGCCAGTTCCACAATCTCCACCAGGCTGTTATCTGCCGAACGCCCGCTCACCAGCATGCCTGCCTCTTCCATGCGGCGGCGATACGTATTATTGAACTCATAGCGATGGCGATGGCGCTCGAAGATAATCGGCTCGCCATATGCCTGCTGCGCCAGGCTGCCGTTCGTCAAACAGCAGACCCAGTTGCCCAGGCGCATCGTGCCGCCCTTGTCGGAGACCTGGCGTTGATTCGGCATCAGATCGATCACCGGGTTGGCCGTGTTGGGGTTGAACTCCGTGCTGTTCACATCGCTCACGCCCAGCACCTCGCGGGCAAAGCCGATCACGGCCACCTGCAAGCCCAGGCACAGCCCCAGGTAAGGAACGGCTTCGTGGCGCGCGTAGTTGGCCGCCTTGATCTTGCCCTCGATGCCCCGGCTGCCGAAGCCGCCCGGCACCACAATGCCATCCACGCCCTTGAGCATCTCCACCGCGTCCGCGCCGCGTATCTCCAGGTCTTCGGAGTTAATCCAGTGAATGCGCACATCCACACCATGCGACCACCCGGCGTGATGCAGCGATTCCGCCACCGACAGATAGGCATCATGTAACTCGACATATTTGCCGACCAGCCCCACATCGACCACCGGTTTTTCGCGCTTGATGTTCGCCACCAGTTCGCGCCACTCCGTCAGATCGGGCGCGTGGCACTTCGCCTCCAGCCGCAGCGCCTCCACCAGATAGTCGCCCAGCCCGCGCGCTTCCATCAGCAGCGGCACCTCATAGATTGTATCGGCGGTGGTCATCGGAACGACGGCGCGCTCATCGATATTGCAGAATAAGGCAATCTTTTCGCGAATCTCATCGCTCACTTCCACATCCGAGCGGCAGAGAATCACATCGGGCTGAATGCCCACGCGCAGCAGTTCTTTCACGCTGTGCTGCGTCGGCTTCGTCTTCAGTTCTTTCGTCGCCCCCAGGTATGGCAGCAGCGTCACATGAATATAAAAGACCTCATCGCGCCCCACATCGCGGCGCATCTGGCGAATCGCCTCCAGGAAAGGCTCGCTCTCGATGTCGCCCACCGTGCCGCCGACCTCAACGATCACCACATCTGCGCCGCTCTGGTGTGCCACATTATGAATGCGCTCTTTAATCTCATTCGTAATATGCGGAATTACTTGAATCGTGCCGCCCAGATATTCGCCGCGCCGCTCCTTGCCAATCACCGCCGCATACACCTGGCCGGTGGTCACATTGCTGGACTGGCTGGCTGGCTCATCAGTGAAGCGCTCATAGTGCCCCAGGTCCAGATCGGTTTCCGCGCCGTCGTCCGTCACAAATACTTCGCCATGCTGATAGGGCGACATCGTGCCGGGGTCCACATTGATGTAGGGGTCCAGCTTCATGATTGCCACCCGCAGCCCCCGACTCTTCAGCAGGCGACCAATCGAAGCAACGCTAATCCCTTTGCCAACGGACGACGCCACCCCACCGGTCACAAACAGATACCTGGGCATCGCATAACCCTCCTGACTGCCTCCAATGCTAGAACGCCACATACGCATGATCTTGGTCCTCGATCCCCAAAAATAAAAAATAAGGCAAGAGCCAAACTGCCTGAAGCTATACCTTATGGCCTTCTATACGGATCACAACGCCAGCGCTCGCGGAATATTACCCAAAAATACTACGACGCCTTTCGCGCCACGCTGTACAGATCAGTGCACAAGAAGAAGGGGCCAGGAACCCTGGCCGGTCCTAGCCCCGATAGCTGAGAGTGATTACCTGCGGTTCGGCGGGAAGTGTCCCCCGCGTCACCGCCAGTTTAGGCTGTGGTTCCACCACCTCCACCCCCATCTCGCGACAGAACTTTTCCACCGGGTCCAGGCCCTCCACTTTGCCTTCAGTGGCCGCCGTCGCGTAATGCATCGGAATCACCACCCTGGGGTCAAGCTGGCTAATCACCTCAACCGCCTGCCCCGCGTTGATCGTATTATTGCCGCCAACCGGCACGAGCAGCACATCTACGTCGCCAAGCTCCTCGCGCTGCCCATCGGTCAGCACATGACCGAGATCGCCCAGATGGCACACCGCAATATCATCGACATGCAGCACATAGATGGTATTCTGGCCCAGCCGCTTGCCGCGCTCATCATCGTGATAGGATGCCACCGCCGTAATCAGCACATCCTGTACCTCATACTCGCCTGGCCCGCGCAGCACATACGGCTCGCCGCCGACAGCCGCCACATTGTTATGCCCAGGGTGATCGTGGCTGATGGTGACAATCTGCGCGCTGACGCGCCCCAATGTATAGCCAAGTTGGGGGCCATAAGGGTCCGTCAGCACGGTCACCTCTTTGCCGCGCAGCCGGAAACATGCATGACCCAGCCAGGTGATCTCCATAGCGTTCTCGCGTTCTCCCACAATGTCGGGCGGGGACAATTATATCGAATCGTCCCCGCCCTCATGTGATTGTAACACAGAACCGCCTCCGATACAAGCGCATTCGTGCCCAATTTTCTCGCTCTTTGTATTTTTGTTCGGAAAGGGAGGTAATATTATCCTTTCTGACGTTTCACTCGTTACATAGTTGGGATAGATTAGGAAGAAAGCGAGCAGAACAATCTTGATAGATGGCCTGAGACAGCGCGTGATTCAGTCTCGCCGCCTCTTGTTCGTGGCCGTAAGCTGCGTGGCGTTCGTGATTTTGCTGGCCTTTTCAGCGCTCACCATCCAGACCGGCGCGGCTCACTCGGCCACCAGAAGTGATGCGGTCACCCTCACCTTTACCGTGGCAATCGTCGGCGGGACACCTCCCAACAATGTGGTCTTCTGGGTCTGTCCCGATGCCCAGGTCGATGGCACCGGCTGCGCTAAAATGAGCGCCGGGGCCAGCGGCACGTATACGTATCAACTCGCCACCACCACGGGCACGACCTATCAACACCTCACCATTGAATGGTCGCGCGGCCAGAAGACAGGCGGGAGCGGCCCCATTCCGGTCGCACCGGCCTATATCTCCTGCGATTATGCCAACTTCGCCGTCACCGACAGCGGGCCACATTCCTTCACCTGCCAGGCCAACTTTTCCGCGCCCACCGTCACGCCCGTCCCTTCAGTGACCACCACCGCTGCCCCGGCAGATACGCCCACACCTGCCAGCAGCGCGGGCGACAACGGCACGCTTATTACGGGCCTGCAAATCATCATCGGCGTCGGCCTCGTCCTCTTCATCCTCCTGCTCATCATCCTGATCTGGCAGCGCGCCAGCGGCCCCAAAAAGCCCTGATGGTGCGCCAGCCGTATCGTCACAAGCAAGAAGGCAGAGGAGCGTGCCGCTTGCGTGTGAGCCTGCTCAGACCACATCGGGCATTAAAAATCCATAAAGAAATGGGGCTGCGTGGGAAATTCAAGGGGAGAACAATAGACAATGCTTTGCGGCCTGAGTACAATCATTTTTGGAGCGGCAAGAACGAACGAAGGATCAAGACACGGACCGTCAGCAGAGCAAGGATTGCCTCGGGCACGGATTGTCCACCAGGCTATGGATGGCTATCAGGGCAGGAGTGCCGGGGAACACGGATCGTTCACTATCTGGACGGAAACCAGAAAGGCAAGGATCGCCAACGGGCACGGACCGCATATTTATTCTTCGTTCGCTTTTGCTGGAGAGCCGCGAGCGGCACAGAGACTGTGCCGCTCGCGTTTTTTTGTCACTTGCAGTGCAGGGCCGCCATCCAGATAGGATGGCGGCCCTGCATATGGGATTTGCCTGTTTTCAACAGGTGTGGCTCTTAGCCGCGCAGGCGCTCCAACACCTGTGGATGACGCAGCTTCGCCAGTGCGCCCGCCTCGATCTGACGCACGCGCTCGCGGGTGATGCCAAGCTGGCGGCCCACCTGCTCCAACGGATAGGTATGGCCGCTGCCGCCTAACCCGAAGCGCAGTTCCAGGACCAACTGCTCGCGGGGTGTCAGCACGTCCTCCAGCACCTCGCGCACCTCTTCCTTCATGGTGTGCATGGCCGCCGCGTCCTCCGGCGACTGAGATGCCTCGTCCGCCAGCACATCGCCCAGTTCCTGCTCGTCGTCCTCGCCAACCGGCAGTTCGAGCGAGATCGGCGTGCCGGGCGCGGCTTCCAACTCGTGCAGACGGTCCACTTCCATGCCCACCGCATCGGCCAACTCGAACTCCGTTGGCTCGCGGCCAAGCTCCTGAATCAAGCGCTGGCGCTCGCGGCGCACCCGGTTGAGCGCGGTGTTCACGTAGACGGGCAGCCGAATCGCGCGGCCCTTATCGGCCACGGCCCGGCTGATCGCCTGGCGAATCCACCACGTTGCGTGGGTGCTGAAGCGGTGGCCGCGACGCCAATCATAGCGTTGCACCGCGCGCATCAAGCCAATGTTCCCCTCCTGAATGAGATCGAGCAGTGTCAGGCCACGTCCCACGTAGCGCTTGGCAATGCTGACCACCAGGCGGAGGTTCGCCAGCACAAATTCTGACATGGCGCTCTTGTCGCCAGCCTCAATCCGCTTGGCAAGATCAATCTCTTGCTGATGGCTGAGCATACGTACGCGCCCTATCTCGCGGAGATAGGCGGTAATCGTGTCGACTTCCGTCGCCTCGCCTCGCTCAGCCTCGCGGGCGAGTTGCTCCACCCGGCGCAGCCGCTCGCGCCCGGCATCTTCCAAATCCGGCAAATCGTGCAGCGCCGTGGTGTCGCTTTCCAGTTCTTCCAGATGGTGCTCTATATCGGTATCCTCACGGGCGCGGATCGCTTCCTCCTCATCATCGACAATATCAATATCGTCGGCGAGGAGTTGATCCACCGCTTCATCGAGGTCCTCAAGCTCTGCTATTTGCGGCTGAGGCTCGCCAACCTGCTCAGGCAGGCCAGCGTGGGCCTGCGGGTCGTAATGCCGGGTGCGTTGGAGCGCTGCCTCTAGCTCATCACGGCGCACAAAACCCCGCTTGCGGCCCTTCTCAAGCAAATCTTGTAGCGTGGGGACCCATTCCTGCTCATTCATACGCTGTGTCATGTCGTTCATATTTCCTATTGAAAGGGCCTCTGGCTCGGTGCCTGGGACCCGCGTTCGCTCGAATCACCGCAATCTCACGACATCAGCGGGGAGCTGGAAAGCGCCCCGCTGATTGACATCCTACAGTCGCCTAACCGCCGCAACCACTACCCCTGGTCCCAGGGTCACTTACAAGATGTATTCCATTTCAGGAGGTCGTATCCGCAATCCCCCCGAAGACTGCCCGTCTTCAATAAGCTATCTACCAAAATGTCCGCGTTCCTTCTTAATATATTATCGGGTCTTAACCCAATTTTGACAAGACTTTTCTTGCCCATCTACGCAAATGGGCTATGTACTCAGCAGCAGAAAGCGCTTAACTGAGGGGATGTCGCAATAACAGTGCCAGCAATCTCCGCCGCGTCCCTCAGCTTGCGGCAGGTTCATCCGCTGAAACATCCCGCGTATTACTCTATGGCCTACTCTCTTACGCTCTACCTGCTGCGCTTCCCAAGGATAAGAACTAATGGAACATGTGAAACGATGATAACTCGACTGCCGCTGCTCCTGCTGGAGATAGAACCCACCGGGACCAGCTTCTCACTTTCAACGATCATCATCACCGCCCTGCTGGATTTTGCCGGGTTAGCGATCGCCATCTGGACCGTCTGGTCATCCATCTGGCTGCAACGCGGCGGCCATCTCCTCCACGCCTTCCGATTCATCTCCCTTGGCAGCCTGGCACTGGCGCTTTCCCACCTGCTCGATACTATCCTTCAAATGCTCAACATCGATGCCGCCACACTCATTCACCAGGGCGCGGTGCTGCTCGCCGTCTTGCTCTTTCTGCCTGGCCTCGCTAATTTGACAGATGCCCTGCCCGCGTTTGACCCTACAAAATCCGAACAACTCCCGCGCGTCAAGCTCTGGCCGCTGGTCACCGTCCTCATCATCATAATCAGCGCGCTCAGCTTCATCTTCTATGGCCTCGGCCTGTTAGCCGAAGTCGCCGCATTCTTCATGCTGGACGGCAGCTTGCTCATCCTGGCAGCGCTGTGCCTGGCGCTGGTCGTGCGCGCACGGCTAGGCGGAGCCATCGGGCATTCCTTGTGGCTGGCGGTCTTTGGGCTGATACTCTTTAGCCTGGCGCATCCCGTCCAGGCATGGTTCTACGAGCAGACAGATTATGCGCCTGATCTACTGGGCATCGTCCACAGGCTCATCGTCATCCCTGCCTTCTTCCTCTTCGCCATCAGCATCACCTACGCTGCCAACGCCCTCCATCAGAGCGTGGCTGCCTAAAGCTGACTTCTCTGCCGGGAACCTCTTGGGGGCGCATCTCGTTCGTTCTCTACATCTATATACGTACAACACCCTGAAAATGTTACATACCCATGTGGGGTATTTCCATCTTCATAAATATCTACGCAAAGCGCACGCAGAAGTTGCATACCCCTGTGGGGTATGCAACTTCTTTTCTAACCCACCTCTCCCTATACATGATGATCGCTGCTACATCATCTGTTGCTTGTAGCGCTACAAGCAAATTCGCCTGACTTGCGCTCGAAACCGAAGAAGAGAGGCGGCGCTAGGCATCCGCCAGATGCTCAGCCCCCACCGGCTCGGCATGGACCACCGCGTCCATCACCTGCGGCACCTGGCGCTGAATCTCCGCGCTCACCTGATGCGCAATGGTATGCGCTTCCTGAATCGAAATGTCAGGGGCGAGGCCCACGGCCATATCCAGCAGCACTTTGTTTCCAGCGACGCGGGCGCGCAGTTCGCGCACCTCGCGCACCTGTGGATAGGCCGCCGCAACCGCCTTAATGCGATCTAAGAGCGCCTGGGGCGGCGCTTTATCCAGCAAAATGCCCGTCGTGCGAACGCCGCTGCGAATCGCCGTCCCGCCGATCACCACCGCGACGCTGATGGCGGCGATGGGGTCAGCGATGGGAAATCCGAGCGCGGCAAAGATCAAGCCAATAATGACGGCAATTGCGCCCCACATATCGGAAATAAAATGAAATGAATCCGCCTCCAGCGCGGCGCTGCCGCCGCTTTCCCCTGCCGCGTGTTCCAGAAAGCGACTGGTCGAAAGGTCGATCACCACCGAAGCGCCCATGACCGCAAAGGCCCACCATTGCACGTTGATGGTAAAGCCGTTGATGATACGCAAGATCGATTCATAGATCAAAATGCCGCTGGCAATGCCGATAATCAGCATTTGCAGCAGGCTGCTCAGATTTTCATAGCGCGCGTGCCCAAAGGCATGCTGCGGGTCGGGGGGCTGCTCGGCGCGGCGAATCCCCCAGACCGCCAGAATGCTGGCCGTCAGATCGGTCAGCGAATGGACCGCTTCGGCAATCAACCCGATGCTGCCCGCCAGAAATCCCACGATGCCCTTGAGGAGGATGAGAAAGAGGTTCACAGCCACCGAAACCAGCGCCGCGCGTATCTTCCCTGGCGTGGCTGGCTCAGGCGCGGAGGTTGGGGAGGTCGGAGGGGGCAACACACGTTCTGCCATCACGGATGTCCATTTCTTGCAAGGCATCAGCGACACGCGCCGCTGATGCCCGCATGCGATACAACTGGCCGGGGCTATACCACAAACTGCCCGTTTTTATTGAACAACTGCCCATCCACCCAGACCTCGCCGCCATCGCGCAAATCGCAGATCATATCCCAGTGCAAGGCTGACTCGTTCTTGCTACCCGTATCAGGATAGCCCGCGCCGAGCGCCATATGCACCGAGCCGCCGATCTTTTCATCGAACAAAATGTTTTTGATGCCCCGGCTGATGCCGAAGTTGTTGCCAAAGGCAAACTCGCCCAGACGTTTCGCGCCGTCGTCCATGTTCAGCATTTGTTCCAGCAAGTCCTGGCCCACATCGGCAGTCGCCTCCACCACCTGGCCCGCCTCGAAACGGACGCGCACGCCCTCCACCGGCCTGCCCTGGAACATCGCCGGAAGCGTGAAGCGAATATGCCCGTTCACCGAATCTTCCACTGGCCCGGTGAAAAACTCGCCATCAGGGAAGTTCTTCTGCCCATCGGCGTTGATAAAGATACGGTCCTTCACCGACAGATGCAGATCGGTATCTTTGGCGACCACATGAATCTGATCTTTGCCCTTCAGCCAGTCCACCAGGCGCTGCTGCTTCGCGCCCAATTCCTTCCAGCGCGCCACCGGGTCTTCATCGTTCAGGAAACAGGCTTCATAGACAAACTCGGTGAAGTCAGCCAGCGACATCCCGGCATCCTGCGCGTAGGCGTTGGTGGGGTACAGCGTCAGGCTCCATTTCAGGTCGCCAACCGCCTGCCGCCGCATAAAGGTCTCAACCAGCGAGTGGTGGGCCTGCGCCTGGATGGCCTGCCTGGCCGGGTCGGCGCCTGCCAGTTCGCGCGTGTTCTCATCCGCCATAATTTGCAGCGTCGCGTCGAACTGCCCGATAACCAACTCTTGCAGTGGCGAAATATACTTCAGTTGTTCTTCATTGGCTTCGCGCAAGAAAATCTCTTGCAAGCCCGGCACGCCAGAGATCACATCTGGATACGCGCCCACCCGCAGCGCCTCGCGGTAGCATTCCGTAAGCAGGGGCGCAGCCAGAGGCGGGCCGCTAATTGCCAACTTATCGCCAGCCTTCACACCCACCGAATAGCGCACCAGCACTTCGGCCCAACGCCGCAATCGTGGATCAGCCATAGGGATGCTTACTCCTTTTTCTGTCGTACTTCATCCTTCAATAAACCTCTCAATTACATGAAAGGTTCTTTAAGTAATACGACAGGCAGTTTCAGATTATCACAGCATATCTTCAGATTCTTAAGGTCTCTTTTTCGATTGCCAGCATTCCCCCATACCCAGAAGGCGCATCTGCAACTGCTGCCTCAGCGATAGCCCCGCAGCAGCAGATGTTCTCCTCCGCGCTGCGCGCCTTCCGCGTCGGGCGGCTCGTAATCGAACGTATCGGCCAGGCGGTCCGCGATGTTGAACGCCGCGCAGACGGCAATCGCCTCTTCAATGGCCGCGTCGCTCACGCCCGCCCGGCGCATCGCGTGTATTTCTTCCGCCGACACCGCATCAGGTCGCAGCGTCAGCGTCTCCAGAAAGCCCAGCACCGCCCGCATCTGCTCGCTAACCGGCGCGGTGCGCCAATCGGTCAACACCGCTGCAATCAGCCCTGCATCTTTCATTCCCGCCAGCGCGACCGCGCTGTGAACCGTCGTTCAGTAGACGCAGGCGTTCAGCCGCGACACAAAGGCGGCAAATAGTTCGCGCTCGCCCTGTGTCCAGTGCGCCGATGGTTGATGCAGCGTTTCGTCCACAAAGGCCGAAAACGCCGCGCCGAAAAAAGCGGGGCGATAGGCGAGCAGCTTGGTCATATCGCCGATGCGCCGTCCCTGCGCCATCATCTGCTCAAACTCCCGCTTTTGCTCGGGCTGGTGCCCCTCTTCCAGAATACGCAGGCGCATCAACCGCCCCTTTCTTCACATAACATAGCCGCGCGCCAGCCGCATCTCGCCAAACGCTGCCGCCTGCTCCGGGCCGGGCGGCACGTAATCGAAGCTGTCGGCAATGCGGTCTGCCAGATTGAAGACGGCGCAAACCGTAATCGCCTCCTCGATGCCTTCGTCGGTCACTCCGGCGCGGCGCATCGCCTGAATCTCCTCGGGCGAAACCTCATCGGGAACGAGAGTCAAGGTCTCCAGGAAGGCCAGCGTGGTCCGCAGCCTCTCATCGACTGGCGCGGTGCGCCAATCGTCCAGAACCGCCTGAATCAATGCCTCATCTTGCATGCCCGCCCGCGCGACCGCGCGATGCGAGGTCGTTCAGAACTTGCACTTGTTCAGGTTCGAGGCAAAGGCAGCGAAGAGTTCGCGCTCGCCCTGCGTCCAGAACGAGGGCTGCTCGTGCAGCACCGCGTTGCACGCCGCCATGAACGAGAGGCCAAAAAAGTTCGGGCGATACAGCACGACCTTCATCATATCGGAGAGCCTGCCGCCCTGCGCTGTGATGCGCGCCATGTACTGCTTTTGCTCCTCAGCGTGCCCGCTCTCCAGAATCTTGAGCCGCATCAGTTCTCCTCTTTCGTCGCGCGCAGCACCGCCATGCCGCGCTCGTAGCGGCCAATCGCCGTGCCCAGCGCCGCGCTGGTCACCGCTTCGAACACCGCATCCTCGGAATAGCCAGCCGCCAGCAGCGCCTGAATATCTTCGTCAGTCACTTTATAGGCGTGGCGCGCCACCTTCGTCAGCACCGTTGCCAGCGGCTCGTCTATCTGCTGGCTGGCCGGAATCGTTCCGGGGTTGGCGCTCCAATTGGCGATGCGCTGGCGTTCCTCCTGACTCAGTGTGCCTGGCCCGTCCAGCACCGCCTCGCGCAGTCGTTGAAACGTCTCGTGAATCGATTCGCTCAAATGCCTGTCCCTCCTTTAGCCAACCATCAGCTTGCCATCTTTCAAAAACAGTGTGTCATCCACCCACACCTCACCGCCGCCTGCCTCCGGGCGCAGATCGCAGACCATATCCCAATGCAGCGCCGAAAGGTTCTGCCCGCCCGTTTCGGGATAGCTGCTGCCCAGCGCCAGATGTACCGTGCCGCCGATCTTCTCATCGAAGAGCGTGTTGCAAATGCCGCGCGTGATGCCAAAGTTGTTGCCAAAGGCAAACTCGCCCAGCCGCACCGCGCCATCATCCAGCTTCAGCATCTCTTCCATGAACGCCTGCCCCTGCATGGCCGTCGCCTCCACCACCTGGCCCTGGCGAAAGCGCAGGCGAATATCCTGCACCACGCGCCCGTTGATGGCCGAAGGAATGGTATAGCGAATCGTGCCCTCAGCGGAATCCTCCACCGGTCCGGTGAAGAACTCGCCGCTGGGAAAATTGCGCTTGCCATCGCTATTGATAAACGTGCGCCCTTCGATGGAAAGCGACAGGTCGGTATCGCGGCCCAGCACGCGCACGCGTTTCTTGCCCTTCAGCCAATCGACGTAGCGCTGCTGGCGTGCGGCCAGTTCTCGCCAGCGGTCGGCGGGATGCTCATCGTTCAAAAAGCAGGCTTCATAGACGAACTCGCTAAAGTCGGCCAGCGACATTCCCGCGTTCTGCGCCGACGCCTGCGTGGGATACAGCGTGCCGCACCATTTGAACTTGCCTTGCTGCTCGCGCTCCGTATAGCGTCGGCGCAGCGCGGGGCTGGCCCGCTGAAGCAGCGCCTGGCGCGCCGGGTCGACGTTTGCCAGCGCGCTCACATTCTCTTCGCTCATAATCCCAAGCCGCGCGCTCACCGTCTCCGCCTGCACTTCATCCATCGGCGGAACAAAGCTAAGCTGCTCAGGCGAGGCTTCTTTCAGTGCGATTTCAGTGAGCGCTGGCAACACAATGCGCGGCAGCGGATGCCCGCCCGCCCGCAGCACTTCCCGATAGACCTCTTCGACCAGCGGCGCGCCCAGCGGGGTCGATTGAATCAACACCGTTTCGCCCGGCTGCACATACAAACAATAGTGTGTCAGTGTTTCGGCCCAACGCCGGATACGTACATCAGCCATAGATGCTCCCTATCGATATATGCTGAAAGGTTGGCTCCATTGCCACCTCTTTGCTAGAACCGCCAGGTATCTGCACAAGCCTTATTCGGTCTACAGTAGACGAACAGAGCAAGCAAGAACAACTCATCGTCGCTGTATTGATGATAACAGATGAGGGAAAGCCCGCACAACTGATGTGCTGCTGGCAGCCTCTTTATCCTCCACCGCATCGAGAAACAGGATGCAGACATACGAGCATTTCCAAACTCAGTCAAGGGAGGCCGCAGAAGAGCACATTGCGGACCAGATATGACCGCTTTTCGTGAGAGACTTTCAGAAGAGTCTGAGTCATTACACCATAGGAAAGGAAACCGTCGATGGCCGAACAGCAAACACATCTTCTGTCTTTCTACAAAGGTTGGGATGTCTATCAGACCCTCTTGATGAACGCTATTACGCCACTCTCTTCCGAACAACTCGCCCTGCGAGTCGCTCCACATCTGCGCTCTATCGGGGAAAATGTTGCCCATATCATCAGTGGCCGAGTCGGCAATTTCCACCTGGTCATGGGCGAGGGGGATGCTGAACTGGCTCCATTGGAAACATGGGACGTACCGGGCGCACCTCCGAGAGATACCACCGAGTTGGTACGTGGGCTGGAGGCCACCTGGCAGATGATTCATGCGGCTCTCGTTCGCTGGACACCGGCCAACCTGGACGACGTGTTTACGGAGGAGCAGAACGACCAAACGTACAGCTACACGCGGCAATCGATCATCTGGAGTACTATCAAACATGACCTCCATCACGGCGGCGAAGTCTCTTTCACGCTTGGGGCACACCATTTAGAGGCGCTCGATCTCTGATTCGGCGTTCTTTCAAAGCATTTCCAAACTGAGGAGCAGAAGTCCTGGTTTGGAAATGCTCCCGACATGGTACGATGTACCGCGTGCTGTGCTTCTCATATACATCAGAGGGAAAAGATGGCAACTGAAGCAGACCTCCGTAAAAAAGGCGCAAACAGCTTCTATAAAGAGAAGTTCCTCGATCTTCAACTGAGCCAGGAAACCATGGAAGCCAGGGAGTTCGAGAATTGCACGTTTACCAGATGTACCTGCATCGATGTCATCTTCGCCAAATGCCGGTTTCTGGACTGCGCCTTTGAAGGCTGTACGCTCAGCGCCGTGCAATTCCCAAATAGCTCCTTTACAGACGTGCGTTTCAGCCGATCAAAAGTAATTGGGATCGACTGGTCCCAGGCGCGGGCCGCAAATCTCGGCCCGCTCGTCTTTACCGAGTGCGAACTGAATTATTCTTCGTTCTCCACGCTCACATTAAGAAAGCTCGTCCTGCATTCTTGCCGATGCCGCGAGGTTGATTTCGTGGAGGCTGATCTGACCGATGGAGATTTTGAAGGAACCGACTTCGAGTTGAGCCGGTTCTTCAAGACCAACCTCACTAACGCCAATTTTCGCAAAGCCGCTCACTACCAGATTGACGTGTTCAACAACACCATCAAAAAGGCGCAGTTCTCGCTTCCCGAAGCGCTTGCACTGCTGCAATCGCTGGACATTACGCTTGACCCATAGCCTGACGCAAGCATACCCATCCAGCGCTAGCCCAATGCCCGCGTGAAGACGACCAGCCGGTCTTCCTCCCACGCCCGCCGCTCTACCTCTTCCCACAACTGCCGCAGCCGCACGATTTGCAGCACAAACAGGTAGTTGTGCGTCAGCCCGCCAATCATCCCCTCTGGCGCGTTGAGTAAGCGCTCGATCATCTCTGCCGTCAGGGTGATCTGCACGCAGACCCGCAGCGCCGTGCCCTCCTGCAACCACTCCACGTCATAGCTCTGGCGCACGTTGCTGGGCAGGGCAGGCGGCGTGTCCCACCGCAGCGGCCCACGGGTCGGCTTGAAGCGTTCGCGCAGGATGGGCTTGAGGGCAGCAGGCAGGGCATCGGTCAGGGCGCGCAGGTTGCGCGTGTAGCGCAGCCGTCCATCCAACGGACGATAGCGCCGGTCGCCCGGCCAGAAGGTGGGACCAGCAGAGCGGGTGAAGAGGGGAGGGACGGGGGCATTCCAGTCAAAGGCCAATGAGACAGCCGCCATAGCAGACACACTCCTCCAGCGGCGCACAGCGCAGAGCAGCGCTCGCGCCAGATGCGCAACGGCCACCTGCTGGACCCCACGAAGCGCGAAGCTTCGATGTCTCGGACCGTTCCGCCTGGGAACCGTCCATCCAGAAGGTGGCCGCTGGAGGGAGATGTGCTATAGAATGCCCCCAGCCCCACATCTGGCTCGTCCAGGTTTGGGGTCAGTGGCGTGGCCGGTGGCAATTACTGGCCGCGTCACACAATAACCGTTGCAAAAACAACCAATACTCGGCTTGAGGCAATCAAGCCTGGGAAGAGTATAGCTGACTTCCTGCGTCGTTGTCAAGGGGCACAGGACCATTCGACAGGCCGACGTGGCCGGGGGGGTAAACCCTGGTTAGATGCCAAGGGCACAGCCGTTCCTACGCTGATGTCTCAATGAGAGCTACATGGGAAGATGGAAAACTCAAGATCACTCTCATTGCCAGCTAGCCGCTGATAAAAAAGATGGGCAAGAAGATATAGGTGAGATGCCAACCAATCGTCGAGATAAGTAACCCGGTCAAGATGCCTTGTCCCAGGGGACGCAGGCGGCTGAGGAACAAACACAGCACGGCGATGACCAATTCTGCTACGTAGGCCGCGACGGCAAAGCCAGGGATATATGTGAGAAGTACGAGCACGGTGCTGCTCGGGAAGCGCACCAATCCAACCACGGCCAGCGGCCAGGGAATGATGCCCACCACCACACCAGCCCAATACACCAGCCAGGAAGAAGCCAGTGCTTTTGAGGGATTCTTCATGTGCCAAGTCCTCTCCTCATACCCAGAGAGCGCTTCTTTCCCCCGGTTGCAACAAACCCGCTGTTCTACAAACAGAGTAAACAATGCCCGTGTGCTTGTCAAGCCTATGGGCGCAGCCTCACTTGCCAGCGTTCTTCGCGCTGGGCGAAGCCTGGGCAGAAGCGCCCAGCAGCGCGTGGCGCACTTGAGAAACAGATAGTAGATTGCCAGCGCGCCGCTGTAGACGAGCACAATCACATACACGACCAGGCTGATCGTATGGCCGGGCGAGACATTGGCAAAGTGCCGCAAAAATGGCACAATAAGGACAAGACCATAACCAAGGAGCACTGCAATGCGTATCGGGCTGATTTCAGACATACACGGCAACTGTTTCGCGTTGGACGCCGCTCTGGCCGATCTGCGCAGCCAGTCTGTGGACCAGATCATCTGCCTGGGCGATGCCATTCAGGGCGGCCCGCGGCCCGCCGAAACCGTTCAGCGGCTGCGCGAACTCGGCTGTTCTATCGTCATGGGCAACGCTGATGACTGGCTGCTGGCCGAAGAAAACGACACGGCTGAGCAAACGACGCCGCAAATGCGCGAGGTGCGCGCATGGACGCTTTCCAAACTTTCTGCCGATGACCAGGCATTCATTCGCAGCTTTCAGCCCACCGTTGAGGTCGCTCTCGATGATGGGCAGCGCCTGCTCTGCTTTCACGGCTCGCCCACCTCGTTCAACGACATCCTGCTGCCCACCACGCCCGGCGAAGACTGGCAGCGGTTGCTGGGGCCATACGTTCCGGCCATCATGACGGGCGGCCATACCCACACGCAGCAGATGCGACACATAGGCGCGGGGCTGTTCTTCAATCCGGGGAGTGTCGGCCTGGTCTATGACGTACTCCAGCCTGAAGACGAGCTTCAGATATACCCCTGGGCCGAATATGCCGTTCTGACCTGGGAGCAAGGCCGCCTGATAGCCCTGGACTTTCGCCGCGCGCCCTACGATGTCGAGCAGCTTCTCCAGATATACCTTACCAGCGGCAGACCCCACGCCGACAGCATCATCGCCCAATATCGGCGGGCAGGCGGGTGAGGGTTTATTGGAATGAAAGCAAGAGACTTACTCCATAGAAAGCAGGCCATATACAGATTCAACCACAGCAACCATCTATTCCCCCCTGCCCGCAGTGCGGCGGCCAGCGCGTCGGCATGGATTGTTCCAAAGATACACAGCTAATGCGGGAAGGCATTCCCATCTCCAGGTTGAAAGCGCTCGTCTGTCTGACCTGTGGCTACACCATGCTCCATGCCGCTGATGTGCCCAGGATTCAGGAAGCAGTGCGCAAGCACCCAGGCGACTTCAAGTATTGACCTGCCCGGCTGGCTGCCGCTGGCGCTTGAAATAGGCCAGCAGATCATCGACGCCCAGCGTGTTGGGCACATCGGCAGGCGACAGCGCGCCCTTGCGCGCGATATTCACGCCATAGCGCATATCTTCCAGCCCGCCGGGGTTGTGCGCGTCGGGGCAGATGGGAATCTTCACCCCATGCTCTTTCGCCCGGCGCAGCCAGCGCCAATCCAGGTCCAGCCGCAGCGGGTTCGCGTTAATCTCGATGCACACGCCAAGCTCGCCCGCGCGGTCAATCACCGCCTCCATATCCAGCCCATAGCCATCGCGGCCCAGCAGAATGCGCCCTGTCGGATGCCCAATGATGCTCGTATAGGGATTCTCCATCGCGCGCAGCAGGCGCTTCGTCTGCTCCTCTTGCGGCAGGTTGAAGAGGCTGTGAATCGATGCCACCACAAAATCGAAGCTCTTCAGCGTCTCCTCGCCAAAGTCCAGCGCGCCATCGCGCAGAATGTCGCATTCCGTCCCTTTGAGGATGCGGAAGCGTCCCGCGTATTCGGCGTTCAGGCGGTCAATCTCCTCCTGCTGCTGCTTCACCTTGTCTTCGTTCAGGCCGCCCGCGTAGGCCGCCGTCTTGCTGTGGTCGCAGATGCCGATGTACTCATAGCCCAGCTTGATGCACGCCTCGGCCATCTCCTTGATGCTCACCTGCCCATCGCTCCAGGTGCTGTGGCAGTGCAGCACGCCGCGCAGGTCTTTTTCCGTCAGCAGCGGCCCCGGCATCCGGTGCGCCAGAGCCGCCTGAATCTCGCCGCGATCTTCGCGCAGTTCCGGCTCGATATAGTCCATGCCCAGCGTGGCATAGAACTCCTTTTCGTCTCGGACCGGCAGCAGCGTCTCGCCCTTAAAGAGACCCCACTCGCTGACCTTCATGCCATGGTCCTGGGCGTAGCCGCGCAGCGCCACGTTATGCTCTTTGGAGCCGGTGAAGTGGTGCAGCATCGTCGGATAAATGTCGTCGGTGCAGAGCCGCAGGTCCATGGCAATCCCTGGCTGAAGCACCACGCTCGATTTCTTGTCACCCTTGCCGGTGATCGCCACCACGCCCGGCATCGTCGTAAACGCATCCATAATCGGGCCAAGGTAGCTGTCGTCGGTCACGCTGGCAACCACATCGATATCATGGACGATCTCCTTGCGGCGGCGCAGGCTGCCCCCAATCGAAATGCGCAGGATGCCGGGCAACTGCTTCAGCGCCGCGACAATGCGCTCCGCCTCGGCTTCGGCCACCGGGAAGAGGTAATGGTCCTGATATTGGCTGAGGAACTGGATGCCGCGCACGATGTTATCCTGCGACTTCTTGCCAAAGCCGGGCAGCACGGCGATCTTATTGGCCTGGCACGCCGCCTCCAGATCGGTGATCGTCGCAATCCCCAGCGTATCGTGAATCTGCTTGATGCGCTTCGGCCCCAGTCCAGGGATGTGCAGCATCGCTTGCAGCCCTGCGGGAATCTCGGCCTTCAGTTCATCATAGGCTTTCAGATGGCCTGTCGTCACCAGTTCGGTGATGTCGTGCAGCAGCGTCTCGCCCAGGCCAGGCGTGCCCTTCAGCTTATTATCGCGCACCAGGGTATCCAGGTCGCCATCCAGCGCCCCCACCACTCGCGCGGCGTTTTGAAAAGCCCGCGACTTAAAGGGATTTTCGCCCTTCAATTCGAGCAGGCTGGCATATTCCTCGAAGATAGAGGCAACAGCGGCTTTCTCCAAAGCAACCCCCTTATATGTCTGCTAGAGGGGAACCATCAGCAGTGTCCCAATTTTGAGAAGACGAAGCACCTTCCTCTTCTTTTCCGCTTCCGTAAAACCGGCAAAGGACGCGAGCGCAGTTAATCGTGCGACACATCGAACACTTCTGGCGGGCGCGGCACAAGCTCAAATGGGCTGCGCCCCTTGATCTCTCGCGGCAGGCCACGCTTGCAATCGAAGTGAATGAAGAGCCAGGCCACCAGATTTTCGGAGACAAAGATGCCATCCCAGGGCACGTCGAGATCGCGGTTGCGCAGCCGTTCATGGCAGACGAAGCAGCGCACAATGCCTGCCTCGATTGCCTGGGTAGCCCAGCGCTCGATAAAGACATGATAATCGTTGAGCGTCATCTCGCCGAGGCGCTTTTCCGGATAGCCCAGCGCGTCGGGGTCAGGCGCGGCGCGCACATCCTCAGGCCACGCGCTCAGCAAGACCATCGGCGCGCGCACCACCTCCGTGATGTGTTCTTCGTCTTCGGCAACGACCATCGTGCGCAGCAAATGTTGTTCTTCAAACCAGCGCAGCAGGTTCGCATCGATCAGCGCGCTGTCAAGCAGCGAACTTTCTTCAGCAGGTTCTATGTCCATGGGTTGTTTCTATTCTAGTTGTTGTCTTCTACGGTTGTTATCTGCACTATACAATGCCAGGCAAGGCGTAGCAAACCTGGCCTTATGGTCCTGTTCTTGCTCAATGCGGCAAAGCTGTTCCGTCAGCAGGATTGTAATCAATTTGTGAAGAGATTCACAGCCAGAGCCGTTACGCGGTCACGCGGCCACACGTGTAGTGCTGTAGATCATGAAAAGCGCGCTCAAGGGCAGTGGTATAATGACCATATTGTTGTGATTGAGCGCCAGTGGCTAGAGATAAAGGGTTTCAGACGACCTAGAGGGCTTCACCACGTGCAACCAGACTACCCACCTCCTGAGCGTTGGCAAGATGCAACCTCATCTCATCGAGACTATCAGGCGCAGCGCGGTCAGGAATCGGCGGTGCCCGGCGAAGTCACGTGGCGGCGCGCTCACCCCACAACGGGCCAGGTGCCCCCGCGCAGTGCTGCCGCGCCCACCAGCGCAAACGCGGCAGCCGCGCCCAGAAGGGACGCTGGCAATCGCGCGCCGCGGCTTTCTTCCGACCCACGCGGACCCAGGCACGCTGGCCCGCGCGGCCCGCTCACGCGGCGCGAACGGTTGCTCAGGCGCAATCGCCTGCTGGTCTGGTTGTTCATTCCCACGGCGGTCATCACGGTGCTGGCCGCGCTGGCAGGCGGGTTGGTCAGCTACTTCAGCCCACTGCTGACCCTCCTCGAAACCAGCACCGGCCATCAGGTCGCCCGCAGCAGCCAGGAAAACGGCATCAACGTGCCCACCGATCTTTCCAACGGCCAGCGCGTCAATGTCCTGCTGCTGGGCAGCGATAACGATACCCAGAAGTTTGCGGGCGGCAATGGCTTGCCAGGCAACGGCGTCTTGACGCAGACGATCATCGTCGTCTCGCTGGACCCGGCCAGCAAAACCATCGACTTGATCTCCATCCCCCGCGACTCCTGGGTCAACATGCCCGGCGCAAACGAGTGCCTGAAGCTGGACGAGATTGCCGGACAGGGCAACAGCCCCGATCAAGCGATTCAGTTCGAGCGCACCGTCGTTGAGCGTGATTATGGCATACCCATCTGGCGCTATGCCTGGGTCGGGCTGGAGGGCTTTGTCAAGGTAATCAACACGCTGGGCGGCGTCGATGTCGATGTCTTGCATCCCATTCTCGACGACTCCTATCCCAACGACGTGGGCAACGGCGATCAATACAGCTATAAAACGCTCTACATTCCGGCGGGGCCACAGCACCTGGACGGCGAAACCGCCCTCGAATATGTGCGTTCGCGCCATTCCGACCAGGCTGGCGACTTCGGGCGCTCGCAGCGCCAGCAGTCCGTCTTGCTGGCGCTGGAGAAAAAGGCCAGCAACAGCAATCTGGCTGATAAGATTCCTGACCTGGCAAACGACCTTCAGGGCAACGTGCTGACCGACATGACCGTTCCCGAACTGACACAGGTGGCGAACTTCGCCAAAGGTGTTCCACACCAGAATATGAAACAAATCGTGCTCCAGCCGCCCACCTACAGCGCGGGCCAGGGCACCATCTATCGCCCCGATGGCGAGCAGACCTACGCGCTGCTGCCAAACTGGCAGGCCATCAACCAGACCATCCAGGCGACCATCCACCCTGACCCATCCATCGACCAGAACCAGCCCTGTTCGGTCAATCCGGTTCCGGGCGATTGGTCAGGCGACACGACAGGGTGACAAGGATGCAGACCCAACCAAACATAGCCCGCAGGGCACACCAGACACATCAAACCGGCGCGCTGCGCAGACTCGGCCTCTGGCTGGTCCTGGGCGTGGCCGTCGCGCTCACTCTTCAGGGGTGCAACGGCAGCGACAGCAACCAGTTCCGCACCGTGCCAGGCACCGCCAGCACCACGGCCAGCCCGCTTGCCGTCAACAGCACCGGCCACTTTCAAGGGCATATTGCCTTTGTGCGCAACCACCAGTTATATATCCTCAACGGCAAGGACGACACCATCAGCGCCGTGCCAGCCGGGACCAACGTCCAGGACCCGGCGTATTCGCCGGATGGCTCGCGCCTGGCCTATGTGCGCCGAGGCGCGTCCTGGTCCGATCTCATGGTGCTTGCCACCAAAGGCGGCAAGCCCATTGCCCTGACGCATAACCAGGGAACCGGCCAGCAGACCACCTGCCCCAACGGCATCACCGAATCCGATGCCGTCTGGGCGGCGAATCCCATCTGGACGCCGGACGGGTCCGCGCTCTATTACCTGTCGGACGCGCAGAAGCTCGCGAAAACGTCCTGCGGTTTCACCGACCTGGCCGTCTGGAAGATGGCGGCGCGCGGCGGCCAGCCGACGCTGGCCCTCTGGCCCGCGCGTGGCGAGGACAACACCGGTTTGCCCGGCGCGGGCGGCGATGCCAACCTCAGCCTGCGCCCTGGCAGCGCCAATCAACTCGCCTACACCCATTACGCCTATGACGCGACCCAAACCAATCAGCGATTGGTGCAGCTTTACCTGGCAACCCTTGACCAGACGCAGCCGACAACGCCAGGCCAGCCGCAAGAGGAGACCGCCCTCACGCCAGCAACCGGCGATAACAACTCGTTGCAACAGACCCTGGAGCCGTCCTGGTCGCCCGATGGTCACTTTCTGGCGTATGTCATGCGCGCCAACGGCACGGTGTCGCTGGTGGTTACGCGGGTGAGCGACCCGGCCATGGGCGCGCCCAATTTTCGTGACTACATGACGGCCACAACCGTCCTGCTGAGTGGCGCGTACTCGTATCCAGTCTGGTCGCCCGATGGCAAATCCCTGCTCTATATGCAGTTCAAAAATAACGAATACGATCTGTACCTATCACCAGTGACCGTAACCGGCACAACCATCTCGCTTCAGGGAAACCCCATCCAACTCACGCAGGGCGGCATTGACGGCGACTCGCGCCCTTCCTGGACAGCGGTCTGACCCGCGCCCCTTCATTCAATATCCCAAACCAGAGCAGAAGGAGCACACAAGCGATGAGCGCACAATATTTCTGGCGCTGGGCAAAACTCACTGGCTGGGTGGCACTGATTATGCTTCTGCTGGCGCTCCAAGCATGCGGTGGCAACGACAACAACAACTTTAGTCCCAATGGAAACGGTGGCAACGTGAGCACGAACAGAGCAGTGGCCTTTAGCGGCTCGGTCCTCTTCGTCAAAGGGGGCAATTTGCTCGTCCTGCACGGCAAGGATGAGAGCGTCACCGCCTTGACCTCCAACGGCTCGGCCTTCCAGCCCTCCGTTTCGCCCACCGGCAGCACGATTGCCTTTGAACTGCGCGCACCCGGCAGCGACTATTCCGACCTTGCTACCATGCCGCTCGGCGGCGGCAGCGCCACGCTGCACACCTATGACCGCCTCTTGTGCAAATGCGACCCCGACAAGAGCGGCGTCTTCCACTATCAGTTCTGGGTGGGCAATCCCATCTGGACCGCCGACGGCAAGCAGCTTATCTATCTCTCCGATTTCTATAAGGGTGGGCGTCAGCAGGGCCTTGCCAATCAGACCTGCACCTATTACTCCCAAAATGACTCCATTCAAGACCTGGGCATCGTCGAAGAACCCGCCAGTGCTCAGCCGATTCCGGCCATTTCGGCCACCGGACAGGTGAACTGGCCTGACCGACCCAAGCAGCTTTCCTGGCCCTATTGTTACGCGGGCGGCGATCAAGACCTCAGCCTGCGCCCTGGCGTTTCGGATACCGAAATCCTCTTTACCAGCTTCCGTTATGTTGGCAACAATGATGTTGTTGCCGCCCAAATCTCGCTGCTCATCATCCCCAACGACGGCAGCCCGTCGCGCATCATTCAGCTTTCCCCACCCGACCCCAACGCCGTTCTGCTGGAACCGTCCTGGTCGCCTGATGGACGTTATATTACCTATATCCGCCGCGCCAGTGGACAGGACAACCTCTATATCATGCCGGTGGACGCCACCATCCAGAACGGCACACCCAATATGCTCGACAACGGTCTGCCCGAGAAATACACGCTGGAGGGCGGCAGCAGCACCACCTACTACACCAACATGAGCTATTACGCCGCCTCACAAAAGCTAGCCTCGGGCATCATCGGCCAGCCTGCCTGGGGGGGACAGAATCAACTCTTCTTTGTTGAATTTGAAAATAATGCGTTTAATCTCTATCTGGCGAAAGTCAAGTTTTCGGCCTCCACGCCCGGCGCAGCGGCAACCCCAGGCGCAACCGCGACTCCTGGCAGCGCGCCCGCGATCACGCTGGACGGAGCGCCCAAACAATTGACCCAGAACGGCATCGATGGTGGATCACGCCCTGTATGGCTCAATGCCTGACCCTGGCGACCACCCTGTGACAAGAAAGCGAATTGAGCCATGCGTGTTTTATCAACGAAACCTTCCAGTGCCTATCGGCGGCTCTCGATCTTGAGCCTGGGCCTGGCGCTGCTGCTGGTGGCCTGCGGTGGCAGCAATAACAGCAACTTTAACTCCCACCAGACTCAGGGCAGCGGCAACATTGGCGTCAACAATGCCGCCTTCACCGGCAATCTCATCTTTGTCAAATCGGGCAACATCTTCGTGCTGCACGGCAAAGATGACAGCCTGACGCAGTTGACCACCAGCGGCATCGCCTGGCAGCCCAGCCTTTCGCCGAATGGCAAAACCATCGCCTTTGAGGTCCGCAAGTCGACCAACGACTATTCCGACCTCGCCACCATGCCCAGCAGCGGCGGCAGCGCCACCATGCTCACCGATGACTCCCTGCACAACAAGAGCACCGGCGCGCCCTATCATTACGAGTTCTGGGCGGGCAACCCCATCTGGACCGCCGACGGCAAAAACATCATCTATCTGACAGATTTCTTCAAGGGCGGGCTGACCACACCAGGCACACACAACCCCACCTGCTTTGGCCTTTCCGCTGGCGACTGGATTCTGGATATGGGCATTGCCGAGCTACCGGCCAACTCCAGGCCGGTTCCTGGCGGGCAATTGAACAACCCGCCCCAGCAGCTTTCCTGGCCCTATTGTTACGCGGGCGGCGACCAGGACCTCAGCCTGCGCCCAGGCGTCACCGACACCGAAATCCTCTTTACCAGCTTCGAGTACGTGGGCACAAATCTCGATCTGGTGACGCAGTTGTCCCTGCTCGATATTCCGGCCAACGGCGGTGACTCCAGCCTCATCCAGCTTTCGCCCCAGGACCCCAAGGTCGTGCCCCTGGAGCCTTCGTTCTCGCCCGATGGCCGGTACATCACCTACATTCGCCGCCAGAACAGCGAAGATGACCTCTACATCATGCCCGTCGCGGCTACCATCAGCGGCACCCCCAACAATGAAAGCTATTTCCTTGTCGGAGGAGGCAAGAGCGATTACTCCAGCAACACCAGCTATTACCAGCAATCGACGAAGCTGATCTCGGGCATTGTCGGCCAGCCGATCTGGGGCGCGAACAATACTCTCTTCTTTATGGAATTCAACAACGGCGAATTTAACCTGTTCATGGCGAAGCTCAAGATGCCCGCTCCGGCCTCCGCATCGGGCACGCCAACCACCGCAGCGTCAGCCATCACCCTGGATGGCGCTCCCGTGCAACTGACGCAGGGCGGCATCGACGGCACCTCTCGCGCCGATTGGTTCAACTAATCATCAGGCGTTCTCAGCAGAGCAGAAGGATGGATGACTGTTCAATCATCCATCCCTTCTGCTTACGCACCAATCAGGCAACGCCTCCATTGCGGGCGGTTGCTCTGGAGCAACAGGGACGCCCCACATCCCCACGCCTGCGGGGCTGAGGGCGTCCTGTTCCGCTGACGCCAACCTTGTCCTCCGTCTACGGCGCTGGCTCTCAGCCACCCACACCGCTATACCACGTTCTGCACCAGGCGCTCGAACTCAGCCAGCGCGCCAGCCTCACCCATCCTGGCCGCCAGCGCCGCGTAGAGCAGGCGCAGATACGCCCCCTGCGCCTTGAGCAGCGTATTGCGCGTCTCCCGGCTGATCTCCGCTCGCGGCGTTTCCACCACGCGGCGCGAGGCTTCTAACTCGGTGAACGCCAGCAGACCCAGCACCCGTATGCTCAGCAAGGAGAAACTGGCCGCATCGGGGCGCTGGCGATGGACGCTCTGGATGGCCTGCCTGCCATCGTAGCGCGCCGGACGCCGCCAGGCACGGATGAGGCGGCTGCGCAGCGGTTCGGGCAGGGGTTCAGCCAGCAGCCGCAGACCAAACTCACGGCGCAGCGGGTCGCTGTGGACGTAGCGACCAGAGGAGAACGGACGCGGAGGCAGGGGACCACCAATGAGGGCCATGGAAGACGCTCCTTTCGCGGGCGAAGGCCAATGCCTTCACCACAGAAACAGCCCCTCCCTGGATGACTGCGGATGAACCCTGGCTCCCCAGCGGCAAGCGTTGTGAAGCGTTTGCCGCCAGGGGCAGGTGGCATCCCAGGCTGACCAGGAAGAGGCTGCTGAGCGGTCTACCAACTTGGCGCAATGTCCAGTGATAGAATGCCCCAACCCCGTTCCTGACATTGTCCAGGTCTGGGGGGAATGGCGCGGCGGTGATTATGACACTGCCGCGTCATGCCGTAGCACACACCTCACACCACACACGATTGATGCGAGTAAGGGGAGTATAGCAGGCTGGCGCGGTCCTGTCAAGCGGCATAGGACCAATGGCAGGGTGCGCGAATTTGCGGCTTGACGGTCTATGAACGGAACGTCTATACTACCATCAGACTCATATCGCATACCTTCTGAAGCACGCCCAGGCGGCTGCTTTTTGATGTGTGGGGCAGCAGCGCCAGGCGCTGAACATCCACCCCTCAACCCAAGCGGGAGCAATGGATGGCATCAAAACACACCAGCGGGGCATCTCTGGATAATGGCCGCTATGAACTGCGCGAGCCAATCGCTACCGGCGGCATGGCAACCGTCTATAAAGCGTGGGATACGCGCGTGGAACGCATCGTGGCCGTCAAGGTGCTGCGCTCCCTGGCAAAAACAGACCGCCGCGCCATCGAGCGGTTCCGGCGCGAGGCGCACGCCGCTGCTCGCCTGTCTCATCCCAATGCCGTCACCATCTATGACTTTCTGGAAGAACGCGGCGAACATTACCTCATCATGGAGTTTGTGGAAGGGGTCAACCTGAAACAATACCTGGCGCAGAAGGGCACGCTTTCGCCGCAGCAAGCCGTCGAGATCACCAGCCAGGTCTGCTCTGTGCTTCAGGTGGCCCACGCCAACGGCTTCATCCATCGCGACATCAAGCCCCAGAACATCATGATTACGCCCGACGGCCAGGCCAAACTGACCGACTTCGGCATTGTCCGGGTGATGGAAGCCGCCGGACTCACCAACACCGGCATTGTGCTCGGCACCGCCGATTATCTCGCCCCGGAGCAGGCGCGCGGCGACCAACTCAGCCCCGCCAGCGATTTATATTCGCTGGGCGTCGTGCTCTATGAGATGCTCGCTGGCCGCCCGCCCTTCGTGGGAACGTCTGCCGTGCAGGTCGCCATGCAGCACACCACCAGCGTGCCACCGCCGCCCTCCAAATATAACCCGCGCATCCCGCGCGCGCTGGAACTGGTGGTAAAAAAAGCGCTCCAGAAAGAGCCAGAGCGCCGCTACACCAACGCCGAAGCGATGCGTAAAGCGCTGATGGACAGCCTGAAGAAAAGCATCGAAGAGGGCGCGACCATCCCCGGGTATTTGCCCGCCGTTGACCAGTCGCCCAATCGGCGCGCCACCATGCCTGGCGTCGGCGAACGCCCGGAACACGCGGCACGCCCACAGCCCCACCTGTCGCCAGATCAACCGCTGATGCCACCCGGCCCGACCCCAACGCGTGCCGATGCCGAGGCCAGCCGGGGCGCGGCGCGCTGGACATCCCTGGTCATTATCATCGTCGTCATTATCCTGGTCATCAGTCTGGCACTGGGGCTGTATTTCGCCTTCATCAAACCATCCGGCCTGGCTCCGGCCTCACCGCTGGCAGAGATCAGCCAGATGCTGGCAGCCATCAGCAGATTCAAGCAGTTGTAGCAGAAAGCGAGTTGTACCCATGCAGCGCGAACAGGTGAAAACTCAGCATGCCCCGGCGGCCATCGGCCCCTATAGCCAGGCCATCAAAGCCGGTGGTTTTGTGTTTGCCGCCGGTCAGATTCCCCTCGACCCCGCCACCGGGGAGTTCGTCAGCGGAGACATCCAGGCGCAAACCGAGCGCGTGCTCGAAAACGTGCGTGCCGTCCTCACCGCCGCTGGCGCTTCCTTCGAGACGGTTGTCAAAACTACCGTCTTCCTCAAAAGCATGAGTGACTTTGCCGCGATGAACGAAGTCTATGCCCGCTATTTCGGCAGCGTGGCCCCGGCGCGCAGCACCGTCGCCGTTGCCGATCTGCCACGCGGGGCGCTGGTGGAGATCGAGTGCATCGCGCTCCTCGCCTAGCGAGTGACTACACGCCACCTTCACGCGGCAAGAGCAGCGCCAACGCCAGATAAAGCAGCGCGATCAAGACGTTGAAGGGGATTGCCAGCACCAGTACGACGAGTCGAATGATGTTTGCATCGATGCCCAGCAGTTCACCAACGCCACCACAGACCCCGGCAACCATCTTGTTCGTCTTACTACGGTGAAGATGTCGTTGAGTCACGGATTGCATCGCCTTACTCTCCTTTTTCTGGAACAAACCTGACCTGAGACTCGTTGCACGAGCTATGCCAGATTGGGCAGCCGCGCCAGCGAGCCAGCGCAGGATAGATATGGGCTGTAAGAGTGTATAAGACGAACCTATGTCAGTGAATGAGCCGCCTTTTACCAATGAATCACAGGGCATGGCCCCGCTTGGCCCCGGCCTGAACGCGCGCTATACCTTCGAGGCGTTCATCGTCGGCAGCAGCAACCGGCTGGCGCACGCGGCCTCGCTGGCCGTCGCGGAAAAGCCGGGCGTGTCCTATAATCCGCTCTTTCTCTATGGCGGCGTTGGCCTGGGCAAAACGCACCTGCTCCACGCCATCGGGCACCGCGCCGTGGACAGTGGGCTGGTCGTCCTGTATATCTCGTCGGAGACCTTCACCAACGACATCGTCAATGCCATTCGCTATCGCTCCACCGAAGAGTTTCGCGCGAAATATCGCTCGGTGGATGTGCTGCTGGTCGATGATATTCAATTTATCGCGGGCAAAGAATCCACCGAAGAAGAGTTTTTCCACACCTTCAACAGCCTCTATGAAGCGAGCAAGCAAATCGTCATTTGCAGCGACCGCCCGCCCAAGTCCATCCCCGGGCTGGAAGAACGCCTGCGCTCGCGCTTCGAGTGGGGGCTGATCGCCGACATTCAGCCGCCCGATCTGGAACTGCGTATCGCCATTTTGCGCTCCAAGGTCGATTTGATGCAGCGCATCGTGCCAAACGATGTCATTGATTTTGTGGCGCGCCGCGTAGATACCAACATCCGCGAACTGGAAGGTAGCCTGAACCGCGTGCTGGTCTTTGCTGAATTGACGCAGAGCGAGCTAACCGTGGAGGTGGCGCGCGAGGCGTTGCAGAACCTGGCTATCGACTTCACCGGCAACCAACCCTCCTTGCAGCAAATCGTGCGCGCCGTTGCCGATTACTATCACGTGCCCGAAGCAGATTTGCGCGGCAAGCAGCGCGACCGCCGCGTGGTGCTGCCGCGTCAGGTTGCCATGTTCTTGATGCACACGGAAACCGATGCCTCCAGCAGCGACATCGGCAGAGAGCTTGGGGGGCGCGATCATTCTACCGCCATACATGGCTATGAGAAAATCACTGAGGAAATCAAGACCAATTCCACCCTCAAGCGCGAAATCGAGGCCATCCGGCTCATGCTCTATCGCTGAACCCAGGACAGACCCCTCACCCAAAATCGGCCAGACGGTCATAGCCCAAAGCGGCTAGAAGTGTCGTGATCTGCACCCGTCAGGCGACGTAGAGAGTGAGGAACGCTGCTGCCTCATCTTCCATTCAGCGGCAAACACCCAATTGGAGGTGTTGTTTCCGATGCAACATGGACGTTTGTTCCACAAATGGCTGTTTACCCCCTGTAGCGCGTTAATGCTGCTCGGCCTGCTGCTTCTGACTCGCGGGGGCCAGGCGCTCCCGGCCTACGCTGCATCAGCCCCTTCCGCCGAGCAAGCTTTTGCCCAGGCTGCTCACGAGTTCGCCGTTCCCGTCTCCTTATTGAAAGCCATCTGCTATCTCGAAGGCCACTTAAGCACCCACCAGGGAGCGCCGAGTGTTGATCATGGCTACGGCTGCATGCACCTGGTCAAGAACGGACACGCCGACACCCTGGACAGCGCGGCCCAGAAGTTAGGGGTGAGTGTTCGGCAGCTTCAGCTTGATCTGGCGACCAATATTCGTGGGGGCGCTGCGATCTTACGGCAGGATGCCCTGCGTCTGTCTCAGGCGCAGCAGACCCCGCCTGCGCTCGCTGATTGGGCTGGAGCCGTGGCGCTTTATAGCAACGCCACCACGCCATCCGTGGCGCGCCTGTACGTTGATGCCGTCTACAAGCTGCTGAATACCGGCTTTAGCGGCCAAACCGACAGCGGCGAGACGGTCACCCTGGCCCCCCAGGCGGTGACCCCCAATCTCTCCACCATCCCACATACTGCCACCACCACCACCATTCCGGCTGGCTGCTCCAATGATGGGAAGACAGACTATCCTGGGGCCATTGACTGTATCCTGCCACCGGCGACCTTTGATTGCAACACTGTGCCAAACAACGCCCCTTGCAACTACGATTCGGCCAACCGGCCTACGGATTTCGCCATTACCGATGTCGTCATCCACGACACCGAGGGAAGCGCCCAGTCGGCTCTGGATGTCTTTCAAGACCCAACGTTTGCGGCGAGCACCCATTACCTCGTCGATACGGATGGGACGGTCTATCAAATCTTGCACGAGCAAGACATTGCCTTTCAGGCTGGCAACTTCTGGTATAATGAGCACTCGGTAGGCATCGAGCATGTTGGCTTTGATGCGACCGGGTTCCAGTGGTATAACGCCACCGAGTATCTGGCCTCGGCAAAATTGACCGCCTACCTGCTCAAGAGGTACAATATCCCGCTCGATCACGATCATATCGTCTCGCATGGCACGATTCCTTCCCCAACCCTGGCAACATCCCCCAATCATGTCGATCCCGGCCCATACTGGCTGTGGACCTACTATGAAAACCTCATTCACCAGCAGGGGATTGCCTTCCCGAAGCAGAAGTCCCTGGCCCATACGGTGACCATCCTGCCCCAGACAGGCAAGCGCCCCTTTGGAAAGAATGGCACCGAAACACCGGCCAACTTCAATTTCTTCTACCTGTATCAAGGGCCAAGTACGGCCTCTGGCTTGATTCCCCAGTTGGGCGATGGGACGGACATTACCGACGTGACGGATAATGTCGAAGCCAACATCACCTATTACTACACCAGGAAGGTCAAGGACCCGGCAGGAACCGGGGACACGCTCTATGAAATTTGGTATGGGGAGCAAGATCAAGCGATCACCCCGGCCTTCTTCGCGCACGCCCAACAGGTCTGGCTGGCGGTGCCAGCGGGGGCAGCCGTGGAAGGACGCGGGATAGGCCATGTGGTCCGCCTCATCAGTTCGGGTGGCAGTCCGGTTGCCATCTACGGCAGGCCAACCACGGCCAGCCAATATAACACCGGCGATGCGCCAGGCGGGGCCATCTTTGTTTCCGCCTATACGGTCATAGAGGATGGAACCAGCAACCTCTGGTACGAGATCAATTACAACCACCGCCAGGCATGGGTTCCCGCCAGTGAAGTCGCGGTGATCGCGTAGCTTCACCACCATCTGCCCTGGGAGTGGTCACGCAAGACACAGCGCTACGGCGAGCCGTGGCGCTGTGTCTTGCCTCAAGGCGCGTGACGAAACAAGCCCCAGCTAGCGCTCGCCATCCCATTCCGCCTGGAACTCGGCCAGGAATGCTTCCAGCACCGCGTGACGCTGCGCCGCCAGCCGCTTCGCCGTGACTGTGTTCATCCGGTCTTTGAGCAAGAGCAGTTTTTCGTGGAAATGGTTGATGGTGGGCGCTTGCTGGCTGCGATACTCCTCCACCGTCATCTGGCCGCGCGGCTGCGCCTCCGGGTCGTGCATAGGGCGGCCCTTCGCGCCGCCATAGGCAAAGGCGCGGGCAATGCCGATGGCCCCGATGGCATCCAGCCGGTCAGCATCCTGCACAATCTGCCCCTCCAGCGTGCGCATCGGCGGCTGGCCGCCGCCCTTGAAGGACATATGCGTGATGATCTCCATTACTGCCGCGCTCGTCGTCTCGTCCACGCCGTGCTCTGCCAGCCAGGCGCGCAGGTCGTCTAGCGCCTGGGCCTCGTCGGGGTTCAGCTTCCAATCCGCCAGATCGTGGGTCAGCGCCGCCAGTTCACACAAGAACACATCAGCCCTCTCCTCCTCTGCCAGCCGCCGCGCCAGCCTGACCACGCGATCGATATGCCACCAATCGTGGCCGCTGCTGTCGTGCTCCAGACGCTCGCGCACATGCGCCCGCGCTGCCGCCAGTATTTGCTCTTGCTTCATGGGGAAATGCCCTCTTTAGGAATCGCTGAGAAGCACCATCAGGGCTTCAGCCCGTGCGCCAGAAAATCAAGCAGCATGGTGAAGACGCGCTCCGGCAATTCCTGCGCGCTGGCTTCGTTCCCGTTGGCGTGGTCTTGCCGAAGCTGGCCCTGCTCATCGTTCGGCCAGATCAACCAGCGCAGCGCCAGAAAGTGCCCGATGCCGATCAGCGCGTAGGCCAGCGCCTCGGGGTCCATCTGGCGAATCTCGCCCGCCTCCATCGCCTCGCGCAGACGCCGCGCGTAGGGTCGGGCAAGCTGCGCGTAATATTCCTGAAAGGTCGGCTGATTCAGCCGGTCAGCTTCCTGCACAATGCGAAAAAGCTGCTGGTGGGCGCTGGCAAACGCAAAAAACGCCTGAAAGCCGTCGCGCTCCCGTGCCAGGCGGCTGCCGGAGCCACGCGAGCCTTCGCTCATGGCGACACGCATGCGCGCCCCCAGGTCTTCCACCAATTTCAGGAAAATCTCCTGCTTGCTATGGAAGTAGAGATAGAAGGTGCCCTGCGCCACCTGCGCCCGTTGGGTAATCTCCGTCACGCTGGCGGCATAATAGCCTTTCGCGCCAAAGACCTCCTCAGCGGCATCCAGAATGCGGCGGCGGGTGGCCTCGCCACGCGCTGTCACAGGCACCAGCGCGTTGCCTGCTTCGCTCTCGCGTTCGCGAAGCGTGCCGGTTGTGCTGTCCGTGCCTTCCTGTCGCTTCCGTCGCTCCTCCGCCATAGGAACACCCCCTGCTAGTGATACACTTGTCCCCACTATACTATTCTGCCAGGCTCCATCGCAAGTGAGAGCCTGGCAGAAGAAACCACAGGGAATGTTTCCTGGCGGCAGCGTGGGCAGCGCGGCTCGCGCCAACTACTGCGCGCCAGCCAGCCAGCGTTGAATGATGGCACCGTGTTCTTCGTAGTGCCCAAACGTGTTGCCGACGATAAAGGGCCAGACAGGGCCATTCGATGGGCGCCAGGGCAAAGGCGCGTTCAGCGCCTCTTCGCTCACCGCCTGGACAGCCGCCAACACGTGCTGATACGAAGCGCGAAACGCGCTCTGCACCTCAGCGAGAGGGCGATCTTTGTTTTCCTGATAAATGCGCTCGTTTTCCTCATCCTCACTGGAGAGGCCCGGCATAAACTCCGGCGGCTCGTGATTAGTAAGGATGCCTTCAAGATGGCTCCGCAGATACTCTTGCCAGATGGTGAGGTGGGCAAGGTTGTCCTTGACCGACCAGGGACCATTGACATTGGGAGTTGTCATCTGCGCTGCGCTCAACGGGGCCAGGATGGCTTCAAACTTGTCGTACCCTGCCTGAATGCGTCTGACCAGTTCATCTTTTTCAATCGTTTCGGGAATGGTTTCGGACATAAAAGCGCTCCTTTGTTTGCTCATGGCAGTTCTGCTTCAAGCATACTATTGAATACGGTTAAAATCGGCCCTGATTCACCGCGTCACGACAAACTGGGCGGCTTGTGCGATGCGCGGGCCTGCGCTATAGTAATGGCTAGTTTTGTTCTCATGAATTGCCCTGTTCCCAAAACCGTCCCTAGCAAGGAGTATCCATGACCACCAGAAAGCGACTTGACCGGGCAAAGCTGGATGCCTTCAGCGAAAAAGCCTTTCGTGATCTCAGCGGCGCCTATGTCGTGACCATGTGCATTCTTGGTGATCGGCTGGGGTTGTTTCGGCATCTCGCCGCGCCTGGCCCGGCCACCAGCGCCGAACTGGCCGAACGCGCGCACATCAACCAGCGCTACGCGCAAGAATGGCTCAGCGCGCTGGCCTGCGCGGGCTATGTGGACTACGACCCGGCCAGCCAGCGCTTCAGCCTGCCGCCCGAACACGCGGCGGTGCTGGCCGACGAAGGCGGAGCTTTCTTCGTCGGCGGCGACTATGAAGAACTGCCCGCGCTGTGGGGCGTGCTCGACCCGCTGGCGGCAGCCTTTCGCGCGGGCGGCGGCGTGGCTCAGTCAGCCTATCACGACAGCATGTATCGCGGCATGGACCGCAACGCCGTCGCCGTCTATGACCACGCCCTCGTGCAGAAGTGGATTCCCACCCTGCCCGACGTTCAGGCTGCGCTGGAGCGCGGCATCGAGGTCGCCGATATCGGCTGCGGCGCTGGGCGGGTGCTGATCAAGCTGGCGCAGGCGTTCCCACAGTCGCGCTACATCGGCTACGATGCCTATGAGCCTGGCATCGCTCTCGCCCGCCAGAACGCCGAGGCGGCGGGCGTGGCAGAACGTGTGCGCTTCGAGACGCTGGACGCCTCCAAAGGCATCCCAGGGCAATACAATCTGATTACCACGTTTCTGGTGATTCACGATGCCGCCGACCCGCGCGGCCTCTTACGCGCCATCCGCGCCGCCCTCAAACCGGGCGGAACGTACCTTTGCTCGGAAATCAACACGGCGGAAACGCTGGAAGAAAACGCGGGGCCAATGGGAGCCTTCATCTACAGCACCAGCGTGCTCTACTGCATGACCGTTTCGCTGGCCGAAGGCGGGGCAGGCATGGGCACCGCAGGGATGCCGCCCTCCAAAGTGCGCGAACTCTGCGCGGAGGCTGGCTTCGGCAGCGTGCGGCTGCTGCCCATCGAGAACCCGTTCAGGAACGTATTCGAGGTGATGCTCTAGGCAGAGCAGCAGAGAAAACCCTTTTTCTGCTATAGTATGTACAAAAAAACCGCCTCGGCATCATCAAGGACTGACCTATGGATACTTCGCTCTTGCTGCAATGGCATTTCGACCCCGGCGTCTTGCTCGTTCTGGTCGCGCTCACCGCTGCCTATGTTGCGGGTATTGGCCCGCTGCGCCGCCGCTATCACCTGGGTGAGCCAGCCACGCGCCGCCAGATGTGGTTGTTTGCGGGCTGCATTGCCTTGCTCTTCATCACGCTGGTCTCGCCGCTGGATGTCATCGCCAACGATTATCTCTTCAGCGCGCACATCACCCAGGTTGTCATCCTGACGACGTTCGCGCCGCCGCTGCTGCTGCTGAGCTTGCCCACTGGGCTGCTGAATCCCTTGCTGCGCCGGGGACCGCTGCGCCAGATGACGCGGGGGATGTCCTTCCTCTTCCTGGCAACGTTTCTCTTCAATGCTAATTTCGCGCTCTGGCTCATCCCCGCGCTGTATAATCCCGCCGTGCAGCAGATGCCCTTGCACGACCTGCAAAGCCTCATCTTCCTCTGCACTGGCGTCCTGAACTGGTGGCCGCTGATTACGCCCGCGAGCGAGGGGCCGCGCTGGCCGCACTCCATCCAGTTGCTCTATCTCTTTCTGGATGGCATTCCGCTGGGCTTTGTCTGCGTCATCCTCTTCTTCATCAACCAGCCCGCCTACGCGGCCTACACCAGCGCGCCGCACCTGTGGGGCATTTCGGCGCTGGCCGACTTTCAGCTAGGGGCCATCATCTTGTACGCCCCTGGCCTGCTGCTGGACATCGTGGTGCTCAGCATCATCTTTTTCAAATGGCTGGCCCGTCAGGAAGAAGTGGCGCGCCAGCGCGAAGAAGCCGAGGACGCCGCCGCTGCCGCCGAGGAAGCCGAACTGGCGCAGAGCCAGCAAGCCGCCCAGCAGGCGTAGCGCCAGCGCAGGCTGGTCTGACGCTGTGCCAGCGGGTCAATCATAGCGTGCGTTGCGCTGCTGGTGGCGCAGTTGCCGCCGGGCCTCGTGCTCGGCGTGGCGGATGCTGCGCTCGGCAGCGCGATCATAGGCGGAAATGATCTGCTGGTTCACCCGGGCGCGCAGGCCGCCGCCGGTCACCACCGGACTATCGACCTGAACGACTTCGACGCCGCCCATTGCCCCAATGACCTGAATCTCCAGTTGCGGGACAACGCCTCCCGGAGTGCGCGGGGCATAACTCTCTTCATGGTGAAAGGAAATGATGCCGCCGCTGCTTTCACCCAGCGCGTTCACGCCGCCCATCAAGATAGCCGACTGCACCGACACATCCACCGAGCGCGGCACATACAGCTTGGCCCCACCCATCAAGATGTACAGCCGAATCACACTCTGCCGAGGCAGCGCGGCCAGGCTGAGATCGACCTCAGCGCCGCCCATCACCATAATGCCTATCGTTTGCTCGGTCATTTTCCAGGGGCGGCTCAAGCGCTGAAAGCCGCCCATGAAGGCCACCCACCAGCGCGTCCGGCCCGAGGTCGAGGACATGGCTGGCATGGCAGGCTGCGCCGTCATCACGTCCAGCGCGCTGACCGGCGAAGAAGGCAATTCCTGCACAATCGCCTGGCACTCTTCCGGCGTCTGGGCCTGCAATAAGGCATTGAGAGCATATTCAAAGCGGTCAAAGGTCAGATCGCCCCGCTCATAGCGCTCGCGCACCTGACGAATCGCTTCCTGCTGAGGCGACAAAGCTGGCGGTTGTGGCTGCTGCTGCTGCATGGCTTCAGTCCTTTTCTCTCGTTTCTTGCGCTTGCGGGAGCGCCGGGGGCGTTTCCTGACCCTTCAGATTGCCCTGCGTAATCACCGGCGCGTCCACCTGCTTGATAGTCAATTCGCCGATCAAGTTGAACGCGCGAATCTCCAGATGCGGCGCGGTGGCTGCACTCGCGCCCTGCGCGGGAAACTCTTCGGAAAGATGGGCAAAGATGCCTGCGTTCGATTCGCCCAGGGCGGTGGCCTCGCCGATCAGGCTGAAGGCGTTGACCGTCACGCGCACCTCGCTGGGCACATAGAGCGTGGCCTCGCCAATCAAGGCATACACCTCCAGCACGCAATGCTGGGGCATGCTGGCAAGGCTCATATCCAGTTCGAGTTCGCCAATCCCCATCACCACGCTGGTATGCTCGCTCAGACGCCAGGGACGCTTGATCCGCTTGAATTCGCCAATGATGTTTACCATCCAGCGACGGGCAGGCGCTTTTGATGGCTGCGGCGCAGGCATCGCTGATGGAGCGGGCGCGGCTGCGGTCAGCCCATCAAAGACGGCGAGCGGCGAAGCGGGTAACTCCTCTATGATCGCCCGACATTCGTCCGGGGACTGCGCGGCCAGCAGCGCGTTCAGCCCATATTCAAAGCGATCGAAGGTAATATCGCCGCGCTCATAGCGGGCGCGCACTTCGCGGATGGCCTCTTGCTGGGGTGTGAGCGCCGGATGTTGCTGCATCGGTCGCCTCCTTAACACGGTTCTTCTTCTTGCGCGTCCAGTTTACCATAAGTCTCACTGCGACTGAAACCAGCCCGCAGCGGTGATTGTAATTGCCGAAGAGGTGCGGCTTGACAGCGAATGCCAGCCTCTCCTATCATACGGTTCAGGCACATTTTTGTTGGAAAAGGAACGCACCAGCATGGCCCAGGCCCGCACTGCCGTCTCTGGCGTCGCCCGGCGCATCACCACCACCCGCGCGGGCGCGTGGGCCATGCTGATTGTTGGCAATGCCATCTTCGCTGGCTCTTATGTGGCGGGCAAAGTCGCCCTGCGTGACCTTTCGCCCATCATGCTCAACGCCTTGCGGTTCAGCATCGCCTCGCTTTTTCTACTGCCCATCGTGATTGCCGGGCGGGCACGCCTGCGCTTCCCGTCGCGTATGCTGCCACGCTTTGCCATGCTGGTGCTGCTGGGCTTTGTCGTCAACAAGTTCTTTGAATATGTCGGCTTGAGCCTGACGACCGCCAGCGACACGGCCCTGCTGATCTCCACCGAATCGATCTTCACCGCGCTCTTTTCCTGGGTCATCCTGCGCGAGCGCTTCAGCCGCGCCGCCGTGCTGGCGCTGATTATCGGCGTCCTGGGCGTCTACCTGATTATCGAAAAGGGCTTCATCCCGCATCTGGACGCCACCGGCAGCGCCAGCCTGCGCGTCCTGGGCGATCTGCTGGTCATCCTCTCGCTGGTCTTCGAGTCCGGCTATACCATCGCGGGCAAGGCGCTGCTGGACCGCTACCCGCCGCTGCTGATTACCAGCGCGTCCATCATCGGCAGTCTGTTCTTCTGGCTGCCTGCCGGGGGCGAAGAAGTGCTGCGCACCGGCTGGCCGCAGCTTCCGCTGGAAGGCTGGCTGGGCGTCTTCTATCTGGCAATCGCCGTCACCGTCGTGGGCTACTTTCTCTGGTTCCAGGCGCTCACGCGCGTCGATGCCTCCAGCGCCGCGCCGTTTTTGTTCATTCAGCCATTGCTGGGCGCGGTCATCGCCATCTTGCTGCTGGGCGACCAACTGACCTGGGCAACTGTTGCGGGCGGCGCGCTGATCGTCATCAGCGTCTTGCTGGTCTCGCGCCGCAAACCGACCATGATTGAACCGCTTGAAGCCTGAACGGAGGTGTCTTTATGTCCCCTGCTTCCTCTGGGCGTGTCACGGTGATTGCCAGCTTTATGGCTGATCTGGTCGTGCGCGCGCCGCGTCGCCCCCAGGCCGGAGAAACATTGATGGGCACGGATTTCGGCATCTTTGGCGGCGGCAAGGGCCGCAACCAGGCGATTGCTGCTGCCCGCTGCGGGGCGCAGGTGGCCGCCATCGGGCGCGTGGGCGACGACGTGTTTGCCCAGCCAGCGTTTGATATGCTGGCCGCCGACGGCATCGACAGCACCTACGTCACGCGCGACCCCGACGCTGGCACCGGCACGGCCATGATCATCGTAGACCCCAGCGGCCAGAACAGCATCATCATCACGCCGCGCGCCAATCTGCGCCTGGTGCCCAAATTGATCGAGGTTGCGCGCCCGGCCTTCGAGGGCGCGGCGGTCGTGCTGGCCCAGCTTGAGGTGCCCATTCAGACTGTGCTGACGGCGGCGCGCATGGCCCGCGAAGCTGGGGCGCGTTTCCTCCTCAATCCCGCGCCCGCGCCCACCGAGCCGCTGCCCGATGAACTGCTGCGCCTCACCAGCATCATGCTCCCCAACGAGGTGGAGGCCGCGCAGATCACCGGCATCCCCACCGACGACCAGGCGGGCGCGGAGCGCGCCGCCCGCGCCCTGCTGGAGCGCGGGCCAGAGGAGGTTATCCTCACGCTGGGGGCGCGCGGGGCGCTCTGGGTGAACCGGAGCCACAGCGAACTGATGCCCGCCATTCCGGTGCAGCAGGTGGACTCTACCGCCGCGGGCGATGCCTTTTGCGGCGCGCTGGCGGCGGCGCTGGCGGTGGGCGAGCCGATGGCCGCTGCTGTGCGCTGGGCCAGCGCGGCGGGCGCGCTGGCCGTCACCAAAATGGGCGCGTCGCCCTCGCTGCCGACCCGCGCCGAGGTCGAGCGCCTGCTGGCCGAAACCGAGCCATCATGACGCTTTCTTTTGCCAGCCCAACCTGCTGGCTGGCGCGGAAGGGGTAGCCTTTTCCTTACCTGCCTGCTGGGCCGGAGCGGTCAACTGCGCGATTTCCGCCAGCGCCCGCCTCAGGCCCAGCCGCCGCACCAGCCAGCGCAGCCGCTGCCCATGCGCTGCCAGCAGCGCGTTGCGATTGATGCCGCTGAACACCTCGATGGGAAAGTCAAGCGTCTGCCGGATGGTCTTGATCTCGTCGTGGAAGAGGCCCAGCAGCGCGTCGACGGGCTGGCCTAACTCGCCCACCGCAAAGAGGGCGCGCGGGCGCGGGAAGTCGTTGGACCAGGGCCAGCGCTGGTGGTCTGTGGGCGTTTCCAGCCAGCGCCGCAGCGCTTGATCGATCTCCCGATGCTGCGAGCAGAGGATGACGGCGATTTCCCACTCGCGCAGGCTGATGTCTTTGAGCGGGCCTTCCCACTCGAGCGGCTCCCAGAAGGCGCGGGGATACTGGCGATAAAAAATACGACCCATGCAAAAACCCTCCCAAAACTTCAAACAATGATGTCTGAAGCGTCAGCGGCCACCCCTGGAAGCCTGCCGCCATGGCTGGCGGGCAAGAGGCAGGAGTGGCCGCTGAGGAGGGTTTACGTTACAATAGCCCTCAGCCTTACTCCTGTCTATGGCAGGATTGGGGTCAGTGGTGCGGCTGGTTTCTAGGACTGGCCGCATCACGCAAGCAAAGAACCGCTGCAACTTCAGTGAGCCGCGCTCTGGCGGGACCACAGCGCTTGCTGCAAGTATACGTAAGCTTGCCCAAAAAGTCAAGGGTTCTGTGACCATTTGGGGAAGGCAACGCGGGCGTATGGCGAAAGCCGCGCGCAAGCAGGCCGCATCTAAAGCGCGCACCTGGAGGCCACGCCGCCCCTCGTTAGCTGCCGAGGGCACAGCAAGTCCCTCTTCAGGGACTCCCCTCCCGCATAGGCAAGGCACTTTGCTGGTAGCGCCGCCTTCCAGGCGGCCAACGTTTAGCCGCCTGGAAGGCGGCGCTACCAATAACTAACGCTCGTGGCGAAAGAGTTGACAGAGTTGACGGGGGATACCACATTGCTCAAGCGTCTACATTGTCTACACCATCTACGCTATCTACACCATCTACGCTATCTATGGGATTGCTATGCCTCACGCCCGTGACTTCTGTGACTTCTGTGAATTCTTGGGCAGCAGGTGAAGCCGCCACCTATCGCGCCGTCAGGTGTTCGCCTGATCTTCGCCTGCTCCCAACTTGCGCAGACGGGCGCGCACCTTCTCTGCATCCGGCGACTGCACCTGCTCCAAGCAGCGCAATGCCTCGCGGAAATACGCGATAGCCGCCGCGTTGTTACCCTGGCGCTGTTCCAACCACGCCAGACGTTCATAACACCACCCCAGATTGAGCACATCATTCAAGCGCTGAAGCAGCGCTAATCCCTCTAACATCAACTTTCGCCCGCGTTCTGGCTCGCTGCGCTGTTCGAGAAAACTTCCGAAATCACGGAGTACCATTGCCTCTGCTGCTGGGTCGCGCAGTTGCTGTGCCAGCGCTAGCGCTCGCTCATAGCCTGCTCGTGCCTCTGAGAGCCGCCCTGTCTGCCAGTCCAGCACCGCCAGGCAATGTACTTCCTCCCGCTCAGCAGAGCGGTCACCCAGTTGCCGTGCCAACTCCAGCGCTCGCTCATAGCCTGCCCGTGCCTCTGAGAGCCGCCCCGTGTACCAATCAAGTACCGCCAGGCTATGCACTTCTACTCGCTCTGCCGAGAGATCACCCAGTTGTCGCGCTAACTCCAGCGCTCGCTCATAGCCTGCCCGCGCCTCTGCCTGCCGCCCCGTCTGCCGGTCCAGCAGCGCCAGGCTATGCACTTCTACTCGCTCTGCTGAGCGGTCACCCAGTTGGCGCGCTAACTCCAATGCGTGCTCATAGCCTACCCGCGCCTCTGCAAGTCTCCCTGTCTGCCAGTCAACTACCGCCAATTCATGAGCAGCCCATAGTTCACCCTTTTTATCATCGAGAGCTTTTGCCCCCTCCAAAGCCCAGAAACACGCAAGACGAGACTCATTCCGTCGCCCTCGCACACTCCACGCCTGCCTCAGCGCCTGCACCAGCCGCAAGATATTCCGATGCCGCGCCCGCTCGTGCGCCCAAGACAGCGCGCCCATTAGCCCGGCAGCTTCGGCCTCCAGCGCGTCCATGCCTTCGTAGTCAGGGTGCGCCCTGGCATATGCCAGCCAGAAATCCACCATCGCGTCGCCCAGCTTCTCCTGCTGCGTCTTGGGCAGCGCCTCCAGCTTCCTGGCGGCATACTCTCGCAGCAACGGATGCAGGCGCAGGCGCTCGCCACCTGGCAGCACCTCCACCAGCGCGTAGCTGAGCAGCGTCAGCAGGTCGCCTGGGGCGTCTGGCTGGTCATCCGCTGCTCTG
The DNA here is from genome assembly GCA_035307385.1 of Ktedonobacterales bacterium. Lineage (GTDB taxonomy): Bacteria > Chloroflexota > Ktedonobacteria > Ktedonobacterales > DATBGS01 > DATBHW01. The sequence continues at coordinate 117,069 of DATGID010000102.1, read as the reverse complement.
GCTATCGCCAGCGCGGCATCACGGGGAAAGCTGCCCTCGGCCAGCAGGGCCAGGCCCGCAAAGCTGGTCTGCTGGCGCGGCACAAGCGCCAGCCAGGAACGCTCGAAGCGCGTCAGCAGCGCCTTCTTGGGGTCGATGCGATAGGCAGCGGCGTTGAGGCCGTCTTGCTCCAGTTCGCGCTGCACGCGCTCCAGCGAAAAGCGCTGCAAACCGGCGTAGCTCGCCGTCAGTTCAATCGCCAGCGGCAGCCCACTCACCGCCGCCAGCAGTGTGGCGATGGCTGGCTCGTCCTGGGCATTGGGGCGCGCCGCGTCGATCTGGCCCAGGCGTTCACGGAAGAGGCTGGCCCCGTCGGGCGGCGGCAGCGGCGCAAGCTCGATGGCGCGCAGCCGCAGCGGCACGACCTTCTGGCGCGCCGTCAGCAGCAGCGCTGTGTGCCCACGCACAGCCAGCGTATCCAGCACGGCATCGGCATCCAGCCCCGGCTCGATATTATCCAGCGCCAGCAGCAGGCGCTGGTGCTGGGCCAGCGCGTTTGCCAGCGCGGCGCGGCGTGCCTGCGGGTCGGCCAGGGTCGCTACCTGCTCCAGCCCCAGCGCTCGCGCCACGCGCGCCCAGACTTCGGCCAGGCCCGCCGCGCCCTCCAATCCTTCGCAGGCAATCCAGGCCGCGCCACCCGGAAAAGCGCTCTGGTCTGCGGCCAGCCGCGCCACCACTTCGGCGGCCAGCGCCGTCTTGCCGATGCCGCCCATGCCCTCCAGCGCGAAGACGCCCATCGTGTCGCCCGCGCGCAGCTTTGCCATCAGATTCGTCAGTTCTTCATCGCGCCCGATGAGCGAGACGGCGCGCGGCAGGCCCAGCGGCGCGATCACATGCTCTGCCACGGGCGCCGCGCCCTTGCCCGGCGCGGCTGGCGACGGGGGCAGCGGCTTGCTGGCAGCGGCGCGAATCTTCTCCAGCAGATGCTTGCCCATCGCTGGGGGTGCGTGGCCCAGCAGATCGATGTAGACGATTGCGCCCAGAATGCCATCCGTCTGGCAGTGTTTCACCCGCACCGGCACGAGCAAGGCATAGTCGCCGGTGGGATCGCGGCGGAACGCCTCCGCCCATTCGGGCAGGGTGAAGCGCGCCTCCAAATAGTCAGGCGAGAGCACCGCAATGGTGCGCTTCGTCTGGCGCATGGCCTGGTGCATCTGCACCACAAAGTTGCCGCCCGCATTGAAGTCGCGCGCCTGATAGATGGTGGTGTAGCCCGCCGCCTCCAACTGCTCGGCAATCCAGATGGCCCAGTCGACATCCGTTCCGGTGTAGCTGATAAAGAAGTCTTTCAGGTCCGAGGCTGACTCCATGCGCATCCTCCGCTCTGCATCGCCCGCGACGCAGCCATCACGCCGATTTTCACTAGAGCTAGCATAGCAGAGAGCCGAAACGATTGCAAGCCATGTTGAACCTGTTACAACGCATAAGTCAGCAAAACGTATACATGAGGAGAAGGACAACAGTCCTATTTTGTCGCCAATTCCTACACAAGAGGCGTGTTCTATGGTAGAGTGTTTGATGAAGCAAAAAGGCAAGGATCATCGTCTTCACAAGTAGCATCGGCACTTGGCATTTGGAATGCGTCTTATGTTCAACTGGAAGCCAGATTTTCTGGCGCAGCAATGGAATGCAGCAAAGTACACGGACCTGGTACGCAGCAACACGCGCTGGCTCACCGCCGCGTAGGGTTGCTGAACTGAAAGGAAGTTAAACACCGTGAGCTATAAAGATGTGCCTCATGCCGCCGTCAACGAACTGATGAAATGGGTGCATAAACAGGGGAAGCAGGTCGTCAGCATGCGCACCTGGCCTCATCTGGCGCGCTGGTCGTCCCTGCCGGATTGGTCGGCGCATATCGAAGTGCACAGCACCAAGCCGCTGCACGTGCGCATCAAGCGCAAGGGGTATCGGTTCACCATCGTCCGCGAGCCTGATGCCACCACCTGCCCCCATTGCGCGGCCAAAGCCGCCGCTGCCCTGCTCTCCCACGACGCTGTGGTGCAGGCTGCTGAGCCTGCGCTCGTCACCCAGTAACGCTATCTATCTTCTGCTCCTAGATTGGATATATACACCGCTTCCGCGAAACGCCATGCCACGCGCCGTAGCCTCGCGCTGCGGCGCGTGACATGCTGTACTCAGAACAGAGACGATCTTGTAACAAAGACCGACCCGGAAAGACTAATAGGATGGAAAGGAGTATGAATCACTCACTATGCCAGAAATGCAATTAGAAAAAGCGTTGTTTGGTGCGGGATGTTTCTGGGGCGTCGAAGCCGCCTATCGTCAGATCAGCGGCGTCGTCTCCACAGCGGTGGGCTACGCGGGCGGCACGCTCGAAAACCCCACCTACCGCGATGTCTGCACCGACAGAACCGGCCACGCGGAAGTCGTGGAAGTCACCTATGACCCGTCGCGCGTCTCGTATGATGATCTACTGAACGTCTTCTGGGAAAACCACAATCCCACGCAGTTGAACCGCCAGGGGCCAGACATCGGCACGCAGTATCGCTCGGTCATCTTCTATAACTCGCCCGAGCAGCAGGCCGCCGCCGTCGCCTCCAAAGAGCAGCTTGAGCACTCAGGCCGCTACAAAAAGCCTATCGTCACCGAAATTGCTCCAGCGTCTACGTTTTATATGGCTGAAGACTATCATCAACAATATCTGGAAAAGCGTGGCCTTTCTAGCTGTCATATCGGCTAAGAGCAGCTAACAGCGACAAGCCCCAGGCGAACGGTTTCGCCTGGGGCTTGTCGCATCGAGCGGGCTGAACAGCAAGTTGCAGAAATCCGCGTGAGGGGGTAGAATTGGGTTGAAAGCTTTACTGCAATCATGTGCCAGACACAAGCGCGTTCCATTTTTCTTATCCGCGCCTATGGCGGACATCCGCGCTCTGGCAGTCGGTGTAATTCTTCACGTATAGCAATCTGAGGAAAAAGTAGACATGAAACGTACCTGGCAACCCAAACGTATACCTCGTAAGAGAGAACACGGTTTTCTCAAGCGCATGTCCACCCGCGGGGGCCGCAAAGTGCTGCGCGCCCGGCGACTCAAGGGCCGCTGGCGGCTGACCGTGGTGTAGGGGCACGCACGAGGCGATCTAAACGATCAAAGGAGCAGCATGCAGGCGGAAACGCAAGAAATGCTCCGACCCAGAATACAGCGAAATCCACTCAAGCCCGCACGCTTGAAAAAAGCGCGCGAGTTTCAGCATGTCCGGCGACAGGGGCGTTCGGCGGGCACGGCCTTGCTGACGCTTGGCTGGGCGGCCAACGGCCTGTCCTGCTGCCGCCTGGGCTACGCGGTGGGCAAGCGCGTGGGTGGGGCTGTCACACGCAACCGCATCAAGCGCCGCCTGCGTGAAATCATCCGGCTTCAGATCAAAGCAGGCCATCTCGCCCCTGGATATGATCTGGTCTTTATTGCGCGGTCCGGCGCCGCACAGGCAACCTCAGCGCAGCTTGCCACAGATGTTCTCCATCTGCTGCGCCGCGCCCACCTCTGGCGCGCGGCCTCGCCGGAAGGATTCGTTCCATCATGAAATATCTTGCGCTCGGCTTGATTCGTATTTACCAAAAGTTTATCTCGCCCATGACGCCGCCGAGCTGCCGGTTTGAACCCACCTGCTCGCATTACGGCTATGAGGCCATTGAAAAATACGGCTTCTTCCGGGGCGGCTGGATGGCCGCCAGGCGCGTTGGGCGCTGCCATCCCTTTTACAATGGTAATCTGTATGACCCCGTCCCATAGGGGAAAGCATAACAACCTGATCGTCTCGCAAGGAGTTCTGCCATTCATGGCGTGTCATTATCCGCACTTATTTGTTCATCATCGTCCCGCTAGTGGCGCAGCGCCTCGCAAGCGCGCGACCAGCGCAGGGGAGGGCTTCGCGTGCAACAAATCATAGACCTGCTGGGATATATTTTCTATTATCCTATTTTCAACGTGCTGATGTTTCTGTACTGGCTGGTGCGGGACTTCGGGCTATCCATCGTACTGCTGACCGTGATGGTCCGCCTGGCGCTGGTGCCAATGACCTTCAAGCAACTGCATTCCCAGCGCAAGATGATGGAAATCCAGCCGCAGCTTAACGCCCTGAAAGCCGAATATGGCGATGATCGCCAGGGCTTTGCCCGGGCGCAGATGCAGTTGATGAAGGAAAACAACGTCAGCATGCTGGGCGGCTGCCTGCCCCTGGTGATTCAGTTGCCTTTCCTGTATGGCCTGTTCAACGCCCTGCGCAGCGGCCTGGGCACCGGCGACCCCAACAGCGCGTCTAATATCGCGCACATCAATAGCAACCTCTATCCGTTCATGAAGTTTGCCAGCATCACGCTGCCGGGCGGCTCGCATCCGCTCAATACGTATCTGGACTGGTTTGCCTGGCTGCCCTGGCATCCGATGCTGAATCTGAACGTAGCCGACCCGACCCACATCCTGCCGATTCTGGCGGCGCTGTTTACGTTCATTCAGGTCCGCATGATTCAGGGTGTGCGCAAGCAGCCCGCACCAGCGCCCGGCGCTGACCCCAAGACGATTGCCACGCAGCAGGCTCAGCAGCAAACCATGAGCATGCTGACCTATATCACCCCGATCATTACGCTCGTCATTGGCCTGGGCTACGCGGCGGGCCTGTCGCTCTACTGGACCGTTGGCACGCTGTTTGCCATCGGGCAGTCTTACTTCATCTATGGCTGGGGCGGCCTCTTCAAAGGCATCCCGCGTCTGGATGAGTGGGCAGCGCAGAAGAACGCGGAGCGGGAAGCGCGCCGCGAGGCCCGCTTGATCGCCAAGGGAGTCATTTCTGCTCCGGCAGTGGTCGAAAGCGCGCCGGTCACAGCCAACGGCGCTGGAAGGAACGGCGCGGGCAGCGCCAACCGCAGCAACGCCAGGCGGAAGGATTGGGTTGACCAGGCCAAAGAAGATACACAACAGGCCGCGCAGGGGAAAGCACGTCCCACACCTGCGCGCCCATTCCCCACGTTGATGAAACCCAAAGATGCCACCACGACGAACAGCGAGCCGGAGGTCGCCTCCTTTGCCGCTGCCGAAGATGCCAACGGCAGCACATCCCACGGAAAGAACGGCAACGGGGCCACCAACGGCAACAAAGCCAGCGCGGGAGCGACGGCCAGAACTGGCGCGAGCGCTGGGGGGGCTTCGGCCAAACGAACCACCCCGGCCACGACATCCAGGGCAGGCTCGCCGACCAGCGCGCGGAAAGCCCCGCCGCGCAGTGGCACTTTACCCAAGCCAAAGGGAGGCAAAAAATAGGTGGATAGCGTTGAAGCCAGCGGCAAGACCGTCGATGACGCGGTACTCCAGGCATTGGCGCGTCTGGGCAAACGCCGCGATGAGGTCAATATCGAAGTTTTGCAAGAACCCAGTCGAGGCTCGTTCGGCCTGGGCATTCGTGATGCGCGGGTTCGGGTCACCGTCAAACAGCGCCGGGCATCATCCGGCGCGGTGATTACCCCCGAACTTGCCGATGCGCTGCTTGGCTTCGGCGAATCCGCTCCTTCTCCGGCTGCCCCAGGACGCACCCAGCCACCGCCCAAACAGAGCGTGCCTCGCCAGCCCGTCGTTCCCCCGCCTGACGAAGACGAGGAGGACGAGGAAGACTACGAAGAGGATGAGGACGAAGAGTACCTGGAAGAAGATGAAGAAGAGGACGAGGAATATATAGAGGAGGACGAAGAAGAGGACGAGGAGGATGAGGCGCTGCCTGGCGTGCGCTCCTCCGCTGTGGCTTCGGCCCTGGAGGCAGTCGAGGAGGAGGAAGAGCTTCCCGAAGGCGAGCCTGGACCGGCCAGCCGCGAGGTCGCTGCGGCCTCGGTGGAAGTGCTTCAGACTATCCTGTTCCATATGGGCATTCGGGGCCAGGTGGAGGTGCGCAGCCGCGACCCGCTGACCCTCAACGTGCGCATGGACGATGGCCTGGGCCTACTCATCGGGCGGCGCGGCGAAACGCTGGCCTCGCTGCAATTGCTTGTCAACCTGATCGTCAGCCATCAGATCAAGCATCGCCAGCGCATCATCGTTGATGTGGAGGACTATCGGCTGCGCCGCGAAGAAAACCTGCGCCAGCTTGCCCTGCGCATCGCCCAGCAGGTACGCCAATCGCGGCGGGCCATTCCCCTGGAAGCCATGCCCGCCAACGAGCGCCGCATCGTCCATATGACCCTTTCGGATAGCAAAGACGTGATGACCCACAGCGAAGGCGAAGGCGACCAGCGCCGCGTCATCATCTCCTTGCGCCGCCCCACCGGCAGATAGCGAGCAGCAGCCAGCCTGGAACTCTTGCAAGAGTTCCAGGCTGGCTGCTTTTAGTTCTGATGGCCGTTCAGTCCCTCCTCTATGACGCTGATGCCCATGCTGCGCGCCGTCCCCGCAATCATGCGCTCCGCGCTCGCCAGATCAAGCGTATTCAGATCGGCCAGCTTGACCCGCGCAATCTCGCGTAGCTGCTGCGTGGTGATCGTCCCACCTGCCGCGTGGCCGGGCGCGCCCGAGCCTTTTTCCACCTTCGCCGCCTGCCGCAGCAAAGCCGCCGTGGTGGGGGCCAGAATCCGCATCGCAAAGGAACGATCTTCATAGATGGTGAGTTCAGCCGGAATGATCGTTCCACTTTGATTGGCGGTGCGCTCGTTGTACTCCTTCACCACCGCCATGATGTTGACCCCATACGGGCCAAGCGCCGGGCCAACAGGATAGGCGGGCGTGGCTTTCCCTGCCGGAAGTTGCAGTTTGAGCACTGCTCTGATTCGTTTTGCCATACCAGCATGCTCCACTTCATAGCAATCTTGTGGAGGGCACCTGGTTTACCTGCGCAAGTATCCTTCTGAAGCCTTCCAGGCTTCACTATAAGGCATGACGTAACGTCATCTGCAAGCTTTTTTCAGGCGACTTTTTCCCGAACATGCCGCGCAGCACAATAAGGCGATCAAAAAGGTCTCATTTGCCCGCCAGCCGCGCCACCAGCGGCGCTACCGGCTCCATCATGCGATCAAACGTCATATAGTAGGAGATGCCGAAGCGTTCCCGCCGCTCCAGCATCTGCTCGGCAATCTCTTCCTCGGTGCCGATAAAGATCGTTGGTATCTCCAGAATCTCCTCTACCGAGACGCCGCTCCAGCCGCGCGTTTGTGCCACCTGCTCGGCTCCCTGGCGGCGGTTGTCGGTAAAGACGAGGGTGACGATCACGCTCAATTCAAGCTGCGCGAAGCGCTCCCCCGCTGCCTCTTGAAGCCAGGCAAGCTTTTGCGTGTAGCGCTCCGGTGCGAACGCCGCGGGATCATTGACGGTGGGTTCCCCGGCGTTCAGCGGACCGGGCAGAATGCCGACAATATCTGCCTCGCGCCCCGCAATCGCCAGCATGCGCTTCCCGCCCGCGCCGATGAGGATGGGCGGATGTGGCCGTTGCAGCGGCCTGGGAAAGCCAGCAATGCCGGTGATGGTATAGTGCTGGCCGGTAAAGGTCAGCGGCTCGTCGGCGAAAAGTCCCTTGAAAATGCGCAGCGCCTCCTCGAAACGACTGACACGCGCGCCTGGCGCTTCGAACGGCATGCCTGCCTGCGCGTATTCACTGCCCATCCAGCCAGCCCCCAGGCCAAACTCAAGGCGTCCGCCAGAAAGGACATCCAGCGTGGCCGCTTCTTTGCCCAAGATCACTGGATGACGATAATCGTTATCAAAGACCATGCTGCCGATGCGTAAGGTCCTGGTCAGCATGGCTGCGGCAGTCAACGCCGAAATCGGCGCAAACTGGTCAGGAAAAGGTCCGGGCATAAAATGATCGCGCAGCAGCAAAGTGGCATACCCAAGCTCCTCAACACGCCTTACTTTCGCAATCCACGCCTCGCGGGTGTCCATCTCTTCGCACAGCACGCCAAAGCGAAATGGTCGCGGCATAGCCTGCTCTCCTTCTTTTCTCCATCTGCTCTCTGTAGATGCCAACATCTGCATGGTAGCGCGCCTCAGGAAGGCCAGGCTATCCGATTCTTGCGTTTATATTTTCAAGCAAGCAAGAGCGGCGGCCCGATTGGGCCGCCGCTCTTGCTGCACGTCCCCGGCGATTTGCCTGGCAAGGGGTAATATCCCTACGTGCCGTCTGCCGCAGAGCGCGCTACAAGGTGCGGCGACCACCCCGGCCTGAGATGAAGCTGATGAGCCACCAGACCAGAGCGATCAGAATCACAATCCAGAGCAGGTTGATGAGCGTGCCACCAATATGCCCTACGAGCAGCAGCACAATCCAGACTACAAAGACGATGGCTGCAATAACGAGAAGCGTATGAATCACGGCATCCTCCTTCTTTCTCTGGCATGACACTGAAAAGGCTCTTGCCGCTTCACACATCCTGCTAATGCATTAGTCATGCCGCCCCACGCAAGGCAGACCAGGCCAGAACGCCCCGAGCATGAGTCTGCTCGGGGCGTTCTGCAAAACCAGACCGGCAACCAGTGGTGTAGCCAGAACATATGCGCTCTAGCTGCACCTGCCAGCCGGAGCCACCAATGGTGAATTGACCTGGTTCGGGCTATTGACAAACACTCCGCCATTTTCTGGCATGGTGTGATCTGGCGGCAGCGCGCCTGACCAGGTGAAGCTGTAGGTGGCGGTTGTCTGCCCGGCAGCAACGGTAATGCTTGCCGGGGGTGAACCGCGTCCATTGTCTACTGTGTAGCTAAAGTGAATGGTCCCGCCCGGACCATTCGCCAGGATATGGAAGGTCGCCGTATAGGTGACGGTAACCTGGGTGCCGCACGCGAGACCTGCAATCGAGGTCGGGCTGACCGCCATATTAACGCTCGTCACCTGGAAGGCTGCCTGGGCGACACACAAGCCGCTGGGCTTGACCTGCGGCGAATGCACTGAATTGGGCGCGGTCACCAGGACTTCAGCAATCCCCGGATAGGTATGATCGGGCGGCAGCGTTCCCGAACTGGTAAACGTGTAGGTTTTGGAGGTTTGCCCCGCGCCGACCGCCACGCTGGCGCTGGTGGAGGACATCCCATTGTTCAGCGTGTATTGAAAATGAATCGTGCCCCCGGCGGTTCCTGCCGGAATATGAAAGGTCGCCGTGTAGGTAAAGCTGGCAGACGTGCCACACGCTTTTCCAGCAATCGAGGTCGGGCTGACCGCCAGATCAACGCTGGTGACGCTAAAAGGCGTCTGTGCGGAGGTCGTCTGCGTGGCCTGTGGAGAACTGCCGGTCTGGGTCTGGTTATTGCCGGTTGTGTTGGTGCCGTTGGCACGCACCAGCACCAGGCCAAGGACCAGACCGGCCACCAGCACCACGGCCACCACAGCGGCAATCAGCGCGGCAAGGCGCGCTCCCCAGCCAGGGCGAATATTTTCAGGCATTGGATGTATCCTCTCTTGCGGCGCGCCAGGCTCGGCAGTGGGGTCGCCGCGTGGCGGGCGCTGCCTCTGCGCAGCGCCGCTTTGCTCCAAACGGCCCCACACGCGGTCTAATCCCTGCTGGAATGCCTGGCCGTGCGGCTGATAAAAATCGCGCAAATCATTCAAAAGCTGCGGATCAAGCGCGTCCTGGTTGGCGGGCCGGGCCTGTGGGTTCGCGTACAGGCGCTGGTCGATCTGCTCATCCAGGTTCTGGAGGCGCGCAACCTCCTCGAAGTTTACAGGTTCCTCATCTCGCATCGCGGGTGTTTCCTTCCTGATCTTTCCCGTAGCGCTCGCGTAAGAACGTGAGCGCCCGCCAGAGCAGGATACGTACTGCGCCCTCGCGCTTGCCCAGCACCGTCGCAATCTCGGTGCAGCGCAGCCCTTCGCCGAAGCGAAGCTGCACCACCTCTCGCTGCGTCTGGGGTAGTGCCTGCAAGGCGGCGCGCAGATCAGCGTTTCGTTCGTGGCGCAACGCCACCGCTTCAGGCGCCCGCGCCTCATCCTCCTCCAAAGTCTCGGCTAGCGCGTCCAGCGGCACCTGCGGACGCCGCCCGGAGAGCCGGTAATAATCGACCAACTTGTGCTGCGCCACACTCAACAGCCACGCCAGCCGCTTTTCTTCCGGCACGGCCAGCAGCCGATTCCGCTCGAACGCCGCCAGAAAGACCTCAAGCAGCAGGTCTTCGGCATCCTCCCAGGAATGGGCCTGTTTGAGCAGCCACGCAAAGATCAGCGGCCCATGCTGCCGATACAGCGCGGCTGCCGGTGATTCGTCCATACCCGAAGCGGGCGAAGCTGATTTCATGAGAGTCCTCATCATCCCCATGTTCTGCTAGCTGAACATTTTTCTCTCGCGAAACATGTCGATACTCAACAAAAAACGTTACGAAATCTTTTCATAGTCTCTTTGCTCAAAAGCTGCTATGCTTTTATAGAAAGAAGAGTGTCTGAAGAGGTTATACTGTTTCCCGCTGAGCCTGGCCTGCGCCCTTGCAGGTGATCAAAGGTGAAGCCCAACCGATAGCTCACATAGATGGCATTATAGATGGGAAACACAATGCCCAAATCCGGCATCGATCAGGGCAAGCGCCCACACGTCGGGCGTGAAGGCGAGGAAGGGCCAGAAATCGCGTTACGGCGCTGCCGCAATCTGCTATAATCAACAGGAAGGTTGGGCGTTTTTGCCGCTCCTTCTCTTGAGATGCCTGTACCAACATCGATGAGGAACCATGAGCCAACCGCCGCATCCAACCGACGATTATGCCAGCATCATGGGCCGCGTGGTGGACTGGTTGGTTGAGGTCTATCAAGACCGGCTGGAGCAAGCGAAAGCCGCGCTCGTCTCCGCCGAAACCATCCTGGGCGGCATCGGCTATGAGGAAAAGGCCGATGGCCTGGAACCCGATGGCCTGGAACATCCTACCCCACAGCGCAGCCTGGCGCGCCTGGCAAGCTGGTTCGCTGACATCGAGCGCGAACTGGAAGAACGGCGCACACTCATTTTGAATCAGCAGTGGGAAAGCATGGCCGGAGAATATGCCCTGGTTTCCGTGCAGAATCTCACCGAAGCGCGCCAATACCTGGGGCTGGCGCAGTCCGCCATCGCCAATCTGCTGGTGAGCCTTGCCACCAACAAGCTCAACGCCTGGGAGAAACAGACCAAACTCTACGCCGTGCGGCTCTATCTGGAGCGCGTCGAAACGGCTTTTGTCTGGGCCATTGAAAGCGCCAGCAACGGCCTGCGTCAGTACCAATTCGATGGCGGCGCGCGCCAGCCGCCGCAGCCACCCCCGGCTGCGCCGCGCATCAGCACTGGCGCAGTGGCCTATCGCTCGCCAGAACCGGCCACCCCCTCGACGCCCACAGCGCCACCTGCCCCGGAGGCCGCACCCACCCTGACAGGCGACCCGCCAGCGTCACCTCCTCCAGCAGAGGAGCCAGACACTCCTCGCAACCCCGAAGGCCCCGGTTTCCTGGGGCGGTTCGGCTGGCGCAAACGCCCATCCTCGCGCTAATCCCCGCGTCTCAAGGTCAGCGTTGCAGGCACGTTCTGTGCATACAGCACATAAGCGCGCAAAGAAGGGAGCGTCACCTTCTATCGGCATCTTCCTCTTTCTGAATGAGACAGCGGCCATGCAACCAGTAGACCTCTACAACGAACTTGATTTTGATCCGGGAAAACTGCTCGACCATCGCTATCAAATCGTCGCCAGCCTGGGACACGGCGGCATGGGGCGCGTGTACAAAGCCTTTCATGTCATGCTGGATGCTCCGGTGGCGCTCAAAGAACTCACCATCACGCCACACGCCAGCGCAGCCGAGCGCGAATCGGCCATCCGGCGCTTCTGTCGCGAAGCGCGCCTGCTGACCTGCCTGCGTCACCCCAGCATTCCGCGCGTGCTCGACTATTTTGCCGAAGGGCCATCCTTTTATCTCGTCATGGATTATATCGAGGGACATACCCTGGCCGAGCGCCTGGGCATCGCCAGCGACGAGCCACGCGCGCCGCTTCCTCTGGGGGAAGCGCTCGATTACGCCAGCCAGCTCTGCGATGTGCTCATCTATCTGCACAGTCAACAGCCCGCCGTCGTCTTTGGCGATCTCAAGCCCTCCAACGTGATCTTAACGCCGGATGGCCGCGCCGTCATGGTGGATTTCGGCATCGCCCGCCCCTCCACCCCACGCGGCGACCTGCCCACGTGGGAACATGGGCCGAACGGCAGAGACGAAGCCAACAGCGACACCCAGCCCCTGGGCACGCCGGGCTATGCCGCGCCCGAACAATATGAGCACGGCTGGCGCGCCGACCCGCGCAGCGACATTTTCGCGCTGGGTGTGCTGCTCTATGAGATGGTGACCGGGCACGCGCCGCCGCCGTTTCCCTTCGGCTTTCAACCGGTGCGCGCCTTGAACCCGGCGCTGCCGGGCCGCCTGGAGGAACTGATCGAGCGCGCCCTGCGCTTTCATCCAGAGGAGCGCTTTCAATCCGCCTTGCAGATGTATCAGGCGCTGCGCCTGGTGGCCCAGGAGGACGCCTTCCAACAATTCGAAACGGAGGAAATGGCAATTCCCCTGGAGATCGAAGCCGTTCCCACCAACAGAGCGCCTGCGGTCCGGCGACGGCGCGGCCAGATGATCCCGCTGCGGCGTGTCTTGCTCGCTTCAGCGGCGGCCTCTGGAGCCATGGTCGCCATCACCCTCAGTCTGCTATTCTTCAGCCTGGGCAACAACGCCAACATGGCCCAGAGCGCGCTGAATCACCCATTTTCTGCCGCGCCCGCGCCAACGGACACCCCGACACCCGCGCCAACCAAACGCCCATGGACCTATCCCGCGCCTACTCCCAGCCCATCGCCTCGGCCATCGCCGACGCCACCCGGCTCGCCCACTCCTGCTCCAACCGACACGCCCACGCCAGGGCCGACGGACACCCCCACACCGTCCCCGACGGATACTCCTACCCCGTCGCCTTCACCGTCTCCGTCACCTTCACCGTCGCCCTCACCGTCTCCGTCGCCAGGGCCATAACTTCGCCCTGCGGGGATTTTAATTGCCGAATATATTTCTTCAATCGCCCAGCATATCTGCCGGAGTCGTATCGACCAGCATCGGCTCCAGGCCATCGACGGCGGTGCTGAACTGCTCGCGATACAACTGGGCATAGAGGCCGTTCTGCTCCAGCAGTTCGGCATGCGTGCCGCGCTCCACGATGCGCCCGCGATTGACCACCAGAATCACATCTGCCGCCAGAATCGTCGAGAGCCGGTGCGCAATCGCCAGCGTCGTGCGCCCCTGCATCAGCGGCACCAGCGCCGCTTGAATCAGCCGCTCCGAGTGCGTATCCAACGCGCTGGTCGCCTCATCCAGAATCAAGATGCGCGGGTCTTTCAAGATCACCCGCGCCAGCGCCAGCCGCTGTTTCTCGCCCCCGCTGAGCTTATAGCCGCGCTCGCCCACGATGGTATCATACTGCTCCGGCAGTTCCATGATGCGCTCGTGAATGGCTGCCGCCTGCGCCGCCGCGATCATCTCCGCCTCGGTGGCGTCGGGCTTGCCATAAAGCAGGTTCTCGCGCACGCTGGCATGGAAGAGATACGTTTCCTGCGTCACGACGCCAATCGTCTGGCCCAGCGAAGCCAGCGTCACCTGGCGCACGTCGTGCCCATCGATCTCGACGGCTCCCGCGTCCACATCATAGAGCCGTGGCACCAGATAGGTAATCGTCGTCTTGCCCGCACCGCTCGGCCCCACCAGCGCCGCCAGTTGCCCTGGCTGAATCTCAAAGCTCACGTCCTCCAGCGTAGGCCGTCCTGGCTCGCGGTCCTGGTCGAACGGTGTTGCAGGCACGGCCTCCGGCACGCGGCGCTTCACAGCTTCAACTCGCTTGTCCTCCGGCTTTCGTCCGTTTTGCTCTCCTGCTGCCTCGGTGGGAAGATCGCTTTCGTCCTTGCGATACTGAAAGGTCACGTCGCGAAAGGTCACCTTGCCTTGCATCGCCTCCGGCTGGAGCGCCAGCGCGTCGGGCTTATCGACAATCTCCAGCGGCAGATCGAGGTACTCAAAGATGCGATCAAACAGCGCCAGCGCGCCCTGAATATCGACCTGCATGCTCAAGAGTTGCCCAATCGGGAAATAGAGGCGGCTTTGCAGCGTGGTGAAGGCCACAATGTCGCCAATCGTGATGGCTTGCAGGACACCGCCCGAGTGGCTGCCACCCCCAAAGGTGATGTAGCCTGCCAGCCAATAGACCAGCGCCGGACTGATCGAAAAGAACGTACCCACGAACATCATGAACCAGCGGCCCACCATCTGCTGGCGCACCACCAGATCGGTCAGATGTTGATTTTCTTCGGCAAAGCGTTCGCTCTGGGCCTTCTGCCGTCCAAACGTCTTGCTGAGCAGCACTCCACTGACCGACAGCGTCTCCTCCATCAGCGCCGTTATATCAGCCAGGCTCTTCTGCGTCTCTTTCGACAGGCCCCGTCGCACGTTGCCGACGCGATAGGTCAGCCAGAGAAACAACGGCACCAGCCCGAGCGAGAGCAGCGTCAGCGGCCAGGAAATAATCAGCATAGCGACCACGGTGGAAAGCACCGTCGTCACATTGGAGACAATCGAGCTGGCCGTGCTGGTGACCACATTCTGCACGCCGCCCACGTCGTTGGTCAGCCGCGATTGAATCTCGCCCGTGCGCGTGTCGGTGAAGAAGCGCAGCGCCATGCGCTGCAAATGGTCGTAAAGCTGGTTGCGCAGGTCGCGCATCACCTGCTGACCAACCACATTGTTCAGATATGTCTGGCCCACGCCGATCAGCCCGCTCACCAGCGGCGTCACGATCATCAGCACGACGTAGAAGGTCAGGTGCCCAAAGTTGTGGTGAGCAAAGGCATCATCGATAATCAACTTGAGCAGATAGGGGTTGACCAGCCCCAGCGTAGCGGTCAGCAGAATGGCAATCAGCACCACCACCACCTGCCACGTATAGGGCTTGAACGCTGCGGCCACCCGTCGCAGCGTGCGCGCATCTGTCTTGCGCTTCAGTAACTCATCATCAACCGGGCGATCCCAGCGGTGCCCTCCACCTGCACGCCCCGCCGCCACACGGGCATTCATCATAGCTTACCTGTCTTTCCATCACGATATATCTTAATAGTAGATATTATACCTCATCCGCTCCTCATTTGCGCCTGGACATTCGGCCAGGACTATACGACTGACGCCTTCGCGGTTGGTAGTACCTTGGTCCTATCAAATGTCGCTTCGTTTGCGCAAGCTCATGCAATCCCCAGGCGGGCGCATCAGGCTCCCAGGCTGGCTTGTGCGCGCAGCCATCCTTTCATACAAGCAGACCCAAGTCAAGCGAGCGCTGCTTGTAAAGCCGAGCCGTTCTGGTTATGATGAGTCTGGTTCATTTTATTTCACGTGTTATTGAGAAAGATGGAGGACCGAACGATTTATGGGCAACGATTGGCAGGACCCCAGACAGAAGGACCGTCGCCTGTACAGCGATGCCCGTCAACCCCAGGACCCTCAGTCGTCTCAACCATGGGACAACTCACCCCGGCAAGACTGGCGGCCTCAGGCGACGGGCGGCGCTCCCCCATCCAGGGGGCCAGAAAACAGGCAGCCTCCCGGCCCGCGCCAGAGCGGGAATCTTACGCCGCACAATGGCAGCGGCATGCTTAGCCGGGCGCGCAACGGCGGCGCGAGCGGCCCATTGGGACCACAGCCGCCACGAACGAGCGGCCCACTAGGACCGCAACCACCTCGGGCAAGCGGCCCACTGGGGCCACAATACGAACGCGCTCCCGGGCAACCACCGGGCACATCCGGCCTGGCGCGACCCTCCAGCCGGGGGTTCACGCCGCCAGAACAAAACGCCCCCAGGCGTTCCGACTCGCTGCGCGGCTACGACGCGCCCGACCCCGGCATGACACAGCGGCCATCGGGGCGGCAGCCCCCCGACAGGCTGGGCGAGTCGCCCTATGAAAGCCAGCGCGGCGGCGGATTGCTCAGCTTCGCGCGCGCCGCTTCCAGCACCATGCGCGCCATCATCACTGGCAAACATCGTGCCCCCTCAACCGCGCGCATGGAGCCAAGCAGAAGGGATGGCCCGCCCTCCTTCTTCCTGGAAAGCGGAGAAGAAGGGGAAGAAGAGCGCTCGCAAACCAAGCCCTATCGGCGTTCCAGGGTGCGCCTGGTCATTCATAAACGCCTGGAGCGGCGTTCGCATCACAGCCAGCGCATGCTCATTGCCGCCATCGTCAGCGGAGCCATGGCAACTATCATCCTCGCCGCCACGTTCTATGGGGCCAGCAACGTTTCCGCCTTCTATCAAGACACCCAGAGCAAACTTGGCGCGCTGGCGAACCCCAACGGCTTCCCCCAGACGACCCGCTTTTATGATCGCAACGGCACCTTGCTTTTTGAAATGCTGGACACCAGCAACAACAACGCTGATTACCGCACCTATGTGCCCATTTCGATCATTCCCAAAGACCTGATTAATGCCACCGTAGACACCGAAGATAGAACGTTCTGGAGCAACAGCGGCGTTGACATCAACAGTATCATCCGCGCCGCGCTTGCCAACACCAGCAGCGGGGGCATCTCTCAGGGCGGCAGCACCATCACCCAGCAGCTTATTAAAAACGCCTTCTTTGTGGACCCCAATACCGGCGTGGCCGACGAAAATTACCAGCGCAAGATTCAGGAAGCGCTGATGTCGTATGCCGTCACCCAGCAGTATAGCAAACAGCAGATTCTCGAATACTATCTGAATATCATCCTCTATGGCTATCTCAGCCGGGGCATCGAAGCCGCCGCCGAAAACTACTTCAACCTCATGCCCGGCATCAACCCCACCACTCATCAATTCCAGATGGGCGTGCAGAAACTCAGCCTGGCGCAAGCGGCGCTGCTGGCCGGGCTGCCACAGGGACCCAGCCTCTATTCGCCCTGTGGGGGCGACCCCAATGATCTGCAAGCCAGGCGACAGGCGGCGCTCACACGCATGCACGATGTCGTCTTGACTGGCATGCTCAGTAACGGCGACATCACCCAGGCGCAGTTCGACACCGCCGATGCCCTGGCGCATAAACCGAATTTCTTCGTCTGCCGCGATGAGGGCACCAAGCTCGCGCCCCACTTCGTCGATTACGTCAGAAGCCAACTCGATCAGATGCTGGACCCTGCCGACCCTGATGGCATGGGGGATTACCTGCTGGCCCACGCTGGCTGGAACATCTACACCACCATCTCCCTACCGCTGGAAAATGAAGTCGAGAAGACTGTCAACTACTACCTGTTCCAGACGCATACCGAGAACTTCCAGTATGAAACCGGGACATATGCGCCGCTCAGCGCTGATGAAAACAATGGCGGCCACAACATCAATGACTCTGCGGTGGTGGTGATGGACCCCAGTACCGGCGATATCCTGGCAATGGATGGCAGCGGTGGCTATAACAAAGGTGGGAACGTCAAGTTGGGCGGCCAATATAACGCGGCCACTTCACCCAGGCAACCAGGTTCTTCTTTCAAGCCCATCGTCTACGCGACGGCCTTTGAAGAAGGCTGGTTCCCCTCGCTGGTCATGCAAGACGAATACGTGTGCTTCCCGGTCCCGGTTGATCCTGGAACGCAAGCCCCTCCGGCGGAGAAAGCGTGCGGCGGGTGGTACGCGCCGGTCAACTATGGCTTTTTATTAGAAAACGGCAAAATCGTAGGTGAAGCCAATGCGCCCCCGACACCTGGCATTCGCATTCGTGAAGCGCTGGGCAACTCGCTGAATATCCCCGCCGTGCAGGCGCTCTACTTTGCGGGCGAGCAGAACGTGATTATTCAGGCCGAGCGCATGGGCATCCATTCTGCTACGTTCGCTATCCAAGGCATCGGCCCATCGATTGCGCTGGGGTCTGCCGCAATCAGCCTGCTGGATATGACCGACGCCTATTCGGTCTTCGCCAACGGTGGCTATCACGTCGCGCCGCGCTCCATCCTGCTCATCACCGACTCGAGCGGCAACGTTATCCCGGGCGGCGACTTCCACAACGTCACCAGGACGCAGGTGCTCAGCCCACAGACGGCCTTCCTGATTACCAGCATCCTGGCGGATAACAACGACCGTGCCTTTGAGTTCGGCTTCAACAACGCGCTGTATCTTGGCGATGACCCCTATGTAGCGGCCAAAACCGGCACCACCGACGACTTTAAAGACAACGTAGCCATGGGCTACACGCCTTATCTGACGGTGGGCGTCTGGTCAGGCAACGCCAACGACGAGGCCATGACCCCGAACACCCTTGGTATCACCGGGGCCGCGCCCATCTGGCACGATGTGATGTCAGAAGCTACCAAGCTCTTCAAATTTCCTAACTCCTACTGGCCGGAACCCGCAGGCGTCAACCGATACACCGTCAACGCAGCCACCGGCCTGGCTCCCTGGCAGGGAACCAGCGGCAACTACACCGATTGGTTCAACGACGCCGAACTGCCCGACCTGTCCTAAAAAGCTGACGAAGCAGCAAGACAAGAGAGCCGCATCCAATGATTGGATGCGGCTCTCTTGTCTTGCTGCGAGTGCGCGGTATCAGCGAATGGCGCGGATGGTATAGACGACCACCGACCCACCAGGCGTGGTCACTTCCGCGCTTTCGCCCTCGCCCTTGCCCAGCAGGGCCTTGCCCACGGGCGATTGGTCGGAAATCTTGCCATTGGCAATATCCGATTCGTAGGTGCCCACCATCAAAAACGTCCGTTTCGCGCCACGGTCGGTTTCGACCTCGATGGTGCTGCCAATGCGCACGGTGCGCGGGCCGCCACCGGCATGAACCTCGTTCAAGTCCAGCACCTCAGCGTGCGAAAGGCGATATTCCAGTTCTCTGATCTCGCCTTCGAGGCGCGCCTGATCGTTCTTCGCTTCTTCGTAGGCGCTGCTCTCGCTTACATCACCAGCCTCTTTGGCCTCGTGAATATAATCTGCAATCTGAGGTCGCTTCACGGTGCGCAGATAATGGAGCTTGGCCTCCATTTCTGCCTTCCCCTCCGGTGTCAGGTAAATCTTCTCTTCGCGCATGCGGCCCTGTCCACCAATTGCCATAAATAAAATCTCCCCTTCCTTACAGAAAACGCGACGCGGCAACCAGAGACCCCCGCGCAGGGCGAACGGACTGCGAACTTCGCGCATAGACCCACAAGACGATGGCCCAGGCAGAATAGCATGCCCGCCCCGGATGTCATGGTCTACCAGCCGGGCCGGGCCATCGGGTCGCCATCTATCAACAGCAGCAGGCGCTGTCTGGCGTGTATCGATACCAGGCAGCGCATGTTGCCCTTGCCTGGAGTTTGCTTGCACTTCTCACATTATATGGCACCTTCTCCCTGCCGTCAAGAGGCAACCGCTGTGCCTGGTTGATTGGCTTGAGCGCCTGCGGTGGCAGGCGTTGGTTGCCGCCAGGCTTGACTTTGCCCCGGTAAGCAGGTATGCTTAGAGTAGGGCAGGCAGCGAGCGAGATCGCGGATTCTGGCTACCCAGCCGCCAAGCGAGCCAATTGGCATACGAATTGCTTCCCTGGTGGGCAGAGGAAGCAATGGGTGTAGCCCGAACGGGCGCAACGCCTGCTGTCGGGCTGGCATGCAGCGGCACGCAATGCCGAACCTCGTAGCGGGTCAACTGACTTTTGTGCGATGGCGGCAGCAACAGGGTCGCGGCGGCGACGAGCGCTCAGCGCCATCATAAAGGAGGGTCTTGCGATGGTTCTCGCAGACATCATCGACTTCAGCCTCAACCTTGGCAATTTCTTTTCCTTGAGTGCCGCGCTTGGCGCGGGCACATCGTTCGCGGACATCGTCAACATCACCGTTCGGTTGGGAAACTATCCCCCCATTCACTACAATCTGCTCGACCTCCTGATTATGCTGGCAATCTCCATTGTCGCCGCTGTGCTGGTCGAAAAGCTGGCGGGGCAGACCACCCCTGGTGGCCTGCTCGGCGCGTTCTTTATTGCGCTCATCGGGGTGTGGCTCTTCACCACCTTCATCCCGCTTGTATGGCAGGGGGACATCATCATCCCCAGCAGTAACGTCCGCTTGATCACCTCGTTTGTTGGGGCCATCGTTTCCATTGAAGTGGTCCACATCCTGAAGAGAGTCTTCTCGAGAAAGGGCAGCAAACCCGCCGCCGCCAGAGCATAACGGAACAGACGCCCATTTCGCGTATGCCAGCGCGGCATCCTCTCCGCCGCCAGCAGATCGGGCGCAGCGGCTCGCCCGATCTGCTGGCGGTTTTCTTCGCCCCTGGCAACAACGCCTACGGCGGCGGGCGCTTGCGGGAACCCGGTTCCCGCACTCTCGGCTTCGTCTCGCGCGCCCGCGCCCGCCTGGGTATCTTGCTCTTGGGTACGTGACGTTGTACTATACAGCAATGTCGTTGCAATGTTCCGCCTGGCGCAAGGCGTAATCTTGAGAGAGGAATGTGCAGAAGCGCTATGTCTGATCTATCATCACCCGACGAGCGGCCACCATCTCCGCCCGTGGCGCGGCGCACGCGCCCCAAAACCAGAGCCTCTACCCCCCGCCGGACCATCCAACCTGCTGCCTCACCGACCAATAGACCAGGCGCCGCGAAATCAACGCCATCCCAGGCAAAAGCGCCTGCCGCCGATCCTACCCCTCCGGCAAAGCCGCCGAAAACGCCAGAACAGCCCGAACCAGAGGTCGTCGAAACGGCAGGAGATCGATTTACCTATAAAGTGCGCAACTGGACCGTAACTTCTAAACCGATTCTGCTCTGGGCCGCCATTGTGGGCGGTGGCAGCTTCATCGTCGCGGTCGGCCCCGGCCTCATCTTTACCGCGCTCGGCGTGACCCAGAAACAATTGGATAGTAACCCTGATCTGGAAGGGGCGCTGGGCTGGATTACCCTGCTTCTCTCGTTTGGGCTGCCCGTGCTGGGCGGCTGGCGCGCCACCGTCCGCGAGGGGAACTGGAGGCAAGGCGGAATGACCAGTTTTTGGGGCGCTTTTATCTTTACCATCTTGTTACTGCTCTACTATGTGGTGTATGCCGCCGTGACGGGGGAATTGAGCCAGATCGATGGCCCATTCTTCGGGAGCATCTTCGAGGGCTTTGTCATACAGGGCCTCCTGGGCTTCGGGCTGGGGGCCATGGGTGGGACGATTAGCACCTGGCGTCGGCGTCGGGCGCAGCAGGCGCAAGAGATGCTCACCTCATCATCCTAAAAAAGATCAAGAGCAAACACCTATCCCAAAAGGGGGTTCTGTTCGTTCTAATTGCTGAGAAGTTGAGGGGGGCAGAGGTGAAGCGCAGACCCCTGGAGGATTGCTCACACCATGTATCGACGAACTGACCAGACCCCCACGCTGCCTGCACCGCGCGCGCCGGGACGCCACTCCCGGCTGCCCTTGCAGGCACGAGTCGCCGTCCTGGCCGCTCTGGCAAGCCTGGCGCTGGGAGCGCTGCTGGCCGCGCCCATCGCCCGGCCAGTCCACGCTGCGCCGGCCATCGCGCACGTGCCCAGTTGCAACGGCCCCTGCATTGGCATTACCAATCCCAACTATATCTCGCAGGGCCAACAAATCGCTGAAGGCCCCGTGGGCGCAATTCTCACCATTGAAGGGGCCAACTGGCCCGCGAGCACCACGGTCACTATCTGGCCCGCGCCCGACGCCGCCACCTGCACGGCCCAAATGCTCCAGCCCCCCAACTACGCCGCGCAGATCACCGTCAACGGTGCTGGCAATGCCCAGGGAACTTATACCTGGCCCTCGGCAGTCAACAACGTCAACCAGACCTATATCCTCTGCGCAGTGGACGGTACGGCCAGCAACATCGCCACGACGCAAAATAACGTCCCCGCCGCCTATACCGTTTTGTCTGCCGATCCGCCTTCCGTCAGCGTCGCGCCCACTACCATCACCCAGGGAGCGGATACTACGCTGTCGATCAGCGGCCAGAACTGGCTGCCGCAGCAAGCCTTGACCGTCACCGTCTGTTCGGACATTACGAATTGCCAGGCAACCGCAGTGGTCAGCCAGCCCACCGGCTCGGCTCCGACTGGCACGTTCCAAACGAGCCTGACCCTACCAGGCGACACCAAGCCCGGCTCCTATTTTGTCCAGGTCGTTTCCTCGAATCAAGCGCTCACCGCGCCGCCTGCCGGGACCGGCGCGCAGTTGACCGTTAGCGCGCCCACGCCCACCCCGACACCCACGCCTAGCCCAACACCCACGCCCACGCCCACGCCCACCCCGACACCCCCAGCCAGAGCGTCTTCGTCTTCGCCCCTGCTCATTCTGCTGCTGGGCACGCTCTCGCTGCTCTTCTTGATCGGGGGCATCATCTCGATTGCCGTCTATACGCGCGGCAGCCCGTGAGCGCTCTGGCGAGTAGCGCGGTCACCATCGCGCCCGCCGCCGTGCTGGCGAAATTGACGCCGTCATTATCCAGCCAGCGCAGGCCGCGCAGCGGTTCCGTCTGCTGGCCGCAGTGATGCACGCGGCGCTCCGTCTCCTGCTGGCAGCGCGGGCACCAGTACATTGCCTGCGCCGTCGCGCCCAGCACGCTGTCGGTCAGCGTTCCGGCCATGCCACCGATCATTCCCAGCAGCGGCAGCCAGCCGCGCAGTCTCGTCTTCTTGCCAGCGCCCAACACCTCAGCGACCAGGCCCACGCTGGCCGCGCCCGCCAGGGCCGCGCCCGTGCCCAGCAGCGTCACGCCACCAGACGTTCCCGGCGCAACCGGCTGGCCGCTGGTGATCAGGCGCGGCGGCGGCTGGCTGAGCGTGCCCACCTCGGTGGCCCAGGTGTCGCCGTTGGCCGTCGCCAGCGCGCCGACAAAGGCCGCCAGCAGCGCGGCATCGGGCGACTGGTCGCGCAGTCCATACGCCAGCGCGGCGGCGCTCGCCACGCCCGCGTTTGCCAGCGCCTGCGCCAGGTCGCGCCGCGCCCCTTTGCTGAACTTATCTGCCGCGACGGCGCTTTTTTCGCGCTCCTTGAAGTGTGAGAGGAAGGTCGAAGAGAGGAAGAAATAGATCAGCGTCAGGCCCCATGCGAGGCCGCCAAAGCCAAAGATGGTTGTGCCCGTCAGCACCGCGCCCGCCGCGCCGCTGCGTGTCAGCGAGCCGCGCCGTTCGGCCACCAGCCCAATTGCACCGCTGAAGACCAGACCCAACAGTAAGCGCCTCAGTTTCATAAGCGCTCCCAGAGAGAGTGATGGGGCGACGAGCGTTTGCTCGTCGCCCCATCACTCTATCACGCGCTAATACTCGACGGCCAGCCCGTCGTTGATGATGTGGACCAGATCATCAATCGCCACGCGCTTTTGCTGCATGCTGTCGCGGTCACGCAGCGTCACCGTGCGATCATCCAGCGTCTGGAAATCGACGGTCACGCAGAAGGGCGTGCCGATCTCGTCCTGGCGACGATAGCGGCGGCCAATCGCGCCCACCTCGTCGTACTGCGTCACGAAATGCGGCTTGAGCTTCTTGTGAATCTCACGCGCTACTTCGACCAGCGGCGGCTTGTTCTTCAGCAGCGGGAAGACGGCCACCTTCACCGGCGCGATGACCGGATGCAGATGCAGCACCGTGCGAATCTCGTCGCCGTCCGGCTCCTCTTCGTAGGCGTCCAGCAGCAGATACAGGAAGGTGCGGTCCAGGCCGCCGGATGTCTCCACAATCCAGGGGATGTACTTCTCGTTCGTCTCCGGGTCTGTGTACGACAAATCCTGGCCGCTGTATTGGCTGTGGCGGCTCAAGTCCCAGTCCTGCCGCCAGTGAATGCCCTCCCATTCCTGCCAGCCCAGGATGGTCTGATACTCGATATCCACCGCTTTCTTGGCATAGTGGGCCAGTTCATCCGGGCGATGCTCGCGGAAATGCAAGCGGTCCTTGTGGTGAATCAGTTGGTAGTAGAAGCGCCAGCGCTCGCCCTTCCAATATTCAAACCACTTGTCCATCTCGCTGGGATGCACGAAGTACTGCAAGTCCCACTGCGTGAACTCGCGCTGACGGAACAGGAAGTTGCCGGGCGTGACCTCGTTGCGGAACGCCTCGCCGATCTGGCAGATGCCAAACGGAATCTTGGCCCGGCTGGACTTCAGCACGTTCTCGTAATCCAGATAGATGTTCTGGCACGCCTCGCCGCGCAGATACGTCTTGGTGCGCTCGTCTTCAATCACACCCAGGTACGTCTCCATCAGCAGGTTAAAGGGACGCGGAGCCATTAATTCGCCGCCGCAGTCAGGGCACTTGTGATTGATGCGGTTCTCTTCCTCCAGATGATCTTCCCGAAAGCGCTTCTTGCAGTTCTTGCAGTCGACCAGCGGGTCAGCAAAATGCTCCACGTGGCCGCTGGCCTCCCAGACGCGCGGGTGCGTGATAATCGCGCCCTCGATGCCCAGCACATCGTCGCGCATCTGCACCATAAACTTCCACCAGTGGCGGCGCAGGTTGGTGCGCATCTCCACGCCCAGCGGGCCAAAGTCATAGAAGCCCGCCACGCCGCCGTAAATCTCTGAGTTGGGGTAGACAAAGCCGCGCCGCTTACACAGGGAAACGATCTTGTCCATCGGGACAAACGTCTCGCTTACCGCGCGCTCCACTTCAGTTTGAGCCATTGATCTCATACCTCCAGGTGTGGTTCGCAGCGCCCATAAAAAAAGCCCCAGGCGCTGCACAGTTCTGCATCAACGCCCAGGGACGAATGCGCGCGCATTCGCGGTTCCACCCTGGTTCCGACCCTTCCGATCATCGAAAGGCGGCTCTCATTTTTGTCTTGCACCCACGGCTCCCAGGCGCCATTCGTCCCCGCTGCCGCGCCGGTCTCCCACCAACCACCGGCTCGCTGAAGCGCTCGCGTGGACTACTTCTCCTGTTCATCGCCGCCTCAATTGTACCCATATAGTATACGCCGAAATCAGCCAGGATGCAAGAAGGAGCCGCCAGGGTCCCGTCCATACGCGCAGCGGTCAACCCCACGTCACATCTTGCGCAGGATGGCATCCATTTCCGCCTCGCTGAAGGCGCGCAGCGTTTCGGTGCGGATGCTGCCCTGGCTGCGCATCGCCAGGATGTTTGCCATCATCGATTGTTCGTCGGGCGCATCAACGAACGCCACCATATCATAGCGTCCCTGTGTCCAGAAGACGCTGCGTACCTTGATGCCCCGGCGCTCGCAATCGTTGCGAAACTGCTGCGTCCGTTGCAGCGTATCTTTGACATTCTTGCTGCCTTGATCGGTCCAAGTGGCAAGCGTGACATACGTCACCATGGATGTACGCTCCTCCCGTATGGGGCGACTGCTGGAGGCCAGGCAGCCACCTCAGGACATCTTCTGCAAAATGGACAGCATTTCCATCTCGTTGAACGCGCGCAGCGTTTCGGTGCGCACATTGCCCAGGCTCTCCAGCGCGAGCAAGCTTGCCATCATCATTTGCTCATCGGGAGCCTCGAAGACGATCACCGCGTCGCAGCTTCCCTGGGTCGAATGGAGGCTCAGCATCTTGATGCCGCGCCGCTCGCAATCCGCGCGAAACTGTTGGGCACGCTGCACCAGGTCATGAGCCTGCTTGATGCCTTGATCGGTCCACTTGACCAAAGAGACATAAGTTGCCATTCCAGCGCTCCTCCTTAACAAGACTCGATGCCACAGCCAAGGAGAAGCGCTGCACAATGTATACCCCCGGCGCTGTGTCTGCCATGATGTCAGAACAATGCCCGCCCATTTTGAAGCATTTCTTGCTGGAGGCGTCCCTTGTCCTGGTGTGCTCTTGATCGCCCAATCGCTTGCTATTGGTCGCGCGATTGACGAGATACTGCTGGTTTGGGAAGCCAGCCAACCGGAGGAATGGCGCGACCTATGTACACGCCTTCCTCTTTGATGCCTCAAATAGCGCAGTTATCGCCCTCGCAGGCGTTGGCGTCATCCTCTGACGTGCCGCCGACCTTGATGAGCGGATGCGCGTCGGTCCAGGCTTGTTCCAGCACATCTTTCAGCAGTTCGGCTGGCTGCGCGCCCGATACGCCGTACTTTTCATCGATGGCAAAGAACGGCACCCCTTGAACGCCAAAGGCACGCGCCCTGCGGATGTCTGCGCGCACCGCGTCGGCATAGGCGTCGCTGTCGAGCGTGGCGCGGGCCTCATCTTCAGGGACGCCGATCTCGGCGGCAAGCTGCGTCAGCGCCTCGTTGTTGCCCAGCGCTTTGCCCTCGGTAAAATGGGCGTGGAAAAAGCGCTCCTCAGCCTCCGCCTGAAGGCCATGCGTGGCAGCCAGGTGAATCAGACGATGGGCATCGAAGGTGTTTTCATGGCGGGTCTGGTCCAGGTGATACTCCAGACCTTCCTCTGCGGCCAGCGTGCTCACGCGCTCCTGCATCTTCATGGCCTGCGCCGCGCTCACGCCATATTTCTCTGCCAGCATGTCCACCGTCTTTTGTTCGCCATGCTGGGGAGCCTGCGGGTCAAGCTGAAAGCTGCGCCAGACCACCTCCACCTGATCTCGGTGCTCGAACTGCGCCAGCGCCGACTCGAAGCGGCGCTTGCCAATATAGCACCAGGGGCAGACCACATCCGACCAGATTTCTACTTTCATGGGTCCCTCACTTTCTCTATGGAAGTAAATATACCACAGAAAGCGGGGGATTGCCATCGGTTCAGCCCATACAGCAGCGACCCACAGCAGCGTGGATTGACAAGGGTGCTCAAGCCAACTGATCGCGCAGCGCCGCCAGGTCAGGGTCACTCTTTGCCCGCTTCTGGAGATCAGGCGCGAAGGTCACCGCTTCCTGGAGGCGCGCAGCCGCTTGCTCTAGCTGACGCTGCTGCGCGTAAAAGCAGGCCAGATTATAGAGGAACGACCCTTTCACCCATGCTGGCACCTCCGCCTGAAGGACGCGGCTGGCGCAGCGTTCACGAAGCTGAATCGCCCGCGCCAGGTCGTGACGGTCGGAATAATACTGTACGAGATGCTCCTGGTCGTGCTCGTAACACGGACCCAGAAAGGTGGTATACAGCGGCCTTCCGCCGGTAATCGCAGCAAAGCGCTGCGGGTCCGTCAAATCGTCCTCGCTCAGGCGCTCCGCCAATGCAATGAGTTCGGCAGAGACCCGCTCCGATTCCGCGTGAATCTCTGACCAGGGCTGAAGCCTGTGCGCCTCGAACGCCCGCGCGTTGACCTGGTCGTCGTCTTCTTCGCTCGGCGGGACCTCCCGCTGCTGCAAGGTGGTCGTCACCTCCCGGATGAGGTTCTGGTGCCAGAACGTCCGATGCACCATGTGATCTTTGGCGGACCAGAGGTCGGGCGTCCCGATGGCAGTTCGTTCGGTCTCGCTCAGTTCCTGCAAAAAAGCGGCTTCATCGCGCTGGTGCTGCTGCAAGAGATCGAGGACGAGGGTCTTAAAAGGCTGCGCGGTCATGGAAAACTCCTTTTCATCGTTCGCAACAAGACATGCTCTATGGAGAGTCTCGCACAAAAAGCGGTCGAATTTGGTCCTCATTGCGGCGCGTGCTGAAAAAGAGCCTCTTGCCGGACGTGCTACAATATTTCTGTAGCCTCTTGAAAGTATGTTCTTGTGCATGTGAGGGTAGACGCTGTTATGGCAGATGGAGCAAGGACCGCCGAGACGGACGCCGACGTAGACGCCGCAGAGATGTTAGAGGCGCAGGAAGAACCACAGGAAGAGCCTGCCGACGTTCCCCTCGACCTCAGCGGCCTTGCCTTCGATGATCTCCCCGTCGATCTCTGCCTGGCGCTGGCCCGCGCCCTCTTTCGGCGCGGCCAACCCGAAGAAGCGCGGCTTGCGCTGGAAAGCGCCTGCCTGGCCGCCTATGATAACGTCACCCTGGCCGACCAGTGCGCCGAAGCCTGCCTGGAACTGGGCCAGGTCGAGCAAGCGCGCGCCATTCTGGAGGCGCGGCTCGCCAAAAGCGATGCGGTTATGGGCTATCGCCTCTATGCTCAGGTTCTATTGACTCTCGGCCAACAAGCTGAGGCGACAGCACTCTGCCAGCGGCTGCGCGAAACGCACAGCGAGCAAATCACCGCCTGGAACATCATCGGCGATGTCGCGCTGGCCTGCAACAATCTCGACGCCGCCCGCGACGCCTACGCTGAGATTCTGAGGCGCTCCTCCACCAGCACCAGCGGCCTGCTGGGCATGGCGGGCTATCATGCCGCCATCGGCGACGAAGAGGCGGCGCGCCACGAAACGGCTGAGATTTTTGCCGCCTATGGCGATCACCCCTCGCGCTGGGTGCTGCGCGCCACCCGCGAGATTGCCCAGCGCCTGGGCGACGAAGACTGGCTGGCCGACCTGGATGCCCGGCTGGACGCCCTTGCCCGGCGCGAAGATCAGCGGTTGGCCGAGCGCCTGGACCTGGCGCGGCAGGGTGAGATGCAGCGCGCCGCGCCCAAGCAGCCCAAAGCCACGCTGAAAACCGGCGCGTCGGTTACCATCCTGCGGCCAGAGGAGGAAGAAGAGGACGCTGCCGAGCCAGCCGCGCCAGAGGCGCTTGCCACCGACGCGCCGCCCGAACTGCTAGAGGCGCTGCGCGATCACTTCGGCTATGAAAGCTTCCGGCCAGGGCAAATCGAGGTCATTCAGGCGGCGCTGGCGGGCGAAGACACGCTGGCGCTGATGCCTACCGGCGCGGGCAAATCGCTGTGCTATCAGTTGCCCGCCATGCTGCTGCCCGGCGCGACGGTGCTGATTTCGCCGCTCATCGCCCTGATGCGCGACCAGGTGCAGAACCTTCCCGAGAGCATGCGCGCCCGCACCGCGTTTATCAACAGCGAACTAGACACGGCAGAGCAAGAGCGCCGCTTGCGCGAACTGGCCGAAGGACGCCTCAAGCTGGTCTATGTCGCGCCCGAACGCCTGCGCCAGCCCGGCTTCATCCACGCCCTGCGGCGGGCGCGGGTCTCGCTCTTTGTCATCGACGAAGCGCACTGCATTTCGCAGTGGGGCCACGACTTCCGCCCCGACTATCTCTTCATCCCCAAAGCCCTGCGCTCCATGGGCGAAGCGCCGCCCATCCTGGCGCTGACGGCCACCGCGACACTGCCCATGCGCGAAGAAATTGGCGGCGCGCTGGGGCGAAAACTGCGCGTCGTCACCACGGGCGTCTTCCGGCCCAACCTGCGCTATGAGGTCGAGCACGTCTCCAGTCAGGAAGATAAGCTGCGGGCCCTGGCCGCGCTTTGCGCTGAAACCGCCGGGCCGGGCATCGTTTATGCGCGCTCGCGCGAAAACTGCGAAAAGCTGGCCCATTTCTTACGCCAGCAGCGCGTCAAGGCCGCGCACTACCACGCGGGCATGAGCAACGACGAGCGCACCCAGGCGCAGAATGCCTTTATGAGCGGGCAGACGCGCGTCATCGTCGCCACCGTCGCCTTTGGCATGGGCATCGACAAAGCCGACGTGCGCTTCATCGTGCATTACAACCTGCCCAACTCGCTGGAAGCCTACTGCCAGGAATCGGGCCGCGCCGGACGCGATGGCCGCCCGGCCCGCTGCATCCTCTTCTATTCCAGCGCCGACAAAAGCCAGTTGAGCCGCTGGCTGCGCCAGGACGCGCTTGATCTGCCCTTCCTGCGCGCCGTCTACGGCGAAATCCAGCGCCAGCTTGGGAAAAACAATAAGCTGGGGCTGGTGGCCTCGGCGGAACTGGAGCGCGCCGTCAACACGCTGATGCAAGCCAACGAGCGCGAGGCCAGCGAAACGATGGTGCGCGTGGGCATCAGCCTGCTGGAACGCGGGGGCCTGCTCACCCGCCACTTCGACGCGCCGCGCGCCGCCTCCGTCACCTGGCACGGCGCGGGTGCGAGCCAGCCGCCCGCCGATCTGGCTGCCTTCCTCAAGGCGGCAGACTTGCTTTCGCAGCAGCCGACGAGCATCGATCTGCTGGCGCTGGCCGCGCAGATGGGCCAGCGCCCCGGCGAACTGGAAGATCGGCTGCTGGCCTGGCGCGATGCGAGCCTGATCGACTATCGCGCCGCGCAGCGCCAGATGTTGGTGGAACTGCTGCCCGCGCCACCCGACGCCCAGCAGCGCCTGCAAGACCTGCTGGATACACTCCAGGAGCAGCGCGAGGCGCAGATCGAGCGCCTTGCCAGCTACGCGCGCAGCACCAAATGCCGCCACAAGACGATTGCGCGCCACTTCGCCGAATCGCTCAGCCACGCCTGCGGCATCTGCGACCGCTGCGCCCCGGCGCATCCGTCCACCCGCCCCGGCTGGACCGGCAAAGCCGCCGCGCGCCGCCAGCGCGCTGGCGACGACGCCGATCTGGACGCCATCGAGCAGACCATTGTGCTCTGCCTGCTCAGCCTACCCTTTGGCGCGGGCAAAACCGGCCTGGCGCGCACCCTCACCGGCTCCATTGCCGCGCCGCCCTCTGGCAAGCATTCGGCCTATTACGGACGGCTCGCCACGCTCAGCACCTCGCGCATCGAAAAAGCCATCCAGGCGTTGCTCGACGCGGGCTATCTCCAGCGCACCGAAGGCGGAGAATACGCCGTCCTGGCCGTCACCGCGCAGGGCCACGCCTTCATCGCAGGCTGAGCGATGGATACGAGCGCGCTCACGTCCCTTGTTGCCCGCGCGCTTCTCCGCTGCCAGTTTGCAACGCCTGTTGAATACGCTCCCCGCGTGCCATCTGCTGCGGCGTCTGCCCGCTCTTGCTTTTTGCCTGCGCATCTGCTCCGCTGGCGAGCAAGAAGGCCACCATCTCTGCCTGCCGACACTTCACAGCCCGATGCAGCGGCGTATCGCCAGACTTGTCGCGCGCCTCAATATCTGCCCCGCACCTGAGTAACGCCTGGGCCACCAGCACATTGCCTCGACGCGCGGCCACATGCAACGCCGAGCAGCCTTTCACCCGTTCGCGCGCATGAACGTTAGCACCTGCTTGCGCCAGAGTGGAGACTATCGCTGCCCTGGCAGCGCCATCGTAGGGATAAGCATTGCTGACCCAATAGAGGGGCGTCTGCCCGTACTCATCGCTGGCATTGGGGTCCGCGCCCAGGCGCAAGAGCGCGGCAACGATGCGAACATTGCCCTGGAACGCGACCTCATGCAAAAGCGTCCGATCTCCCATGTAGCGTTCAGCGACGAGCGCGGGATCACGATGAAGCTGGTGTTCCACATAGTCGAGCAGGATTGGCCGCTTGCTCTTGCTCAGGAGCGCCAGGGGATTTAACCAGGCGGCGCGCTCGCGCCGGAAGTGGTCTTGCAGCACGCTGCTTTCCAGCAAGCGCAGCGCTTGATCGGCCTCCTGGTGGTGAATGGCGGCCATCACCTGTTCCAGCATCTGGTGCGCTTCCCACCGAAACGCGATGTCCTTCTGGAGCAGTGACCCCTCCGATTCCTGCTGCGCTGCTTGCAGCGGGGCGGCTGGAAGGGCAGCAGCGTTCGCTGGTTTTTGGGGTTGATTGATGAGATACGCGGAAGCCTGGGTGAAGAGCCAGCGTAACGCGCTGCGCGCCGGTTCCTGGGTCTGGATATCGTCGATGGCCTGAAACATGGTGGCGAGCCATGCCGCCCGCTCCTGGGGTCCGATGGCGAAGCGCTGATGCGCTGCGCGCAAGCTCCCAAACCAGCGGCGATCTCCATAGTCGTAGGGGCCACCCAGGAATTGGATGAGAAATGCCGCCAGGGCGTGCGGCTGGCAGTTGGTGATGTGGGGAGGATAGAGCGGGCGCAGCACGGGGTCCTGGGGGACATGGGTATAAAAGGCTCTGGCGAGGCGATGACACCCCTCGCGCCCGCCAAGCGCGTGAAATAGGCTCGGCTCCGGCGCAGGCTCGCGCGAAACAAGGCTCTCTGCTTCAAGAGGCATAGCGGCTTGCCACCCTTTCTTCTCGGGAAGGATTTTCCTCCTCACCATCAGGAGGCGCGACGAACTCTTTTTCTATACTAGCACATTTGTTCTCCTGCGCGGGAGATCAAGGAGCAGCACCCAGGGCTATGTAACGGTTCACCCCTGGGCAGCGGAGGCTACAGCGAGTCGTTTGCCCCACACCCCGCAGGCGATGGGGAAGCGGCGCGGCACGCGCAACAGGACGCCCCGCGCTGATTACAGCAGCAGGGCGCTGCACGCTTGCCATGCCACGAAGCAGCGCAGTTCCTCGCGTAAGATGGCCCGCGCCCGCATCGCC
This sequence comes from Ktedonobacterales bacterium, assembly GCA_035307385.1. Classification (GTDB taxonomy): domain Bacteria; phylum Chloroflexota; class Ktedonobacteria; order Ktedonobacterales; family DATBGS01; genus DATBHW01. The sequence continues at coordinate 84,945 of DATGID010000102.1, read as the reverse complement.
TTGTGGCGGCGCTTCAGTTCGCCATAGACCTGGGCAATATGTTCCGACGCGCACAGCGCCGCGCCCGTCCAGTCCAGGCCGCCCACCAGGCTGGGATGCTCCTGGGCAATGCGCAGCAAGCGTTCCACCTCCAACCAGAACAGCCACAACAGCCGCTCCTCGCGCAGCAGACGCAGCAAGCGCCGGTCATAGCTGGCCCAGGCCGCCGCTTCCCAACAGGGTTCAGATTCCCGCTCATAGCGATAATCGCTGGTGTCGGGGTTGGCCGCCAGCCGCGCGCCAATGGCCTGCCCCACCCAGCGCTGAAGCAGCAGCGGGCGCAGGCAATCAGGGGCCACCGAATCGGGCGAGCGCCCCCGCAACGGCTGTGTCTCTGGCGTGAACCAGAGGCAGGCGGCGCGGAATGTGTCCGACCAGGGAGTCAGCCAGAAATTGATGAACTGCGTATTGGCGACGAGCATACACGTCCTCTCCTTTCGTCCTGGGCAAGCACAGACGAAACGGCCATCCCCTGCGCCGAACGGGAGAGGCTTGCCAGCGCTGCGAGCGACAGCAGCAGCATATGCCGCCGCTGCCGCTCCGCGCCGGGAAGCGGCTGTGCCCCAGAGAGCTATCTGGGGTTCGCCCCGCCGTTGGGAGATGGCCGCTGAGAGGTGGATTCATCCTATCGAATGATAGAATGCCCTCAGCCCCATTCCCTGGGCATGCCAGAGGTGGGGTGAGTGATGCCGCCAGTGGTATAAACTGGCGGTGTCACACGGTACCGTTTCACGCTGTCAAAGTGCAAGGCGCATCACATAATGCGCCGCAATGAGCGGTTGCTCGCAACAAGTATAAACGATTCTTGCTCGCTTTGTCAAGGGGCAAGACTGGGTGCCTTCTCCTTCCCGCGCATTGACGGTTTTCTCCAAGAGAGTATAATAGCGCGTAACTGGTCCAGATGCAGTCGTCTGGCGGTTCTGTACACAGGACGGGGAAAATCGACAAGCGCAGGGGAGGATACACATGCAGCCAGCACAGCAGCCAGACGCCAGCGACACGCCATCCGCCGAAACCAGCCCAACCCCATCAGCGCCAGAACTGGATGTGCCCGCTGCTCCTGCCGCCCCTGATGCTCCGGCAGACGCGCAGGCAGAGACGCCTACCCTGCCAGGTGAGCCGCTGCCCTCATCTGGTGACGGGGCCGGAAAGTCGGCCAGCAAGAGCGCTCAGCGCCGCTCCGGGAATAAGCTGTTGGGCAGCCTGGCAGGCAAGATCATCCTGATTGTGCTGGTGGTGCTGGTGGCAGCGGCAGGCAGCGCGGCGGTAGTGGTCGCGCCGGGCCATAATCCTCTGAAGCTGTTCTCAGGTCGCCCATCCACGCCCATCGCGACCCCTACGCTGGCGGCAAGCCCGACCCCTATCGCGCTGGGCAAGACGCTCGTCACCTATCGCGGCCATTCCAAGTCAGTGACGGCGATAGCCTGGTCGCCCGATGGCAAATACATCGCCTCCGGCAGCAAAGATGGCACCGTCCAGGTGTGGGACTCCAGCACCGGCAAGCCCCGCCTGACCTATCGCGGCCATACCGACGCCGTGAATGCCTTGGCCTGGTCGCCCGACGGTACGCGCATTGCCTCTGGCAGTTCTGATGGCACGGTGCAGGTCTGGAATGCCGCCGATGGCAGCCATATCCTCACCTTTCCCGGTGCTTCGACGCCTGTGTGGGCGGTGGCCTGGTCGCCTGACGGCACGCGCATTGCCTCCGGCGACGCCAACGACATTATGCGGGTCTGGGACGCCGCCACCGGCGGCCATGTGGTCATCTGCAACCATACCAGGCCCGTGACGGCCATATCCTGGTCGCCTGATGGCAGGTATGTTGCCTCCGGCAGCGAGGATGGCACTGTCGGGGTCTGGAACCCCAACAGCGGCAGCCAGATTTTCAGCTATCGCGGCCATTATCCTGACAATGTGGAAACGGTGGCCTGGTCGCCTGACGGTACACGCATCGCCAGCGGCGGCGATGATGACACCGTGCAGATTTGGGATGCAACCACCGGCGGCCATGTGGTCACCTATCGCGGCCATTCCAAGACGGTGACGGCGGTGGCCTGGTCGCCCGATGGCACGCGCCTGGCCTCTGGCAGCGGCGACAGCACCGTGCAGGTGTGGTACGCCAGCGGCAATGGCTTTGTCTTCACCTATACCGGCCATATGTTCTATGTCAATGCCGTGGCCTGGTCGCCCGATGGCAGGCGCATCGCCAGCGGCGGCGATGACGACACCGTGCAGGTGTGGGGAGCAGGCCAGGCATAAAACACGATCAATCAGGACCGATTCTTTCCTGTTTCCAGGGTATACTTCAGCCGGGGGATGATCACTCCCTTGCCGTTCCTATGAACCGAGGAGAGCACGCATGAATACCCCGCGCGAAGGCTCCGGCTCGGGAGCAGCGCGTATGCCGAAGAAAGCTGAGGGCAAGTCGTGAAGATTGGGCTGCTGGTCTACATAGCGAACGACCGCGAACACAACCGCACGCGGTCGTATGATTCGATTCGCGCCGTCGCGCAGCAGGCGGAAGCAGATGGCTTCGATAGCCTCTGGCTCGCGGACCACCTTTTGTATCGCAACCCTGGAGAGCCAACGCGTGGCATTTGGGAATGCTGGACCATGCTCTCGGCGCTGGCCGAAGCGACCCGGCGTGTGGAGATCGGCCCGCTGGTGCTGTGCAATTCCTTCCGCCATCCGGCGATCCTGGCGAAAATGGCGACGACCCTCGATGAGGTGAGTCACGGGCGCTTGATTCTGGGGGTCGGGGCGGGCTGGAACGAGCCGGAGTATCAGGCGTTCGGGCTGCCCTTCGATCATCGCGTGGACCGCTTCGCAGAAGCCTTGCAAATCCTCAAGCCCCTGCTGCGTGAAGGGCATATCGATTTCGAGGGGACGTATTATCAAGCGCGCAACTGCGACATCGCGCCGCGCGGTCCACGGGCAGAGGGGCCGCCGCTCATGGTGGGCAGCGAAGGGCCGCGCATGCTCAGGCTGGCCGCCCAGTATGCCGACCTCTGGAACACCGGCTATATGGGCACACCGGACACGATGGCCGAGCCGCTCGCCAGGCTCGAAGCCGCGTGCCGCGAGGTCGGGCGCGACCCGGCGACGATTGGTATCACGGCGTTCATCGGCCTCTGGTTCCCCGATCTCCAACCAAAGCAGCCGAGCTTCTTCGACAAACCCCTGACGGGGACGGTGCAGGAGATCGCCGCAGCCATACGCGGCTACGCGGAACTGGGCGTGCCGCACATCATGTTTCAATGCGAGCCGTATACCCCCGAAGCGCTCCGACGGCTGACCGAGGCGCTCCACCTCTATCGCACCATGGAGCAGCCATAAGCGCGCCACATCGATTGGATGCAAACATGAGTCATCCCGAATTTTGGGAAAGCTGGTGAGTGGAACGGTCGCTTTCGTAGCGCCACCTTCCAGGCGGCCCAACGGTGGCCCATTGAGACGGAATGCAAGGAGGAGCAGCGTTCGCGCAAGCGCAGCGCTTGGCCGCCTGGAAGGCGGCGCTACGAAATCTGACGCCGCGCTGGGCTTGGTCCCCAAAAATTCGGGATGACTCATGCTTGCTCCAGATCACCTGGCCTAGACAAAGTGCCCAATCTGCCCGCCATCGGTCAGCCAGAGCGCGCCATCCGCGCCCGTCACAATTCCTTTCAACTGCCCCAGCGTCAGCGAGCTTGAGCCTTCATCGAAGTAGGTATTGTCCGGGAACGCATAGAACGTCGCCGCGCCAGCGGTGGTAATGCGTCCCACGGCCACATTCTCGGTAGCGAACCAGAGATTGCCATCCGGCCCGCTGGCGATGCCGCCCAGGATGACACGGTTGTTCTGGCTGGCCTTGGGGTCGGGGTTAAACAGATGCACCTGCCCCTCCGGCGTCACGCGACCCACCTCATAAAATGTCGTGAACCAGATGTTATGGTCTGGCCCTACAGCCATATCCAGCGGCACAGTAAACTTGCCCAGTTGCACCAGGCTGATCGCGCCCTGCGGCGTAATCGTGCCAATTGCCCCCAGCGCGTTATAGCTCGCGTCGCCCTCTTCCACAGAGAACCAGAGATTACCATCCGGCCCGGCAATGATCTGGTCCAGATAGCCATAAGGGAAAGGCACGGTGACTGGAAAGCTGCTGAATACGCCAGCCGGAGTCATGCGGCCAATGTATGGGCTGGATGTCCTGTCCGCATTCACGTTTTCGGTGAACCAGAGGTTGCCATCTGGCCCTGCCGCGATGCTTTTGACAGACGCATCGGATGAAGGCAGCCTGAACAGATGAAACTGGCCGTCGGGGGTCATGTGCCCGATCTCAAAGAACCCGCCGGTAAAGCTTGGCGCGGTGTCGCCGAGGGCAGCCTTTTGCCCGTTGCCCTGGAACGCGACAAACCAGATGCTGCCATCGCTGGCAAAAGTCAGCGCTGTCGGATAGCTGTTGAGGTCAGGCAGCGTGAAGAAATGAAATTGCCCGGCAGTGGTCAGGCGGCCAACCGCGCCGCTGGGCTGGGTCGTGGCAAAGTTGGCATAGGCAATCGCCGGAAACCAGAGGTTGCCATCCGGCCCGCGCACAATCTGGCCGGGCAGCGCGTAGGACGTGGGCACGCGCAGCAAGCTTAGCTTGTTCTTGGGAAACGTCGACGCTCCCGGCGAATTGGGAGCGCAGGCCGCCAGGACAAGCAGCAGCAAGCACAGCAGCCCGATACCCGGGATGTTCCAGCGGGCACGCCAGGGCATATCAGTAGTTCGAGGCATGGAAGATTCTCCTTATGAGTCATTGACGCTTCAGAGGTCATCAATCTTTCCCCTGCGTCCGGTTGCAACAACCGGAACACTAAGAAAGACTGCGCCGACTCGCCCGGAGTTCCCGCCAGAGCGTGAACTAGCTCACACTATGAAGGGGATTTACTCGCTCGTCTCTTGAATCGTGCCCGCCACAACGGTATAGCACGCGGCGTCGGCCAGCAGATCAGCGGGGAGGAAGGCATGATCGGTGGTGGTGAGCAGCACCTGTTCCATGCCGCGCACGATAGCCAGCAGATAGCCGCGCCGCTCCTCATCCAGTTCGCTGAGCACATCATCCAGCAAGAGGATGGGCTGCTCGTTCGTTTCGGCTTGCAGGAAGGCGAGTTCGGCCAGCTTCACCGCCAGCGCCGCGCTGCGCTGCTGCCCGCGCGAGCCATAGACGGCCAGGTCCATCTGCTGGCTCAAAAAGGCCACATCATCGCGGTGCGGCCCCAGCAAATTGACGCCCGCGTGGATTTCGCGCCTGCGCAGGGCGGTCAGTTCGGCGCGAAACGCGCTGGTCAGGCCCACGGCGGTGGTGTCCGTCGCCGCGCCAACAGCGGCGGGTGCTGGCGCAACCGCGCCCGCAAAGGACGGGCGATAGACCACCTCTAAATCTTCCGCGCCGCCGCTTATCTGCTCATAGAGGCGGCGCGCTCTAGCGTTCACGCGCTCGATCAGCCGGGCGCGTTCCAGCATCAGCGTGCTGCCCAGCGTCACAAACTGCTCGTCCCAAAAGGACAGAGAGCGCGGGTCTTCCTGGTTGTCGCGGATGCGCCGCAGCAGCGCGGCTCGCTGCGCCTGCACCTTCTGAAACTGGCCGAGCGCGTGACAATAGCGGCTGTTCACCTGGCAGAGCGTCACATCCAGATAGTGCCGCCGATACTGCGGCGTGCCGATCACCAGATCGAGGTCGGGCGGCGCGAAAAGCACTACGTTCACCTGCCCCAGCAGGTCCATCGCCCGGCGCGGCGTCCCGTTGATCTTGATGCGCTTGCGCAGCGCGGGCGGCGGCTGAAACGCCCCCGAATCATCCGAGCGCCGCGTTGCCCCTGGCGCGAGCGGCTTCGGGTCGGCAATCACAATCTCCACGCCCAGCGGCCCGGCGCGGCGGGCAAGCTGCGCATCCACGCGCGCAAAATGGCCTGGCGCGCCCCAGCGCACCGTTTCGCGTTCGCCGCCCGCTCGAAACGAGCGGCTGGTGGCAATCAGCGCGATGCTTTCCATCAGATTCGACTTGCCCTGCGCGTTGCGCCCCTGAAAGATCGACAGGCCGGGCTTCAGCGTCAAATCCAGCGCTTCATAATTGCGAAAGTTCGTTAAACGCAAGCGTTGCAGATACATAACGTTATCGTATCACCTTTGGCCTATCCTACCTGCCAGATATGTACGGCATGGCCTTCGCCAGCCGAAGCCAGATACTTTCCATCGGGCGACCAGGCCACCGCTGTGATCTCACCGTTATGCGGGTACAAGACGTGCAGTTCGTGACCCGTCACAGCCCCCCAGACCCGCACCGTTTGACCACTGCCCCCCGAAGCCAGGTGCTTGCCATCGGGCGACCAGGCCACCGCATTTACTGTTCCGGTATGCCCGCTCAAGATCATATTTTGTCGTCCGGTAGCCGCAGACCAGATGGGGACGGTAGCCTGCGCGCCCGCCGAGGCAATGCGTTTCCCGTCCGGCGACCAGGTAACGCCTCCCCGATGCCCTAACATGCCGCCGCGATAGACAGAGCGCAGTTCAGCCGAGGTCACATCCCAGACCTGTACCATACCATCCGCGCTGGCCGAAGCCATCCATTCTCCATTGGGCGACCAGGCAATGGCATAGACTGCTGACCCCTCCAGGAAGCCTTTATGACCATCATAGGCCAGTAAGTGCTTACCCGTCTTTGCCTCCCAGATTTCAACCGTTTTCCCCATGCCGCCAGCCGCCAAACACGACCCATCCGGCGACCAGGCCAGCGTCAGAAAGTCATGAAAGAAACCCAGGCGACGAAGCAATAATTCGCGGAAATTGCCTGTATCCGTATTCCAGATATGCGGCGTTTTTCCTTTGCTGACCCAGGCCAGTTCTTCGCCATCGGGCGACCAGGCCAGCGCGTGCACCCAATTCATTGCGGGCAGCGTCCACAGGTTGTCTCCAGAATCGCTCTCCCATATCTGAATATCGCGATCATTCCCACCCGAGGCAAGCAGTTTCCCATCCGGCGACCAGGCCACGCTGTTCACACAATCTGTATGGCCGCGATAGACCAGCAGCGGCGCGTTCGGATGATTTGCCGCGACATGCGCAGGCGCGGCAGATGGCCTCGGCTGCCTGCGCCCCGTCGCCAGTTCATCGGCCATCTGCTCCAGGTCGCGCTTGACCAGCGCCATGCTGGCAGGCCGCCTCGCCGGGTCTGTCTCTAGCATCCGCATAATCAGCGCCTCCAGACCATCGGGCGCGGCCAGATGCAGCGGCGCAAAAAGAAACGGGCTATCGGATGGGTCATGGCCGCTGAGCAAGTGGTGCAGCGTCGCCCCCAGGCTGTAGATATCAGACTGCGTGGTCGTCTGCGCCTTGCCGTACTGCTCCGGCGCGGCATAACCCGCCGAGCCAAACGCTACAGTATCTCTGGTCTGGCCGGGCTTGAAGTGGCGCGCAATGCCAAAATCGATCAGATAAATATCTCCGCCAGGCGTCACCATGATATTAGCGGGCTTGAGGTCGCGAAAGATAATCGGCGGCTGGCGCGTGTGCAGGTAATCCAGCACGGTGCAAAGTTGCACACCCATGCGCAGCACCTCCGGCAGCGGCAAGCGCCCGCCCGGCGCGTGGCTCAAGCGGTCCTCCAACGTTTCGCCCTCGATGAAATCCATCACCAGATACCAGCGCCCATCCTCGCTGAACTGCTCGTAGATGCGCGGCAGGTTGGGATGCGTCAGCCCCGCCAGCAGCAGCGCCTCGTTGCGAAATGCCCGCGTCGCCTCTTGCTCTTCTTCTGGCGTCAGGCCGCGCTGGCTCATCTCCTTCACAGCCACCTTGCGATTGCCCAGTTCGGTATCCTCCGCCTGATAGACTGCGCCAAAGCCGCCCTTGCCAATTTCGGCCAGCAGGTGATAGCGCTGCTTTAATAACGGGCGAGAGGCAAGCGCAGCAGCAGGGGCCGTGCTGCCCGCTGCCGAAATAGCCGCAGCCAGGGGAGGATTGCCACAGGCAAAGCAGGTCGGCGCATCCGGCGAATTGGCAGCCCCACAGGTCGCGCAAAAGATAGACGCAGCGTTCATAGGCTTCGTTTGATTGCCTCCCACAGCAAAACTTCCCTATAATCTATTCTTTCTGGGCCAGGGTTTCCAGGTAGCGCGGCGCGTGGGCTACATCAGCGCGCGACGGCGCGCGGCCACGCAGAGCATCGGCGTCATCACATCCAGGCGGCCTCGGACGGCGGCGCGGGCGTTCAGGCGGCGCTCGATCTCATTGAAGACCACCCGCAGCAGCGACATATCTTTGATGATAGCGCGCCAGCTTTGCAGAAAACTCAGCCCTACCATGGGCGAGCGCAAGAACGTGCTGCCATCGGGGAACTCCAGCGCAAATTCATCGCTGAACGTGTGATCGATGGTAAAGCCTGCCATATCCAGCAGCGCTTCCACGCGCTCAGGCGTGGGCTGCATATGCATCAGCCGTTCCACATCCCAACTGAGGTCGAGCAGGCCCAGATCGTTCAGCACCGCGCGATAGGTCTCGAAAAGCGCCTGCATCGTGCCCTTCAGGCTGGTCGTCAGAATCAGCGCGCCGTTTGGCTGAAGCAGCCGCGCAATCCCGCGCAGCGCCGCGTCGGGCTGGGCAAAGGCGGTCAGGCCCAGATTGCAGGTGGCGACATCAAAAGACTGGTCGGGCAGATCGCAGGCGGCCACGTCGGCCACCAGAAACGCCACGTTGTTCAGGCGCAGTTCTTCGGCTCTGGCACGCGCGTGCTCGATGCCCGCGCCCCAGACATCGATTCCGGCCACATCCACATCCGGCCCTGACTGCTGCGCCAGGTCCAGCGTGGGATAGCCCAGGCCACAGCCCACATCGATCACCTGCCAGCCTGGCTGCCGCGCGTACCCCTGGAAGACGTTCAACAGCAGATTGCCGAACGGGGCCGACCACTGCGGCACGACCGTGCGCTCGTACAGCGTGATCACGGCTGGCTGCGCCAGATCATAGCTGCGTTCCAGGTAAGTGTCATCTGGCGTATCCGGGCAGGGCGTGGGTGGCAGCGCCAGCGGCTCGGCTTCGGGCACGCGAATGCGCAGGATGTCAGCAAGAGGCGGCTCGCCGGGCAGCGGCTCCGCTGGGGTCGGCGATTCATCAGCAGTGGGCGGCTCGGCTGGCTCTTCGGGGGCAACCGGCCTGGTCACCGAATGCGTCAACGGAGATGTTTGCATGGCGGCCAGCGCTTCAGCCAGAGAAAGGGGCCGCGATGCCGTGGATGAAGGGGCCAGCGATGCCAGGCTCTCCACCAGATCGGGGTCCAGCGGCATCGTCGGCAGGATAGCCAGATTCGCCGCGTCGGCAGCAGGCGATGGCGCAGCAGGCCGCGTTTTTTTCTGCTCGGCGGCATCCGGTACATGCGGCCAGAGTGGGCCGATGCTGTCCTCCGGGGCAGGCACGTCAGAGGGCCGGGGACGCTCGCGCCCCGGCTGACGGTCAATATCGATAAACAGATCGCGCTCCAGGCCCATAGAGATTCCAGATGAGGGAGAACAAACTCTGCTGGATGCCCCTAGCATAGCGCAAAGCCGGGCAAATGGCAACCACTCCTGTGTTGGCTACTCCTCTGCCTCGCTCCACTCGCTCAGCAGGCCCTCCCGCACAAGCCAGCGCAGAAAGAGCAGGCGCAGGCCCGTCTGAGAGTGCAAGTCATCTTCATACCACCCGGCGCGAACTCGCCTGCGCAGCAGCGACAGGCTCATCCGCTCGCCTGAGGTTGGCTGAACCTCCGCAGGCGTGGCAGCATAGGCATCATCTGAAGAGAGGGAAGCGGTATGTGTTTCCTGATACATATTCCATTCTTTGTTTTCCATAGAGCATCATTCCAATCTTTTGCTTTTCATAGCCGCCAGGCGAGAGTAGCCACGCCCGGCTAATCAATAGACCTATCAAGAAATTACCCAAGAAGCGGCAAACGGTCATCCGCAGGATGCTGTATGTTGCCCCAGGCGGGATGTTCAACAGAAAAGCGCAGAGGGGATAGATAAGATGGGTAATGTTGCGCAGGCCAGAGCCGCATCGTTGTCAGCCAGAGTCGCTGAGCAGGTGATACAATACAGTGCTATGCGAACCAGCGACTTTGATTACGACCTACCACCCGAACTGATTGCCCAGACGCCCATCGAACCACGCGACGCTTCGCGGCTGCTGGTGGTCAACCGCGCCACAGGCGAACTGGCGCACCGCCAGTTCCGCGACATCGGCGAATACCTGCGCCCCGGAGACCTGCTCGTCGCCAACCGCAGCCGCGTCATCCCGGCGCGTCTGGCCGGACGCAAAGCCGACAGCGGCGGTGTTGTCGAAGCGCTGCTGCTGGCGCGTCGCCCCGACCTGGGGCCAGACCATTGGGAAGCGCTGGTGCGGCCCGGGCGGCGCATCCGCGAAGGCCAGGAACTCCGCTTCGAGCAAGGCGCAAGCACGCTTTCGGCCACCGTCGTGGCGCGCACCGAAGCCGGAGGGCGCATCCTGCGCTTTCTGCCGCCGGCCTCCGGCGAGCCGGTGGATGGCGTGCTGGCGCAGTTGGGTACGATGCCCTTGCCGCCCTATATCCACGCGAAGCTGGAAGACAGCGAGCGCTATCAGACGGTCTACTCGCGCGAGCCAGGCTCAGCCGCCGCGCCCACCGCCGGGCTGCATTTCACCACCGATCTGCTGGAGCGGCTGCGCGCGCAGAGCGTGGAAACCGCCTATGTGCTGCTGCACGTCGGCCTGGATACCTTTCGGCCCGTCGAAGAAGAAAACCCCAGCGACCACAAGATGCACAGCGAAGCGTTTGAACTGGACGCGCAGGCGGCGGCGCAGATCAACGCTGCCCGGGCACGCGGCGGGCGCGTCATCGCCGTGGGCACCACCAGCGTGCGCGTGCTAGAAAGCCTGCCCGATGCCGCCCAGGTCGAGCCATCCCAGGGGCGCACCGCGCTCTTCATCACACCGGGTTATCAGTTCCATCACGTCGATGCCCTTATCACCAATTTCCACCTGCCGCGCTCCAGCCTGATGATGCTCGTCAGCGCCTTTGCCGGCATTGACCTCATTCGCCGCGCCTACGCCGAAGCCATCGCTCGGCGCTATCGCTTCTTCAGCTTCGGCGACGCCATGCTCATCCTCTAACGCTCCCCGGCGTTTTTGTCACGTTTTTAGCTCAGCAACGATTTAGTAGAGCGAAATGGCCGTTTCGCGAAAACCGGTGCGAGAGGGGCAGGATGCAACGACGAGCCTTCGCCAATGACCCAGAAGATTCGCAAGCCGCCGCGCTCTACGAGCGGACGGCTGGGCTGATCTTTGCCTACCTGCGCGTGCATACTGCTTCACTGGAAGATGCGGAAGACCTGCTGCTGGAAATCTTTCTGGCGGCGCTGGAGTGGAAACCCATTTTGAGCCTGCCGCCGGGTGAGCAAACTGCCTGGCTGCGCCAGGTAGCGCATAACAAGCTGGTTGACTATTTCCGTCGCGCCGCCCGGCATCCGACGGTGACACTGGAACATGTGCCGCCGCTGCTGGAAGGAGATACCATGCTCACCCCGGAACAGCAGACGCTGCGGCAGGAGGAGCGCCGCAGGCTGAACGCGGCGCTTGGGCAGTTGGAGCCACTCCAGCGGCAGGTGTTGTATCTGCGCTTTTCGGTTGGCTTGCGCTGCGCGCAGATCGGGCTGGTGATTGGCAAACGGGAAGATGCCGTGCGTCAGCTCCTTTCGCGAACCCTCAGTTCCTTGCGCGCCTTGTATGGGGAGCGCTAGAAAGGACTGAAAACGCATGAATCCCTACGACGAAGCGCCTTTCAGCGCCGATGAGATTGATGAGCAGATCGATTTCGCCACCGAGCAGCTTTGGTCGAAGCGGCCCTCGGACATACCCACACCCGACCTGCGCTTGATCGAAGACCTCCAGCGCACATATCCACCGAATGATGAGGAGATAGCGCAGGCGCTGGAGCGAGTGCGCCAACGGCTCGCGCAGGTGGCTTCACCCAGCAGCGAGGCTCAGTCCGCCCCGTGGCACTGGCAGGCCAATCAGCCCGACCAGGAATACGCGCTGGTAAGCTTCCCACCGCACATGCCGCCTGGTCGCAGCCAGCTAAGCAGCCAGCTAAGAAGCATTCCTGCTCCTTTTATTGCGCTTGTCTCCATCGTCTTGCTGGTCGCGGTGATCGGAAGCCTGACCATTGGGTTTCTCCTGGGCCAACAGCGTGGACCTATTGTCCCCAGCCAGGCCACTGCGACTCCCCAGCCAAGGAGCACGCCCATGCCGACGCCCACTTCCCAGGCAACCAGCGTTCCCTCTCCCACGCCCACCACACAGGCGGGCAGCGCTGCCTGCCCTACGGTGACGCCCACGGCAGATGCTTCCCCGACCACTACGGCGCTGGCATCGGCGGTTACCATGGTCGAGTTCCCCATCCCCACCGCTGGAAGTGGTCCGGCGGCAATTGCTGCCGGGGCAGATGGCGCGCTCTGGTTTACCGAGTGCCAGGGAAAACAGATCGGGCGTATCACCCCTGCGGGAGTCGTCCTTGAGTACCCCGTGCGTTCATTCGGCGATGCGAACCCGGTTGACATTGTTGCCGGGCCGGATGGCAACGTCTGGTATACGCAGCGCGCGCTCAGTCAGGTTGGGCAGATGAAGCCGAGCGGGTTTACCACCGAATGGCCGGTGACCGGCGGTGCTTTTGATATCGCAGCCGGGCCAGATGGCAACCTCTGGTTTACCGAGAGCACCGGCAACAAGATCGGGAAAATCACGCCTGCGTTATTCTTTGCGCACGAGTATGCCGTGCCCACGGTGAACAGCCAGCCCTCTGGCATCACCACCGGGCCAGATGGCAACCTCTGGTTTACTGAATATCGGGGAAACAAGATCGGGCGACTGAACCCCAATGGAGCCACCGCTGAATTCCCCTTGCCAACCGCCAACAGTGGCCCGGAGGCCATCACCCTTGGGCCAGATGGCAATCTCTGGTTTATGGAAGCCAATACGCAGAAGATCGGGCGCATCACGCCTGCCGGGGTCATCACCGAGTTTCAGGTGCAGGGCATCCACAGCCTTGACAATGGCCGCATCACGAAGGGGCGGGATGGCAATCTCTGGTTCACGGTGCCAGGCGATGACCTGATCGGGCGGATTACTCCCACAGGGAGCATCAGCACGTTCCGGGTTCCGACCCCCGAGGCCGTTCCTGAAGGAATTATTGCCGGGCCAGATGGCAACCTCTGGTTTACCGAGTTCGCTACAAACAAGATTGGGCGCATCACCCTTGGCGGGTGACGTTCAGCCTGCTGCTTGACCCGCACCATCGGCCCCGTTTCACTTCTCTGGCGCGAGCGGGAGGATATTCGACGGTCGAATATCCTCCCGCTCGCGTTCGGTCTGCTATAATACGACCAGCAGGGCTTTTTACGCCTTTTCTGGGAGAACACTCATGTTTACGCTGCCGCTGGGCAACGACGCCGAACTGCGCTTGCTGGAAATGCGCCACGCCGATGAGCTTTTTATCCTCATCGACCAGAACCGCTTTCATCTGCGCCAGTGGCTCGGCTGGGTAGATAGCACGCAGTCCGTTGCCGACCAACGCACCTTTATTCGGGGCATCTTGCAGCAGTTTGCCAATAATAACGGCTTTCAGGCAGGCATCTGGTTTCGCGGCGCGCTGGCCGGGGTCATTGGCTTCAACTATATCGACTGGCTCAATGGCCGAACCGAGTTCGGCTATTGGCTGGGCGCGCCCTTCCAGGGGCACGGCCTGATTACGCAAGCCTGCCGGGCGCTCACTGATTACAGCTTCGATGAACTGCGCCTCAACCGCGTCGAAATCCTCTGCGCTGCTGGCAACACACGCAGCCGCGCCGTGCCAGAACGCCTCGGCTTCACCCAGGAAGGCATTTTCCGCCAGGCCGAATGGCTCTATGACCATTTTGTAGACCTGGTGGTCTATGGCATGCTTGCCGATGAATGGCGCGGCATCTCTGCCGAAGATCAGCGCGCGCGCTAAGACGCAGGCACCAGCATGCTCCAGACTTACCCTCTCTGCTGGTGCGCGTGCCCGTCCCAACTGAGGGCATCTCCTTCAAGCAGATCGCTCAGGCCGAGCCGCTGCAAGATATGCTGCATTTCCCAGCGATGCACCGTCGTGTGCGTCAAGACGTGCAGGATAGTGCCGCCAAAGGTTTTCGGCGTGGGCGGCTTATCCAGCACATCCAGATAGGTCTCGTTCAGGCGATTGCTCGCAGCCAGTTCATGGGCATAGGCGGCAAAATCAGCCATTGCCGCGTCGAATCGTTGCAGGCAGGCGTCAATGTCATCAGGCAGCGGCGACAGTTCCCGCACCGGGCGCTCGCGCATCAAATCGGTCCATACCTCAAGGTTCTCGATACTGTGAGCAATCGTATCGTATAACGTCCCATGCCCGATGTCGAAGGGCTGATGAAGCTGGGTCGGGCTGACTTCGCGGCAACGAACAAGGAAATGCCGAAACGTCCACGCCTCATAGCCAAGATAGCGGTCAAGAATATCCATATCTCTCCCATCCTGCCGCTACAGAGCAGGCACAGGCAGCAGACGCAGCGCAGCCGTTGTTTCCAGAAAGCGGGCCAGGTCGCTCACTTCTGCTTCCAGCCCTGGCAGCGTTTCAGGCGCAAGCGGCTGAAATGGCTCGACGACGACCTCCAGGCTGGTCCGCTGGTGTTTGCTCTTCCACGTTCCCAGCACCAGCCCATTGAGGAGCAGCACCGAATGTATCATCCCACCGCCAGCATTCACGCGCTTCGCGTACTCTGGCGCGATGACCAGATTCCGGCTGCGATAGCCAAGCAGATAGGTATCAAAGGCGGGCAGCAAACGCACCAGTGGCCCCGCCGCCACAGGCTCATCAAGCCAGGTGGCCTGGGACTTGAGCAGCCAGAGCGAGCGCTGCCCATGCGCTACCTCAAGCAGGTCATTGGCGATGCGCGCCCACGCGGCCCGCGCATCCTTCATGAAAAGACCCGACCAGGCGACAAAATCTTCCGGCGCTGCCGGGCCATAGGCCGCCAGATACCGGCACGCCAGTTCCGCGCAGGCCACCTCGCGCGGCAGCGCCGCGCCGCGCTCGCGCCCTATCCAGTCGTCCAGCAGCACATACGTCGGCTGCGCGCCGCGATCAGGCCCAAAACAGATGAAGCCTTCGAGCGCGGCGCGATAGACCAGATACGCTTTCGCCTGCCCCGTCGTGCGGATGCCCAGCGTATCCAGGTATTCGACCAATTCGGGGCGAGTCAGTGGCCCCCCGCTGGCAAGCGCATCGCGGATGGCACGGACGCCGCGCGCGTACATGTCTTCATCCAGCCCAAGCTCAGCGGACCGGCGGCGACTGCCGTCAATAAACACCGGGCCGAGCAGTGACAGCAGCCAGCCCAGGTCTTCGGTTGCCAGCAGGTGCAGCGTGCCGCGCATTGCCCAGGTGCGCACCACCGAACGCTCATCGATGCGCGCGCGTTCGACGTTGGCAGCTAACAGCCCGGCGCTGCGCACGCGCACCCCAAGCATGGCGGCTGGCGCGTCCTGGGCCTGCAAACCGCACAACGCCCGCACAATCCCCGCAACGGCTGTTGCTGGGGGCGAAGTGAGCCGTTGCGCACGCAGACGCAGCCAGCGCACCTGCTCATCAGACAAAGCAATCAGCATCTGTCCCATCCTGCGGTTAGAGGTCGGGCGCGGCCAGATGGTTGATGCCCAAAAGCTGCGAAATCTCGCCGCCGTGATGCAGATCATGTTCGATCAAATGCCAGATAACCCATTGGCGCGTGAACTCGCTCGGATCACCCGGATCGGGATCGCTGTCGCGAACCGTCACGGCCAGGTCTTCTGGAGTCCAGCCCGCCAGGGCAGCGCGCAGCACCTGCCAGGAGTCGCGCAGCCCGCTCGCCAGTTCCGCGCCGCTGCGTTCGGGCATGTTGCGGTCATCCCAGCGCCCCAGGGCCGCGAACGCCTCATCGCCCGCCCCCAACGCCAATACAAACTGGCACCAGCGCGCGCGAGCGCCGATGATATGCCTGGCGTTTTCGCCGACGCTGCGCAGATGCGGCGCGGGGCGCAAGGCAACCTGTTCCAGCGGCAAAGGCGCGAGCGCTTTGATCAGTAGTTCTTGATAGTGTTCCCAGCCCTGGTAGATTTCCAGCAGCGCTGGAGCTGTATCAGACATAGAAAGTATGCTCCTCTTCTTAAAAAGCACCTGGAACTTCAACCGAGGCGCAGCAGATATTCCTCGATCTCTTTGCCCCGCGCATTGGCAAACCCCTTGCCCTGGCCGACAATCGTGAACCCGCATTTTTCCAAGATGCGCAGCGAGGCAAGGTTATCTTTGGCGGCGCGGGCATACATAGGCCGCGCCGTGACAAGCAGGAGAAGCGCCCGAAGCGCCGCAGTCGCAATGCCCTTGCCCCAATAGGGCTTGCCAAGCCAGTAGGTGACTTCTGGCTCACCAGCCCGTTCTTCATAGCAGGAGACAGAGCCAGCTACCTCTCCATCGAACAGGATAGCCCTGTTAGTGGTCGTCTCGTCGGCCAGATTCCTGGCCCAATGCGCCATAAAAGCCGTCCTGTCCGCCGGGTCTTTTGCCGTAAAGGCGGCCATATAGTTGGCATCCGCATCCGACTGCTGCTCAAAGAAGATCGGCAAATCTCCTTCGCTCACCGGGCGCAAGAGCACTTCACCAGGCATAGAATCCTCCTTAGACAGCGCGCTTTCACGCAAAGACAATCTCCGCCGCTGGCTGCACCTTGATCGGCTCGTTGGGTGTCACCAGTTTGGGCAGGATGGCATTATGATAGGCTACCACCTGGTTCCAGGTCAACGGGTTTTGATCGCCGGTCAGATGCCCATCGGCCACCAGCGTCACCCCATAGCCCAGGCTGGCGGCGCGGCGGCAGGTCGTATCCACGCAAAACTCTGTCTGCGCGCCGACGATCACCAGATGCGTCACGCCGCGCGCGTCCAGTTCGCGCTGAAGCGTCGTTTCATAGAAGGAATCCGAAACGGTCTTCTGCACGATCACATCGCCTTCGGCTGGGGCAATCGATGGATGAATCGGAAAGCCCGGCGCGCCCGGCTCCAGCGGATGCCCGGACCAGCCGTTATGCTGCACATAGACCACAGGGCTGCCCGCCGCGTGGGCGCGATCAACCAGCCCCTTGATGTGCTCCAGAATCTCGCGGTCCTCGTCATAGGCTTCATCGAAAAGGCCCATCTGCACGTCGATAATCACGAGCGCGGTCTTCTTGCTCATCGTTTCTCCCTCCTTACTGGCTGTCAGCTTTGTCTCTGGCCCACGGAACCCAGCCGAGCGCCTCATCCGGAATGGCTTGCTGGCCGAGAAAGAGGCTCAGTTGGGCTGAGTGTTCCTGCACGTGGCGCATGTTGTACATCTGCAACTCCACGAAGTTGATGGGCTGCCCATGCGCCCAGGGGTATTCAACAGGCTGGCGCGCCCGCTCGTCCGTCAGCGTGACCAGCGTTTCCTGGCACTTCTGGCGCAAAGACGCGAGATAGTCGCGCAGTTCTTCCTTTGTATAGGACCGTTCGGGCAATACGCCTGCGGGGTCTAGCTCCGCCCGGCTAAAGGGCGCGGGGGGAGCGAAATCGTCCCCCGCGCCGGAGAGATACAAGTCGAGCCAGAAGAGCGTATGATACGCCACATACCAGAACTCCGCGAACCCCGGCGGCAGGGGACGGTCCGCAGCGTTGCCCCAGAGGCGCCCGCGCCAGAGGGAGTCGGGACAGCCCAGCAGGGCATTGTCAAGCATATCGATGGCCGCGCCGAACTGCCGCCAGAGAGTGGTGTTCCATGAAGTTTCCATAGGTTCTCCTTCGGGGATGACCCTTGCGCTCTATCCATGTTGTTAGCTCAGCTTACCCTCTTACAGAGCGCTGTGCAAGAAATCGACGGTGCGCTGCCATGCCAGGGCAGCGGCAGCAGCGTCGTACTCAGGGCGGTTCTCCTCCATGAACCAGTGCTTCACGCCCGCGTAGCGATAGAACGTCGCCTCGCGGCCATCCGCGCGCAGCTTCGCCTCCAGTTGGTCAACGTATTGGTCTTCTTCCCACTCGTCATGCTCGACATACTGCCCCAGATAGACGGCTCTGGCGGCGGAATAATCCGCTTCGGGGTTGCCGGTGCCATAGAACGCAACCACCGCCGCAACATCTGCGGGCCTGGCGCACGACATGGAGTACGCATACCAGCCACCCATCGAAAAGCCCACAACGCCGATGCCCTGGCCCTGCACTGCTGAATGCCCGCGCAGATAGGCGATTGCAGCAGCAACATCTTTACTCGCCCGCTCGCCTCCGTCGCTTTCGAGGGCGCTGACAAGCTGCCTGGCCTCCTCGACAGTGGCGGCGATTTTGCCATGATGCAGGTCGGGAGCCAGCACCACAAAGCCCTCCTGGGCCAGCCGATTGCAGAAGCTCTTGAAGAAGTCGTTCAGACCCCACCACGCATGCAGCACGACAACACCTGGCCCCGTGCCCTTCGCGGGCAGCGCCAGATAGCCCGATATAGTACCATCGCCTACCGGAAATTCGATCATATGTCCTCCTTCTGAAGCCAGTTTTGAATGACTATACGATGTTCTTCGGAATGGTTTCTCTCCCTCTTGATTCTCGCGCAAAAACAGGAGATAATCGGTCCTGATTCTGGAACAATCTTTCGAGAAAGAGGAAAACTGGCCGTGTATCATCCGACAACGCGCCTGCTGACGGCGCTGGAACTCTTGCAATCGCGGCGACAACTGAGCGGCCCCGAACTGGCGGAGCGGCTGGAAGTGAACGTGCGCAGCGTGCGGCGCTATATCACCATGCTGCAAGACCTGGGCATTCCGGTGGAGGCCGAGCGCGGGCGCTATGGTGCGTATCGGCTGCGCCCCGGCTATAAGCTGCCGCCGCTGATGTTCAGCGAAGAAGAAGCGCTGGCGCTGGTTCTGGGCCTCGCCACAGCGCGGCGGCTGGGGCTGGCCGAACCCGCGCTGGCGGCGGAGGGCGCGCTGGCGAAGATCGAGCGCGTCTTGCCCGTCGCGCTGCGCGAGCGCGTGCAGGCCGTACAGGAAAGCCTGGTGCTGGCGCTGAGCGCGCCCAGGCCCATGCCCTCCAATGAACTGGTTGTCACGCTGGGCATAGGCGTGCGCCAGCAGCGCCAGGTCTGGCTGCGCTATCGCGCGTGGGGCGGCGAAGAAAGCGAGCGCGTGCTGGACCCCTACGGTATGGTCTATCGCGAGGGCTTCTGGTACGCGGTGGGATATTGTCATCTGCGCCAGGATATTCGCGTCTTCCGGCTGGACCGCGTGCTCGAACTCCGGCTGCGCGAGGAGAGCTTTAGCAGACCAGCGCAGTTCGACGCGCTGGACCATGTGGAGCGCGCCATCGCCAGAACGCCGGGCACGTGGCATGTCGTGGTGCTGCTCAAGACGACGCTGGAAGAGGCACAGCGCCAGATTTCGCCAGCGCTCGCCACCCTGGAGGCAACCGCCGATGGTGTGCTGATGCGCTGCCATGTCGACACGCTGGAATGGATTGCAGGCGTGCTGGCCGGGCTGAACTGCTCGCTGGTCATCCAGCGGCCAGAAGAATTGCGCGAGGCGCTGGCAACCCTTGCAGAGCGCCTCGCCGCGAGCGCGCAGGCGCGCTCGTAACCTTGCTATTGGCCTGGAGTCCAGGCCATGGCGTTGTTATAGGCCATGTCGCCGACGACGGGCAGTTTGAACCACTTCCCATTGTACGCCTGAACGGCAGCGTAGATCGCGCCGACGACCCACGCCACCCAGAGCAGGCCGCCCAGGCAGCCCAGCAGGAAAAACACGTGGGAACTGAGGATATCCAGAATGGTTGCCACAATGGCGAAACCGACACCATAGAACAGGCCCTGAAGGGCGTGGAAGCGCACAAAGCGGTTCTGCTTCTCGATCAAGAAGAAGATCAGGCCGATAATCCAGAAGTAGCTGAGCGCGGCAGAGATGTTCGGGTCGATGCCAATGGAACTGGGGCCAAGCTGCTGGACCATCAGGCTCTTTTGCGCGCCCGGCGGCTGATAGCCCGGAGGTGGCTGCTGATAGCCCTGCTGTCCGGGCGGGGGGTACTGGGGCTGCTGTTGATACTGCTGGTTCGGATCATACGCCATGCTGTTTGCTCCTCTCTCGGTTCACTTGCTGATTTGCCAGATTCTGACGGTCTTGTCATCGCCGCCGCTGGCTAGGTACTTGCCATCGGGGCTATAGGCCACCGCGTTCACCGGCTCAGTATTGCCGGTCAGTTGTCCTACTAGCACGCCTGATGCCATATTCCACAGGCGAACGTTATAGTCCTGGTCGCCGCTGGCAATCACCTTGCCATCCGGGCTGAAGGCCAGCGCCAGCGCCTCGGTAGAGCTTTCAGGGAACTTCTTCACCTCCTGGCCGCTGTCAACATCGAAGAACACAAACGCTTCGTTGATGGAAGCGGCAACCGTCTTGCCATCCGGGCTGAAGGCCACGACGCTGATGGCATCGCCGTTGGCGTCGGCAAACTGTTTGCTGATCGCGCCCGTTGCCGCATTCAGCAGCACGGCCCCGCCATTATCCCCGTTATCCGCCACAATCGTTGTGCCATCCGGGCTGAAAGCAATGGAACTGACCCCGTTATAATTGTTGCTAAAAGTCTTCCAAAGTTGCTGGCCGCTGGCGACATTCCAGAGATAGACGTTGTTATCGCCGTTGCCAGCGGCAACCGTCTTGCCATTCGGACTGAAGGCCACGCTGGTCACCTGGCCTGCGGTGCTGAGCGTCTTGGAAAGCTGGCCGCTCGCCACATCCCAGAGATACACATTCGAGTCATCGCTGGCTCCGGCAACGAGCTTGCCATCCGGGCTGAAGGCCACGCTGTGGAACGGCTCATTGGGATTCGGACCCTGGAGCGTCTTCACGCTCTGGCCCGTCGCCACATCCCACAGCCGGATGGTGTCATCTTTGCTGGCACTGGCGAGCGTCTTGCTATCCGGGCTGAAGGCGACCGATGTCACGCTGTCGCTGTGCCCGGTCAGTGTTTTATAGGCCGCGTTACCTGTCGCGCCTGCGGTTGGCGTGGGCGTGGCAGGTGATTGGGTGGGCGCTTGCGTTGGCGCGGGTGGATTGGACGCGCTGCCGCCGCAGGCGCTCAGCGCGACAACCAGCAGCGCGGCAAGCATCACCACAGGTTGCATGTTCTGTTTCAAGGTTGGGCTGCTCCTTCTGCAAAGGATATGAGGGTCTCTGGCATGTCTGGAATGCGTGCCGCAGGCGAGGCGGCTCCTGCATTCCAGCTATCATGCTAGCGCGGCGTTGCCCATGCAAACAGATACAACCGATACAAGAAAGTGATACTGCTCCCCCGCAGAGTGCTTGACTGTGCAGGCGAACAGGCGCTATACTATCCCCAGACCGACACACGACCTGCATTCGCCTCGACGCGCGCTCGTGTGCAGCCGCGCCGCTGCGGCTGAGGGTGAAGGAGAGCCAGAAGATGCCCGACGCGCCGCTGCGGGTCTTCATCAGCTATGCCCGCGCCGACAGCATTGCCTTTGTTGACCGTCTGGAGAGCGACCTGAAGGGGCAGCAATTCCACCCCTGGGTTGACCGGCATGGATTGGAGGGCGGCCAAGAATGGATGGAGATCATCCAGGAAGCCATCGATGACTGCCTGGCCCTGGTGGTCGTCGTCACCCCGGCGGCGGTGCAGTCGCAGTATGTGCGCATGGAATATCGCTATGCCGCCAGACATGGCAAGTTGGTGATTCCGGCGCTGCACCTGCCGACGCCCCGAACCCCCATGGACCTGGACATCCTGCAATGGGTAGACTTCCAGGCCGGCTACGAAGAGGGGCTGCGCCGATTGGTGCAGGCGCTCGGTCGTCTCAAGCCGCCCGTGGTGCCGCCTGCCGTGCCGCCTCCAGTGAAGCTCGTGTACAGGCCGCCAGCCACGTATGCCCCAACGCCTCAGCAAGAGCAGCCAGCCCGGCCAGCCGCACCACAGCCAATAACCCCGAAACCGAACGTAGGAACGGCGCTTTTCACCTTTAAAGGCGTCTCCCTCCACGAGTATGCGGTATCCTGGTCGCCTGATGGCACAAAGATTGCCTGTGGTGACGGCGATAAAGCAATACAGGTCTGGGACACCGCAACCGGCAAGATTCTTGCTGCGTTTCGGGAGCGGTCCTCCCTTACCTATGCAGTGGCCTGGTCACCTGATGGCACGCGCGTTGCCTGGGCAGGCGAGGAAAAGTCGGTGCAGGTGTGGGACGTTGCCATCGAACAACTTGTCTTAAGGTACAATGGTCACTCCAAGAGTGTTGATGGGCTAGCATGGTCACCTGATAGTACCAGGCTCGCCTCAGTAGGCAATGATAAGACCGTACAGGTCTGGGACGCTGCCACCGGACGGCCTCTTTTCACTAGCGAAAACCACACCGATAATGTGAACGCCGTGGCCTGGTCACCTGACGGTACACGCATCGCTTCGGGAAGCTCGGATTGTACAGTACGGGTCTGGGATGCTACCAGTGGCAGCCCTCTATTGACCTGCAAATCCTCCGTTGTCCTGGGGCTGGCCTGGTCGCCTGACAGCATGATTATCGCTTCAGGGGGACTGAACAATACTGTGGAATTGTGGGACTCTCAAAAAGGCAACCGCCTTGCAGCTTATGAGGGGCACAAAGATTGGATACGCTCTGTAAGCTGGTCACCCGATGGCACGCGCATTGGCTCGGCAAGTAAGGACCGGACGGTGAAAATCTGGGATGTTCCAACGGCCCGGTACATCTTCACCTATACCGACCATTCCGCCGATGTACGCGCCGTCGCTTGGTCTCCTGATGGGACACACCTCGCCTCCGTAAGCGATGATAAGACCGTGCAGGTGTGGCAGGCGGTGTAGCTGGCGGCTGGTGCTGGGGTAGTCACGCGCCAGCAGGGGGCCATTATGCCCACTCCCATAGTTTCTGTCGTTTCTTCACCCTCCACTTCGTACACTTCGTACACCCCCGTAAACGATGTAAACGCTTCATCGTGAACACTTGAAAGTTTCCCATCCCTGTACTTCTCTGCGTAATACAGTTAGGTTGATATGGCTTTCCTTAAGCATCTCCTTCTGGCTTATCTGAAATAACCAACTCGCGCGGCGAGAGAAAGAAGCCCATGTTTCCATCAGATCAGCAGCAGCCCCCAAAGAGGGCGATGAATGACGAAGAATTTAGACAATTTGCGGCGAACCATCTACAATGGGCGGCGAATTGGCGCAGAGAAAACCAGATCAGTAGCGCCTGGCTCCATTGGGAATACAGCCCGGAGGAATGGGCACAGTTTGATGCGATTGATTATCGGCTCAGACGCCGCGCGCTGACCTGCCTGCTGATTGGGCTGCCACTTGCCCTGTGCGTTGCCCTCATCTTTCTGGCGGCTGGTCAGCCCGGTGCTGCCGCGCCATCGTTTTGGGGGATAGCGCTGGTGACGCTTGCGGTGTTCGGGCTTTCTGGCTTGGGAGATGCCGCGAAGGATGCCAAACGACGACACCAGGCCCGCCCATCAGCGGCAAGAAGCCCGACAAAAACGCCCCCAAATGGTGCGGCCTTTATGCCTTCAGCGCTGGGTGGCCCAGGCCATCGCGGCGCGGCTGGAATGGATGCGATTGCCCAGGTTTATCGGGAACTGAAGCGCCGCCAGCCCCCCTGCGGGGACAGGCGCTTGCGAGAGTGCGGGGGCATCTTGCGCGAAGCACTGGGCCGCTTCAGCGCCGGGGAAGCGTGTTGAGGGCTTGTTGCTGCTCCTGGTGGCATGGTGGGCGATCTACGCGGAGGCGAGCAGATGCGCCAGGGCCTCGCGCGCCCCTTCATGCCCTTTCAGCGTTTCCATCAGAGCGGCCCTGAGCGCCGCCGCCAGGAGGATGCCCAGCATGGGGGCGGCCTGGTTTCCATCGCTTGCCGCGAGTTCGCCCAGCACGCCCGCGATGGCGTCTTGCCCATCGCGCGGGTCTGGCTCAGTCAGCAGTTTCCCAGCCTCAATGCGTAACGCGCCATCATACGCAGCGAGCAGGGCCGCCTGCACCGCCCGCTCTGGCTCGACGCTCTCGGCGGCGGCCTCCATGCGGTCGAGGATGCGGCGGGTCAGGTCATCGCGGAGCAGGCCGTAGAATGCCAGCTTCGATTTGAAGTGATGATAAAGCGGGCCAGTTGTGACGCCCGCTTCAGCGGCGATGCGATCAACATCAATCGCCTCGTAGCCATGCTGGCTGAAGAGTCGGATGCCCGCGCGAATCAGCTTTTCCCTGGTGGTGCCCGGAATCGGGATGTCATTGCGCATAGAAATTCTGTACCAATATCTCTTGACAAACAGGATATAGCATCGTTATAATAATTATAACGTCGTTACAAAAGCGTTGTCAAGCAAAGCAGACAAACGGAAGGAGGAGACAGGCTATGGAGGGGAAGACGAGCTTTCTCATTATGCCCGTCCATGACATGAAAGGCGCGCTGGCGTTTTACCGCGATCAGCTTGGATTGCTGGAGGCGTGGAGGGAAGGGGAAGGCACAGTCGCGTTTCAGCTTCCTAACACGGATGTGCTACTGCTGGTCTCGCTCGTCGAAGCGGGTTCGCCGGTGACTGCCGGACCCGGCTTTATTATCGCTTCTGCCGATGAGTTCTATGCCGCGCAGCAGGGGAAGATTGACTTTCTCGGCGCGCCTGTGGACATCCCCGCCGGTCGCCTGGTCATGGCAAAAGACCCGGCAGGCAATACACTGCAATTCCTGAGCGTCAGTTCATCGGAGTAGGGGAGATGCAACAAGGGAAGAAAGGATTACATTTCTATGGCTGCTCGTGATACACGGCTCAGTTTCCGCACCCCGGAGGTCAACTTCTTCGTTCGCGATGTGGCGAAAACCATGCGCTTCTATACCGATCTTCTGGGTTTCACCGAGACATTCCGCACCCCAAAGGAGGGCGTGCCCGTTCATGTTGAGGTGCGCCTGGACCAATTGACGTTGGGCATAACGTCGATTGAGGCAGCATTTGCCGATCATGGACTGGCCTTGAACCCCGGCCCACCGAGCGCAGAACTGGTGGTCTGGACTGAAGACACCGATGCAGCCTACTCGGCGCTGCTGGAGCAGGGAGCGGTCAGCCTGAGCGCGCCTCACGATTTCCTTGGGTCGCATCGCGTGGCCTGGGTCGCTGACCCGGAGGGAAATCCCATCCATCTTGATGGCCCGGCAGGCAGCTAAGACCCGTTTTTGCCCTGAAACCGGCAGAGGAAAGCAGCGAGCAGAAGCTCATCGCGCAGGCCAGGCGCGACAAGCTTCTGCTTGTTCACCTCCTGGCCCTCACTTGACGCCGATGCGGACGCGGTAACTAAAATACCAGGGGATGGGTTCAGACCCGATGTAGTGGAGCGCGGCGCGGCTGAGGCGATCAAAGTCGATCTCTTGCTCGTTGAACTGGACCTGGCCGCTAAACGCATTGCTCTGCATCATCTCCAGATAGCGGGCCGCGTCTCCGTGCTCGATAGAATGCAGCAGCACCTCGCGGGTGAAGCGGAAGTGAGCGCTCTCGCGCAGGGGGTCGAGCGATTTGTTCTTCGGCCAGATTTGTAGGTTCTGAGGTAGCCCGCGCTCCCGGACCAGCGCCACCAGGCGCATACTCATCTCCTGGGCGAGCCGATCAAGCTCCCAGTGGATGGCTGGGGGCGCATCATAATCATAGGCTGCAAAGAGACCTCCTGGCCGCAGAATCCGAGCGATCTCGGCCAGGGTCGCCGTTGGCTCCATCCAGTGGAACGATTGAGCCGCCGTGACGATGTCCGCGCACCCATCCGGCAGGCCCGTCTGCTGAGCCAGCCCCTCGCGATACTCGATCTTTGCCACGTAGGGATGGCCCTCGACTTTGCGGAGGGCTTCTTGACGCATGTCGGCATTGGGTTCAATCCCAATCACCCGCTCGGCCCGCTCGCCCCAGATCGCAGTGGACAGGCCGGTCCCGCTGCCCACATCCACCACCAGGGCGGGACGCGGCATCCCAATCACCTGTGTCAGCAGATCGAGCAAAGCCGATGGCGGGGTCGGGCGCACCCGATCATAGCTGCTGGCTTTGCCAGTCCAAACCTCACTGGAATCAGGCATCGTGTTGTCTCCTTTTTCAGCCGGTGAAGCGCTCGCCGAGCAGCGCGAACACCTGATCGCGTATCTTTCCCAACACCCCAAATGTATCGAGGATATCCGCGCCGACTCCGCCACCTTCGCGCACCAGTCCCAGCAGAATATGCTCGGTGCGCACGTAGCCGCTGCCCTGGCGCTCGGCTTCGTCCAGCGCCAGGGAAAGCACCTTGCGGGCGCGGGGCACGTAGTCGATTTCCTCCTCGGCAGGCTGGTCTCCACGCCCTATTTTCTGTTCGACGGCAGCGCGGACCGGCTCCAGAGCGACCCCCAATTTTTCCAGAGCCAGGGCAGCAATGCCCGCTTGTTCGCGCAGCAACCCTAATAACAGGTGCTCGGTCCCGATATACTGGTGATCGAAAGACAGCGCCTCTTCGCGGGCGAGCGAAAGGACATGCTGCGCGTGCTCATTGAAGCGGCTGAGGTGTTTACTGGGTATCCAGGTCGGCTGATAGCTCTGTAACGCTTGAAACAGCAGTTGGTGGAGGACGCTGGTGATCGTGCGGTCTTCCGTCTGGGCGATATGCGCCAGTTGCTCATAGAGATAGACGGGGATTTCGATACGCTGGCGGTCCTTACTGGATGGCATACAACAGCTCCGATCTCGGTCCCCTGTTGGAAGTGGGGTGGTATGTACGGTGGTATTTTTCTTATTCGGAGCATACCATGGTAAATACCACGGTGTCAAGGGGAGCGAGTTTCAGGGCAACTATGGTCGAGCGTTCAGGGCAAACACTACACACGTACTTTCGGCCTATGCCTGGCACGTTTTTCGGGCGCATCTTGACAGGAAGCTATAAAATAAGCGGGTAGGCGTGGGAGCGAAAGAAACGTGGGGCGCACTCCTGCTGGGTAGGGCAATGGGGCGGGCAGCAGAGCGAAGCAGCCAGAAGGTGGCGCGTATGCAGATAGGCGACATTCTCAACGGAACGTATCAGATTGAGCGTCCACTCGGGGTTGGCGGCCAGGCGCGTGTCTGGCAAGCGCGCCATCTGCGCCTGCCGCGCCGCTTCGCCATCAAAGAATGCCCGCTGACGGGGGGAGAAGCCCGCGAACTGGCCGAGCGCCGCATCCTCTTCATCCGCGAGCGCGACATCCTGGCCGCGCTGAGCCATCCGGGGCATCCGGCCATTCCCAAAATCTCCGACTTCTGGGAAGAGCCAGAGCGCCTGTGCATCGTGCTGGACCTGGTGGAAGGCGAAACGCTGATCGAACTGCTTGCCCGCCGGGGCCGCACCACCATGCTGGAAGCCATCAACTGGGGTGGGCAAATCTGCGAAGTGCTCACCTATCTGCATAGCTGGACGCCGCCCATCATCTACCGCGACCTCTCGCCAGATAACGTCATCCTGGACCGTTCCGGCCAACTGCATCTGATCGACTTCGGCATTGCCCGTACCTATAAGCCCGGCCAGATACAAAACACTTCCTCGCTGGGCAAGGTTGGCTACGCCAGCCCCGAACACCTGGAGGGCGGCAAAACCCAGACCGATGTGCGCTCCGACATCTATACCGTGGGCGCGCTGCTCTATCACCTGCTCACCGGCCAGGAACCCATTCCGGTGGTTGATCGCCTGAAACAGCGCGCCGGACTCCAGGGCGGGCGCTCGCTGATTCTGCCGCGCAGCCTGAACCATCATCTTACCCAGGCCATGGAAAACTGCATCCTGCGCGCCATGGAACTGGAGCCGAACCGCCGCTTTCAGAACGCCGCCGAAATGGCGCGCGCCCTGGATGCCTGCGGCCAGGCCGTGCAGCAGAGCGAGGTGCCTTCGCCCAACGAACTGAGGCCGCCGCGCCTGCGCACCAGGCCAGTCGATCCATCTGGGTTTCTGGGGGGCGCGACAGCCCCCACCGCCACGCCGCCGTCGCTGCCGCAGCATCCTCGTTCGGCCTCGCCCTGGCCGCAAGAGCAGCCTGGGCAGTCCGGCCCGCGTTTTCCACGCGCGCCCATCACCGGCCCGCAGCCCGACAACAATCAGCCGCCAGCCATCAGCGGCAGCCTGGGGCCGTCGCCCCTGCGCCGCATGGGCACCGGACCCATCGGCATGCCTCCCGCGCCAGCGCCCAGCGGGCCGCTGCCCGATGAACCGGTCACCGCGCGCCAGCCAGCCTTGCCGCCTCCAGCTTCACCCGCCAGGGGCGGCAGATCAGGCACTCTCGGCGCGCGCCCCCAGACCGGCCCCGAAAACATGCAGGTGCCAGGGCACATTCTCACCGACCAGCCGGTTGCCCAGCCCAGCCGCGCGCTGATTCCAGTCTCGACAAAGCTGCCGCAGGCGCCCAGGCCGCGTGACCCGCGCGGGGCGCTGTTGTCACGGCGCGCCTTCCTGGTCGGCCTGGGGGTGGTGGGCGTCGCTGCGGTGGGCGTCGGCGGGACGGCCTTGATTTTCAACCACGCGCGCCCGGCGTATACCACACTCTTCACCCTCAGTGGCGATTCGCTGCCGGTGCAGAGTGTCGCCTGGACGCCCAATTCCAGCCTGCTGGCGGGCGGCGGCAATAACATGCTCGTCAAAATCTGGGATATGAGCAGCGGCAAAGTCACGAAAGTGCTTCAAGGGCACAGCGACTTTGTGCAGGGCGTGGCCTGGTCGCCCAACGGCGTGAACGTGGCTTCGGCCTCCGCCGACAAGACCGTGCGCATCTGGGACGCCCTGCAAGGCGGGCAGCAACAACTGACGCTGAACGGCCATACCGACACGGTGTACTCGGTGGCCTGGTCGCCCGATGGCAATCTGCTGGCTTCGGCCTCCGCCGATCACACTGTGCGCATCTGGGATATCCAGCATGGCGGCCAGGTCATCCAGGTGTTGAGTGGGCACCTCGATGCCGTCTACGCGGTGGCCTGGTCGCCCGATGGCAAGCTGGTCGCCAGCGGCTCCAACGACGGCACCACCCGCGTCTGGGTGCCACGCCAGGGCACGCTGGCGCAGCACCCGCTCGATAACGGGAAAGGTTTTGTGCGCGGCGTGGCCTGGTCGGCGGATAGCCTGCAAATCGCTGCCGCCGAGCGCGACCAGACTGTCGCCGTCTGGAATGAAGATACCAGTTATCCGCCAGCCTTCACGCTGAGCGGCCCCAAAGACGTGATGACCTCTGTTTCCTGGTCGGCAAATAACAAGCTGCTGGCGGCTGGCTCCGCCGACCACAGCGTGACCATCTGGGACGCCAACCAGGGCGGAGCGGCGCTGAGCGTGCTCAGCGGGCACAGCGACGTGGTAAACGCGGTGGCCTGGGCGTCCAATAATACGCTGCTCGCCACAGCGGCAAGCGATAACAAGATTATCGTCTGGCAGCGGCAATAGGTCTCTATCCCGTTCTATACCTGGGAAAAACCGCAAGGGACCATCACATAACTTTTTTCTGCTCCCCTTTTTTATGCACATCTCTTCGGGGCGGTGAGAGCAGGCTGAAAGGAGGGCTGATGCTGTCCTCCTTTGAGGGTACACTAGAGCTAACATCACCTCACAAAAGGAGCAGAGAGATGACGACACCCCTGCTATGGAGTCAGATGACTGCCCGCAGACTCGCGCGCCAGGGACTCGACACTCCCTCACCAGTCAGCCGACCCGCAGAGATCGCCAGCGCCCTGTGTGGCGCGCACGCGCAGGTGGTCTCCGCTGCCTTCTGGTCCATCGGGCTGCGCAGTGCTTCCCTCACCGCGCCAGCGGTCAGCGATGCCCTGTGGACCGAGCACAGCCTGGTCAAAACGTTCGGTCCACGCGGCACAGTGCATCTGCTCGCGGCGCGCGATCTGCCGCTGTGGGCAGGTGCGCTTTCGGCGCTCCCTCTCTCTCACCACGGGCATAAACCCGAGGTGCGGCTCACGCCCGTGCAAGCCGATGAGGTCGTCCAGGCCATCGCCGCTGCCCTGTGCGACGCCGAGTTGACCATCGATGAATTGAGTGCAGCGGTGATTGCCGCCACCGGACCCTGGGCCGGAGAGCGGGTCATGCCAGCTTTCAATGACCTATGGCCTCGCTGGCGCATGGCGCTAGCGCTGGCGGGCTTTCGCGGGGCGCTGTGCTTCGGCCCCAATCGCGGCCAGAGCGTCACCTACACCAACCCGCAGCGCTTTCTGCCGGGATTTGCCCCTGTTGAGGAGCGAGCTGCCCTCGCCTGGCTCCTCAAGCGCTATCTGCATGCCTACGGGCCAGCCACGCCCCAGCACTTCGCGCAGTGGCTGAGCGCCCCACACAAATGGGCGCGGGACCTGTTCGACGCGCTCGCCGGGGAACTGGAGCCGGTGGAGGTCAATGACAGCCTGGCGTGGGTGGTAGCTGGAGATACAGCCTTTCCATCCAGCCCAGTTCACAGCGTCCGGCTGCTCCCCTACTTCGACGCCTACCTTGTGGGCAGCCAGCCGCGCGCATGGCTCTTTCCCGGGCGGGCCGCCGAGCGCGCGCTGACTCCGAGTGGGCAGGCGGGAAACTATCCTGTGCTCCTCATCGATGGAATCGTCGCGGGGGTCTGGCATCAGCGGCGCGCTGGCCGCTGGCTGGACATCACCGTGGAGCCATTTGACCCCCTCACGGCCCAGGAGCGCCGCGCCCTCGATGAGCAGGTGGAGCGCCTGGGAGGCTTCCTCAACGCTCGCCCCCGCTTGACAATCGGGACGGTCAGCGCCGGTGCCCACGCCTGAGCGTACAGGCATCCTCGCTGGGCTTTTATATCGCCTGGCGCACATCCCCCTCCAGTGACGCCGATGATCTTCGCTGCGTAAAAATTGTACAATGGGTTGATAAATCATTATAGAGGAGCCTGTACGGCACTCTATCTGAATAGCAAGGCGCAGGGAAGCTCATTGATACGCAGATGACAGAAGGGGCAATCGCGAGTCCGCCCGGCGCGATGCGCTGTCTTCTCATCCAGGCAAAAGGAGGCACGATGATGAATCGCCTGCCCGACCCACCCAACGCCGTCGCGTATGATTCTGACCCGAGCAACCCGTCACTGCTCCAGCAGACACGCGCGGCGAGCGTTCCACAGCGTTTATGGGCCGGTTGGCTCTGGCTTACCGGTCCACAGGCCGAACGCTTTGGCAGCGATCTTGCCTCCCAGGAGCTTCTGCGGCGCTCGCGGCTCATCAGCGCGGTGCTCGCAATTCTGGTGCTGGTGTTGTGCTTCTTCATCCCCAGCGGCCTGGGAGGCTATTCGCTGGTCTGGGTGCAAATAGCGACGATGGCAAGCTGTGGCGTGCTGGTCGCCGTCCTGAATCGCGTGGGCCGGGTGACGCTGAGCGCGCTGGTCATGACCTTGCTGGTGGACATCACGCTGGCGCAGTTTCTCCTTTTCTCGCTGCCGAAACTCAATACCACCAACCTGGCCGATCTCGATCTTTTTACCATTGCTGTGCTCATCGGCGGCATTTTGCTGCCGCGCTGGCTCATCGCCTCCACCAGCGCCCTGCAAATCTGTCTGATTATTCTGCTATTTGTGCTCAAGCCGCATGATCCGGTGCTCGATGCCGAAATAGGGAAATATGAGGCCGGGCTGGCCTACGCGGCGCTGACGGACCCCATTCTGCTGCAAATCTGCGGCGCGAGCATTGCGCTGCTCTATGCCTGGAGCGTCGAACGCGCCCTGCTGCGCGCGAACCGGGCCGAGGAACTGGCCGAAGCGCGCGCCCATATCAGCGCGCAGGCGCGCGAAATCGCCGGGCAGAAACACCGCCTGGAAGAAGGCATTGCCCTGTTGCAAGATGCCCAGGCGCGGGTTGCCAACGGCGAATATGGCGCGCGCATTTCCTTGCAGAAAAACGAACTGCTGCCGGTGGCTGTGAGCTTCAACCTGATGGCCGAGCGCCTGAGCCGCAACGAGCAAGCGCAGCAGGCATACCGCCGCCTGACCGCTGCCGTGCAACAACTGCTGGAGGCGTTCGTGGCGCTGGGGCAGCAGATGGAGCCTGCGGGATTTACCCCGACGGGCACGCTCGCCGATCAACTCTTCCCCTTCCTGGTACGCTTCCGGTCGCTGACGTTCGCGCTGGCGCGCGTGCTGCCGCTGGCGCAGGACACGCAGATGGCGCTTCAGCGGCAGCAGCACCCGCTCGCGCAGATCGAATCTAACCTGAGCAGTATGCTGCTGCTAATAAAAGAACTCAACGATACCGCAGCCGTGGCGGAGTCGGCATACTCGATGATGGCCCCGACCCGGCTGGAAAGCGCCCACAGCCAGGAGCCACTTGCCAATCTGCCACGGGTGCGCACCCTGCTGGACCGCCAGAAGGCGCTGGTGGACCAGACCCGCCAGCTTTGTGCCCAGGTGCATGAGCTGAGCAGACAGGGCTTCCAGAGCGCGCGCGTGTTCAATCACAAACTCAAGGAGGCCAGTTAGCGCGAGTCAGGCGGGCGGCGGCTGGTTAGATT
The DNA here is from genome assembly GCA_035307385.1 of Ktedonobacterales bacterium. Classification (GTDB taxonomy): domain Bacteria; phylum Chloroflexota; class Ktedonobacteria; order Ktedonobacterales; family DATBGS01; genus DATBHW01. Next base: position 52,332 of record DATGID010000102.1, on the reverse strand, counting down.
CCGGCGTGTCCGATTCGACGTAATCGCGCTCGCCGGTCTCCGGGTTATAGCGCACCTCTACCAGCTTGCCCGTGGTCGGGTCAACGAAACGCTCGCCTGTGGGCTGCCACCGGCCCCGCGTCCGGTCTATCCTGGGGTGGTAGCCCCGGCGCTCGAAGAGGATGCCAGCGACAAGCACCACGCCACTTCCCGCCAGATAGAGCGCCAGCGTCACGGGCGCCTGCACCACAAAGAGCAGGACGGCGGCCACCACAAGGGCAAGGATTCCATAGGCGATCAGGAAACGGCGCAGCATGGGCGTCTACGCTTCCGGCTGCACCACAACGGCGGTGCCATAGGCCACAATCTCGCTCATCGTCTGGCCGATCTCCGATGAATCAAACTGCATGCGCACAATGGCATTCGCGCCCATCGCCGTCGCGTTCTGCACCATGCGATCAATGGCATGCCTCCGCGCCTGCTCCAGCAGCGAGGTGTACTCTTTGATCTCGCCGCCCGCCAGCGAACGCAGTCCCGCCATGATGTTGCCCCCCAGGCCACGGCTGCGTACGACGACGCCGAAAACTTCTCCCTTGGTTTCCACGATGCGCTGATGCGCAATCGTTTCAGTCGTTACGACCAGCATAACATACCCCTTTCATTACTCAGGCATTACCAAACTTATTGAGGAAGTCTGGCATGCTGTTTGATCCAACTCGCAATCTCGTTCACCACCGCTTCGGCCACATGCCCGGCGATGGCGTAGCTGGCCGGGGTGGCCTTCCCTCCGCCTTCAATGGGCATAAAGGTGTGACCGAGGCCGGGATAAAGGATGAACTGCACATCACTGCGCCCACCCAATGCATTTTGCCATATTTGGAAATCGGCCTGTGTGACCTGATAGTCGCTCCCGCCCAGAAGAAAGAGCATCGGCTGGGCGAGCATTTGCGCCACCTGTTCGGGGTGATAGGCGTTCAAGTCGATCCAGTAGGCAGGTGAGACATTGAAGGGCAAGTCGCTCGCGGCGGCAGTGGGCAGGCGGTTGGGGTCTTTGACCAGTTCCACCTGCTTTTGCAGGGTCGCAAGCTGCTGCTGCCGCATTGCTGGATCAGGCACGGTCACCGAAAGTATATAGTCCATCTGATCCAGGAGCACATCCTCAAACCGCCGCGCCATCCCAGCCAGAATAACCAGGCCGCGAATCTGCGTGTCAGCAGCGCCAATGCGCGGAGCCAGGAAGCCGCCCAGGCTATGGCCCAGCACAAAGACCTGCCGGGCATCGATCTCTGGCCGCCCGCGCAAAAAGGCCACCGCTTCCAGGGCATCATCAATGGTCTCTTCCTTGACGGTGAGGGTGTCTAGCTCGCTTTTCATCCTGTTAGTATAGGCATGGGTGCGTTTCTCGTAGCGCAGCACGGCAATGCCTTGCGAGGCAAGCCCCCAGGCCAGGTCGCGGAACGGCTTGTTGGGCGGGATAGTCTCGTCGCGGTCCTGTGGGCCCGACCCATGCACCAGCACAACCCCTGCAAACGGCGCGTCGCCCTGCGGCAGACTCAACGTTCCTGGCAGCACCCATGGTTCGTGTCCGACCTGCACCTCCTCTTCGTGAAACCGCTCAGACTGCGCGTATGGCGGCGGCTCATAGGTCGCGCTCGCCTGCTGGGCAATGGCTCCCACTGGCGTCACGGTGAAACTGACGATCTTCCCCGCGTCATTGAAGACTATGTTGACATCGAGGCTGCCCCGCTCGAAGATACAGGTGACCACCTGCACCAGACCCTGCGGTATCTGCACAGCAGAGATGTTTCCCTGCTGCTGAAACGCTCCCACCTGCTGCTCAAGTGTCTGCCAGGTGGCCCGGAGGGTTTCAGCAGAGAGCAACGGTTTGAGCCTATCTGCCAGGCGCTGCTCTACGGCGGCAAAATCACCGCGCGTTATGTCAGTGACGACTTGTTGAGCCGTATCCATCCATGCCTTCTTTCTGAAGATACAAAGCCGAACCGCATATGACCACGAATGGCCTATACTCTTTCTTTCTCTCGCTGCTAATACGCCTGCTTCTGGAACAATGGAATAGCGACCACGACGGGTACAATCGCCGCGATCAGGCAGATGATCAACGCCTTGGTGGGAAACTCCTGGCCCAGATACGCGGTCTGGCTGGACCAATAGCCCGGCAGGCTCCAGTCGCTCCAATTGGGGATGAAGCCAGGAATGGCGGTGAGGATGGTGAGGATCAACGCCAGCACCAGGGGCCGCAGAATGTCTTTGAACAGAATCGAAAAGAGCAGCGCTAGCCCCAGCACAAAGAGCGTCCCCAGCCAGAGCAGCAGTGTGGAAATGGCGAGACCCCCGACGTTCTGGGGATGGCCGACGATGGCAGCCGTCACCAGCAGCGCGGCGCTGGCAGCCACGATGATTGCCAACAGCAGCGCGGCGCTGACGGCATATTTGACGAGCAGCACGCGCACCCGGCTCACCGGCTTGCTCAGTAGGAAATAGATGGTACCTTTGTTGGCTTCGGTGCCGATCAAGCTGCACCCCAGCACTGCCGCCAGCACTGCCACCACTTCCGCGCCATTTTTGCTAAACCACTGGCTCCAGACATAGACAGCATAGTTGCCGAAAAGCTGCTGTGTCTGGCCCTGCAACGATGAGGGTAGTTGCTTGACGCTCCCGCTGCTCGATAGCAGATTCTTGAGCAGATCAAAGGTTCCGGCCAGCGCCACGACGATGACGACGCACACGGCGACGCCAATGATGGCCTTCCAGCGCGCTTCAATCAGTTCTTTCAGGGCCATGCTCGCCCTCCTTCATATACTCCAGGAATAAATCTTCGAGGTTGAGATCAACGGTATCGACATCGCGCAGCGCGTAAGGCCGCGCCTGAATCGCTTCGGCCAGCGCGGCCACATCGCCATGCGCCAGCAGGCGCACCGTGCGCCCCTCCTGGGACAAACTCATCACCGTGGGCAGAGCGCGCAGCGCCTCAAGCTCGGCTGGCAGGGGCAGTTCGGCATAGGTGAGCTTCAAGACTTTCTGCGTCTGCTTCAGGTGGTCAAGCTCGTCGCAAACGACCACCTTGCCGTGCCGGATGATGCCCACCCAATCGGCCACGGCCTCCACCTCGGATAGCAGATGCGACGAGAAGAAGATGGTTTTGCCAGCGGCGGCAATTTCGGCCACCAGCTTGTTAAGGAACTCGTGACGGGCCAACGGGTCCAGCCCGGATGTTGGCTCGTCCAGAATGAGCAGGTCGGGGTTGCTGCCCAGCGCCAGCGAAAGCGCCAACTGCGATTTCATCCCTTTGGACAAGCGCCCGACCCTGGCGCGGGCGGGCAGGCCAAAGACCTGAATATAGCGGTCAACGACGGCCTGATTCCAGGTGCGGTTGACCGCGCGGCAGAACGCGCACAACTGCGGAATCGTCAGGGAGTCGTACAGGCTGTTGACTTCAGACACGTAGCCAACCCGCGCGCGCACGTCCAGGCTCTGGCTGGCAACGTCATAGCCCAGCACGCGAGCGCTGCCGCCATCAGGCGAGCGCAGCCCCAGCAGGGTCTTGATCGTCGTCGTCTTGCCCGCGCCGTTTGGCCCCAGAAACCCAAAGATGGCCCCCACCGGCACGGTCAGCGTCAGGCCATCCACCGCGCGATGCGCGCCATAGTTGATAATCAAGTGTTCGATTTCAATTGCGGCTGCCACTACTTTGCTCCTTCCTCGCCCTGGGCAACATGATAGAAACGGCGCAGCGCCGCATCGAAAGCGCTGCGCACCTGTTCTTCGTCGATTTCCAGGTGCGCGGCATCGCGGATGAGCGCCTGCACACGTTCAAAGAAAGCCGCCCGCTGCTGCTGACGCAGCGTGCCATTGAGGTTCATCACGACAATCGTTCCAACTCCGGCCTTGCTTTCGATCAAGCCAAGCCGGGCCAACTCGTCATAGGCTTTCACAATCGTATTGGGGGCAATGGTTAGCTCGCTTGCCAGTTGGCGCACCGTGGGCAACTGTTCGCCCGGTTGCAGCGCGCCAATTTCCAGCGCGTGTTTGATCTGCTCGACCAACTGTACATACAGCGGCACCCCGCTGCGGGGATTCACGTCGAGCCATTGCGGCATCCCAGCCCTCCTTTCTGTTTCAATGTATCATAATAATAACACAATGACACGGGAATGACAAGAGGAACATATCACCTGCGAGTTATATCGACACGCCAAAGCGAAGGTTTGCGTGCTGGCCTTCGTCTATTGAAGCACCTCCCTGAAGCCTCTTGCAGTGGAGCAAGCACTGTGGCAAGAAAATTGCAAGAGAGATGTGGAACAATCGGCGCTTGTGAGACTCGATTTGTTTCTCGTCAGGCAATGCAGACTGACACGCTTTGAATGAGACGCGCTTCGATGAATAGATAGTTTCATATCTAAACGAACAAAAGATGTGTGTCCATTTGTAACAGACCAGGTGGAAAAGTTGAGCAAGAGCAGTGCAGAAACGATAGCCTGTTCATCGTACCAATACCTGCATATTCCTCTGGTTGGATGGCATAGGGGAGACGAGCTAGGCTATTCTTCCTAGCCCCTCTAGCCATTTCGCACTTTCCAATTGACAACCTTGCCACTTTGGACTTATAATCACTCTAGTATCCTTATACAGTGGCCGATTGTAGTATATCACCAGGCAGGCGATTACAAAAATTGACCATTTTCATATCCCAGCATGCCGCCTCGCAGCCCGATATCATAGAAACTTCCTTTATAAAGGATTTTAAGGAAGGAGAGCAAAAAGGGAGCAAAAGGCCACTGGCATTTGTTCAACAAGCAGTATCTTGTGCAGCGAACCAGCAACATCACTCTGCATTCATGTGCATGAAAAAATCACATCAACCGCGTTGGAGGCGCAGCAAACTATGAGTATACCACCCTCTGGGCCAACCACCCAAGACCCAAAGACCACGCCTGGTGGCATGGAAGGCAAACAAGATGGTGAGACGATGACGATAGCGGAGCGCGTGCGCTCGGCCCGCATTGCTGCCAATAAGACGCAGCAGCAGTTAGCGGGCGATACCTACTCGAAGAGTTATATTTCGGCGGTCGAACGTGGCAAAATGACTCCCTCGGTGCAGGCGCTTGGCGTGCTGGCTGAGCGGCTGGGGCTGCCGATGTCCTATTTCTTAGGCGAAAGCGAGATCGATCTGTCGGCCCTGGCCGAAACCAGCGCGTCTTTGCGCTCCACACCTGAGAGGGAACGCATGGCCCGCGAAGAGAGCCTGGCCCTGCTGCTTTCCGAGGCGGAAGGCTTGCTGCGCCAGCGCGAACCGGCCCGCGCGCTGGAGCGGTTGGGCACGCAAGAAACGGTAGAGGAACTCAGCGGCTCGCAGCGCCCCCGCTGGTATCTCCTGGCCGGGTGGGCGCGGCTGCAAAGCCAGCACTATAACGATGCCAACACGCTGCTGGAAAAAGGACTGACCCTGGCGGAGCATCAGCGGAACCAGGCGCCACCTTCGCAAAAGGGCGGCCTGGGCGAACTGGCCGAGCGGATGCGCTGCTTCCTGGGCATGTCGCATTATGAGCAAGGCCAGCCCGAACTGGCCCTGGAACATCATCGCCGCTGCCTGGCGGCCATCAATGATGGCCTGGTGACCGACCCTGAACTGACTTTGCGCATCTATATGGCGCTGGGCCACGATTACCTGCTGCTCAATCGCTATCAAGAGGCGATGGCCTTTTATGAGCATGCCATCAAGCAGGCCACCGATGCCGAGAGCCTGGCCTCGGAAGGGTTGATCTACTGGCAACTGGGGCTGGCCTACAAAGACAACGGCGACCTGTCGCGCGCCAAGGCCAATCTGCACAAGGCGATCCTCGCCTTTGAACTTCAAGAGAACATCCGTCTGGCGGCGCAACTGCGCTCACTCTTCGGGCAGGTGCTGGTGCACCTGGAGCGCTATGACGAAGCGGAGGCGAACCTCCAGCAGAGCCTGGGCACGGCGCAGCGCACCGGCGATGTCTCCACGCGGGGCAGCACACTCGCCAACTTCGCGGCGATGCATACCGCGCGGGGAGAGCATGACAAGGCTGTTGAGGTCGCCCGCGAAGGGCTGGATGTGGTGAAAGCGAGCAAAGACCAGCGCACCGAGGGGCAGTTGCACCTGACGCTGGCAATTGCGCACGAAGCCAAGGAAGACTATCCGACGGCAGAGCAAGAATTGGGGCAGGCCATCACGATCTTCGAGCAGACCGGAGATAAGGAACTGATTGGCCGCGCCCACGAGCGCTATGGCAAATTCCTGGCCGACCGGGGGCGCTTCCAGGAAGCATACGACCATATGCGTGTTGCGCGGGCCGCCACCACCCGCAAAACCCAAGACTTCTAGTCCCCAGCGCGCAGCCGGGCTGCTCTCGTGAACGGTGAGCCGCCCGGCTTCTCATATCCTATTTCTTGCAGGGGAAGCAGGACCGGCATCGCGGCTTAGCATAGGCACTCTCTTGATGTCCGGACTCAAGAGTAAATCGAAAATCGTTCCAGGGTTTTCATTTCTTGTGTAACACTTTATCTATCTTTTTTGCAGCCTGGCCTCCCTGGAACCAGACGCGACCGGCAACTCTTTCGATGCCGCGCTGCTCTTTTTGAGTGCCTGAAAGCGACGCCTACCCTGAACCTGATTGTGCAGCCGAGTGCTACCTTTGGAGAGATGCCCTGCCAGGAACCCGCAGCGGCAAGAGGTTCCCAGCGGGCGGTCATCGTGGAAGAGAGAGGCGTAATGTGTCCATGGATAGAGTCCCTGCTCGGCCAGGTGGCATCTTGTATGGAGAAGACCTCTTCTGGTATTGCCAGTGGCTGGCAGAAACCCGTTATCCCGCCACCAGCGGACAAGGCAAACGTCCCAGCGGAGCACTGATCTATTACGTCGTCCGGCTGGTAATCATGCGTATGTATCCCGGGGCGATACTCCAGCCGGACGCGGGGCCAGTTCCCGCTGCGCTGGCCGAGCCGTTTTTGGAATTGGCCCCGCAGATCGCCCGGCGGCTGGCGATTGAGCTAAAACACGCGCTGCGCTTGATTGACCGCAGGCAGGTTGCTGGTGAACTCCAGCGTGTGATGCGCAGTTTTGCGCGGCTGACACTGCCCTCTCTGAGTTGGGCTGACGAGCACCACGTCGGCATTTACGAGCCGCTGCGCCTGCGCTTGCAGAGCCTCTGGGAGACCTTCTGGGCGCAGGCGCAAGGGCACCATCTGGCTCTGCTGCCGCTGCTGCTGCGCCTGCGCCCCCAATATCTGCTGGTGAGACCGCTGGCTCCGCCTTCCATGCCTGGAGAAGCGGCTTTGCAACTGCTGCGCCTACAGCTTGAGCAGGATAGAACCGACCCGAGATGGGCCACACCGCCGCCCGGCTGCTACCTCTACGATGAGCCGCTTCAGGACTGGCTGCTGCGGCCTTTGCTCACCGGGCAGTTGTTCATCGACCTGTGCCAGGTGGTGGCCGAACTCACGCGCGCCGTTCCGGCACTGGCGCGCAAACGCAGCGCTGATCTGGGGGTGGGCGAAGAGGGCGCGGAGTCGCCTGAAACGGACGCCCCCACACAGGCGACGCTCCGGCGTATTCCCATCCGCCCTCAGGGCACAGCCACCGGAGCCGCCATCGCGTTTTACGCCATTGCTGCCTGGCGCGTGGCCCGGCACGCCGCGCGCGCCAGAGTTGGCGCGCCAGCGCATTCGGCTGGCGAGAAGCCGACCGAGCCGGACGAACCGACACCCCCCGACCCGGCACTGCCGGAGGATTCCGGCGACGACGCGGAACGGCTGCCAGCAGCCGCCGATGAGTCCCTGATTCTGCCCGATCAGCAGCGGATGCCGCTTTCCCAGTTTCAGCAATTGCTGGCGTTTGCTATGCAGGCAGCCGAACATCTCCTCTGGGATGATACGCTGGCGGTGCGCGCGCTGCCACCGCCAGCGCCAGAACAGCGGCGCGTGCTGCGCCGGTTGCTGTTGTCTGCGCGGCTGCGTCGCCAGCATGGCTATCTGAGCCAGAAGGAGCGGCAGCCCTACGCGCCGACCCAGGCGGAGTTGCCTGCCTGGGCCGCGTGGGAAGTCCGGCGCGATGCCACCTGTGACGACCTGGCGCGGCGACTGGCAGATAGCATCGCGCCAGCCAGCATTACCAGCGCCAGCCTGCCTGACCTGCTGCGCACGCCTGCAACAGCGCTGGTCAGGCAGTATGTGTATCAGATGCCGCTCGGGGCGTGGCTGCGCGACGCGCTGCAAGCGCACCTGCCCGATGGCAACGCGCTGCTGCTGTGGTGCCGGGCGCTGGTGGAGGCACTGGCGGAAAAGCTGGGCGCGTGGCCCCCCAACGTCCAGGGTGCGCCAAACACATTGGAGCAGGCGGCGCGAGCCGTCTGGTGGTATACCAAGCTGGCGCTGGAAGCCAGGATAGATCGCCTGCCCGACTTCGCCGCGCCCGCAGACCTGCCCCAGCGGGACGACGGCGGATTGGTCATCTGGTTGGGGTCGATTTTGCCCGTCGAGGCAGCAGAACTGGCCTGCATCGCCGCCCCTTTGATAACGCGCATGCTCTACCGCAGCGCGTGGGAGGCAGCAAACCAGAGAGAAGCGCTCTTTGTGGCGCTGGTGAAGGCCAGAGAGCCACGCAGCTTCAAGTGGATTACCGACGAGTTGACGCAACGCGCCGAAGACCTCAAGCTGCCGAGCAGCGCGGAGGCGGTGCTGCAAGCGCTGGAGAAGCTGGAGCATCTGCTGGAGCATCTGCTCTTGCCCGATGAGATTTCATCAGAACACCTGATTGGCAATAAATTCGTGCTCACATCTATTGACTTGATAGTCGATTATCATTACAATATAGATCATGGATGCTATCAATTTATAGGAGACTTCCGGGCATTCGTTCTGAGTTTTATTCGACCACAGGAAGTCAAGGAAGCTGACGATGTTGATCTGACAAATATCGCTGCTCCGGGCAGACCCGAAGTCAGCGCCATTGCACTCGATCCGGCGGCAGAGAACGAGGCCGCGCTGCGCGTTTTAGCGCTGCTGCTGCGTCAGGCGCAGACGCCCCAGGATGGGGAACTTTCGCGGGACGCGCGGCGTCTGATTGAGTGGGTGTTCACGACGAACAACGGGCGACAGTTGATCAAGCAATTTGCCAGACAAGGCAAAGCGGTTGCCATCGCGCTCACCAAACTCTGGCAGGCTGATACCCTCCCAACCGAGGGAGCAGAGCCAGCCATCAGCCCAAGGCAGGAAAAGAAGCAGATGAAACAGCAGGTGGCGTTAGCACGCTTTCTGGCTGCTCCGGCGGTACAACAGTCTCCCGCGCTGCGGCGGGCGGTGGGTGACCTCTTCGAGATATCGCTGGGCATCGAGACCCCGCGAGCGCTGGGGCTGCGCCTGGGGACGCTGGAACACCTGGCTGCCTGGGTCGCTCGGAAAGCGCTGCGAGAGGAGGCCCTGCGCATCATGGAGGCATTGGCGCAGGTTTCCCCAACGCAGCGCAAGGCGCTTTGCGCGCGGCTGCTCTCGCAGGAACAAATTGTGCTGACGCTGCACCTGCTTCAGCAGCGGGGGTGGTCCCGTCCGCCCTGGCTGCGCAGCCTGGCGGCTGAACAGCACAGCCCGCAGAACTTTCTGCACGCGCGGCAAAGCTGGCAGCGCCGCCTTGCCGAAAACGACACAAGCTGGCGCGCACGCGCGCTGATGGCCGAATGGCTGCGCACGCAGTTCTGGCATCCCACCTGGAGCGCCCATCTGCACGAGGAGCACATCGCCAGTTTTCATCGGACCTTGCTGGACGCGCTGCATCCGCGTTTGCGCGCGGCAATCGGGGCAGCCGGGATGGTCGCCTGGGAACAGAAACTGGCCCCTTTTGGTGAGGTGATTGGCGTTGAAGGTTGTCTGCCGACTCAGCTTCCGGCGCAGCTTGACGATGCAGTGTACTTCGAGGCGATGTGGAACCACCTGAAAGCGGGCGAGCGCCTGCTGTATGGGCCTCTGGAGAATGACGAGCCAGGCGAGCAGCAGCTACGATGGCTGCGCCAGGACTGGCAGATTGCCCGCTTACAAACGCATCTCTGGTTCTTGACGCTGGCGGGCCTGGCCGACGAGAACGAGCAGCGCATCCTGCTGGCGGCGCTGTCGCTGGCAAACGGCAATGCCCGGCTGGTTGGACGCTGGATCGACGGCCAACCGCCAACCACGGCAGAGACAGAGCAATTGCTCGACCACCTCAAACGTTGGAACCCGCACACCGCCCTCACCCTGCAAGACATCCCAGACCTGCTGAGCAGCGCTGCCGAGCAGGTTCAGACCGCCTGGGCAGCATTAGGGGCTGCGCCTATACTTTAGGTATGATATGATGAAAGAATACGATTTCTGTACCTTGCAATTACTGCATTGTTACTTTAGAAATAGCCGCATTCTGGAAAACAGGTGATCATACGATGCGCTGCGAAGATGCGTTGTTCTACTGGCAGCAGGATTTGCTAGGGCAGCCCGTAGATCAAGAGAAGCTCAAAGAAGCCTATGCCCACATCGGCACGTGCCAGGAATTGTGTGCCCGCGTGCTTGGCGCCTCGCCGGATGATGATCTCCTTGCCACCCCAGAACAGCAGTCGGGGCAGACGGACCTCTACGAAGCGCTGGGTTCTTCTGCTGAAGAGGAGGGGGACGCGCACGCCCGCGAGTGGACGCGCTTGAAGCGGCAGACGCGCGCCTCCAAAGGCAGCCAGGAAGCGCTCGACCTGGAGCGCGCTATGGCGCTGGCGGCCTGGCAATCGGCGGCGAATTACTACCACGACGGTCTGCGCGTGGGAAAAACGGTGTTCCTGACGGAAGGTTTGAAGCGCATTCGACACAAGCGCCTGGAGCCAACCGCGTCCGGCAGGTTCACGAAAACTGACCCGCGCTCGCGCGCCTCGCGTGTGCCAGGCAGAAGCACACCGGGCCAGCAGAAAGGTCTCGCGCCACCTGGGGAACGTACACACCGCAAGCTGCCGCACGAAGCCTGGCCGCGTCTTGCCCTCGTCTCGCATGGATCGACTCACCCCATTACGGTGAGCCAGCGACCAGCGGGCTGGCATATCCACACCCTCCCTGGCAACATGCAACTTCTCATTCGCGAACACCCCGCCCCGTATCCTTCACCCACCCCCGATACTCAGGCAGACCAGGACAGCGCGCCAGGCGGCCAGCCAGCGGTAGATGGTCCGTTGGAGCCTTTTGAGGTGGCCTTGTGGGCTTCCGAGTTCGCGCATAAATGGGACCTGGAACTGCTGGTGCGCGCCGAGTCTGCGCGCCATCCCTGGACGAGTATCATGCTGACCATGGAAGATGAGCACCGGCGTTTCAGCAAGCCCACGCTGATGGAGTTCACGCGGCGCGCCCCGGAGATGAGCGGCTGGTGGGCCAGGCTGAAGGAAGTGAGCGCCCAGGCGTATCAACTGCATCTTTCAGCGAACGACAGCAGGGGACAGGCGGCGGAAGGGGCCACGCTGGATTTGCATCTGGTCACCGAGGAGTAACATCACGTTCGCTTGAAGTGGCTGGCGGCCAAAGGCCGCCAGCCACGCTGTATCTCTGCGCGCTAGGCATTGCCAGACCACGAACCGCTCTCTGCGCCGCTTGAGGTGAGGTAGAAGGTGTTGACCGTGGGGCAATTGATGTTGAGGGCATCGTCCCTAAACGTCCCGGAAATCGCGCTGGCGCTGCTGAAGGTGCCATCCAGGAACTTTTCGACGCGCGGCGTGCTGGCGACACAGTAGCCTCCATCGGAGAGGGTGAAGGTATCGCTGGTATCCGTTTCTGTATAGGTCAGATGCCCCGCCTTATAGGTGCCGCTGCACGTCCAGACGTAGGTTTCGTTGTAAGAGGTGCCATCCGAGAAGGTATGGCTGTAGTTCTGCGGCTGGCCGGTGTCGCTGCCGTTGTCACAGACCTTGCCATTGCTGACGTTAAGCGTCATCGTAAAGGTGTCGCCGCCGCTGATCTTCACTGTGATAGAGATGCTGAAGGTGGCGCTGTCGGTGGGCGCGCCATGGGGGCCGGGCGTTCCGCCAGCGCCCTGGTGAACGACCTCCAGCGAGATGCCGCTCTTGGTGCTGTTGCCCTGGTTGTCTTGCGCTGTCAGGGTATGGTTGCCTACGCTCCAACTGCTGCCAACGGTAAGGGTTGTCTGCACGCGGCCTTTGGCGTCGGCGGCGAGCGGCTGCACGCCAGAAATCGGCTTGCCATCCAGCAGGAACGTCACCTGAGCGTTGGGCGCAAAGCGCTTTCCGGCAATGGTAAAGGAGGTGCTGAGGCTGCCCACCGGAACCGAACCATCGTTGTAATCGCTGGTGACGTTCAGCACCGGCTGGGGAATGACGGTAATGGAAGTGCCGCTTTGCGTCACATTGCCGCTGGCGTCTCTGGCCGTCAGGACATGGGCGGCAAATGTCCAATCATCGGTGATCGTCAGGCTCACCGTAAAGGCTCCGGTTCCGTCGCTTTGGGCAAGCTGCGCGCCGGGCGCGGGCGAGTTATCCAGCAGGAAGGTGATGGTCGAATTACTGGCGAAGTGCTGACCGCTGATGTGCAAGACGGTATCTGGCGGGCCGCCAAGCGTCGTGCCAGGATAGCTGCTGGCGACCTGGATGACGGGATGCAGCGGCGTCAGCAAGATAAAGGCTGCCACGCCTCCGCCACCAAGCAGCAGCACCAGCACAACAATCACCGACCACAGCACCAGACCGCGCCGCGCTTTGGGCGGTGCGCCGCCCGCAGGAGCCAGCGGCGGTTGATAGACGCCCGATGGCGGGCCAAGAGGTGGAGGCGGTGGAGGCGGCACAACCTGAGCAGCATCAGAGGCTCCATAGCTCCAGGGCTGGGAAGGGGCGCTGCCATAGACGCCCACCAAAGCAGCGGGAGGGCTGCCATATGGCTGGGAACCGCCATAGATTTGCTCTGCGCCGGGCGGCTGGGAGCCAACGGGCTGGGAACCACGAATGGTTTCGGCGTTGCTCCACACCTGGCCGAAGCCAGGCATCGACTCGCCCACCGTTGGCGCATAAGGCGAAACGGCAGATTCCTGGCTGGCGGCTGGAAAGTAGCCTGGCGCGCCCATGGCCGCGCGCCCTGACGGCCCGGAGGGCTGCGAAGGCGTCTGAAGATTGGCGGGCGTGCCCACGCCTGGCGGCGGTGGAAAGGCGGGCGCGTCCAACTGTGTGGAGAGCGCATAGAACGACGGCTCGGCGTGCGCCGCGTTTTCCAGCGCGGCGGCAAAGGCGCGCACACTGCCAAAGCGCTGGTCTGGGTCTTTCGCCAGGGCGGTCATCACTACATCTTCCACGGCGGGCGCAAGCGAGGGAATTTTGACGCGCAGCGATGGCGGCGGCACTACCAGATGCTTGGTCGCCACTTCGGTGACGCTGCCTGAAAAGGGGCGAGCGCCGCTGAGCCATTCATAGACCACAATGCCCAGCGAATATTGATCGCTGGCCGGGCGCGGATGCCCCTGAATCTGCTCGGGGGACATATAGCCCACGGTGCCCACCATCTCGTTCGAGGTTTGATAGCGCGAACTCTGCGAGACGACGGCAATGCCAAAGTCGCTGAGCAGAATGTCATCGAGACGCCCAATCAGCATATTTTCGGGCTTGATATCGCGGTGGACAACGCGCTGTTCGTGGGCATATTGCAGGGCGTCGGCCACCTGCCTGACATAGAGCAGGATGGTTTCCAGCGGCACTTGCACGCCTTTTGCGTAGCGCTGGCGCAGCGTGCCATTGGGCGCGTAATCCATTGCCAGGTAGGCCACGCCATCCTGCACGGCGAAGTCGAACACGCGCACGATGTTCGGATGGCTCAGCCGCCCAATGGTGCGCGCCTCGCGCTGAAAGCTCTCGATATCTTCGGTTTCCAGGCGCGTTTGCAAGATTTTGATGGCCGCCTGGTTACCCAGACGCACATGCTCACCGAGATAGACATCCGCGAAGCCGCCTCGTCCAATGAGTTTCAGCAAGCGGTAATTACCCAGTTGTTCCCCGGCGCGATCAGCCATGGCCTCTTCCTTCGCTTGTGCCAGGCGATCAAGCGCTGGCTGCTCTGGTGGAATCAAACAAGCCTATTGTAAGGCAGTAAGGCTGAGCCGTCAAGGGGGCGTGTGCCCCGCGCCGCCAGGTCACAGCAGCGCGGGTCACATCGGATGCACCGGAGGCGTCAGACGGCAATGTCCCAGGTGGCCTGGGCGAGCGAAGAGGTCGCCAGATAGAAGTTGAGTTGGAACTGACGCTGCGCGCCCGGCACATCATAGGCCAGGGTCGCGCTCACCTGATCGCCCGGTTGAACAAAGCCTGGCGTTTGCCCTTCCAGCAAGGGCGCGCGCAGGTATTCAGCGCCCACGTGATCGGAAAGGCGGAAGGTGGTCTGGCTGAAGCTCATTGGCTCTCGCGAGGTGTTGCGCAGCGTCAACGTCAGCAGCAGATAGTAGCGGCCTGGCGCGGCGGAAACCATCTCTGCGCCCTGCGAAGGATAGGCGTTCATCACGGTGACGGCCCATTGGCCTCCCACGTGGACGGCTTCGCCCAGCCGATGATGCCCATTCGCGCCGAACGACGGGCTGCCCATCATCGGCGGTGGGCTGCCCATCATCGGCGGGCTGTTCATCTGCCAGCCGCCCATCGGAGCCGGGCTGGCAGCATAGGCAACATTGTTCTGCCCGCCTGCACGCGATGACACAATCCCCAGGATGACCAACCGCCCCAGAAATATCAGCAGGAAGAACAGCGCCACCAGCCCCACCCCCCCTGTGAGCGCAGAGAGCACCACCAGCGTCGCCCCATCGTCCTCCAGCGAGAAGGCGTTGGGATTGCTCGGCAGATACCAGAGGACGACCTGTTCGCCGATGCCATAATCGCCGCAGATGCCGTCGTCCACCGTGTGGCTCTGCCCATGGAGGTCGGTAAACTGGATGGTTGGCTGCACGTTGTCTTGAATGTCCACCAGGCCGCGCAGGGCGACATCTCCTCCACCGCTGCTGTCATTGCAATCCGAGATATCCTGCACAACCCCCAGCGTTTTGACCCCAGACAGGCGCGCCTGCACCGATGGAAAGACAATAAACAGGCAAACAATGAGCAGGATGCCAAACGTGGTGAGGGAAATGAAGAATCCCACCAGGCTCCCCACGCGACGATTTCTTCTCCTTATGCGGATCACTGCAAGCTCACCCCCTACTTGATGACTTGAAGGCGGCCAGACGGAAACGTCAGGCTCAACGCGTCAGTATGCTGCCCGCTTCCATCATAAGGGATAACGCCGCGCCTGTCAATGCTCAGATGGCAGAGCGCGGGGGCTATACAAGCCATCAGGCCCAAGGACGCGGCTTCTATCTCACTTCCAGAGGGAATCCATAATCTGCACCAGGAGCGCCTGCGGCTGGGGCGGCCGCGCGCTTGCGGCGCTTCTTGGGGCGAGGGGCTGAACGAGCAGGAGCGGCGAGAACGGCAGAGCGGGCAGCGGGAAGCGGAGAAGCCATGAGGAGACCACCCTTTCTTTGTGTGCAGAAAGGCAGAGCGGTCCTCCACCCGGAAGCATCTGAAGCGGGCGCTTCAGGCGCAGCCAACGCGCGGGCGGAAAGGATGCAGGCCAGGGTAGATGATGTGCCCGCGCCTGCGCCCCCTCCAGTGATCCGCTCGTTTCAACCCATCCAGGAGAAGGACCGCTGATGAGTCTCCCACCGAAACGCGATGATAGAATGACCATCAGCCCCGCTCCTGATACCAACAGGGATGGGGTGAATGGCATCACCAGTGTGTTTGCACTGATGGTGCCGTGCCGTTGCCAACCGAAACAAACGAACTGAATGACGACTGCGCCAATTATAGCGCTCGCTGCGGCGCTTGTCAAGCTGCTGACAAAGAGGGACTTGCCTATGCCCAACCATATGAGCACCATTGGCTTTCCATTTCAGGGTCGGGAGGGTTTTGATCGTCTGGCAAGGCAGGCCGCAGAGTTTGGAGAAACCATTGCATCGCCCGGCGGTTCCTATCGTGTCTGGGCACCGGGAGCGGGTGCCGAATTATGGGCACAGCGCAACGAACAAGGTACCCTCATCGGGTTGAATCCCCATTTCAGCGGTAAGGCGCGTATGCGGGTCGGCCTGACACGGCGTATCCATTATCCCCAGTCTAGCGCCCTTGATGGCGCTTTTTACGGCTGGGCAGGCGCTCCAGACGAAGACGCTGAATCTGGTGAGTTTCCTTTCGTCTTCGACACCCCTGATTACCGCTCCTACGACGCTCTGAGCCTTCCCAGGGTGGTCACCGTTCAGTTGGTCGCCTTCATGCACAGCCTCACCGCTTTTGAGCATGAAGAGGCAATGGGCGCAAGCGACGGCTGGATGAATTGGATGGCTCCTGAATCGTGCATCCCCAACGGAATCTTTACCCCCGATGGCACAATCATTGAGCCACCGAAAGCCGAGATTATTTTCTGCGGGCGCGTACTGGAGACAGCCAGGCTTGTCAATCCATTCACCCAGCAGGCTTTTTATTGGGCGTTGGTCCGCACCCTTGGCGGCGAAATGGACGTTGTGGCTGACCCCGAGGTGGTGCAGGGAACCATCATCAAAGACGGTATCGTCGGAGGAACGTGCTGGGTATCGGGGCGAGTGAAGGAATAGCTATGGCAAGCGAAACCCCACAGGACGAGCAGCGCGCAGCCCTGCCAGCAGCCGAAGCAGCCGCGCTCAACGATCTGGAAAGCGAGCTTGGGGCAGGCGTGTCTCTCCCGCTCTTGCAGGATGCGCCGGAGAGCTATCAGCAGCCCATCGGCGCGGTGGTCAAAGACGATGCCGTCGTGGCGCTGTCGCTGCGCTACTGCGATCTGACGGCGCTGCCAGCGTCGCTGAGGCGGTTTCGCCAGCTTGAGCGCCTGGACGTGACCGGCAATCAGTTGACCGCGCTGCCAGAGTCGCTGGGCAGGCTGCGGCATCTTCGGGCGCTGAATGCCGACGAGAACCGATTGACCACCCTGCCCGCATCGCTGGGCAACCTGCGCCAGCTTGAGACGCTGCGCCTGGACGCCAACCAACTGACGACGCTGCCCGCGCAGGTCTGCCAGCTTGCGAACCTGACGACGCTGCATCTGTACGGCAACCCATTGGAGACGCTGCCCGCGAGCATCGGCCAGCTTACGCGGCTGACCGATCTGCGCGTCGGTCGGAACCAGTTGACGGCCTTGCCGGAGTCGCTCTGGCAGTTGGTCAACCTGCGCAGCTTGATTGTGGCCGAAGCGCGGCTGGCGGCGCTTTCGGAGGGCATCGGCCAGTTGACGCAGCTTCGCATGCTGGACATCGGCCACAACGCGCTGGCGGCGCTGCCAGAGGCGCTGGGCGGGCTACATAACCTCACCGATTTTCTCTATCTCAGCAACAATCAGCTTGCCGCGCTGCCCGACGCGCTGTTCGAGCATCTGCCCAGGCTGCGCTATCTGAACATCACCGATAATCAGCTTACCGCCTTGCCGAAGACTATAGGAAGGCTCAGCAGCCTGATCGAACTGCGTCTCTATCACAACCAGTTGACCGCGCTGCCTGAGACGCTGGGTGGGCTGGGCGCGCTCAAAGAACTGCATGTGCAGCAGAACCGCCTGACGGCGCTGCCCGCGTCATTGGGCGGGCTGGCGGCGCTCAAAGCGCTGGATGCCTCGAATAACCGGCTGGCGGCGCTGCCCCAATCCGTGGGCGACCTGGGACAGTTGAGCCGTCTTGACCTGCGCAACAACCGGCTGACGGCGCTGCCGGAGACGCTGGGCAGGCTCCACAACCTGACCACGCTGGACCTGCGCGGCAACCGATTGATCGCGCTTCCAGAGAGCATCGGCGATCTGCCCAGGCTGGAAAAATTAGACCTGCGCTGGAACAAGCTGGCTGGCATTCCCGCGTGGTTTCAGCGGCTGGAGCAGCGCGGGTGCGTGGTATTCATCTGATATCTGGCAATCATGCGGGAGGGGTTATGCTGACCTTGAATAACGTGACGCTGCGGCCACTGGAATACAGCGACGCGGACAGCGTGTATACCTGGATGGCCGATATTGAGCTTTGCATCTGGGGAGGCTCAACGCCTGTGCTGGAAATGCCGATGCCGCGCGATGTTTTTCGGCCTTTCTTCGAGCAGCATTTTGCTCAGGCAAAACCCGATCAGTTGATGTTCGGCATCGAGTTTGAGCAGCGGCTCGTCGGCTTCATCCAGTTGGCTGACATCGACCAGCGCATGCGGCGGGCAGAGGTCGGCATTGTCATCGGTGAAAAGGGCCTCCAGGGCAAGGGGCTAGGCACGACGGCCCTGCGCCTGCTGCTGGATTACGCTTTTACGGTGAAAAACCTGGAGCGCGTCTCTGCCGAGGTGTTCAGCTTCAACGAGCGCTCGCAGAAATTGATGGAGCGGGTGGGTTTCCAGCGCGAAGGACTGCTGCGGCAGCACGACATCCACAACGGGAAGCGCCAGGATGTCTTCCATTTTGGTATCCTCAAGCCGGAGTTTTATCAACAATACGAGACGATCTTCAAGCTGGCGCCGCCCAGCGGCGATTAAGCGATTGCCCGGCTGATCGGCTTCTTGTGCAAATGTTGAGGATGTGACATGCTGTAAAGGAGCGGTTCGATGGCGTGCAGCCGCTCGATACTGAGGATGCGCCGCCTATTCTGGAGCAACACCGTTCATGTCTCGCCTTCGCCTGCCCGTTCGCCTTTCGCCTGAGCGCTGGCGTCAGCTTCAGGGCTGGGCGCTGGTGGTGCTGGGGCTGCTGCTGAGCCTGGGTGTTGCGGCAGATGTCAACGTTGATGCTCCCAGAGGGCCATACGACTGGCAGCAACGGGTCATCGTCTTGCTGCCGGGGGTCTGCGCGCAGCCCGCCGCGCTGCCGCCCACGCCCAGCCTGCCCGCCGTTCCGTTTGTGGACGCGCCCAGCGAGTGGCCCACCTGGCCGGATTGGCTCACCTGCGGCGGCGAAAACGCCATCCAAAACGCCCGCGCTCGCGCCCTGGCAACGTTTGGCGACGGCTATGCCAGCCCGGCGCGGCTGAGCAATCGGCTGAATCAGGCGCTTCAGAACGATCCAGACACCAGCCAGAGCGGGCTGAGCGTCACCTTCAGCATTCGCGCCATCGAAGCCTTCAGCTACGCGGGCAACGCGCCAACCTATCGCAGCAGCCAGACACGCCAGCCGCTCGCGCGTTCCGCCGCCGCGCTCGACGCGCAGATGCGCCGCTGGCGCGGCGAGTACCCCAACGCCACATTTGATCTGATCGGCCATTCGCTAGGCGGCGACGTGGCCCTCTATTGGGCCGCCCGCGTTGCCACGCCCACCGAACGCGCAGCCATTCACAGCATCATCACGCTTGACAGCCCGCTCAACGGCTATCCGCGCAATTACGCCGATAACTTTTTTCTGCCCTTCTTTGGCGCGATAGCTCAGAATCTGCTGTCGGGAGCCGCCGCGATCACCGACATTGCCAACGCGCCCACCCACTGGGACGCCGGGCCGGGCACGCTGGCGAGTCCCGTCGTCACGATTACCAACGTGCGCGATCTGGCGGTGCCGTTCTTTCTGGCAACCATCCCCGGCAGTGTGCTGGTCGCCGATGACTACGGCTCCGATAGCACCAGCCTGAATCATGGCTCCGTGCTGGCCTCGCCTGCCGCGCTGGCCCAGATTGCCCAGGCGCTCACCCAGGAGGGCATGCCGCTGCTCGACATCACAGACACGCTGGCAACCTTGCCGCATCAATAGCGCTCACCAGATTTGAGGCGGCTAGCTGGCTTATTTGCTGCTGCGTGGGGTCGGGCAGCAAGAATTGATGCGAGGCGGCAAAGGCGGCGGGGGTATCCTGCTCGGCGGAAGGCGGCGGGGTGGTCAAAGGCGCAGCGCCCTGCTGCCGGATTTGCGGCCACGGTGTGCCGAAATAGAGGTCTGAACAGGCCCAGGGATACGGCGTTTGCCCAATCGATGTCAGCAGGGCGCGGGCCTGATCGTAGGACGTGGCAGCGGTGAAGGTGACCCGCGCAAACTGCGGGCGCGTGCCTGGGGGCACGTGATTGCGCCCGGATGAAGCGCTGGCCGTGACGCCAGCCGCGCCACTGTTCGACGCGCCGCCAGGCTGACAGGCAGCAAGAGAGACCAGCACGACCAGGGCCAGGCTGCCAGCGATGAGCCAGCGCTTGAACGCTGCGAGACGCGCGATATACATACTATCTCCCTCTTATATCGCCCAATGTGCCAGGGCAGAGTGTGTATCTTCCAGACATGAGAACGCCTTTCTGTGTGCAATGACGCTGCGCGCGGCGGAGAAGTTCCCTTCCCCAGCCGCGCGGTCCGCTGCCTGTCTGGCTGCC
The DNA here is from genome assembly GCA_035307385.1 of Ktedonobacterales bacterium. Classification (GTDB taxonomy): domain Bacteria; phylum Chloroflexota; class Ktedonobacteria; order Ktedonobacterales; family DATBGS01; genus DATBHW01. Next base: position 31,972 of record DATGID010000102.1, on the reverse strand, counting down.
CGGCATGCTTTATGCAGGGTGTCTGGATAGATAGCAAGGGGAAAAACACGCACGCGCCAGCAAGGGGCGCAGTATGATCGCAAACGGGAACGCCGAAAGCTGGCTGGAAACCAAGCTTCAGAATTATTATCCTCATCCGCAGCCGGAAGCCATCGAAGCGTTGGTCGAGGCGGTGACATCGCAGCAGACACCTGCCGAGGAGCCATCGTTCGACAATCCGTTCACGCTGGATGATCTGCTGATCTTCGACGACGAGACGCTGCGCGATCTGATCACCAGCGGCACGCACGGCCTGGAGTTGGATGTGCTGGCGTTAGGGCTGCACGACGCGCCCGCGCCGCTGATGGAGCGCGTGACGCGCGTCCTGCCCCGTCGGCAGCGGGCGCGCTTTCGGGCGCTGCGTCAGCAGCCCGCCCCAGCGCAGGACGTGGAGGCGACGCGCAGGCAGATGCTCGATCATCTCTTCTGGGAACTGACCTATTGGAAAACGCCCGACCTCTACGAAGAACTGATCGAAGGCGAGCGGCTGCACCCCGATCTGTTTCGGCGGCTGCGCCCCGACCTCTGCGGCAAGATCATTCTGGACGCGGGGGCTGGCAGCGGGCGCGCTACCCTGGAATGTTTGCGCCAGGGCGCGCGGCACGTCTATGCCGTCGAGCCATCGCCGGGGCTGCTGCGCCTGCTGGAAAGTAAGCTGGCGCGGTATGGCGCGCAGCAGATTACGACGCTGCGCGGGCGCTTCGATGCCCTGCCGCTGGCCGACCAGAGCGTTGATACCGCGCTGGCCTGTTCGGCCTTCACTGCCGAGCCAGACCAGGGCGGCGAGGCCGGGCTGGCCGAACTCAAGCGCGTGACCAGGCGCGGCGGCAACATCATCGTCATCTGGCCGCGCCCGGAAGATTACGGCTGGCTGGCCGCGCATGGCTTCCACTATCTCGCGCTGCCCCTGCGCGAAGAACCGCATGTGCGCTATCGCTCCTGGCGCAGCGCGCGGCGAGTCGCCGGGCGATTCTACGCGCGCAATCGGGCAGCCACGGGCTACCTGCGGCGCTCGCGCCAGCCGGAAGTGCCCTTTTCGCTGCTCAGCCCGAACCCTCCCAACGACTACTGCTGGCTTGAGGTGTGACTGCTGCGGCTTTTAATAGCCAAACCGTTCTGCCCAGGAATACTATTTTATTTTCATACATTATTTTGCTCCTCATATTAGTTTGCAAAATCAAAACTATTATGGTATAATAAATCAAGAGCTAGAAAGGAGGAAGTGCTATGGACGATTTGTCCCCGCGTGTAGATGATTTTCCCGCGCGCCTGGAGCCATTTCGCGAGATGTTTGCCGCGCAAAAAGTGATCTTCCGCGAATTGTTTCGCATGACCATGCCGCACTGGATTCATCTGGACCTCACCATGGGCCAGTTGAGGACGCTGGCGGTGGTGGCCGCAAAGCAAGCCGTGAACGTCAGCACACTGGCCGAAACGCTGGAAGTAAGCAAACCCACCGCCAGCACGCTGGTCGATCAGTTGGTGCAGCGTGGGTTGGTGGAACGCACCGAAGATGTGGAAGATCGACGGCGCACGATGGTTGCGCCCACTCAGGCGGGCAGCGAGATGATGGCGAAGCTGCGCCAGGAAGGGCCGTCAGAGCGTATGGCCCAATGGTTGGAAGCCATGGACCCCGACGACCTGGCGGCTTTGACGCGCGGCACGCAAGCGCTGGCGGCCATTGTGGAACGCGACAGCGCGCAAACACCCGAGGAATGCCCGCCAGTGCAGCCCACTCAGACCGCGCCGTAATCACCGCTTTTGCAGACGTTTGACAAAACCTTGACAAATCTTTCTTAATCCGTTATATCTCGATACATCTTGTTATATCGAGAAAGAGCGAAGAGGAGCATCAGAACACATGGCACAGGACGTTTCACTTGATGCCACCGCAGCGGGCGAGGCTGCCCCAGCGAGCGCTGCCGACAATTCCGGCATCCAACTGAGCTTGCGGCAGCTTGTTCCCATTCTGACCGGCCTGATCCTGGGCATGCTGCTGGCGGCGCTCGACCAGACCGTCGTCGGCACGGCCATGCCTAAAGTGGTCGCCCAGTTGGGCGGCACGAACATCACCTGGGTCTATACGTCGTATCTGCTGGCTTCGACGGTGGGCGTGCCTATCTATGGCAAGCTGTCGGACATCTACGGACGCCGCATCTTCTTTATGGGCGGCATGGTCATCTTCTTGATTGGCTCGGCGCTTTCGGGCACCAGCCAGAACATGACCCAGTTGATTATCTATCGCGGCATCCAGGGGTTGGGCGCGGGCGCGCTCATGCCGATTGCCCAGGCGATCATCGGCGACATCTTCCCGCCCTCCGAGCGCGGCAAGTGGCAGGGCATCTTCATCGCCGTCTTTGGCCTGGCGACCATCCTTGGCCCGCTGCTGGGCGGGGCCATCACCGATCACTGGACGTGGCGCTGGGTCTTCTATGTCAATATGCCGGTGGGCGCGGTGGCTCTGGTGGCCGCTGGACTGACCATCCCTGGCCGTTTCAGCTATCGCAAGCACAAGATCGACTACCTGGGTTCGGTGGCCCTGGTGCTCTGGGCGGTGCCGCTCTTGCTTGCCGTTTCCTTTGGTGGCAATGAACTGGCCTGGGATTCCTGGCAGATCATCGCGCTCTTCGCCTTTGCGGCGGTGATGCTGGTGGCGTTCATCATCATTGAACTGCGCGCCGCCGAGCCGATCATCAGCCCACGCCTCTTCAAGAGCAGCATCTTTACGATCTCGACGGTGACCACATTCCTGCTGAGCGCGGCCATGTTTGGCGCGATTGCCTTCCTGCCCTACTTCGTGCAAGATGTGCTGGGCGAAACAGCCACCAACTCGGGCGTGGTGCTGACGCCGATGATGCTGGGCTTCATGTTCAGCAGCATTGTGGGCGGCCAGTTGCTCTCGCGCACCGGGCGCTATAAGGTGCTGGCGCTCGTCGGCTTCGCCGTGGCTATCGTGGGCATGGTGCTGCTCTGGCAGATGGACATCCATACCACTGATGGCGAACTGTATCGCAATATGGTCGTCACCGGCCTGGGCATTGGCGTGATGATCAGCCTGTTCACCATCGTGGTGCAAAACGCCTTCCCCATCCAGCGCATCGGCGAGGTGACCTCGACGCTGACCTTCTTCCGTTCGATGGGGTCCACCATCGGGCTGACGGCGCTGGGCGCGGTGCTCACCAACTCCTTTACCAGTAACCTGCAAGCGAATATCCCAGCAGCGCTGAAGCCGTATGTCTCGGCTAGCCAGTTGTCGAACGTGGGGCAGAGCGCCAGCGGCAGCGGCAGCAGCATCAACGTCCAGCAGATTGCCGCGCATTTCGGCCAGCAAACGCCGCTGCTCTTGCAGCAGCTTGCGCTCGCCGTCAGGACCAGCTTTTCGTCATCGATTACCGATCTGTTCCTGATCGGCGCGGGCATGATGGCGCTGTGCTTTGTGCTGACGCTCTTCCTACGCGAGATTCCGCTGCGCAAGAGCAACAAAGCGTCCGGCGACGGCAAGCCAGCGCCGCAGACAGAGGCCGAGCCAGTCTCAGCCGATTTCGCCCTGTAAGGATGAAGTAAGATGAGTACAGCAGCGCCCATTCAAGATCAGATGATCTTGTTCCCCTTTAGGGAGACGATGCGCAGCGCCTATTATGCGCGCCCGGACGGAGCCGGGCCGTTCCCAGGCGTGGTCGTGATTCACGAAGCCTATGGCCTGAACGAGAACATCAAAGACATCGCGCGCCGCTTTGCGCGGGAGGGGTACGCCGCGCTGGCCGTCGATCTTTTTGCGGGACACAACCGCGCCGCGTGTATGTCGCGCCTCATGTATGGGATGCTCGTTACCCCGCTGAAGAACGGCGGCCTGAATGAGTTGAAGGCCGCGCTGGACTATCTTGGCGAGCAGCCGGAGGTTGACAGCGAGCGGATTGGCGCGATTGGCTTTTGCATGGGCGGCGCGTATGCCATTGCCTGGGCCTGCACCGACGAGCGCCTGAAGGCCATCGCGCCCTTCTACGGCGTCAATCCACGCCCGCTCGCGGCGGTGGCGCGCCTGTGCCCGGTCGTCGGTTCGTATCCAGGGAACGACTTCAGCGCCGGTCATGGCCGCAAGCTGGATGCCGCGCTGGAGCAGTACCATGTTCCCCACGACATCAAAGTCTATCCGGGCGCGCGGCACTCGTTCTTCAACGATCAGGGGCGAGCTTATGACGCCGCTGCCTCGGCGGACGCCTGGCAGCGCATCCTGGCCTTCTTTGGGGAGCGCATCAGCGGCACGGCTTCCCAGCCCAAAAGCGCCGAGGCATAGCAAAGGCGCGGAGGCGCGGCCCAGGCGAGTACTCGCCTGGGCCGCGCCTCCTATTCGCTGACAGCCACCGCTTCTGGTTCTGCTGCCACTTCTGCGGGTGGCTCGATGTAGCCGCGTTCTCCGGCCAGATGGACGCCGCGCAGATTCAGCATGGCATAAAGGCCGCCCAGAATGACCAGTATCCCTGAGCCGACAAAGATGGTGTCGATGGGGCCGAAGGTGATGCCCAGCAGCGTGGCATGAAAGCCATGCAGCAGCGTGCTCGCCAGCAGGCCCGCCAGCGCCATCGAGACAATGGAGGCCAGGTTGATCGCTGGCAGCAGCACAGCCATCACGCGGCCAACGAACTCGCGTTTGGTCACGTGCAGAATCAGCGGATCGACGGCCACATTGACGGGGCCATTAGAGAACCCGACGAGCAGGTTGACCACCAGCGCCGGGGCAAAACTCGTCAGCCGGGCATAGACGACGATACTCATCCCCAGCGCGATGAGGGCCAGCCACAACATGCGGGCAACGCCAATGCGCTGCGCAAAGAGGCCACCAAGCACCGCGCCCAGCAGTCCGCCCGCTCCACTCGCCGCGCCCAGGAAGCCATAGAAACTGGCCGACGTGTGCAGGTTCTGAGTCACAAAAAAGAGGTCGAGCGCGTTGAGCGCGCCAGCCCCCAGCAGCGCGACAACGCCCGCCAGCAGGATAGTCATCAGCACGCGGCTGCGCCCGAAGAAGCGCAGGCCCTCGGCAAACTCGCGCAGAAAAGGCTGCCTCGGCGTTGCTGCCTGGCTTTCGGCCTGGCGAGGGACGCGCATCGCCAGAATCGAGAGAAACGAGACCACAAACGAAAGCGCGTCCAGCAGCAGCGCCCACTGCACGCCAAAAGCAAACAGGACCGGAGCCGCCAGCGGTGGCGCAACCAGAATGGCAAAGGCAAATGTCATCTGGGACATGCCGCTGGCCCGCGCCCGCACGCGCTCGTCCACGATATCGCCGATGAGCGCCATCTGCGAGGGGTTAAAGAACTGGGCGCAGGCGCTGGTCAGAAAGACCACCGCGTAGATCGCGCCAAGCTGCCAGGCGATGGGCAGTCTGCCACCAGGACCGAATGGCAGCGGCACGACGCTGACCACCAGGAGCAGCGCGATCAGCGTGGCACGCAGCATATCCATCGTAATCATGGTGCGGCGCTTGTCCCAGCGATCAACGAAAACTCCGGCAAGCGGCCCAATGACCACAATAGGGATGAGCAGCGCCATCATCGAGCCGCTGACCGCCAAAGGCGCCCAGGACTGGCCGCGCCCAATGATTGCCCCAACCCAGAGGGTAAGCGTTGTATAAAAGGCGAAATCGCCTAGCTGCGAAACGGCCTGCCCACTCCAAAGCAGGGCAAAGTTGCGATTGATGAGAAAACTAGTTTTGTGCGCGGGCGCAGTCTCTGGCCCAGTCGCCGTCGCGGTGTCCATAGCTATCCTCCGCAGACCAGAACGCTGGTGATGCAGGCAAAAGATGAGAGCGCCGCGCTTGCAAGCATTGGCTTTATTGTTTATAACAGATTATTTTAATAAAGTCAATGATTACATTAAAATTATTGATATAGATGTTTTTATTTTGAGCGCAACTCCCGCCTGAAGAGCCAGGCTGCCAGCACGGTCAGCGCCAGCGCCAGCACCAACAGGCCCAGCAGATTATCCCAACCGGGCGCTGCGCCCAGCAGCATCACCTTGTCGAGCGCGTCGATGCCATAGGTCAGCGGAAAGACATAGGCCAACTGGCGCGCAGGCGGAGCCAGCGCCCGCAGCGGCCCGATGAAGCCGCTGAAGAAGATCGCCCCCACCAGCAGCAGCATGATGGCCTGCACCGCCTGGGCATCCGAGCGCGTGATGAGCGAGAGGCAAAAGCCCAGCGCCACCGAGGCCCAGACCAGCAGCACCAGCACCACGCCGAACCAGATGGCCGAGCCAATGAACGGGATGCCCAGCAAGAAGACCAGCAGCAGCGTCAGCAGCAAGCCTACCCCCAGCGTGACGCCGCCATATTGCAGGAAGCGCCCCAGCAGCATCTCGCCGGGCGTGGCAGGCGAGACGGCTAGAAACTCGGTCGCGCCGAGCTGGCGGTCCTGCACCATAGAGAGTGCGGCCAGCGTCGCGCCCAGGTGTTGCAGCAAGAGCGCCAGCGCCGCCGGACCATAAAAGGCCGTCAGATCATCGGCGCTGGAGGCCAGATTGGTGATGCTGGCCTCGAAGGGAATCGCCAGGGTGCTGGCCGGAATGGCGTTCGTGTCCTGCACCAGCGCCAGCAATTGGCCGGAACGCTGCTTCGCGGCGGTCAGTTCCAAAACGCCAACCGGCGTGCCCGCGTCTTGTTCCGCAGTTTTGGCGGCGGTGATAGCCTGATCGGTGGCCGCCAGAATCGCCGCGTAATAAATATCTGCCGCCGTATTTTTCTGGGCCTGCTCGTTTTTCTGCGTGGTGGCACGCAGCGATTCAAGCTGGGTGATGATGTCGTTCAGTTGGGCGCGGTTCTGCGCCGGGTCGCCGTGCGGGTCAAGCGCTTGAAGCTCGCGGTTCAGGCTAATCAGCGTGGGTTCAAGCTGGTGGGTGCTGGTCTGCACGCCGCGAATGGCGACCGTCACCGCCTCGGCGTTCAGCCCAGCAATCTGCTGGTTGATGGCGTTATACAGCGCGATGCGCAGCAGCGGATTGACGACATTGACCGTGATCGTCAGCACGGTCCGCTGGCCGTGCGTCAGGTCGAGCGCCGGATTTTCTGGCAGCGTGATGACCATATCAACCGTTCCCTGACGCACCTGATTCAGCGCCCACCCTTCGTTTTCGGTGATCGCCTGAATATCGACGTTCACGTTCAGGCTGCGCACATAGGGCAGCGCGCGCACTTCGGCGGGCTTGAGTCCGCCCAGCGGAGCCACCAGGATGGCGCTGGGCCGAAAGGCGTTGAGGCGAAAGCCAACCGCAAAGAGCGCCAGCAGCAGGAACGGCCCCAGCACCACCAGCGCGAAGAGGCTGGATTGGCGAATAAACTCGCCGCGCCAGCGGTTGCCCACCGCCAGCACGCGATAGCGCCGCCGCATGGTCGGGCGTCTGCGCGCCTTGGTTTCAGGCAGTTCCTTCGTCTTCGGCATGGCTCTCCTCTTCTTCCGGTTCTTCGACCAGGGTCGCACGCGGCGAGGGCGTTGCGCCGCTGGTCAGCCGCAAAAAGACCTCATCGAACGAGGGGCGGCGCTCGCTGACCGATTCGACGGTCACATCATATTTCGCCAGTTCGGTAATCAACTGTGGAATCGCCCGGCGCGCGCCATCGACGACCACGCGCAGAGCATCCAGGCCAAGCTGCTCGACCTCGCGCACTACCGGCAGGCTGTCCAGGGCACGGGCGCTGCGCGCGCTCAGATCGGCGCTGCGCACTTCCAGCACATCGCCGCCAAACGCCTGCCGCCGCAAATCTTCGGGCGTGCCCAGCGCCAGCAGATGCCCGGCGCGCAAGACGGCCACGCGGTCGCAGTAGTCGGCCTCGTCGATGTATTGGGTGGTGACGACCAGCGAGCAGCCCTGCTCGCGCAGCAGCTTGAAATGCTGCCAGAGCCGCACGCGCAGCGCCGGGTCCAGGCCCGCCGTTGGCTCATCGACAAAAATCAGATCAGGAGTATGCAGCAGGGCGGAAATCAGCGCCACGCGGCGACGCATGCCACCGGACAAATTGGCAGCCAGGGCAGAGCGGGCGTCGGCCAGGTCCATCAGGTCCAGCAGCGCGGCGATGCGCCCGGCGCGTTCCTGGGGCGAAAGGCCATACAGGCCCGCCACATAGCGCAGGTTTTCTTCCACCGTCAGGCGCGGATAAAGCGCGAAGCTCTGGGGCATATAGCCGATGCGCTCGCGCAGCCACGGCGGCCAGTGGCGATAGTCATAGCCCATCACGCGGACCATGCCGCTGGTCGGCCAATAGAAGTTGCACATCAGCCGCACCGCCGTTGTCTTGCCGCAGCCGCTTGGCCCCACCAGCGCCAGCAGTTCTCCCGAGCGCACCGTCAGAGACAGATCATGCAGCGCCTCGCGCTTGCCCAGCCGTTTGCTGACATGTTCCATCACCACGGGCAGCGCGTCACCCTCCGCCGAGCGCGCCTGCTCCGCAGAAAAGGGCGCGGGGATGCGCCGCCAGAGGGCGCGCGCCCGCCGCGCGCCTGCCACAAGGGATTCCAGCATGCCTGTTTTGCTCGCTTTCCAGCTATGGTCGCCCCGCCGCTGAAGGGCTTTTCAGCAATTCGGCTGCCAGAGCCGTGGACAAAGCCTCTCAACCTTAGTATAAAAAGCGCTGAGGACGTTTGTCAGCAACCGAAGAGAGGAAATCGCGCTGGTTTGGATGGTTTGGCCCTGATTTTGCTGGGGTAGCGACATTCACAGGAATGCTGAGATCGGCAGCAGAGATGGGGTGGTATGGATACATCGCGACGAAAGTAGTTCGTCGAGAAAGAGACAAGGAATGGTCAGAAACTTTCTTCCAACGGTAGTGATAGCTGACCCTGATATGTTTTACCAGCATCGCATCGCCTACACGCTCCAGCAGAGCTTTCGCTGCATCATCACCGGCTCGCTGCGCGACACCTATCGGGCGATTTTATACGAGCGCCCTACGCTCCTCGTTCTGGAACTGAACCAGCCCGATGGCGATGGGTTGGAGTTGATCAGGCATCTGCACACCGACCCTTACTTGCGCAACATTCTGATCGCCTGTGTCACCCGGCGGTCAACGGTCTGGGATAAACTGTGGGCCTTTCGCGCCGGGGCCGATGACTACATCGTCAAACCGCTTTCCCCAACCTTTTACGGACAAATGCTCATGCTTCAGCGCGCCGGGCTGATGGCCCGCGCCTGACTTATCTGCCGCGCGCCAGAAGCGGCCACCCTTTTTTCTGATACAATACGGGAAAGAGAGAAATGCTACGCTGGCGTGAAAGGCAGGCAGAGACAAATGAAAGCCATCGTGTTCCATGAGTTTGGTGGGCCGAACGTGCTGCGCTACGAGGATGTGCCGCGCCCGGAGGCCGCTCCGGGAGAAGCGGTCATCAAGGTGCTGGCCTGTGGGGCCAATAACCTGGACCTGCGCGTGCGCGAGGGCCGCGTGCCCGGCAAGGTGCCGATGCCGCACATTTCCGGCTCGGAGGCGGCGGGAGAGATTGCCGAACTCGGCACAGATGTGAAAGGCTTCGCGGTCGGGCAGATGGTGGCGATTGCCCCCTATCTCTTTTGCGGGCAGTGCGATTTTTGCCAAGCGGGAGCAGAAAACGAGTGCATGCGCGGCGACATCCTGGGCCTCATGAGCCAGGGCGCGTATGCCGAATATGTCAAAGTGCCTGCCTCCAGCCTGGTGCCTTTGCCGGAAGGCGTAGATGCCGTCAGCGCCGCCGCCGTTGGGCTGGCCGCGATTACCGCCTGGCATATGCTCATCGAGCGCGCGCAGCTTCAGCCGGGCGAAGACGTGCTGGTCCACGCGGCAGGCAGCGGCGTGGGCAGCGCCGCCATCCAGATTGCCAAGCTGGCCGGAGCGCGGGTGATTGCCACGGCTGGCTCTGCTGATAAGTTGCAGCGCGCGCACGAATTGGGCGCGGACGACGTAATCAACTACAACGAGCAGGACTTTGCCCAGGAAGCGCGCCGCCTGACCGGCAAGCGCGGCGTGCAGGTGGTCGTGGAGCACATCGGCCAGACCACCTGGGAAAAAAGCGTCGCCAGCCTGGCCCGGCGCGGGCGACTGGTGATCTGCGGCACCACCAGCGGCGCGGAGGGCAAGATTGACCTGTGGGGCTTCTTCGCCAAAGAACTGACGTTCTTCGGCTCCTATGGCGGCACGCGGCGCAACCTGGCGCAGATGCTCAAGCTCGTCGCCAGCGGGCGCTTCAAGCCGGTCATTCACCGCACGCTGCCGCTGGAATCCGTGGCGGAGGCGCAGCAGATGATGGCTTCCCGCGAACAGTTCGGCAAAATCATCATCACGCCAACAAAGTAGCCGCTTGCGCTTCCAGTGGCGTCTCCCAATCGACCTGATACGAATACATCCAGTCCGAGGCTTTGGGATTGGCAAAGAGCGTGAGGAAGATAGGCGTCGTCAGGTCGCGCACCCAGCGCTGCATGAGCGTCGAGGCGAACTTGCCGGAATCGCCGCGCCGTCCCACAGCATACATTCTGGCGGTGCGCTCGCGGCGCAGATGCTCATAGGTGACGAGCGCCTGCTCCAGATCGGGGGTGTCGCGCAGGCACTTTGCCAGCACGGCTGCATCTTCCAGCGCCATCGACGCGCCCTGCCCCGAACTGGGCGAAATCGCGTGCGCCGCGTCGCCCACCAGCACCACCGGCCCCTGATGCCAGCTTCCGGGCTGCGTCGGCAGTTCATAGCTGAGGAAGTAGGGGAAGGTTGTTTCTGCCTTCCCGATGACCTCCCGAATAAACGGCTGATCGTCGCGGAACAAGTCCAGCAAATGCTGCCTGCGTTCCTCCTCTGCGCTGACGGACAACGCTTCCCTGGTCGGTTCCTGCGCCTGTGGGTAATTGACGAACCAGTACATGTAGCCTGTCGGACTCACATGATAGCCGAAAAAGGCATGCTTGCCCGCGATGAAGTGGATAGTCTCGGGGATGACGTTCGCCAGGCTCACGCCAGACGTGAAGCCGCCGGTATTGACCAGGCCGCTGTAGGCCGGGCGGACCGTGGGGTCGATAAGCTGGCGCACGCGCGAATGCACGCCATCGCAGGCGATCAGCAGATCGCCGCTGGCCGTGGTGCCATCCTCGAAGGACGCCACCACGCCGCCCGCGCTCGTCACTTCGGCATGCTGGAGCTTCTTACCGAGCAAGGTGCGAATGCCCTGGCGCTCGGCTTCGTCCGACAGCAGCAGCCCCAACGGCACGCGCTTGATGAAGACACTCTTCATTCCAGCCCCCGCCAATACTCCCCCGCCCAGGCGTTTGCCCTTGCCGTTCCACATCATCCATCGGCTCACAGCGGAGCCTTCCGCGAAGACGGGGCCATCCAGCCCAAGCGTTTTGAGGACGTTCACGCCGTTGCACGACAGGCTCAAGGCATAGCCCTCTGGCGTCTCGCGGGCTTCGTATATTTCCGCCTCGATGCCCGCCCGTTTCAGAAACAGCGCGACAGCCGGACCGGCAATCCCGCAGCCAATAATCAACGCTTTACGTTTCTGCGTGTCCATCAGTGCCTCCCTGGTGGCAATTTCAGTGAACTCACTTGTTTGATTCATCGTCAGGCTGTTGATCTTCTGGCTCCGCTTGCAGCAGCGCCAGGTCCGGGCGGCGAATCTTCCACCGACGCTGCCCGGCGTCCCTCTCGGTGAGCGTGCCATCTTTGATCGCGGCGACAAGCCGCTGAAGGAACGCGAACCTGGCTTCCAGCAGGGCAAGCGCGTACTCATCCTCAATCAGAAAGAGGCGGTCAATACCCATCTGTGTGCCGCGCTCCAGCGTTGAGCGCATGCGGCTCATCTGCTGCTGAAGATGCGCGCTGTGCTCTTCCAGCAGCGTGGCTGCCTCATCCGGCGGCAGATTGCCCAGGAAGGCCAGCGCTGCCGCAAAGGGGCTATATTCGGCAGCCGGTTCGCGCAGCAGCGCGCGCAGCCAATCGACCAATTCAGCGCGCCCGGCTTCCGTCGTCGCGTAGACGGTGCGCTCAGGATGCCGCCCGCTGCGCTGCGTTTCGCGCGGCACAATCAGCCCCTCGCGCTGCAACGCCTCGATGACGGAATAGAGTGAGCCATAGTTCAGTTTGATGACTGCCGACAGTTCGCGCTGGCGCATCACCGCCGACACTTCATAGGGGTGCATGGGCCGTTCATGCAGCAGCGACAACACGGCCAGCGCCAGCAGGTTAGAGACTTTGCGTTTCGCCATGGTTCTTTCTCTCCCGGTGGATATTCTTTCCCGTATATCCGAAATCAAGTATACCGGAACGGATATCACTTGTCAAGTTGCAACGCAAGAGGCGGTTGGGTACACTGGAAGAGGCGCGGGCGCGGCAGGATACTCTGCTGCTGGTCTATCTTGTTTGGATGGATGGAGGGCGTATGAGCGAGACAGATGTTCGAGAGGTGAGCGTACAGGAAGGCTATGCCCTCTGGGCCGCGTCGTATGACCAGGAAGCCAACGGTTTAATTTTCCTCGAAGAACGGCAGGTCGAGCGTCTTCTGGCATCGGTCTCGTTTTCCAACGTGCTCGATGTGGGCGCCGGGACCGGCAGGCATGCGTTGCGGTTTGCCCGGCAGGGCGCGCGGGTCACGGCGCTTGACCAGTCCCCCGAGATGCTGGCGGTGGCGCGCCAGGCGGCAGAGCGCGAAGGCTTATCCATTGCGTTTCACCTGCGCTCGCTGGATGACGATCTGCCTTTTGAGGCAGCCCGGTTCAATCTGTTGATCTGCGCGCTCACCCTGAGCCACGTTGCCGACCTGGCCCACGCGCTGCGCGAGTTTGCCCGCGTGTTGCAGCCAGGCGGCCATCTGCTCATCACCGATTTTCATCCGGCCCATCGCCTCTATGGCTGGAGAACCACCTTCAAGCGCGATGGCGTCAAGTATCATCTGCCTACGACGGGGCATAGCGTAGAGGATTATGAACATGCGATTACGGCGCATGGGCTGACGATGCTGGAGGTGGCAGAAAGCCTTCTGGGGGAAATGCCCGAAGGCTATATCTCTGAGGAGATGCGGCGCGCGGATGCGGACAAGCCGTTCTGTCTCAGCATGCTGGCCCAGCGAAACCCGGGGTGACCATCCGATTTTGCTCCGCAGCGCGAGAGCACAGAAGCATGGTAGCTCATGATTGGGCGATTGTCAAGCCTTTGGGACCACTGGATGCCGCGCGGCACAGCAAGCAGGACAATGTTCCTATTTTCTTGACAGGTTAGTGTATTCTAATGACAATCTCAGGCTGGCAGAGCAGCCAGGAGCAGCTACCTGACAGGAAGACGGGTATCACGCTGGTGTCTAGCGGCATGGATAAGGTCTACTATCTGGACCTCCAGACGCTCCTTGAGTATCTGGAAGGACAATCAGCGCTCCTTTTCACCGAGGTCACAGTACCTGGGCGGCGCGAACCATGTATGGGCTATCTCTTCTGGAAAAGCTCGACGCTCATCGGGTGCTTGATTCAGGTTGCCAGCGATGTCGTCTGGCTTGAAGGGGAGCAAGCCTATCAACTGCTCAAGGGGAATAATGAGTGGCGTGTTCGCATGGATTTGGATATCGAGCAGACGTTCTGGCTGATGAAACAGCGCAGCGGGGGCGCTGCCGGTCCGCGCCGCACCACTGGCGGCCCTGCCGATGCGCGCCAGATTACCTCTCCGCAGCGGTCCGCCCCGAACTCCTATGCCCCCAGGCCGCTGATGTCCTTAGATGCCGCCTTACTGAACCAATTCCCGACCAAAGAGCGCCTGATTCTGCGCATGGTCTACGCGCTGGTCAATGGGCAGCGCACCCCCGCGCAAATCAAGGCGCAGCTTCGCCTTCCCCCTGAATCTGTCGACGAGGCACTCAGGAGCCTGCACGCCCTACGGGTCATCGAATAAACCTTACCGGAAGGAGGACGCGGCGGCTCTGACTCTGCCAGAGCAGGCGAGCATCTGCCGCGCAAAAACCGATGAAAGCTTTTCTTGCCTGGTGGTATCAGTTCTCCCTCCCGCAGCGCGAACCCGACGTGACGCCCGCCGAGCGCGAGCGCAGTCGTTATGCGCGCCTCACCAGCGCGTTCTCCTTGCTCATTCTGTGCATCAGCGTGCCGCTGACCATCAATACCGCCATCAACCGGGTCACGTCTACCGGGCCGATCTTTGGCGTGATCGGGCTGGCCTGTGTGCTGGCGGCAATTGCCTGCAATAAAATGGGGTACAACCGCGTGGCGGCGTTTCTGTTGCTACTTTATCCCACGCTCATCGCTGGAGGCGCGCTGCTGCGCGACCCGCTGGACCCGGCATTTGTGCCGGTGTTCTGCGCGCTCTCCATAACGGTCATCCTGGCAGGCTCGCTGATGCCGCCCGTCTTTGCCATCGTGGTTGCCCTGATGAACTGCGGCATCATTGCCGCCGACGCGATTTTTCAGCGCCACACCGCCTATTACGATCAAATGATGCGCACGGGCGGGGGTTCGCTGGTCTTCGGGGTGCCTGTCATTATGCAAATCCTGGTTGCCGTAGTCATCTACGTTATCATGAACAACCTGATTACCACGATTCGCCGCGCTGACCGCGCCGAGGAGATTGTGGCCCTGCAAAAAGAGATCGTGGAGCACCAGCGGCGGCGCGTGCAGGAGCAGCAGCAGCTTGAGGAAGGCATTGCCGAAATCGCGCAGGTCTACGCGGCGGTCGCCAACGGCGACCTGGAAACCCGCGTGCCGCTGGCATCGGACAGCATCCTCTGGCAGATCGCGGTGCCGTTGAACAACCTGCTCAGCCGCGCGGCGCAGTGGAAGAAGAACTCCGACCAGTGGGATAGGACCTTGCTCGCCATCCGCTATGTGCGTCAGGAGTTACTGCGGGCCAGAGGGCAAAACTCGCCGGTGACGTTCCAGCAGCCGACAGAGACGCCCGTTGATCTCCTGATTCCCGAGGTCTATCTGCTGTCTCAGCAGGCACACCGCGTGTCCCAAACGCGCTACCCGGACAGGCGCTAGCTCACGCAGCCGCTCAGAGCGCCCTTGACAACCGGCCTCCTGCATGCTAGACTTGCTGCTAACTGATCGGTAACGGTTACGGAACCGCTTACAGCCCAACGCTCGCGCAGCGTATCGTCCTCTACGCGCGAGCGCACCCTGGCAGATGGGAGCCGTCATGATGGCGCAGGCAACGCACGCTCCGCACCAGCGCAGCAGCAAAGGAACGTCTTCTCTCCCTTCTATGGTCACCCTGGCCTGCTGGCGGCTGCGCCAGACCTGGCGGCTGCTGCTGATCATTGGCGTTGGCTTCATCGCCGCGGTGGTCATGCTGTGCAGTGTGCCGCTGTTATCGCAGGTGGCGCTCACAGCGGGGCTGCGCGATCTGCTGACCGCTTCGCTGGACGACTCCCAGATTGCCCTCACCTCAACGCCAAACTTGTTGTCTACGCAGTCCATCGCTAACGATCAGCAGCGGCTTGACGCCGCTATGCGCGCCCAGTTGGGCAGTTATCTAACCAGAGAAACCTTCTTTCATCTGGAGACGAACGCGGGTATCACTGCCCCGCCATCCGGCGCGGGGGCCAAGCTGACCCTGACCGGCGCTGACTTTCCGCAGGCCGCGCCGCACATTCATGTGCTCCAGGGGCGTGTTCCGTCCCCTTCCAGTGCTCAGCTTGAGATTGTGATTACCAACACGACGGCGGATGATTTGCATGTTCAGGTCGGTTCCATCCTCGACGTTGCCTGGCAAAATCTGGTGACCATCAGTTCCAACTCAGGCAATCTCGGCCCGGTATTTATCGCGACAGCGCCCGCCCAGGTTGTTGGCATCATGTCGCCAAACGGCGATGAGTTCTGGCATGGGCGCACGTTTCAGCCAGACCAGTATGGCTTCAAAGCCATCATGTCCAATGCCAGCTTCTTGAACGTGATGACTCAGACCGCCATTGCCCACGGCGGCACAGACATCACGTCGACGAGTCTGGGGTTCAATGGCAGCGTGGCCTCGCTCACCTGGTATTTTCCTTTGCAGGTGCCGATCATTACCATCTCGAACCTGTCCAGCTTGATTAGCCTGCTGGGCCAGGCGCAAACGCAGATCGCCAGGCAGTTCCTCGAGTTTCCAATCAGCAACACGCAGCTCAACGGCCCCATGTTTTCCTTCTACGGCAACCCCAGCAGCCTTGAGCGTTTCCAAAGCCGCATCGTGATTATCATCATTCCCGTCTTCATCCTGGCCGGGCTGGCGCTGGTGCTCATCCTCTTCTTCGCCAGTCTAATGGCAAGCATGCTGATCGAACGCCAGGCCCCCGCGATTGCTCTGCTGCGCAGCCGTGGGGCCAGCCAGCGCCAAATCTTTGGCGCGTTTGTGGTGCAGTGCGTGGGCCTGGGTCTGACCGCGCTGCTGCTTGGCCCGCTGCTGGCGGTACTGGTGGCGCTGCTCATCGGGCAGCTTACGCTGGCGGCTGGCGACCAGAACGCGCTCAACCTCATCACCGCCAACCCGCTCCAGGCGGCGCTCAGCGTGAGCTGGCTGGCGCTGGTGGCCGTGGTGGTCGTGGTGACGACGCTGCTGCTTTCCATCTGGGGCGCGGCGCGGCGCGATGTGCTTGCCATCCGGCGCGAATCTGCGCGCACCACGCGCCGCCCGCTCTGGCAGCTTGCGCAGCTTGATCTGGTGGCGGCGGTGCTGGCGCTGGCGGCCTTTGGCATCTCGCTCTACATCAGCCGCTCGGGGGTGGTGGATGCCAGCAGCAATCAAACTCTCGCGCTGCCGCTGTCGCTGCTGGGGCCGATGTTCCTGCTTGTCGCCGGGGCGCTGGTCTTCCTGCGGCTCTTTCAGCGGCTGCTGCATCTGCTTGCCCGCCGCGCCGCGCGCCGCCCAGGCGCGCCGCCCATGCTGGCACTGGCGCAGATGTCGCGCGCGCCGCAGCCAGCGCTGCGCGTCATTTTGCTGTTTGCGCTGGCCGCAGCGTTCGCCGTCTTTTCCCTGACCTTCGCGGCCTCCGAGCAGCAGCAGATTATCACTGTCGCGGCGCAGCAGGCTGGCGCAGACTTCAGCGGGGAACTGCCCACCTATACCAATGTCACGCCCACTCTGGCGCAGTGGGAGCAGTCCTATCAGCAGATTTCGGGCGTCCTCGCCGCCTCGGCGGGCTACGCGGCAGAAACCGTGACGGCTGGCGGCGAGACGGCCATTCCACTTGATCTGGAGGGCGTCAATCTGCGCACCTTTGCGCAAGCGGCTGCTTGGAGCGACCAGGATGCCAGCCAGCCGCTCGCGGCGCTGCTGGCGCAGATCGAACACGCCGAGGCGGCCCAGGGCACAAATCAGGCGGTTCCGGCGATTGTCGATGCCGTGGCCTGGAACGCGCTGGGGCTTTCGCCAGGCGCACGCTTCAACATCGCCGTGCAGGGCTTGCCTGCGGGCGTGCCCATGCTGGCCGTGGCGGAGGTGCAGCATATCCCCGGCGTGAACGACAGCCTGGAAACCAGCGGAACCCACAATTACACGACGCCAGGAGGCATCATCGTTGATTACAACGCCTTCGCCAGCCTGACGCGCAGCCTGCTGCACGATTCGAGCGCCGTCGCCCCGAATTATATCTGGCTGCGCACCAGCGACGACCCAGCCGCGCTGGCACATGTGCGCCAGGCGCTTGGCGGCGGCACGCTGGGACTCGTCACGCTCAACGACCGGCGCGCGTTGATCGCGCTGATGCAGCGCGACCCCTTTTACGTGGTCATGAATGGCATCTTGCTGCTGGGCGTGGTGACCACCTTGCTGCTGGCGCTGGTCGCGGCGCTGGTCGCGGCCTGGCTCAACGCGCGCTCGCGCCTGACCAACTTCGCGGTGCTGCGGGCGTTGGGCGGCGCGCCCCGGCAGATCGCCAGCGTCTTCGCCTGGGAGCAAGGCATCATCTTTGGCGTCTCGGCAGTGCTGGGCGTTGTCTTCGGCGCGCTGCTGACGTGGACCGCTGTGCCCGCGCTGGTCTTCACCAACCCCATCGCGCCTGGCAACATCATCAGCAACGCCGAGTTCTATGTGATTCAGCATGTGCTGCCGGTGCAGGTCGTGATGCCCGGAACGCTGGCTCTTGCCACTGTGGCATTCCTCGCCATCAGCGCGCTGGCGCTGGCGCTGATGACTCGCCTGGTCTCCAGGCCGTCGATCAGCCAGACGCTGCGGCTGAACGAGGATTAACCGGCTGCGCTGGCGTCGGCAACCATCTGGTCGGATGGTTTGGCTTCGTCCTCTGGCGCTGGCGCTGCTCCCAGCGCGGGAAGCGGCGCGGTGATGGACCGCGCAAGCTGAAGGGCAGCTTCCAGCGTGGCAAGTTCGTTGGCGCAGTAGCGCACGGGGTTTTCCCAATAGCGGCTGCTGCTGCCCTCCATTGCTTTGGCGCAGATCAGATAGCCGTCTTCCTCATCGGCCACCAGCAGATGCTGGCGCTCGGCATAGGCGACAAAGGCGCGCAGGCGTCGGCGCAGGTCGCGCTCGGTCAGCAGGTCGCGCTGCACCCAGGCGCCCCGCTCGACCAGCCGCCGCGCCTGGGCCAGCATGATCGGCGCTTGCACCTTAGGGTCGAATTGATAGCATTGCTCGTCCAGCAGCGCCAGCAGGCGCGCGCTGGCAAGCTGGCTCATCGTCACCGTCGTCTGCCGCGCCAACGCCTGCGCCACGCGCAGAGTTTGCGCGGAGCGTTCCAGGTCGCGCAAGCCGCTCAGTTCCGGGCCAACCGCCAGGCAAGCGGTCATGCGGTGTTTGTTGGTCATGAAATCATAGGTCACGTTGGAGGGCAGGCAGCGCGTATCGGGCCGCACCCTGGCGAGCAGCGCGTGGAGTCCGCCGCGCAGGCGCATCACGCGGCCATCCAGCGTGACCGCCCCCTCTGGCGCGAACCAGAGCGTATCGCCGGAGTCCAGCGAGCGCGCCAGCGTGTCTAACTGCGCGTCGATGGTGGCGCGCAGCCATTCGCGCATCTGCTGATAGCGCGCGGGCGTCAGATGACTGGCCCGCACCGGGCGGCTGGTCAGGGCGCGATATTCCCAGCCCAGCACGTCGCTCAGCCGGAACGCGGCGGGCTGCTGCGCAGCAGCCTGGCGCTGGTGCCTGGCCTGGAGCGCGTCTGCCCGACGCGCAAAGGCCGACAGCGTTTCCACGCTGAGGATGTCGCTGAGCGGCACATCGCCTTCTTCCTTAAACAGCATCCGCGCGTATTGACGCAGCGTAAACTCGGGAACGCGCAGGATGGGGTGGGCGCGCATGCGGTTGGCGATGGGGGCAAAGCTGGTGGCATCCAGCAGGCGCTGTGCCCAGTCCGGCCAGTTGCGATAACCCACCACCGTTGCCAGGAAGCCACGATCCCACATGTCGGCGCGCCCGGCAAAGCCGACGCGGCGGCCATCGGGCGCGAGCCAGCCGCGATGATAATAGCTCTGCGAGGCAAAGAGAATGGGGTCCCAGTCGCGCTTGTGGGTGGCAATGATGAGGGTGGCAGACGCGGGCGGGCCGTAGTACTCGGCCATGCCGTATAATTGCACGCGCATGGTCAGACGCAAGCCCCAATGAACACCGTTGCCCAGCGTCCAGTAAAACAATTCGCGGGGGCGAAGGTTCGTGCGCAGGTCGTGAAACAGACGGCGCACACTGATCTGCATAGCTGCTCCTTTATCGTGCGGGACAAGGAGCAGCCTCAACGGTTGGCGATCATGCCCCTTTCCCGCTGTGCCAGGGCCGCTTCCAGGGCCAGCAGTTCGTTTACGGCATAGCGCGGATTCAACCAGAAAAAGTCTACACGCCACTGCTGGAAGGGCGCGGGATGTATGAGATAGGTGCGGGTGCGCCCGCTGCCAGAGGCGCGGCCAGGCTGGCGAGTGAGCAGCCCATGCCGTAGACCATAGGCGAGAAAAGCGCGAAAGCGCCGCTCCATCTGGCGCGTCTCGCGCAATCCTCGCTCCAGGGTTGCACCCTGCTCCGCCAACACCAGCATTTTTTGGGCCACAGCCGCCCAGGCCGACTCGAATGTGAACGCCGGCTCGCCCTGTTGCAAGCGTTCCCAGAGGAAACGACTGCCCAGCATGGTCATCGTTACCACCGTCTGGCCGCTGATGGCCGTGGTGACGGTCTGGCCCAAATCGGCGCGGTTCAGGTCAGGCTGTCTTTCCAATGGCGCGCCAATGGAAAGGCAGGCGCGCGTGCGGTCGGTCGTCATGAAATCGTAGGTGACATTGGCGGGCAGGACGCGCGTATCGAGAGGCATCAGCGCCAGCAAATCATGCAGGCTTTCGCGCACGCGGCGGGGCGCGCCATCCTGGGTAATCATGCCTTCGGGGGCCAGCCAGAGCGTGTCGCCTTGCAGCAGCGCTCCCAGCAGCGCGCGCACCTGGCGCGCAATTTTTTCGCGCTGGAATGTTTTATACGCTTCGTAGCGCTCAGGCAGCAGCGCGCGCCGTCGCAAGCGCTCCAGCAGTGGCTCGCGATAGTCCCAGGCGAGGATGTCGCTGATGCGCAGGTCACGCGCCGCGGCGCGTGACCTGGCACGGCGGGGACGTTTCGCCAGCAGTTCGGCCCACTGGTCAAGGCGCGCTAGAAACTCGTCGCTGAATACCTCGCTCAGCGGCAGGTTGCCCTGCTCGTCGCGAAGTTCAAAGAGGTACTGGCGCAGGCTATATTCCAGCGGGCGAACAATGGGATAGGCGCGCAGCGGGCCGATGATGGGCGCGATGTTGACGTGATCGAGCAGCCAGCTTGTCCAGCGCGGCCAATGCCACAGGGCCACGATTTCCGCCAGGAAGCCGCGCGAGAGCATATCCTCGCGGCCCACAAAGGCCATGCGCCGCCCATCAGGCCGCCACCAGCCGCGCTGGTAATACAGGTGGGTGGCACAGATCAAGGGGTCCCAGTCGCGCTTGTGGGAAGCGAGTATGAGCGTGGCAGGCACGCCTACGGCGGCGGGCGCTTGCGGGAACCGGGACACAGCCGCACTCTCGGCTTCGCCTCGCGCGCCCGCGCACGGCGCGTAGTGTTCGCCGCCAAACATCTGTACCCGCATGCTGCACTTGATGACGACCAGGATCAAGTTTTGCACAAACCAATAGAGGAACTCGCGGGGGCGCAGATTGAGGCGAATTTCGCGCCACTGGCGGAGCAATATTTCACGCATAGCGCTTCCGTTTTCGGATGAATGAACGGACATTCATCCATCCAATGTGATCAGCCTGACTGCCGGTTGACAGCGAAAGGTTCGCTGCCGGAGACTCCCTCCCTGATTGCTCTAAGCATATCACAGGGAACAACGAAGCGAAACGAGACAACTTATTTCGCATCGCTGGCGAGAAATAAGCAAGGGGCGCCAACGCGGTGTTGACGCCCCTGTGTGTGGAGGATGGATGATGTATCTGGCCCGGCCCGCGCGGCGCTACTCGCAGGGCGGGAAACCCCAGCCGCCGCAGGCCAGCAGGTGGTGGGCTGGAGCCACTTTCGCGGCGGCAGCGACGCTGCTGGCTTCCGCGCCGACGCCGCCCAGCAGTGTAGCGATAATCGACAGACCGAGCACCAGCTTCAGAAAATGTTGTTTCAGCATGGGTCTTCCTTTCTTTCAGTTCTTGAGAGACTTTGCACGTTGATAGCGCTAGCCGCCGCAGGGCGTGCCCACCCCGCCGCCGCAAGCCAGTTGATGCTGCGCTGGGGCCACCTTTGCCACAGCAGAAACGCCGCTCAAAGCGAAGCCGCTCAACAGCGTGGCAGTGAGCGCCAGGCCGACCACCAGTTTCAGCATGTGTTGCTTGAGCATGGATGTTTCTTCCTTTCTTTACTGTCGTAGGGATGTCGCCTTGATGATAAGCGCTAGCCACCACAGGGCGTACCCGCTCCACCGACGCAAGCCAGCCAATTATGCGCTGGAGCCACCTTCGCGGCGGCCATGCTGCTGGCTTCCGCGCCGACGCCGCCCAGCAGTGTAGCGATAATCGACAAGCCGAGCACCAGCTTCAGGAGATGTTGTTTCAGCATGCCTGTTCCTTCCTTTCATGCAGAGTGCTATGCCCTTTTATAACACATCAATAATGGAGGCGTGCGCCGATTTTCCACACCTCAACAGGTCCAAGTCAACTATAGAATATATGTTCTATCTTCACAAGGCCGTCAAATCCCGTCAAAGGCCGTCAAGTCCCGTCAAATCCACCACGAGTTTTTCAGGCGCTTGACGAGTCGAGCGGCAATCTGCTATGCTACGTTTCAGTCAGCGCTTGCTCCAGATTCGGGCATGAAGGATGAACGTTCGATGGCAGATTCCCCACCGCCGCGCAACCGCGCCTTTGTCAGCTACAGCCACGCCGATGCCGAGCATCTGACGCGGCTGCATGTCCATCTGGCTCCTTATACCCGCGAACAGAAAGTGGATGTGTGGGACGACACGCGCATCATTCCTGGCGCACGCTGGAAAGAAGAGATTAAGCAAGCGATGGCGTCTGCAAAGGTGGCAATCTTGCTGGTCAGCGCCGATTTCATGGCCTCGGAGTTTATCGCGCACGATGAACTGCCGCCGCTGCTGGAGGCCGCCGAACAAGAGGGTGCGCTGATTGTGCCGGTAATCTTAAGTCCCTCTTCTTTCGAGTGGAGCAAACTGGCGCGTTACCAGTCGCTCAATGCGCCTTCTGACCCGCTTATTGATATGCCACGCGGCAAACAAGAGGCCATCTGGGCAAAGCTGGCAAAGTACGTCTCAGACGCACTGGCCCCGGCCCCATCTGATAACGCACTTCCTCAAGAGCCAGCGACTACGAACAATTCGCCAGGCATAACGAGTGAGCCAATGCCAGCAGCAAGCGAAGGCTCAAAAACAGCATATGAGGCCCCTCTTTCGTCGCCACCCAAGATCGAGGGGTTACCTGCTTTAGTCAGCCCAATAGCAGAAACGCGCCCCAAGCCGGAACCATCCTCCAGAGCCTTTAAACCGAGGCGTAAAAAGCCAGCAGTGCTGCCGCCTGGAACTTCCTTGACGACTTACAAGGGTCATTCCGATGCAGTGCGTGCTGTAGCCTGGCCGCCTGACGGTATGTGTATCGCCTCTGGTGGTGATGATAAAACGATACAGATTTGGGAAGCTTCAAAGGGTATACCTCTCCAGACCTATCAGGGCCATCCCAAGGGAGTACGCGCCGTTGCCTGGTCACCCGATGGCAAACAGATCGCCTCGGTCTCCGGCGGATTTTTCGGAGGGACACGCAGTATACAAATCTGGGATACAACTTCGAGTCAAAGCCTGCGCACGTATACAGGTCATGGCCTGTATTGGAATTCAGTATTTGTCGCCGCCTGGTCTCCTGACGGCACACGTCTCGCCTCTGGAGGCGAGGATAACATGCAGGTCTGGAATGCCACGACAGGCGAGCGGATATTCACTTGCAACGGACATGGAAGTTGGGTACGCACGGTGGCCTGGTCACCCAACAGCGGCTTGCTCGCTTCAGGTAGCGATGATAAAACGGTAAGAATCTGGCACGCCGCAACAGGCAAGCATCTATTCACGTGTAAAGGCCATTCCGGCTATGTACGCGCGGTAGCCTGGTCACCTGACAGTAAGTTGGTCGCTTCAGGTAGCAACGATAAAACAGTGAGAATCTGGGATGCCATAACAGGCAAACATATCTTCACGTATGAAGGCCACTCTCACGCAGTTTTGGGCGTGGCCTGGTCGCCTGATGGCTCGCGCATCGCCTCCGCCAGTTGGGATGAGACAGTGCAGATTTGGAATGTGACAACAGGCGCACACATCTATACGTATGGGGGCCACACCAAAGGAGTATATGCTATTGCCTGGTCGCCCGATGGCTCGCGCATCGCTTCGGCGGGCGCTGATAACACCGTGCAAGTCTGGTCGGCGGGCTAGCGCGCGAAGCATGGCAGCCAGGCTCCCCCAATAGTCCTATTGGCGCGAAAAAGCGCTGCCAAAGCTTGACAATCGGGCTTCGGCAATGTATACTTGCTTCATCTTCGATTTGCAGGAGTTCCACCCGCACATAACCACAGCAACCACGGCCTGTTTGATTGACAACTGAAGCACGGCTGATACAGGCGGCGTAAAGCCACCGCCCGTATCAAATAACCCCAATCCTGGGTCAGCCAGGAGTGAGGCTAGAGGGTATTGTACCTTTTCGGACCCTCCAGCGGCTACTTCTGGAACCCACGCGCTTATCTGGCGCGGGGCCACGGGGTAGCCGCTTCGTTTGGGTTGCCGCGCCTGGAGAGGCAGCGGCGGCCCGGCACTGGAGGTGTCTCGTATGGTGTTACCCTTCCGTCGTTCGTCTCGCTCTGCCTGGGGATTCGCCCGGCGCGCCTGGGAAGTGGATGTCATGCTGTCGCCGCTGTCGCCCGTCGTGCGCGAGGCGCTGCGTCCCTGGCTGCTGGCTCCCACCGACCAGCGCCGCTGGCCGCCGCTGGAGACGTTCGAGGTGGGGCGCTGGGCCATCAGCCCGGAAGAGGCCAGCGACCAGGCGCGCCCCACGGCCAGCCATCTCTTACGCCAGGAACTGCGCGCCATCCGCCAGACGTTAGACCTGCCGCCCAACGAGGTGAGTGGGCTGACACGCAACCGGCTGCTGGTGGCGCATGGCATCCGCCTGCGCCAGTTGGAGCAGTGGCTCTGGCCGTTCTATGCCGCCCGCGAGATTAAGCGCATGATTGCGTAGACAATTGGTAGCGCCGCCTTCCCCACAGGAGGGCACGGCAGGCTTGGCCCAACGGCTTGCCGCCTGGAAGGCGGCGCTACCAGTAAAACATGGCGGCTATGCAGGTTGGGCAGCGTCAGCCTTACAAGCGGCGGAACGGTCTGGAGGGCTGCTCGTCCTGAAAGACCGGACTGGGCAACGCGGGCGGCCAGAGGACGCGCGGCAGGAGGGGCTGATGGTAATGCACCTTGAGGGGAATCTGCCCAACCCAGCGAGTGACCTCCTGCTGCGCCAGCGCCTCTTGTTTCGCCAGATAGCGATCAGGAATGAACTGAATGATCGCGCCGGGCAAGCCCATAAGGACGTTCAGCGCCAGCAGGCTCAGCGAAAGCTCCAGTGAGAGGCCGCTTGCCACGCCCAGCGCGCCCAGGAAATAGACCAGCGTGCTATCTCTCGTGCCCACGCCCGCGATGGAGATGGGCAGCGCCTGCGCCATGCTTACCAGGGTCATCACCCAGGCCAGGTTCAGGAAGGAGACCGAGATGCCCAGGCCCAACGCAAATTGATAGGCCGTCGCCACCAGCGCCAGTTGATAGAGCAGGCTAAGCGCCAGCACATAGCCAAGCCGATGCCATGTCGTTTGATAGGAGCGCAGGCCATCCCACAGCGGGGCCAGCCATTCGCCCGGCAGCGTGTCGCCTGGCTTCGTTTCTGCCGCGTGCGGCTTGCATTTCCAGGGGACGCGCAGCTTGCGGCTGACGGGGCGCAGCGCACGGTCGATGGGTTGAGAGACACGCTTGCTGAGGAACAGCGATTGGATGCCCAACGCGCCCACCAGGAAGAAGCAGGAAACGCCCAACCAGATGGGCCAATCGGCCAGATGGGGATTGAACAGCAGGCCAACGACGGTAATGATGGCCGTCGCCAGAAAGACCATCACCTGGTCCACCAGGACGGAGGCCCAGACTTTGTTCGCCTTGTGCGACGAACGCCCCAGCAGCACCGCTTTCACGGCGTTGCCGCTTTCCTGGCCTGGCAGCACCAGATTATAAAACAGCGCAATATAGGTCAGACGCAAGATGCGCAATAAGCCGACACGGATGCCTTGTTCGCGGAGCAGTTCGCGCCATTTGAAGGCTGCCGCCAGAATGGCAACGAGATAGCAGCCCGCCGCTGCAATCAAAGGCCAACCTGCCACATGGCTCAGCATGCCGGTCAGGTCGCCAACGCTAAAATGCCCTAAATAAAAGACCAGCCAGATCAGCCCGCCACTCGCGGCCAGCCGCAAGATATGCAAAGCGATCTTTCTGATGCGAATGTGCATCACACTTAGCACCCTTCCTGCCAGTAGGAAACGGTGATAGCCCATGTTATCGCCTGCTCCACCTGGTTTCCCCCACTTCACTGCACATGATACACCAAAGCGCAGCTTTTATGCCTGGTCTTTCCTAGCTGCTAGAGGAGGCTTCGGCCTCTTGATCGCATGGCTCCGCATCTTGTTTCCATGGTTCTTCTCTGGTCTCTTGTGGGCAAACGTGATCTTCGCCACTATAGCCTTTTTTTCCTGGTCTTCCCATACGGGACAGGCGGCGAAACGTCACGCCTACCTCGTGGTGCAGGGCAAGCAGCACCAGGCCACAGACCAGGATAATAGTACCAGTGGAAAGCAAGCGCAGGGCAAGAAAGCTGCCCACTGCCAGATTCTTGCTGATGCCGAACTTGAGCAGCACGCCCAGGCCGGAGACTTCCACCGACCCTAGATGTGGCAAGACTGGCACCAGCAAGACGATGACCAGGGAGAAGGCAAAGGCCACCGCTGCATCCGTCCAGGCCCAGGACTGCCCAGGCGCAACCAGCGCGTTGCCAATCACATACAGGATGGTCGCCTGCGCGCCAAGATAGACGGCGGTCAGCGGCAGGCCATAGACAAACGTATGCCAGGAGAAGAGGCGATGGCTGCCGTCCACGAAATCCATGATGCCGCTGCGCACCAGATGCAGCCACTTCTGGGGTGGTCGCCAGCGTTCCAGCCTGCCGCAGATCAGCGAGGTTCTAAACAGGAGGAAGCCGACCAGCAGCATCCCCAGCATCAAAAACACGGCCACCGGGCGCACCCAGGGCCAGCCCGGCACGTCAAAGGCGATCAGCGCCAGCAGGCAGATGGCAATCTCAGTAATCAGCATCCAGGTGGTGGCCGCCGCCGAGCGCCCGACCGCCGAACCGGCTGAGCCTTTCAGCAGGTAATTTTCCAGATAGACGCCCATCGGCAAGGTGTTGCCCATCTCGCCCCCCGCGTAGGGCACCAAGAGTTCTTGCCAGCCGGGCCTCACCCCCAGGCGGCCAAGATAGATGCGCCACTGGATGAGCTTCGTCGCCAGATAGAGCACCGCCAGCAAAAAAGACGGAAGCCAGGTAGCTGCAACCGCCTGTTTGATCTCATCACCGACCTCGCCCGAATTGGCGAACGTCAGCACAAATGCCAGCAGCGCGGCGCTGAGCAGCGTGGGGATAATGAGTCGCGGATTGAGGATATATTTGAGTTTGTTCTTCACAGAACCTCCGGCATCTGACTCCATGCCTGGCACGCAGACCAGGCAGCATGACCCACGTTCCCGCTCACCATGTCTCTGCACATGGTATGCTACCAGATGCCAGGCATCCTGGCAAGCTCAAGCACTGACTCTTGTCGTGGCGCGGCATCCTGGGCTATACTCAAGGCAAACGTCGGGCTTCTCACACCGCAAGGAGGACTCCTCTATGGCTCTTCGCGTGGCTGCTGTGCAGATGAACTCTGGCGACGACAAAGCCGCCAATGTGGCCCAGGCTGAGGAATTGATCGAGCGCGCGGCGCAGAGCGGCGCGCAGCTTATTGCGCTGCCGGAACTGTGGACCTATCTTGGCCCAACGGAGGGCAACCAGACCAACGCCGAGCCGATTCCCGGCCCGACGATTGAGCGCCTGGCCGCGCTGGCGCGCCGTCATCATGTCACCCTCCACTGCGGCAGCATGCTCGAACGCGCCGATACCCCCGGCGTTGACCCGCGCCCCTATAACACTGCCGCCGTGCTGGACCACGAGGGCCGCCTCATCGCCAAATATCGCAAGATTCATCTCTTCGACGCCGACCCCGTTGGCAGCAGCGCGCCCTATCGCGAGTCCGATGGCATCCAGCCGGGCAATGAGATCGTCACCTTCGAGGCCGAAGGGCTGCGCATTGGCTTGACGACCTGCTATGATCTGCGCTTCCCCGAACTCTTCCGCATCCTGGCCTTGCGCGGCGTGCAGATGATTATCATGGGGTCGGCCTTCACCTTGCAGACGGGCCGCGACCATTGGGAAGTGCTGGTGCGCGCCCGCGCCATCGAAAACGGGCTATATCTGCTCGCGCCCGATCAGGTGGGCGCGCACCCGCCCAAGCGCGTGGCCTATGGCCGCAGCATGATCGTCGACCCCTGGGGCACGGTCATCGCGCAAGCGCCCGATGTGCCTGGCGTCATCACGGCAGAGATCAGCCTGGAACGCCTGGCCGATGTGCGCCGCCAGATTCCCTCGCTGGCGAACCGGCAGCCACGAGCGTACCAATGGGCAGAGGAAGCGCTTCAGCGCTGAAGGCTGAGCGATGACAATCAAGATGGACGCCACGGCAGCTTATTGGGCGATCTTGCGCGGCAATGCCCCCAATGGGCTGGTAGTGGATGGTGATCTGGCTTTTGACCGGCTGGGCCGCTACCTGCCTGAAGACTTGCAGGTGAGGGGCCTGGACCTGATCGGCATCCCCTGGCTCTATCATCTATCATCCGGGCTGCGCTGTGAATATCTGACCTTGCGTGATCTGCCCCTTGTAGCGCTGCCAGAAGACCTCTCGGTGGAGCATCTTGATATCGAGCGATGCACTCAATTGGAGCGTCTGCCAGCAACACTCGCGGTGAAGAGCCTGACGGTCAGAGACTGCCTGCTGCTTACTGCTCTGCCGGAATGCCCGAAGCTAGGGTATCTCAACATTTCCGGCTGTAGCGGGCTGCGGGATTGGCCCGCTACAGGGCCGGAGTTCCTGGGCAGCTTGATTATGGCAGGCTGCACCGGGCTGCGCGCGCTGCCACCCTGGCTGAACGGCGTAGTTGCTCTGGATGTGCGAGATTGCACAGCACTGCGTGAACTACCGGAATATCTGACTATAGATCGTTGGGCAGATATTGGGGGATGTGCCTTGCAATCGCTGCCGAGGTTCTATCGTAATGGCCTGGATAACGGCGTGATTCGCTGGCGCGGCGTGCCCATCGACGGGCAGATTGCCTGCCATCCAGAGACGCTGCGGGCGCAGGATGTGTTCAAGGAGCAGAATACGGAAATACGCCGGGTGATGCTGGAGCGCATGGGCTACGAACGCTTTCTGGCCGAAGCGAGCGCCGAAGTGCTTGACCAGGACCAGGACGTGGGCGGCCCGAGGCGGTTGCTGCGCGTGAGGCTGGGCGAAGATGAGCCGCTGGTGTGCCTGGAGGTGCGTGACCCTTCCACCGGGCGGCAATACGTGCTGCGCGTGCCGCCGGAGATGCAAAGCTGTCATCAGGCCGCCGCGTGGATGGCGGGCTTCGAGCATCCCGACGACTATCAGCCCATCACGGAAACCTGAGGCTGCGCGGATAGCGCTGATATGGTATAAAAGAGATACTTTTGCGCTATCCTGAAGCTTCCTGTGTTGCCGGGGAAGCAAGCCAATACATCGCACTTGTTGCGGAGGCCGGGGAGGAGTTACCCACGCTATGCCAATTGAAGAGCAGAACGCCGTCAGCGAGCAAGAGACTTCCGCGCCAGAAGCGGAGGAGAAGACGACCACGCCGGATGCTGCCCGCGTCGATGTGACGCAGTATCCGACCATCGATAACGACTGGGACAAGCTGGCGGCTGAATATCCTGACATTTACGAGCGCTATGCCAACGCCCCCAACGATGGCGCGCTGGACAAGGCCATGCGCGAAATTGTCTCGTTTGAAAACAAACTGGTGCTGGACCTGGGCGCGGGAACGGGGCAGTACGCCTTTGGCTTTGTCAACGAAGCCTATAGAATCCTGGGGATGGAGGCCGACGAAGCCCTGCTGGACTTCGATACCCAGGTGATTGCCGAAAAGGGCTATACGAATATCATCCCCTTCTATGGCGTGGCAAACGATCTGCCCATCAACGATGACATGATCGATATTGCCCTGGCCGTCACCGTCGCCCCGTGGGACCAGGACCCGATCATTCGCATGGGTCTGCGCCAGCGCATGGTGGAAGAAACCATGCGCGTGCTCAAGCCGGGCGGCGTCTTTATTGTCGTTACGGTGCCAGAAGGCGCGTATGGCGGCGAACTCGCGCCGATCATCTTCGACGACCCCAACCTGCTGCCCAACAACAGCGATTGGGACGTGCAGTTGATCGAAGATTTTGGCTTCGAGCATAAAGAGGTCGAAAGCATCTCCGACTATGGCTCGGTGGAAAATGCCGTCGCCACCTATGGCTTTATCTTCGGGCGCAACGCTATCAGCCATCTGCTCGCCCGGCAGCAGCAAACGATCACCTGGCGCTATCGCATGCTCTGGAAGCAGAAGCCCGAAGCCGCGCCATCTGACGAAGAGGCCACGCCCGCCGAGGCGCAAACGGAAGCAGCCGAGTCGGCCACGCCAGAAACGGCATCCTAAATGGATTCTCCCAGCACCCGCCTGCTGCAAACCTATGCTGACGTGCGCTTTGGACAGCGCGTGCTCACGCTGGGCGTTGCCCCTGAGTTGGCCGCCGATTGGACGGTGCGCGCTTCTGGCGGCGGGCAGGTCTGGGCAATTGCCGATGACCTGGCAGACGTACAGGCGACCGAGCGACTGGCGCGCGAAGAACATCTGAGCGGGCTGCACGCGCTGCACGCTGCCGATCTTGCGGCGTTGCCAGCGCCCGCCTTCGACGGCTGCGCCGTGGATATCGCGGGCTATCCGCAGCGCGGCTATCTGCATCATATGCTCTGGGAAGCCGTTCAGCATCTGAAGCCAGAAGGCGCGCTCTGGATTGCTGGCCCCAACGATGGCGGCATTCAATCGCTGGAAAAGCGGCTGCGGGACGCCTGGGGCGAGGTGAGCGTGCTAGGCTACAAGAAAGGCCATCGCGTGCTGTACGTTCCGTGCCCGGCAGCGCCCGCGCCGCTGGAGGAAGCCGCGCCCGCGCCGAAGCGGCTTGCGCTGCGCGGCGAAAAGTTCACGCTGGTTCAGCGGGCAGGCGTCTTCGCGGGCGGCGACCTCGACCCGGCCACGCGCATGCTTGCCAACGAACTGGAAGTTGGCGACAGTGCGGCTATTCTTGATCTTGGCTGCGGCTCGGGCATTCTGGGCATGCTGGCGGCGCGGCTAGCGAACGATTGCCAGGTCACTCTGGTGGACAACAGCGCCGTCGCGCTTGCCACCGCGCAGGAAAACTGCCACCTCAACACCCTGAGCAACACGCAGATTCTGGCAAGCGACGGTGTGACCGCTATGCGCGATCAGCGCTTCGATCTGGTGTTGTGCAATCCGCCCTTCCACGAACACCGCGCCCACAGCAACGCGACGGGGCTGCGCTTCATCCGCGAGGTGAGCGGCATTCTGGCCCCGCGTGGGCGCTTTTATCTGGTCGCCAATCAGTTCCTGCGCTACGAACCGGCTATGCGCGAAGCCTTTGACAGCGTGACCACCCTCGTGCAAGATCGCAAATATAAGGTCTTGCTGGCAGAGAGCCATGGATAATGAAGAGCGCGCCGCACCTGCGCAGGTGCGGCGCGCTCTTCATTATCCATGAATGTCTACTTCTTTTTCCGGTAGCGGCGGGCGCACGACTCGCCCAGGCCCCCGGCTCCCAGGCCCAGCAGCAGATGCGCGGCCTGAATGACCCAATGCGACGAACCCGGCAGAATCGTCTCTTGGTTCAGGCCCACGTACAACACCAGCGCGCCCCAGATGAGCGCCACGATGCCCAGCCCGATGTGGCCGCGCAGCAGCGTCATCACCCCGATAATCCACAAGGTCACCACCACCAGCAGGCCCAGCGTTTCATGCACCGAGAGGATGGTGCCCGAAGCATCGATGATTCCTATCCAGAACAATATCCCCAGGATGACCGCCAGCAGCACACAGATGCGCAGCACGAACAAACTGATACGTACTAATACTACAGTCCCACTTATGGAGAGTGAGTCGAAACAAAGCCAGTCGGCTCCTGGAGCAGCAAGGTCTGTACGATCCGGGTCCACAGCCCCTCTTTACACCAGCGCTGATAGCGGCTTGCCACAGTCGACCACGGCCCAAAC
>DATGID010000101.1:0-1308 GCA_035307385.1 Ktedonobacterales bacterium | reverse complement strand
AGGTGGCAGGCGCGGACGTCTTGCTGTGCTCTAGGTCGCCAGGGGCTTCCAGTTCGATCTGGAACAGCCCCGCCGACAACGGCGTCGCGATCTCTTGTTCCGCTTGCTTTTGGACATCCATCAGGGTCAGCCTCCCTTTTTCTCTTGCTAACACGATGTGCAGGTTTCTAAGCTACTAAACGGTCAAATTGAAGGCAAGGGGCCATCTCTCGCTGATTGAACGAGAAGTAGAGGATATGCATCACCACCGCTCGCAACAAGCGGTTGCGCGGATGCCACAGGTCCCTTGCCCATACCCGGTTGAGATAGCAGCGGTCGGTCAGGTGCCCATGGAGGGTATCGACGTGGGCACGGAAGACACACCACAACCGTTCCTTGATCGCCCACAAATTGGCGGCTTGCCGCACAAACGTCGCGCGATGCCAGCCAGCCAGAGCGGGGCAAAGGTGCCGATCATGCTGCTGGAAGTAGGCAAAGAGTGCTTTATCTTGGCTCAAGCCCAGGTAGATGTCTATCACTTCTATCGTCAGTACCTCGCTGTCAGAGAGTTGAGGCATGAGTCCTCGTTGGTGCAGCCGCTGACCACACAAGGACAGCGGCACCAGTTCGTCAAGCCAGCAAAAATATGTGATCATGAACTCGTCCAGGTTCATGATCGTCCTCCACGAGCAGTGTTGTGTTGATGGCTCGCGGGATAGGTCATGAGCCTTTTCTTTAGCAAGACAACGTGCACATCGCGGTTAGCTAACCGCGATGTGCAGCCGTCGAAGCGTCATGAGGCAAGCCGGACACGAGGATCAACAATACTATAGGCGATGTCGGTTAAGAAGTTCATTATCACCACCGCCAGGGCCAGCAGCATCACGGTGGCCTGCACAATCGGCCAGTCACGGGTGGTAATGGAATTGACGGTAATAAAGCCGATGCCCGGCACGACCATCAAGGTCTCCACCACAAACGCGCCCGTTACAACAACGGCTAATGACGGACCAATGACCGTCAGCAGCGGCAGCATGGCATTGCGCAGGGCATGGATATAGATCACAATGCGCTCGCGCAGCCCTTTGGCCCGCGCCGTGCGCACATAATCTTGTCCCAGCACATCCAGCATCACCGTGCGCGTCAGGCGGGCGTAGAAGCCGATCGCAGTCATCGCCAGGATGATCGCGGGCATGATTTGATATTGGATGCCGCCTGACCAGCCAGCCGTGGGCAGGGGCGGGCTATCCAGATTGAACTTTTCCACAAAGAAGATCATCAGCAATTGATAGAGCGGGATGACCACAAAGGTGGGCAGCGCGAAAAAGA
>DATGID010000100.1:0-177904 GCA_035307385.1 Ktedonobacterales bacterium | reverse complement strand
CCAGTGCGCCCCCCCGCTGGCGGCGTCCCCCCTCGTCAACCTTGGCCGCTATTTTCACCATCGCCAGCAGCGCCTCGGTTAACGTAGGGCAATCTTTGCGGTGGCGAGCCTTATATGCAGCGACGAGCGCTAGAGCCTCTTCAGCAGCCGCGTAGTGGCCCTCAGTGACCGTCAGGAAGGTCCGGTGTTTGCGTTGAGGGGCGGCGCTCATGCCGCCGCCTCATATATGCTGCATTTGGGACAGGTTGCTGTATCATGTGCGCAGTAAACCTTGTCATACAGCGACTGCTGTGCATCTGTCGGTTCCTCATTGACTATCGGTGCCAGCAGCGTGAGCAGTGTATCTTCTTCTTGGGGTGTCAGTTCAATGGTCATATCAGTGTCTCCTGCTTAA
Organism: Ktedonobacterales bacterium; assembly: GCA_035307385.1. GTDB lineage: Bacteria > Chloroflexota > Ktedonobacteria > Ktedonobacterales > DATBGS01 > DATBHW01. The sequence continues at coordinate 177,510 of DATGID010000100.1, read as the reverse complement.
AATTGGTGGCCGGATAACGCTCCGGCCAGGCGGTCACCTTACTTTTGGCTTTTTACAATGATTGTCCTTTCGTTGTTAATCGTGCGGTGAATGATTGGCCGCAGCCGTTCTCCATGCTTACGGTACTTGCTTTTGCCGAATGTGGCGTCTACGAGTACCAACTGGATGCTATCGGCTAGGAGTTGGCCGCTCTTACGAGCCAGCCGCTTCCAAAACTTGCTGGACATTCCTTGTTCCTTCTGTTAAAGTGCTTGCTAGATTCTTTTTTTCTGCTCCTTAACCAGCGCTCGTAACGCTGGTCTTTTTATTTTCTCTGGTGCTTGATGTTCTTCTCCTTGCTTACCTACCTACCAGTGTACATGTATTTACATGTACAGTAAAGAGTAAGCAGGCGTTATATTGCCGTGAAATTCACAACAGGACGTCCTAATCTGCTGCTTCTCAACTCTTGACCATCTTGCAAACTGAACGCAAATCGTACATAATATGAATGCGTATATTCATCTTGAGCGTTCGCGCAAACTCTCGTAGACAAACAGAGAAGGGGTGAGCTTTATGACCAAAGGCGGCGCATTGGCGCTCGCTATTGCCTGTGCCGTGCTCATGCTCGTGTTCTACGCCGCGAACATCCCCATGTGCGGCACGGTGTTCCTCGTTGTGCTGTGTATCCCCGGCAGTATCTGGTTCTCTAAGTTCAGCCGGGACCAGAACCTAGCCAACGCAAACCGCGCTAGGCAGCAACTGCCTGCGGCTCAACCGCAGATTGCCCAGCCTGAACCAAGAAGCCACGGCGTTAGCAAGCTCTTTGTACCCGACCCCCTTGGACGTGAGCGTTAGCCACGCACCAGCTACCACCAGGAAAGGACACTGGCATGCCCTTCTATTCCCAGGCGTACCTGGCGCACCGTCGGGGCGCTATTGAACGCGGGTCACTCTCCATCGGCTGGCATCCGACGCTTCATGATGAGTTCTTCGTCTCCGAAACAGACCGGCGCACCGCTACCGCCATTTATGGTCTCACCGGCTACGGCAAGAGCGGGATGCTCCGCACCATGATTCACCGGGACGCGCTCGCTGGCAACGCGATGATCGTGTTTGACCCGAACCACGATCTGACGATGGATGTGTTAGCCGAATTGCCAGTCGAATGCCTGCCCCGCACCTACCTGCTATCCATGAAAGATGAGGGCTTCCCGTACGGCTGTAACCCGCTAGCCGTGGGCAAGCTGCATGATGCCACCAACCGGACGCAGGCTGTGCAGCGGCTGGTCAATATGTTCGATCTCCTGTTCCCGGGCGCTACCGACCAGCAGAACCTGCCGATGTACCTACAAACCGCCGCTGTCGCCATGATTCATAACCCGGGCCATACGCTGATGCACGTTATCCGGTTCCTGACCGACCAGCAGTTCCGCGCTGGCCTTCTCTCGAACGTCACCGACCCGATGGTGCATGAGCACTGGCGTGAGCATGACCGCCTCAGCCCGACTGACCAGGAAACCCGTGTCCGACCGCTCGTCAACCGCTTGCGTTCCTTGTTCATGGGGCACGAACTGGTACGCAATATTGCCTGCCAGAGATATAACTCCATCGGCTTCAGAAGAGCGATTGAGCAGCGCGAGATTATCCTGGTTGACCTTCCCTTACGTGACCTGGGCGAGGACGCGCAGCTAGTGGGAACGATGCTACTCAGTCAGGTGTACTCGGCTATCTTCTCCTTCGCCGACCTGCCAGAGTCGAAGCGGCCAGGGGTCACCTTGGTCGTCGATGAATTTGCCAACTTTACGCTCAAAAGCTTCTCGCGCCTGTTCGCAGAGGGACGCAAGTTTGGGCTGCGCTTAGTTGTTGTCAGCCAACACCGACACCAGCTTCCGAAGTTCCTTCAGGACGATACAGCGAGCACCGGCGTCAAGATATGTTTCCGCGTCAATGCCGACGACGCTCACGAAATGGCGCACTACTACCCTGATGGTGAAGCGACCGTCAGGCCGGAAGACATGGACCCGCATGTCACCGAGACGCTGTTAACCAGGGCTTCGGATTATGGGCCGTTTATTGAGCGCTTCGTAGACCTCTACCTGCAACCGCTCCAGCGCTACCGGCGCGGGCGCGGCAAGGTAGAGATTGCCCGCGGCGGCACTGACTTGCAGGCGGCGGCCTACGGCATGATGGCCGGTCAGCGGCTGGATAATCCGATGGTGGACGATCCGACTTACTACCTCGACCGGCTGCTGTATGACTGCATGCGTACGGGAAGCTGGCTTATGCCGATTCCGTACCAGATTCCGGTCGGGTTCAGTAACAGCGGTAAAGGCTTTTATGCTGCCGCGAGAGGTGCTGGTGGATGGGAACTCGGGCCGGACTTCTACCAGCGCCTGCCGAAGCATCTCATCCGGGACACCGGCGACGGGGATATTGAGTGGGCGCGAATGCCTGAATCGGGCAAGGAGTGGTTCTACCATTTCATCTTTTCTTTGCGCTCCGTCATGCACCAGCTCGCCGATGACCCTATTGGCAAGGAGTCTACCCAGAGTGTCGGCGACGTAGCGCGGATGCTGACCGATTTACCTAAACGTGCTGCTTTCGTGCGAGCTGGCGATGACACAGGTGTGATCTATACCCACGATACGCCGCCTCAGGCAGTTGACGAGGAAAAGGAGCTGCGCTACCAGTTCGTGCTTGACCAGACCAGGGCGAAATACTGCCATCCGCGCGAGGATGTTGAGCGGGCCATTCTCGACGATAAGCCCGTTCCAGAACCTGAACCATTAATCGAGCCAGACGATAACTTGCCTTCGGGTTGGGAGCGCGTCTAATGCGTATCAGCCTCGCCTATGACCGGCTGCTGAGAGGTGACGACCAGGTGCCGCTGGGCATTGCCCAGTTGCACCTGGCGACCGCCAAACAAATCATGCGCCTGCACTATAAAGCAGGCTCAGAGAAGTTTGTGACGAAGCGGCTGATGGAGTTGGTCAGAGGCGGGTACTTGCAATGCGATGCGATGGCCGAACAACATCGAACTGGCAACCGGATAACCTACAGCGCCCGTTACTACTACACGCTCGCCCAGAAGGGTAAGAGCTACGTTGGCGTAGCGGGCAAGGATAGGGAAGCTGTACAGCGGGCGGTCAAACGTACCAGCGAACATGACATCTTTATCCGGCACTCCCTGGAAGTCAACGATCTGCTCATCTCGGCGATGCTTATTAGGCGCGTGGCTCCTGCCTTCTGGTTAGAGGACTTTCAATCGGAGCACGAACTGAAACAGCATCCCTATAAGATCGGGCGGAGTGAGCTGGCACCTGATCTGTATCTGAACTTACAAACCCGCGATGCTGACGGACTGTTGCAGCGCCCGATGGTGCTGGAACATGACCGCGCAACTGAGGACCAGTACGATTTCCGGGGCAAGGTCAGAAAGTACCTCGTGTTTCTCAGGCAAGAGGGCTATCGGCAGATGTTCGGCGTGAGCCGTCTCACCGTCGTCTTCACCACGTTCAAAGGTCAAGAGCATGCCGAACGGTTGCAGCGGTGGACCAAAGCCGAGGTCGGCAGCGAACCTATCGGGCGGCTGTTCTACTTCGCCGCACTTCAGCCGCCGCTTAGTCCATCCCTTTGGTTAGAACCGTGTTGGTTCACGGTAGAAGGGGGGCCGCACGCGCTGTTAGCGATGTAAATAAAAAAGCTCTAGCGGGCACTAGAGCTTTTTAAGCGAACACTTGGTTTGACCTGCCGTATGTTCGTTTAGGAGTATACCACCATGCTGCAATCACAGCTAAACCCGCGCGACCAGGAGCTTCTTGAGTTAGGGCTGTTCGCTATCAACCAGGCCCACAACGAAGGTAAAATCAACTTGAAAGAATGGCAACGTCTGAGCGCTGAATGGGCGCGGCGGGTGCTGGATGATGATGAAGATGTGGAGGGATGCTACTCAAGCGAGTGCTTGGATTCGTAAAAAGTAAGACCGCTTACTTTACGGGTATCTCTACGCACGTAAAGTAAGCGGTCTTTTATTGCCTAACTTGCTCTGCGTAAGGCAGGGTTAATGTACCAGCTTCCCTTCGTTATGCCGATAAAATACCAACTGTGACCCGCTGCTGTTCAGCACCGGCCATCTGCCGCCCGCCGTTGCGGCTGGATTGATTGCCTCCCTAGACTCGCTGCGCGCTCAGCCGGAGCGGCTCGAACGCCTGTGGGCAAATACGCGCCATTTTCGCGAGGGCCTTCAGCAGCTTGGCCTGAATACCGGCGCGAGCGTCACGCCGATTGTGCCGGTGATGCTTGGCGATGAGGCTCAGGCCACAGCGTTTGGCCGCGAACTGCGCGCCGCAGGTGTCTATGCCCAGGCGTTTACCTATCCAGTGGTGCCACAGGGCAAGGCGCGTATTCGCTGCATCGTTTCGGCCAGCCACAGCCAGGATGATCTGGATGTGGCTCTTGAGGCATTTGCGGCGATTGGGCGACGGCTTCGGCTGATCTAATCCTCCTCTGCATCCAGCGCGTGATGCAGGGCGGCAATACGCGCCTCAATTTCGGCGAGGCTGGAAACTCCTAACTCCTCCATCTCTTCCAGCAGGCTTTCTAGCCGCTCCAGCAGCAATAAATCATCGTAGTCGGGCGCATCGGGCCTTTCCGATGCTTCGTCGCGTCGTCGCTTGGGTTTTTTGTGATGGATGTCTGGCATAGGCATTTGTCTTTCTCTTGTCCAGCAAGGCATTAGACGATCAGAAAAGCGCAGTTTGGGTCAAGCGTGGTCCAGGCGATGCTTTGATGGTCACCCCAATCGACCAGGGTGGGAAATTGGGGAACGCTGTTGGGCTGCGCCAGTGTCACCAGATAGAGGCCGCTGCCGCCGCCTTTGCCGGTGGGAAGCGGTGTATCTGGCTGGGTTGCCCAGGTCCCCTGGCCGTCGTTGCTGAGCAGGACGGCGCTGCTGTCGCTGTTCCACGGGCTGCTGGTTGCTGGCCGCAGAAACGGGGCCAGATGCGCGTCTGCAAAGGGCGTGGGCAAGGTGATGGTTCCGCTCAGCAGTTGTTGGCGCTGCTGCGTGACGACGTTGACCAGGGTGGCATTGTCCGGCTCCAGAATAAGCAGCACGCGGCTATCGGGCGACCAGAATGGTAATGATATGGCATTGGCATCACTCCAGGAGAAACGTTCGGCGCCGCTGGCGCTGTAGAGCTGATATTCGCTGGCGGTGCGCACCAACAATTCTCGCCCGTCTGGCGACCAGGCATATTGCTGGATGTTGGCAGCAGTTACCAGCGGTTGCACTTTGCCGCTGCTGTTTCTGAGCACCAGAGTGGTCACGTCAGGGGTTGGGCCAGCCGAAGCAAAGGCATAGAGCAACGACCCGGTGTTGGGCTGCCAGAGTGGGCGCGCGGGATAGCCAGGCGTGCCGGGCAGCATCGTGACGGCTCCGGTTGCTATGACGGTCGCTGGGCTGCCAGGCGCGCCTACCAGCACGCGCCCGCTGGCATCGATGCTGGCGATTTGACTGCCGTCGCTGTTGACTGCTGGCAGAACGGCGCTCGCGGGTAGGTCTTTGCGGGCGATGCCTGCCGGTTGATCGGACTGGGACAATTCCCAATGTGGCGTCTCAAGCTGCCCATCTGTACCCGATTTTTCCTCGCGATACAACAGGCGATTGCCGCTGGCATCCCACCAGGCATCGCTGCGCCACAGGCCGCTGTTTGGCGGAGTGATCTGGATGATATTGCCGCCATCCACGCTGGTGACGCCTAGCTCGCTGGTGAGATCGGGATACCCATAAGGGAGCGCGTCAGCCGGGGTTTTGCCGTTCGACATGCGCAGAACGATTTGCTGATGGTCAGGCGACCAGGAGAACCCAAGAATCTGATTGGTGGCCACTTGATGCAGGTTGCTGCCGTCCTGGTCAATCTCCCAGAGGTTGCCCCCGCGCAGGAAGGCAATCTCGTTGCCGCCGGTGTGACCAGGGCTGCACGCGCCAAGCATGGCAGAGAGCAGCAGGCCCAACGCCAGCAGCGTTATCCAGCGCAAGACCGCTGATTTAAAAAAAGCGCTACGTCGGTTCATCACGTCTCCAATTGTATGAGCCGCAGCGACGCAAATCAAGGGGAATAGCCTGGATAGCTATTGTTTGTTTATAGAACATATGGACTATAATGTGAGAGCTATGACAGGCTGGCAGAGCAAAAAAAGAGGAGTCTTATGGAACCGTTCGCTGTGGCGACGCTGGAGCAGTTTATTGTTCGGGCGAAACAAAGTACCTATGTGGGAGGTGGCAAAAAGTTGCTGCCCTATCGGTTAGGGTCGAAAGACCTGCAATTTGCGGAAGGTGATTGGACCTATCACGACAGTTATCTTGGGGAAAGTGATTTCATCGGACAAGAAATTGTCTATTATCGGATGCAACCCGTTTGGGGCATGAATTATTTTGGCGCGATTCTCAAGCCTGACAAGATAACCTCGGCTCAGGCGGGTGAGATGATTCAGAAGAGCCTGAAGCTGCTGTATGCCCAGGACAGATTTTTGGGGCGTTTTGAGCATACAGACGGGCGGCTGCGGTATGTTGACGAGAATGAGGGAGATGTGGCTTCGTTTCGCGGCCAGGAGCAGATATTTGCTGGCAGCGAGGTTGTCTACGAGCTTTTCTATCATGGAGGGATACTCCACCACTAGGTGGTTATAGGCGTTGTAATGCTTTTGGATTACCGATCATGCCGGGCTAGTTAGCACTGCGCGTCAGAACTATGCTAAGATAAAGATGAGAGACTCAAGCCAATTCTCCATCGGCTCCAAGTGAGCCAGCAACTTTACAGATAAGGTCAAACGCATATGGACCAACAGACACCCTATGAGCATGCCATGCCTCCTGAGCAGCAGGCCCCTGCGGCTGCTCCGAAGAAGCGCCAATTTACTCGCTTCGCGTTTTTCAAAGTTGCGCCGGAGTGGCGCCGCCTGCCAGCCGAGGAGCGCGAGCAGCAGAAGCGCGAGTTTGCAGAAGTGGTTGAGCACCTGCGCGAACAGATGATGGTGCAAAGCTACAGCACGATGGGAACCAGGGGGGACTGCGACTTTTTGCTGTGGATGGCAGGCCCTGAACTGGACGTGCTTCAAGAGGCCGCGACACGTCTGTTCACTACCGCCTTCGGCCAATATCTCACCATCGTCTATTCCTATCTGGCGATGACCAAGCGCTCGATCTATATCGAGAACCATTCTCATCCAGGCCAGGAAGGCGCGCGGCTGCACCTGCGGCCAACCAAGGCGAAGTACCTGTTTGTCTATCCCTTTGTGAAGCAGCGCCGCTGGTATGAGATGTCCAAGGCGGTGCGCCAGGCGATGATGGATGAGCATATCGAGATTGGTCATCGGTTCCCTTCGGTGCGGCTCAATACCACCTATTCTTTTGGCCTGGATGATCAGGAATTTGTGGTGGCTTTCGAGACGAATATGCCGGAGGATTTCTTGCAACTGGTGATGGACCTGCGTGAATCGCAGGCAAGCGCCTATACCGAGCGCGATACGCCGATCTTCACCTGCCAGCACATGAGCATCGCTGAAGCGCTGGAAGCGCTGGGCGGCGTGCCTGCGCGTGTGGCGCTCGGCTCGCGTTGAGCAGCCGCTCACTCTGGACAGTGAAACTCCCTGACTTCAGGCCCTCTCTTACGTAAGAAGGGGGTCTGATTTTTTAGGATATAATGACGACATCTTGTATGGTGCAAGCGTCCGGACATGCAAGCTGGAGGTCGGTAGAGCCTGGTGAAGTGGACTCAGGTGGATTCGCTGGAGGTTCCATGAAAGAGCCATTTTTGGAGCGTTTGCAGCAGGGGCCGTTGCTGGCGGATGGAGCGATGGGCACGCTGCTTTATTCGCGCCTACCTGGCGCGGCGGCGCGTGCGCGCTGTTTCGATGAGGTGACGCTTTCGCGGCCAGAGTTGGTGCGAGCGATTCACCAGGAGTATATTCGCGCGGGCGCGCAGGTGATCGAGACCAATACCTTTGGTGCCAATCGCGCGAAGCTGGCAAATTACGATCTAGCCGATAAAGTACATGAGATCAACGTTGCTGCGGTCAGGCTGGCACGGGAGGCGCGCGAGATAACCGGCGAAAGCGTCTTTCTGGCCGGGGCTGTTGGGCCGTCTGGGCGTCCTCTGCAAGCGCTTCTGACGGGTGAGCGCGACGAGCAGCGCATGTTGGAGTTGCGGGCGATCTTTCGCGAGCAGGTGGAGGGATTGCTGGAGGGTGGCGTCGATCTCATTATTTTGGAAACATTCTCTGATCTGACCGAACTGCGCCAGGCGCTGCTGGCGGTGAGGGAATGCTGTGATCTGCCAGTCGTGGCCCAGATGAGCTTTGGTGAAGATGGGCGCACGCTGGCCGGGCAATCGCCTGCCCGAGTGGCGCTGATGCTGGCCGAGCTTGGCGCGAATGTGGTGGGTGCCAATTGCAGCGTTGGCCCTTCGGGCACACTGGATGTACTGGAAGAGATGGCGGTGGCGGTGCAGCGTCTGCCGCAGGTGGCGCTCTCGGCACAGCCGAACGCCGGACTCCCTAGCCGCATCGAGCAGCGTTTTCTCTATGTCTCTACACCGGAATATTTTGCCGACTATGCCCAACGCTTTGCCTCGGCAGGCGTGCGCCTGATCGGTGGCTGCTGTGGCACAACGCCGCGTCATATTCTGGCAATGCGCCAGGCATTGGGTGATCGAACACTGACGCAGATGCTGTTCACCGGGGCATCGGTGGCGCTGACTGCGGCGGCAAGCAAGGCCGCGAGCGCGGCGGTGCTGGAAGAAGAGGAAGTGGCTCCCAAGGCGCGAACGCCGACGCGCCTGCAACAGAAGCTGGAGGCAGGCGAGTTTGTGGTGATGGTGGAGCTTGACCCACCCAAGGGGCTGAACCCGGCAAAGATTCTGGAGGGCGCGCGGCAGGTCAAAGAGGCTGGTGTTGAGTTTATCAACATTGCCGATAGCCCGATGGCGCGCGTGCGCATGAGCTGCCTTTCGCTGGCCCGGCTGATTCGCGATTATCTGGACCTGGAAGCGATCATTCACTTCACGACCCGTGACCGCAATTTGATGGGATTGCAATCAGACTTGCTGGGCGCGCACGCGCTGGGGATTCGCAATATTCTGGCGCTGACGGGCGATCCCATCCATGCGGGGGATTACCCGAACCTGACGGGCATCTGGAATGTGGATTCGGTGGGGCTGATTCGCATTCTGAAGGGGATGAATGAGGGCCACGACGCGGCTGGAGCCTCACTCGGTGGCGAAGCGTCATTTTACGTGGGCGCGGGGCTGAATCTGAACATGTCCGAGGATAGTATTGATCTGGACCGCGAGCGTTCGCGTCGCAAGCTGCAAGGCGCTGCTGAAGCGAATGAGGAGCCGCGTATCAGCGAGATCGAGCTGGAATTGGAGCGCTATGATCGTAAGCTGGCGGCAGGCGCAGATTATATCATGACCCAACCGATCTATGACATTGCAGTGCTAGAGCGCTTTCTGGAGCGCAAAGGGAAGCCATCGGTCCCGCTGATTTTGGGAATGATTCCGCTGCATAGTTTTCGCCATGCGGAGCGCTTGCATAATGAGGTAGCCGGTATCACGATTTCCGATGTGGTGCGCGAGCAGATGCGTGAGGCGGGCGAGCATGGGCGCGAGGTGGGCATGGAACTGGCGCGCCAACTGCTCGTGGAGGCGAAGGCACGCGGCTATATTCAGGGGTGTTATCTGATGCCTTCGTTTGGGCGCTATGATGTGGTCAGTTCTGTAGCGCGTTCGCTGCTGGGGTAGTGAGCAAACGGGAGGCAGCTTGATGAAAGACGCGGCAATTTCAGAGCAGGCACGGTTCTGGCGCGCTCCCGATCTTGGAAATCTGGAATTGCTGCGCGCTACCTATATCAAGCATTCGTTTGCGCGGCACGCGCATGAAGGCTTTATGGTCGGGGTGATCGAGCAGGGCGGGTGCCGATTTTATTATCGCGGCTCCTTCCATGTGGCTGCTGCCGGAAGCCTGGTCTTCATCAATCCTGGCGAGCCGCATGACGGCACTGGCGCTGATGCTGCCAGCATGACCTATCGTGCGTTGTACCCCGAGGTGGCGCTGCTTCAACACGCGGCGTCTGAGCTGGCCGGACGGCAGCGCGGCGTTCCCTATTTCTCCGAGCCGGTGACAGCGGATGAACCGTTGAGCAGGCTGGTTTGTAGCCTGCATCAGACCTTGGAAGCAGCAGTTTCACCCCTGGAGCGCGAGTCGCGTTTTCTCGAGACGTTCGCGCACGTGATCGGGCGCTACGCTGAGCATCGCCCGGTTCCCTTTTCTCTTGGGCAAGAGCATCAGGCCATCAGGCGAGCGCGTGACTATCTAGAAGCATCCTATGCCGAACAGGTGACGCTGGCTCAGCTTGCGAGCGTTGCTAACCTCAGCCCGTTCCACTTCCTGCGCGTGTTTCGCGCTGAGATCGGCTTGCCGCCCCATGGCTATCTCACCCAGGTGCGGATAGAACATGCCAAAACCTTGCTTTCCCTGGGCGTGCCCATTCCACAGGTTGCGTATGAAACCGGCTTTGTTGATCAAAGCCATCTGACGCGGCATTTCAAGCGCCTGGTTGGGGTGACGCCAGGACAATACTTGCTGGGCAGCAAGAATGTACAAGACAGATCGGTCTGGCCTCGCTAAGCTAACGGCAGCAACCTGGATGTCAGGTTGAGGCCGTGTAGCATATGCCGAGGAAGCGATGGACGAACGATCAGCAAAGTGTGTAATGGTGCTTGATGAGCAGTTACCAATTGGTCTGGCAGTGAATACGGCGGCGGTGCTGGCGCTGACGCTGGGCAGCGGGGTGAAAGCGCTGCTGGGGCCGGATGTGCGCGATGGCTCGGGGCATGTGCATGTGGGCATTACCACGCTGCCTATCCCGATTCTCAAGGCAGATGGAGAAAAGCTGAAGCGGCTCTGGTTGCAGGCCAGGGAGCGTGGGGATGTCTTTGTGGTGGACTTCACCGATGTAGCACAGACGAGCCATGTCTATGAGGAGTATACCCAGAAGATTGCTGCCCTCTCAGCAGAGCAGCTTCATTATCTGGGCGTGGCGCTTTACGGGAAGAAAGAAGCGGTAAATAAATTGACCGGAAGCCTGCCGCTGCTCAGATAGTGGTGTGAGATGCCATCGGAAGCAAATGACGTTAGCCGTGATCGGCTCGAAAAGAGATGGTGCTGGCTGCCAACGGATAGCCAGCACCATACTCAAGCTGTGTTCACTTAGTGACCATCGTGGTCCGCATTAAAGGGACGCAGGAACACCGTTGGCCTGAAAGAGACGAACGCGGAGGGCGTTGGGACGAGTTTACCCCCTACTGAGAAGACGTTGAAGCTGGGGCCAAGCGCCGTTGCTTCCTGATTGAGCAGGTTGACATCGGTGGAATGGTCCCACCGACCAGTATTCAGGCGGTTGATGAGCGTCTGGAAGGCGGCGAGGGTCTCTGCCGGGGTGAATGCGCAGTGCCCGGCGCGGCTCACGAAAATCTGGCGCAGTTGGCTGGCATCGCCGTGCTCGTCCACCGCGCTCTTATACGCCTGCTCGTCCTGATTGACGACCAGCCCGTCACCTGTGGTGTGCATGGTGAGCACAGGAATGTCCAGATCGCCGTTGAAGGTGATGAACTTTGCCAGGTATTGCACTGCTTGAGGTTTGGCTGTAATGCGGGGAGCCTGATTCAAGGCGGCAAGGTCTTGAGCCAGGTTCAGACCAGCCTGCTTGTAAAGCGCTTCAACCTCTTGTTTGTTGGCTGACTTGGCAAACTGCTCGAAGTAGTTGACGCCAAGGTTCCATGAAGGATTGCCGCCAGCGCGACCCTCCAGTTCGGCGCGCCCGAAGAAGAGGAAGGGGAAGTCTACCTGGCTGGCCCAGTCGAATTGATTGGCCTCTTGATCGATGAAGTCATTGGCGGCTGGCTCAGGCGAGGTTGGGGTAAACCAGCCAGGGGTGTCGCCCAGGGCTGAAAGCAGGGCGATGCGTGCCCGGCCCTGGGGTGTGCCTTGCGCTGCCCCTAAAATCCCTTCAGCCTCGTTGAGTTCATTAGAAAGCTGTGTCGGGTCAGGATTAAAGTTGACGATGGGCAACGGTGGCAGGTTTTCAATCTGGCTGGCCGGGTCTGCCAGCAGCACTTTGAAGGCAAACGCGCCATCGAGCGCCTGGTTCCAGGTGCCGACGCCACCCGCCAGCACGCCGCACATGGGCAGCGCCGCGCTGAAGCGGTTCGGGAAGAGTTGAGCCAGTCCGGCGGTGATGATGCCGCCCAGCGAATGTCCCCAGGCAATCGTGCGGAAGGGATGGCCGCAGGTCTGATCGAAGAAATTGAGAAGCGCGATCTGGTCCTGGAACGCCTGTTGCAGCGCCCAGCCCTGCGAGCTATAGGAGGAGCCAGCCAGCGCGTATCCCTGGCTGAGCAATGCCGCGCCGGTCAGCGGGTCGCCAACATCGGTTGCGGGATTTGGTTGGCCGGGGAAGACATAGCCATGGCTGTAAAGGGCCAGTGTGCCATTCCAATTGATGGGAACTTCAATCTTATAGGCAGCGCCACCAATGCTTCCGGTGAGGGCCGAGGAACCAACGTGACCAGCGCAGCTCGAGGTGGCCGGAGCCGCGTAGGCGGCTGTGCTAGCCGTGGTCACCCCACCAATGAAGACAAGCAGCGCCACGATGATGAGATAGCGCGACTTCATTTCGCAAGCCTCATTTCTTTCCATAGAGAGTGAGCAGTGCTACGAATGGCCGCGCCTGGCATCAAGCATCGGCCATGTACGCACCATCCGTCGGCAACATGCTGGCGGGCGGAACGTGGTACGCCCCAGGTACGAGGATTTGCCTGGGAAATGCAGCAAGCTACTTTCTTTCTCTACCGTTGGGGCCGCGCCTGCGGCGGGCGCTTGCCTTGGCACTCTCGCCTACAGCTCGCGCGCCTGCACCGGATACATCTGAGGAATAAGCCATCAAGAGCGGGGAAGAAGGTCGGCGTGGCGCAATCCAACGGTTGCAACCACCTGCCTTTCTCAAGATGGCGGGTTGCGGAGATGGTAACGCCGACCGCTTGCAGCGCAGAAGCCTGCAACCCTATATCTTGCATCAAGAGTCTACCAGGCATACATCCTTTGATGCAAGGGAGCATGACTTTTGGGGTATGACTGGAGACGCTTTATCCAGATGGGATTACGCGCTGGCGTTACACCGGCTGCTGTGTGCGGTGCTTTGCCGGAAGGGCCGCGCCAATGAGCGTTTCAAGATTGGGCAGGTGCTGTTGGCTAAGAAAGCACTCAAGGCCATCAATGATTTCCAGCCCGGCGCGGGGGTTGACAAAGTTGATGGTGCCAAGCTGGATGGCGCTGGCTCCGGCCATGAGGAACTCCAGCGCGTCTTCGAGGTTCGAGATGCCGCCAATGCCAATAACGGGGATTGGACGCCCGTTGATGCCCGCGCGGAGTTCTTGCGCGACCTCGTAGACCATCCGCAGGGCGATGGGCTTGATGGCCGGGCCTGATAGTCCGCCGGTGACGTTTGCCAGAATGGGTTGGCGGGTATGAATATCGATTTTCATGCCGGTGAGGGTGTTGATGAGCGAGACAGCATCGGCCCCCGCCTCGGCGACGGCTCTGGCTATGGGCCGCAGATCGGGGACGTTGGGGGAAAGTTTGACGATGAGGGGTAAGCTGCTGACCTTGCGCACTGCGGCGGTGGTTTCGGCAGCAATTTCGGCGTCGCTGCCATAGACGCTGCCGCCCGCGCGCAAGTTGGGGCAGGAGATATTCAGTTCAATGCCTGCCACCCCAGGCACGCCCTCTAATTTCGTGGCGAGGACGACGAATTCCTGAAGCGTCTCTCCGGCGATGTTGACGATGACCGGAACGGTCCAACCGGCCCAGATGGGGGCGCGCTGGCGAATCAATTCGTCGATGCCCGGATTTTGCAGGCCAATGGCGTTGAGCATGCCTGCGGCTGTTTCCACCACGCGCAGCGCCGGGTTGCCCGCACGTGGCTGAAGTGTGGTCCCTTTGCTGATGATCGCGCCCAGGCGCTGAACATCGGCAACATGAGTGTATTCGGTGCCGTAGCCGAAGGTTCCGGAAGCCGTTATGACCGGATTGCGCAGGCGCAGGCCGGTCTGATGGCCTGGGGCTAGTTCGATTGTCAGGTCTGGCGTACCCATGCTGGCGTTCCCTGGTGTGAAACAAAGAGGAAGAAGCTGCTCATCGCGTTCTTCATTGTACCGCACACGCGCTGGCTTTGCTCGGCAAAACCAGCGCGTGTACATGAGTGCAGCATAGACCAGGCAAACTGGCGCGTTACACGATGATTTTGCCGCTGGCTCGCCGCGTGTCCTGGGCAACAAAGCGACTCCCCCAGATGCCAATGATCCCCGCAATGACCAGCGCTGGCGGGCCAGTGAAGAGCATAGCTTGCGCCAGTTTCATTTGCGTCTGCGGGTCGAGTGTGTAGGAGATAGCCCCAATGATGGAGGGGGCGGCCAGATCGCCCAGCAGATGGACGAGCATAAACGTCAAAGCGACGCCCGAGGCGCGTACTGCGGGCGGCAACACGTCTTGTAGGACGGCGTTCATTGGGCCAACGTAGGCATTGAGCAGCGCGCCGCTGAGAACAAAGAAGGGAAGGAAGACCCAGAAGTTTGGGCTGAGCAGCGCCAGCGTGAACACAGGCGCTGACAGAAGAAAGGTGATGCCTCCGGCCATCAGGCGGCCACCGGCGTAGCGTTTGGTGAGCCAGTCGGCCAGATAGCCCCCGCCTAACGCCCCGGCAATGCTTGCCAGCGCCAATAAGAGTGCCGCGCCGCCAATGCCCACAAGCGGCAGGTGATAATTACGCTTGAGCAGCGGCGAAAAGAAGATGGCCGATGGTGTAATCACCGAGACGCCCAACGCCTGAATGACGATGCACAGCACCAGGGTGCGGATGCGCAGCAGATTTCTTACCTGAGCCAGTGTGGACCAGATGTTACTGCCTGACTGATAGGTTGGATGTCCGTCAATGGCGTCGCCTTCATCTTCCGCGTGCCGCGCCGGTTCGCGCGCCTTCCACATCAGGAAGGCCAGGAGTAATCCCGGCGGGCCGATGAAGAAAAAGGCCAGCCGCCAGTTCTGCGTCAGTTGGGCAACCAGGCCGCCGATGATGATGCCCACGGCGAAGCCTACCAGCGCGCCCGCTGCCCAGCGGCTCATGATTTGCGCGCGGCGTTTGCCTGGAAAGTAGGAACTGAGCAGCGATGTGCCTGCGGGATTATAGCTGGCCTCACCGAAGCCCAGCCAGGTGCGCGTGGCGAGCAAGCCAAAAAAGCTGTGGACGAAGGCGGTGATGAGTGTGGCGGCGCTCCACAGGGCAACGCCAGCGGCAATGACGTTTTTCCGCTTGATGCGATCCGCGAGCAAGCCCAGTGGAAGCGCGCCAACCGCGTAGATGAGGATAAACGAACTACTCAGTAGTCCGGTCTGGAAATCGTTGATGCAGAAGTGGGCATGACTGCCGGGCTGGCAGAAGCTCCTATCGGTTTGAATCAACGGGAGTAGGAGGCTGAAGACCCAGCGGTCTATATAGTTTACCACGTTGATGGAGAACATCAACCAGAAGATATAACGCGCGTAGCCCGAGGTAAAGGCCCAGGTGGTCGAGGTGCTGACTTCGCTGTCCTGTTCTGCTCCTGCTGTGCTCTGAGCACATTCTGTTAGATTGCTGCTCGTGGTAATTTCAGTATTTCCCAGCACCCCTGTCTCCTCATCGGTATAGCGCGCCATCTACGATACCCCTTGCCAGCCTTCTGGATGCTCCAATATATCTACAGCATGTGCATGCCAAGGCCCATGCTCTTGTAGAAACCGTGACCTTCAAGCATATGATACGGTAGAAGTGTGCCATTTTCGTTACGAAAATGTTACGAATTGCCCAGCTTTTCAAGCAAGTTTTGTTCCGCTGCTTCTGTACATACATTTCCAGGATATCGACTCTCTTCGGTATTTGTCTATGTTCTTCCCCACAGGAAGGACTATACTCCTGGCGTTTTACAACTTTTCCATTAAAAAAACGCCCATCCGATTGCCATAGGCAATAACGACTGGATGGGCGTTTCTGCCACAAGAGCTACCGCATCATTAATGTGTGTATGCTGCTTAGACGGCGACCTGGACACGCTCCTGGCGTTTGCTCTCGATGGTCTTTAAATCTCTGCGCACAAAGGGAATGCCAACCAGGCCCACCAATCCGGCCAGCGCCAGAATCACAGGCATGGTGATGAGCATCGCCTGAGCCGTAAATGATCCCGTTGGGTCAAGGCTCTTGAGTCCTGCCCCGCTCTGATTCAAAAGATCAAAAAGCGGATGCCCCGTGAGCTTGTTGATGAGCAATCCAACCTGGAACGGCGCTGTCGCGTCACCGAGCAGATGCGCGATGAGCAGAGTGACGGCAACCGACATGGCGCGCAGTTCAGGCCGGACGACATCCTGCGAGATGGCGCTGAGCGGGCCATTATAGACGTTAAGGAGCATGCCTGTCAGAAAGAAAAACGGGAGAAAGACACCAATGCTGGGGCTGATGAGCGCCAGGGCGATCAGCGGCGCGCTGATCAAAAACCCTAAAGCGCCGATGATGAGGCGTCCACTGACCCAGCGACGAGTGCAAATGTCAGCGGCCCAGCCACCCAGCAGCGCGCCGAGAATGCCAGCCACGACCAGCACCGCGCCGGAGAGGAGACCGGCGGTGCCTTCTTTGAGGCCGAAGCGAAGCTGAAGGTAAATGGGAAGCCAGTTGGCAGCAGCGCCAAGCACCCAGAATCCGAGAATCTGGACAAGAATGGTGACTACAATGGTGCGAATGCCAAGCAGTTCTTTGAACGCGCGGCCCAAAGGAACGGCGTGGCTCTTGGCGGTTTGCGTTTGCGCGCCCGTTTGCTCGTCTGCCACCCAGCCATCGGAATGGCCGCGCCGTGGCTCGCGCAGCCGGAAGGCCAGATAGGTGAAGAACAGGCCGGGGACGCCCGCGATGAAGAAGGCAAAGCGCCAGGCGCTGATGCCGCCAATGGAGCCAATGCCGGCGATTTCGCCGCCAATGGCGAACCCCAGCGCCAGCCCGATGAGCGAGCCAGCCGTCCAGCGGCTCATGATTTGCGCGCGTTTCTTGCTGGGGTAGTAATCGCTGAGCAGGGACGTGCCAGCGGGGTAGTACCCTGCTTCGCCCACGCCCACGGCGGCGCGTCCAATGAAGAGGGTCGGGATGTTGATTGCCAGGCCGGAGATGAAGGTAGCGATGCTCCAGAGACCCACCCCAACGGCGATGACGTTCTTGCGAATGCCACGGTCTGCCCAATAGCCCAGGGGCAGCGCGCAGATGGCGTAGACGGTGAGAAAGGCTGAAGCCAGCAAACCTGCCCCGCCAAAGCTCAGCCCAAGGTCGGTGGAGATGGAGTTTAAGGCACCTGGAAGGATGTAGCGATCAAGATAATTGAAGAAGTTGATGGCGAACATGACCCAGAAGACATAGGATGCGTACCGCGCGCTTTTGGTTGCCAGCGACACCTCGCTTTTGCTGTCCTCACTTTCGCTTGCTAGTGGCGTATCGCTCATATTCGCTCCTTCTACCCAGGCCCGCTCTCCTGCACACGTGGCGGAAATCACCTGGCCTGGCGCTGATGATATGCCCATGATAGCATAGGGCGCGCAGAGCAGCAATCGTGCCTGCGTGCGTGGCTCGCTATTGACGGTCCAGTTCTTTTTGCTGATAATGAAGCCAATTGAACCCAGCAATCGTTTCTACAGCGGGAACATCATCGGTGTGTGGGTGCGCGTAGGGATGAGGGGGAGCAAAGAGCTGCCCACATCACCTCACATTCGGGAAGGTCAGGTAAGGCATGCCGCGTTTTTCTGCCAAGGTTCCGCACGGGGCCATTCACCAGCGCCAGACGCTCTGGGCGTTGTGGCCCATCGTATTGGGACTGCTGGCTCTTTCAGCGTGCGGGGGGAGTGATACTGCTCCCAGCGCGCAGTCTTTGATTCAAGATGCTCAGAAGGCCATCAATACGGATTCAGCCTTCCATTTTAAGATGAAGGTCGACCATCCTGGCACACCCAGCGCTGGGACGTTGGCTATCGAGGCTGCCGATGGCGATGTCAAGAAGCCCAATGCCCTGAAGGGGACAGCAACCATCTCTATGGGCGGACCAGACGTTGATGTGCAGTTTATTGGCATTGGCAACCAGCAGTGGATTCTGACGCCGCTGAACCCTAATTGGGTTTCGGCAGATCAGTATGGCATCGATTTGAGCAAGGTGCTGGACCCCAATACCGGAGTAAGTTCTATCCTGGGCGCGATGCAGAACCCGAAAAATGTCGGTGATGATTCCATCTCGGGCGATGGTGATTGCTGGCTGGTGGAGGGCAACGTGCCCTCTGGTGCGCTGGCTGCCGTGGTTGGCGGCGATCCCAACGGAACCACTCCGATTGATACGACAGTGTGTGTGGCGAAAAACCTTGACGGCAAGAATCTCCGCCAGCTCTATGAGATTATCGTGAAGGGCGTTGCTGCCGATGGTGATACGGCGCAGACGACCCGCACGTTTACCCTCTCGAAGTTTAATGAGAGCGTCACAATTCAGCCGCCTCCGCAGCAGTAAGGGGCAGAGATGAGCGCAAGAGGGCCGGGGCAACGTGGTGTCTTTGTGCAACAATGTGGTGTGAGCCTGCAAGCAGACGGCGCTGATGGGCAGCGGGGGCGTTCGGCGGCGACGCTGGCATTAGCGGTGGCTTGCGTCGCTGTCTTTGTTACGGCGCTCGATCAAACGGTGGTGGTCACGGCCCTTCAGCCGATCATGGATGATCTGCAAATCCCCTCCGAGCAGCTTGACCAGGCGGCCTGGATTGTCAGCGGGTATCTGTTGGGCTATGTGATTGTTATGCCGCTGATGGGGCGCGTGTCGGATATGTATGGGCGGCGGCGCATCTTTTTGTTGTGCCTGGCAATCTTTGGCCTGGCCTCGCTGGCCTGCGCGCTGGCGAATCCGGCCATCCTCGATAGTTTTGGCGTCTCACTCTCGTTTCAGCACAAGTTTGCCAGTGCGCAAGACCAGGTTGCGCTCTGGCTGAAGCCGCTGGGACTGAATCCCTGCGCCGCTGATAACGCTGGCCCCAGGTGTGTGCCATCGGGATTAGTCTGGTTGGTGCCGGTGCGTTTTCTCCAGGCGATTGGCGGCGGCGCGATTGTGCCGGTAGCAATGGCGCTGGCGGGGGATTATTTTGGCGCCCAGCGGCGCGGCCTGGTGCTGGGCATCATCGGCGCGGTTACCGAGGCTGGCGGAGCGTTGGGGCCGCTGTATGGGGCAGGCATCATTCAACTCTTCGGTGGCTGGGCCTGGATTTTTCTGCTGAATGTGCCGCTGGTGATGGCCTTGATGATCGCGGGCTGGTTTCTGGTGCCCAAAGGCGGACAGGAGCGCGCCCGCATTGATTGGCTGGGCGCGCTCCTGCTGGGGGCGTCGCTGGCCTGTCTGAGCCTGGGACTTTCGCAGAATGCTGGACAAACGGGTTTTTCGCTGACGGCTACCGCTCAAAATAATCCCCTGCTGGTTGGCGCGGCGCTGCTTTTGCTGGCGTTGTTTGTGGTGCGCGAGATATATGCTCGTTCTGCTATGGTCGAGATGCGTCTCTTCAAGCAGCGCGCCTTCGCTGCATCCATTGTGAGCAGTTTGCTGGTCGGCGCGGCTCTGGTGGTGGCGCTGATTGATATTCCTATCTTTTATCTGACGGTGGTAAACGGCACCATCCTCCAGACCGGGCTATCGCTGCTCTGCATGACGGTGTGGATTCCGCTGAGCGCGGTGGTTGGCGGCTGGCTGGGCCACCGCATTGGTTGTCATCTGACGGCAGTGCTGGCGCTTGTCCTGGTCGCGGCTGGGTTCTTTTTGATGCGCTTCTGGCCGGTCCATCTCGGTTGGCCGCAGTTGATTGGCGATACGTTTCTGATGGGGGTAGGATTTGGGCTGGTCGTGGCACCCCTGGGCACTTCGACACTGAACGCGGCGGGCGCGGCGCGGGGGGGAATGGCTTCGGCAGTGGTGACCTCGGCGCGCATGATTGGCATGATCCTGGGTCTGGCGGCGCTGACCTCCTATGGCCTGGCGCGTTTTCATCAACTCAGCGCAGGCTATACCCTCCAGCAGCTAAGCAATACGGCAGTATTTAGTGGCCTGCTCCGCGAACTCTATTCAGAAATATTTACTGTCGCGGCTCTTCTGTGTCTGGTAGCGCTGCTTCCAGCCGCGCTGCTCTGGCGGGGAGCAGACCAGAAGCGCCTGGCTCTGGCTGGCCCAGCAGCCGAGTTGATTCCAGGGGAACAATCCTCCGAAGAGCGCGACGAAACCGCGCCGCGTCTGGCTGCGCAGAGTCCACACGGAGAGATGCCCGAAAACACCGAGATCAGAGAAAAGAGAGAATCATAGGGTGCCCGCTGTTTTGGAGTGCATTTTTGGTAGGAAAGAGGTTGCTGTATGTTGCTCACCAGGTCGGAAAAAGTTGAATACCATGCCACTGTGCGCGAAATGGCAGTGGATGATCGGCCCCGCGAGCGCCTGCAATATTATGGCCCCGAGGCCCTTCAGACGGCTGAATTGCTGGCGATTATTTTGCGCACCGGAACGACAAAAGACAATGTGATTGAACTATCAACCAAACTGCTCCAGAAATATGGAGGGTTGGCCGGGTTGATGCGCGTCGATTTTGGAGAACTCTGTCGTGAGCATGGGGTAGGGTCCGCGAAAGCCTCGCAGGTGAAGGCTGCGTTGGAATTGGGGCGTCGTCTGGCGGCGTTGCAACCGGAAGAGCGTGCCCAGATTCGCTCCCCAGGCGATGCAGCGAAACTGGTGATGCTGGATATGTCCTTTTTGCAGCAGGAGCACCTCCGCGTCATCTTGCTTGACACCAAGAACCATGTCATTCATATAGAACGGGTGTACCAGGGAAGTGTGAATATGTCGGTGGTGCGCACTGCGGAGGTTTTTCGCGCAGCGGTGGCGCGCAACTCGCCTTCAGTCATTATTGTCCATAATCACCCCAGCGGCGACCCGACTCCATCACCTGAAGACGTGCATACCACCGAGCAGTTGGTCCAGGCAGGCAAGTGTCTTGATATTGATGTGCTCGATCACCTCATAATCGGCCACCAGCGGTTTGTGAGCATGAAAGAGCGCAAGCTTGGCTTTGCCTAACTTGACACGACTTCTGCGCTATGATACCCTACGCTGCAATGGGATCGGGGATGGATACACCAGGACTGCCAGGCGCTGACATCTGATACGTGTTACTCGGTATGCTTCGTCTGCTGTTGCCTTTCTCCACTATAGGGCCATCTAGTCAAGGAGCGCTATGGGCCATCAATTCGATTTTGCCACCTCTCAACGGCTATCTGTGTGGATAGACCGCATGAGCCTACCTTCTTCTACATTTCATGCGTTCTGCTTCGTAGCGTTTGTTCGTCCGTCATAAGCACCCGACGTTTATTCCTTCGCGTTTTGGGGCTGCCTTCTGATACACTCGCACCCCAACGCACAACAAAGGAATTGCAATCTTAGTGAGGTAGATGTGCAGCGGAAGAAGCGGATAAAAGCCCTGGCTGGCGAGCGGCAACTTTCTCTCAGTGTCGGAGAAGCCCCAAAAACTCTGGCTAAAATGAAACCGATAGGGTTGGTAGAGAAGGCCATGCGCTTGGTTGAAAGCGGTGACGAACAAGATGAGAAGGGTGGTTGCATGAGACACCTAGAGCCATCAGTTTTTCGCACCGAGCAGAGCCAGCGCTCTCAGCAAACACTCCCCCTCCAGCGAGTAGTTGATGCCCTCAAGCAAATACACGCTATTCCTATGGCTTTTGCTACCGGCCAAGATGATTCCCTTGCCACGCTGCTGCAAACGATGTGTCGGATTGTGAAAACCGCATGCGTGGTTGATCAGGTACAGCTCTGGTTAGTTGACGGTTCCCCTGAGCAAGGGCAGGGTGCGCGCTGGCTGAAGCGCCAGGCCAGTTCGGAAAATGGTTCTGAATCTGCTGCTCCTGCAACGATTGATCTGGCATGTACTCCACAAGTCGCCAGCTTGCTATTTAAGAGGCGCCCCTCTGCTTTGTTCCCCTTATCCCAAGAGACGGAGGCGTCAGATACGCAGGTGGCTGCATTGTTTCCAGGTTCCACTGCCGTGCTGCTGGTGCCATTGCTGGTGCATGGCGAACCATTGGGGCTGTTAGTCTTATTATCTGACAGTGGGGCAGAGTGTTTGAGCGCCGATACAGCCTCTGTCGTAGAGTTATTGGCTGAGCATGTGGCCCTGGCAATACAGAATGCCCAGCTTTTGGCAGCATCTCAAGTACGCGCCACCGCCTATAAACGTGGCCTTGGTGCGATGACACGTGCTGCCGAGGCAATTACCTCGACACTGCATCTGAGCGAGGTGGCGGAGCAAATCGTCTCGGTGATTCGTTCAGTGGTGCATGCTCAAGCGGTCTGGTTGATGATTTATCAGGAAGAGACCCATCGCTTGCATCTGGAGGCCGTTTCTGGATGGGAAGCGGTGCGCGGTGCCGAACTAGTACCCGAGCAAAGCGTTGCTGGTGAGGTACTTTTTACTGGACACTCTGTCTTTGTCCCTGATGTTCAAGCTGACTCCCGCTTTGCTGTGAAGCGCGAGGCTGCCGAAGCTGGGATTGTTGCGATGCTTGGGTTGCCGCTGGTCACGCAGGGGCGAGTCGTTGGCGTGTTGGGGGTGAATCCGGCTCCCGATGCAGATGGCGTTGCGCGTAATCCTTTGCACGGTCCCGATGGCGATTGGCTCCAACTCTTTGTCGGCCAGGCAGGGATAGCGGTGCAGAATGCGCAGTTGTATGAAAGCCTGCAAGCGGAGCACGCGCTTGCTGAGCAATGGGCCGCTGCTTCGCAACGGCACGCGGGGGAGATGGAGACGATCTTTGAAAGCATGGCGGAAGGGGTTGCCGTCTTCGATACCAGTGGGCAACTGGTGCGGCTCAATCGAGCGGGGGCTGCGCTGGCCGGGCTTTCAGCGGCAAACGCCTTGATGCTTTCAGCCACCGCGTTGGGCCTTGGCATTTCTGAAAAGGTAGCGGGCACCGACTTTGGCCTGATACGCCACCCCCTGATTTTCCGCGCCCTGGCAGGCGAGGTGGTCACTGGCGAAGGGCTGACCATCACGCGAGCGGATGGCGCGCAAGTCTCGTTGCGCGTGAGTGCTGCGCCGCTCAATGATAAGCTGGGAGCAGTGACTGGTGCGGTGGCAATTATGGAGGATGTGACGGAGCGGTTGGAGTATCAACGCGAACAGCTAGCTGTTGGCTGGGTGGCAGCCGCGCTCAATCACTCTCTCGACTTAAAGGAAACTCTGGATACGGCTGTAGAAGCGCTCACTGCTGCGCTGGGGGCTGACGATTCGGCAATTATGCTGGTGGATGAGGCCCAGGGGGTGCTGCGTGTGGCAGCGGAGCGCGGCTATGGGGTGAGCAAGCGCTTTCCTGTGCTGCCGCTGGACGCGCCGCTGCATCCCTGTATCGCCTTCAGAACGCGCAAAGTGCAAGTCTATGATAACACCGGGCTTGGAGGTCATCCGCTTCACCAGATGTTGAGACAAAAGGGTCTTCAGGCAGGACTATCTGTCCCACTGGTGGGGCAAGATCAGGTATTAGGCGCTCTGGTCTATTCTTATACCCGGCCTCACCAATTTTCAGCGAATGAACAGCAGGTTGCTCGTGCGATTGCCGATCAAATTGCACTGGCTGTGCTGAACGCTCGTTTGTATGAGGAGGTGGCCGATTATGCTGCCTCCCAAGAGAATGAGCGCCGAACACTCCAGGTGATTATTGATGCGCTTCCCGCCGGGGTGATTTTACGAGATCGTAGTGGAACCCCGTTTATCTACAATGAGGCGGCTCTGAAACTGGCGCGCAATTATTCAGAAGTGCAGGCCGCGCGCCAGGGAGGGCACGTGCCCGTTGAACCACTTTGGGAAGTGACGAAACAGGATGGCTCACCTGTGGCAATTCAGTCATTGCCCTCGCAATTAGCTGTCCAGACCGGAGAAGCGGTGGAGAACTTGTGGTATTTCCTGCATCCTGAGGATGGGCGAGCGGTACCAGTCCTGATTAATGCTGTGCCGGTGCAGGATGCCGATGGCAATTACACGCGGGGCCTGGCAGTCTTTCAGGATATTACGGCGCTCAAAGAATTGGAACGCCATAAAGATGAGTTTATCTCGGTTGCCAGCCATGAACTGCGTGGCCCACTAACGGTGATTCGTGGGCAGGCGCAGTTGCTCCAGCGCCAGTTGCAGCGCCAGATGAAGCAAGGGGAGCTTCCGCCGCGTCTGTTACATATCATGGAATCGATGGAGAGCGTCGAATCCCAGACGGCGCGTTTAAATGATCTGGTGAATGATTTGCTGGATGTTTCGCGCCTTCAGTCAGGCAAGCTGACCTTGCAACGCGCAGCGGTTCCGCTGAAGCCGTTGATTACGAAGGTTGTTCAACACTGGGAACCAACTTCTGACCGTCACACGTTCGTTCTGGAAACAGATGCGTCTACCGCAGAGGTGACGGGGCACTGGGACGCCCGGCGTGTGGAGCAAATCTTAAATAACCTGATCGGAAACGCGCTGAAATATAGCCCAGAAGGCGGTGAGGTGCGCGTTCAGGTGCGCACCGATGAACAACGTAAACAGGTCTTCATCAGCATTCGCGATGAGGGCCTGGGCATTCCTCCTGAAGCGCTCCCGCATTTGTTCGAGCGTTTTTATCGCGCGGGAAACGTCAGCAGCATTGGTGGCACTGGCCTGGGCTTATATATTAGTCGGCAGTTGGCGGTGGTTCATGGTGGTGACCTCTGGGCGGAGTCTGCGGGCGTGACAAAAGGCAGCACGTTCACGCTCTGTCTGCCGTTTGAATAACCCCATGAGCGAGGGCGCATTTCAGGAAGGCGCTTCCACACCACCGGAAGTGTCTGCCGTTGAACCCGTGCCGACAGGCGCTCCACGCAAGAATGCGCTTGTTGGCCTGGTGCTGATTCTTACCTCGGCTGCGGGCTATGGGTCGCAGCCCATTTTTGCCCGGCTGGCCTACGCAGCGGGCGCGAATGTCTCCACGGTGTTGCTCTTGCGCTTCGTGCTGGCACTGGCGGTCTTGTGGCCGGTGCTGCTGCTTGGCAGGCGCGGCAAATATATCTGGGCTGTGATCAAGCAGCCACGACGACTGCTTTCGTTGCTGGTGCTGGGTGTGCTCTTTTCAGGCAATTCGATAGCCTTTTTTACCGCACTGACCTATCTGCATACGGCGGTGGTGGAGCTGCTGCTGTATCTCTATCCAGGGGTGGTGCTGGTGCTGTCGGCGATATTTTTGCGCGAGCGGCTTGGGTTGATGAAACTGCTGGCTTTGCTGTGTGCGGTGGCTGGCTCGGCCTTGACCGTTGGCCCATTGGGCGCAGTCGCGCTGCCAGGAGTGACGGGCGGGAAAGTGCTGCTGGGCCTGGGCTTGGGGCTGAGCGCCGCGCTGATTTATGCCACCTATATTGTCGTTGGCAATCGCCTGGCCGCCGGAACTCCTGCCGATGTGACGGCTGCGGTCAGCATGACCGGAACCATGCTGGTGTTTATCGTCGGGGCGCTGTTTGGGGATGGCGCGACGCTGCGGCTTTCCGTTCATGGATGGCTGGCAATTGCCGGGGTAGCGCTGTTTTCGTCGGTGATCGCTACCTCCTTTTTCCTGGCAGGTTTGGAGCGTCTGGGGCCAAGCCGCGCAGCCATTCTGGCGACGGTCGAACCGGTGGTAACGCTCACGCTGGCAACGTTGGTGCTGCATGACCCGCCGCTCTGGTTTCAGGTCGTGGGCGGCGGGCTGATTCTGGTGGCAGTGGTGCTGGCGCAGCTTGCCCCCCGCCGCACAGGCGTGTCTGGCTGAGACGGAGCCGATGCGCCTCCTTGCATCGATAGCCCATTGACAAAGGCGGCGCACATCTGCGCGCTTCAAGCGAGCGCTATTTGCTGGGGTACATCGACCGTTGCCAGAGGCCCAGGGCAGTGCGGAAGGTGGCCCAGATGATGAAGCAGGCCAGCGACATTTCAACCACGGTCATGGTGATCCAGAGCCAGAGCAACTGGTGTTCAGTCGCATAGGTGGGATTGCTTGGGTCTGTCGCGCGTATCAACAAAGGGATGAGCAAAATCAACGGCACCAGCACCACCGAGATGCCCAGAGCGAGCACCACAATCAAGGTGAAGGTCCGCCAGGTCTTGTGAATCACTGGCTCGAAGCGACTCTTTTTTTGCACGGAACTCATATACGAAGTGCCTTTCCTGAAGCTTGCTGCGCTCTGCCCTGGGGCAAGGGCCGCTGCTCTAACTATAGCGAAGAGAAACCCCTTCTGGCAAGGTATCCCATTGCTGGCTTTTGGTGCTGGCTCTTAGAACATTTCGAGATAGCGTTCCAGTTCCCAGGGATGTACTTGTTTGCGGTACTCGTTCCACTCGATGGTTTTGGCTTCCAAAAAGCGATCAGCGATATGCTCGCCCAGGGCCTCGCGGATGATCACGTCACGATTCAAGTCTTCTAGCGCTTCGCCGAGTGTGGCGGGCAGCAGGGCGACATGCCGCCGCAGCCGCGCCGATTCATCGAGCATATAGAGGCTTTCTTCGACTGGCGCGGGCAAAGGCAGTTGATTGGTGATGCCATCCAGCCCTGCTTTCAGCATGACAGCCAGTGCCAGGTATGGGTTACAACTGGGGTCGGGGGAGCGCAGTTCGATGCGGGTGTTCTGCGTCTGTTCTGGGTTCACGCGGGGCACGCGCAGCAGCGCCTCGCGGTTGACTCTGCCCCAGCTAATCATGACCGGCGCTTCAAATCCGGGCACCAGGCGTTTATACGAATTGACCAGAGGGTCCAGAATAGCGGTGATGCCTCGGGCGTGGGCTAGTTGCCCCGCCAGGAAATGGCGCGCCAGCGTCGAAAGTCCATACTCGCGATCAGCAGGGTCCGCAAAGGCATTGGAACCGTTCTCCAGCCGCACAAGCTGCTGATGGATGTGCAGGCCGGAGCCATTGATGCCATAAAACGGCTTAGGCAAAAAGGTGGCATAGAGGTCGTGTTGTTGGGCAATCGCTTTGAGGGCATAGCGGGCGGTCATGATAGCATCAGCGCTGGTCAGCGCGTCGGCCAGTTCAAAATCGAGTTCATGCTGGCCCGCAGCCACCTCATGGTGGCTGGTTTCAATACGTGTTCCCATTGCCAACAGGGCCTGCGCCATCTCCCGACGGACAGAAGCTGCCAGATCGGTTGAAAGATCGAAGTAGCTACCCTGATCGTGCGGCAATGGGGTGGTCTTCCCGTCGGCGCGCTGAAGCAGAAAAAACTCCAGTTCGGGAGCGACGACGTAGCGGAACCCTTGCTGTTCGGCTTCCTTCAGCGCGCGCCGCAAGACGGCGCGGGGATCGCCTTGATAGCGCTCTCCCGCTGGTGTCAAGACATCGCAAATAATGCGTGCCGTGACATCGTTGGCTGCGCTCCAGGGAATGATGGCGAAGGTCGAGAAATCTGGCCGCAGATACATATCGCTTTCGGCGATGCGGGCAAAGCTTTCAATCGACGAGCCATCAAACCATTTGCCATGGGCCAGACAATCAGCGAATTGTTCAACCGGGATGGTCACACTTTTGACGATGCCGACTACATCGGTGAATTCCAGGTTCACAAAGCGCACCCGATGGCGCTCAGCCTCACTTACCAGGCGCTGTACCTCTGCCTGGGCTGGATGGTCGTGTAGGTGTTCAGAAGACTGGCTCATGATGGTGTATTTCTTTCACGTCACGGTGACATAGATACGATCATAACCGCTGGCGCCATTGGGATAAGGCTCAGCGACGACCGGTTGTTGATAATACCCTTGCAGGTCAATCATTCGAGCAACAAGCGCGTACGTGTCCTGGCTGGTTGGTGTCCAGGGCAATTCCCAGAGAGTCCAGGTTACTGCGCCCAGCGGCTTTTTCAAGGTGGCGCGCCGCCAGGTACGCCCGTTGTCGGTGCTGACATCGACAGCGCTCACCCCTTTTGCGCCTGCAAAAGCGACGCCAGCGATAGAGGTCTGGCGATTCACCGGCAGCGTCGCGTCAGGGAAGGGCACGTCGATGCGCGCGGTTGGATTGATGATGGCGTCATCGTTCCAGCCTTCCTGCTGCCAATAGCCCAGGAAGTTATAATTGACAACTTCGATGCGCGTAATCCACTTGCAGTGCTTCATCCCATAGATGCCTGGCACGATCATCCGGGCAGGAAAGCCGTGCGGCTGAGCCAGGGGTTGATCGTTCATCAGATAGGCCAGTAACGTCAATGGGTCCAGCGCTTTGGTCAGGTGGATGCTATCAGTATACTCGTCGGCGGCGTGAAAAGCCACTTTCGTGGCACCTGGTTTGATCCCTGCCCGTTCCAGCAGGTCTTTGAGCGGCACTCCCTTCCAGCGGGCGCTGCTCATAAGGTTGCCTCCCACTTCGTTGCTGATGCACTCCAGCGTGGTGATCTGCTCGACGGCGGGAAGGTTGATAACGTCCTGATAGGACAGCGTAAAAGGATGTTCTACCCCTTCGCCATCGACGGTCAGCCGCCATAACGAGGCATCGATGCTGGGGTCTGTATAGACGTTCTTAGAGACGTAATAGAATTGGTCGCTGCTGGTCAGTTCGGGTGTCTCGTTTTTTACGTCCTTCCATGCTCCATAGGTAGGGATGGGCGGAGGGATGAGTCGCTCTGGCGGCGGTGGCCCATCCAGTGAGTTGGCGCCCGCGGCATTGCCATTGCTCAGCCCCTGAGCGATGAAGCGCCAGGCAAGCGCGCCCACGCCCAGAATCGCCAGGCCGATGGTGACGCGCTTGAGGAAGAGGCGGCGACTGGGCGAAAAGGTGCGCTGAAGCGTTGGCGAGCCGATCAGTCGCGGCGCGAGCCAGCGCAAGGCTTGCTGGCTGAGCGGAAGGAGCGCACCAAAAGCGATGGCTGGCACCAGTAAGGAAATGGCGACTATCGCAGACCCTACCGGCAGGTTGGAACCAAAGAGACCCGCGCCTATGACGGGCAGCACCAGGATGCCGCTGAGCACCCATGCGAGGCCAGCCAGGGCTGCGCTGAACCACCAGCCAACAGGCTTCTGAATGGTCGGCACGGCAGCGGCCAGCGCGGCCAATTCTGCGGGCGTATAGTCAGGGCGGCCAGAAAAATTGGGCAGTTCATCCTCTTCATCCTCATCATCCTGGTCTTCGTCCTCATCTTCGCCGACATTGGCTTCCTCTGCTGGCTCCGACTGGGCAGTATCAGCGCTGAGGACGCCGCTCTCCTCTTCGGCATCGGCCACTGCGGCCAGGGCGCGACGGCGGATGACCAGGCCACGCATGGCAAAAGCAAGCGCGGTGAGGAGTGCCAGGCCCACGACCTGAGCAATGAAGATGCCGGTAAAATAGAGGTACTTGGCGGTATGCCCGAAGATGCTGAGCAGGAACTCGAAGATGGGGCCAGGGATGAACCGCGTTCCCTGGTCGCCTAACAGTTCAATCGGCGAAGGCAGGCCACTGAGTGTGCGCACACCTATTTCAATGCCCACGGCCAGCAAAGCTGCAACCGCACCCGCCAGCGCGCCTTCAGAAGCGCCACCCCAGGTGCGGCGTGCGCTCTTTTCCACGCTCATATGCAGTTCCTTTGGTGTCAATCCATCGGGCGTGCCTGGTTCCTCTTGAGGAGGTAGCGCTAGCCTTTGATGCCTAAGCCATCCGTCAGTTGTTCGCGGGAACACGGACCAATGGCGGTGACAACAAGCGGCTCGGTGAGCGGGAAGCGCTTGAGCAGCCCCAGGATTTGCTCGCGGGTGACGGCGTCAACCGCTTCGCGCACCTCCTGAATGGTCTTTAAGCGATGCTCGAACCACCAGGAGTGAGCAATAGCTCCCATGCGAGCGCTGGATGTTTCGGCGTGCATCACCAGTTCGCTTTTGAGCTGCACTTTGGCGCGGCGCAGTTCGTCTTCGGTGACGCCTTCGGTTTCCAACTTGCGCATTTCCTCAATCATCACCTGCATCGTCTCGTGCGCCTTTTCAGGGGTTGTTCCCGCGTACAGGTGAAACCGCCCCGTCACGCTGCTGGCGCCGAAACGCGAGGAGACAGCATAAACCAGACCACGCTTCTCTCGTACTTCCGCAAAGAGGCGCGAAGTCATGCCTCCACCAAATATTTCGCTGAGGAGTTGCGCTGAGTAGTAGTCTGGGTCACCATAGGTGACGTTGGGGGCAGCCAACCCGATATGCTCTTGCTGTCCATCGAAATGTTGGATGACAACGCGGTTGCCGAGCGTGGGACGTTCGGCGGCGGTTGGCTGGCCCTTGCCAGACCACGCGCCAAAGCGATCATCAAGGCGCTGAATGAGGTGGTCCCAATCGAAGTTTCCGGCGATGGCGAAGAGGGCGTTGCCCGGACGATAGAGCCTGTTCCAGAACGTGCGCAAATCCTCTGGTGTCAGGGCTTCTACGCTTTCGCGCGTGCCGATCATGCGGCGGCCAATATTGGAGCCGAGGTAAAATTGCTCCAGCAAGAGATCGGAAAGGCGCGACATCGGCTCATCTTCGCGCCGTCGGATGGTCTGCAAGGCGACCTGGCGCATTTGCTCAAATTCTTCAGTCGGAAAGATTGGCTCCAGCAGCAGGTCGGCCAACAGATCAAGCGCCGGGTCCAACTGCCGCGCCACAAGCTGGCACCAGTAGGTGCTGGTTTCGGTGCTGGCGCTGCCGCCTTTGCGCGCCCCCAGCGTTTCAAAGGCTTCGGTCAGTTGGCGCACGGTGCGCGATTTCGTGCCTTGAAACATCATCGATTCCATGAGGTGCGCCAGGCCATAGCTCGCCGTCGGTTCGTCTTTGGTTCCGGCGCCGAACTGCACGCCAAAGGTGACGGAACTGAGGCTGGGCATCCGCTGACCAACCACCTGCAAGCCATTGGGGAAAGCATGATAAAAGTAATTATGCGGAGCGCTGGCTCCCGACATTCCGGCTGCTGGCGCTTCAGTGCTCATGGGGAGATGGTCCTTTCTGGAAGGGTTGCGCGAAAGACGAGCATCCTACGATATGATTGCATGCCACCCATTATAGCATAGCCAAAGGCCCGACAAGGTTTTCAAGAGCACCAGCCTTGTCGAGCCTTTGCTAATTGGCGGGCGTGCTCGCCAGTCTGTTTTCTAGTTGCGCGCCTCGCCGGTTGACAGATTGTCGCTCAGCCCATCCGCATCGACGATATTCGAGCCGTTGGAGCGCGGTGCAGCGATGGAGGGCGCGCCATATTGACCGGCAGGTATCTCAGCGGTGAAGAGCGCCTCGAAGGCCACGCCTTCCAGCGTCTCTTCACGAATCAGCTTTTCGCTGATCATAATCAGCCGATCTTTATGTTCGGTCAGGATTTTGTGGGCTTTGGCAAAGGCGGACATGATAATGTTATGAATCTCTTCATCGATCTCGCGGGCGGTTTGCTCGCTGTAATTCTTTTGCTCGCCGATCTCGCGGCCCAGGAAGACCATTTCTTCCTTGTGGCCCAGCGCAATCGGGCCGATGGTATTGCTCATGCCGTATTCGGTGACCATCTTGCGGGCGATGCCGGTGGCACGCTCGATGTCGTTGGAAGCGCCAGTGGTGACTTCGCCAAAGATGACCAGTTCGGCAACATGACCACCCAGGGCGAAGGCCAGGAAATCTTCGAACTGCGGCTTGCTGTTCAGGTAGCGGTCTTCCATCGGCAGCAGGCGGGTGTAGCCACCCATCGAGCCGCGCGCCACAATCGAAACCTTATGCACCGGGTCGCAGTTGGGCAATGCGCGCGCTACCAGCGCGTGGCCGACCTCGTGATAAGCGGTGATGGCCTTTTCGCGCTCGCTGATGATGCGGCTCTTGCGCTCCGGCCCGGCGATGACGCGATCGATGGCTTCTTCCAATTCGCTCATGCCGATGGTACGCTTGGTGCGCCGGGCGGAAAGAATCGCGGCCTCGTTGAGCAAGTTCTGAAGGTCTGCGCCGGAGAAGCCGGGCGTCTGCTTGGCGAGCGTTTCAAGCTGTACGCTGCGATCCAACGGCTTGCCTTTGGCATGCACTTGCAAGATTGCCAGGCGGCCCTTGAT
Source organism: Ktedonobacterales bacterium (assembly GCA_035307385.1). Classification (GTDB taxonomy): domain Bacteria; phylum Chloroflexota; class Ktedonobacteria; order Ktedonobacterales; family DATBGS01; genus DATBHW01. The sequence continues at coordinate 145,307 of DATGID010000100.1, read as the reverse complement.
ATCCGGGCGGTCCAGCACGACTTGCCGGTCAAAGCGGCCTGGGCGCAGCAGAGCCGGGTCCAGCACGTCCGGGCGGTTCGTGGCAGCGATGACAATCACGTTGGTATTGGTATCAAAGCCGTCCATTTCGACCAGAATCTGATTCAGCGTTTGCTCGCGCTCGTCGTGCGAGCCACCAAGACCCGCGCCGCGCTGGCGGCCTACGGCGTCGATTTCATCGACAAACACGATGCAGGGAGAGTTGCGCTTGGCTTGGTCGAAGAGGTCGCGCACGCGAGAAGCGCCGACGCCTACGAACATCTCGACAAACTCGGAGCCGCTGATGCTGAAGAAGGGGACGCCCGCTTCGCCTGCAACTGCCCGGCTAATCAAGGTCTTGCCGGTTCCTGGCGGGCCGACCAGCAGTACGCCACGCGGGATACGCGCGCCAACGGCAGCAAATTTGTCGGGGTATTTCAGGAACTCGACAACTTCTTGCAGTTCCTGTTTGGCCTCGTCTACCCCCGCCACGTCGGCAAAGGTGACGGTGGGCTTGTTGCCCATGAACATGCGCGCGCGGCTCTTGCCAAACGAGAGCGCTTGATTGTTGCTGCCCTGGGCCTGACGCATCATGAAGATCAGCACACCGCCGATGATGAGGAACGGCAGGAACGCGGTGAGGATATTCAGCAGATAGCTGAAGGTGCTCGGCGGCTGGTATTGGAGAACCACAACGGCTGGATGAGTGGCACCGTTCGCGTCGGTATAGGGCGCGTAGGCGATGTTATTATCCTTGAGTACCTGGGTGATGACGAAATTATCATCAACGGTTGCGTCTTCCTGGGTGCCATTGTGCAGGGTCACCGTGACTTTGTTGCTGTCGATGACAATTTTATCGTTGTAATAATGGTTTTGGACATCCTTCTGCACATCGGAAATCAGTTGGGAAATGTTGACATCAGTGACCGTTGTATTTGATCGAAAGATCAGAAACAGCAGCAGCAGGACGGCGATGATGACAACGAGCCATACGCTGCTCCTGATCCATTTTCCACTCATCATGCGCTGGGCCTCCAACTTTGAACAGACAGCCGACCTGGTAAGGGGTCCAGATGCGTCACCCTTGATTATAACACAACACCAGCGGATGCCCACCTGTTCTATGACTGTTCGCCGAGTGGCTCTTCACCAGGCTCCGGTGGAATCGTTCTGCTTTCACGCCGAAACAAGGGGAGCAGGAAGCGTAAACCAAAGCCCTGGCCTAACAAGGTCACCAGCACCACCCCATAGACAATGATAATGAGCATGTCGCGCTGGGGGGTCGATACGGGCAAGGCCAGCGCCAGGGCCAGCGAGAGCGCGCCGCGCAAACCTGCGCTCAGCAGCACCAGACGCCAACGCCGCGGAATGGGGCCGGGAGCGATGTATGCGGCGGCTTTCTTCCCCTGCAAGCATGACGCCAGGAAATTATACAGGGGGATAAAGAGATAGATCATCAGCGCGCGCCCGGCAACGACGCTCAGCACGGCCCAGATGACGGGAACGATGCCTTGTGTGTTGGGATGCTGGCCGATTTCCAGGCCCATGAGCAGGAAGAGCAGCGAGTTGGCAATATAGGCGGCAAACTCCCAAAAGCCATCAACAGCCTCTTGCGTTGCCGCGGACATACCGGTTTTCCGCCCATAGCTGCCCAGGACCAGTCCAGCGGTGATGACGGCTAGAATACCAGAAACTTGCGCGAGATCACCCACCAGATAGACGCCATAGGCAACGACGACGGTAATGGTGGTTTCGATCAGGTGATCGTTTACATGGCGTACCAGTCGGCTGACAATCAAGCCAATCAGCAGTCCCAAGCCAATGCCCCCACCCACCAGCCGCAGCAGATCAACGCTGAACACTTCTGCAAAGGCCGGGCCAGAGAGTGCGGGCAGGCTTGGCGTGCTGCCGTTGGAAGCGCCACCGATGCTGACCAGGTTGGCGCTGGCAGTCGCGCTGCTCAGGACGACAAGCAGCAGTGTCTGAGTGACGGCGGCGGCCACGCCATCATTGAAGAGGCTTTCCCCTTCGATTAAGATACGCAGCCGGGTAGACAGCCCTATCTGCCGCAGCAGCGCCAGTACGGCGATGGGATCAGTTGGCGAGATGATGGCACCCAGCAAGAAAGCGACGGACCACTCGAGGCCGACGGCGACGTGCAGGATAAGTCCCACGATAGCAACGGAGATACCCAGCCCTGGACCAGCGAGCAAGAAAATGGGCAGCCAGTTGCGCAGGAGTTCCCGCTGCTCCAGGTTCCAGGCGCCCTCAAAAAGCAGTGGGGGCAGAAAGATCAGCAGCACCAGGTCTGGGGTGAGGGCAATTCCCGGCAGCAGGTGGAAGAGGCCGATTCCTATTCCCACGACGACTAGCCCCAGGGTATACGGCAGCCTGGCCCAGCGCGCAGCCAGTGCTACCGCCAGAGAGATGAGCAACAGCAGCACAATCAGGCGAATCTCTTCAGATGTGGTGGTCATGCCAATACGCTTCCGCAGGCTCGGCTCGGCGAGCGAATATGCCTGATCTGTGCAAGAGTCTGGTGCAGGGGAGCAATCACTTCTTTGAGGAAATGTGTCCCCTGAGATGGGTCTGCTGACCCTTAGCTGGGGCTGCCCCCTGCGCTCGCCGCGATCAGAACAAAATAGAGGCAGATACAGACCAGCGTGCCGAGGGAGAGATAGCCCAGCACCAGACCGGTAATGGCCTGCCCTCGGCCCCCCTGCGCGCCACCGCTGGCATTGATCTCGCCCAAAGCCATATGGCCCAGGATGACGGCGGGAATGCCTGTAACGAACCAGGTGACAAAAACGAGCAGCCCCAGGATCATCGCGGCAGTGGCTTTCCCGTTGGTTGGCTGACCAACAATGACCGGTTGAACATAGACTGGTTGTACTGGCTGCGCATAGAGTGGTGGCTGGCTATATTGTCCGTAGGGGTTTGCTGCTGGAACGGACGGAGGGTACGGGTCTGATGGCTGGCTATATTGGGGATAGGTATCCGGTTGCTGGCTATACGGGTCATAGCTCGATGAGGAGCTATAGGGGTCGGGCTGGTATGGATTGCTCATAAATACTCCCCCAGATCAAAGTAGCTTGGCGCTCAGATGATTATGTGCTCACGCTCTGTGCTTCTCAGCACATTCTATCACACCAGGCTACGGACCCCTTGCTGCTCCTACGATGTCGTTAAGACTCCTACAGAGGATTAGTGCTGAGGCAGGAAGAAGCAAGAGGTAAGCATGCCATGCGGGGTTGCAGGCAAATAAAACAAGAGGGCTGCTCGGCGGCCCTCTTTATTGGTAGTTAAGCAGCGCGCGGCGCTGCTGAAAGCTAATGTTGGGTAGCGGCTGCGCCAAAAATACCAAGGACAAAGATGCCAATAAACAGGCAGGCGATAAGCGTGCCCGCGACAGCAACATATCCAAGGATGAGGCCGATGAGCGCCAGCGGCTTGCCGCCCTGGGTACCCCCGCTGGCATCGATTTCCCGCATAGCCATGTGGCCGACGATGATCGCTGGAATACCAGTCAGGATGGTTCCGCCGACAACATAGCAGCATATCCCCAGAATGAGCGCAACAACGGCCTTGTTGTTCGTCTGTGGTTGGGCAACCAGAACTGGCTGCTGCGCGTAGACTGGTTGTCCATAGCCTGTCTGTCCATAGGCCGGCTGCCCATAGCCTGACTGTTGGTATTGCGAGTAGTCACCCTGGGGCTGTGAGTAGCCGGTTTGAGGCTGTTGGTATGGGTCTGAGCCATAAGGTGGCGGATATGGATTGCTCATAGTACCTCCCTCACCAGCGGGCAATCTCCTTTCATTAAAAGGACGCCAGTTTACCCGCATTGCCCCTCCATTGTAACAGAGGCCCTCAAGAGTGGCAAGTCGCTGTTACTGATGAGGCAGCCGGTAAATCGGGGCAGCTATGCTATAATAGACTGATAGGCCAGGGCTGAGCATGGCTGAACTACCGCTGCCGGGTTATACGTTCGCGGATTACCACTTTTCTTGCCCTTCTTCAGAATAGTGAGAAAAAAGACAGGTATTCTTATCTCATTGCCAGGGGATAGGCTTGCATGTTCATCACCAGAGTTGAACTTGAAAATATTAAGAGTTATCGCCATGCCAGCGTTGAACTGCGCCGGGGGACGACCGCGATTCGCGGTCAAAATGGCGCTGGGAAGACGACGCTGGTTGAAGCTATCGGGTTTGCGCTGTTTGATTACCTCCCATACAACCAGGCGCAGTTTGTACGCGAGGGCGAACGCAGTGGGCAGGTGACGGTGACGTTCAAGTCGGGAGTTGATGATGTGGAGTACGCGGTGGTGCGCCGTTGTGGGACACCATCTGCCTGGTATGTCTATGACCCCCAGATTGACAAGCGCCTGGTGGAGCAAAAAGCCGATGTCATTGACTGGCTGCGCGAGCATTTGCCGTTGCAGGGTGAGATTGAACTGGGCGCTTTTTTCTCGGATGCGCTGGGAGTGCAGCAAGGAACCTTTACCAGTGATTTTTTGGCAGCGCCCGCGATTCGCAAGCGCAAGTTTGATGCGCTCTTGCAGATTGAGGATTATCGCAAGGCGTTTGAGAAGTTGCGCGACACCCAGAGCCATTTGCAACAATCAGCGCATGAAGCAGACCTGCGCGTGCAGGCGCTGGAGACTGAAACCGCGCATGTGGCCGTCTGGCGCGACGAATTAGCGGCGCAACGCGACGAGCTTGACGCGGGCACAGGCCGACTCTTTGCCCTTGAGGATGAGCGCGAACAGGCTGAACAGCAGCGCGCTGCCTTCGATCGCTTGGAGAAAGAAATAGAGAAGCTGGCTTCTGATGCGGCGGCGGCTGAGGGCAAATGGGAACTGGCAAAGCAGACACTTGACCAGGCCACACATGATCTCGACGAGGCGCAGGCGGCGCAGCGAACGTTGGAAGCAAACGCTGAGGATTATACCCTGTACCAGGAATCTCAAGTTGCTTTGCAGGTGGCCTATGCACAGCAACGCATTCAGCAGGATTTGCGCGAACGCCAGGCGGTCCAGCAGCGCGAGCGTGCCACGGCGCAGGCAAATGCCCAGCATGCCGAAGTGCAGTTGGCCCAGGCCAGTGAGGCTCAACGCAAGCTGAAGATGCTTGCTCCGTTGGTGAAAGAGCAAGCGCGGCTGGAGCAGCAGATAAGCGTTGCCCAGCAGCAAATCAAGCACCTGCTTGACGTAGAGCAGGTGCACATGCGGCTGGAGGCTGACTGCGCGCGTCTTGCAGAAGAGGTGACAAAGCAAGCGCAGCGGATTGCTGAGATCGAAACCCAACGTGCCGAGGCGGCTTTGCTGGCCGAGAGGCGGGATGAGGTAGAACGGCTGAGCCTGGAGGTGAAGCGGCGCTCAGACTGGGAGCGAGAACTTCCAGAGGTGCGTGGCAGCCTGGACGGAGCAGAGGCGCAGCGCCAAAAAGCAGACGCGGCTGTGATGAAAAGGAAAGCCGATGTCGATAAGCTGCTTGCCAACCAAGCAGTCGTAGCGACACTACCCAAATTGGAGCGTGAATGGAACGAACTGCGCCAGCAGGTCATGCTGCTCACGGGGAACATCAAACGCCACAACGAATCAAAGCTCCAATCTGCCGGAGGACACTGCCCATTCTTAAAAGAACCGTGCCTGAATATTCGGCAAAAAGGGATGTTGAGCCTGGAAACTTATTTCGATGGGCTGATTGCGCGCGATCAGGCGGCGCTGGTTCCGCTGGAGGCCAGGGAAGCCGCCCTGGACCAACAGGTGCAGGACGTGCGGCTGAAGAAGAGCTATGTAGACCGGCTTGATGAATATGAACAGCGGTTGCTCGAAGCCCGGGACCAGCAAGAACATTTGCGGCAGGAGATGCAGCGCCTGAAGACCCGCGAGCAAGAATTGGTGACACAGTTGAACGCGGCCAGTAAAAACGCCGCGAAGCTGCCCCAGGCGCAGGCGCTTTTGCAGCGAAGCGATGACGCCGATAAAGAGGTGCGGATGCTGGCAGGGTTGCTCAGTCAGCACGAGAGCGCTCAACGCCACCTGGACGGGCAACGTCAGCGGCTGGAGCAGTTGAGCACCGAGCGGCTGGAACTTGCGGGCGCTCCGGCGCGCGAGGCGGAGGCGAGCCAGCAGTTGAGCGCGCTGGGTGACCCACGCCGCGAATATGCCCAGCAAGAAGGGATTGCTGCACAGGAAGAGGGCGCCAGGGAACTTTTACAGTCAGCAAGTCTGCAAGTGTCGCTCGCGGATGAAGCGTTCGCTGATCTGGAAGTGCAGCTTGCGCCGTATATAGGGCTGGATGAGCGCATCATGCAGCTCAATCAGCAGACCCAACAAAGCCGCTCTGGCTATCAGACCTATCTGACCTATGAACAGATGGCCGGAAAAACACCAGAACGCCAGCGCGCCCATGACGCAGCACTGAAAGCCGCGCGTTTGGCCCATGAATGCTATGCGCGTGCTCGTCAGCAGCATGCCACGAAGGCCGCCAGCTATGACCCGCAGGCGTTGGTCGAGGCCAGGCAGCGTGTAGAATATCTGGTTGGCGCGTGGGCCGAGTTACGCGAGAAGCTGCGCGGGCTGCGCGAGGAGATTGGCAAAAAAGAGCAGCAGATTGCGGCAGTGCAGGAGAAGCTGGCCGAGTTGGACGCGGCGAAGGCTGAACGCGCGGAATTAGGCGAAACGCGCGAGATGCTGCAACAATTCCGCGAAACGATTAGAGATGCCGGGCCGCATGTGATGAAGGAATTGCTCAAGCAGATTTCTAAGGGCGCCAACCGCATCTTTGGCGATATTCTGGGAGATCGCTCGGTGGAGCTTTCCTGGGAGGAGGATTATGAGATTGTGCTGCGCACGCGCGGCCAGGAGCGCAGCTTCGCACAACTGAGCGGTGGCGAGCAGATGAGCGCGGCGCTGGCCGTGCGTCTGGCGCTGCTGAAGACGCTGGCGAAGCTGGACGTGGCCTTTTTTGATGAGCCGACGCAGAGTATGGACGAGACGCGGCGGGGCAATCTGGCCGAGCAGATTCGGCGGGTGCGCGGCTTCAACCAACTGATTGTGATTAGCCACGACGACACCTTCGAGCAAGGTCTGGATAGTGTAATCTATCTGCAAAAGCGTGATGGCGAGACGGTAATCGGCGATGCGGATATGGCTTTGGCAGGCAGCTTGGTCGAGATTGGGATAGACGGCGCGGGCGATTACTAAAACCGCCAGAAGGGTAGAGCGATGCTTTACACATCTAAGGTGCTGGCGGCTTTAGCTGAAAAACGCGATCATTTTCAGGGATTCGACGCCGATTTTGGCAAGCAGGTCAGCGGCTATCGTGACGCGCTGCGTCAGCTTGGGCAACGCTGTCCCAATGCTGCGGCTATCCATACAAAGCTGGCGGCGCGAACGGATGCCTCGCCCGCTGGCGCTTTGCCAACTCAGGAGTATGATCGCTGGCGCGCGTTGGTGGGGGACCCTGCCGGTGGGCTGATTCCCGCGCTCACGTTTCGGGAGCAATTTGAGCATCATCAGCAGTCGCGTGCCTGGGCCGAATGTATTCGTGGCATCACGACCCTGGCAGTGGATGGCAGCCAGCTTCCCCCCTGGCACGATGCCTCTTTGCCGGTAGGGTTGATTCAAGTGGGCCTCTTTGAAAACCCGCATGATCAGGCCCGCCCGTATGTGAAGGATGTGCTGGTGGAAGTGCTTTCACCTGCTGACCTGAGCGAAGGCGCTGGCTCGAACGGCACAGGAACGAGCGCCGGACAGGGCGGGCAGGCGCAGAAACGTGCCGCCAATGAGAGCTTCGCTTATTCCGAGCAGATGGTCAATCTGCGGCGCTTTGAGTTGGAGACGCAAACGTTGGTCAACTGGATGCAGCGTCACCAGCAGCCCGCCAAATCCAGCGGACCTTTTCCGGTCGTTTTCTACGATGGTTCGCTGGTGGTCTCGTTTGCGTTGACGATGGCTCCCGCCTTTCGCGAGCGTTATGTTTCGGCAGTGCTTTCCCTGCTGGATGCCTCCGAAAGCTGCCGGGTGCCGCTGATTGGCTATATCGATACGAGTTATGCGCGCGATGTGACCACCCTTTTGAGACGGCTCTTTGAGCAGTTGCCCGAGACCAAGCACCTGCACGACGCGCTGCTCTGGCAGGGCGCGCTGGAATGGGGTGATCGCACCCCGGCCTTTGTTTCAGCGCGCGGCGATGTGCTGGGCGGGTATGGGCGCTTCCATGAGCAGGTGGCGTTTGTGTACATGCAGACGGTGAGCCATCGGCCCCCGGCACGGCTGGAGTTTCCGCGCTGGCTGCTGGAAGAAGGGATACTGGATGCCGTGTTGGATGTGGTGCGCGCCGAGGTGATTATCGGCAACGGCTATCCCTATGCCATCGAGACGGCTGATGCCGTGGCCGTCATCTCTATGCGTGACCGCGAGGAGTTTTATCGCCTCTTTCAAGATTTCGCCGCGCGCAACGATCTGGGCCTTTCTTTCTCCTCCAAGGCGCTGAGTAAAAGTCGAAGACGGGTCTGAGAGCAGGGTCATATCCGCGCCCCGTGTGCTATAATAGGGCAGATTTTTCTGGGCCAGGATGCTCTGGCACATGAAGTATAAAAATGCCATTGACCTATCTCATGGCAGAGCGCAGATGTGAGGCAGTATGGCGCGAATTGCTGGACAATTCGGGAGCGGCGGAGCGATGCAGGGAGGCGGCGGCAACCCGGTGCTGCGGGCACGGCAGGCCCTTGGCGAAGGGCGCTATGATGAGGCCGAGCGGCTTTCCCGTCGTCGGCTGGAACGCAAACCTGATGATTTTATGGCGCGGCTGGTGCTGGCGCAGGCGCTGTTGCAATTACAGCAGGTGGACGAGGCGGCTGAACATGCGCAGCAGGCCGCAGATGCCCAACCCAACAATGCCGATGCTCAATTGACGCTGGCGGCGGCGCTTTCTCAGAGTAAGAGCCGGGGGGCGCTGGCGCGCGCGGAATCGGCGGCGCGCAAGGCGTGCGCGCTGAAGCCGCGCGACGCCAAGCCGCGCGTGCAGCTTGCCGAAGTGGCTCTGGCTCAGCGGCATCTGAAAGAGGCGCGGGCCGCTGCCGATGAGGCGATCAAACTGGACTCGCGTTTGGCAGAGGCTCATCTCATTAAGAGCCTCGTGCTGATGCAAGATGGCGACGCAGCGGGAGCAGCCGAGGCTTCGCGCGCCGCGACCCGCGCCAAGCGTGATCTTGGGCCAGCCTATTATACGCTGGCGCTCTCGCTGAATCAGTTAAAGCAGGCGAACGAGGCTGAAGAGGCGCTGGACAAGGCACAAGAATATAACGCGCCTATCCCGCAGCCTCAACTGTTGGGATTGCGCGGCCAGATTTACCTGAAGCAGCGCAAGTATGTGAAGGCGGCTGGCGCTTATGCCATGGCGCAGCGGGTTTCTGGTCGCCCCGGATTTATTGCGGCACCCCTGGGCTTCATCATCACTTTTTTCAGCGCCTTCGGCATTTTCGGTTCCTGGGGACCTGGTGTAGCCATTGCCATCGTGTCCTTGCTCATTCTGTTTGGCTTCAACGCTATTCCGGTGGCCGGACATTGGATTGTGGCAGCGGTGCTGCTGGCGCTGGTTGGCGCGCTGATCTTTGGCTATGTGCGCGGCGTGCAGTCGGGCGCGTTGGGTTTGGGACGCTTCTTCAGCACTACCGGAGTGATCATCATCGCGGTGATTATTGCGGTGGTTATGTTGGGTGCTACCTTCCTGGCTGTGTTTGTTCCGGCTGACCTCTTGCAAGCGAAAGGTCCTCCTGGTTGGGCAGTACCCATCGGGTTGGCAGTGGGCGCGGTCTTTGGCCTGGCGGCGGCAGGGCTTTCGGGCTGGCAGTTGCTGAGGGTCATTCGCGGGTAGCAAACGATACAAAGCATCAGGGGAGCGGAAACCTGGCCTGTCTCCGCTCCCCTGATGCTTTGTATCAACCAGCAAAGTCCTGGTGGCATTAGCCACGTGGCAAGAGTCTGGCGCGTGCTTCACGCAGGCGCGTGGCAATCATAGCGGGGTCTTCGCCTTGCAGTGCCAGTTGCTTCATTTCAGAGACGGTTGTGGCCCACTCTTTGGCGGCAGGCAGATAGCGCGCATCGCGCGAAAGCATATCTTGAAAGATTTTGTGTTCGAGTTGATGCCAGGTGTCGCGGTTGCGTCCGTCCAGACCCTCATTATCGGGGTCGAAATCGATATCATGCGTCAGGTTGTGGACGCGCCGGATGAGCGGATGGAAATGGGCCTCAACGATCTCTTCGAGGCGTGGCAGGTCTAGGGAACCGGCATCGAAATCAAGGACACCGTTGAGCGTAATATGGACAACCGGTTCCAGGTCGATGTAGGCACCTTCTTTGGCCTGCCGACGGCAGAAGTCTTCGAACCGCGCTTCTAGCACCTCTGGCGTGCCAATGCCATCAACCCGGAAGCTGAAGCGCCAGAAGGGGCGGCGTCGGTTGGTGAGATGCTGCGCGCGATGTTTCATGCCTTCGGCTGCGTAATCGTCTGCTGGCACACCATCGGTATCAACCTCGACATAATAATAGCCGCGGTCTTCCCAGGCCGCTTCTTCAGCGCCGCAGGTCTCGGTTGAGCCGGGGTTATACATCCAACCATCGCGCTCAAAGGGCTTGTGCACATGGCCCAGCGCGAGATAATCGACCAGGCCATGCAGTGGCTCAAACTGGGCCTGCGTGGGCAAGCCGTGCATCTGCGGCACGATGCCTTCAATGCCAGTGTGCATCAGCAGCGCGCGATATGCCACCCCTTGCTGCCTTTCCTCTGCCTGGGCTTGTCTGAGGGCGTCGGCGAAACTTTCGATGACGCGCGCCGTGCTCGCTCCAAACCAGGGCAAGCCATAGATGCGCAGCCGCCCATCGAGCAGATCAATATACGCGCCGCGCAAGGTGCTGGGGTTCCAGGGGGCCAGCACAGGCGTGCCATCATGCATGATGGGGTTGAGCAGATAGAGCAGTTTTTGCCAGGCCAGAAACTGAAGCCAGGAGCGGCCATCTCGATAATAGGAACGGTCATGGTTGCCTTCAATGGCAATGACCGGAATGTGCTGCTCTTTCAGTTTTTGCAGGCAATCATAAGCCTGTATCAAGGTTTGGGCATCAATGGCGCGCTTGTTAAAGAGGTCACCCGCAATCAGGACGGCATCCACGTTGCGTCTGATGGCATCATCGAGAATATCCTGAAAGGCTCTGGCAAAATCGTTGTAGCGATCTTTGGAGCCGTACTGATCGTAGCCGAGATGGATATCGGCTAGATGTAAAAAGCGCGCGCGCATGGTTGCCTCCACTGGCGACAGATCACTCTACCCAACTACTCTTATGTACTTCTGGCGCTGCCCCAGGAAAATGGAAAATGGCCTGGCAAATTGCCAGGCCGGAGCCGAAAGCCCTGCAACTCCAGAGCCGTGCGCGACGTGTCAGTTAGAACTGAAAGCCGCCGGTCATGGCCGCGCGTACCGCCGCAGCCGCCACCACCAACGCCGCGATGACTAGAAAAAGCAAATCGCGGCGAATGTGTTCTGGTTTGCCTGTCCCGTAGATGAGGGCTATCGGGATGGCAAGGAAGACCAGCCCACCATAGACGTAATGTAATTGATCGGTTGGGCTTTGGCGAAAGATGAAGAGCAAAACGGCTCCGATGATGGCCTGAAGGAGCGCCATCGCTGCTGTGACGCGCAGGGCACTGCGATAGATGGAACTGATGCTTTTGCTCTGGCGGCGGAAGAGGAGCAGCCCCAACCCCCACAGGAAACAAATGGTTCCAGCGCCCAGCAAAAAGAAGAACATGGCGATATGAAGATTTATGAAGAATTGCATAGAAGCCCCTCTTGGCAGTGCGTAATGGATGATGGTGCTCCTCTGATGAGGAAGCGCATCATGTGCTGGCGCTGTAACTATAGCGCGAGAAAGACCTATGACGCAAGGGCGGCGGAGAGATTCCCTAATGCTGTATTTTTTGATGCGTCCCCCCTTTTGGGGGAGAAAAGGGCTGGTACATTGAGGACAGTGCAGACAAGACCTTTCAGGAGATGATATGATAGGGGCCAAGATAGCTGAAAAAGGGGTATGCCATGGAGAGCATGCGCGCGCTGAAACGTGCCCATCCTTGGGAACGGTTCTGGCGGATTGTCAGCAGAGCAGGGATGTTTGCGCTGTTGGCAATGACATTGAGTTCGCTGGGGTTTGCCGCGACGGCTCAGGCGTCCGGTTTTGCCGACGGAGGACCCTGCACAGCAGCCAGGCGTGGCGTGGCGCTGGCGCTTCCGGCGATTGTTCGGGTTGCTACCACCTATCAAGCGCAGGTGGATTATACTACTGCTGATGGCTCCAGCGTGACCTTTCCCCAGGGTGGCGGCTATTATGCCCTGACGGTCAGCGGCACAGGGGCCTTTATTTCTGGAACTGGCGATGTGCTGACCGCTTCAAGCGCGGTCAGCGTCGCATCGGACACACTCAATACGTTGCTGGCCGAGCGCGCTGCACCCGACATTGCGCAGGCCCTCAATGATTCTAACCCAAGCCAAACGGTCACAGCGGCTGCAATCTTGACGCAACTGCTGACTGATTCCCAGGTGTGGGAGCCGCTGATTCAGCAGCCCCAGACCTCGCTCTATCTGAGCAGCCAATATAGTGGACCAACGCAAGCCACGACCGTGGAGAACCTGCAAAGCTATCCGGTGACTGTTGTGGCGCAGAGTTCCGCCACTCAGCAGATCGATAACGATCTGACCATTCTGCACGTTGATGGCTTGCGCGACGTGCCCACGATTTCCCTGGGCGACTCGACACAGGTCTATCAAGGGGATACGTTGACTGTTCTGGGCTATCCAGGCAGCGCGGACCTGGCGCAGTCTGATGGTTCGGTGGACCCGAATAATTTTCTTACGGCTTCGGTGCAAACCGTCACGGTGAGCGCTTTTAAGACGGCTCAGGGTGGTTCGCAGCTTATCCAGATCGATGGAAACATCGAGCAAGGCGATAGCGGCGCTCCGGCGCTGAATGCGGATGGGCAACTGGTAGGGGTGGTGAGCGCTGACGCTGCTGGGGGGAACGGTGTCGGTCAGGCAAGCTTCTTACATATAGCCAATGACGCGAAAAACCTATCCCGGCAGGCGAAAGTGAATCTGGCTCAAGATGCGTTTGATAAGCGCTGGGCTGCCGCTTATGACGCTTGCAGCAGCACTGCGCCCGGCCACTGGCATGATGCCTATAATCAATATACGCAACTTGCGCGCCTGTATCCCAATTTCAAGGGCGTGGCGCTGTATATCAACTATACCAAGGTGCAAGCCGCCCACGAACCAGCACCGGGATTGAATTTGCCTGGGTGGGCTATTGCGCTGATCGTGGCGGCTCTTCTGGTTGGTGCTGTTGTGGCGTTCATGCTGCTCAGGCAGCGGGGCCTGCGGAAGAGAGAAGCCTATGCGGGCTTTGGGCCGGGGTTGTATCATGACGCGGCAGAAGCAGGGTCCAATCTGGAGATGCCCGCGCCTGCCGGGCAGCGGCATCTGCCGGTGGCTTCGGAACAGATCAGCGCCACGATTCCGGCGGGAGGATTGGCGCCAACCCAGCTTGATCCGTTGTCGTCAACGCTGCCTGACGAGCCGCCAGGTTGAGTGGTCTCCCTCTTGACCGTATCAGCTTGTGTTGGCAAGCGTGATGCACAGGCAATGGTGAAATCGAATGGTGTATAATTGGCGTAGTTTGTGTTTCCACCAGTGTCATCAAGTCCATCAGGGATGATGACATATGTGAAGCAGAGCAATACATGAGCAGTGAGCGGCAAGAGCCATTACAAAATCTGGGCGTGATGGTTGCCAGGATTCGCGCAACGGGTGGCACAGGGCGTCTGGCGCTGCGCAATACTGCGCGCATGGGGACGCTTCATCTGTATTTTGAGCGTGGTCAGTTAGTACATCTTGCCGGGAGCCACGGCAGCACAGATGATGCGTTAATTGATCTGGCCGGTTGGAGCAGTGGAGTGATCCGCTTCGATGTGGGGGTATTGACTGAGCGGCAGACGATTACACCTACCCAGCAGGAATTTTTTCATCGAACGCTTTTGATGATGCAACAGCGTGGCGTAGTGGGAAGTGATCCGCGCGCCGCTGCGCCAGAAATACCCTACCCTCCTTCGCCAGCTTTCCCCTCTTCCGGCATCGGACGCACGCCTGACATAACTTCTGCGCGTGCGCCCGTTCCTCCGTCTTCACGCCCGATGCCGGAAACGTTTGTTCCAACGATTGATGATTTTCTTCCCCCAACATATCCCCAATGGCCTACCTCGAAATATGAGGCCGCGTCTCAGCGAGCGGTGCCAACCACAAAGCCTCTCCCTTCCTCTGCTCCTCCTCTCGTTTCGAGTACAGCGGAAGTGTTGCTTTCGGCCAGGCAATGGGAATTGCTGGTGGAAGTGATGCGCACCATGTTGGAAAGTGTGGGGCATCTCTTTGGTCAGCAGCAAGCGCAGAATATCCTCCAACACGCGCTGGCCGAGCGGAGTGAGGAGTCAGAAGTGCTGGGGCTGCTGCAAGTAGATCGACAGGGATGGCTGCGTGAGGTGCGCCTGCATGAGATGATGACGCAATCGGTGCGGGACGTTGCCAGCGCCTTTGTGCTGCTCATCAGTGATTTTGAGCGCCGCTGCGCTGCACTGCTGGGCGAAGAGAAGGCCCGCCAGATGATTGCGCGGGCCTTGTATCCCTATCATGATGGTCTAGCCGAGATCGGCATTGCGTTGAACTAGAATTCACCGGACTTGGCGCGGTTGTAGCGCGCACTCAGGTCTTCTTTGACCTTGCCATACGTCTCGCGCCCGCTGGCAAGTGCATCGTTAAAGCGTTCCCTTGCCTGCCCGGTGAGCTGGTCAATGGTGCCTTCGGTGCGCTTGCGAATGTCACCACTCTGCTCAAGCAGGAGGTTGCGTGTCTTTTCGCCTTCCTGTGGCGCGAAGAGAATAGCCAGCGTGGCGCCAACCACGGCTCCCAGCACCAGGCCAAGAAAGAAACCAGAACCGCGATTACTCATTGGTAGCACATCCTTTCTATTGACTCCAGATACATACGAATACGACAAAAGGCAGCAAGGAGGATTTCCCTGCCGAAGCGATGGCCCCTATGTATCACCGATTGTCCGGATTGGAGCAGGCGTTTTCAGAAGGAGCAGGATATGCTGCAAGCGGTACTGCTTAGCAGAGGTCCCCCGCGCCCAAAACGTCCTGCACTAACCCCAGCAGCGCGTCCAAATCGAATGGCTTTTGCAGCACACGGACGCCATGATAGCGCCCGGGATCGCTGGCAATTAACTGAGAGACCTCTTCGGCCTCCAGCACCGCTGCTGTGTAGACAATGACCGGTATGTCCGCAGTGGAGCGATCAGTTTTTAGATCGCGGAGTATATCCAGACCTGAGGAGTCGGCCAGTTTCAGGTCCAGAATCACCAGATCGGGCAAGCTTTCCTTGACACGATCAAAAGCCCCTCGTCCCTCCTGAAGAATGGAGACTTGATAATGTTCGTCCTCCAGAATCATGCGCATCAAGCGCAGGAGATGGGCTTTGTCGTCAACCACCAGAATTCGTTTGGTCACAGGTATCCTCTGCAATCAAGGCGCATAACATCATTCATTCCTGCCCACCAGAGAGGTATAGAAAGCCTTGGTATGGCCGAAAGAGGCTGAAATGCATGATGTGGGCGCAGCATGGGATCAGCGAGATAGGCCCACAAGCATCACTGCTCAATGGGATTGCTTGCTCCGAGCTTCCGCATATAGTGTACCATGTCCTGAGGAAACTGGCAACAAAATCCGCTCATCTGTAGTACGGATGGGTTTTGAGCAGACTATCAAGAACCCCCTTGACTTTTTGTCAGATTAAGGTAAGATTGCCTTGCATGAAGCTCCCATTAAGGAATCCCGATCCCGGAGTGAGTTTCTCCTTACTGCTGACGTATATTCTTGTAGGTAGTATCTGCTTTGCATGAGGAGGAAGAAATCATCCTCTCTTCTGTTGGGCAGGTAGAGCCCTTTGAGGTGAACTCTGCACCAGGTCGGATATACACACGGAGAAACCGGCAGGCACGGCGCCTAAGAATCAGGGCCGGGCAATGTCGCCTGAGGCCCCCGGAGAAATTCCACAAGGAGTGGCATGGTGCAAGACGGCTGGTTGGATGAGCAGCGACTCGTTCAGGGGCTGCGTGCGCGTAACCCGCGAGTTCTAGAAACGCTCATCGCTCAGTATTCTCATGAATTTTTCTATTTCATTCGGCTGGTTTTAGAAGGGATTGGCTCGGTACAAGACGCTGAAGAGTGTGTCAATGATCTCTTCGTCACCGTCTGGCAAGATTTCGATTCCTTCGACCCTACCCGCGGTTCTTTGCGGACCTGGCTGACGATGCGTGCCAAGTATATTGCTCTGGATCGTCGCCGCCATTTGACACGGCGAAATCCATCGGGAGCGCTGGTGACCAGTCATCTGGCAGATCAATATGCCAGCCAGGAACTGTATGGCTCGGATGATCTGAGCCGCGAAGCCGAGAGTATGAGCCAGCGAATGGGTGACAGTCTTGACACACTTCTAGAGCAGCGCGAACGGCGCGAGGAAGTGCGCCGCGCTCTGGAACGATTGCCGA
Source organism: Ktedonobacterales bacterium (assembly GCA_035307385.1). Lineage (GTDB taxonomy): Bacteria > Chloroflexota > Ktedonobacteria > Ktedonobacterales > DATBGS01 > DATBHW01. The sequence continues at coordinate 128,638 of DATGID010000100.1, read as the reverse complement.
ACCTTGATCGGCTGCTGGTGTACTTGCGCTATTTCCAACTTGCCAGCATCGATGAAATTGCACAGCGCACTGGCCTGTCTAAGCACGCGGTGGATACGCGGCTTTGGCGGGTGCGCAAGAGCCTCCGAGTGGTTCTTCAGGAGCAGGTTCATGATGCCCCGCTCAAAACAACCAAACGAGCATGATCATTTCTCTGATACCGATCAGAGTGTAGAGCATATGGATGAGAGGTCTTCTTCGGCAGCGGCTGAAGATGACCCTTTCTTGCTGGCCGACAACAGCAGTGCAGCGGGGTCTGGTGGAGGTTTGGAGGTGACTGATGAAGGACGCTTGTCGCCCGCTGACTTTTCTGCCGATGATCTGGCGTTGGCTCGCGACCTTCACCACCTGTTCCCGCTGGAACAAGAGCAGTTGCCTCCTGATTTCATCCAGACGCTCACAACGCAGTCCAGAGCATGGGCTGCTCCAGACGGTCTGGCGAAGCGCGTGAATGCCCAGGTTTTTCAGCGTCTCCAATTGTCGTCCCATCGGCTCTTTAGGAGTGCTCCGTCAGCGCCAGCGGAGGGTCCGCGCGGCGTGATGTTTTTGCGACGAGCGCCTCAGCGGATTGCTCTGGGTACCTTGCTGGCGGTGGCCTTGCTCTCGCTGGTGACGGTTGCTCCCTCCTTTGCCCAGGGACTGCGGATGCTGTTGGGCTATACGGGCGTTCAGATGGTTCCACAGTATCCACAAACAACGATCGTTGCCCCAGGGCAGATGCAGAATCTTACGCCCTGGGCTGTGCAGCATGTGGTACCCTTCACTGTTTCCTGGCTGGGACCAACCCCGGCTTCTTATCAATTCTTGGGGTTAGTTTTGCACATCGGTCAGCCCTGGGCCGACGGTCCGGTGGTGGAACTGCAATACGCCCATGGGAACCCTCAGACTGGTTTTGGGCCGCTCATCGTGCGTGAGTTTCGCCCGAAAGCCAAGGCCACCGTGTTACAGGTGGTGGCCCAGGGAGCTGCTCACCAGGCACAGATAGGCAACCAGCAGGCGATTTATATCGATGGGCAATGGGTGCAGAAGCATATGGCGATTGTCTGGGAATATGGGACGCGGTCGGAACTGATCTATCAATCTGGTGGGGTGATCTTCTGGATCACGGCTGACCAGCGTGATGGGATTGGGGAAGCCGTTCTGGAGGATTTGGCAAGGAACCTCTCGCCCCTGTATTTGGGACAGATGCGTCGTATGCTTCCTGAACCAGTACAGCCTATTGATGCTCAGGTAGCCTCAGCGTTGAGTTCGGCTAGCCTCGGGGAGGTCATTGCATTGATCCCCGCGGGAACCTCGCCAGAGACTGGCGCAGCGGTCTTCATTGCAGAAGGCAGCCCCCTTGAGGATGACGTCTAGCGCTTGTTGCCAGGTGGGGCGTCAGCCCTGTCATCCGATGATATTCCAAAGCAAAGAGCCGGCCCCGCGCGGGGCCGGCTCTTTGCTTTGGAAGGCAGATACATGCGATACTGAGGTTGAAGGACTCTGCCTGAGAGGAGTAAGAGCAGCAGCTATGACACAGGGGGCACGTCAGTGGGAGGCGCGCGTGCGCCATCTGGCCTCGCGGCGCGTGCGCGAGGAGGAGGGCGTTTGCTATGTAGAGGGCATTCGTCCGGTGCTGGATGCGCTGGAAAGCGGTGTGCCGCTGGAGGTGCTCTTGATCTCTCCGGAGATGCTGCGCAGTGAAGTCGCCCTCCAGAAAGTTCGCGAACAAGCGGCTTTAGGGACACTGGTGATGGAGTTGTCGCGGGCCAGCTTTGAGCGCTTTTCAGACCGTGATAACCCTGTGGGTCTGGCGGCAATTGTACGCTGGACGCCGCTGGACCTGGCGTCTCTTCCGGCTGGACCGGATACCCTGATGGTGATGGCCGAAGATATGCGCGACCCCGGCAATTTGGGAACCTTGCTGCGCACGATGGATGCGATTGGCGGGACAGGTGTGGTGGTGGTCGGCTCCAGCACAGACCCCACCCATCCCCGCTGTCTGAAGGCCAGCATGGGAACGATCTTTCGTATTCCCGTGGCGCGTGCGGCCAGTGTCGAAGCGTTTTTGCATTGGGCGAAAGAGCGAAAACTCCGGACGGTTGCGACGACTGCCCGGCGCGGCTCTTCTTTCTGGTCGCTGGAGTATCGGCGACCCCTGGCGCTGCTGCTGGGTAATGAGGGCGAGGGGCTGAGCCAGGAGACGATTGGCATGGCAGACGCCGTGGCGCGTATTCCCATGTGGGGGACGGCCAGTTCGCTGAATGTGAGCGTTGCAGCGGGCGTGCTGTTATATGAAGTCCGGCGACAGGAAACGGGCCGCCCCCAACATTGATTTAGCGGATGGTCACATGCTGTGCCTGTTTGCTTGGGTGGGTTTTTGCTGCGACGAACTCGGCGATGCGCCGCTGAAAGCGCGCGATGTCAAAGGCTTCCGCGTGGCGACGGGCCACCAGGGGGTCAAAACGAGCAGGCTGGAAGGTTGTCAGCACCTCGGCCAGCGCGCGAGGGCTGCGCTCGTAAAAGAAGAGGCCGGTTACGCCATCAATCACGCTGGTCAGCGCGCCACCCGCCCCATAGGCGATCACCGGGCGGCCACTCGCCTGGGCTTCCAATGGCGTCAGCCCGAAGTCTTCAGCGCCGGGATGAAGGAGCGCCTGGCAGCGCGCCAGATAGCGCTGCACCTGCTCGTCGGGCAGCCAGCCGAGAAACTCGATGGTTGGCCCCGCCAGTCGCTCCAGCCGCGCGCGGTCACGTCCCGCGCCGATGATTTTGAGCGGCAGATGTAACAGATTACATGCCTCTATGGCAATGTCAATGCGTTTATAAGGAACCAGCCGGGAAACCACCAGGAAATACGCTTCCTGGATAGGGGAGATGCTATAGTTTGCCGTCGCTACCGGCGGAGGAATGACGGTCGCCTCGTGCCGATAGCAGGCGGCGATGCGTTGGGCTACCACTGGCGAGTTGGCGATGAAATGGTCAACTCGCCTGGCGGTGGACTGATCCCACTGGCGCAGGCGACGAATGAAGAAGGGCAGGAAGACCCGCACCGGCGAGGCCAGTTTTTCCCTCTCGATGTAGTCTTGATAGGACCAGGCCCAACGCATGGGGGTATGGCAATAGCAGATATGGATGGCGTCGGGCCGCGTCATGACGCCCTTGGCGAAGGCACTGCTGCTGCTGAGAATGAGATCATATGCGCGCAGGTCCAGGCGTTCAAAGGCTAGCGGATAGAGCATCAGATAGGGCTGGTGGTGTCGGCTCGCCCCCGGGAGCCGCTGCATAAAGCTGCTGCGAATATCGCACTGGCGAAACGCCGGGTCAACGCGCTCCGCGTCATAAATAGAGGTGAAGATCGGCGCATCAGGATAGAGATCATGGAGGGCAAGCAAAACTCGTTCGGCCCCACCCATCTGGTTGAGGTAGTCGTGGACCAATGCAACTTTCATGGGAACCTGTTTCTGAATTGCCTGGCGCGCCTGCCTACTTCTCTGATTGTTCCGCGCCTCTGTGTATCAGTAAGCACCCCGGCTGAAGAGGACGGCGGGAAACGTTTGCAGCAAGATTTGCAGGTCCAGACGCAGCGACCAGTTTTCGATGTAGTAGAGGTCCAACAGGACCATTTCATCAAAGTCGAGTTCGCTGCGTCCGCGTACCTGCCACAAGCCGGTCATACCCGGGCGAACCTCTAGTCGTCCTTTTTCCCACTCTTCATATTGGGCTACTTCGCTGGCGAGCGGTGGCCGGGGACCAACAAGACTCATTTCACCTTTTAATACGTTGAGGAGTTGCGGAATCTCGTCCAGGCTGGTTTTGCGCAAGAGCTTGCCAATGCGTGTCCGGCGAGGGTCTTCTTTGAGCTTGAACATCGGGCCGCTGACATCGCTTCTTGGTTGCAGGCGTCCCAGGTCTTTGTCGGCACGGTTGCGCATGGAGCGGAATTTGTAGAGCAGGAAAGGCCAGCCCTGATACCCCAGCCGTTCTTGCTTGAAGAGCACCGGACCCCTGGAATCGAGCTTGATTGCCAGGGCAATGAGTAGCCAGAGCGGCGAACCAAGCAGCAGAACCAATCCGGCAATGCTGATGTCTATGGCGCGCTTGAGGGTATATTGCCAGGGACCAATGCCGGTTCTTTTGATGCCAATGAGGGGAATGCCTTCGATGGTATCCATATCGATGCTCGAAAGGCTGAGTTCATGCAGGTCTGGAATGAGTTTAAACTCCGCGCCAGCGCGCTCGCAGAGCCGCACGCTGCGCACAATCTGCTGATGCTGGTTGGAGGGAAGCGCGATCAAAACCTGATCGATGTTATGAATGCGAATGATGCTTTCCAGGTCTGCGATGCTGCCCAGCGCCTGAAAGCGCCCAAAATGGGTGATAGGGGTGTCATCGGCGGCGATAAAACCAACGATCTGATAGCCCAGGCGCGGTGTCGCCGCGATATGCTGCATCATCATCTTGCCCAGACGGTCCGCGCCAATGACGATCAGGCGCGCGCGCCGCAGGCCATGACGATAGGCAAACGCCAACCCAAGACTGATGAACTGCCGCCCCAGGAAGAGCAGGATGGTCACTCCAATCCAGGTATAGATCAGCAGTCCGCGCGGGGCTTCGCTGCTGCTGGAAAAGAGGAGGTCGGGCGATTTGGTAAAGAAGTATTCATAAATGCTCAGGACGACCAGGCCGGTTGTGGTTGCCCCCAGAATTGCGGAAAAATGCCCTACCCAATAGCTGGTTGGACGTATCCGATAAACTCCTTTGAGCCAGAGGATTAAGAGTAAGCCAAGCGTGATGATGATTTCAAACGAGATGTAGTCCTGATAGGGGGTGTAATAGAGGCGGATGGTTTGATCGGTCAGGTTATAGTTTCCTTGCACCTGATAACGAATATAGTAGGCAGCCAGAAACGCGGCGTTGATGAGGAGCGCATCGCCAAGCAGATACAGTACCAGGACAGCAGTATGTTGGGCGCGTGGCCTTCGGCGCTTCGATGGCTGGTGGGCTTGCAACTGGAGCGTTGGCTGTTCTGAAATCGGTAAGGTCAACGGTCTGGTTGTCCGAATCGGCTGTTTTTTCACGTTCTCCTCCCCTGGCTCATCTTCACTCTTGGCGCTATAGTGTCCCTGACACGGCATCCTGATAGGCTTGCATAATTTGCCGGGCAACCGGCGCTGGGGCGAACCGTTGAGACCTCCCCAGACCTCGTATGCGGCATTGCTGGCGGAGGGCGTTGTTGCACAAGCCCTGCTGCATAGTTCGTGCCAAAGACTCAATGTCATTGGGGTTCGCCATCAATGCCGCCCGCTCGCCAAAGGCACCGTCATCACCCACGACTTCAGGCAGGCTGGAGGCGTTCGAGGTAACGACAGGCAGACCGCATGCCATTGCTTCGGCAACTGGCAAGCCAAAACCTTCATAGAGGCTGGGGTAGACGAAGAGATCGGCGGTGTGATACCAGAGCATCTTTTCGTCTTCAGGCACGTACCCCACAAAGCGTACATCGTTCTGGATACCCAGCGTGTGCACCTGTTGTTCAAGCGTTTGCGCATACCAGCCTTTGGCTCCTGCCAGCACGAGCGTATGAGGCAGATGTGTTTCCTCCTTGAGGAGGCGATAGGCTTCGAGCAGGCGCGGAATGTTTTTGCGTGGTTCCAGCGTGGCAAGAAACAAGATGAAGTGTTCGGGAAGCTGCTGGCGCTGGCGAAAAGCCTGGATGGTTTCGGCGGAACAAGGCAGCCGCAGGCGTTCTTCCAGTATGGGATATATCACGCGGACGCGCTCTTCTGGAATGTTGAGGAGTTCGATAATATCCTGGCGCGTATGCTCGGAGACGGCAATGATCAGCGCGGCGCGGCGTGCGCTGCGCGGGGTGAAAAACTGTTGATAGGCGCGACGCGTGGGCCGGAAGAACTGGGGAAAACGCAAAAAAGCGAGATCGTGAATGGTAATGATGCCAGGGCACGGCAGGCGCGCGGGCAAGATATTCATGGGAGCGTGGAGCAATTGCAGGCCGCGCGTCCGTATCTCGCCCGCGAAACGCACCTGTTCCCATAACACCCTTCTGGCAGGGTGCGTGAGCCGCCGACCAACCACGACCACACCGCTGCTTGGGGTGATGGGCACCTGTTTGGCGGCCTCGGGCGTGCTGACAAACACGCTGTATTCATGCGTGCTCTCAGCGCTGTTGAGAGCACGCAGCAGACCCAGCGTATAGCGGCTGATTCCGGCGTTTCGATAGGACTGCGCGGCTGAAACGAGCAGCGCATTAATTCCGATGCGCATCGATGTATCCGGTGCTCCCTTCCTGCGTGAAAAAACGATTGAGCGCTCGCCTGGTAACGATGCCCATTAAGGAATGGCGCTTCGTCAAGAGATGGGACATTCGGTTGGATAGGGTTTAGTTCGTTGCGTTTTTCAGCAGGCCAGTGTATTATACTACCCAAGTATAGACTACCCCGTCCGCTGAAAAGCGGGATGCTGTTATGGGGCATGAGTTGAGGAGCGTGGCGTTGTCCAAGCAACTCCGTCTGGAAATTGCGGAATTAACGGATGTTGGCCGCAGGCGTGATTCGAACGAAGATAGTATGACCCGCCTGATCCCGAAAGACCCCAAGTTGATGGAACGCAAAGGGGCTATTTTTGTGGTGGCCGATGGCATGGGTGGGCATGCCGCTGGCGAAGTCGCCAGCGAGATTGCTGTGGAAACCATCCGCGAAGAGTATTATGAAGCTGCTTCCGACGAAGTGACGGAGATTCTGGCGCAGGCCATTAAACAGGCCAATCAGGTGATCTATGATCGTGCCATCGAGCAAGCTGCCCGCGCTGGCATGGGAACAACCTGTGTGGCGGTGGTGATTCGCGGCGCGTTGGCCTATATTGCCAATGTGGGCGACAGCCGGGTCTATCTGGTTCGTGATGGGCAGATTCGTCAGTTGACCTACGATCATTCCTGGGTGGCCGAGCAAGTGCGCGCGGGGATGTTGACCGATGAGCAGGCGCGTACCCACGCGCATCGCAATGTGATTACCCGCGCGCTGGGAACGCAGCCAGAGGTCGAGGCGGATATTTTTATCGAGCCGCTTCAAGACGAAGACCTTTTGCTGCTATGTTCCGATGGGCTTTCTGGTCCGGTCTCCGATGAGGAGATGAATCGCATTATCAGTTCTTCCACTCCTCAGGAGGCGGTGCACGGGCTGATTGCTCAGGCCAATGAGCAGGGTGGGCCGGATAATATTACCGCCGTGCTGGTGCATGTGGTGGAAGCGCCGCCCCTGGAGCCAGAGATGCAGGAACGTCTGGCAACGCTGGTTGATGCCTCGACGCAGCAGACGGTTGGCTTGAAGACGAATAAGCAGCCACGTAAGCGTATCTCGCCGGTGTCGCTTGCCTTGCGCATCTTTGCCGTTGTGGCAATTTTGTTTCTCTCTCTGGCCGCCTGGGATTATGGATTTGGCCCTATCGCCTGGACACGCAATGCTCAGAACCAGCTGAACAGCGATATCAACCGCATGCAGATACTCCTGGCACAAGCGCGCCAGGAGGAAGCGCCACAGGCAATTAATACATTGGCAGCGGCTCAGCATCCGTTGCTTGCCGACCTCGGCAATAAATGGCTGAGCAGCGCTGACCGTCAGCGGGCCATTACTACGGTGCAACAGGTGCTTGGCCCGACCATTCACCAGAAGCTGGAAGACTATAACACGCAGGCGTTGGTCGAACCACTCAGTACCATCCAGTCACAGCGTTTTTCGGTTTCTTGCAGCGCTGCCCCGAGCGGGCGACTCGATGATCTGGTGGCAGTTCAGAGTAACGGTTCTGGCTCTGCGCAGCCTGTCTTGTTTGCCCATGTGGCAGCCCAAAGCGCCTCGCCGGTGTATGCTCTGAATGTTGACGAAGCAGGCGCCTCGATAAGCTGTGGAGCGATGGTTGACTCGTCTGTGGTAGACCTGACGAGCGATGGCTCTCAGGTGTATCTGCTGCATGAAGAGAGCGCGTCTCATTTTACCATCGAGCATCTGGCGCCCACACCCAATGCGAAGCCTGAGCAACTGCTGGCCTTGCCGGAGGATGCTCACGGCGCGCTTCCGGCGCTGCTGGCGGTGCATGGCACACAGGAGTATGTCATTTATCGGGGAACGAATAGTGATATCGTCTATGCCTGCTCCGGTACTTCAGCGGGAAGTTGCAAACCACTCGGACCATCCCCGCTGCCTGTGCAGGCGCATAGTATGACGGTTGCCCCGAACGGCCTCGTGTACTTACTACTGGTCGATGGAAGCATCGGTGTCTTATCGCCGACGGGGGTGTTGCATCCGGCCAACTTTGGCGCGCTCTTGCCAGCCCTGCCCATCTCCGACCCGAGTACCTTCAATCCGCTGACTCCGCTGCCCACCGTTCCCGTGCAGCCAACGTTTTCGGCGACGTCTGGCGGGAATACACCCTATGCTCCAACAGGGGTGAAGCTGACCAATGCGACGGTGTTGGTGAGCGATCAGCAAAATCGGCTCTTTATTGGTGATGGGGCCGATCACCGTATTATTCGGTTCGATGCGCCAGCCACAGGCGTCAGCGACCCCAAACCGAGCCAGCAATATGCGGACGCTTCCGCGTTCGATAGCCTGCAAAGTATCAGCGTGCTCGATCAAGGGGCGCAGGGGTTCTCGCTGTATGAGCTGGGTGATCGCTCGCTGCTGGTGATGACGCTGCCATAAGAAAATCGCTGGCAATGGCTTGCTGATGCCACGGGCACGCTCTGCGGCTCCAGTTGATCGCTCTGGCGCGCATGCTCTTTTCCGCTGAAATGTGCTAAACTTCAGCATCACTGTGTAGAAATTAAGAAGGCAGAAGCGATGGGACTAGAGACGACACTGCGCACCGCGACTTGTGGCGAACTGACGGCGGCCAATGTCGGCCAGCAGGTGACGCTGACCGGCTGGGTCAATCGGCGGCGCGATCATGGGAAATTGATTTTTCTTGACCTGCGCGACCGTTATGGGGTGACGCAGATTATTTTTGACCCCGAGCGTGGCGCTGGCGCGAGCGAAGCGCACGCGATTGCTGAGTCGGTGCGTTCGGAATATGTGCTGCGTGTCCAGGGGACGGTGGCGCGGCGTTTGCCTGGCTCGGAGAATCCCGATCTGGCTACGGGCGAGATCGAGGTGACGCCCAGCACTGTGGAGATACTGAACCCCGCGCGCGCGACGCCTTTTGTGATCAGCGATCAGGTGACGGCTGAAGAGTCACTGCGGCTGAAATATCGCTATCTGGACCTGCGCCGACCCTCTGTCCGTGAGAATATCGTGCTGCGACATCGCGTGGTGAAACTGATTCGGGATTATATGGATGAGCGCGGCTTTGTGGAGGTGGAGACGCCGATTCTGACCAAAAGCACGCCAGAGGGCGCGCGCGATTATCTGGTGCCGAGCCGCCTCTATGCCGGAAAGTTTTATGCCTTGCCCCAGGCGCCTCAGCAGTTCAAGCAGTTGCTGATGGTTGCGGGACTGGATCGCTACTTCCAGATTGCGCGCTGCTTCCGCGATGAGGATCAACGCTCTGACCGTCAGCCGGAGTTTACCCAATTGGATGTAGAGATGTCGTTCATCAGCGAGGCTGATGTGATGGGGCTGATTGAGGGGATGCTGATTCAGCTTGTGGAGAAGACGACGCAGAAACGCATCCAGCAGCAGCCGTTCCCGCACCTGACCTATGCCGAGGTAATGGCGCGCTATGGCACCGATCATCCTGATATTCGCTTTGGCTTGCCGCTGGTCGAGATCAGCGATCTGGCAGAGGCGAGCGATTTTCGGGTGTTTGCCGAGGCGGTCCAGAGCGGTGGCATGGTCAAGGGGCTGCGTGTGCCCGGCGCGGCGAGCTATACACGTAGAGAGCTTGATGACTTGACCGAGCAAGCGCGCGTACTGGGCGCGAAGGGGTTGGTGACGGTGGCGCTGGGCGCGGATGGCATTCGCTCGCCGCTGACCAAGGCCATGACTGAGGCGCAGCTTGGGGCAGTAATCGCTCGCCTGGAGGCGCAAACGGGCGATTTGCTGCTCTTTGTGGCCGACAGCGCCAAGGTGTGCAACGATGTGCTTTCACGGATGCGTGTGCGGCTGGGCGAGCGCCTGGGGCTGATTCCTAATGATGTGATGGGGCTGTGCTGGGTCGTCGACTTCCCGTTGCTCGATTGGAACGAGGACGAGCAGCGCTATCAGGCAGAACACAATCCCTTCTCCAATATGCACCCGGAGGATGAGAAGCTGCTGGAGGCCGAGCCGCTCTCGGTGCGGGCGCGCCAGTATGATGTAATCTGCAATGGATATGAGATCGGCGGAGGCAGCATTCGTATCAATCAGGCTGATGTGCAGCGCCGCGTCTTCCGATTGTTGGGGCTGTCGGATGAGCAGATTCAGGAACAGTTTGGGCATATGCTGGAGGCGTTTGAGTATGGCGCGCCGCCCCACGGTGGCATTGCGCTGGGACTGGATCGCCTGGTGATGCTGCTGGCTGATGAGGAGAGCATCCGCGATGTGATTGCTTTCCCCAAGACGCAGAGCGCGCAAGACCTCTTGATGCAGGCGCCTTCGTCCGTTGCGCCTGAGCAACTGCGCGATCTGCATCTGCGTGTGCAGGAATAGGCGACTGAAGGGCTGGACGAGAGTGCTCCGAACATGTTATGATGGAAGCGTAGGTAATGCTTCAACGAGGCAACGGAGCCTGGTTGAAAAGAAGCACCTCATCGTGGAGGAACGGTCATGAAGTTACGTGGTCTGCGCCAGGCGCGCCAGCGCCAGGGGTTGAGTATCAGCCAGCTTGCCGAAATGACCGGCTTGCGGCGCGAAACCATTAGCCGCTTTGAACATGGACAGGAAGAGCCACAGCCTTACGCGCTGCGTCGGCTCGCAACCGTCCTGGAAACCCCGCCCGCCGAACTAGGTGGGCTGTCTGCTGCTGAGGCAAAAGTTCACGCTATTCCCTGAGCAGGCGCGCCTGGCACCTGCTTATTTTTCGCGTATGGCGCTTTGCTCTGGCGTCTCTTCGGCGCGCATCTCTCCAGTGTGCCTGGCAAGCAATGGGTTGCTGATGCTTCCCGATGTCTTGCCCTGCACGCTTTTGTGCCTGGAGGTATCGTCTTCGGAGAGTTGGAAGACGCCGACGCGCCGTTGCAGCGATTCAGCCAGTTCGGTGAGGCGACCCATTGAGGCATGCATCTGGTCGATGTTGCGGGCAGTGTAGACGGTGATTTGCGCGATGTCGCCCATTGCCCGCGCCACCGAGCCACCAGCGGCAGCCTGCTGGGCTGCCGCGCTGCTGATGCCCTCGATGTGCTGCACGATGCGCTGCATGATGGCATCCATTGCCTGAAGCGCTGAACCAGCATGTGCTGCCATCCCCGATTGAATCACCACTTGCTGGGTGCTCTGCTCCATGCTGACGACCACCGCGTTTGTCTCGTTCTGAATGCTTTTGATGGTCGCGGAAATCTGTTTGGTGGCCTCGGCGCTGCTGTTGGCGAGATTGCGAATCTCCTGGGCAACGGCAGAAAAGCCGCGCCCATGTTCGCCTGCCCGCACGGCTTCGATGGAGGCATTGAGGGCGAGCAAGTTGGTCTTGCTGGCGAAATCAGAGATAAGCTGGACAATTTCTCCAATCTCTTGACTGCTTTCGCCCAATCGTTTGATCTTTTTGGCCGATTGCAGGACCATTTCGCGCACCGCGTTCATCCCCTGGACGGCGCGCTCCACGCCCTGGCGTCCTTCGTTGGTGATCTCCAGGGCGTTATGTGCCACGCCAGCGGCTGTCGCAGCATTATCTGAAACCTGCTGTACCGAGGCCGCCATCTCGCGAATGGTTTTGAAAATGTCGTTGACCTGCCGCTCTTGCTGCTGCGCACCAGCCGCCAGCCGCCAGGCTGCCATCTGCAAATCGGAGGCGCTCTTACTGACCACGTTGGTGGCTTGGCGCACCTCTAGCAACACGGCGTTGAGCGCCCGGAGCATTTCATTGAGCGAGTCGGCTACCGCGCCCAGGCTCGTTTCGCTGATGCGCGCGCGCACAGTCAGGTTGCCCTGGCGCGCCTGCTCGACCTCTTCAAGCAGATCAAAGATTGCCAGTTCCAGCGCGCGTCGCTCTTGTTCACGTTGTTGGAAGACCCGTGCGTTATCGATCCCCAATGCCGCCTGATTTGCAAAGAGTTCGATTACTTCAATCGTTTCCAGCGAAGGCTGAAGACCGTCTTCCGGGTCATCCAGAGAGAGAATGCCCAGCAATTTGTTTTCGCGCGGGCTGACCAGCGGCACCAGCAGTATGTCCTGGGGATGCCAGCTATTTTCCCCATGCCAGGTGATGTTTTTAGGCGTAACTACCTGCATGCCGTTGACGAGATGCGCGTGCTCGTGTGGAATAAAGTAGGATTGGCTCAAGCGAAATTCCGAGCGCATCATCCCCAGCAGGCGGGTGAGCGGCGGCGGTGAAGCGCGCATGCGCCGCTCATCCTCCGAGCTGATGCCAACGAAGGCGGCGCATTCCAAATCTGGCGAGTCATCGTGTACCAGGTTGAGAATGGCCTGCCGAAAGCCGATGCAACTGCTGATGGCTTCGACGATTTGCCGCAGGAGGATGTCCAGTTGGAGTTCGGCGCGCATGGCGTTGCCCAACCGCAGCACTTCTTTAATTTGCCTGGCGCGGCGCGCTGCCTCGGACTCCTGTCCAGCCAGCAGTGATTTTGCATTCGGTTGATTGGAAGGTTGAGAGAAGATGCGCTTCATCAGTTTGCCATCCTTCTCATGTCCCCTGATGGAGCATGCAGGCATGTATCATATGCAGAAGAGCAGATATGTTCCGCAGCCCAGCATAACACATCCAGACGTGGGATACAAACCCGATGGCTTTCGAGAGCCTACAACTCTTGCTGTGAATGCTTATGCCTGGGTTGCCCGGCGTGTGTCTGGCATAGATTTTGATAGTGTCCTTTCCAGTCCGCAAGGGGATGGAGTGGTTGGCGGCTGAGCGCACGGTGAAGCTATACGACCCTCCATGGTTTGCCGGGAAAGGATTGTCTGGCTACGATGATTTTGCGTTCGGCTGCGCGCCGGGAGCGGCGCATCCCTTTCTGGTCGTTGTTCTGGCTGGCACTGTTTGCGGTGCTAAATGCGTGTGATTTGCTGACCACGTATATTGATTTACAGGCTGGCATGCGCGAGGGCAATCCACTGATGCGGGCGTTGCTCAATCAAGCGGGCTTTAGCGCGCTGATTCTCTATAAGGTGCTGATGGTGTTCGTGGTCTCCGCAGGGATTCTGATGCTCAACCGCAGCTACCCGCTGCTGGCGCGGGCCGCGCTGGCCGTGTGTAATATTCTGGTGTTGGTGGTCGTGCTCTCGAATTTTATCCAATACCAACTCTAACGAGCTTATGAGCTAAGCAAGTTAGTATATTGGCTAAGCGTATTAGCTGTGGCGCGGCAGTTGGAACGGCTCAAAAAGGGGATGCAGCGCCTGGGGCAGCGTTCCCTCGATGGTAGTGCCTTCGTCGGTGTGCCGCTCGCGCAGCACTCGCCCTCGCCGATGAAAAAGTTCAACCATATGCCCGGCTTCATAGGGTATGCGTACTCGCACTGGCTCCATTTCTGCGGCGACGACCTGCCCCACTTTGTGCATCAGGGCCTCCAGTCCCCGGCCTTCGCGTGCTGAGATGGGCACGGCGTTGGGAAAGAGGGTAAGATCAAGCTCTGCCGGGTCTTCCAGCAAGTCAATTTTATTGAGGGCAGTGACGCGCGGCTTCTCGTTGGCTCCCAGTTCCGCGAGCACCTCACTGACGGTCTGACTTTGTTCAATGGCGTTTTCGTGGCTGATGTCGACCACTTCGAGGAGAATGTCGGCTTCGCTGACTTCCTCCAGTGTGGCGCGGAAGGCGGCCACTAGATCGGTGGGCAACTTCTGAATGAAGCCCACGGTGTCGCTCAGCAGAATCTCCTGGTGGCTGGGCAGCACCAGATGGCGCGTGGTTGGGTCGAGGGTGGCGAAGAGTTTGTTTTCGACGAGCACGTCTGCCATCGCCAGAGCATTGAATAAGGTCGATTTGCCAGCATTGGTATAGCCCACGATGGAGACCACCGGCATAGCCTGTTCGCTGCGCTCGCGGCGCTGCTGGGTGCGCTGGCGGCGCACGCCGTCTAATTCGTGGCGCAGATCGCTGATGCGCTTGCGGATGCGTCGGCGGTCCAGTTCCAGTTTGGTTTCACCAGGACCACGCACGCCAATTGCACCTGCCTGACCTCCGCCGCCCGCGCCCCGCGAGCCGCCGCCCACGCGCGACAGCGAGGTGCCGCGCCCGCTGAGGCGTGGCAGGCGATACTCTAGCTGCGCCAGTTCGACTTGCAATTTGCCTTCGCGGGTGTGGGCATGCTGAGCAAAGATGTCCAGAATCAAGGCGGTGCGATCAATGACGCGTGCGTTGACTTCGCCCTCCAGATTGCGCTGTTGTGAGGGCGAGAGTTCATCATCAAAGATCACCAGATCAAAGCCCAGTTCTAGCTGAAGCTGCGCCAGTTCGGCGGTGCGCCCTTTGCCCAGATAATAGCGCACGTCTGGGGCGCGCAGGCGCTGCATCATGCTGCCCACAACTTCGGCTCCGGCGGTGCGTGCCAGCGCTGCCAACTCTTCCAGCGAATCTTCGGTGCTCCATAGGCTTTCCCCGTTCTGCACTTCCACCCCTGCCAGGAAAGCTTTCTCTGCGACCCCTTCCGGGTGCATATCGATCAACCGTGCGTTTTTCCTCGTAAGCCCGCCTCCTGAATAGAAACATAGGCTCTTTGCTGAGATAGTGATATATGCTCATTGAACGTACTCCTGGCAGTATCTCACTCTCTGGCTGCGGATGTCAAGCCAGCGGTGAAGTGATGCGGCGCGGAAGTTGCTGTTGATCTGGCGTGCTGGTGTGAGGTATTACCTTGACAGTGCTCCGAGCGGCGGCTTACACTTGTCTCGTGAGCGACGATTGGAGATAGGAGAAGCCGAGTATGGTCTGTCAACGCTGTAGCGTCTTCAACGAAGATGGAGATCAATTTTGCGGTAACTGTGGCGCTGTTTTATCGCCGGGCCGCTCGCCAGCGAATAGGGCGCCTGTGTCGCCAGCGTTACCTTATGACCATGCGATGAACGCGCCAACGCTCGCTCAGCCGCTCTCTCCTGCTCAGTCGCCGCAGTATGTTTCGCCGCCGACCCAGTACGTGCCGCCAGAGCATAGCCCCTCCGTTGGCTGGGCCGCGTCGCAGGGGAGCTATAGCCCTCCTCCGCAGGCGACCTGGGCAGATATGTCGCTGAATCAGCCCGCGTCTGCCGCGCCCTCCTCGGCCCCGCAAAGGCTGTCTGCGTCCCGCAAACGACGACGTTGGCCTTTGTATCTGCTGCTCTTTCTGGTGATCTTTGGGCTGGTCGTGTGTGGGAGTTGGGTTTTTCTGCTGCGCCCTGCCATCCATCAGTCGGTGGATGGGCAGATTCGCCAGGGATTGCAACAGGCGGTTGACCAGATTCCTGGCTTGCCGCCCGGAGTGCCGTCGGGTCGTTCTTTTCCCGTGGCAACGGAGGGGCAGATCGATGATTATCTGGCCCAGAACATCAATCAACTCGCGCCAATTACCAATATGCAGGTCTCCCTTCAACCCGACGTCATGGTTGCGACGTTCCAGGCATACGGCTTTGGCAGCACGGTAAGCCTGGGGCTGGCAGTGCAGAATGGCACGCTGGTCGCGCAGAATGTACATGTATCGGGCCTGCTCTCCTGGGTTGAATCGAGCGACGACTTGACGGCGCGCTTCGATGAGGCATTGAGCCAGGTTCCTGGCAAGCTAGGCCGCCACCTAGCTGCGGTCAGCATTCAAGAAGGAGAAATAGATTTTACATTTGCCTCGTCGTAGTGAGCGCGCTCTTTGTTCCAGGCAGTTCATCGGGCATCAAACTTGCCATAGGCCATCGGTACGTTTCTCTATGCTTGCCATAAGAGACCACCCGATGGCTTGTGTTTGTTTGAGATGGAACTGCCCCTCCGCTCTGGAGGGTGGAGGCCATGCCGATGGATCAGCTTGTCTCTTCGACGGACGTGCGCCCGCTCAGTCGTCAGGAGTTTTATCGCCAGATGTATCAACGTCTGTCTCCTGGCTGGAAGGATAGCCTTGCTCGCTATTGCGAGGTAATTGCTGCCTATATACTTCCAGAGACACGCATCTTAGACATTGGCTGTGGGCATGCAGATTTTCTGGCCCCTGTGTACGCCAGGACGCCTCATACCTATGGGATTGACCCCGATGGGGAGGCGATCAGGAAAAATACGCTCATCAACAATACGATGGTAGGTACGGCAGAGTGCCTGCCTTTTGCGGATGATTCGTTTGATCTGATTGTGGCGGCCTGGGTCTTTGAGCATATCGAGCACCCTGAACAGGCTTGCCGAGAAATCTATCGCGCGCTGAAACCAGGCGGGAGATTGATTTTCCTGACGCCCAATAGCTGGAATTATAACGTCTGGATGATTCGCCTGGTCCCCCACCGCTTTCATGATTTCTTCACCCGCAGACTCTATCACCGCCAGGAGCACGATACCTATCGCGTTCGCTACAAGATCAACTCGCCCCGGAAGATCGCGCGCACCCTGTTGCCTCTTGGTTTCAGGGAGGAGCGGGTCATTCTCAACGGTGACCCTTCCTATATCAGCTTCAACTCGCTGCTGTTTGCGTTCGCGCGTTTTCTCGAACGGTTGTTTGATGTCAAGCTACTCCAGCGGGCCAGAGTGCATATCATTGGGGTGTATCAGAAGCCTTCAAAGCAAGCGTTATCAAGATCGAATGCCCGGCAGGGCTGGTGAGAGCAACTGCCAGGCATTGAGCAGAGCGGTCACAGATGCTGCGAAGCGCTCTGCCTGCCGAGTATAACCGGCAGCGATGAGCCTGGTCAAGAAGGAAGCAGCGCCCATACGTCTAGCCGTATAATACCGATACATTGATTCGCTGGCGTCACCGCGCTTCCGCTTCAGAGCAGCGCTGGCGCGCTGAAGAAAGGCAAAAGCATCTGTGAGCGATTTGCATCACGAGGTACGCTTTGGCGGCAACGTCGATCCCACCGCGAACGACCCGGGCTGGCCTCTGCGGCTCACCCGCGCTATCGAGCGGGCCGGGCTGGACTATATCGGCATTCAAGATCACCCTTATAACGCGGGCTTTTTGGAAACCTGGACCTTGATTGCTACCTTGCTCCAGGCGACGGAGCGTGTTCATATCTTTCCCAATGTTGCTAATTTGCCGCTGCGCCCGCCTGCGATGCTCGCCAAAGCCGTGGTGACGCTGGATGTGCTCAGCGGTGGGCGGGTAGAGTTAGGGCTGGGCGCGGGCGGATTTCGGGAGGCTATTGTGGCGATGGGCGGGCCTGGCCGCGGCAAGGGCGAAGCCATCGACGCGCTGGAAGAGGCGGTGCAGATCATTCGGGCCTATTGGAGCGGCAGCGCGGTGGTACGCTTCGCGGGCAAGCACTATACGGTCTCGGGTGTGCGCCCTGGGCCGCGTCCAGTCCATTCTATTGGTTTGTGGCTGGGTGTCTATGGTCCGCGTGGGCTGAGCCTTGCCGGACGCCTGGCAGATGGCTGGCTGCCGAGCAGCCCCCACGCGCCGCCGGAGCGCCTGCCAGAGATGCAGCAGCGCATCACCGATGCGGCGCTGGCCGCAGGTCGCCAGCCCCAGGCCATTCGCCGCCTCTACAACATTATGGGGCTGATTACCGATGGCCCGGTGGAGGGTTTTCTCACCGGGCCAGTAGACTATTGGGTTGACGAACTGACGCGCCTGGTCGTCGAGGTCGGCATGGATACCTTCCTCTACTGGCCCACCGATGATCGTCTGCGCCAACTTGAGCGTTTCGCGGCTGAGGTGGTTCCCGCAGTGCGCGAGCAGGTTGCCAAAACGCGAGGCGCTTAACGCGCCAGCGCAACCTGGCTGAGCGCTGGCGCGACCTGAGCAGCCGCCACTGCCCCGATGGTGAAGACAATCGTGTTGTGCCAGGGGTCTTCCACGACGGCGACATCGCCCGTCTTCCTGAAGGACAGACCAGCCGCCTGTACGCGATCCAGCACAGCGGCGCGCGCTTCTTTGCTGGGCATTTCAATCGTAAAGGAGCGCAGTCCGGCCACTCCTGCGGGCGCTGGCCCCGCGCCGCGGCTGTGCCAGATGTTCATGCCGATGTGATGGTGATAGCCCCCGGCGGAAATGAAGAGTGCTGTAGGCATTCTGACGATGACGTCAAAGCCCAGTACCCTGTGATAGAAGGCTTCGGCCTGGGCAATATCCCCCACCTGCAAGTGCATGTGCCCCAGGCGCGTGCCCGGCACCATACCTGTCCAGGGTTTTCCCTCTTGCTCGGCTGCGCCCAGCACGCCCGCGATATCAATGGGGTCTGCTGCCATCTGAAGCTGCCCGTTGAGATAGGGCCACTCTGCGCGTGGGCGGTCGCGATAGACCTCGATGCCATTGCCGTCAGGGTCAGTGATGTAAAAAGCTTCGCTGACCAGATGGTCACCCTGGCCGGGGAATGGAAGACCCTCAGCTATCCAATGAGCCAGCCATCGCCCCAGATCGGCGCGGCTCGGGACCAGGATGGCGAAGTGATACAGCCCGGTATAGCCGTAGCGGTCATGAGGGAACGGCTTCGCGCCGGATTCTTCGGTGAGGAACAGCAGCGGTGTACCCGGCACGCCCAGCGTGGCGCTGCCCTCCTGTTGTTCAAGCAACGTGAAACCCAGCGCCTGCGTATAATATCTAAGGGACCTGTTGAGGTCGGCGACGGCTAGCGAAACCAGGCCCATCTGTGTCTCGGGGGCAATCGAAGCGCCAGTCGTCTGTTGGGATGAAGTCGATGAAGTCATGGATAGTTCTCCAGTCTTGAGACTGCTACACGATACTGCGTAATACGCAGTTGTTATATAATATATAGCATAGGAATAGCATCATGTCAAGCAAGAGGAAGGGGCCAAGCATGACTTCCCAACCTGGTGGCGAAACCTTTTGTGGGGTGGCGGCGGCAGTTGCCCTGCTGGGCGACGCCTGGACGCTCTTAATTGTGCGCGATCTGGCGGGCGGGCCGCGCCGTTTTGGTGAATTGCATACTTCGACGGGCATCAGCGTGCGGGTGCTGACTGATCGGCTGCGCACGATGGGCGCGGCTGGCCTACTGACGCGGCGTATGTACCCGGAAATCCCTCCGCGCGTGGAATATGAACTGACCGAAAAGGGGCGTGGCGCGGTGGCTGTTGTGGATGCGCTGCGCGAGTATGGCGAGACGTGGCTGCGCCCAACCCAGGAAGCAGACCGCCAGGGTGCCTGAGGGCCAGACGTTTTCCTGCTGACACAACATCGTCAGTGGAAAAACGTCGGCCTGTGTCCATAAAAATGCTCAAAATGAGCTAAAGAGCATTACAGTGGGTTTGTATATTGACGTTGGAGAAAGGAAACCGATGACCACCGTACCTTCCACCGAGCTTATTCCACGAGAAATTCTGTTTGGCAATCCAGACAAGGCTAATCCTCAGGTTTCGCCGGATGGCACCAAAATGGCCTATCTTGCCCCGGTGAACAACGTGTTGAATGTCTGGGTAGGGGCAATTGGCAGTGTTGATTACCGGCCAGTCACCAGCGATACAGATCGAGGGGTCCGTTTCTATTTCTGGGCGGCAGATAACAAGCATATTCTGTATATTCAGGACGTTGGTGGCAACGAGAACTGGCGCTTGTATGCCACCAACCTGGAGACCCGTGCTACGCGAGACCTGACACCGTTCGAGAATGTGCAAGTGCAGATTATCGACCACGACAAGCATTTTCCCAATGAACTTTTGATCGGGATGAATAAGGAGAATCCCCAGGTTCACGATGTCTATCACCTGGACCTTCCTTCTGGTGAGCTTACCCTGGTTGCCAAGAATCCAGGGAACATCAGCAGTTGGGTCATCGATACGCATTTCAACGTGCGTGGCGCGGTGACCGCTCTGCCAGATGGCGGCTCGGAACTGCTGGTGCGAGCAGATGAAAGCGCCGACTGGCAGGCGATGGTGACCTGGAATGCTGACGATAGCCTCACCAGTGGCCCTGTCGGGTTTACCAAAGATGGCACGTCGATTTACCTGCAAGACTCTCGCCAGGTCAATGCTGGCCGCCTTGTCAAACTCGCGCTGGCGACAGGTGATCTGGACATCGTTGCCGAAGACCCACAATATGATGTCGGCAGTGTGATGACCCATCCCGATACATATGAGATTCAGGCTGTTGCTTTTAACAAAGATCGCAACGAGTGGGCCGTTGTCGATGCCTCCATTCAAAAGGACTTTGACCGGATTCGCAGCATCGACCGGGGGGATTTCTTTATCACCAGCCGCGATGATGCCGACAACATCTGGATCGTTGCCTTCACGACGGACAATGGGCCGGTGCCGTACTATGCCTACAACCGGCAAACGCAGGAAGCGACCTTTCTGTTCAATAACCAACCTGCGTTGAGCCAGTATACGCTGGCAACGATGGAGCCGATAGTCTTTACTGCAAGAGATGGCTTGACTGTTCACGGCTATTTGACGCTGCCACCGGGCGAGCAGAAAATGAGTCTGCCCCTGGTGCTCAATGTGCATGGTGGTCCCTGGGGACGTGATGGGTGGGGCTATCGCCCGGATGCGCAGTGGTTTGCTAATCGTGGATACGCCTGCTTACAGGTGAACTTTCGCGGTTCCACGGGCTATGGCAAGGATTTTCTGAACGCGGGCGATAAAGAGTGGGGACGCAATATGCACTATGATCTGGTCGATGGGGTGCAGTGGGCCATTGACCAGGGCATTGCCGACCCCAAGAAGGTGGCTATCTTCGGTGGCTCCTATGGGGGCTACGCAGCGCTGGTTGGCGCGACCTTCACGCCTGACCTCTTCTGCTGCGCTGTTGACATCGTCGGCCCCAGCAACCTGATTACCTTGATTCGGACCGTACCCCCTTATTGGTCGACTTTCCTGGCAACGTTCCACAAGCGCGTTGGCAACCCCGACACGGAGGAAGAGTTCTTGAAGTCTCGTTCGCCGTTATTCAAGGTTGACCAGATCAAGATACCGATTCTGATTGGGCAGGGAGCCAACGACCCGCGCGTGAAGCAGGCGGAATCCGAGCAGATTGTGGCGGCGATGCAGAGCAAGGGCATCGCTTATGAGTATATGCTTTTCCCTGATGAGGGGCATGGCTTTGCCAAGCCGGAAAACCGCCTGAAGTTCTTCGCGGCGGCGGAAAAATTCTTGGCTGCTCATCTTGGTGGACGTTACGAAGCCTGACAACAAAAAGCCAGCAGTTTTTTAGTGCCAGGCGCTTCCTGGCAGCGCCCCCAAAGCGTAGGGCATTGTGCCAGCGCTTTGGGGATGCTCTTTCATCCTCCTGAATCCTCCTGCGGTGATGTCTCCTGCTGCCCATGCTGTGGGGGCCCCACAATAGTGCTGATGAACGCGCGTGCCGCGCGCGAAATGGGGCCGACGCGCCGATAGACCAGGGCGAAAATGAACGCTTCGGTTAAGCCAGTGATCGGAAGGAGCGCCAGGTCTGTGCCAATCTGCGATGGCCGAATGAGCGCGGGAAGCGTGAGCGTGACGCCGATGCCCTGCCTGACCATCTCTTTCAGCCCCTCAACCGATTCGATCTCAACCAGCGGGCGCACTGTCAGCCCCCGCTGTGCAAAGATGCGCTTCGTGATCTGCCCCATACGCGAGGTTTCGTCCAGCAGCAAGAACGGTTCAGCCATGATCTGCTCAAAGGTGACCGCCGAAGCCTGCTGCGCCAGGGGGTGCTTGGCTGCTGTGAGCAGATGAAGCGGCTGGCGAAATAACTCTTTGATAATCAACAGTTCCGACTGCATATGAGGGTCGAGAATCAGCCCAAGCTCTACCTCGCCCTGCTCTACCAGCCTGATCAACTCGTCGGTATGCGCGACGCGCACTTTCAGTTGCACCTGTGGGTAGCGCTGATGAAAATTCGCAAAGAGGGTTGGCAAAAAAGCGGTTGCCAACGATTCGATGCAGCCCAGCACAACGGTGCCGCGCTGTCCGGCCTCCACGTCAGCGAGCCATTGCTGGCCCTCTTGGAGTTGTTCCAGAGCGTTTCGGACGTAGCGCGCGAACTCCTGGCCTGCTGGGGTCAAGGTGACGCGCTTCTTGGAGCGGGTGAAGAGCACAACGTCTAATTCGCTTTCCAGAGTGGCGATCTGGCGACTGAGCGCAGATTGCGCCACGAGACACCGTTCAGCCGCTCTCCGAAAGTTTTGTGTTTGGGCCGCCGCCAGAAAATAGGTAAGCTGGTGAAATTCCATCTGGCCCCCTCTTTTGCAATTGATCTTATATTGAGATCAATTTTATATCAAATAAGTGTTGGACGTATCAAGTATCTGCCTATATACTTCCTGGTAGAAGCCTGGTCGCGTGCAATGGAGCCGTGACCGTTCCAGGACTGGAAGCTGCAACGGAGTGGAAAAAGTGAAGGCTCTGCGCTTCTGGGCCAGAGCATTACTAGAGGAGGGAGCAATGACCCAGGTTGAACAACTGGCTGTCTTTGTGAAACACGCCAGCTATGAAGACCTTTCGGCGGAAGCGCGCCAGCAATTGAAGATTCGAGTGATCGATGCGCTGGGTTGCGCGATTGGCGCGCTGGAAGGCCCACCGATCACGATGCTGCGCGCTCACCTCGAGGACTTTGGTGGCAATCCCCTGGCGTCGCTGATCGGCGGCGGCAAAACCGCGCCCGACCGCGCAGCGCTGTATAACTCGGCGCTGGTGCGCTATCTGGACTACAACGATAGCTATCTTGCCAAAAAGGAAACCTGTCATCCCAGCGACAATCTCGGCGCGGTGCTGGCCGCCAGTGAATACGCGCATCAGAGCGGCAAAGAGTTCCTGACGGCGCTGGCGTTGGCGTATCAGGTGCAGTGTCGCCTCTCCGATGTGGCTCCGGTGCGCGCAAAGGGCTTCGATCACACGACTCAGGGCGCCTATGCCGCCGCCGCTGGAGCCGCCAGAGCGCTGGGCCTGGATGAGCAGGGCATTGCCAACGCGGTGGCGATCAGCGGCACGGCCAACAACGCCTTGCGCGTCACACGCACAGGACGGCTCTCCAACTGGAAAGGGCTGGCCTATCCCAACACTGCCTTTGGCGCGGCGCATGCTGCTTTCCTTGCTATGCGCGGAATTACCGGCCCGCTGGAAGTGTTTGAGGGCAATAAGGGGCTGATGGAGGCGATTACCGGACCTTTTGAACTGGACTGGGCGCAGGAGAACCTTGAGGCAGTTCGCCGCACCAGCGTCAAGAAGTACAATGCCGAGTTTCATTCGCAGTCCGCGCTGGAGGGAGTGCTGGAACTGCGTGCGGCTCAACCGGTGCACTCGGAGGAGATCGAGCGCGTTACGGTCGAGATTTTTGATGTGGCGTATCACATCATTGGCGGAGGGGAAGAGGGAGACAAACAGCAGGTGCGTACCAAGGAAGAAGCTGATCACAGGCTGCCCTACATGGTGGCGGTGGCGCTGCTGGATGGCGAGGTGACTCCGGCGCAGTATCTGCCAGAGCGCATTGTGCGGGCGGATGTGCAGCATCTGCTGCGGCAGGTCAGCATCCAGCCGGATGAGGCGCTGAGCCAGCGCTTTCCCGCCGCAATGCCCTGTCGCATCGAGATCAACCTGAAAAATGGCCGCGCGTTGAGGCTTGAAAAGCAGGACTACGAAGGTTTCTATACGCGGCCTTTGTCCTGGGAGGGGGCTGTTGCGAAGTTTGAGCGTCTTGCCACCCCATTTGCCGATGGCGCGCGGCGCGCGGCGATCATCGAGACGGTAGCTTCCCTGGAGACACGGGAAATCGAGCAGTTGACGGCGTTGTTACGTGCGCCGTTGGTAAGTATCCATTGAGCGCAGAAAGAGAGGCTCATTATGAGCGAGCGAGCATTTCCTTTTATTCGGATGAACGAGCGCGAGGGCAAACCGCGCACGCGCGGCATTACTGAGATTCGTGGGCCATACTACACGCCGATGGGAAAACGCTATCTGGAAGATGTGCTGGAGACGATGGGCGAGTATGTCGATTCGCTGAAATTCGCGGGCGGCTCCTTCACGCTGATGCCTGAGCAGCAGCTTAAGGAGATCATCGATCTTGCCCATCGCTACAACGTGCTGGTCTCTACGGGGGGCTTCATTGAACATGTGCTCACGCAGGGGCCGGAGGCCGTGAACCACTATATTGATGAGTGCCGCAAGGTTGGTTTCGATATTCTCGAGATTTCCAGCGGGTTTATCACCATCCCGGTTGATGACTGGCAGCGCTTGATCGAGCGGGCGCAGCGCGCAGGACTGAAAGCCAAGCCAGAGGTGGGCATCCAGTTTGGCGCAGGAGGCGCCAGCGCCGCCGAAGAGTTGGCTGTGGAAGGCGCCCGCGATGTGGAGTGGGCCATTGGGCAGGCGCGCCGATTCCTGGATGCGGGAGCCTATATGATTATGATGGAATCAGAGGGCATTACTGAAAACGTGAAAACCTGGCGCACCGATGCCGCCGCGAAAATGATCGGTGCGTTGGGATTGGAGAAGGTAATGTTCGAGGCTGCCGACCCGGAGGTCTTTGCCTGGTATATCAAGAACTATGGGCCTGAGGTCAATCTGTTTGTCGATCACAGTCAGATTGTTCAGCTTGAATGTTTGCGCGCGGGCCTCTGGGGCACCAAAAGCCTGTGGGGCCGCGTGCTGACCTACAAAGGCTAGCGGCAGAAAAGCGCAGAGAGAAAAAGAATACATCCCGCTTCTTTTCTCTCTGCGTTCAGGAAGCGCTTTCTCTGAGCGCCCTTCCTCGCTTGAAGCCTATGCGATAAACAAGCCCCGTCTTATCAACTATCCTCAAACGTGCCAACGAGATACCACGTATTGTGCTCGTATGGCTCATGCGCCGCTTCTTCATGCTCTGCCTCGTCTCCCTTGCCGCTTTCCTGAGAAATTTTCAATCTTGCTCCAATGTTTCTCTTATCGGATCGTTCTATCGTTACAAGAAACAGATGCATTGGGAAGAAGGGGTTTCTCTATGAGCACAGGGCATGTTTTGTATGATGAGCTTCTGCACTGGGAGACGAGCCAACCAGATGCTCCCTTCATCATTGAGGCAGAAACTGGAAAGACGCTCAGCTACGGTGAGAGTATCGCGGCGCTCCAGGCGCTTCGGCGCGCTCTTGGGGATGAGCCGTCTTGCATCCTCCTCGCACTGCCAGGCGGCATGGCAACATCGCTCATCTGGTTGAGCGCGCTCATGGGAGGGCATACCCTGGTTCCTGCCGCGCCAGACGCGCCTGCTTACGAGTTAGAGCGGCTCACAAAGTCGTTTTCGCCGGATGTGGTCATTATCGAGCGACCAGAAGAGCAGGTCAGGTTTGCGTTTCTGGATGCGCGCTTTCTGACCCAGGCCGACTGCGAGGCGCTGATTTACCATGCCGTGCCAGATGGCGCATCACATCTGCACCCTGTCGATGGATGGGTCTGCCTGATGACTTCTGGCTCAACTGGCGAACCCAAAAAGGTTATTTTGAACGCGCAGCAAGTTGCCTGGACGGCAGATCAGATTCGCCGCAGCCACCAGCTTTCGCCCGCAGATCGCGGGCTGGCGGTCCTGCCATTTTTTCACATCAATGCGCCTGTGGTCAGCCTCTGTGCTTCGCTGTTGGCAGGAAGCAGCGTCATCATCGCGCCGCGCTTCAGCCGCAGCCGCTTCTGGGAATGGATAGACACCTATCAAATCACCTGGGCCAGTATTGTCCCGACGATTCTGGCGCTGCTGCTCCAAACGGAGAAGCCCGATTTTCTTCCCGGCGCTCTTCGTTTCGTGCGCACGGCCTCGGCGCCTCTGCCAGCCATCCAATTAGTGCAGTTTGAGCAGCGCTTCGGTATTCCGGTGATCGAGACCTATGGGCTTACTGAGGCTGCCAGCCAGGTCTGCGCCAATCCTGTGCCGCCAGGGAGGCATATCCCAGGGTCGGTGGGAAAACCGGTTGGTGTCTCGCTGCGTATTTGCCAACCGCATACTTCAGAGGGCACCCAAGCGTTGCGGGATGTTGCTCTGGGCGAAGTCGGCGAGGTCTGTATCGCGGGGCCAGGCGTTATCTCGGCCTACCTTGGCGATGCCGGAGCCACAGCCTTCCAGGATGGTTGGTTTCGCACGGGCGATCTTGGGTATCAAGATGCCGAGGGCTATGTCTATCTGACTGGACGGCAGCGCGATGTGATCATTCGCGGTGGCGAAAACATCGCGCCGCGCGAAATCGAAGAGGCGCTGCTGGCGCATGCTGCCGTCTGGGAAGTGGCTGTGGCTGGTTCTCCAGACCCACTCTACGGCGAGCAGGTGGTTGCCTATGTGGTGACACATGAAAGCTGGACCTCTCTGCTCGAGGAAAGCCTGCGTCTTCACTGTGCTCAGTATCTCAGTCCGCATAAAGTGCCGTCCGTCTTCATTCCTGTTGATGCTCTGCCGCGCACCTATACCGGCAAGCTTGATCGCCAGGCGCTCCGTCAAAAGCAGCTTGACCACGTGACAGAGAAGGTGGGCATTCATGCTGCCTGAAAAGGTCTCTGCTGTTTCTGTCGCTGTGTTGCCTGGCTCCGAGCGACCGGGCAAGGAACCCATTCCGCCACCGGAGAAACGTTCCCGCCCCTATTTGTACGAAGTGGACCGGCTGCGCATCGTTACGGCGCTTTCGGTGGTCGCTGTTCATGTGCTGGCGTTGATGACCTTCCTGGATGCCACTGTTCCCGCGCTCCAGGCTCAGAATGCATTCGTCACGCTGTTTCACTTTACGCGCGCCGTGTTTATGTTTGTGACGGCGTTTGCGCTGGTATATGTCTATGATCGGAAGGGATTTTCCTGGGGCGAGTTCTGGAAACGCCGGGGCATGGGGGTGGTGTTTCCCTACGCCTTCTGGAGCTTCGTCTATTTGCTTCAGGACCCGCACCCGAGCACACCGCTCCCGTTCATCCAGACCTTTCTGCTAGACTTATTGACAGGGCAAGCCTCCTATCAATTGTACTACATCTTGCTGACTATTCAGTTTTATCTGCTCTTCCCCTTCTTTCTGAAAGGTCTGCGGCGCGTGGCTCAGCATCCCTGGGTGGTGCTGGGGGGCAGTTTTGCGCTTGAACTTGGCATCCTTTATGCCATTCAGAGCAACTGGCAGGCGTATCTGCCAGTCGGTATTGCTTCGCTCGTGACCCAATATGAGGGCAGCTTTGTAGTGATCTATCAGTTTTACTTTATCCTGGGCGGGTTGGTAGCGCTCAATCTGTCGAGCGTGCGAGCGTTTCTGCTGCGTCATGGCCGATTGATCGTGGTGAGCGTGGGCGTCACCCTGGCTGCGCTGGAACTCAATTACTTTGGCGCGCTCCTGATTGCGCACACGTCTCTGGATACGGCGGTGTCGGTCTTGCAGCCGGTGATGGCTTTCTATAGCACGGCGGTTATTTTCTGTCTGTACTGGCTGGCTTACCGGCAGGTTTCGCGCATTGCGCAGCCAGCGTCAGCACGAGGGCAGCGTATCTGGCACGCCCTTTCGGATTCCGCGTTTGGCATCTATCTCGTCCATCCGTTGTTGCTGACCGCTTTGATAAGTCTGGTCTCGGCGTATTTCATGGCCTGGCCGCCTTTGTTGGTCATTCCGCTCGCCTGGTTGATAACAGCAGCAGGGTCGGTTGCCTTTAGCGTGCTGTTGCTGCGTATCCCGATTCTTAGCCGGTTGGTCGGGCGTTCCCGGCCCATGCCGCAGCTTCCTGCGCTATCGGTCTGGTGGGGAAACGTCTCCGCTCGTTTTGGATGGAGCGAGTGGCTGCCTGTCCGCGGGTCGAAGCGGTGGAAAAAAGCTGCTCAGTCACATGGCGCCCTTATCACCGAGCAGGCTATTGACTCGCTGCCTCACCCGTTAGAAACCGGGGAGAGCAGGACGGTGGCGCTAGTTCGTAAGAACGCTGGCTCTTAGCAGAGCGACAAGGCAAGAAGAACCGCTTGGGAAGGACTGCGCGATGGACCCAATCAACCTGCATGATTACGAGAGACTGGCCCAGGGGCTTCTGGACCCGGCGGTCTGGGATACTTACGCGCAGGGCAGCGAAGATGAAGTAACGCTTCAAGCGAACCGAAGCGCCTTTGCTGCGGTGCGGCTGCGCCCGCGCGTCCTGGTGGATGTGCGCGCCTGTGACCTCACAACCACCGTTTTGGGGACTTCTATACGCTTGCCTGTGTTGATCGCGCCAACCTCTGTGCATCGACTGGCCCATCCAGAGGGCGAAAAGGCGACGGCCCGCGCCGCGCGCGCGGCGGGAACAGTGCTGGTGGCGAGTACGCTCTCTTCTTATAGCCTGGAAGAGATCGCTGCTGCCGCCGATGGAAGCCCTCTCTGGTTCCAATTCTATATGTATCGGGACCGCGGGCTGACCCGCCACATGCTGGAGCGGATTAAATCTGCTGGATATCGCGCTCTTGTGCTGACCGTTGATGCGCCTTACGTGGCGAATCGGGAGCGTGACCGCTACAACCAGTTCAGCCTTCCTGAGCAGTTTCAGTTCGGTAACTTTGTTGGCAGTGGCTATCGCGAAGAAGGCGCTGCTGCCCTGACACCGATTACCTGGCAGAATCGTGGGGAGCGCGAGATGCTGACCTGGGATGCGATTCCCTGGTTACGCTCGCTGACTTCTTTGCCGATTCTGCTGAAGGGCGTGCTGACTGCCGAAGATGCGGCGCGGGCCGTTGATGTTGGAATAGATGGCTTGATTGTCTCGAATCATGGCGGGCGCCAGCTTGATGGTGTCATGTCAACCATTGAGGCGTTGCCGGAAGTGGTCGAGGCCGTGGATGGGCGCTGCGAAGTGTATATGGACGGCGGCATCCGGCGTGGCACAGACATCCTGAAGGCATTGGCGCTGGGCGCGCGGGCCGTCTTGATTGGGCGCCCGGTCTTCTGGGGGTTGGCCGCTGGTGGCGAAGCTGGCGTGCGCGATGTCCTGCGCATCCTGGCAGATGAATTGCTGCTGGCGATGCGGCTGGCCGGTTGTCCAACGATTGCGAGCATTGACCGCTCGCTGGTCAAGATCACGCCGCTCTTTGCTCCAGATGCGGCTGTTGGCACAAAGAACATCTCATCGATGAGATGAAGGTATCCAAAGATGGAGACTCGTTTCTGGCGTTTGCTTGGCTCAAGTTTGGCTCTGGGGGCCATCCTCACTATGGCGCTTACCTCTAGCAGCGGTGATGCGAATGCAGCCGTCTTTGCTCATAAATATGATGGCTATCTTACACGCACCTATACCGACAAGCAAGGCGCTTCTATGACCTGTTATCTCTACGTGCCTCGTAACTATAATCCTCGACAAAGCTATCCGCTGGTCTTGCTGCTCCACGGTGGCGGCGAGCGCGGCGAGGTTAAAAGCACGCTGGCCCAAAATCGCTCGCTCTTGTTGAACGACGCCTATGCAAATGTCTGGAGTTCATTAACCGTTCAGAGACGTTGGCCGAGCTTTATTGTGGTGCCGCAGATAGTGGGCACCAATCAGTGGGTCAATACTCCTTCTGACCAAGGCTCCTACCAACTCGCGTCTGAGCCTACTGGTGCTCTGCGGCTGGCGAAAGAAATTGTGGATGCGCTGCAACGGGAATATCAAGGCATCGGCTCAAATCGCCTATACATCACTGGACTTTCGATGGGCGGCTATGGCACCTGGGATGCGATTGAACGATGGCCTACGTATTTCGCAGCGGCAGCGCCCATTGCGGGGGCTGGTGATCCTACCAAGGCCAGTGTCCTTACGCAACTGCCGATCTGGGCCTTTCATGGGGCCAAAGATGTGAATGTCCCCGTTTCCGGCTCGCGGGATATGATTCAGGCTATCCGCGCCGCTGGGGGGCAGCCAAGCTACACAGAATATCCCCAGGCTGGACACGACATTTGGATGCAGGTCTATACTTCGTCTGATTTCTTATCCTGGTTGTTTGCCCAGCGCGCTGGTGCTTGAACGCCGTCGATTGCATCGTGTCACCTTCTGCCCTGGCCTTTCAACATGCGGCCCCCCTCTGATTGCCTCTTGCGTCGGCAAGATTTGCTCAGGTGTGCGATAATAGCTTTCGGTCAGCTTGGAATTTCAATCGGTTGTTTTGGCTTTGCTGCTTCTCTCTTTGCTCGCTCTTTAAAGGATATGCCGTGCGCCGGTTCCGTGTCCTCAGAGGGATCTTCTGGCCTTTGCTACTTCTGGCCCCGCTTATTTTCGCCGGTTCTAGCGCTTTTGCGTATGCTGTTGTTCACCGCGCGCCGCCGGTTGCATCGTTGGGTGGAGGATACGGAACGACCACCTCGCTTGCCACAAAGGGCTGCGGAAAGCTCGCACCGATACCCCCAGGGAGCAGCGCCAATGAGATGCTGCCTTCCGGTGGACTTTTCCGTTTCTATCGCCTGCATATTCCCACCGGTTACACGCCCAGGCATGCTCTGCCACTTGTGCTCAGCTTTCATGGGCATGGGAGTGACATGCTGGCTCAGGAGCGTCTGACGGACTTGTCTGCGCTTGCCAACCGGCGTGGCTTTGTGGTGGCCTATCCTCAAGGGACGGTTGGACCTGATGGACAAACCGGCTGGGCAACCGGCCCACGCAAAGACCCGACGGTGAATGATATACGCTTTGTCAGCGACCTGTTGACGCACTTGCAAATGACGCTGTGCATTGACCCCCAGCGCATCTATGCCACCGGCTTCTCCAATGGCGGGGGCATGACCGCGCTGCTAGCCTGCACGATGGCAGGCCGAATGGCTGCATTTGCCCCGGTTTCCGGCTCGTATTATCCGCCTGCGAGCGGATGCCACCCCAAAAGACCCGTACCGATTTTGGAGATACATGGCACTGCTGATACCGTTGTGCCCTATTTGGGAAGCGTGCCACTCCGCCTTCCTTCGGTTGCGGCCTGGCTCGCTGGTTGGGCACAGCGCGATGGCTGCGCGCGCAAGCCGGTGATCTTCTTTCAGCAGAAGGATGTGATTGGTGAGCGCTGGCCCGCTTGCCAATCGGATGCCACAGTTATCCATTATCGTATTGAAGGTGGCAAGCATGCCTGGCCGCCATTCCTCAGCACGCCAGGCGCTCGGCTCCCCCTCAGCACTACGAATCTCATCTGGGCCTTTTTCCAGGCACACATTCTGCTCCGCCAGGACTGATGGCCGTTGCGCGCGTGCCCGCCCGGGCGCATTTTCTCCGCGATGAGAAAGCCGAGATGAGAAATTTCTCATCTGCTTCTAATGGCCTTTTTATCTGCCCGGCGTAGGATAGAAGTCAGAGAGAAGCTTTACACGATCTGCGGGAGGGAGTTATTGATGCATCCATCGGCTTTAGCGCTGCCTGATCGCCCCGCGAAACCGCGCAGCCGCGGCCTGACCCTGGTGATTGACAACGGCATTCCCCTGGGCCACTTTGAGGACGTGGTGGAAAGTATGGGCACGTTGATTGACTTTGTGAAGTTCGGCTGGGGAACATCGCTCGTCTCGCCCATGCTTGAGCGAAAGATTGCCTGCCTGCGCAACCATGAGGTCGAGTATTTTTTCGGGGGCACGCTGTTTGAAAAGTTTCTGAGTCAGCATCTGCTGGATGACTATCGCGCCTATTGCCAGCGGTACGGGTGTCACTATTTGGAAATCTCGAATGGGACAATTGATCTGACCAATGCGGAGAAGGCCCGGTTGATTGGAGACTTTGCCTATGATTTTCACGTGCTCAGTGAAGTTGGGTATAAAGATAGCGAGCGTTCTCTGCATCTGCACCCTGCCCAATGGATCGAGTATATTCAGCAAGACCTGGCTTCAGGTGCGGAGTATGTTATCACCGAGGCGCGTGAGAGCGGGACGAGCGGCATCTGTCGGCCTAATGGCGAAGTGCGTTTTGGCTTGATTGAGGAGATGCTAGCCTCTGGCCTGGATAGCAATCGGCTCATCTTTGAGGCCCCGAATAAAGACCTGCAAACCTACTTCATCAAGCGCCTGGGAAGTAATGTGAACCTGGGCAATATTGCAATGCAAGACGTTATCCCACTGGAAACGCTGCGACTTGGTCTGCGCTCTGACACACTGCTGGCCTTTGCCTAAGGCAACCTCCAGGCGCTAGAGTGGCGCTGAAGGGGTCGGAGCCTGGTGGAAGATCGGTTCAGCGGCGGGAAGTTGCAGCGTGGCGATGGTGCCCTGCCCTGGGGTGCTTTCAAAGCGCAGGGTTCCGCCATGCGCGGCGATGATGCTGCGCGCGATGGCAAGACCCAGCCCGGCACCCCCAGCCTCGCGGGAGCGAGCTTTGTCCACGCGATAGAAGCGCTCGCCCAGGTGAGGCAGGTCTTGCGCTGGAATGCCGATGCCGGTATCACATATCCGTACCTGCACTTGCTTTTCCAAACGGGCCAGGTTCACCGTGACCATTCCGTCTGGTCGGTTATACTTCATAGCGTTATCGAGCAGAATAAGCAGTAGCTGTTCCAACAGCGCCTGATCACCAAGTACACAGGCATCGGAGGTTGTTTCGAGACAGAGCGTTACCTGCTTTTCTTGTGCGTAGGCTTGCGAGCGACGTACAATGACTTCAGCAACTGATGCCAGATCAACGTGCTCGCGCTTGAGCAGTTCCGTTCCGGCGTCCAGTCGTGCCAGGGTAAGCAGATTCGTCACGATCTGACTCATGTGCGATGCTTCTGACACGATGTTTTCGAGCAAGAAGATGTCGTCGGAGTCCATTTTATGCCGCGAGCGCAGCAGCGTTTCGGCATCGGCGCGCAGTAGTGTCAAGGGCGTGCGCAGCTCATGGGAGGCATCAGTGGTGAAGGTTTGCTGACGCTCCAGGGCCAGCCGTGTGGGTAAGAGCGCCCGCCGCGAAAGGTAGAGGCCCCCAATAAGCGACCCGCACAACATAAAAGCGCCAACCAGCAGTAAGAGGGAAACCAATGTCCCCAGCGCATTGGTCAGATCGCCAACCGGCAAGCCAACCTGCACGACCCCCAGAACGCTCCCCCGATCTGTTGTGCTGCGCACGACCAGCGCGTAGCGCCGGATGCGGTTCAGGCCATTGCCACCATTGACGGTATCAGCGCGGTTGCCACTGCGCGAGGTGAGCGCGGCCTGGGCGAGAGTAGGCGCATCGAACGCGCTTACCGGCAGCGCGAGGGAATTGGCGCTGACATAGATGCCGTTGGCATCGAAGCAGGCAATATAGGGCACAACGCTGTTTGTCTGCTGATTTGTCCGTAGATGGAGCGTACACGGCTGGTTACCGGTTGCCCTCCAGTACGCCGCCAGGAAATTGGCATTGTCCTTGAGCTTTCCATCGATGGGGCCTAATAGCGCTACCTGCATGCCGAAGTAGAGCAGAATCCCTGACAGCAGCAACAGCGCCGCAAGGACCCCTGTATACCAGAAGGTGAGCCGTCGCCGGGTAGCGGCAAACATGGCCTCGGATGGCTCGGCGTTTTGTGGGTGAGGGCGGTGTTGCGTAGTGCCCCGGCCCGCCCATTTTTGTTGTGCCCACGCTGCGGGCTTGCCCCAAAGCGTTTTCATGCTTCGATTTTATATCCCACGCCGCGCATCGTCTTAATCAGCGGATGCGCAAAGTTTCTATCCACTTTCTCGCGGAGATAATGAATATAAATATCGACAATATTAGAGTTCCGTTCAAAGTCATCGAACCAGACATGGTCGAGAATCTGCATGCGGGTGAGCACCTGCCCAGGATGGCGCATCAGATATTCCAGCAGGCTAAACTCCTTGGCAGTGAGTTCTATGACGCCGTTGCCTCGATACGCTTCGTGGCGGAGAAGGTCCAGGGAAAGGTCACCTAACTGCAACTGTGTGGCGGTTTCCAGCACGCTGGCGCGCCTGAGCAGCGCCTCCACACGAGCCAGCAGTTCTTCCATGGCGAAGGGTTTGACCAGATAGTCGTCTGCGCCTAGTTTCAGCCCGCGCACTCGATCTTCCACGGCATCGCGCGCCGTCAGGATGAGAATGGGAACAGAGACGTGTTCAGCGCGAAGTCGACGGCACAGTTCCCATCCATCCATGCCTGGTAACATCAGGTCGAGGATGATGAGTTCATAAGCATTGCAAATAGCCAGATCATAGCCAGTCGTTCCATCGTTGGCAATGTCCACCGTGTAGTGTTCTTCAGTGAAGACACGCCGGAGGACAACGGCGAGATGCCGTTCGTCCTCCACCACCAGAATACGCATCTGCCTCTTCCCTTCTGCCTCCACGGTCAACCCCATCTCCCCAAAAATCACTTTATGATGTCATTATTCTAGCGTATAAAGCTTAAAGGCGCATAAGAAACGAAGGCTGATACCTACGCCTCTCGCTTGTTCCACTCGATGAACCTCTTGCTCATATGATACTACTGCGCATGAAATGCAGCGAAAACCTCGCGTTCCTGGTCGTTATCCAGGTTCTGGAAGCGAACTTTTAGCAAGGATTGCTAAAAAGCTATCAAAGAGTGTGAAAAAACTACTTGCGCAAGCTGGCACGCCATGTTATGATGGATTATAGAGTAATGAACACCTGTTCTAATCTTTTCCGACACAAGATCGGGGGAAGACAGCATGTCCGATGAGTCGACCACAGTACAATACCTCAAGGGTGTGGTTGAACAATTTGTAGAAGAGCGCGACTGGAACGGGCGGTTGCAGCCCAAAGACTTAACATTGGGTTTAGAGATAGAAGTGGCTGAGATTGCTGAGCATTTTCACTTTAAGGACGATGAAGAGATAGAGCAAGCGCTAGGGGATGCCCAGACGCGGCGGGCTATTGGCTATGAGATTGCCGACGTTTTGTATTATCTGCTGGCGCTCTCCTCTAAACTTGGCATCGACATCAGCCAGACATTCTTGGAGAAGATGGATCAGACCGAGCAGCGTATGCCGGTCTATATGGCCCGGCGGCAGGCAGGAAAGCTTAGTAGAATGGCCGCCAGCTAGCTGCCTTCCACGCTGCTGTTCTGAAAAAGGCGGAATCCAGAAAACCAGAGAGGAGTCAAGCTCCCCTCCGGCTTTTCTGTGCCAATGCCAAGCCTCTATCGCTGGCCTTTAGCGAGGGCCGGGGGCTGTGGGTTGAATCATGGGTAAATGCTTGAATGCTTCGGCATAGAGCATGCGGTGGTCCTGGCCGACGGTTCGAGCCCTTGCCCGAACAAATGGGTCCATATCACGTTCGCCAACCTGGCTGGCATGACAGCGCAGCGCGGCGATTTTTTTGTCGATTGTTGCGGTAATATCGACCCAGTGGTTGGGATGTTCGGTTGCAAAGAAATAGACATCGCTGACGCGGTGGTCGCGCACGTCACCATTGATTTGTTCGGGATAGTACATGGGCATGCGAGCATCGGCGATGGCATCGAGCGTTGATTGCCCAATGGCGCGATGGTCGGGGTGGACCTGATAGTGCTGCCAGGGGTCAAAGGTCAGCACAATATCGGGCCGCCCTTTGCGCAGCACCAGCGCCAGTTCGCGGCGTAGCGCGACAGAAGGCTCGACCTCGCCATCATTATGGCGCAGGAAGGTGACTTCGGCGACGCCCAGGGCTTCGGCAGCGGCCAGTTGTTCCGCCTCGCGGATGGCAGCTAGCTTTTCCTGGGTCATGCCTGGCTCGTGGCTGCCCCGGTTGCCGCTGGTTGCCAGCACATACTCGACGTGTGCGCCCGCCTCGGCGTAGCTGGCTACGGTGCCCCCGCAGCTAAATTCGGCATCATCCGGATGGGCCATAATCACCATGACTCGGGGTTGGATCGGGGCTGGTTGCGGTGTAGACATAGTTGTAGCGCTTGATCCTTTCCTATGCGGCAATTGACGTACATGTGACCCGATAGGATATGCTGTATTATAGCGAAGCGTTGTGGGCACTTCAAAGAAGGGGTCTCAACTGAGATGGATGCAATGCGCGCGGAGGCTGGGTTCTTTGCGCGAGCCTATGCCAAAATCAATCTGACGCTGGATATCTTGGGGCGTCGCGATGATGGCTACCATGAATTGGCTTCGGTGATGCAGACGGTCTCGCTGGCCGATACGTTGGCGTTTCGGGCGTTGGCCGATGGGGTGACCGAGTTTTTTTGTGACGCGCCTGCGTTAAACAGCACGGAGAATCTGGTGTGCCGCGCGGTTCAGGCGCTGCGTGAGGAGACAGGCTGCCAGCGTGGGGTGCGCATTGAGTTGCAGAAGCACACGCCCGCGCAGGGCGGTCTGGGTGGTGGCAGCAGCGACGCGGCGTGTGTCTTGCTGGCGCTCAATACCTGGTGGGCGCTGAGCCTGAGCCAGAAGCGGCTGTTGGAATTGGCGGCGCGCCTGGGGTCGGATGTGCCTTTTTTCGTGCTGGGCGGCACGGCCCTGGTGGAAGGCCGCGGCGAGCGCGTGAATCTTTTGCCTGATCTTCCGGGTTTATGGGTGGTGCTGCTCAAACCGCCTGTGACCGTTTCGACTCCAGCAGCGTTTCGAGCCTTGACGCCAGATGATTATACCGGTGGGCAGGCGACAGCGCGTCTGGTGAACGCGCTGCGCGAGGGTGGGCGTCTGCCGTTGGATGGATTGGTTAATGCCCTGGAGGCGCGTGTCTGCCAGGGCTATCCATCGGTTGCCGAAAGCCGTGCGGCTTTGGTCGATGCAGGGGCACAGACTGTGCGGATGAGTGGAAGCGGCCCAACGCTGTTCGCCTTGGTTGATTTGCTGGAAGAGGCCCAATCTATCTATCAAACGCTGCTGCATCAGGGTAGACACGTCTGGCTGGCGCACACGGTCTCGCGCGCAGAGGTCGTAACGGCGATAAGCTTACCTTGGTCCTAGGAGGATGGTGTAATCAGAGAGGGGCGGGCCGAGGAATGTTATAATGGGGCAACGGGAGCGCTGCCAGCGCAACGCTTCGATTTCTGCGATGCAGGAGTGGGCCTGTGCTGAGCTTTGAAGAAATCCGGAAGATTATTCCCCATCGCTATCCGTTTTTGCTAGTTGATCGGGTGTTGGAGGTCAGCGCTGAACGCGCGGTGGGCATCAAAAACGTCACCGGCAATGAACCGTTTTTTCAAGGGCATTTCCCTGAATACGCGGTTATGCCAGGTGTGCTGATTGCCGAAGCCTCGGCCCAGGTGGGCGCGGTAGCTGTGCTGAGCCAGCCAGAATACCAGGGACGCCTGGCATTTCTTGCAGGTCTGGACGGCTGGCGCTTCAAGCGGCAGGTGGTGCCTGGGGATACCCTCACCATCGAGGTGACGCTGGCGGCCATTCGGCGCGGCATCGGCAAAGGGCATGCGCGCGTGACAGTGGACGGGAAGGTTGCCGCAGAAGGCGACCTGCTCTTTGCGGTTGGTCCAGCGTCTACTCAGCAGGGCGGTAGCGAAACAGCCAGTGCTTCGAGCGCTGGAGATACAGGGGGCGCTGGGTGAGGCGGTTCGTTCGCAGATGTTTGCTGCTGCTGGTGCTGGCGGTTGGCCTGGCGCGCAATGGGTTCAGACGGGCGCGGGTGGCTTCGGTGCGGCGGGTCTTGTTGATTCGCCCCGATCATCTGGGCGATCTGCTTTTTACGACGCCTGCTCTGGCCGAACTGCGGCGGGCATTGCCCGCCGCGCATATCACCTATCTTGTTGGTCCGTGGTTTCGTGAGATCGCCGAGCGGAATCCCCATGTCGATGAGGTGCAGACCTGTGCCTTTCCAGGCTTCCGACGTGAGAGCCAGGGGCCGCTTGAGCCGTATCGGCTGCTCTGGAAACAGGCGCAGGCGCTGCGCAGACAGCACTATGATCTGGCGATTGTGCTACGTCCTGATTTCTGGTGGGGCGTCTGGCTGATCTCTCTGGCAGGCATTCCCCTGCGCGTAGGGTATGCAGATGATCTGCAAACACCTTTTTTAACAATGGCGCTGCCGCTGCGTGAGGGCGAGCATGCCGTCAGGCAAAACGTGCGTTTGGTCCAAACTGCGGCGTTGCTGGCAAAGCAAACTGCTGATGAAGTCCAGAAAGTGGGCAAACTATCAGATGGGCAGCCCGCACGTCTGGAGCGAGTTTCCCCTGAACAGGGCCATCCCCCACTGGAATTTGCGCCTACCGATGCAGAGCGTGCCTGGGTTGGGGAGCGGCTGGCGCAGGAAGATATAAACGCGGGCGATAGGTTCATTGTGATCCATCCGGGCACGGGCGCGCCGGTAAAACTGTGGGAAGCAGCTTCCTGGGCGCAGGTTGCCGATGCGTTGATACGCGCGTATGGCGTGCGTGTGGTGCTGACGGGCAGCGAGAGCGAGCGTGCGCAGGTAGAGGATATTCAGGCGCGGATGCAGCAGCCCGCGCTGGCGCTGATTGGCGAAACCGATTTGGGCAAGCTCGCCGCCTTGCTGGCGCGGGCCGATCTGGTGTTGGGGGTGGACAATGGGCCGCTGCACCTGGCTACAGCTCAAGGGACGCCGACAGTGCGCCTCTATGGGCCAACCGACACACGGGTTTTTGGTCCCTGGGGCGATGCCAGACTGCATAAGATCGTGCAGGCGAAGCAGCCCTGCGCCGGATGCTCCACCATTCCCTGCGGACGGCTTGACTGGTCGTCGGCAGAGTTGGCGGCGCATCCTTGTGTCCGTTCGCTCGCAGTTGACGAGGTGTTGGCAGCGGCTGAGGCGCTTCTGGCGAAGCGGGTGGCAAAGCAAGCAGAAAAAGCCTGACCGGAGTAGATGTATGGGTATGGTTGGTTATGATATACGGCCTGCGTTCGCCCAACGGACACGCACATTTCTGATTCATCGTCTGATCAAGCCAGCGCTGCAAGGGGTGATTTATGTCTCACTTGGGGCGGTTGGCCTGCTCTCGCGGCTGGTGCGTATCGGGCGAGCAATGCCGCCCTTGACGCCCGCAACCTTTGCCCCCAAACGGATTCTGATTATCCGCACGGACCTGATGGGTGATGTGATTCTTTCGCTGCCTGCGGTGCACGCGCTTCATCGCGCTTATCCGGCAGCGCACATTGATATGCTGGTGCTGCCTGCCAATGTGGGGGTGATCAAGCAAGACTCGGCGATTTCGCGCATTATGACCTATGACCCCAATATCTGGCGCCGCCCCAATGCGTTTCTTTCCCCGGTGAGCTATCGCGCCTTCCTTGGGCTGATTGGTGGTCTGCGCGCCGCGCAGTACGATTTGTGCCTGAGCCTGGCGGGCGATTGGGCCAGTGTCTTCGCCTTTTTGAGCAAGGCGCGGCGGCGTGTAGGCTATCGAGGCGAGGCGTATCCTTTCTTTATGACCGATCCCGTGCCAGGGAGGCGTTACCGTATTCACCAGCACGAGGTAGATTATATCGCTGGTCTGGCAAGAGCCGCGGGAGGGATGCTGAAGGGCGAGCAGCGCGAGCCAGCGCTGGCAGTCAGCGAGCAGGCCAGGGCAGAGGTGAAGGCACTTTTGGGGGTCAACGACGTTGCTGAAGGCGATCTGTTGATTGCTGCGCACGCGGGGGCGACCAATGGCGTGGCAAAACGCTGGCCGATACCCCATTGGGCAGCGTTGGCCGACCAACTGATCACGGAGTTGGGAGCGAAGGTGGTCCTGACCGGCGCTGCCAGCGACGCGGAGATTACAGGGGCCATTGCGGCGCAGATGCGCCAGACTCCGCTGGATTTCGCTGGCAAGACAACGATTCCACAGCTTGCCGCGCTGCTGGAGCGTTGTGATCTGGTGATCAGCGGCGACAGCGGCCCGCTGCATATGGCCGGTGCGGTGGGCACACCGGTGATCGCCATTCATGGCCCAACAGACCCTGAGTTAAGCGGGCCGGTAGGCAAAGATGCGACGGTGCTGCGGCTGGGTATCTGGTGCAGCCCGTGTTATGATGCCAGCTTTTGGGCGGTGTGTCGATTCTTTAATCCGGTCTGCATGAAGGCAATTACGCCTGAACAGGTGTTGGCTGCCGCGCGTGCTCGCCTGGAGCGACCAACGTCGGCGAACGATCAGGCTGCTCTCGCACAGCAGCGCTAAAATCTTCGATTGAGGGTGAGCGATGAATATCGCCTTTGATCTGGTAGCGATTGAGCGGCTGGATGATGGGATGTATACCTCAAGCCTGGCGTTGTTACAGGGCTTGCAGCGCGTGCCTGCCGCTCATCGCTATCTGCTGCTGACTGGTCGGCCCGAGCGCTATATAGCTTTTACCAAGGATGAGCGCTTTGAGGTCATCCACGCGCCGATTCCGGTCTTGCAGCGTGATGCTGTCTTGTTGGAGCATCAACTGCTGGAGCCGTTGGCCCTGCGCCGCTTGCATCCACACGTGCTACACGCGCCTGGCCTGGCAAGCCCCCTCCTCTGGCATGGGCCGACGGTGCTGACGCTGCACGATGTGGCCTTTCTGTCTATGCCGGAGCAGATGTCGCGCGCCAGCCTATATTACTGGCGCTATGTGGCCTTGCCCAGCGCGCGTCGGGCGACGCGCATTGTGACAGTTTCCCATCACGCGCGCCAGGAGATTGCGCGCGAACTGCATCTGCCCCTTGAACGTATCCAGACGGTCTATAACAGCATTGGTGATCAATTCACGGCTGATATTGCGCCAGAGCGTGTTGAGCGGGTACGGGCGCGTTATCATCTGACTGGGCAGTACATCCTGTTCGTGAGCACGTTGCAAGCGCGGAAAAATGTGACCGCGCTCATTCGGGCGTTTGAACGGCTGGCCCCCGCGCTGCCCGATGTGCAGCTTGTGCTGGCCGGAGGCATCAGCGCCAATTCTGAGGCGATTATACGTGACGCCGAGCAATCTCCAGTTGCGGCGCGTATCCGGCTCACCGGCAGGGTGGATTATGACGACCTTCCGGCCCTCTACGCGGGGGCGCGCGTGTTTGCTTTGCCCTCGAAGCAGGAAGGCTTCGGTCTGACGATGATCGAGGCGATGGCCTGCGGGACGCCTGTGGTCGCCAACAACGCGAGCTGCCTGCCGGAAGTCGCCGGGGATGCGGCGCTGCTGATGGAGGCCGATGATGCCTCGGCGTTTGCGGCAGCTTTGCGCCGAGCGCTGGGAGATGAGGCGCTGCGGCAAACGCTGATAGCGCGGGGCTTCCAGCGCTCGGCGTTGTTTCGCCCTGAAATATGCGCGGAGCAGATGCTGGAAGTCTATGAACAGGCGGCAAACCAGGGAGCAAAAAGCGCTGCACGCAGCGCTGCCCAGTCTGCCAGAGGCTCTGGCTAGCGCATAGCTTCCTCTGAGGGAAGCGGCGCTGCTTGTGCGCGTTGGACAGGGATGCTGAAGTTGCCGATGCGCACATCAGGCAGTTCGCGGCGCAGCGTCTCGATCAGCGCGGCGATGCCCATCGGGCGACCCTGCGGAGTTGGCAGGCGCGGCAGTAAGACCTCTGGGTCGATATTCAGGTTGCGCAGTTGCACCAGCCGCACGCCGGTTTCGCGCAGGAACGCAACCATCGCCTCAACCTCGTCTTCGGCATCGGCCAGCCCAGGGAAGAGCAAGAAATTGATGGAACTGTACACGCCAGCATCGCGGGCCAGGAGCAGCGAGCGCTTGACATCCTGCAAGTTGTAGCCGATGGGGCGATAGTAGGCGTTGTAGGTGGCAGGCACGGCAGAGATGGTGCTGGCGCGGAGGCTATCTAGTCCGGCATCGTAGAGGCGCTGGAGCATGCGCGGGTTGCTGGCGTTGGTGTTGATGTTCAGGGTGCCGCGCGCGGTGCGGGTGCGTATGGCGCGTATGGCTTGCTCGATGCGCCGCGCCTGAAGCAGCGGCTCACCTTCGCAGCCCTGGCCGAAGCTGAGGATGGCATCGGGGGCGCGCTCCAGATGGGCGACGGCGACGGCAACGATGTCTTCAACGATTGGGAGAAAGGTCAGACGATCTTGCGGCGAGACGAGATTTTCCTCATCCTGCTTGGAGATGCAGCCGATGCAGCGCGCGTTGCAACCCGGCGAGACGGCAACAGCGCCTTCCCAACGCTTGAAGAAGAGGTTACTGGCGGTGGGGCAGGCGTAATCGAGCGCGCAGTGCGCGTGATGCGCCAGAACACGGTTTTCTGGTTCGGATGCCAAACGCTGCTGCACCAGGCGCTGCAGTTGCTTGCGCTGAAAGGCGTCTGGATGCCATTTGCTGGGGTCATCGGTGGCAAGCGCGGCGACGTACATCTGGCCGTCGATGGCGGCCACGGCAGTATAGCCGAAGAAGGGTAGCGGCTCTGTTTCGGGAGTTTTCGTGTAGCCAGGAAGGCGCGTGCGCGTATAGCCAATGGGCAGGAGGGCGGCCAACGCCCAGCCCTTTTTGGCAGGAATGGTGGCTCGTCGCCCGTCGCTTGTCAGCCCACAGGCGAGCCGCTGGGGCAGCATGGAAAGCGTGGCGCCTTCAGGCAAAGGAATCAGATCATCGCGTTCCAGAGGGCGGCCAGCATAGTCAATGGGGCGCAGGCGCGGCTCTTCGCCGACACCGCCATCAGGAGTGCTATAGACAATGTGTGGTGTATTCATCAGCAGGTTATAAGATACACGCTTACCGTTCCTTGTTCAGTTCGCCATTCACTGGTGGCGGCTCATTGGGGTCAAGCGGTGTGTCCTCCAGCGTGTCTTGAAACACCTCCGGGACAGCGGTAATGGAAAGGGCTGGCTGGTCATCAACCTCTGAAATGATCTCGAATGCAAAGCTCAACAGGACCTCGTCGCCCAGAGGCGTCTGGCACATCAGACGAATGCGTGGGTGGTCTGCTTCAATCCAGGCGTTGACTTTTGCTTCGAGCAGTTGGATGTCGCCGTTGCAATCCCCGCTACGGAATGTTTTGAATCGATACACGAGGCCCTGCTCCTTTCTCGCAAGGGGATTGCTGTCAATGCTGCTCCAGGCCGCCTGCCATCGGCGCGCACCCAGGATAGTAGAGGCATTGTATCACGTCTGCTCTGCCTCTGCCAGAGCGATGCAGATCGAGGTTTGAAATGGCAGCGGTGTAGCTCTTGTACAAATGTTTAAGAAGAGTTACAATGAAAGAACCTGATTTTTGCTGTTGTGGAGCGTTGTCTCTCATAAACCAGGTCCGATAGCGCGGTACGTTCGCATGGATCAGACAACATCTGAGCGGCCTTTTCCTCTTCCATCTGCTCCGGCTGTTGAGCCGACAGTACGGCTGCGTTTTGAGCGTGGCACGCTGCTGATCGAGGATACTTCCGCGCCTGCTGTCGATCAACCGCATGATCGGCCAGTATGGTTGCCAGAAGGGTGTGTCTTTGATGGCCGCGTGGGCGCGTATCGCGCGTTTGCCTATCAGTATCGCGATGTGGTGCTGGGCTTGCGACGGGCTGGCGTGGCGCTGCTTGACCAGGCACCTCTCTATGCGCCGGTAGCATTTCATTTGATCGCTGCGCCTGAACGTCCGTATGCCCATCAAACCGAAGCCCTCAACGCCTGGAAAAAGGGTGGCATGCGTGGCGTGGTGGTGTTGCCGACGGGCGCGGGCAAGACGCATGTGGGCGCGCTGGCAATGGCGGCTGCCGGACGTCCCACAGTGGTGCTGGTTTATACCCGTGAACTCTTGCGGCAGTGGCACTCGGTGCTGACGACGACGTTTGGTATGGCGGTTGGGATTATGGGCGATGGCATGCTGGATGCCGATCATGATCTGGTTGTGGCAACCTATGATTCGGCTTATCGCCACTTCGATCATTGGGGCAATCGCTGGGGCCTGGTTATTTTTGATGAATGCCACAGGCTATCAGCCAGCACCTATACCCAGGCTGCGCAGTTCTTGCTGTCGCCTTTGCGGCTGGGCCTTTCCGCAACGCCAGAGGGCAGCGATGGTGAGTTGCCGCCAAGCCTGGGTGAGGTGGTTGGGCCAATTGTGTATCGTCGAACGGCTGATGAGTTGCAGGGCGATACACTGGCGCCCTACGAGATTCGCCGCATCGCGGTTGATTTGACGGATGAGGAGCGCGTGCGCTACGAAGCCTTGACGGCGGAGCGCGACGCTTTTTTGCGGGCACGCGGCATCAAGCTGGG
This sequence comes from Ktedonobacterales bacterium, assembly GCA_035307385.1. Classification (GTDB taxonomy): domain Bacteria; phylum Chloroflexota; class Ktedonobacteria; order Ktedonobacterales; family DATBGS01; genus DATBHW01. The sequence goes on along the minus strand of DATGID010000100.1, from coordinate 84,573 downwards.
CGCGCCTGGCGGCTGGGAAATGTTTCTGCGCGCCAGCGCGGGCAGCGCCGAGGGGCGTCGCGCGCTGCTGGCGCATCACGAGCGGCGCTTGCTGGCGAAGGGCGCAGAAACAAAGCTGGCGGTGCTGGCGGAACTGCTCCAGCAGCATCCCCGCGAGCAGGTGTTGATCTTTACCGATGATACGGCGACGGCCTATGAGGTTTCGGAGCGGTTCCTCCTGCCGGTCATTACCCATGAGACGCCCGCCCGCGAGCGCACCGAGTGGATGAGCCTGTTTCGCACCGGAAAACTGCGGGCGCTGGTAGCGTCGCATGTCCTGGATGAAGGTATCGATGTGCCAGCGGCAGCAGTTGGCGTTCTGCTTTCGGGCAGCGGGTCTGTGCGCGAGGCGGTGCAGCGGTTGGGGCGCATCCTGCGCCGCAGCCCTGACAAGCGCCAGGCGATACTGTATGAAGTGGTGGCGCGCCAGACCAGCGAGGAAGAGACGGCACGGCGGCGCGGGCGCAACCCGGCCTACCAGGCTGGGCAGAAACGCATGGAGCAGGAGCCGGATGATGGGAATGTGACCCCGTTCAAGGGGCGCAAGCGTTGGCAGCAGCTTGGCATTGATGGCCGCTCCAAGAAGGTTGCAGAGTCGAAGGCATCATATGAAGTGGGCATCTGGGGCTTGCCGGAGCAGCCAGCATCGGCATCAGAGACGGGACCGGAGCAGGAAGAACCGGAGCAGGAATAGCGACGCTTTCCAGCAATAGAGAAGGACCAAAGCATGCTGACCTCTGATCTGGTGATGACGCGACGGGAGGGCGATCATGTCGTGCCCTTTCGCCTGGACCCGGAAGACCCGGCCAATGTGCGGCTGGCAGAGGCGCTGATCGAGCTTTATGCCCGCCACGTTGGCGAGCGACGCGAGGTGCTGAATGCCGCACTGGCCGATTTTGTGGGCGTTTCGCCGGCGTTTCGCATCCCACGTGGGCTTGTCAAACTGCTAGGCGATGAGCGCGCGGAGTTTGCGCCGCCGCCCACACCTTTGCCATCGTTTGAACTGCGGCGGCGTATCTTTCTGGCGGCGGCTGAGCAGCACCCCCTGAGCCTTGCGTCGAGCATGCTGACGCCGGTGACAGCGTTGGATATTCACGCGGAGGTGGCTGCCGCACTAACGGCTGAACTGGAGCGCGAGGTACAGGCCGAAGAGGTGGCTGCTGGCCTGTTCGCTGACCGCCGCGATCAGCAGCGCTTGCAATCATTTGATGCGCCCTCGCCGCGCTGGCTGCTGGAGCGCTATAATCTGGCACAGGCGCAGGGCGCGCTGTATCGCTGTGTACGCATGCAGTTGGTGGCCGAGCGCAACATTCCCGCCCGCTATCAGCAGCTTTTCCGGCTGATCAAGTTTCATCGGCTGATTCACCAGATTACCGGCGACCCTGAGCAGGGCTATGAAATCGAGCTTGACGGGCCGGCGAGTGTGCTGCACTGCACCACGCGCTATGGCCTGGATATGGCGGTCTTTCTGCCAGCGCTCTTGTGGTGTACGAAGTGGCGGATGAAGGCCGAACTGCAAGAGCCTGATGGCAAAACGCGCTGGTTGGTGCTGGACAGCGCGACAACGACGCTAGTTTCGCATTATAAAGATCAGCCGTTGTATGATTCAGCGCTGGAGCGGACGTTTGCCGAGCGTTTTGCGCGATTGGATAGCCCCTGGCGGCTGGAGCGCGAAACCGAAATTATTCATCTGGGACAGATGGTGCTGATCCCTGATTTTCGCTTTCGGCATCGCGAGGATGGACGCACGGCGCTGTTAGAGATTGTCGGCTACTGGCGGCCAGAATATCTGCGCCGCAAGTTTATGAAGCTTGCGGCAGCGGGGCGCAGCGATTTGGTGGTGGCGCTGAACGCAGAACTCCATGTGGGCAGGCATGAGCGCGAGCGATTGGATGGGCTGCCCGGGCCGGTGGTGTTCTTCAAGCAGGCGCTTGATCCCAAAGCAGTGGTGGAGGCTTTGGAAAAGATTCCTGCTGCGGTCGCGCCCGCACACGTTCCTGAAAGCTAGCGAGCTTCTTCAAAGCGATCATCGAAAAGGCCAGGAAGGGGATCGATGATCATGATTCCTGCCGGAATATCCACACGCTTTACCATTTCTTTGACTGCTGGCACCATGACATCGCGACCAGAGGCAGCTTCGCGTATGAGATACACATCGTTGGCTCCGGTGGTCAGGATGTCGGTGATCGTGCCCAGGTGCTGCCCTGCGGGGGATTCAACACGTAAACCGATCAGATCATGAATGTAGTAGTGATTGGAAGGCAGGGCAGGGATTTCTGCGAGGGGAATTGTGATGTCCTGGCCGATGAGCGGTTCGGCGGCGTTGGCGTCCTCAATCCCCTTGAGATGCAGCAAGATCATGTTTTCTCGGTAGGCGTTGGCTTTGGTAATGCGGAATCCTTGATGAGTGGGGCCAAGAAAGACATCATATAGCTGACTGAAGCGGTTGGGGATATCGGTTTGGGGAAGGACTTTGACATCGCCGCGTATGCCGAAGAGGGCCACAATTTGCCCAATCGTGACCCATTCTTCGCTCCCTGATGCTTTCGCTGTTGGCCTCTGGCTTCGATGACGCTGCCTCGCATCAGGCGATGGCTCAGGGGGTGTGGAGAGGTGGTCGCTCATCGATCTCAAGCGAGGTGTGTTTTCCCTGTTTGGCCCCAGCGGAGCGCAGCAAACTGCGCATCGCTTTGGCGACCCGTCCCTGGCGGCCAATGACCTTGCCAAAGTCCTCTTGCGCGACCCGCAGTTCGAGTGCCAGCACCGAACGGTCATTGCGCACTTCGCGCACCTGGACTGCTTCAGGATGGTCAACCAGCGATCTGGCAATGTATTCAATCAGCTTACGCATAGTGAAAGCAGCTTTCTGCAATGGGCCAGGTCGATAGAATAAATCTGCACTCCCACAGGAGCGTATCCATTACGCTCCTGTGGTTTTTTTCTGCTGAAATTTGGCGTTAATGCCAGCGCGATCAAGCAGCGAGCGCACGGAATCGGTTGGCTGAGCGCCAACTGACAGCCATTTTAGCGCTTTTTCTTCGTCGATAGTGATAGTTGATGGTTCGGTACGCGGATTATACCAGCCGATAATTTCGACAAAACGGCCATCACGTGGCGAGCGCGCATCTGCTACGACGACCCGATAGGATGGGGCCTTCTTCATGCCGGTACGCATGAGGCGAATTTTTACCATATACCTGCACCTCCTCTCCTCAAGTTGGGGATGTATTGAGATGAGGAGAGCATGCAAAGCCCTCCTCAATCGAGACAATGCCTCTGTAGAATAGCACGCCGCTGCTACGCTGTCAATGGCGATAGCAGTTGGGCGGTTCATTTTCGGGCTTCTCACTTCCCTATAGGTGGGCGCCAGATTTGTACGGTCGTATCGCCTCCGCCGGAGGCGATACGTGTGCCATCAGGTGACCAGGCAACTGCAAACACCAGTGCGTGGTGGTTCATGTATACCTCAATTTGCTGCCCGTTGGCTGCGCCCCACACCTGAGCAGTGCTATCACCAGCGGAGACAATGCGCTGCCCATCAGGCGACCAGGCGACAGACCAGACGACATCAGAATGCCCCCCATAGATTACCTGCTGCTTACCAGTGCGCGCGTCCCAGACCTGTACTGTTCGGTCAAAGGCTCCTGAGGCAAGCTGTTGCCCATCAGGCGACCAGGACACCGAATGAACTTCGTTGGAATGGCCGGTATAAGTCAGCAGTCTCTTCGCATTTGCGGCCTCCCAGACTTGCACAGTGGTGTCTTCGCTGCCAGAGGCGATAGAGTTGCCTGATGGCGACCAGGCCAACGTGTCTATATCGTTGGTATGACCAGCATAGACGGCAAGAACCTTTCCGGTGGCAGCTTCCCAAACGGTCACTTGGTGATCTGCTCCACCAGAAGCGATGCGGGATAATGGCTGTGTACCCTGGCTGGTCACTCTGGGCGACCAGCCAACCGCGCCTAGCCACCCTGTTGAGTCCCGGTAGAAAGTTAGTGTCTTTCCGCTTGCGGCCTCCCAGATGCGCACCGTCTGATCGTTGCTTACCGAAGCGATCTGTGTGCCATCGGGTGACCAGGCTAGCGCGTCCACTGCCGCCGTATGATCGTGATATGTGGCGAGCGTTTTTCCGGTTTCGGCCTGCCAGACCTGGATTTGTGTTCCGCTGGATGAAGCAAGCTGTTGGCTATCTGGTGACCAGGCAACATTCGTGACGAAGGATGCATGCCCTCGATAGATCAGCAGGGGGGTTATGGCTGGCTGGCTTGAAGTAATCGGCGAGGTGGCGTCGCTATGCTCTGGCCCTGCTGAGGAATTGTGCAGCGCTAACCAGATGGCTCCTCCGCTCGCTGCCAGACCTGTCAATCCAATGCCTGCCAGGACTCTGCGCCGCGAGATACCAGATTTCAGAGATGCTCGTCTGCCAGGATGGTCAAGGGTCTGCTGGAGCGGTGTGCTTGTCTGTCTGCCACATGCGATGCAGGCAGGTGATACTTCTGAGAGCATCGCGCCACAAGTTGGGCATACATCTGGTTGCATGAGGCAAGCCTTTCTTCTGCCGGGGGGTTGGCAGAATCTCTCTTCCAGTGTACCACGCTGCCCGTGTGAGTGAGCAGGTTTTGAAGACCCCTTGACAGGGAAACTCGGCTATGTTATAAATAATGCAACCGGTTGCGTAAGTACCGTAACAAATAGATGCGCCAGGTCATTCTCTGCGGCCCCTATGATTGCAGGAGCAAGGCTATGGCAAACAAGGTTAACAACCAACTAGATACGGCACAACTGGTTGCACGACCCACGCTGGCACAAATCGCTCGTGCCGCTGGTGTCAATAAATCGACTGCTTCTCGCGCGCTGCGAGGCGACCCAGCTATTGGCACCGAAACCAGCCAGCGCATTCAGCGGCTGGCTGCGCAGCTTAACTATGTACCCAATGCCAGTGCCAGGCGACTCAATCGCGCGCAAACCGATACTATCGCGCTTTCCCTGCGTGCCCTCAATTTGAGCGCTGGTGGAACGGACCCCTTTCTGGTCGAACTCCTGGCAGGTATTACCGATGAAGCGGCTAGCCGCCATTATGATGTGCTGCTGGCGCGGGCCGAAGAGGGCGAATTTGAACTCAATGTTTATAAGCGCATTCTGGGTGGGCATCACGCCGATGGATTTATCCTGACCGATTTGCGGCCCAGTGACCCACGCCTGGATTATCTGAGCGCGCGTCGCTATCCACATGTGTTATTTGGTCGTCCTGCTGAGGAGCTGCGCGATGCGCGCCGCTATCCCTCTCCCTGGGTAGAGGTTGATAATCGCACAGGCGCGCGGATTGGGATGGAACATTTGATTAGCCTGGGCCATCGACGCATCGCGTTTATCGGGGGAGGCGATACCTATTTCTGGGAGCGCGAGCGCCGCACGGGCTATCGTGATGCCCTTGAGAAAGCTAATATCCCCTATGACCCGCAGCTTTGCCTGCTCAGTGGGATGTCTCAAGAGGATGGCTACACACTTACCGAGCGCCTGCTCAGCCAGGAGACGCCCCCAACGGCTATTTTCGCTATCAGTGATGTGCTGGCTGTTGGGGCTATGCGCGCTGCCAGCGATGCAGGGCGGCAGGTTGGTCGGAGCTTTTCAGTGATGGGCTTCGATGGCGTGGGGTTGGGAACCTATCTCACCCCTCCCTTGACAAGCCTGCGCCAGCCTGTCAATTACGTGGGGCATTTGTTAGTGCAATTGCTTATCGACCTTCTGACGGGGGCACCACCGCCGGAAACGCATATTTTGTTGCAGCCTGAACTGATCGTACGAGCCTCAACCCAGGGTTCCTGAATAGACTGACAGTTTCTCGACAGGTGACAACATGGCCTCTAGCGCTCTTAGCAGAGATGCCGCGCAGCCTTCTCTTCAGACAGACGTTGATGATCAGCGCTGGTATGCTGTCTGCGGCACCCGCCTCTATAGCATAGCGACGCTTGCGGGAGGCTTTCCAGACCGTGGAGAGCATCAGCCCAAGGAGATGGGCGGCGTCTGGGCGCCCCCACTCAAGCTGCTAGATGGTTATTGGCTGGGATTGCAAGCGCAGGGGCAGGCAATTCACTGGCTCACGGCTCCAGAGAACTGGCGTATGGCTGAAGATGGCGTGACGCTTCACTATGTGATGCCAGCGCTGGGGCTGTCTGTGGAGCGGCGCGAGTGGGTCGTGCCGGATGAGCCTGTGTTGATTGTCGATGTGACGATTAGTCAGCATCCCGGCGCCACCTGGGGTGATGTGCCGGGGTTGGCCTGCGGTATGACGGTGCGCAGCGATTTGCATGGTGCCTGGCTGGCTGAAGAGCGCCTGGGCTGGACGGATGGCGAGGATGTTGCCACCTATGATGACGCTTTGGGCGCTTTGCTGCTGCATGACGCGCGGCAACCTCTTTGGCAGGTTTGTGTGGGCGCGGACCAGATGCCGATTGCGTGGAACAGCGGCAAAGATGTGTGGGGACCGGAGCACACCAGCGGGCAGGGCACAGGCGGGGCACTTTGGTATCGCTGCCAGGCGTCTCAGACCCAACCGGTACACCTGCGCTTTTTGCTCGCTGGCGTTGGTTCTGATACCACAAGCGCGGCATCGGTGTTTGCCGGACTGGCGCGGCCTGTTGGAGACGCAGCACGTTTTGAAAGCGCAGCGAAGGAAGCCGTGCGCATGCGCTCTTTGGATGAGGCGCAACGCGAGGCAAGGGAGCGCTTCCGGCAACCCTTTACTCGCTGCATTCTCCAGTCGCCAGATGCGCAGTTCAATCAGGTTTTTGCCTGGGCCAAGACGTGGGCCGCGATGCTGATGTTGGACGTGCCAGGCGTGGGCCGCGCGGCAATGGCCGGGCTTCCTGAGTTTCCCTGGTGGTTTGGCTGTGACCTGGCCTATGGGGTCCTGCCGATGCTGCCTGCTGGACAGACGGAGGATGCCTGCGCCAGCCTGCGCACGCTTGCCACACTGAGCCAGCAAACGAATAAAACAGGCGCAGTCGCGCATGAGATTGTCTCGCCTGGGCTGGTAGCGCATCCTGGCAACCTCGTTGAGACGCCGCTCTTTGCGCGCGCCCTCTATCATACCTATCGCTGGAGCGGAGATCGTAGTCTGCTCGAAGAATTGTTCCCTTTCTGCTTGCGAGGAATTGAAGAGTGGACGCTGGGCGCCTGCCTGGAGCCAGGCGAGTATGTGCCTCGCGGCGCGAGCATTGTTGAGACGCCTGAAATGTCGGCTGGCTTGCAGACGCTGGATGTTGCTGCCTATCTGGTCGAGGCGCTTGATTTGTTTGCAGCCCTTGCCATCGAGCTAGGTCAGCCTGAAGTGGAGACCCGTCTGCACACCCATGCGAATAAGCTGCGAAAGCATCTGCGTGAAGATTGGTGGCTGCCCGAAGAGCGACTGTTTGGGGACATATGGGCCTCTCGCGCTGATCTGGCGCAGCTTCAGCAGCGGCTTGAGGCGTTGCCAAGGCCCGATGCGTCAGCGCGCAGCAGCGTGGAATTACTCCGCCAGACCCTGGTGCAAGACCGACGTACAGGCGCTGATGCGCTGCGTCGTCCCTGGCTGCTGTACCATATGGTACAGGCGCTGGCGGCAGATGCCGGGTTGCCGGAATATGAGCAGGCTGCTGAACTGCTCGCGCGTTTGGAAACGCCGGAATGGACTGAAACCGCTGGCATCGTCTTGAATGCCGCGACGAATCGGCGTGTCATGACGCTGCCTACCGGTGCGCTGGCTGTTGGAGAAGCCCGCTATGGGCGTGCTGAGCAGGCGCTTGGGGTGATGCAGCGGATGGCAGCGGCGTTTGGGGTGCAGATGCCAGGGACACTGAGCGAATATGCGCCGGATGCGCATCAGAGCGGCGACGGCGGGTGCTTCTTGCAACTCTGGTCAAACTATGGCATTGTCTGGCCCGTCGTTCATTACTTCTTTGGCCTGCGCCCGGATGTGGCGACTCGGCATCTCATGTGCGTCCCGCAGTTACCAGATGCCTGGCCTTCAGCGCGTTTGAGCGCTCTTCCCCTGGGGGATGCGGAGGCGGAAGTAGAGCTTGTGGCGCTCCCCAATGGCCTCCGCGTGAAGGTGGAGATGACTGCTGCGGATTGGAAGATTGCGCTTGGCGCGGCCTTACCTGTCGGCGCTTCTATCAGTGAGGCAACCTTAAATGGCGAAGCGGTAACGCTGCGGCCTACGCAGTCCGTCGAAAGCGAGGGTCGGCAGACCTGGCTGGCTCCCGCCCGGCACGGGTTCACTCACTATGAACTATGCGTTTCCTGGTCGAGAGATCAGCAATAGCAAACTGCCTGATTGAAATGATGGTGTTCTGACCAGATCAGCTTGCTCGGTAATCCTGCATTCAAGGAGGGCAAGGAGAAGAGAGGTGCGTGCGCAAAAAATGAAGTGATTGTTGCACTTATCCCAAGGCATTGCAGAAGTGGTCGGCGATGGTGCCGACATACCACACCACACAAAGGAGCGAAACACATGGAACTGCCTCGGAAAATGCGTTTCTGGCGTACATTGGGCATGGCAAGCATGCTCAGTCTCGTCGTTCTGCTGGCAGCATGTGGGAGCAGTGGCGGGAATACCGGAACAGGGTCCGGGGGGAAGGGTCCGACTAATGCCCTGAATGCCTGCCCCACCAAAACCAATACCACTGCCGCCAGTCCGGTCAGTGGCAAGATTCACTTGACCGTTGCCGGATGGTCCTCCAGCCCGGCTGAGGATTCGCTGGTTCAGCAGGCGCTCAATCAGTTCATGCAGCAGAACCCGGATATCAGCATCACCTGGCAAATCATCCCTGGTGATTACCCAACCAAGATGCGCGCCGACGTTGCTACAGGCAATGTACCTGATGTCTTCTATCTCCAGCCGGGCATGGCGCAGGAATACATCAAAGGTGGTAAGCTGCTGAATCTCAGCCCCTATATGGCGCGCGATAACGTCCCGGCATCAGATTTCTACGGCTCGTTGATGCAGCCGTTTGATTGCGCCGATGGTACTGTCTATGGTATTGCCAAGGACTGGAACTCGCTGGGCCTATTCTATAACAAGACCATGTTCCAGCAGGCGGGCCTGGGTGATCCTTCTAACTGGTCGTGGACTGATTTGCAGAACGCGGCGCAAAAGTTGTCCCATGGAAAGACCTATGGCATTGCGTTGCCTGCCGATGCTTCGCGCTGGGGAGCCTTCCTCTTTGCCAACGGCGGCCAGATGCTTTCCAATAATGGGCAGCAGGCGACGTTCAACAGCCAGCAAGGTATTACTGCGGCCAACTTCTATACCTCATTCCAACTGGGCAAGACTGGCGTACAGCCTGGCGATGTTGGCGCTGGCTGGGACGGCGATGCCTTTGGCAAGCAAGAGGTTGCAATGACCTTTGAAGGTGGCTGGATGATTCCGTTCATGGCCCAGAGCTTCCCCAATGTGCAATATGGTATCGCGCCGGTGCCGATGGCTCCCGATGGCAAACGCGGTAACCTGCTCTATACGAATGCCTGGGCAGCCTATTCGGGGACGAAGTATCCTGATGCAGCCTGGAAGCTTATCCAGTTCCTGACGGGCGCGGGGCATCAAGGCGATGTGCTGCGCGATGGGTTTGCGCTGCCGACCATCAAGTCTCTTGCCAATGATCCGTACTTCCAGCAGAATCCTGGTGTTGCTGTGTTGCAGCAGGGCGCGAACTATGGGACGGCTGACTTCTATGGCGCAGCCGACAGCGAAGTGCATACCGAAGTTGCCAACGCGCTCACAGCCATCATGCTCGGCAAGTCATCAGTACAGGATGCGCTGAATACTGCCGCCCAGAATGTGAATACCTGGATTCAGCAGAACGAAGCCCCGTAGCGCTTCCTGATACAACGTTCGGCTTCCATATCGGGGCCGAGCACTGTAAACCTGTCTGTTGGCAAGAGCAGTGGTATCATCCGCTGCTGCTCTTGCCAACCTCCAAAGGAGCATGAAGTATGCAAGGGGCACTACATGTCTCAGGAACCGCCAGAAAGAGCAAGCCCAAGAGAAGCATGGGGCGGAAGCTGCGCGAGACGCTTACGGCTTACGGCTTTCTGGCTCCTTATCTGCTCATCCTTGCCACGTTTACGCTGATTGCCACCGGTTATGCCTTCTATCTCAGTTTCTTTTACCTGGACTTTGGCTTCGGAGACCCGATCTTTTACGGTTTCAAGAACTACGAGCATATCTGGTACGACCTGACGCATTCCGGCGACTTTTTCATCAGCCTGAAAAATATCCTCTTTTACACCGTTGGAGTGGTGATCCTTCAGACGGTGCTGGCGCTGGCGCTGGCACTGCTGCTCAATCAGAAGGTGCGTGGCCGTGGGATTTTCCGAACCGCGTTTTATCTGCCAGCATTGACCTCCTCAGTTGCTATCTCGCTCATCTTCATCTGGCTCTATAACTCTCAAGGAGTCATTAATTATTTGCTCTCCCTGGTGGGGATTCATGGCCCGCCCTGGCTGTATGATCCGACTACGGCGCTCCCGTCGATCATGCTGCTGAATATCTGGACAACTGCGCCCACCTTCATGCTGCTCTATCTGGCGGCCTTGCAGGATATCCCTGATCATCTGTACGAGGCGGCGCGGGTCGATGGCGCGAATGCCTGGCAGATTACACGCAAGATTACGCTGCCGCTGCTGCGCCCAACGACCTTTCTGGTTACGGCGCTGGGCACCATCGGGTCGTTCCAGATGTTCGACCAGTCTTATCTGATGGGCGGAGCGAGCGGCGGGCCGCTCAAGAGCACGCTCACGCCTGTGCTGGAGATTTATAATACGGCGTTTGCGGACCACGCCATGGGCCGCGCCTGTGCTGAGGCGGTCGTGCTCTTTGTGGTGATTTTGTTCTTCACCATCCTTCAGCGACGCTTCATTGATACGAACATCCAATACTAGCAGAAAGCAGGTGAGGCATGGCAGCAACCATCAGTCAGGCACCTCCTCAGGCACAGGTTCGCTCGCATATCGAGGTCGACAATGGGGTGCCCGTGCGGCAGCGTACCTGGTATCTGCTGCTGTACGTGATCTTGATCTTCTACAGCCTGTTTTCGCTGGGACCGTTTGTGTTCGCGTTGATTTCGTCCTTCAAGACGTATGCGGATGTCTTGACGCCAAGCCTGATTCCGCATCCTGTGACGCTGAGCAACTATCAGCAGATTTTTAGCGGTGCCGATCTATTCCCACGCTATATTGTGAACTCGCTCATCTATGCGAGCGGCACAGCGGTGTTAAACGTGCTGCTGGCGTCGATGGCTGGCTACGCATTTGGGCGGATGGAGTTCTTTGGCAAGAACGTTCTTTTTGCGTTGACGCTGGCAGTCTTGATGATTCCCTCGCAGCTTATTCTGATTCCGAAGTTTCTGGTGGCAACATCACTCGGCCTGACCGATAGCCTTCCGGCGCTGATTGTTCCGGCGATGGCGCAGCCCACGATGGTCTTCCTGATGACCCAGTTTCTCAAAGGTTTGCCCAGGGAATTGGAAGAGTCAGCGATGATCGATGGCGCGTCGCGTTTCCGCATCTTCTGGCAGATCATTATGCCTCTGGCGCGGCCAGCCATCACCGCAGTCGCCATTCTCTCCTTTCAGGGAGCCTGGAATGACTTCATCTGGCCGCTGATTGTCCAGTCGAGTCAGCAGAATTACACGCTGACGGTGGGCCTGGCCTACTTTGGCAACCAGAACTACATCGCCTACAATTTGTTGCTGGCAGGCGCTGCAGTCAATCTTCTCCCGCTGGTGATCATCTTCTTTATCTTCCAGCGATACTTTATCAAGGGCATTTCGACTTCCGGATTGGCCGGACGATAAAGCCCTGCCCATAAGCAGCCCATTCTGGAATGAGAGCAGAGAGAACAGCATGACGACCACCTTTGGAGCGCCATCACCAGGCGAGCAAACGTTGGAGGCATGGTTGCAGCGCGGGCGCGCCTGGTTGGATGAATTGCAGACCCCCATCGGCTTGCGGGCCAGCAGCGCGGCGGGCCATTATCATGCCCTTTTTGGCCGCGACACCCTACTTACCATGATGCTCGCGCTGGAAGCCACACGGCTGCGTCCTGCCGATGAAGCTTTGAACCACTGGGCAGCAAACCTTGCCGTGACGAATTTACAGCGGCTTTCGGCGACGCAGGGAGTCGAAGATCGCGCGGAGAATGAGGAGCAGCCAGGCAAGATTGTGCATGAATATTGGCCGGAGGTTCCAGCCCATCTTCAGGGGGAGGATGCGCAAAGTCACTGGCCGCTGTATGAAGGTCGTTACTATGGCGCAGTTGATAGCACCTATCTTTATCTAATGGCGCTTGGGATGATCTGGGAACAGGTCCCAGAGGGGCGCGAGGTAGTCGAAAGCCTCTGGGAGCATGTGCTGGCAGCTTTGCAGTGGGCGCTGGAGTACGGCGATGTTGATGGGGATGGCTTGATCGAGGTCCAGCCGCGCCAGCCGCGTGGGTTGGGTCTGCGCAATCAAGTCTGGAAAGATAGCAGCAATTCGCTGATTCAGGAGGACGGAAGCTGGCCGGAGCCACCGGTTGCCTGGATAGAGGTGCAGGGATATGCTCTTTCCGCCTTCCGTTCTATGCTGGCTATCCTCCAGGCACGCGGAGCAGAGCAGGTACTGCAAGAGCAGATTGCCGCGCGTGTAGTGCTGCTGGAGCAGCGTCTGATGCAGTTCTGGTTGCCTGAAGAGGGCTGCCTGGCGATGGTTTTGACACGAGAGAAGCGGCCTGTTCCATTGGTTTCTTCCAATATGGGGCATCTCTTGTGGTGCGCCGCGCTGAAGGAGCCGAAGACTGCTGAGTCGCTGGCGACTCGGCTGCTGCGTGATGATCTTCTAACGGCCTGGGGTGTGCGCACGCTGTCATCACACTCCTATGCCTTTGATCCCATGTCTTATCACCGTGGGAGCATCTGGCCGTTTGATAATGCTATTACTGCTGCCGCGCTCTGGCACATGGGCAGATATGCTGATGCGCGCGTGATTGCGCTCCGGAACATAGCGGCCATCGAACATTTTGGTACGCCTGTGGAATTGTACTGTGTTGTGCCGCCTGCGCGGGATGATGGTTCCAATGGGCAAAGCGGCTCTCCCGATTTGCACAAGCTAGAGACGCTGCAAGCGTATCCGCAGGCTTGCGCCGTCCAGGCATGGAGCGCTGCGGCGTTGATCTTGTTCGCGGCGCAGTTGCTCGCCAGGCATGGAGCGTGATAGCCATCCCCGCGGATGAGATACTTCCTCCCTGTTCCCTTCCTTCCTTGCAATGAGGCCAGATGCCGGAAAGTCCCTTCTCTCCGGCATCTGGCCTCATTGTGTTGATGCTGATGAACATTTCGTCCATTGCAAGAGAGCGTCTCGGTGACCTCTCCCGGCTTTCTGAAAAATATTATGCTATAATCCCCCCATTGATAAACATTCTGAGCATGGCGGCTCCGTTCTTGTTGACCGTTCCGCCGTCGCCCAATGATGTGACGATGGGCGCGTGAGACCGCATTACCGAGCCTTGAAGCCCAGGAGCAGTGCCCGCCCTAGTAAACACTTTGATTTCATAGGGAGGATTGGATGCCGTACGATGTAACGCTTATTCCCGGCGATGGCACCGGGCCGGAAATTACCGAGGCAACCCGGCGGGTGTTGGAGGCCACAGGGGTTCAGTTTACCTGGCATGTTCAACAGGCGGGGTTGGAAGTCTTTGAAAAGCAGGGCACGGTGTTGCCCGATGAAGTGATCGAATCGATCAAAAAGACCAAGATTGGGTTGAAGGGCCCAATCACGACACCGGTTGGTAAAGGATTCCGCAGCGCGAATGTGGCTTTGCGTAAGAGCCTGGACCTGTATGCGAATCTGCGCCCGGCGAAGTCTTATCAAGGGCTGCGCTCGCGCTACGAGCATGTCGATCTGATCATCGTACGCGAGAATACCGAGGATTTGTACGCCGGTATTGAATATCAAAAAGGCTCGTCAGAGATGGCTGAACTGCTCGACTTTATTGAGCGGACCACCAAGACCCATTTGAGTGAAGAGTCGGCGATCAGCATCAAGTTTATCTCGGTACCAGCGAGCAGGCGTATTGTAAAGTTCGCGTTTGATTATGCGCGCACGAACAACCGCAAGAAGGTGACAGCAGTCCACAAGGCCAATATCATGAAGTTCTCGGATGGCCTTTTCCTGTCTGTGGCCCAAGAGGTAGCAAAGGATTATCCCGACATCCAGTTTGAAGACCGGATTGTGGATAATATGTGCATGCAGCTTGTGCAGAAGCCAGAACTGTACGATGTGGTGGTGCTGCCCAACCTATATGGCGATATTCTTTCCGACCTTTCGGCGGGATTGATTGGTGGTCTGGGTGTGGCTCCTGGCGCGAATATCGGGACGGACTACGCGGTATTTGAGCCGGTACATGGCAGCGCGCCCAAATACGCGGGACAGAATAAAGTGAACCCGATGGCGATGATGTTCTCTGGTGTGCTGATGCTGCGCTATCTGAATGAGAAAGACGCTGCCAATCGCTTGGAAGCCGCGATGTCTGCGGTGATTGCCGAAGGGAAGTCGGTTACCTATGATTTGAAGCCGCGCCCTGATGACCCTAGCGCGGTGGGAACATCTCAGGTGGCGGATGCCATCATTGCCCGGATGAAGGTGCTGTGACCCCAACGAGGAACAAGCCCCAGCTTTCCTCGCCGCCACGCATACATCTTAGCGCCAACCAGCCACGGGAAGCATGTCTCCTGTGGCTGGTTGGCGCGTGTTATGCCAGGGAATAGCTCAGCACTCCCTGTATTGACTGCCAGGATGGAGCGCTAGACCTGTGCCACGCGCGGGTGGACACGGCAATGCTCGGCGGTGATGATGGCTTTCACTTTTTCCACAGCCTCGTCGAGATGGCCTTGCCGATTGACCACCCGGTAGTCATACCAGGTCTGCTGCGTCAGTTCATAGGAGGCATCGGCCAGGCGTCTGGCTCGCTCGGTTTCTGTCTCACTGTGGCGTGCGCTGAGACGGCGATTGAGTTCGCTGATGGATTGCGGGGCCAGAAAGATGAAGATGGCCTGGGGCACTTTCTGACGCACGGTGGCAGCTCCCTGCACATCAATTTTGAGCAGCACATCCTCTCCAGCGGCCAGCCATTCGCGTACCGGGCGGCGCGGCACGCCATACCAGTTTCCATGGACTTCAGCATGCTCAAGCAGTTCATCATTTGTCAGCATGCGCTGATAGGCATCTGGTGAGACGAAATAATAGTGTACGCCGTCGATCTCGCCTGGGCGTGGCGCACGGGTGGTCACCGTGACGGCGACACGGATGGGCAGCCCCTGTTCTCGCAGGCGGCGAATGACAGTATCTTTCCCCGTTCCCGAGGGAGCCGAGAGCACAAAGAGGAGGCCGGGGGTCACTTCTTGCTGGCTGGTCATGAGTCACGTCTCCGTTAGCGCATGCTATACTTCAGCAGTGAGGTGAGAACGCATGTATGTTGATGCTCTGACGCTCTGTGCATTAGCCGATGAGCTGCAAACGCTCATTGGTGGCGCGCGCGTTGAAGATGTAATTCAGCCGACGCCCCATGCGGTTGCTCTTCAATGCTGGACAGGCTCGCGCAGCCCATGGCTGTATCTCTCTGCCCATCCTCAGCTTGCCCGCTTGCATCTAACCGCTGAGAAACCGAAAAAACTTTCGGCTGAACCTCCGCCCTTTGTCATGCTCCTGCGCAAGCATCTGGAGGGCTGCCGTGTTGAAACGGTCCAGCAGCCGCGCTGGGAGCGCCTGGTGGAAATCGGTTTTGTTCGTCGATCAGCTACAAACCAGCATGAGGCTTCGTCGCCCCGAGTATGGCTTATTATAGAAGTTATGGGTCGTTTAAGCAATATCCTGCTGCGCGATGCGTCAGGAATGATCCTGGGGAGTTTGCGGCAGGTAGGGCCAGAAGTGAATCGTTATCGGGTGATTGCGCCGCATGAGCCGTATAAATATCCGCCGCCCCAGCAACGTCTACTCAATGGTCAGCAGGTGCCGCGACTCGACCCGGAGACGGTGAGCGGCGATGAACTGCATCTTGGTGCTGCGGGCGGAAACAAAAAATCTGACACGCCAAAGCTCTGGCAGGTGCTGACGGAACAGGTGATGGGCTTGAGTCCGCTGCTGGCACGTGAGGCGGTCTATCGCGCCTTGGGCGAGAGCGAGGCGGTTGCCCAGGCTGATACGCCCTGGGAGGGCGTTGCTGAGCAGGTGCAAGCGATGGCTTCTTTGCGGGAGCCGCGCAACTGGCAGCCAATCTTGATAGAAAGACCCGATACCCACCTGCCCGCCGCTTTTGCGGTGTATGAACTGCGGCACTATGCTGGCTGGCCGAACCGCTCTTTTGAGCGCGTCAACGATCTGCTGGATGCCTATTATCGCGGCGCGGAGTGGCGCGATGCGTTGCAGGGCGCGAAGGCCGATGTGGCGCGCGCTTTGCAGAGTAACCGAGAGCGCTGTCTGCGCAAGGCGGAGCGGCTTTCGCGCGATCTGTCGGAGTCTCAGTCGGGCGAACGGCTGCGCCTGGAGGGCGAGATGCTGCTGGCGTTTGGGCAGGAGGTTGCGCCGGGGCAGACCAGTCTGGTGATTGACAATCCCTTTGCTTCAGCGGATGCACCCGAGGTGCTGACGATTGCGCTGGACCCCCAGGCCAGCGCCGTGGAGAATGCCAACCAGCGCTTTGCGCGATATCACAAGTTGCGCCGCGCGGGGCAGCAGATTCCCGAGCAGATTGAGCGCAATCGGCTGGAACTGTCGCAGTTGGAGCAGTTTGCCACCGATTTGCTGCTGGCCGAGACTCCCACTGAAGTGGCGCAGGTGCGCAGGGAGGTGGCGACAGCAGGATATCTGCGTGGGAAGCGGGAACGCCAGGCAAGTAATCAAAAGGGTGGTAAGGGAAAAGCTGGCAAGGGCGCCAAGGGCCAGAAAGGCGGCAAGCAAGATGCCGTAGGAGCAGCAGTGCGCCGGCAATCGGCAGACGGATTTTTGCTGCTGATCGGGAAAAATAGCCGCCAGAATGAGGAAGTGACGTTCCACCAGGCGGGCGGCAATGACCTCTGGCTGCATGCGCGCGGCGTGCCGGGTGCACATGTTATCATTAAGTCGGGTGGGCGTGATGTGCCGCGCCGCACGCTAGAAGAAGCGGCCAGATTGGCAGCCTATTATAGCCAGGCACGCGGCAGCACCAGCGTGCCGGTTGATTATACCCAGCAGCGCTATGTGCGCCATATGAAGGGCGGTGGCCCGGGTATGGTGATTTATGAGCGCGAACGTACACTATCCGTCCCTCCAGTCGAGGAAAAGAGGCCAGAAGATCATGCCTGAAGAATCCGTTGCCGAGGAGATTCCCCAGCGCGCGCTTGATGAGGTAGCGCTGACGCGCGCCGAATACGAACAGATTGTGCAGAAGCTTGGTCGGCGGCCCAATGCGGTTGAATTAGGGATATTTGGCGCGATGTGGAGCGAACACTGCGGCTATAAAAACTCGAAGCCGCTTTTGCGCCGTTTCCCCACGCGCGGCCCGCGAGTCCTGCTGGGCGCGGGCGCAGAAAACGCGGGGGCCGTCGATATTGGCGATGGCCTGGCAGTAGTGATGAAGATCGAGAGCCATAACCACCCCAGCGCCATCGAACCCTATCAGGGCGCGGCGACGGGCGTAGGTGGCATTGTGCGCGATATTTTCACGATGGGCGCGCGCCCGATGGCGATTTTGGATTCCTTGCGCTTTGGACCCCCCACGACGGCGCGCAATCGCTATCTTCTGCATGGGGTGGTCGCGGGCATCGCGGGCTATGGCAATTGTCTAGGGCTGCCCACCGTTGGCGGCGAAGTTTATTTCGATGAGGCATATACTGGCAATCCGCTGGTCAACGCCATGTGTGTGGGCATTGTGCCAATAGACAAGATTGTTCCGGCGCGCGCCAGCGGGGTGGGCAATCCGGTGCTGCTGGTGGGAGCCGACACTGGGCGCGATGGCATTCACGGGGCGACCTTTGCCTCGGTGGAACTCAACGCTGCTTCGGAGGAGCGACGGCCAGCCGTGCAGGTGGGCAATCCATTCACTGAGAAGCTGCTGATCGAAGCATGCCTGGCCTTGCGGGATACCGGCTGGATTGTCGGCATGCAGGATTTAGGTGCTGCCGGGTTGACCAGTTCCTCGGTGGAAACAGCGCATAAGGGCGACTGCGGCATCGAGATTGATGTGCTGCATGTCTCGCGGCGGGAAAGCGGCATGACCCCTTATGAGATTATGCTGTCGGAATCGCAGGAGCGTATGCTCGTCGTTGCCCGGCGTGGCAACGAGCGCCAGGTGCAAGAGGTCTTTGCGCGCTGGGGGCTGCACTCCGACATCATCGGCCAGGTGGTTGAGGAGCCGCTGATTCGCATTCGCGAGGGTGCGCAGGTCGTTGCCGAGATTCCCACCGGCTTGTTGACCGATGAGGTGCCGCTCTATGTGCGACAGGGAATCGCTGCCCCGGAGATGGAGCAGCGTTGGGCATATGATTATGCTCAGCTTCCGCTTCCGGCCCACCTCGACGATGTGCTGCTAGGGTTGCTCGCTTCTCCTGACCTGTGCAGCCGCTGGGATGTCTTCCGGCAGTATGATCATATGGTTGGGGCGAATACGCTGATTCCGCCCGGCAGCGATGCGGCGGTGCTGCGTGTGCGTGACGAGGAAGGCAATCTCACCGGCAAGGCAATTGCGCTGACGACAGACGGCAATGGGCGCCTGTGCTATCTTGAACCGTATCAGGGCGGCGCGCGGGCGGTTGCTGAAGCGGCGCGCAATCTGGTCTGCACGGGCGCGCAACCCCTGGCCTTGACGAATTGCCTGAACTTTGGCAATCCTGAAAAAGCCGATGTCTACTATCAACTTGAACAGGCCATCGAGGGCATGTCTGCGGCGGCCCGCGCGCTGGAAACGCCGGTTATCAGTGGCAATGTGAGCCTTTATAATGAGAGCTTCGGCCAGCCGATCTATCCAACGCCGGTGGTGGGCATGGTTGGCTTGCTGGAGGGCGAGACGCCCATGCCTGCCGGGTTCCAGCGCGCGGGCGATGTGGTCGCGCTGCTGGGAGCCTGGGAATCTGTTCCCGAAGACCTGGGAGGCAGCAGCTACTTGCATGCGCTGCATCATCAGGTGGCGGGTCGCCCGCCCGCTCTTGACCTTGAGCGCGAGAAAGCGGTTCAGCGCCTGTGTCTGGAAGCTTATCACGCAGGGCTGCTGCGCTCGGCCCACGATTGCAGCGATGGTGGGCTGGCGGTGGCGCTGGCGGAAAGCTGCATCTGGGGCGACCTTGGGATGACCGCTGAGGCTGACCTGCTGGCTTCCAGCAGCGTTGGGCTGGTTGACCTGAAGACGTTGGCGTTTTGCTTTGGCGAGGCGCCCTCGCGCATTATCGTTTCGCTCGGTGTTGATGCCTGGCCCCAACTGAAAGCGTTGGCCGAAGCAGCAGGTGTTCCGGTCAGCAGATTGGGCATCGTTGGGGGGTCGGAATTACATCTGGGCCAGGCATTACACGTTCCGGTTGTTGATCTGGCTCGTACCTGGCGGCAGGGGCTTGGCGAGGCGCTGCACGGGCCGCTGGCCGAAGAGTAAGCAGAAGAATGAGCGCTTTCCCCAGAGGACACAGCGAGCATACTTACAGTGTATGCTCGCTGTGTCCTCTGGGGCAGTCCTTCCAATGGAGAAAGCTAATCCCTCTGGAAGTGGTCGGGGAGGTCGTCACGATAGAATGATGGACGCTCGGCCCTTTGGGATGGCGGTCTCGTTGGCGGTCGCATGGACATGCCGCCAGGATTTGCAGGCCGTTGTGGCCTGGCTTGGCCCTGTGCGGGTGGCATTCCTCTGATCTGATCAGTTGGTGGCCGCCCTGCTGGTGGTCGGCGCGCTGCCGCTGGATTGTTTCCAGAAGCACGCTGTCTTTGTGCTCCGCTGCGACTGGCAGTTCTGTGACCCTGCATGGCTGGCGAAGGCTGCCGTCGCCAGATGGCAGAGACGAACAGCGCGCCGATTGCCAGGACAATCAGCAGACCCAGGCCAATGAGCGTGAAGGATGGGCCTTTGCTGCCAGAACCGGCGCCTTGAGCCGCTTGAATGGTGATAGTCGCGCTGGCGGTTCCAGGGATATTTTGCTGGTCGATAGCCTGAACCTGTACATGGTACTGCCCTGATTTTGTGTATCGATGGGTGACAGTGCTGGCGGTGGTTGTTTGTTTTGGCGTCTGGTCGCCGAAATCCCAGCTATATTGAGTGATTTCGTCACCAGCGCTTAGTTGTACCTGCGAGGCGTCAAAGGTAATGGTCTGTTCTATCTGGGCAGTGGTCGCCGAAATCTGAAGATGGACTTGGGGGATGGAGACTGCAATCGTGATGGGGATGACGGCAGTGCTGAAAGCGCCCCGGCTATCGGTGACGATGAGCGTGACCAGCGCCCGGCCAGGGATGGTAAACACGTGGGTGACGTGCGACCCGATGCCATCCGGCGTGGCATCACCGAAGTTCCATTCAAATGATAATGATGTGCCAACCAGTGGTTTTGAGCCGGTGGCATCGAACGCTACGGTGTTGTTGATGGCGACCAGCGAGGTATTCGCTGTGGCTTTGGCAACCGGTGGGTTGCTGAAGGGCTGATTCAGCACCGTGATCGTGGCGCTGTCGAAGTCAACCCAGCTATTGGTGACGTTGTCATATGTGGTGACACGGATGGCAAAGGAGCCAGCATGTTGATAGACGTGTTTTGGCTCGGCCCCGGAGGCATAGGAGGTTCCGTCGCCGAAATCCCAGCGAAATTTGATGCTGTCTTTGGGTGGGGCATTGGGCACGGCTGAAAGGTCTTCAGTAAAATCGATGCTTTGGGCGCGATAGTACGCGCCGGGGAAAAAGCCCACTGGCTGGTTTGGGTCCGAGTTAGGGGTGACTGGCGTCGGGATGGCCGGGTCATTGTTGGCAATCATGGTGGGCGTGTTTGCCAGACCGCAGGCACGCGCCAGCGGGGTATATCCGAGCAGCGTCGGCGCACCTACCGTGGCAGTCAAGGCGATGATGCTGGCAATGCCCAACATGAGCGTGGTGGAGAGAAGCGGCACGAGTATACGCCGCCATGCCGAATGGACCCGCTCAGGCATGAGTGCGCCCCCTTTCATGCTGCGCCCGGCTGCTTCCGCCAGTGCAGCCAGTGCGGAAACGAGTGTGCGAAACGACTCTTTCAAATAGAACGAAGAGGAGTTGCTGGGAGCATCATGGATAGGACTTCCCTGGGGGAACTATAACGCAAAAGGGAAGGCACGGAATCTGATCCCGTACCTTCCCTCTTTGTTGTTGGCGCTGGTTTGCGGATGGCAATTAGTGCTGCAAGCCGCTGACTACCCGCGCGTATTTGTCTGCCAGCGCCTGAGCGGAATCGCGCGAGCGTGATTCGGCCAGGACATGGAAGAGTGGTCGGTCAGCATCGGGGAGAACGAGTACCCACTCTTCGCCAAGCTCGATCTTGATGCCATCAATAGGCTTCTGGCGACGCTCTCGATATTGCTCGCTGAGGATGCGCATGACCTTGCCCTTATATTCCCAGGGACAGGCTACCTTGGTACGAATGAGGTAGTATGGTGGCAAATCATCGACGACCTCAGAGAGCTTCACATCGTAGGTTGCCAGCAATTCAAGGATTTTAGCAACGGCCAGCATGCCATCAAAAGCCGGTTGCAGGGCGGGAATGACAAAGCCACCGTCGCCATCGCCAACCAGAACGACGTTATCTCGCGCAGCTGCGCTCATCAAGGCATGTGGCATGACCTTGGTGGGCAGCATCTGGCCGCCATTGCGCTGAGCCACTTGCTCGATGGCACTGGGCGCTGTAACCGGCGCGGAGACAATGCCGCCGCGCACCGAGCGGGTGATAAGATCAGTGAACGCTGCCAGGAGCTTGCCGCCATCCAGCACGCGCCCGCGATTATCAACGACATAGATACGCTCGCCGCCGGTATCCAGGCGCACGCCGAGATCAGCATTGAGCGTCGAGGTGATCGAAGCCAGGACGGTCATATCGCGCTCGAACTCTTCTGCGGTGCGCGAAAACTTGGCTTCGTCCCGGCTGGAGTTGAGGGCGATGACATCGCAGCCCAGTTTGTTGAAGATGGGTGGAAGCACCAGCACGCTGCTGCCATGTCCATAATCGACGACGATGCGATAGCCACGCTTTTTGGTGGCTTCAGCATTGACGACACTGAGAAAGCCTTTCCGGTAGCGCTCGATGACCTCTGGCGCGTATTGGATGACGCCGATGTCATCGAGGTAGACGCGGCGGAAATCCTCGCGGAAGAAAAGGTTTTCGATCTTGCGTTCGGTGGGCTTATTGATGTCCAGGCCATGCTGATCGAAGAATTTGATGTCTAGAACACGCGGGTCATATGGCGAAAGGCGGATATGCACTCCGCCAGCCGCGTCAGTGGTGCGCACATAGTAGCGCGCGACTGGCACCGGCACGGATTCCAGGTCGTTGACGTTGCAGCCCGCCGAGGGCAAGCCCGAGATGACAGCGCGTTTGATCATGCGCGGGGTGCGGTGGGCGTCGCGGTTTACACAGACCCATGAGCCTTTGGGCAGGATGGCTCCGTAAGCCGCGCCAAGTTTGGCTGCAAACTCCGGCGTAATATCGACGTTCACCAGGCCTGTGACGCCGTAGCGCCCAAAGAGGCCGCGCCGCCCTTGCGAACCCCAGATGACGCTGGAGGTGACGACTGCGCCAGTCTCGATTTCTTTGTTGGGCCAGATTTTGACGCCGGGCTGAATGATGGCGCTTTCCTGAATAACCGAGTTATCGCCGACTACCGCGCCTTCAAACATCACGGCTTTGCTTTTGACGCTGGTGGATGAGCCAACGATGGCCCCGCGTAGTTCGGCCCGCTCGCCCACGTAGGAGTTGTTCCAGACGATGCTGCGGTCTACCTGGGCGCGATCATCAACGATGCTGTAATGGCCGATGCTGCTGGGTCCGTGAATGATGACGCCGCTCTTGATTTTGCAGTCGTGCCCCAGGAAGATGGGGCCATAAAGCTGCGCGTCCGGCGCGATTTCGACGCCTTCTTCAGCCCAGATGCCGCCGCCGAGGTCTTTGCCGGGAACCTGGACCTGCACCAGACCTTGCAAGACATCGCCGTTGGCTTTCATATATTCACCAAGGTTGCCCACGTCGCACCAGTAGCCTTGCGCTATGTAGCCAAAGAGCGGGTCGCCGTTCTTCAACATCAAAGGGAAGAGTTCCTGGCTGAAGTCGAACGGCTTGCCTTTCTCGAAGTAGGAAAATATTTTAGGGTCCAACACGTAGACGCCTGTGTTGATGGTATCGCTGAAAACCTCTCCCCAACTGGGTTTTTCCAGAAATTGGGTGATGTTTCCCTCGTCGTTGGTGATGATGACGCCGTATTCCAGTGGGTTGGAAACATGTGCCAGGGTGAGCGTCGCCATCGCCTTTTTCTCAAGGTGATAGTCGATGATTTCGGTGAGGTCAAAGTCGGTCAGGGCGTCGCCGCTGATGACGATAAACGGCTCGTCCAGCAGTTCTTCGGCGTTTTTGACGCTGCCTGCTGTGCCCAGGGGCACCTCTTCGCGCGAATAGGCGATGTTCATGCCGAATTGAGAACCGTCACCAAAATAGTCTTCGATATTATTTGCCAAATATTGGACCGTGACGACCACATCCGTAATGCCGTGCGCTTTCAGTAGATGGAGAATGTGTTCCATTACTGGCTTGCCCACAATCGGCACCATTGGCTTGGGCCTTGCCACGGTTAACGGGCGCAGGCGAGATCCCTCCCCGCCGGCCATCACGACCGCTTTCATCGCGCTTCCTCCTTTGGACTCAATGAACGTGCGAGCTTCGGCACGGCAGAAAAGCGTAAGCGCGGCATACTCTACCATGCCGCGCTATGCCAGGTTAGCAATAGTATTGTACACTGTGTCTTCTGGTGGCGCAAGCAGGAGAGACGTTCCTTCGTTCTCCAAGAATACATTACAGCAGCATAACACCGCGCGGTTGTGGCGTTGCGGCTGTGGCCGAAGAATGCGGATTGCCGCGCGCCTGATAGATGGCTTCCCAGCGTTCCAGGATATGCTGATAGCCATGCTGTGCCGCCATCTCCAGGCTTTGGTGCCTCATGGCTTGCCACTGCTGGGGCTGCCGCAGCAGCTTATCCAGGTAGAACGCAAGCTGATCGCTTTTGTCTGACGGAAAGAGATAGCCGTTCTGCCCCGGCTTGACCAGTTCGGGGAGTGCGCCAGCGTCGGCAGCAATCACCGGAAGGCCGCACGCCATGGCCTCCAGGGTTGCCAGGCTTTGTAGTTCGGCGACAGACGGCATGACAAAGAAATCTGCCAGGCTGTAGAGCGGAACAATCTGTTCATCGGGCACAAAGCCAAGGAAGGTGACCTGCTGACTGATGCCAAGCCGGTGCGCGAGCGTTTGCAAGGCGCTGGCGTCTGGTCCAGTGCCTGCAACGGCCAGATGGACTGGCTCTTGTACCTGTTTCATGGCTTGCAGCAGGATATGGACGCGCTTCTCTTCCATCAGCCTGGTCAGGATGAGTGCCAGCGGTCTATCCGCTGGCAGCCCCAACGCTCGCCGCAGGCATTCATCGCGTGGCTCTGGGCGAAAGCGGGTAAGGTCGATGCCGTTGGAGAGCGCTTCCCCAGGCGTGTGCAAGCTCTGCTCAACGAGCAGCTTGAATGCGGTGCTGGTCGGCGCTGTCACGTAGTCACATCGCTGATAGAACCCCACGAGATAACGATAGACTACTTTGGAGTACGTTTTGCCAACAGGGCCGTCACCGACTAACGAGCGGCTCAAGTTGATGGGCATGAAATGATTGGTTGCTATGACGGGGATATGGAGGGTATGCGCCACGACCCGAGCGAGCGTACCTAATACCAGCGGGGAATGAATATGGACGACATCCGGTTGTATTTTTTGGAAGAGTCTCCGCAGCGCCAGGAAGGGGAGGAAGGCGATGCGCTGCCCCTCGTAGGCGGGCCATTCAAAGGATGAGAAACGGTAGATGTGTATTTCTTGTTCATGGTTTTGTTCGTTGTGCCAGTTTTCGCTGGGAGCGACCACTGTGACGTGATGCCCTCGCTCTGCCAGGCGTACAGAAAGCTGATGAGTCACCGTTGCTACTCCGCCCACCATAGGCGGAAATTGATCTGTTACTATCACTATGTTCACAAGCGATCCTCGATTTTCAATGCTTTAAGAAAAAATCAGCAAAAATGCCTCTTCCCGTCCTGCTTTACCCTTTCTTGTTGCAAGCATATTGCCAAGTATAACGCATAGAATGTTCCTGGTGCGTGTTCGTCTTCTGCTTCTGCCAACCAGTAAGGACCGCAGTGTAAAGATGGCGGAACTATTGAGTACCTGTTCTTGTGATGTCCATCTTTGAAAACCTGTTTTCTCTGTGGAATCTGGTACTCTACTTGCTACCCAGAGGCGCAACGGGACAGCGTGTCGATACCTTCCAGGGACATTTTCCAGTCCATAATCCCCTTTGTGCGCCGAAAGGAGATTGGCGCTTCCCTAGCGCCCCCAGAGTATGACGAGAATGGTACTCAATGCCGCAAAATGCAGCCAGATTGCAGACGCGGGAAACGGAACCACCAGCAGAGGAGATCGTTGCACCGAAGTCATCTGCGCTATGATTGATGCCACCTATCAGATTAGCCAGCAGGCCAGAAATGGAGCCGCCCCAGAAGACCTGATGCAAACACTTGCCCAAACGTTTAACCAGGGACGCGCCGTAGGGGTGCCCGAGGATGTGGCCTGGATAGGGAATTGGCTGAAGGAATATAGTAAAGGCTCCGTCGCTCTCAAGCACGTCGCTGTTCCTGGGTATCAGGAGATTATCGAGAGTGTCAATCGTGGGCATGTTGCTATCGGTGGATTCAGCGATTATGTGAATTTGCAACTGGTGGATGGGAGCCATCCGTATGAATGGAATGATCCACATGGCCTGAGCCATATTGTCCTGATTGTTGGATATGATGATGAGACTCAGGCAGTAGTGGTACATGACCCGCTTCGTAGTGCCTCCGGCCAGCCAGCCGATTATTCCTGGCAGAGCTTCCAGGCGGCTCAATTTTACGTGTTGAGCGAAGTGAGCGGACCGTCTCTGCTGCTTTCGGGGCACGGAGAGTCGACCTCTGCCCCTGTTGGTTGGAGCGACGATGGGCAGATTCTCACTGCACCCAATGGCGTACCGGTGGTTGGCGGTTTCCGGGAGTGGGTCCTGACACATGCATGGGAGAGCCAGAACTGGCCGCTTACTGCGGCGCGCCAGATGGATGCGATCGAATGGGGCTACCCTAGTAGTGGTCCGGGTGCTCGTCAGGATTTCCGTATAGTCTCGTTGGGCCAGCCAACGGGGCAGGATGTCTATCAAATCTGGGTAGGGCAAGATATCGTAGCGCTGGCGCAGCAATTGAGTGATTGCAAGGCTCAGATTGCCCAGATGAAGCAGGAGCTAGATGAAATGAAGCAGCTTCCCCCATCAGGGCCGCCTGTTTCTTCAGGAGACTCTTCACTGATTTCATCAGGGATGCCCCAGCCCTCAGCCACGCCAGTGGCACTGCCAACACCTGACCCATCCCCTTCTTCGGCGGGAACGCCACAACCCTCCTCTGGGGCAGTGCCGCCACCCTCTCCCTCAGTCCATAAAGCGCTCCCAACTCATCATGTTGCCAGCCAGCGTTCTAGCAATTCCTTCAATCTTTTGACCATTTTCCAACGGGCGCGTGCTTATCTGCCGCTTACCCCAGCCGAGCGGGCTTTTCTGAAATTTCTTCAGGGAGCTATCTGCACAGCTATTGTCGCGGCAGCTTCTATCGTCTATCAGGGATTCAATCAACATCTGGATTGGACTGCTATCTTCCACACGGCTCTGGCTGCGGGGGCTACAGCGTTGCTCTTTACGCTCAATAAGTATCTGACAGCGCATGTCGACCCGGCGCTGGATGATCTTGTTACTCAATTTGAAAGAGCCATACATCTGCCAACTGGTTCCGAAGCGCCACCAGCGCCGAGCGCCTGACGCTCTTTGGTCAGCGCCGATAGGGTTTCCTGGTGCCGCGAGTCAGGCAGAGCAGCCACAGTGCCAGAAAGAAAAGAAGAAATATCAATACGTATTTTTTCAATGGGGTATCTGGATTGTGGAACAGCGTTATCCACTGCGCTGGTAGACGATACCTATCAGGTGGTGATTTTTGCGCAAACAACCAGGACAAAAACGCACGCGAGGTGTAGACTTGCAACCAGATGTCGTGTCCTGCTTGCGGAAACTGAGTATGGAGTGGATGCCCCCCAAAGGCGCGAATAGCCTGAATCATGGCACGCGAAGCCGAGGCAGGAGGGTCGCCATCGTTGGCGCCCTGAAACGCCCAGATAGGCAAATGGGTGAGCCTGATTGCCCCAGAGGGGTCGCCGCCGCCCGAGACAGGGGCCGCTGCCGCAAAGAAATCGGGCCAGCGCTCTATGGCATCCCAGACACCATAGCCCCCTATCGAGATGCCGGTGATATAGAGACGGCCAGGGTCGATGTCAGGATAGGTTCGTTGCAGCGCCTCAACGATCTCCTTTGCCAGCAGGAGAGGTCTGGCAGGCTGCTGGGACATGTGATAGGAGCCTTGCGCCGAGGGGACATTTACCCACTGCTGACTATCCATCAGTTGCGGCACGACAATAAAGCTGGGCCATTGGTCCTGCACCTCCGCTGAGGTCCACTGCTGGACATAGGGGTCGCCCACCAGAGTTGAGCGATTTTGCTCTGGTGAGGTGCTCGACTGCCCTCGTTCGCCGCCTCCGTGTAAAAGGAGGACCAGGGGATAAGAACGCTGGTCTTGTTCGTCGCAGGGGATGTGCAGATAGTAGGTCATGGATTGGCCGAAAGCGTCGGTATAGGTTTCTGTCAAGTAGCCGTTTTCTGCATCTGGGGGAGAGGTGCACCTTTCCCCTGTTGAGAGAGGTGCTGTAGTCAAGAGGGGTATCAGGGCGAGGCTGACCCAAAGCAGCAGCTTCATCGCCTGGGTCTCTCCTTGTCTTTTTCAGGTACAGATAGCCGCTTTCTCTGGAAGACTTATCTTTCCTCTCGCCGCGCGAAGGCGCGTGATGGCAGCCAATTGCCTGCATTCGCGTGCGAACGACGGACTAATGTGTTTCTCAGGGCTGCCAGGATGGGCGGCATTGGCTGTTCTCGCCCGATCAGCCGACTGAGGAGCGGTATATTCAACAGCAACATGCAGAAAGCGAGAGATGCAGCCGAAGTCAGCGTCCAGGTGAGGACGACCAGCACCATCACCGGCCACGCGCTCAATGCAGCAATCAGTGAGAGGATAGGAGTTAAAAATAAAGGATGGACCAGATAGATGCCAAATGAGGCGTTGGAGCACGTTTGCCAGATGTGCTGCCCTCGTTTGGGGGCTGTCCGCGCGCGGCGGTTTACCCAGCGATAGGCTTGCCAGTAGAGGAAAGCGATCACAGCCAGACTGTAAAATGCCATGATGGGTTGCAAGACCGCCGTGGCGACGCTGATAGGCGCTCGCTCGATCTCGAGGGCTGCCGCATAATGCAGTTCAAGGGCGATGAGTGCTGCTATAAAGGCGCCAAGTATCCACACCTGATGACGCAGAACAAAGGCACGCACCTGTTGCAGATAGAGCGCTGTCAGTGCCCCCAGCACGAAATAGAACTGGTAGACCAGGACGAAGCGATCTTTCAGCAGGTTGATGAGCACCCCAGCATTGCCAGATAAAGAAACGGTTTGAATGTAGCGGGCAATGACGTAGAGGGTGATGACCTCTAAGAGAAAACTGATAGCAAGAGTCATCCAGGGATGGCGTTGCACTTTCCCCAAGAACACAAGAAACAAGGGGAATAAGAGATAGAACTGAATGGTGAGCAGGATGTAATACAATTGGTAGGAGGCGTTGCCAGTGATCAAGTCCCAGAGCAGGGTGTGCAAAAAGGGAAGTGGTGCCTGTGGGGGCAGTGTAATGCGAATAGAGATGGCGCTCCAGATAATATAGGGCAGCACGACGCCTAGCCCGCGTCGCTTCCAAAATCGGCCTGGCGCGAATGGCTTGCCGTAGTACACATAGACCAAGGCAAAAGCGGTCACAAACATAAATGTTTCGCGCGTAAAATGAAAGGCGGTGACAAAGGCGTTCTGTACTTGCAGCGCCAGCAGCGAAGTATCTAGAAAAGCAGTTTTCGAGAGAACATGCACAGCCACGACCGAGAAGACAGTCACGACGCGCAGCCGGTCCAGTTCATGAAGATACGGGCGGGCTTTTGGCGTGGGCACTTCCTCAGGCAGCATGGATATCTACCTCGGGCGCCTGGTGGGCCTGTTCATGCCAGGGTAGGCGCTGGCGGTCTATTTTGCCGGTCAACGTGCGAGGAAGGGCATCAGTAGGAATGAAGGCTGAGGGCACTTTGTGTTTTGTCAGATGTTCGGCGCAGTGGGCGCGCAAGCTCTGTTCTAATGCCTCTGTCCACGTTTCACGTGCTGCGAGGTAAGCAACGACCTGCTCGCCGTAGAGCGCATCCGGTCGCCCAATGACGGCTGCTTCCCGCACGGCAGGGTGCGCCAGCAATACTTCCTCAACCTCGCGTGGCGCGATACTTTCACCGCCGCGAAGAATGGTCTCGCGCAGCCGCCCGATCAGATAGACATGGCCCTCGGCATCCTGGTAGCCGAGATCACCTGTACGAAACCAGCTACCCTGAAATGTATTTGTCTCGGTGGTGCCAACATAACCGGAGACGACGCTGGGACCAGCGACGCAGATTTCACCGGTTTCTCCTGGTGCGACCTCCTGCAAGGGCTGTCCGGCTGCGGTGCTGGGACAACAGATGCGCAACGCAATTCCTACTGGTTTGCCAACAGACCCGGGCATATGACGCGCCGGAGGAAGTGGATTGGCACAGACCTGGCTGCCCGCTTCGGTAAGCCCGTATGTTTCGATGACGGGCACGCCGAATTGTCGCTCGAACTGAAGGAGCTGAATGGCCGGCAGTGGCGCTGAGGCTGTGCGCACAAAGCGGAGCGTGCCTGGGAGGAACGCTGGCCGCTCTGTTTGAAGCACCAGAGCTAGAATGGTGGGAACGATGCTTGCCCAGGTGACGCGGTAGTGTTCTATCCAAGACCAGAAGCGGCTGCGGCTGAAACGGGAGGCAATGACCACTGAACTGCCCGCGAGCAATGAGGCGCACAGGCTGACCACCGGCGCGTTGACATGGAAAAAGGGGAGCACTGCCAGCCCGCGATCTGATGGCGAAAGCTGGTGACTGCGCCTGACCTGACCGGCAGCCCAGGCAATTTGCTGCTCTCCTAAAAGAACGCTTTTGGGCTGCCCCGTTGACCCCGAGGTTCTCAGGCAGGCTCGGCCCTCGATGGGCGGCAGAGCAGGACCCGCATCGAACGCTGCGTGATGGATGAGCATCTCACAGTCTCTTTTGGTCAGCATGGGTGTTCGTGGTTGCCCAAGTGATTCCTGGCCCACAGCCTGATCGGCTATGATTACATCCGGTGGAAAGAGATCGGTTACGCGCAGCACCTCTTGCGCGGGCGCGTCTGGGGCAATCGGAATAAGCGTGTGCCCGCCGGTGAGCGCGCTCAGCCAGACAATGGCGTTTGCAATACCTCCAGGTAGCCCCAACAAGATGGAGCGTGGCTCAGCGCCTAGATGCTGACGCATGGCTTGGCAGGCAGTAAAGCTTTGCTTGTAGGTAAGAGTCACGCCCGTCTCGGCTTCGATCAGAAACGGGGCCTCTGGCCGAGTAGCTGCCCAATTACGAAGGTGTTCATATAACAAACCGCTTGTGCTCATTGCGTGCCCTTT
Source organism: Ktedonobacterales bacterium (assembly GCA_035307385.1). GTDB lineage: Bacteria > Chloroflexota > Ktedonobacteria > Ktedonobacterales > DATBGS01 > DATBHW01. The sequence goes on along the minus strand of DATGID010000100.1, from coordinate 53,618 downwards.
TCCCCAGTGGCTCAATCAAAAGTATTGGTTATGTAGACAGGTATTACTGCTCCTTCATGAAAGATTGGAAGCGGAGGTTGGGCAGCTGCGTGAGAGGCAGCGAGAAGCGAGTAGGGAGATGTGTCATCATGGCCTTGCTGTGGCTGTTGAGTCAATGGGGCACCATTGCCCCGGATTCTGGTTCACTGGAAAGCATAGCCTCGGCCAAGGCCACCGTCTGTAGTTGTCGCTACATGGGGAAGCAAAGAGGTAAGAGACAGGGGCAGCTCTCAGGCGTGTAGCCTGGGAGCTGCCCCTGTCTCTCGTTATTGTGGTGTTCGCTCTTCCTTACAATTCTTGTCGAACGATTCTGGCTCCTTCAACCAACGCGCATAGTTTGCCAAAGGCTACTTCCCGTGGCAGGTATTTCATGCCACAGTCCGGAGCCAGAATCAGGCGCTCTGGCTCGACATATTGCAAGGCTGAGCGTATTCTTTCGGCCACGATTTCCGGCGTCTCCACCTCCATATCACCCAGGCTCAAGACACCCAAAATGATGATTTTGTTTGCCAATTCCCGCAAAACGGATAGATCAAGATGGGGCTGCGCTGCTTCAAGGGAAATCTGCTTGGCAGCACAAGCATGTAATTCGGTAAGAAATGAATACTGGCCTGGTCGGTCATGCACAATGGCCGCATAGCCAAAGCAGAGGTGCAGCGCTGTGGTTCCTTCGATGCCTTCCAGTGCCCGGTTGATGGCCTCTACCCCGTACTCGCTGGCTTTCTGCGGCCTGGCCTGGAGGTAGGGTTCATCGATTTGTACTACATCAGCCCCCGCTGCTTGCAGGCTTTTAATCTCCTCATTGACGGCGGCGGCAATGTCCAGAGCTAAGGCTCTGCCGTCGTGGTAATAATCATCCTGCGCTTGCTGGGAGACGGTGAACGGTCCTGGCACGGTAATCTTGATGCGGCGGTCGGTGTTGCGTCGCAGAAACTCCACATCGCGCACTTCCACCGGGTGTAGGCGACGGATGGGGCCGACGACGCGCGGCACAGGATTGGGATGGCCTGTGCGGTCCAGGGCGACTCCCGGATTATCAAGGTCCATCCCATCCAATGCCGTGGCGAAGCGGTTGGAGTAACTTTCCCTGCGCATCTCACCATCGGAGATGATGTCTATGCCCGCGCGCTCCATGTCACGGATGGCAAGCAGCGTTGCATCGTCCTGGGCTTCTTCCAGCAGCGGCTCTGGGATGCGCCAGAGTTCTCGCGCTCGGATGCGGGGCGGGAAGCGGCTCTGTAAGTTCTTGCGGTCAACCAGCCATTCAGGTTGTGGATAACTTCCTACAACTGTTGTCAAAAGCCTCTCGGTCACACCATTTCCCCTTTATGATAGTTTGGTAGCCCGGCCTTCGTCACGTAGTAATGTCCGGATAGGGCAGCGACCAGTGCTGGAGTTTCTGCCCATACTCGCGCTGGAAGCCTAGCGGCTCTGCATAATCGCGCTCGAACAGAGCGATAAAAAGCGTGAGCGTCAGGAAATTGTGCGCGCCTAATTCAAAGAGCTTCACATAGTCGTGCGTTGCCAGCGCCTCGCGCTCTTCGTCCGTGAATCGCAGCCAGGTGCTTTGCTCGGCTTCGGGCAGGTTCAAGATGACGTTGGCCCGCTCAGCTTCCCACCAGGTGGCCGTGCCGCGTGGGTCTTCGCGATAGCGTTCCACCAACACCGGGTCGCGGTCGATGGTGAAGAGGAACTTGTTGAGGAGATATTTGCTCATGCGTCCACTCCGTTCGGATACCAGGTAAAGTAGGCTTCCATCGTGTGGAACAGATCGAGGGTATCGGCGTAGTCGGCTTTGTTTTCCCCGGCGACGCCCATCATCAGCATGAAGTCGAGGAAACCGTGCGTGGCATTGCCCGGTTCCCAGAGGCTCTCCAGCGAAACGCCTTGTAACGCGCCCTCGATGTCACCGTTGGCAATCCATTCGACGGCTTTGCGATCAAACTCCGGGTCAGGTCCATGTGGGCCAAACTGGCGTGGCCCGCCAAGCTCAAGCGACAGGTGGCCGGTGCCAATCACAGCGACGCGCTCGTCGCTCGGCCAGGCTTCGAGGAGGCGGCGCAGGGTACGACCCAGTTCGACGTAGCGCCAGGGCTGCGGCAGCGGCGGGGCGAAGATGTTGGTGTAGATGGGCACGATGGGCAGATCGGCTTGCGGGCGCGTCGTGATGATGGGACAGGTAATGCTGTGGTCAACGCGCAGTTCGTTGCTGAAGGCGAGATCAAACCCCGCGTCCAGCCCGGCGCGCAGCAGATAGGCCGATAGCTCTTCGTGTCCTTTGAGGAACATGCGCGGCAGCCCGAACTCGCGCTCCTCATTATAGTAGTTCGCGTCGTAGAATGGCGCTTTGCCGATGAGGAACTGCGGCATGTTATCGTAGAACATCTGATGAAAATGATCAGAACCGACCATCACCAGCACATCGGGTTTCGCTTTCGTCAGCGTTTCGCGGTAAGCAAGCACCTTGCGTATCCATTCATCCGCAAAGTCGGGTCTGCTCTCTGGCGGTGATGTGCTGGCGCGGTAGAAGAATGGGTGATGCGTGGTGGCGAGGATAGCGACGATCTTTGCCATGACTTCCTCCTCCTTTGGGATGGCCTGGGCACATGATAGGTTGCAGGGTCAAGCTGGTCTAGCGTTGTGCTGTGGTGTCGTTGTCGGCGCCTGGCCGATAGACAGCGTTGCGGTCAATGGCAGTGTAAATGTCAGGCGCAATGGGACTGCGCAGTTCTTCAGCGAGGTGCCCCAACAGCCCCGCCGTGCGCGCCAGCAAGGCCACACCCCGCAGCAACTCAGGCGGCAGGCCGAGGTCAGCCAACGCTGCACCAGCCACACCGGCACCATTGAGTGGCAGCGTGCGTCCAAGTATTTCCGGATGGACTCGGCCAATCGCCTCGAATAAACGTAGGTGCGGCCCGCGTAAGCCCTCTTGTTCGGCAATGGCGATGATAACGGGTGTGCGGGGGTCGCCAGTCTTATGGACCGGGTGGCCCAATCCTGGGACGAAACGGCCAGCAGCGCGCTGGTCTGTCACCGCGCGCCGGGCCAATGCATCCCACTGCTCGTCAGTCGTCGGGAGATCGCCTGCGACAGTTGCCAGTACCCCGGCAAGGAATCGTCCTGTGTCTTCGGTGACGCCAAGGAAACGCGAGCCTCCCCCCAGCAGACCTGCTGCTATGGCTCCCTGGAGGGCGTCCGGAGCGCTGTAAAGGGTCAGGCGGGCCGCGATGGCCGTGGGGGTAAAGCCGTGGTCGGCCAGCGAGACGAGCACCGCCTCGAACACCCGCACCTGCTGAGGTGTTGGTTGCTGCTGCGTAGCGAGCCAGAGTGCCAGTTCGCCAAAGCCGATCTTGCCCATCAAATCGCCCGCGAGATCATGCCCAAGCAGGTGTATGCTGCTGGCATCCGAAGTCCCAATCCCTGTGGGATATTCCACCTGTCCCCTTTGTTCAGTGGCTCCCATAAGGTGCTATCCTCTCTGCGTATGCTCGCATCCTTCAAGTGCTCAGGTTTTCTCCTGTGATGTCCTGGCCTTCCCGATTTGCTCCAGGGTGCTCTGTGGCTTCTGGCTGAGCCAGGCGCGAATCTGCTCGCTGTCCTGGCCGAGCGCCGGGGGGGGCAGCGTGTGACGCGGAGGCGTCAGGGAAAACGAAATGGGGTGACGAATCATAGGCACCGCATCTTCCCCGGAGCCAACCTCGACGACAGGATCAAGCCCCAGTTCGCGGGCGAGCCTCACACCTCCCTCGATGGTGTTGATTGGGCCACACGGCACGCCAGCGGCGCTCAATTTCTGGAACCATTCGCTGGCCGGTTTTGTGCGCAAACGCTCCACCAGCAGTGGACGCAGCGCTTCGCGGTTATGGGTGCGGTCTTCGGTATTGGCAAATCGGGGGTCACGCGCCAGCTCAGGGACGCCCAAAATCTTGCAGAGTTTGATAAACTGCCCATTGTTGCCAACGGCAATGATGAGTTGCTGGTCAGCGGTGGGCAGCGGTTCGTAAGGAAACAAACTAGGGTGTGCGTTGCCCATGCGGGTCGGGACAACGCCGCCAGCCACATAGGCCGAGGTATGATTGACCAACCCCGACAGCGCTGAGGCGAGCAGGCTAACCTCCACGTGCTGGCCTTCACTGGTGTGGCTGCGGTGGTTGAGCGCGGCCAGGATGCCGATAGTGACATGCAGCCCGGCAATCACGTCAAAGACGGAGATGCCGGAGCGAAAGGCTGGGCCATCAGGAGCACCCGTCAGGCTCATCAGACCGGACATGGCCTGCACCATCAGGTCGTAGCCAGGCAGAGATGCCCCCTGGGCGGTCCCGAAACCACTGATGGAGGCGTAGATGATGCCGGGGTTATGCTGACACACGGCCTCGTAGTCCAGGCCGAACTGCGCAAGGCCGCCAGGCTTGAAGTTTTCGATGAAGATGTCTGCTCTATTTGCCAGTTCCTGGGCGAGTTGCAGGTCTGTGCGGTCTTTGAAATCGAGTACGATGGAGCGCTTGTTGCGGTTGATGGAAAGATAATAGGTTGCTATCCCGTTGCGGTCTGGGGGTAACCAGGTGCGCGTATCGTCTCCGGCAGGGCTTTCGACTTTGATGACCGTTGCGCCCAGGTCACCAAGCAGCATGGTACCGTATGGCCCGGCGAGCACCCGCGAGAAGTCAGCAATTAACAGGCCATCGAGCGGGCCAGCGCGATGCCTGGTTTGCGATGGGTTCTGCTCGTTGTCTTGCTCTGGCATCAGCTTTACGTCTCCAGTAGAGCGCTCACGACCGATCGATTTGAGCTATCATGGCAGCATAATGCTTCCCTCGCCAGCGCGCGCTGACTTTTGTCCGTGATGCGGACACTCGTCCGTTCATCAGTATAGATGACCCCAAAGATGATGTCAAGCTTGAGCTTTTCAGGTTGATGTCTCTGAGGGTCTGGCGTCGAGCGTCACTTCTGGACGGCTTTGCCATCGTGCCCAATCGGCGCTGATCGCAGCGGCGGTCTGCATCAACAGCGGAAGATATTGCCCAGTCAGGACTTCAATGCTGGTTTCGGCGGCATGAACGGAGACGTTGAGGGCGGCAATCACCTGGCCCGCTCCATCGCGTACAGGTGTGGCGATGGAGCGGATTCCGGGCGCCAGGTGTTCGTCGGTGAGCGCCCATCCTCGCTCGCGTACTTCGCGCAGCGTTCGGTCTCGTTCTTCCTTGTCAGGCTTCCAGAGCGGCGTGATGCCTGAGCGGCTTGGCCGGGCGAGCACCCGTTCCAACTCATCGGGTGGTAACGAGGCCAGCAGCGCTTTCCCAAGCGAGGTCTGAAGGGCTGGAAAACGTGTCCCGACGGTCACTGCAATGGTGATGATTTTCGGCACTGCCACGCGCGCAACATACACAATGTCCGACCCGTCAAGCTGCGCCAGTGACGACGACTCGCCGGTCCGCTCCACCAGGTGCTCCAAAGGTGGGCGGGCTATCTCCCATATGTTGGTCGCGCCGATGTAAGCCATGCCAAGCTCCAGGACACGCGGGGTGAGCGTAAACTCACCGTGGGCCGCACGCACATATCCCAACTCCTCAAGCGTCAGCAGCATGCGACGTGCTGTAGGGCGAGCTAAGCCAGCGGCAGCGGCAACCTCGCTCAGACTCATCGACGGATGGTTGGGACCAAATACCCGAATAACATCCAGGCCACGCGCCAACGCCTCAATGAAATCTGGCCCTGTCTCGCCGCGCATTACGTCTCCCTCTGGCACATCAGCATCCATCTGGATAGGTATGTGCGTGAGTGTGCCAAACCCCTTTTGTGTGTATCCTAGCAGAAAGAATGCCTCGCTGTCTACGCTGGCACACGCCTCTGTTGGCCTGGTGGATATTTCATTGAACAGGGGCGTTCACGAGAAAAATATTACCTCCGAAATTCAGGCTTGACATGACCCAGCGGATCAGGTAATATTTTTGCACCGGACGACTGTCCGTACAGCGGACAATAGTGATCGCCAGCTTCAATCTTCTGAAGATGGGTGTCGCAACACGGCTACCAGGACGCGGGCAAAGATGCCAGACGACCGGTACTCTCGTGGCATCACAGAGAACGCGAAGCGTTCTGCGGCCAGAACACAACGAGGTGAGCAGAATGAGCCAGGTTTCCGCAACAAATGGTAATCAATTCCTCCTAGGCCGCCCAGTGGTGTTCCGCAACGCCACCGTGCTGACGATTGACCCATCGCTGGGGCTAATCGAGCATGGGGATGTTCTCGTCGTCGACAAAAGCATTGCTGCCGTCGGACGCCAGCTTGCTGCGCCAGATGGAGCGGTGGAGATCGACGCGAGCGGCGGCATTTTGATGCCCGGTATGGTCGATACCCATCGCCATATGTGGCAGACGGCGCTGCGCGGGTTTGGCGCAGATTGGACGCTCACGAACTACTTCCAATTTTACTATCTGAACTGGGGCAAGTACTTCCGCGCCGAGGATATCTATGCTGGAAATCTGCTGAGCGCGCTTGAGGCCGTGGATTCCGGGGTCACCACAACGGTTGACTGGTCTCACGGCCTGCAAACGGTGGAATATGCCGACGCGGCAGTGGATGCGCTTGAGGCTGTTCCGGGCCGATTCGTCCTCGCTTATGGCAACCTGCTCGGCGCTCCCTGGGAATGGACCAGGGCGCCGGAGTTTGCCGACTTTATCAAACGGCGTATAGACGGGCGCGGCGATATGCTGCGTATGCAGATTGCTTTCGACGTTCCCGGTGATCCGTCCTTCCCCGAAAAGGCTGCGTTCGAGGCGGCGCGTGACTTCGACCTGCCAGTGACGACCCATGCCGGTGTTTGGGGCGCGACCAACGATAACGGCATCCGTTTGATGCACGAACATGGATTTATGACCCCAAAAAATATCTACGTGCATGCGGCGACGTTGTCCGAGGATTCCTACCAGCGCATTGCGGCTTCAGGCGGCTACGCATCGGTGTCTGCTGAGAGCGAGGACAGCGCCGGGCAGGGCTACCCACCCACATGGCTGCTAAGGCGGCACAGCATTCCAGTTTCTTTGTCGATGGATACCAGCGTGTGGTGGAGCGCCGACCTGTTCTCGGCCATGCGCGCGACCCTCAACGCGGACCGCGCTCGTGAACATATGGAAGCTCACAATCGCAGCGAGACGGTCATGCTGAGCCATCTGCGCGCTGAGCAGGTGGTGAACTGGGCGACGATAGGCGGCGCGAAAGCGTTGGGGATGGACAGCTTGGTCGGCAGCATTACCCCTGGCAAGAAGGCCGATCTGGTTCTGATAAAAAATGATCAGTCGCCCGCCATGTTCCCGATTCTGCATCCTTACGGACATGTGGTATTTCAAGCCGGGCGTGGAGATGTGCATACCGTTGTGGTGGATGGCAAGGTGGTCAAGCACGACCATCATCTCCTGGGTGTTGATCTGGCGAAGGCCAAAGAGGCCGTTGGGAAGACGGTTGAGTATGCGCGTGGGAAGATGGGCGAGCAAGCCTGGAACGAGTCAATGAACCCCGAACAGGCTGTGGTTGAGAAAATTAACAACCCCTACACATATACTGACCGATAGCGTACCTGCTGAGGCGGAGGGCCAAATGAGGTTCAGATACCCTCATTTGGCCCTCCGCCTCAGCGCTGCAAAGACCAACGTTTCTTATGCCCCACACCTGATAGCATCGCTCTGCTGATTCTCTCAGTGCTGAATGAGCGATGCCGGTTGCTCGCGTTCGGAAACAGGGGCTGCATAAGCAGACGCTCTATTGGAAAAGCTTTGGTGGGGCCTCTGGTCCACATCCCACCAGGGTTCAATGGTTACTAAATCTTCAGCGGTGGCGCTCACCGTATGTTCCTGGATGGGCAAAGGTAGACCCACATCCTCGTGGAGTATTTGCGAAACCAGGCTATGTGTGGCATGAAAGCCAAGCGTCCACTTCCCGGGAAGCAGCGACCACAAGTGTTTAATGCCATCCATATTTTCGTGGTTCATACACACAAACGCTGGCTTGGTTGCATGCGCCGTGTTCATCACTCCTATTTCTGTTTTGCTGCATACATAGGCTTTGCCGGTATTAAAGCCAAGCACGCCATCTTGCAGATAGATTTCTAACTGCTTGACGACCTCGGCTATCTGGGCCACTGCAACCGGCCACCTGCCGTTGCGTTTGATTCCGGGCTGCAATCCGCCAAAGAGCGAGACAAGCACCGGGCTGCCGTAGGTCGGCGCGATGGTTGGGCCGCCATGTTCCAGGCAGAGCAGGGCACGGCTCAACCGATGATTGTCAAACAGCACCATCATGCCCAGGCGTGGCCGCAGTTGATCCCAGGCTCTTGATTCAAGCTGCTTCAGGAGGGGTATCAGTCCAAGGCCAGCGCAGAGAATGATCTTGTGCGCGCTGACGGTTTCCCGCAACCCCACTCTGAGCGCTGCCGCGGCGCCTTGATGGCAGATGATTTCATGTACAGAGGTCATCGGCGAGATTTCCACGCCTAAATCAAGGCACATCTGCACTAACTCAATCAGAATGCGCCGCGGCGAGACGATGAAATCCGGCAGTGAGGCGCATGCCAGGCTGCCTAGATGCGCCGGTTGCAGCATAGTTGCCCAGGCGCTCTCTTCTACATCGGTGAAGGGGATGCCCTGAAGCCCCCATAATTGCTTGAAATGTTCGAGTCTCTGCGGGCTGGCAAAGTACCAGGTATCTTCCAACGGAACAATGGCATCCGAGAAGGTTTCGTGAAAGAGACTGTTCGCTTCCCGGCATAAGATAGCTACATCGGGATGAAACTCAGAGTATAGAGCGCCGGAATGAATCATCCCGTGATTGCTAATGGATGCCTCGCTTCCAATGTCTCCTTTTTCAAACAGTCCTACGCGATACCCACATTTTGCCAGGCGCAGAGCGGTCATCAGACCGCTGACGCCACCGCCAACGATTGCGTAATCATAGTCTGGCATTGCTCTTTTTATCTCCGAGTCAGTTCAGAGCGTAGATGGTTTTATAGAGAAAAGGCGTCAGATCGAATATTCGCAATGGCGGGAAATCCTCGCAGAAAACATGCCAGAATGCAAGGGGCTGCATGCATAGCTGCCAGGGTGTGGGAACATAGGAGGGGAGCGGCTTGAATGGGCGAAGAACCCGCGCTATAAAAGGTAGCACAAGATAGACCAGCGGATGGCGATCAGGCTGGGCGCTTCGGAAATTTTATTCGGCAGAGCATCTGGGGCCGAACCCGGTACTGGAAAGGCTTAACGATGCTGTGCCTGCTCGGCTCATAGCTGAGTTGTAGAAATATTTTTGAACCCTTTTGTAGCCTAGAACACAGAGCACCCCCACCCTTCTCTCTATCATTTGATCGTCAGACGAAATTCGCTTTAGTGGCCCAGGTAGTGTGAACGCTGTTTATTCGCTATGAATGGAAGCGCTATGACATCAGCAACAGATACTCCCCAACTCTCGGCGGCGAAACGTGCGCTCCTGGAAAAATATTTGCAGGGAGCGCATCCTCAGTCTGGCATTGGTCCCCCTTCCATCCCGGCATCTACCCGAGAAACACTAGACCCCATTCGACCCTCTGCTGTGGCAGTCCAGCCTGATGGGTCCAAACGTCCACTGTTTTATATCCATATCCATGCGGAGGGTGGCGCTTTTTATTGTTTCCATCTCGCGCAGAATTTGGGAGCGGATCAGCCACTGTATGTAATCGAACCATTTCGGTCTGCTGAGTTACGCACCATGCCCAGCTTCAAGGACATGGCGGCAGCATACATCGCATCCATGCGGGCGATTCAGCCGGAGGGGCCGTATCAACTGGTGGGCTTTTGCGGCGGTGGATTGATTGCCTTTGAAATGGCGCATCAACTGCGCGCGCAGGGTCAGCAGGTTGATCTGTTGGTGATGATTGAACCCAGAGCTGGCCCCGATTTGTTCAGGATGCTTGGGCCAAGGGTGGTGTGTGGTCTGGTTTCTGGGGTGGGCGCAGTCCTGCGGCGGCGCTCGGAGCGTCGCTTAGATGCCTTTCTGGCTCTGCTGCATTTGTATCGGTTTCTGCGAGTCAGAATGCTGCATCCTGCTTACTATCGAACCATGCATGCCAGGGGAATGCTTGATCTTCCGCTTCTTCCAAACGCTGAACTACTTCACCGGAATTGGCTTGGCATCTTCATCTGGCTGACGTCGCAGTATCGCCCGCGTCCCTATCCTGGCAAGTTGATCTACTTGTGGTCACGCGAGGAGCCGAGCAATCGACGGGCCGGGAAGTGGGGCAGTGTGACCAAAGCCAGCGAGGTAGAAATCGCGTTTATTCCGGGGACACAAACCACCTGTCGGACCGAGCATCTGGACGATTTGGCTGAGCAACTGCGCCTTTGCCTTGCCAGAGTACAGGCTGCTCATTAAGGCGCGTTTGCCTGCTGGTGTGGTCCAATAGAGGGGCAAAAGCTCGTCTTTTGCCCGAATTGCCCCTGTGCAGAGCAGCCCTCAACTTATGAGAAAGGTGGTACAAAGCGATGAGTCAAGCCGGGCAGAACCAGAGCGGCGCGGTCTCTTTGGATTTGCTGTCAGTGGGCATTGTGGTGCTAACGATCTCCACAGCCCTCATCCACTTCTTGCTCGCGCTCTCTATTGGCCCTCCCGGGCTGGCTCCTTTCCCCTTGTTGTTTTATCTCAATGCCATTGGCTATGTTGTCTTGCTGATCGCCTACTTTGCTCCTTCTTTATTTCGCCTGCGCCGCCCTATTCGCTGGCTGCTCACCCTCTATGCCGCGCTGACGTTTGCGCTGTGGTTTGTCTTGAATAAGCACCACGACGCAGAAGGGTATCTGGATAAGGTGCTTGCAATCGCGCTTATCATTTTGCTGGTCGTTGATGATCGCCGGGCGACCCAGGCACGCTCAGAACTTTCCCCGGCGCAACGGCGCTAAAAAGCGACGGGAAGCGCGGTCAACCCACGTAAGCCCAGATTTTCGCGCCAGGTAAGGGGGCCAGGCTCCAGGCGCAGGTTGGGCATACGACTGAGCAGAGCGGAAAGCGCAAGCTGCCCTTCCAGGCGGCCCAGCGGCGCGCCAAAACAAAAGTGGCTGGCCCATCCAAACGCTACGTGCCGGTTGTCCTGGCGGCGGATGTCCAGACGATCTGGGTCAGGGAAGCGCTCCGGGTCACGATTGGCTGCTCCCATCACCACCATCACGGTCTGTCCCTTGCGAATCAATTTCTCTCCCAGTGGGGTATCCTCTGGGGCCAGGCGTGTCGTTTGCTGGCTGGGACTCTCGTAGCGCAGCAATTCTTCCACGGCTGATGGCATCAGCGACAGGTCTGCCCGCAGCGCCTCCAGTTGATCTGGATGGCGCAGAAGCGTCAAGATGCCATTGCCGATCAGGTTTGTGGTGGTTTCTTGTCCGCCAACCATGGTGAGAATAGCATTAGCGACCACCTCTTCCTCGGTTAAGTGATCCCCGTCCACTTCTGCCTCTACCAGAGCGCTGATGAGTCCTTCGCGCGGATGTTTCTGACACTCGCGGACTGCGGCAAGGAAGTAAGCGCTCATATCTTCCAGGTGACGGAGCACATGCCTGGCGCGATCAGGGCTGTATTGAAAATTTCCCAGGACCTCGGCAAATACCGCAGACCACCGGGTAAGCTGTTTCCAATCAGCGCGGGGCAATCCGAGCATTTCTGCATTGACCTTGGCGGGAAGAGGATAGGCCAGGTCAGCAATCACATCCATCCTTTCGCTGTCCTGAACAGCATCTAGCAGACTATCGATGATTGTTTGAATCTGCGCGCGCAAGCCTTCAACCCGCCGGGGTGTAAAAGCGCGCGAGGCCAGGCTGCGGATGCGCCCGTGGGCTGGATGGTCCATGAACAGCATCTGGCGGACCAGCACCTCTGACAGTGGCGTCAAGATGGAGAGATGCATGGCTTGCAGTTGGTCAGGGGTAAGCACGCAGTTGGCCGAAAAATGATGCAGGACGATCAAGGCATCGGCGTAGCGTGTGACAACCCACTTATGCAGAAATGGGTCCCAGTGCACGGGGTCTTCGCTGCGAAGCCGATGATATAACGGGTAGGGATATGCCACTACTTCCGGGTCAAGCAATTGATAGAGGCTCAACGTCTGGGGGTCGGCAGAAATTTGCTGTTCAGCTTGCATGGGTTTCTGTACTCCTTTACCGGGTTATCTAGTCTGTAAGCAGATGACACGTAGTAGATGCTATTTAGCCCAACAAGCCCTGTGCTTCCTCTTCGCTTATCGTCTCTAACCAGGAGATGAGACGTCGTTCGATTTCGGCGGCCAACTGGCGAACGGTAGGAGCCTGAAACAAGATGCGCAGCGGCAACTCAAGGCCAAAGGTGTCTTCTATCCAGGCGATGAGCTGCGCGCCGAGCATCGAATGCCCGCCGAGAAGAAAGAAATTATCGTTGACGCCCACGCGCTCCACGTGCAGCAGCGCCGCCACAGTAGCAGCTATCTTTTCTTCTGTGGCAGTGTCCGGCGCAGCGAAGACTTGCTGGCGCAGGGTGTTGGTTGCGTTCGGCGCAGGCAGGGCCGCGCGGTCTACTTTCCCGTTTGCGGTCAGCGGCAGCGCATCGAGCAGGACAAATGTCGCTGGTACCATATACTCAGGAAGGTATGACCTGATCGCCAGCAGCAGATCGTGAAGCGAGACCGATGCTCCAGGGCGAGCGATGATATAGGCAACGATTTGCTTGTTTCCGGGGATATCTTCGCGGTCAATCACGAAGCTCGCCTGGATGGCTGGATGCCTGTTCAAAGCAGAGATAATTTCATCCGGCTCGATGCGGTAGCCGCGAATCTTGATCTGATGATCGATGCGACCCAGAAAGGTAATCTGCCCATCGGGCAAGAGGCGCGCCAGATCACCCGTTTTGTAGAGGCGCGCGCCCGGCTCGCTGCTGAAGGGATGCGGAATAAACTTTTCCTGGGTCAGTTCAGGTCGATTGAGATAGCCGCGCGCCAGACCAACTCCGCCGATATGTAGCTCTCCAGGCTCATCGATTGCTGCCGGTTGCTGCTGATCATCCAGGATATATATCTCTGTATTGGCGATGGGGCGGCCAATGGTGGGCAAGATGGGCGTTTGCTCGATTGGGTAAACGCGGCCAGATGTTGCTACGACGGTTGCTTCAGTTGGCCCATAGTTGTTTATGAGCACAAATGGCAGCGATGCTCGCGGATAGAGATGCAGCGTATCTGCGCCGGTGAGCAAAAAGCGCAGCGCGGTTTCCGAGGGCCAGTCCAGTTGGAGCGCGCTTTCGGCCAGGGCTGTGGGTAGGAATGAAACTGTAATGCGGTTGTTGACCAACCAATCGCGTAAAGCCTCCGGCACGATACGTATTGGTTCATCCACCAGATAGACGCTTGCACCACAGCACAGGTAGGGCCAGAGTTCCCAGCCGGTGGCGTCGAAGGCTGGGCTGGTGATCTGTGTGGCGCGATCTGCTGCCGTAATGGAGAACTCTTGCTGATGCCAGGAAATCAGATTGAGCAGGCTCTTGTGCGTAATCTGGACACCTTTGGGCTGCCCGGTTGAACCTGATGTATAGATGATATAGGCCAGGTTCTCAAAGGTAGCGAGACACACGGGGTCTGCTGTGCTCTGTGCTGCCAGTGCAGGCTCCTTATCCACACAGATGATTTTTGTTGGGGTTGCTTGAAATTGTTCTGCCAGATGGTGTTGGGTCAGCAGCACCGGAACTCGTGAATCGTCCAGCATAAATGTCAGGCGCGCAGCCGGATATTGCGGATCGAGCGGTACATAGGCTCCCCCAGCTTTCAGGATGCCAAGCAATCCTACAACCATATCAAGAGAGCGCTCCATGCACAGACCCACGGGCACTTCCGGGCCAACACCGAGCGCCTGCAAATGCCATGCAAGCTGGTTGGTTTGTTGGTTCAAGGCACTGTAGCTCAGCATCTGCTGACCCGCCACCAGCGCGGGGGCGTCAGGTGTTCTGGCAGCTTGCGCAGCTATATTATGGGGGACACACGCGCCTGGTAGAAATCTCTCTTCAGGAGCGCTCTGGTCTTTCAACGCCTGCGATGGGTGTCTGTTGGGCCGCATTTGTTCAATGAGAGAGGGCCTCTTTGCAGCATCGTGGTTAGCATAATAATGCGGAGTGTCAGAGAGAGCCACTGGTGTTTCCTTTCTCCCTAGAGCATAGAAAGACATACAAGGTAGAAGGCACAGGTTATGGCATAGGGACATAAGCCAGCACATATGGATGTTCCGATAGCGGCACGTTTTATACCAGCGCGCGTTCAAGCTGGCATTTGCCGGCTTTTGTTGAGGTAATCTGGTCGATGGAGAGCGCTTTGCCAGGTATGTGCCGCTTCTTTTAGAAGATCAAGGTGCGCGGGCAGATAGAGGGTTGGGGCATGTTGATCAGGTCATCTGGAGCTTCGTAGATGCAAGGGTCTGGCAAGCTCCTGCCAGACCCTTGCAGAGTAAAGCATGTTCGGTTGTCTTTGCTGGGCACGGTCCCCGGAAGTTGTGGTTAGCGGCTGGTTATCTCGCTTGCCAGAGGGTTTGCGCTGCTCAGGAGAGTCCCCCCAGGATGCGAGCTATATCAGGGAAGTTTGGCGATCCCCAGCCAGTGGGATAATCCCAGCCTGCCCCGGCTTTATAATATAGATTTGACCCCTGGGTAATGTCATGGAAGGGCTGATATTTCCCCGGGTGATTGGCGATTTGGTAGATCGTCTCGACACCGCCAAGAGCGTTCTTTCCTTGCTGGCGCAGCGCCTGATCAACCAGCAGAGTGCCTGCTGCCCAGATGGGCGCTGCCGCGCTGGTGCCCCCAACCGGTACCCAGAGGCTCTGATAATAGACAGCGATGTTGTCAGCGGCTGCGGCAACGTCGGGAACCTGGCGGTTCCCGTTCGAGTATTTGTTCTGGACCCCCTGGCCTGCTTGCCAAGGCGGGCGAGGGAAGTTTTTATTCTGGCTGACGCCTCCGCCTGTTCCCCAGGTATTCTGGCACTTCGATTTATCAGGGGTCGAGTCTGACCAGGCATGTTCGCCGTTATCCAGGCTGGTGCCGCCTACGCCAATGGCCCAGGGAGCACTGGCCGGGAAGGATACTTGCAACTGCCCATAGACCCCATCGACAAAAGCAGCACAGTCGCCGCTGGAGATGAAGACGCTGATGCCCTCGACGGCCAGCAGTTCGAGCGATTGCTCATACTGCGCCATATAGGCGGGCGTGGTCTGGTCTTCGCCTTCGCCATAACTGATGCTGACGACCTGGACCTGATCGTCTGCCGCAATCTGATTGATGACATCCAGAAAACTCTTATCATCGGGCTGGGTCGCCTGATAATCCAGCAACTGCGCATCAGGAGCCAGACCCGCGATCATCTCAAGGTCAAGGGCAGCCTCGCCTTCTCCAGAGCCAGCCGCTAGTGTCCCATCGACATCGATATTGCGCACTTGTAGATTGACGCCGTTACAGGCAGCATAGTTGGCAACGTCCTGACGACTATACGGTTCGCCGAGTTCAACGATGCCAATTTTCATTCCCTGGCCTTTGATGCCTTTCTGATAGAGCGTGTTGAAAGCATATTTCTGCGCTAATTGATCGCGTGTGACCCCTATGAACGGGTAGAGTGTGCAGTCGCCAACCTGCGGGGGTGTGCCAGCCTGAGGAGCGGCAGTGTGTGGCTGGTTGAGAAGGTTACCCACAGCTTGATCTCGGGTAGGGGGGTGTAACAGTTGCGCGAAGTTATCCAGCCCCGTGATGGAGGTGATCAGCGGGGCGATGTTGTTGGGTAAAACGGGGGCTTGATCGGGGCCGAAAAAGGTCTGCCCGCCCAGCGCCCGCTGTTGGAGGACAATCCGAAAGGCTTTGGCGATTTGTAAAACGGTCGCCTGTACAATCAGGGTGTTTCGTAGTAGGCTGGTGCTGAGTATTTGGAAGCCCTGCTGAGAGAACCAATTGGTCACCTGTTGGATGGTTTCTGACGACGCGCCAAATTGCTCGGCAATCTGCTGCGCGGAGAGGTACTTCCCATAATTTGGTGAGGTAGGGTCGTAAATCTGTTGGAGCGCTTGCGCCAAACCCTGCCGGTTGATTTGTAAGCCAACGGTAAGCTGGAGCGTCTGGTCGAGTGGCAGCAAGCCGACCAGTTTGCCCTGCAACGCGGCAATCGGCAGGCCGGAAATCGCCGGAAGCGGAGGTATATACGTTGACTGAGTGTGTTGTTGCGGAGCAGTTGAACCTCCGCAACCACTCAAAAGCAGCACGGCCATCAATGCCCCAAGCAGCCAGGGCTGGTGCGCCAGAAGTTTGGAGAACCGTGATGGGCGGGTCATCAAGCTAACAAAATGCAGCACGCTCAATGCTTTCCTCCTCTGCCAGCTAAGGCGACGTGGGGATCGCTTGTCAAGCAGGTAATCCCTAAAGACAATTGTACCCTGTTAGAGCTAGGACTTTACAGCCAGTGTAGCCGCAGAGTTGACGTAGCAATAGTAAATACGTAACATTCTGGCAGTGAAGGATATCACATCAAGCTTCCCGTGGTTTTTTTGTTGGTAACCTGCTGCCCTGTCCTTTGGGAGCATACGGATGTTGCCTTTCCCAAACGGGAAAGAGGGGTGGCATTTCCAAAAGATGGTGAGTAAGAGAAGGTATGATGAAACAATCGGATATTCATGTGCGCGTCTTATTTCAAGGTGATAGTGTTACTGACTGCGGGCGCAGCCGCAGCGATGATACCGACCTGGGTAGCGGTTACGCTATGATGGCTGCTGCCAGCTTCGCCGCCCAATATCCTCAGCGTCCGGTGGAGTTCTTGAATCGGGGCATCGGTGGGGACAGGGTTCGCGATCTGCGCGCTCGTTGGGAAAAGGATTGCCTGGCTTTGCGACCAGATTGTGTATCCATTCTGATTGGCATCAACGATACCTGGCGGCGCTATGACAGCAACGATTCGACCACCGTGGAAGCTTTTGTCGCTACGTACCGCGCTATTCTGGACGCTGCAACGGCGCAGGGCATCCGTATCATCATATGTGAGCCGTTTCTTTTGTCCGTCTCACCTCAGCAGATGGCCTGGCGCGAAGACCTCGACCCGAAAATCGCGGCAGTACGCCAGCTAGCTCAAGAATATCATGCCTGGTTTATTCCGTTGGATGGTGTGTTTGCGCAGGCGGCAGCGCAGCGCGAGCCGCGCTTCTGGGCTCCTGATGGCGTGCATCCGTCTCCTGCCGGGCACGCCTTGATTGCGCGGGCCTGGCTCAAGACGTTTGAACAGATGCTGCTGCAATAAAACCACGCATCTTCTCGTAGCCAGTTCTCTACAAGCTGCCTGGCTTGACGCCTACCGTATGCTTGTATTGTGATTGGTTCCTGGTGCGTTGTAGCCTGTAACATGGGAGGTCATATATGGTTGTAGTTGTTTTCATTACGAAGTTGAGGGCCGACGCTGATCTGGAAGAATATGGTCGATTGGCCGAGCGTATGTTTGAGTTGGTGCAGCAAAACCCCGGCTTCATTTCGCTGACGAGCAGCACAGACCCCGATGGAGCCGAAGTGACCATCGCGCGCTTTACCACTGAGGAAGCGGAGCAAGCCTGGCGCAACCATCCAGAGCACCGCAAGATACAGGAGCTTGGGCGCAGTACGTTCTACGAATCATATCAGATTGAGGTCTGCACCGCCGTTCGTGCCTATGAATATTACCAGGAGAGCGGCATCACGCACAAAACATTCTAACTGATAAGATTGGCGTCGCTAGCTTGCTAGCGACGCCAATCTTATCAGTGCCGAGATGGCTGTGTATATTGTGACTAATCACGTCATTTGATAACTGGCCGCTTTTGCTTGCGCAGCGCGCCCATCGCGGTCTGGTTCAGATTCAAGTGCGCCTGAACAAGTTCGGGCGGTGTCAGCGCCATCCACTGATTGAGTGAGACATCTGCGAAGTGGGCGCTCTTGAACATTTCCAGAAAGCGCAGCGGCTTGTCGCCAGTATTTTCAATATAGTGGCCCATGGCGAAGGGCACATAGCCGACATCCCCTGCTTGATAGTCAAACGTGCGGGCGTTTCCTTCCGCCGCAAATACGGTCATGCGCCCGTTGCCTTCGATATAATATTGCCACTCGTCGTTATTGGGATGCCAATGCATTTCGCGCATGCCGCCCGGCTCAACCTCAACCAGCGCCGCGGCGATGGTGCTGGCGGCGGGGAAGTTGGTGGAATCGACGATGCGTGCCGTGCCACCGCTGGTCTTGATGGGTTCCTGTGCCAGCAGATGATAACTGAACGAGAGTTGTCCTAGAGGATTGACAACCCTGTCGGATGCGAGTGGTCCTGGCACCTTGCCAGGGAAGATATAGCGCGAGCGGTCCAGGTCTTGTGTAGGAATGTCGACCAAATCGCTCTCTGCTACGCCAAAGTTCTTCGCCAGAGCTGCGCGGGGCGTATGGGCGAACCAGTCCGTAATCAAGAAGGTGGCATCTTCAGAAAAGTTCCCATCATCGAAGACGAGCAAGAACTCACAGCCTTCTTCCAACCCTTGAATGGAATGGGGAATACCAGCAGGAAAATTCCACAGGTCGCCCACGCCGACATCATCCAGGAAGTTGCGGCCCGCCTGATCAACTGCGCTGATGCGCGCCTGCCCGTTGAGCATATAGGCCCATTCCGCTTGCTTATGCCAATGCAACTCGCGTATGGCGCCCGGATTCAAACGCATATCGACGCCCGCCAGCGTGGTTGCGATAGGCAGCTCGCGTACGGTGACCTGCCGTGTCCAGCCGCCCTGCTGGAGTCGGTTGTGCGCGAGGGAAAACGAAAATTTCAAGTTCGGGAGGGTGCCCGCGTCGGTGCTGGGTGGGCTGAGCAAGGCAGGATTCTGCTGATCGAGCGAGATGTTGCGCGGACCAGGATCAGTTCCACCGGTATTTCCTCGAATGGGCTGCGGTATCTGAGCCATGTCGCTGCTGAAGGCGCGCGAAACCGTTTCCATGTGAGTTTCCCCTCATCGTGTACTGGTAGTGGAGGTATGCACATGCTGTTTGCCAGGAGGCAAAGTGCTTCCGCCAGCCAGGGAAGGTTGTTGCTTTGCCCAAGGTTTCACACGGCAGGTTTTGGGCCAATTCCCCATCCACGAAAACTCAGGGCCGGCCTTTTAGATAGTCACAGACCCCGGGCCAGCAGTTGCAAAGCTTTTTCGCGTGCCAGGATGTGATAATGCAGTTTCATCTCCAGCAGCAGCTCCACCGAACTATCGATCTGCGCCATCGAGATTTGGCCGCTCAGGGCTGCCTGCTTCAACCCTGCCAGCATTCGCTGGGTGTCGCCCAGGCCGCGTGGCCCCAGAATCAGGTTCGTGCCCGCTTGCACGGTTAGCACTGCTGCCTGCGCCAAGCTGTAGGTGTTGCTGATGCCACCCATCCAGAGTGTGTCGCAGATGATGACTCCCTTGAAGTTTAACTGATTGCGCAGCAGGCCAGTAATCACGTTGGGCGAAAGTGAGGTGGGCAGCTTAGGGTCAAGCTGGGGGTTGAGAATGTGTGTAACCATGACCATGGGGACCAGCCCTTCGCTGATCAGCGTGCGATAGGGAACCAGGTCAACGGCATCGAGTGTGGCGAGGCTGCGGTTCATGTAGGGCAGCGATTTGTGCGGGTCGATGGTTGCGCTGCCCAGGCCGGGGAAGTGTTTCAGCGAGCCGATCACCCCGCCCGCTGTCAAGCCCTCCAGGTAGGCGCGGCCCATGTTGGTGACGAGCGTGGGGTCTGAGCCGAAGGTACGCATAACCAGCCCTGGATTGTTAGGATTGGTGAGCACATCAACAATGGGCATAAAATTGACGTTCAGTCCCAGCGCTGTCAGGTCATGCGCCGCGCCCAGCCCCGCGTTGTATGCCGTTTGCGTATTACCAGTCTGCCCAATGGCTGTTTCTGAGGGACGCTCCCCGGTGATCTTGCGTAGTTCATTCACAGGGCCGCCCTCGAAATCGGTAGAGATAAAGAGTGGAATGGCTGCCTGGCCTTGCATCTTCTGATTCAAGGTCACCAGTTGGCTGCGGGTCTGGACGTTGCCGTTGCCGTTTTCAATCAGTACGCCGCCGATATGGTCGCCCGCAATCATCTGGGTGAGGTCGGCGTTGAGGGTCGAGCCGTAAAACTCGACAATTACCATCTGCCCCAACTTCTCATCCAGGCTCATCTTCTCCACCAGCGCATGGGCGATGTCGCTCTCGGTGAGCGGGGTGGGTGTCGCGGTTGGTGTGGGCGTAGCTCTGGCGGTTGGGGCTGAGGACGCGGACTGGCCGTTGGAAAAGAGCGGGGCGCAGCCACTCAAGATGACCAGCAAGCAGCAGCATAGTATGCTGATATGATACGTGGGTAACCGCGCTCGCACGCTATGAATTGAAGCATGGGTTTCCATACATCAGTTTCCATAAGTGACCACCAGTGGTGGTGGGGTGAGCGCCAACACTTGTTGGGGCGTCATTAAGGTTTTTGCCTCGATATGATAGAACAATTTAAAGCCTCCATAGCGGAAGTTATGGTATTTTTGGATATCCTGGGCGACCCAGGTCGTGTACTCATAGGTTTTATCAGCCTGATCGCCGACATATCCACCCACCCCATCGATATGGATGACCACGTCCACGCGCGGATCATACACTAAATCGCGTTTGTCGGCAATTTCCGCCTGCCCCGGGTCGTAGGGATTCGCGAGACCATCGCCATCAGAGCGGTACTGGTGAATCATGAGAATTTTGCGCGGCACGTGATACTGCTCGGGAATGGCTGCCACGGCCTCAATGATCGGATTGAGATCGGAAGCGCGCACATTACTCAGGTTGATGCCGGGAATGCCATCATGGCGTGGAAACATCCACTCCGGGTCTACAGCCATCTCTACAAAGCTGTAGCGTTCCAGGTAGGGCAGGAAGAAATCGACCTCTTTCATGATGGGTGCCTGCCCAATATTGAGGTCCAAAAACAAGATCAAGCCATGTTGTTGGCAGAAGTCAATATAGGATTGGATAGTGGCGGGGTCTACGTGGTGGCTGTAGTACCCTTCTGGCCCGGGAAAATTATCGGGCACGCTGACGACCAGATCGATGCCAAGCTGCACCGGGTGTGTGGGATCAAGCTGCTGATATGCGGCCCCCTGATTTTGCAAATGCTCCAGCATCGATGAATTGAGTTCATATGCTGGACCAGTCGGTTCGGCGAAAGGCACGCCATAAAAAGCGACCACTCGATGCGTGGGCAGCACTGCGCCAACGTTGGGGTCAAAGGGTGTTGGAGTTGGGCTTGGCATCAAGGTTGGCGGAAGAGTTCTCTGCACGCTTGTAGAGGTTAGGAATTGAAAGGTCTGTGGATCGACGATAACGGCTAGCAAGCTGCTCAGCAGCACGACCAGTAAAAGAACCGTCATTGCCGATGCGAAATAGAGGGAGCGTCTCTTTGCGCTTATTCGTGGCTTGTGAGGTTTTCTCGGCGGTGGCTGAGGCACCCCATAGCCAGGCGGCTCCCCGTTCTGCCCGGCAATTCCCGGGTTCTCCGGTAGCCCTTGATGGCTCTGTTGAGGCGGATAGTTCATAGAATTCCATCCCCACATGCTGAAAAGTATTGATTATGCTGCGACGAGCGAGCATTGATCTCTCTGGTGTTTGATGGTAAAGGAGGTATCCTCACCATTCATCGTCTGAAAGAGACGCAGCGGAACCCCGTTTTGCTGGGCGCATGTTCCGGCAGGAGGCTGGACCGCGAGCATCAGCGGCGAGTCTACCCCGGCCTGCGCCTGAATCAGCAGGCTATATGGTTGCCCACTCATGGGTGGCACATACCATGAAAGTGTTATCGTCATCGTGCAATTCTTTGGGATGACTACCCAGCCACCAAACATGGCCTTCCCTGGTTCATCACTCTGTTGATTTTGCGGTGGGCCAATCATGTCCAGAGGATGGTCTCCCGAGTAAGGGTCATCGATGAGAGAGGTCGCCTCGCCTATCTCGATGGGTGTCGCGCAGATGAGCGAACCATCCCCATAGACATCTGACTGACAAAGATTATACCCTGATTGTCCATCTCCGCAATAGGGGCGATCATATTGATCAAAGCCGTTTCCGGTGATGAGTTGGCTGTTTTCGGGCACATAGACGCGCACGTAGTCACGATACGTGTCCAGACCATAGACTGGGCCGGTCTGTTGGTAATCCAGGGTCATTTGTAGGTGATGGGTGGCTCCCCCTTGTTGGTCCAGGTTCACGGTGTCCTGGATGGTTGTTGTGACGTATTGCGAAGCCTTGCTGGCGCTCAGATTGTCCTGTACGATAAAAAGGCTATCGTGGGTGTTCGTGCGATCTATGGATGCGGTTGAGCCATACGTGCCGATCAAATTCTCTGCCTGATCGTTGTTGACGTATATCTGAAGGTCTTTGGTTTTAAGCGAATGGAGGACGCCGGTTGCCAGCGTGAGCATTTTATCAGTTGGAAGATGAGATACAGCGCTGATGAGCGCTGTTGTGACTCTTTGGGTAAAGAGCTTGCGGGCCAGTTCCGGGTCCCTCACCTTCTCAACATGCATTTCCTGATAAATCCCCTCGTTGTTCAGTTGATAAAAGTGGAGCAGATTCTCCAGATTCTGCGCGGTAACGACCTGGCCGTAGGCTTGTATGGGGATTGGCCCGGTAATATTCAGGACTTGCTCGATGAGAGTGGGGGTAAAGACGATGACGCCATCCACCGTTCTGCCAAACTCATAATTATAACTGTGCATGATAATTTTGGCAGAGGTGGGAAAGTCGGCAGAGACATTCGCGTCGCGCATCCCAAAGTTTGGAATGGGCCACCATTCGGAATAGGGCACTGGAGCGCTCTGGCCGACGACTTTCGGATAGACGATTGGGTCGGGAGGCGAGCCTACGTCACTGTGGTCTTCTTCGTATTTTCCAATGTTTGCCAGCTTTATCGGCCCGGGATGCGCCCCATTCAAAACCAGTTCGCCGAACTGCCCGGTAAAGCCACCTGTAGCGCGCAGTTCAGAACTGTCCATCGGCTCGACCAGGAAAGAACGCTGCTGATTGATGCCCAACAGCCATGCTAATGGGTCACGTAAGGTGCTCCACTGCGAAAGAAATCCATCAACCGCCGGAAGCAGCGGCAGAATAGAGGCGAGCGTTGCGCGCTGTTTGCTGCTGAGCGGTAAAGCGGTAAGAGATACATTTTGCGCGTTGAGTGTGATGCGGTGAATCAGCGGCGTTATGTTTTTTAAGGTTGTATTGATCTCTTGATAGGAAGCCGGTGTGAGAAATGGCAGAAGCATCGGAGGGTCTGAGCTCAAAGAACTGTTTTGGACAGCCGCGTCGATATCCGGGGCGATGTTCCGCAGTGTTTTGAGCACTTGCTGAGCGACAGCCGTGCCATCGTCGGCAATGCGTCCAACCGCGCGCAGCGAATTTATTTGCGCAGGCGAAAACGGAGATGCCAGGCCCAAAAGGCTGTCTTGGGCCAGCCGATCATCAAGTGAGACAAAACTTGCATGGGCAGCATCGATATCCGCCTGGACTTGCTGCAACTTCGTCGCATCCAAATAATGCGTAAAACCGTCATTGGAGGTACCATGAAACACGTTCGCTGCTGCCTGGAGGTGGTTCAAGCCATCTTGCACCTGCCGGTACATGACATAAATATTGGTTAACTCATAGGGAATGAAAAAAGAGGGGATAAATAACACAAGAGCAAGGGTGATCAGGAACCATTTTTTCTGGTTCAAGCGCGAGGTGTGTTTTCTTCTCTTTTGCGCGTAGTATCTCCGGTAGCGCATAGATGCTGATTTGGACCCGGTAGGTGGATATTTTGGCCTGGTGGTTGGTGGTGTGAGAGTATTGGGCTGAAACGGTTCCCCGTCTTGCGCCGAGTCCGGCGCAAGTGCTAAGGGTTGCGTTGCTTCTTCAGCAAGGCTGTCTTCGTCATGAATTGATGGCTGCGGCTTTGAAAAAGAAGCATTAGGGAGTTGGGGTGATCGATGTATAGTAAACGGCCAGCGCAGCAGCCTGCGACCTGAAGGGTAGGGCATACGAGCCTCCGAGGGTTTTCAGCAGTTGATGATGCTCCTTATGTCTCCACCAGGAGCAGGGATAACCTTATTATGCTTTCATGTGCCTGAATGAGTTTCGCCGCCCTGTTGAAGAGACAGTGAAGCATCATACAGGTCTTTCACGTTTGAACCACATCCATAAGATGCAATCCATCGGCCAATCACAGGGCGCCAGCAGCATTGCGAGCAATGGTTTGATCGATATTATCTCATCTGCGTGTTAATAGGATGTTAATGCGTGGGAAGAGGAATTAACCCCATGCGAATCTTGAGCGCCAGGATACGGATGACGGCGGTATCGATGTCGGCCTGCGAAAGCGTGCCGCTGGCGATGGCTTGTTTCAGCGCATCGATCACTTGCTGGGTGGTCTGTGGGTCGGAAGGACCGATGACCATATCGGCTCCAGCTTCGATTGCCAGAACGGCTGCCTGAGGAACAGACCAGCGCGTGTTCAACGCGCCCATATATAGGCTATCCGTGATGACGACGTTATTGTATCCAAGCTCCCTGCGGAGGATGCCGTTAATCAACGTTGGCGAAAGCGAAGCGGGAAGATTGGCATCGACGGCGGGAACAAGTTCATGCGTCACCATGATGGCGCGCACATCTTCGCTCTTGAGCAGGACCCGGTAGGGTTCCAGGTCAATGCTTTCCCATTCGGCTTCCGAGCGCGAAAGGATTGGCAGCCCGATATGCGGATCGGTGGTAGTGTCGCCTAATCCTGGGAAGTGTTTCAGGGTGCCTGTGACTTTTCCGCTCTGCTGCAAGCCCTCCAGATAGGCTCCTGCTAGTGTCGCTACGCTTTCAGGGTCCGAACCGAAGGTGCGTTCGTAAAGCTGTGGGTTGGCTGTGCCTACGTCTACTACCGGAGCCAGATCAAGATTGAAACCGAACTGATTGAGCAGGGCAGCATCCATCGTGCCGCGTGTTTCGGCGGCCTGTGATGTTTGGAGCGAGGATGCCGACGGAAGCGGTCCTACAATGTTGATGAGACGATTGACGGTTCCGCCCTCCTGGTCCACGGCTGTTATCAGCGGGATGGGACTAAGCTGCTTCAATTGTGAGGTAAGCGCCTCGATTTGGCTGGCTGAACTGATGTTTGGCTCGAAGAGCAGCACGCCGCCTGCGCCCTGGGTGTTAATCATCTGGACGGCGTCTGGTGTGGGCTGCAACCCGGCAAACTGCACGATCATCATCTGCCCCAGCTTTTGATCAAGGGTCAAGTGCGGCAGAAGGGCAGCCGCGTATTGTTCGGGTGTGAGCGGCTTTTGCGTTGTTGTTGGCTGTGGCAGATGGCAAAGCACACACTGAACGACAGGCAGTCGGCTCCAGCCAAGAATATCGCCACCTGGGGCCATGAAGGCGGCGCTTGCAATTCCGGCGCGCACCCCCAGCACAATCAGCCCCAGCAGCAGCGCAATGCGCATAACCCAGGGTGGCATCTGGGTTGCGCGTCTGCGAGCGCGCTTGTGCCTGCGTTGCGCTGGGGGTGCGGTTCTTTGAGGGTGTACAGAGGGTCCGGCAGGTGTCGCGCTGACCGCAACCGGAGCACCGGGGAGCCGCTGCGTCTCGATCTGGTCGATGGTGAGCCTGGTATCTGCTCTCCTGCGAACATGTTTACCCTGACTGACGCTGGCTGAAGCTGGAGGGCGCTCCGGGCCGTTGGTGACTGCTGTGGTTGGTTGGGTGTCCACATCGGCCACGGGGTCTGTCGGGTCACCAGCGCTCTCGGATAGTGGCGGTCTTTGCCCGTCTGGGTATTGTGAAGCAGAGGCCCACGCATGATCAGGTTCACCCTCCGGCTGCGGAGTTGGCGATGGCTTCATTGACGTTTCCTTTTGGGGGATTTCAGCAGACTCCTCAGACTCGATTGGGCGAGCCAGCCCAAAGCGCCCAGCACGGCAAACAGTTCAAGAGTGCCCACGGTGTTGACGGCATGCGGGTCTATCGCCAGATAGAAGGGGCCGATATGCCCTGCGGCTGCAATGGCAAACATGCCCAGATCGAGCCAGGCCGGGAGGGTTGCCAACACCACCGCCAGTTTCCAGCGACGGCAGAGCGCGCCCGTCAGGGCGGGCAGCAGATAAAAGGCGCCAGCTACTACTGGCGCCAGGACATCCGGAATAGGGCCGCTGGGGTATCCCAGGCTTGACCAGATGCTCTGGGGTATCAAGGCAATCAGCAGCAAGAGCGTTTCACAGAAGATGCAGGTGCCCAGTGCCGCGCGGCGTATTCCCAGCGTCCGCAGTAGTTCCAGGAGCCTATCCATTCTGCTCCTGCGCCGTGTCCTGCGCGCTGGGGTCGGACTGACAGGGTAGGCTTGTTGCGCGCGGTCTGTGTAGCTGCTGGGTGACGATACCCGCGACATAATTGCCTCCTGCACATGCTTAACTCTTTTGATGCAACCATCAAAAGAGCGATGATACATGCCCTCTTGCGGAAGAGTCAACTCCAGGCTGGAACACGAACAAGATATGTAGTGGAATCATCAAGCGGATGGGTGAGAGGTTGCTGCCTGCTCGCCAAGCCCTCATCAGATACTATAGCTCAGGTGCAGCCAATGGGGCAAGCGCAGAAATGTGAACTAGCTCACTTTTTCACTCGCCAGGTCTTTACTGCGCCAGCAAGCTATGGCTTGTCGGCCTGCGTGTCGAGGGCGGTTGGTGTCTTGACGCTGTTGCCCTCTCTTGCTATGATGAGGCTACCTCAATGCCTACAGGAATAACGCGAAGCACAGGAAGCAATAGAGACGCTGCCCTGTCGTCGCCAAAATGACGCAAAAAAAAGAGGGGTGTTCGATGAGTTTCACCAGCCGTCTTGTGAACGGATTGCTGCGTTTGCCGCCAGCCGAAACCCACGATGTGGTCATCAAGCGCGACATCGAGGTGCCGATGCCGGATGGCGTCGTTTTGCTCGCCGACCATTACGCTCCCCGAACAGGGCCGAAACGCCCGATGGTCCTGGTGCGCACGCCCTACGGACGAAAAGGCTTTTTCAGTTTTACGTTTGCCTATCCCTATGTGACGCATGGTTATCAGGTGTTCGTCCAAAGTTGCCGTGGCACAGCAGGCTCGGGGGGCGAGTTCAGATATGCCCGTCATGAGCGCGCCGATGGGCTGGCGACGATTGAGTGGATTAAGCAGCAGGATTGGTTCTCGGGCGAGTTGGCGATGATTGGTGGCAGTTACCTGGGCTTTGTGCAGTGGGCGGTGGCAGCCGATGTCGGCCCAGAGATGAAAGCGCTGGCGCCTTCAATTACGACCGCCGACTTCAATCATTTTCGTTTTCAGGGCGGCTCGTTCCAGCTAGAATCTTCGCTGAACTGGTCCACAATGATGACGCAGGATGGCGCGACCGGCCTACGCCTCAACATACGCGAGCAGGTTGGTCGGGAACGCAGGCTGATGCGCGCTTATGGACATTTGCCGCTGGGCACGGCAGATCAGGCTGCTATTCATCAACCGTCGCAGCCTTTCCAGAGCGCTCTTGAGCATGGGCCAGATGATGATTACTGGAAGCCTGTTGATGTCAGCGACCGGATTGATCACGTATCGATACCCATGTATCTTCAGGCTGGCTGGTATGATCTCTTCCTGGATTGGCAGTTGAAAGACTATCAACGCTTGCGGGCGGCAGGCCGCCAGCCCTATCTGCTGGTTGGCCCATGGACTCATGGACAATTTGCTAGCCTGCCTGAGATGACACGCGAGACGCTGGCCTGGCTGAATGCTCATGTCAAGGGAGATCGAAGCGCCCTGCGCGACACGCCGGTTCGGCTGTTTGTGATGGGCGCGAATGAGTGGCGTGGGTTTGCTGACTGGCCTCCGCAAACCCAGAGCGAGCGCTGGCATCTTCAGCCCAACGGCGGGCTGTCTCCAGAAGGGCCTTCGGCTTCGGAGCCAGATCGCTACCGCTATGACCCGGCTGCTCCGACCCCGGCGGTGGGCGGTAATTCCCTGGGCGCCCAGCAGCATATGGGGGCCAAAGATAATCGCAAGCTGGAGGCGCGCCCGGATGTGCTGGTCTATACAAGCGCGGCGCTGGAGCAGGATGTGGAGGTGATTGGCCCGGTGACTGCTGATCTCTACGTTCGCTCCAGTCTGGATCATACAGATTTCTTCGCCCGGCTCTGTGTGGTAGAACTGTCGGGCAAATCGATCAATCTGTGCGACGGCATTGTGCGCCTGCCCCCTGGCGCTCAGCCATCGCCAGATGCAGAGGGCATCCGGCATCTGCGCCTGGACCTTTGGCCGACGGCCTATCACTTCCGCAAGGGGCAGCGTATTCGTGTGCAGGTGTCCAGCGGCGCTCACCCGCGCTTTGTTCGCAATCTAGGGACCGGCGAGCCATTGGCGACGGCGACCAAAATGGTAATTGCCGACCAGATGGTGTATCACGACCCTGAGCATCCCTCCGCATTTGTGCTGCCGGTCCTGCGTGGATGAAACTGTTCTTTTTCCTCTTGTGGAGAGCGAGGGTCTCTGATGGATTCGATTACGGAAGCCCTGTTGCAGCATGCCCACCAGCATCCAGAGCGCACGGCCATTGTGTTTGAACATCAGATAATCAGCTATGGGCAGGTGGCTTTGGAGGTCGAACGGTTCGCCTCTGCTCTCCTGGCGCAGGGTCTCCAGCGTGGAGACCGGGTTGCGTTGTTTTTGGAGAATAGCCCCACCTTTGTGGTAGCCTACCTCGGCACTCATCTCGCTGGTGGCATCGTGGTGCTGGTCAATACGCAGTATCGTCAGGTCGAGTTAACACACATCTTGACCGATTCTGGAGCGCGGTTGTGTGTGACCAGTAATGCGGGCGCAGACGCCTTGCTGTCTTTGAATCTGCCAGCGTTGCAGACGATAGTGATCGTGGAGGAACAAGGCAGCACGCCGTCGGATGGTAAGAAAGAATACTCTACTTTTGCGGACTTTATCACTCAGGGTGAGGCAGGAAACCATCGGTCATGGGTACTGCCCACGCGTGATGCCCCCGCGATTCTGGCCTATACCTCCGGGACCACTGGCCGGGCGAAAGGCGCGCTGCTGAGTCATCACAATTTGATTGCCAATATTACCGCGTTGACAGCCGCCTGGCGCTGGACCGCTGAGGATCGGCTGCTGCTGATATTACCTCTCTTCCATGCCCATGGCCTGATGGTTGGGTTGCACGGCACGCTTTTTATGGGAGCCAGCGTGGTCTTGCGACGCTCCTTTGATGCCTCTGAAGTACTGACGACGTTACAGAATGACCCAGGTATTACCCTGTTTTTCGGGGTTCCTACGATGTATTCCCGCCTGGTGGTAGAGGCGGAACGGCGAGGAGCGCCACCACATCCGCTGCGGTTGTTTGTCTCCGGTTCGGCGCCGCTCAGCCCGCAGGTTTTCACTTCTTTTGAGCGTCTCTTCGGCCAACGCATCCTGGAGCGCTATGGGATGACTGAAACGATTATGAATCTGACCAATCCCTACGAGGGCGAACGGCGGCCCGGCACGGTAGGCGGGCCGTTTCCCGGCCAGGAGGCGCGTGTGGTTGATGTGCACACCCGCCAGCCGCTGCCTTCTGGTGAGATCGGCGAGATCGAGGTGCATGGTCCCCATGTGTTTGCCGGGTACTGGAATCGGCCTGATGCGACCGCTGAAGCCTTCACTGCCGATGGCTGGTTTAAGACGGGAGATTTAGGCTGGTGCAGCGCGGACGGGTATTACACCATCACCGGGCGTGCCCGCGAATTGATTATCAGCGGGGGTTATAATGTCTATCCGCGCGAGGTTGAGGATGTGTTGGCCGAACACCCGGCAATTGCCGAGGTTGCGATTGTGGGACGGCCCGACCCTGATCTGGGCGAGCAGGTGGTGGCGTTTGTCGTGCCCAAGGAGGGGCACGCGCCCAGCAGTGATGAGATTATCGGCTTCTGTCGGGAGCGCTTGGCGAGCTACAAGAAGCCGCGCCAAGTGATCTTCGTTGATGCACTGCCGCGCAACGCCTTGGGCAAGGTGCAGAAACATCTCTTGAATGAGCAATCCGATGCCATTTAGAGTCTTCATGGCTGGGCATGGGAACTAGAGAACCTGCTGAAAAGGCAATCAATAGTGAGAGAAAGTGATGGCAGTGATGAGAACCAATCGGGTGAAGGAGAAATTGCGGCAAGGTGAACCGGCGTTAGGCGGGTGGCTGGTGGTGCCAAGTGTGGCTACAGCCCGCGTGATGGCCCGGCTCGGCTTTGATTGGCTGGCGGTGGATACAGAGCACAGCGCGCAGCATGCCGCACTCATGGCCGAGATGATTGCTGCTATCGCTGATGCTGGGACGTGTGCCCCTCTGGTGCGCCTGCCTGCGAACAGCGTCGAGTGGTATAAATGGGCCTTGGATGCGGGCGCATGGGGTGTGATTGTTCCCATGGTGCAGACGCGGGAAGATGCTGAGCGGGCGGTGGCCTGGTCCAAATATCCTCCACTGGGGACGCGTAGCGTCGGCGGGGTGTTTGGCCCCTATGGGTTTGGTGTTACCGATTGGGCCAGCTACGGGCCGCTGGCGAATGAACAGATTCTGGTCGCGGTTCAGATCGAAAGCACTCAGGCCCTTGAGCATCTGGACGAGATTCTGTCTGTGTCGGGGATCGATGTCGCTTTTGTTGGCCCCAATGATCTACATGCCCACCTTGGCCTGCCTCCCAGCAGCGAGGGGGCAGAAGCAGCTTTTCTCGATGCTCTGGAGCGTATCAAGGAAGGGGCAAGGAAGCATGAGGTAGCGTTGGGGATTTTTAGCAGCAATGGGGAAGCTGCGGCTGTACGCATCCGCGAAGGCTTCCGTATGATAAGCGTGACAACGGATATGAACAGTCTCATCTCGGCGGCTAAAGAGCATTTGCTCCTGGCACGAAAGTAGCGAATCAATCTCAGCAGGCGAGAAGATTCCTATCTCGCCTGCTGTTTAGGCCAAAGTGTTTACGCGATTACTGGCAAGTGTTCCTGCGCAGCAGCCACTGCCTCGCTGGGATATTCGTAATCCTGCAATTCGCCAGCGAAATAGCGATCATACGCGCCCATATCAAAGTGACCATGCCCAGAAAGGTTGAAGAGAATGACGCGCTCTTGTCCGGCAGCCCTGGCCTCCAGCGCCTCATCAATCGCCGCGCGGATGGCGTGGCTTGACTCTGGAGCGGGGATGATGCCTTCGTTGCGCGCAAACTGGACCGCTGCCTCAAAGCAAGCGTTCTGATGATATGCCTTTGCATCCAGAATCCCTTGCTCGCGCAGCAGCGAGACCACTGGCGCCATGCCGTGATAGCGCAAGCCTCCGGCGTGAATCCCTGGCGGAATGAAATCGTGGCCCAGCGTGTGCATTTTCACCAGCGGCGTCATGCCTACCGTATCGCCGAAATCATAGGCATACACGCCTTTCGTCAGGCTGGGGCACGACATTGGCTCCGCCGCCAGGAAGCGCGTCTTCAGCCCCTTTTTCAGTGCCTGGCCGATGAATGGGAAGAGCAGGCCAGACATGTTGCTGCCGCCGCCTACGCAGCCGATCACTACGTCGGGATAGTCGTCGGCTTTCTCCATCTGGAGCAGCGCCTCCTGGCCGATGACCGTTTGATGCAGCAAGACATGGTTCAGCACGCTGCCCAGCGAATACTTGATTGTCCCACCGCTCTTGGCTGCTACCTCAACCGCTTCGCTGATAGCAATACCCAGGCTTCCTGGCGATTCCGGGTCTTCCGCCAGAATCTTGCAGCCTGCATCCGTTAGGTTGGTCGGGCTGGCATGCACCGTTGCCCCATAGGTTTGCATCATGTTGCGGCGATAGGGCTTCTGCTGATAGGAGACCTTGACCATAAAGACCTCCACGTCCAGCCCGAAATATGATCCTGCCAGGGCCAGCGCTGACCCCCACTGCCCCGCGCCTGTCTCTGTAGATAGCTTCTTCACGCCTTCTTGCTGGTTGTACCACGCCTGTGCTACGGAGGTATTGAGTTTGTGGCTGCCAACGGGCGACCACCCCTCATACTTGTAGTAGATGCGGGCGGGCGTCTGAAGGGCACGTTCCAGGCGACGCGCACGGAACAGGGCGCTGGGCCGCCACTGCTTGTACACCTCCCGAATTGGCTCCGGAATTTCGATCACCGGGTCCATGCTGACCTCTTGCAGAATCAACGCCATCGGAAACAGCGGCGCAAGGTCATCAGGCCCCACCGGTTGATGTGTTCCTGGGTGCAAAACCGGTGGGGGTGGGCTGGGCAAATCGGGCAGGATGTTGTACCAGACTTTGGGCATCTCATCTTCGGTCAGAAGGTATTTCGTGTGCTTGGTGTCAGGCATGTGTGGCTCCTTTGCAAAAGAACTGCAACAAACAGCACAGCAGCGCCGGGCTTACCCTGACATCCATAATACACACACTGGCAAGTCTCTACTGGCCCAGCACTGGCGTCCAGCAGAACGTTGCTTGCGGCTTGACACAGCTCTCCTGGCAAGCGTTACATCCCAAATGGAAGGCCGCGCCCGCCGCCGAAGAGGTTCTGGCGTCCTTTGCCGCCCTTCTGCATGGCAGCCATTTGTTTCATCATCTGGCGCATCTGCTCAAAACTCTTCAGCAGTTGGTTTACATCCTGCACTGTTTGACCGCTGCCTCTGGCAATGCGCCGCTTGCGGCTGCCGTTGATGATCTCCGGGTGTTCGCGCTCCTTAGGGGTCATAGAGAGGATCAGCGCTTCAACATGTTTCATCTGGTCGCCCTGAAGCGCCTGACTGACTTCTGGCATGCCAGCAATCTTATTGAAGCCGGGAAGCATGTCGAGCAGTTGGGTGAGCGGCCCCATCTTGCGTACCTGGCGCATCTGTTGCAGGAAATCTTCAAGATCAAATGAGGCTTCACGCAGCTTCTTCTCCAGCTTCTGCGCTTGCTTCTGATCAATCTGCTCCTGCGCGCGCTCGATCAAGGTGAGGACATCGCCCATGCCCAGAATACGTGAAGCCAGGCGATCTGGATAGAAAGGCTCTAGCGCATCTGCTTTTTCGCCTGTCGCCAGGAATTTAATAGGAACGCCGGTGACCTCGCGGATAGATAAGGCTGCGCCACCGCGCGCATCGCCATCCATTTTGGTCATAATCAGTCCGGTCAGCCCCACCGCTTTATTGAACTCATCGGCCACGCGCACTGCGTCCTGGCCGGTCATGGCGTCGGCGATGAGCAACACTTCCTGCGGATGAACCCGCTCGCGGATGGTTGCAACCTCTTGCATCAGTTCCGTGTCGATATGCAGACGCCCAGCGGTATCGAGAATGGCAGTCGTGTTGCCATTCTCGCGCGCATACTTGATGGCTCTTACGCAAATGTCAGGTGGTTTATTGCCTGGCTCTTCGGCGTAGACTGGCAGATTCAATTGTTTGCCAAGTTGTTGTAGCTGAAGGACAGCAGCCGGGCGCTGCATATCGGCGGCGACGAGCAAGGGATGCTGACCTTGTTTGCGCAAATAGTTCGCAAGTTTGGCGACTGTGGTTGTTTTACCAGCGCCTTGCAAGCCCACAAGCATGATCGTGGTCGGCGGTGTGCCCGCATAATTCAGTTTTGTTTTGCCGTCCATGCCGCCAAGCATTTCGATAAGCTGCTCATGGACGATCTTGATGACTTGTTGGGCTGGCGACAAGCTCTCCAGCACTTCGCTGCCAATGGCGCGTTCCTGGACGCGCGCCACGAACTGTTTGACCACTTTGAAGCTGACATCGGCCTCAAGGAGTGCCTGGCGAACTTCGCGCATCGCCTCGTTGACGTCATTTTCTGTGAGGCGGCCCTTGCCGCGCAGGCGCTCGAATACGGTGTCGAGCCGTGTGGTCAGACTTTCAAACATTGGTGAAGCCCTCCATCTGGGCTGGTAAAAGGTAGATCGGTTGTATTCAAGTTGATTAGGAAAAGTATCCCGATCAGGGGAGAAAAGCGTTTCAATAGCCCTTTCTGTTTGCTCTGCGGCAAAGCGAGAGCAGAACTGCTGGGCGTATGGATATTATACCATCTTCGGGACGGCTGCAGACAAATTCGTAAGCAGCCAACTTTCACTTTCGTCTCCAGATTGCCCTGGGGCACTTTGCCGCGCTGCTCTTTATTGCAAAACAGAGGGCATGCTTGTCTGCTTGAATTGTGAGCTATCTTCCTGTACTATAGCAGAGGGTGATATAGGGCCAATCTTCACTAGCACAAGGTGCGCTTTGTAGTTTTTACCTTTGATGTATGACGATGGAAATGTGGCTGCTGGGGGAATAAAGGATATGTGAGAGGATCAGGCAATGAATATCCAACGCGAGCCAGATGATGGTGAGCCAAACAGCCTCCAGCAGCGAAAGCAGAAACAGAGAGAGGATGCAACAACGACCCCCCCAGATGTGGCAAATGAACTTACGATCAGGCTAGGCGAAGAGTTCTTGCCGCTCCCAGACCGACCAGCCGAGCATATCTCGAAACGTCCACCTGCGATCACGAATGTGCCAACTACACTCCTTGGGACATCCCCGCAACCAGAACCACCTCCAACGAAATCTGTGCCTGCCTCTGATACGATTCGCTCGGCGCAGCCCCCTTCCCCTCCCTCCACGACTGCAAAGGGAGCCGCGGGGACGCCGCGCAGCAGATGGGGTGTACCGCTGGAACCTGAAGTGAGGAATAAGCAGGCGGAAGAACCAGCGCCAAATTCGGAGGGGGCATCGTCCCGACCAGATTTGACAGCAATTAGAGAGATGAGTCCTGTACGCCCAGAAAATATGCCAATCACGCATGAGGCTCAAGCTGGGCAGACAGATGTGGCCCAGAAGAAAGAGGTTGAGGCTGCTCGGCCATCCAAAGAGGCAAGTGCGCTTCGGCCAGGCACGGCAACCGTTAGAGGAGTAGACCTGGCCCCCCCACCCGCGCCATCAAGTACGGGTTCAGTACGCTTCTTCTGGCTGCAAGGGGTGGCGCTGCGCATTGCTGAGCGCATTGAGGGACCTTTGCAGGAAGCGCCGTTTTGGAACGCTGTTTCGGGACGAACCCCAGAAAAACGGCGATCAGTGCGTACGCAGGCGCAAGCCTTCCTTGCAGGGACACCACCCTTGAGTCAGTTCTTGAATCCAGAAGAGAAGGAACTGCTCTTGAGACTGGTTGAGGACGAAGTGCTGGGGTATGGAGCGCTGGAACCGTTGCTCGCGGATGATCGTGTCAGCGAAGTGATGGTCGTAGAGCCATCTCTCGTCTATGTGGAGCGTGCAGGCAAACTCATTGAAACCTCAATCCGTTTTCAGGATGAGGCCCATCTTATGCGCGTGATTCAGGCTATTTTGCGCCCGCTGGGGCGTTCCGTCAGTCGCACCTGGCCGATGGCTGATGGGCGTCTGCCGGATGGCTCACGGGTCAACGTGGTCATACCGCCTGCTGCTGTCAAAGGGCCAACCCTGACCATTCGAAAGTTTTCTCGTAAGCCGCTCTTGTTGGCTGACCTGGTGAACCTGGGCAGCATCAGCGAGCCAATGGCGGAATTGCTGCGGGCGTGTGTGCTGGCGCGGCTGAATATGGTCGTTTCAGGGGGGGCTGGATCGGGGAAAACAACGTTGTTGAATGCGCTGAGCGCGTGTATTCCTGCCGATGAACGTATCGTAACGATAGAGGACGCAGCAGAACTGCAATTGCAGCAGCGGCATGTGGTGTCTTTGGAAGCGACGGCGGCTTTGGCGGATGGCAGTGGGCGAGTGACGATTCGTGACCTGGTCGTGAATGCCCTGCGGATGCGCCCGGAGCGGATTGTGGTGGGTGAGTGCCGCAGCGGTGAGGCACTGGATATGCTCCAGGCAATGAATACCGGCCACGATGGCTCACTGACAACGCTGCACAGTAATAGCCCTCGAGATACGCTGGCGCGTCTGGAGACGATGGTCATGATGGCAGGGCTAGATTTACCGGTTCAGATGGTGCGGCGTCAATTGGCTGGCGGGCTTCAGATGATTATTCATCAGACGCGCTTGCGTGATGGCTCGCGCAAAGTAACGCACATTACTGAGATTCAAGGCATGGAAGGCGATACGATTACTCTCCAAGACCTGTTCCGGTTCCAAGAGACTGGAACGGACCCAGAGACAGGCAAGGTGCCGGGAACTTTTGAGCCAGGCGGCTTCCGTCCCAAGTGTTACCCTCGTTTTGAGGCGCTGGATATCCATTTCCCCAAGGATTTCTTTGTGCCAGAAGAACGCCGCCATGGTTTGGGATGGGATGAAGCCAAGCAATAAATGGTTTTTGCCTCATGGCGGTTCTTTCCTTTGATGTTCATCTTGGGTCTCTTGATGAATCCCCTCGGCTTTATTCGATTTTTGTCACTGTGAGCGCTGCACTTGCAAGCCTTTCTGTTCCGTGATAGTCTGAACCACTGGCAACAAGGACTGATGTGTGGCTCTGTTCCAAACGTCCTGATTCCTTTGGATGTCCTTGAATCCCCCTTTAAGGCCCTCTACTTGTTTCGGTGGATGGCATAGCCTCTCTGGTCGAATATTTGCGTAGCGAAAGGAGTATAACTGATGAAGCTTGGCGTGTTGACTGGTGGGGGCGATTGCCCTGGCCTGAATCCCGCTATCCGCGCGGTGGTGCAGCGAGCGAATCAGTTAGGTGATGAGGTAATCGGCATTCTCGATGGCTGGAAGGGTTTGATGGAGATCAATTCACGCCCGCTCGGCCTGGAGGATGTTGCTGACATTCTGAATGTGGGTGGTACTCTTCTGGGCACGTCGCGCACCAATCCGGCAAAATCGCCCGATGGTCTGGAGCGTGTCAAGAAGAATATAGAGCAGCTTGGGCTAGACGCGCTGGTTGCTATTGGCGGTGATGATACCCTGGGAGTCGCCAATAAGCTCTATCAGTTGGGCGTGAAGACGGTGGGCGTGCCTAAGACGATGGATAACGATATTAACGGCGCTGATTATTGCATTGGCTACGAGACGGCAGTTGAGATTGCAACTGAGGCGATTGATCGCCTTCAAACGACGGCGCGCTCACATCATCGTGTCATTGTCTGCGAGGTTATGGGCCGCGAGGCGGGCTGGGTAGCGGCGACTGCCGGGCTGGCTGGTGGCGCTGATTATATCATCATTCCTGAAGTGTCGACTTCGATGGATAAGATTACGGAGCATCTGCGCAAACGGCGCGAGTCCGGCAGAACGCATAGCATTATCGTGGTAGGCGAGGCGGCAGAAGTTGAGGGGCTGGGGCAGCTTGGTGTCAAGACGATAGACGCTTTCGGGCACGAGATTTTGAAAGAACGTGGGCTGGGCGAGGCCCTGGCGAGTAAGATCGAAGAAATGACCGGTATGGAGACGCGCGCCACAGTGCTGGGGCATATTCAGCGTGGTGGCCCGCCATCGGCGTTTGATCGCGTGTTGGGGACACGTCTGGGCGTGGCGGCCATTGACCTGGTGCATAAGGGCGAGTTTGGTAAGCTACCTATCCTTCATAACGGGCATATTGTGACGATGAATCTGGCTGAGGCTGTGGGGGTCAACCAGAAAGTTGATATGGATCTCTATCGCGTGGCCGAAGTCTTCTTTACCTGAGAAGTGGCACACAAGTCAGAAGTTCGATACCAAAGAGGTAGGCGAGCGGGTATACGGTATGCTATACTTATACAATAAGTAGCGTGGCGTATACCCTTTTTCGTTGTCCTATATGTCCACGTCTTGTCGCGGTGGAGCGGCAGATGTCACACCGGAGGGCAGCTATGGAGCCACTGGTCGATAGCTATGGTCGGCGCATCAAGAGTATGCGGATTTCTATTACCGATAAATGCAACTTCCGCTGTACCTATTGTATGCCTGCTGAGGGGCTGCCCTGGTTGAAGAAGCAGGAAATTCTATCGTACGAAGAAATTACCCGTATCGCGCGCGTTGCTGCCTCGATTGGCATTGAGCAAATTCGCCTGACGGGTGGCGAGCCGACGGTGCGGCGCGATCTGCCAGAATTGATTCGTATGCTCAAGCCCACCCCTGGGCTGCGCAGTCTGAGCTTGACTACGAATGGGGTACTGCTCAAGAAGTTGGCAGGACCATTAGCCGAGGCCGGGCTGACGCGCATCAATGTGAGTTTGGACTCGCTGGTGCGCGAGAAATTTGCCCAATTGACGCGCCGCGATCAGTTTGATGCCGTCATTGAGGGGTTGGAAGAGTTGGAGAAGTATCCCAGCATTCACCCGATCAAGATCAATGCAGTGGCGATGAAGGATTTCACTGAAGACGAAGTGCTTGACTTTGCTGCGTTGGCGCGTCGCAAGCCATACATCGTGCGCTGGATTGAATTTATGCCGCTGGATGCAGATCAAATCTGGCGCAAGGAAGATATTTTGACCGGTGCTGAGATTCTGGCAATCATCGAGCGGCAATATGGTCCTATGGTGCGTGTCACCGACGGCGACCCGGCAGAGACGGCACGGCGCTATCGTTTCCCCGATGGCATTGGTGAGGTGGGCTTTATCAATCCCGTGAGCGAGCCGTTCTGTTCCTCGTGTGATCGCATCCGCATGACCGCTGAGGGCAAACTGCGCACCTGTCTTTTCTCCACCGAGGAAACAGACCTGCGTGCTCCGCTGCGTTCGGATGCCTCAGACGAGGTAATCGAGGAGGTCATCCGGCGGGCGGTTTGGAACAAGGAACTCAAGCACTACATTGGCGATAAACGCTTCCGCCGCGCCAATCGCACTATGTCGATGATTGGTGGATAATTGCTCTTCTCCCTCCGACACAAATTTTTAGCCCCAGGAAGCAGAGACGTCGAGAGACTAACGCTCGGCTAAGCGGCTGGGGTCGCCCATTTGGCTATCGGCCAGGCGGCCTAGCAGGAACAGGACATCCGAAAGACGATTCAGGTAGCGCTGAGGCGAGGTATTGGGCAGCCAGTTTTGCTGCGCCAGTGGGATGACGGAACGCTCGGCGCGGCGGGTGACAGCGCGTGCGAGATCGATTGCAGCGCTGGCGGGGTGGTCTCCGGGAACGATAAAGTGCGTGCCAATCTGCACCTCCTGGCGCAACCTGATGACTAATGTATCCAGCGCTTTCAAGCGCGCATCAGATAAGTATTGGCCGATCTTAGAGCGCGCCTCGGGCGTGGTGGCAATGTCACCCATCAGCGCATACAAATCATTCTGGAAACTAAGCAGCAGGTCGTGAATGTGGTTTAGACCGGATGCTCGGCAGGCGGCACGTGCCACGCCAAGTGCCGAGGTTGCTTCGTCAACCTCGCCAAGCGCAACGACGCGGCTATCGGTCTTGGGGACGCGCAGATCACCTAGCAAGCCAGTAGTTCCGTCATCACCGGTACGGGTGGTGACACGTGCGCTGCCGTGCGATGGAACGTTCGGTGGTTGTTCCGCAAATTCAGATTTTTCTGGCATCAGCGTTTCTCCTCCCTCAAGTGTTTCTCACAGGAAACAGTGATATATCTTTCTATACAGTATATACAAAAATTGGAGTTTTATCGGGCGACGTGACTTGAATTCACTGCCGCCCTGAGGAGATCGATAGCTGCGGGCACATCTTTTGCAATTTGCGCACCGGCGCTCAGGAGCGCTGTATATATTGCGAGACCTTCGCCGTTAGTGTAGTCGCGCGCTGCGATGCGTGCCAGGGTGGAGGGGTTTTCAGGGAGGTGGGTGCTTTCTGGAAATGCCGCAGAAGATGGCTCAAGAAGAATGGCAGGTAGTTTCTCCTGTGCGGCTTCTAATGCCAGCCGCAGCAGCACCAGGTTCCCTGGTCCGATAAGCGTTGGGCAGATGATTTGCGCCTGAGCTTGTCTGAGAGCAGCGCGAACACGCTCGGCAGTTTCAGACGCGATGGGTGCGTAAGGTTGCTCGCTGATGACTTCAGCAGCCAAGCGCTGCGCGAGAGCGTGGTCGCTATCACCTAGATTCAGCGCGCCGATAGAAAAAGGTATATCTGCATCGGCTAGGCCACGCATCAGAATGGCAGCGCTTCCTCCTCCTCCAATCACATGAATAGCTGGATGAGGTTGTTTTGGCTCATGCTCTGGTACAGTGTGCTGTTCCCTGCTAGAGGAAGTGGGCGGCAGGATGCTTAGATGTTCGGCTCCATGCAGAATGCCGATCTCAACCGGAACCTCATAGACACGTCTGAGCAGGCGGCCTTGAAGAGCCTCCACTGGTGGCCCATCAGCCACAATGCCACGCTGAAACAAGATCAGGCGAGGAAAGTAGCGCGCCGCCAGATTTAGATCGTGCATGGTCGCAAAGATGGTGATGCCTCGTTCGCGGTTGAGGTGTTGAGCCAGCTCTAGCACGCCGATTTGGTATTTGAGATCTAGGTGGGCGGTTGGTTCATCAAGCAGGAGCAGTTTGGGCTGCTGTGCCAGTGCCAGTGCCAGTGCCACACGCTGCTTTTCGCCGCCGCTCAGTTCGTTAAAGATACGCCCAGCCAGCGCTGCGACGCCAGTTGCTTCTAATGCCTCCTCAATGGCCTGGCGGTCTGCGGCCTTTTCAGTTCCAAGAAAGGAGGTATAGGGCGTGCGGCCCAGCCCAACCAGTTCACGCACCGTGAAGGCAAAAGGGGTTGCAAACGTCTGGGGAACGACGGCTATCTGGCGCGCGATGGTGCGGCGTGGCAGCGAGCGCAGATCATGCCCGTTCAGCATAACACGTCCCCGCTGGGGATGGAGCGCTCCGGTTGCGAGCATTAGCAGCGTGGTTTTGCCGGTACCATTTGGCCCAAGCAGCGCGGCCATGTCCCCAGCGGCAAGCGCCAGGTTCACGCCGGCAAAAAGTGGCTGATCAGTGTAGCCAAAGGTAATGGACTCTAGTTGCAGCAGCGTGTTCACCATCGATAATCCCGGCCAGAACGCCGCAAGAGATACAGAAAGAACGGCCCGCCCACCAGCGCGGTCAAGACGCCCAGGGGAAGCTCAGATGGGGCGATCAAAGAACGCGCGAGCAGATCGGCAATCACCAGGAAGAGCGCGCCTCCCAGTGCAGAAGCGGGCAAGAGTAAGCGATGGCCAGGACCAATCACCAGGCGCAGCGCGTGGGGCACAACGAGGCCCACAAATCCTACCAGCCCAGCAATGGTGACGGCTGCTGCTGTTAAAAGCGAGGCCACGGCAATTAACAAGGTTTTTTGACGTTCAACGTTCACGCCGAGATAGGTTGCGCCTTCTTCACCGAGCGCCAGAGCGTTGAGAGTAGAGCTAAAACTGAGCGCCAGCAGGATGCCGCTCAGAATCAGCAGGGCTGCGGTGCCAACCTGTCCCCAATCCTGCACGGCGATGCCACCCCAGAGCCAGCCTATGACTGAGCGCAGCCGAAGCTGCAAGCCCGGGTACAGATAGAGGAGTAATGCCTGGATGGCATTCATGAGCGCTGTTACCACCATGCCGGCCAGCAGCAGTGAGACGACAGGCGTGCGTCCGCCGACGCGTGCCAGCCAATAGACCAGTACTACAGCGACGATAGCGCCGACAAAGGCAAAGGCGGCAATTTGTCCAAAGCCGAAGAAGAGTAAACTGGCTGGCAGAGCAAAGCCAATAGTGATGCCCAGCCCCGAACCGGCGGAGATACCAATTAAGTAGGGGTCGGCCAGCGGGTTGCGCAACAAACCTTGAAAGAGAACGCCTCCCACTGCCAGCGCCGCGCCAACCAGTGCCGCGCCAATAACATGGGGCAGCCGAAGTTGGAAGATAATAATCTCATCGGCGTCGCCCCAGGTCCGACGGAAATGAAAGAGACCAGTGCTATTGAGTGTCATTTTGACAATCTCGGCGGCGCTGATGGGGACGGAACCAATCGTTGTTGCAAGTACCAGCGCGATCAATAATCCAACACACAAGATGGGCAACACAATGACGGCGCGCTTCCATCGGCGGCGCGAGGCGGATTCATCAGCCAGGGCAGCGTTTTTTTGGCTTAAGGCAGCGGCCTGTTCGCTGCCTGCCAATGTCTGTAACAAAGGTGTTGGCTGCTCTGCGCTGTCTGTCGGCCTAGTTGTTTGCATGCTGGTGTCCTTCGGCGAGTCCGGCGCGGTGGTCTGGCTGCGCTATAAGCAATGGTGGAGGCAGGACACAGAGCGCTTCATACGCCGCTGTGTCCCAGTATCGCATATTTCCTAGAAGAGGGTGGGGTAGAGGTCTTTTGCCAAATCCTCGAAGCCATCCACGAGACGTGGACCAGGCCGCGAAATGAGGTTGACATCAATGGCAAAGACCTGGTCATGTTGCACGGCGGCAATGACGCTCCAGCCAGTGCGGGTGGCGACCTGTTTTGGATCGACGCCATCGGCCAGGATGATCACCTGTGGGTTATCTTTGATCACCACCTCATTGCTTACCTGGGGATACCCGGCGC
The DNA here is from genome assembly GCA_035307385.1 of Ktedonobacterales bacterium. Lineage (GTDB taxonomy): Bacteria > Chloroflexota > Ktedonobacteria > Ktedonobacterales > DATBGS01 > DATBHW01. The sequence continues at coordinate 11,161 of DATGID010000100.1, read as the reverse complement.
CGCTGCTGTCGTTCGCAAAGATATTGACGGCCCCAGCTTCTTGGAGCAGGTCGTTTTCTTTAGAACCGCTGCCCACCGTATAAGGCGAGCCTGGCGTGCTGTAATCTTCCTCCAGATAGACGCTGGGGTGTTGAGATTGCCCGGCCACCTTGTTTTTTACCGCGTCGATGCGCTGTTGCAGGCCGGAGACGACTTGCTGAGCTTTCTGCTGGGTCAGTGTGAGCGCGCCAACGATGGTGATGTTGCGTAGCACGTCGCTGAGCGTATGGGCAAAGGGGAGATCAACGACATGGAGGCCCAGGCTGGCAAGCTTACTATCAACTTCCTGGCCGCTGAAATCTTTCTGGGTAATGCCGCTGTCGCTCAGGACCAGATCGGGTTTAAGGGCAACAATCTCTTCGATGTTATAGACGCCGCCAGAATTGCTGATCTTTTCTTTGTTGGCAAGGTCAGCCGGATAGTCAGTGTAGTTATCGACGGCGATCACCTTGCTGTCCAACCCGAGTGCGCCGACGATCTCACTTTCGGCTGGAATCAGGGTGATGATTGTCTTAGGCGCGGTGCAGGAAAAAGTGATGTTTTTGCCGTAAAAATCCCTGGCTTTCAGTGTAGGGCAGGTTGGCTGGGTGTTGGATGTGGTGGTGTTGCTGCAGGCAGCAAACAGCATTCCCAGGGCAAAAAGCAGGGGAAAGATGGCGAAAAAGCGCCGTTGCACGGAAGCACCTCCATCTGGCTTCAAACGATGGCGCCACGCATATAAAAAAACCTCTCTTCCATCCTATATGGAAAAGAGGGCGCTGAGCCAGGCACAAGGACCTGGCGCTTGCTCTTTCCTCTGGCGCGGAGGATGGTGAGCATCGTCGCAGGGCAGGTCTCCTGGCTCCCGACTCATGACGCTTTCTTTATCGCCTTCCCACTACGCAACTGTAGCAGTGGCTCCGCTTGCTGAAGACTCCAGACAAGACGATTGACAAGGAAAACTGGTCGGATACAGTGGCGCGTCCGCATCGGCATTGCACCGATTTCCCTATTCTGCTCGTGACGAGCCACCCTGCGACAAATCGCTATTCAGTTGGCATGACATACTATATCTGATTTGGCGAGCGGTGTCAATGGTATTGTGAAGCAAGCAGCAAGCAGTATACCTTCTTCCTACGCCCATTGCGGCGCTGTGGGTCGTGAGGTACAATAAAGCGTATCTATACTCCTGATCCCTTTACTCAGTTGCCTGCCAAGAATTGAGGGAACCCTGTGCCTGATTGGGAGGACCATTCCGACCGGCCACATGAAGAGTGCGGTGTATTTGGCATCTATGCGCCGGGCGCAGATGTCGCTCGCATTACGTTTTTTGGCTTATATGCTCTCCAGCATCGCGGGCAAGAGAGCGCGGGGATTGCTACCCTGAGCGAGGGTGGACAGGTTGGCATTCATCGCAAGATGGGGCTGGTGGCGCAGGTCTTTGACGAGCATGATCTGTTGGGTTTGCAGGGTGATATAGCGATCGGCCACACGCGCTATTCCACAACGGGTTCCAGCCGCATTGAGAATGCCCAGCCTATTGTGATGGAAAGTGCGCTTGGGCCATTTGCTCTGGCGCACAATGGCAACCTGACCAATACTACTGCCTTGCGTAAACGCCTGCTGGATGTGGGCGAGACGCTGGTCTCCAGCAGCGATAGCGAGATTCTGGCAAAGTTGCTTTCTCTTGCCCCTGGCAATACATGGGTTCAGAAGATTCGCTACACCATGCGGGATATTGCTGGAGCATATAGTCTGGTGGTGGGAACAGCGGGTGGATTGTATGGCCTCCGTGATCCACAGGGCGTGCGCCCTCTCTGTGTGGGGCGATTGGGTGAGCATTGGGTTATTACTTCTGAATCCTGCGCCATTGATACGGTGGGAGGGGAACTGCTGCGCGAAGTGGCCCCAGGTGAGATTGTCATCGTTGATGGTGTTGGGGACGACGGGATGCGGCAGACAGTGGGTCAGGTGTCGATGAAATCGGCGATGTGTTTGTTTGAATATATTTATTTTGCCCGCCCCGACAGCACCATTAATGAGCGCTCACTCTACCTGGCGCGGCAGCGGATGGGCGCAGAGTTGGCAAAAGAATATGAGGTTGATGCTGACCTGGTGATTGGAGTGCCTGACTCGGCGACACCTGCTGCCGTTGGTTTTGCTAATGCACGCCAGTTGCCCTATGCCGATGGGCTAATTAAAAATCGGTATATTGGTCGGACCTTCATCCAACCCGATCAGCATTTACGCCAACTAGGCGTGAAACTGAAGTTTAACGCGCTTTCGGCGGTTCTGGTAGGCAAGCGAGTCATTGTTATCGATGATAGCATTGTGCGCGGCACGACAGTGCGCCCACTGGTGCAACTATTGCGGCACGCTGGCGCGCGAGAGGTTCATCTGGGGATTACTTCGCCGCCTTTTAAGCATCCATGTTATCTTGGTGTAGACCTGGCACAATATAGTGAACTGATTGCAGCCCGCCTGCCATCGGTCGAGCAAATTGCGGCGGAGATTGGCGTAGATAGCCTCCACTATCTGAGTCTGGATGGGCTAGTGCGGGCCATTGATCTGCGTCCAGAGACCTTTTGCTCTGGGTGCTTTACCGGCCAGTATCCAGTGCCGGTGGATGAGGCGGCTACCAAGTTTGCCCTGGAGCAGACAGGCGTGTAGGTGGACGCAGCCAGGTTGGCAACGCTCCAGTCATGAGCGCGATTTGCTCCCTGTGCTTGTGTCACGAGAAGAGGAAGGGCTATGAGTGAGTTAAAGGAGACACTCTCGAAGTTCCTGACCATTCCTGGCGTGCGGCTGGCCGCTCTGGTTGGCCGCGATGGTTTGATGATTGAAGGTGTAGGCCATGACAGCCTGGAGAAGCTGGAGGCGCTTGGCGCGATGGGGTCATCGGGGCTGGGTACTGCGGAGGCGCTGGGGCAGGAACTTGGACGGGGCAGCGTGGTCGGCACATTAATGGAATATGAAAGTGGACTGGTGAGCGTTGATCCCCTTGGCGATTTTGCTTTCATCGTAACGCTCTTCGATGCGCCGCAAAGCTGGGGCCATGTGCGCCATACCGTCAAGAAGACGCGGACAAATCTGCTGGAAGCGCTGGATGCCTCATGAATCATCGCCTTATGGCAAGCAATAGAAGTGACCTCCAAGACGAGAATACTACTCCACACAAAGCTGCGATTGCCAGCGCGTATGGTGATGCCGGGGTTCATATCGATGCCGCGGCGTATGCGAAAGCACTGATGCGGAAGGCCGTGGAGTGCACCTTTGGCCCGGAAGTGCTGACAGAACTCGGCAGCTTCAATGGCCTCTTTGCGCTTGATCTTGGCCGGATGCGCCAGCCGGTGCTGGTGGGGTCAATGGATGGCGTGGGAACGAAGCTCAAGATTGCGTTTGCGCTTGGTCGCCATCACACTGTAGGCGCTGATCTGGTCGCGCATTGTGTCAACGATATTCTTACCTGCGGAGCGCGACCTCTCTTTTTTTTGGATTATCTGGCTGTGGGCGAGATGCGTCCGGAGCAGGTGGCAGCCATTGTGGGCGGCGTCGCGGAAGGCTGCCGCGCAACGGGCTGCGCGTTGTTGGGTGGCGAAACTGCCGAGATGCCAGGATTTTATCCGCCAGGTGAATATGATCTGGCAGGCTGTATCGTTGGCTTGGTCGAGCGCGATGAGATCATCGACGGCCACGCGATTACTGAAGGCGACGTGCTCATTGCCCTGCCCGCAGTAGGGCTGCATACGAACGGCTACTCGCTGGCTCGGAAGGTGTTCGCAGATTGGGATTTGCGCTCAAATGTCCCTGAGCTTGGGAGGTCACTGGGCGATGAGTTGTTGCAGCCGCATCGTTGTTATGCGCCCGATATTCAAGCCCTGCGCAAAGAAATTACTATAAAAGGGATGGCACATATTACCGGTGGCGGACTGTTGGATAATCTGCCGCGCGTGTTGCCGGATGGCCTGGCAGGGCGGTTGGATGCGCATACCTGGGAAATATTGCCCATCTTTCAGTTGATTCGGCGAACGGGCCAGGTGGCCTGGCACGAAATGGCGCGGGTCTTTAATTTGGGCGTGGGGTACATCGTCGTTTGCTCAGCCGATGATGCTGAACGAGCGCTTCGGCTTCTTCCGGATGCGCGGCGCGTGGGTGAGGTAATAGGCAGAGGTGATGGACCAGGCGTAGTGGTGGAAGGGCTACCGGAATGAGCACACCAGAGTCAACCCCCTCGGCATTCGTTGCAAGCTCGGCTGAACATGATATCAGCTATCCTCTCTCCTGCCCTCCGCGTATTGCCGTTCTGGCCTCAGGACATGGAACGAATTTGCAAGCCCTAATCGATGCTATCGAGTCTGGTCATTTATTTGCTCAGATAGCCCTGGTTATCAGCAATCACGCAGGCGCGCCAGCGCTTGATCGTGCCGCTGCTCACGGCTTGCCGATGAGGCTTATCCCTCGCAATGCCTATTCTTCTCGCGAAGCTCAGCAGGCCGCGTTGTTGGCCGCGCTTCAAGAGGCGCAGGTATCGCTGGTTGTCCTGGCAGGTTTTGATCGTATTTTGGATGCATCTATTGTGTCTGCGTTCCCTCAGCGGATTCTTAATATCCACCCCTCGCTTTTACCGGCGTTTGCGGGGGGGATGGCTCCGCGCCCCCAGGCTGATGCGCTGGCCTATGGTGTCAAGATTTCTGGCTGCACCGTCCATCTCGTCACTGAAGAGATTGATGCCGGGCCAATTATTGCCCAGGCGTCTGTTCCGGTGTTGGAGGGGGATACAGTGGAGGCATTAAGCGCGCGGATTCTGGAGCAAGAGCACCGCTTGTTGCCTCTGGCGGTCAATCAGTTGCTGGTTGGCAGGGTGCAAATTGAGGGCAGGAGGGCGAGCATCCTGGCGTAACGCGCTGGAAATGGTGACATCTGCCTTGTCTATCCTTTACCAATCGGGCAGATGCCGCCACATCACTCCTACAGTATTCGTTTTCGCTCTGTCTGATGTGCGCTACTGCGTTGGCGCCGCTGGGATTACCAGTGCAGTGCCTGGTTGGATAAGCGAAGGATTGCTGATATGGTTGTACTGAATCACCATATCTGCTGAGGCGCCAAAGTGTAGGGCAATGCTATAGACGCTGTCGCCTTCCTGGACGACATAAAAGATTGGATAGGCCAGTGTTGCTGGGTCAGTGCCTGGATAGTAAACTGTTGGGATGATGAGAATCTGCCCATGATGAAGTTGTGCAGATTGGCCCAGGCTATTTACCAAGCGCAGCGCTGCTACGTTCACATGGAACTCGCTGGCGATCTGGGCAAGTGTATCTCCATTTTGTACGACAATTTGAAGAGGTGACAGCAAAGGCTTCGTTGTGGGTGTTGCTTGATGCAAGGTGACCGTGGCTGTTGGAGTTGGGCCACCCCCAAATAACAGGGTGCTTATATTGAGTGGGGTAAAGCTGGCGCGGCTGAAGCCCGCGTGGGCAAATGCAAACGCAGCGCCCGCTGCCAGAATCACGAGAAATGTGGCAACCAGATTTATGTAGGAAGCGCGCCGCATGCGCTGCCTCAGCACTGGGGGAAGGCGCGTGGCGCGCAGGCGTTCAGCCCTCCGACCTGGGGGTATCCATTGGAGATCATCAGAGACATCTAGTGGACGGGTTATAGCGGGGCGTGGCTTGGAGGCAGCGCTTTCAATCCCTCCAGATGATGACACTTGCAAGGACTTGCTGGCGTTGCTGGAAACAATGGCAGTCTGTGATGAAAGTCCTGATGGCTGGTCTGGCTTCGGTTCAGGGAGCGCCAGCGGCAAAGAAAGCTCTACCAACCCACCTGGCACAAGCTGGCGACGAAGTAGATAGACGATCTCGGCAGGATGAACAGGCCGACCTTGTTGCTCCGCCAACGCGTCGCTGAGCGCCTGGATACTTCGGCGGCCATCAATCAAGCGTACGAGATCGAGCACATTATCAGAGATATACAGGGTTTGTCCGGCGCTCAATCTCAGTCGGTAGTGAGTGCAGCCTGTGGCGACAGGCGGCCTGGCGTTCCCATTCAGCACACGATAGGTTGTTCGCAGCCGAGGGACAAAGGCCAGCAACGCGGCAAGAGGCAATTGAGTCAAATGTTGCGATGGAGAGACGTTGATTATCCCTGGAGATGACCCATCAGGCTGCGGCGAGGATAGAAAAGAGTCCTGCGTGGCGCCTTCCATAATGCGCCTCCTCGTTTAAATAAATCAGTATTTTGCCGAAGACAACGGATCAGTGGAAAAGCGAGTGTCTCGCAAAGATGCTTCTATGCTCAAATGATATCTATGGAGCGGCCAGACCTACTATAGTAAACGCTCGATGAGGTTCGTTTGTCACGGCAAAAGTGAGTAAAAAGAGTGCGCCCATTTGAAAGCGGTATAGGCAAGCGAGGCAATAGGCGATTGCCCGCCTTATCCTTTTTTTGAGAGGTGAAGCTGGAGAGAAGAAAGGAGCCGGCTTTCGACGTAACATTCTTGCAAGAGAAAAGACTAATCACTACGGAAAACACACCTGATGGTGGCTGAAAGCCAGACGTGTGCAAGAGAGGCTACCACTCTGTGTTGTGAGGTAGCGGACCAGGAGGTTGGATTTGACGAAATTGTTTGCCAGGAAAAGCGAGACAGAGGCGCAAGGCGGAGAAGATGCTGGCCATCCACGTCTTCCTCCAGGGCAATATCTGACGAAGAAGTGGCCGGTGCTGAGCTATGAATCAACGCCGAAATTTAATCCAGAGAAGTGGCAGTTTAAAGTGACTGGCCTCGTGGAAGAGCCGTTTACATTGAGTTGGGAAGAATTTCTCAAACTGCCGCGTGTTACGATGATGGCAGATTTTCATTGTGTGACGACCTGGAGCCGTTACGACAATACTTGGGAGGGTGTGCATATTCGGACCATTTTGGAGCGGGCAAAGCCCAAACCGGAGGCGAAGTTCGTCAATGTACATTCCTGGACCGGCTATACCACTAATCTGCCATTGGTTGATCTGGACGACGATGATGTCTTAATCGCGCTCAAGCATGATGGCTCTGATCTGGAGCCAGATCATGGCGGGCCTGTACGACTGATTGTTCCAAAGCTCTATGCCTACAAGAGCGCGAAATGGCTGGATGGCCTGGAATTTCTGGCGAAAGATAAGCCGGGATTTTGGGAGGTGCGAGGCTATCACAACCGCGCAGACCCCTGGAAGGAAGAACGCTACTGGTAGACTGCGAAATTGATGCTAGGATCAAATAAGCCTATTACTAGAGGAGGGCTTCTCAGCAGAAGCCCTCCTCTGATCTAAAAAAGGGATAGTGCTCAGGTGAGCTTTTTGCTGCCCTGTCAGCCTGGACTTCAGCCATCAGCTTCATCAAATCGTTCAAGAGCCAGTGGCGCTGAAGGCCGCGAGCGACTTCGTAGGAGATATATAAGGAGCGCTGCGCCAATCACAGCGAATGAGAAGGCCATGCTTCCGCTGATAATCAGCAGTGCAAGCAAGGTTCCGCTGATGTGGTGTGATGGGGAAGGAGGCTGAGTAAGGCTCTTCTTGGGTGGTGTTGGGGTCACAGTGATAATGGAGGTGGGAGTGGGACTTGGTGTGGCAGTGGGCGTGGGCGTAGGTGTGGCAAGAATGCTAATGGTACTTGAACGAGCCTCGAGGGCCTGCTGCTCCATAGTAGCGACCAGTGTGTAGTTGCCTGGTGCCAGGTAGTTAGGGATGGTGATGGGCGTGGGGGTAAATGTTCCGTTATGGAGTGAGGTGGCGGTCTCTTCCAGAGAAAAAGAGCCGGTGCTCTTAGCGGGTTGAAGCGCGAAAGAGATGCTCCAGCCACCCGGAAACCAATTTTGTCCCTGGACGGTCATCGTCTCGCCTGGCATGAAGGGGCCTTTGGTGAGAATGGTCAGCGATGGTGGTGAGACCGAAAGAACGTTAAACGATGCGACGCTGCTGGCGGTGCCATCGTTTGTGGCTGCACAAATGTACCACAGGCCGGTCTGAGGAACGCTCGGCCACGGAAAGCTGATGCTGAACGTTCCATCACTGCCCGCCGTTGGTTTGGGGTCAGGCGAAAGTTCGGTGAGGTTAGGGACTGTGCAATCAGGGTTGTTGTCGTAGGAGAGTAGAACCTGACTCCCGGCTGGCCAACTGGTTCCCTGGAGCGTTACCTGCGTTTTGACCGGTCCCTGGTCGGGCGTGGGACTAATGGCAGGGGAACTGGGCACAGGGGTACTGGTTGAAAGAAGGGCTGACTGGATGCTTTGACGATGAGGCGTTGATCCCAACGCCTGTGTTGCGGTGCCTTCCACCAGCAAGCCAATCATGGCGACTACACTGGCGACCAAGAAGATGATGAGCCATCCAGAGGCTCGTTGCCACCTATTGCTGGCATGGCCAATATGCATCCAACGTCCTCACCTACGTGAAACTACAAGAGAGTCATATGATTTGAAGAGGCGGCTCTTGAAGGTTCTCATCGTGGCTCCAGCGCCAGAAAAGCGGCACGTCCCTGATCAGCAGCAGCCTCCTGGTGTCGCCCCAGTGCCAGGTAGCAGCGTGCGCGTGCCTGGTAGAGGCCAGGGTCATCTGGAGCACGTTGAATTGCTCCTGTGAAATGGAGGGCTGCCTCGTTATAGCGGCCAAGGGCGACAAGGGCTTGTCCAGCTATGAATGGGCCATCAGGGTTCATCTGGCTCAGACTTTGCAAGTGCTCTGCTACCTTAAGTGCCTCCTCGGGGCGCTGAGCCACCAGGAGTGTTGAGGCTTTGGCACCAAGCGCAGCCTCTGCATTGGGATCGGCAGCGAGTACACGATCAAAACAGGCCAGCGCCTCATCTACCTGCCCCGTTTCAGCAAGGTGGCATCCCTCCAGATAGGCTCCAGCACCAAGGAGTGTTGTGGCTCGATTACTGGGAGAGCTGCCCTTCTGGGCTACTTCGATCATGCGCAACCGACCAAATGGACCTTGATGGTCCGCAGGGCTGGTACTATTGATGAATTGCGCTTCACCGATGGCACCAAGATGGAGTGCTTGCCCGGGGCGCAGATGGGTTCCCTTTGCCAGCAAAGCGGCAATTTGATTGATCAACAAAATGGCTTCTCGAACGAGCGAAGGAGGAACCTCTATCAATTCCAGGTCAGGTTGAGCAAACTTCTCCATACCGTGCGAGTGGACCCAGCGCGTTTCGTTATCCCATTCGGTTATATGCAAAGCAACATGGCGGGAGATGTCGAAAGGTCCAGCGCATTTTTCCCATTCGGCGCGCCCACGACAGCATTGGGCTGCCGGGTCAATGACGACTCCATCGGTCAGATTGAGCAGGACATCCATGAGCCAGATGGTCCAGTTCAGATAGGAGAGATGAGTGGTGTCCTTGACTGCTACCTCGATCTCCAGAGAGAGTTGGCCGGTTTTCAGGATACGTGCATCGTTTCTGCCCAGACTTCGTGCCAGCACCAGGAACATTGCGCGATTGACTTCTCCAACAACCCGCTCGCCTTGAAAGCTGACCTCCACGCGGGCTGTTGCAACGTCGTTGCGTTCGTGGGCGAGAAAGCGAGCCAGCATGCCAGGCGGGTCTCCAGGAGTGCTTCCCTCCCAGAGATCAATTGTTCCCAATCCCGCAGCTTCCAGGGCACGCTCTACCTGCTGACGTGTAGGAGGCTCTGCATGGGCGGAAACAATGCTATATTGCAACAGATGTCGGGCGGCCATGATAATCCTTCCCTCGGAAGTCAGTGTCTAGATGCGCGGCTCACGCTATTGTAGCATGTTCGTTCCATTCAGGAAAGTCGGCGTGTTGGTCAGGTATTCACCTGATTTGAAATCCGGTTAGTACCTGATGATGGGGGGTGCTTTTGTTATGTATACTATCGGTGGCAGAATAGGCAGCGGGAAGTAATAAAGTCCTCGCTGTTTCCCTCTTCGAGATGGTGGTATGATCCCTCTGTGTAGTCAGTTCATCGGACACGCTGGCTACTCATGAGTCCGGGAATGAACTTTTCGTCTTCGGCAACGTTTAAAAGGATGGGTTAATGGTGAAGAAACTCGTAGCAGTGTTTCCTTTGATCGCGCTGGTGGTGCTGCTGGCAGGTTGTATGGTGCAGAGCGCTCCCACAGCGGCGGGGGGTAATACCGTTGTGATGGGGGCGACTACCTATACCAGTGGGAACAGCATCACCATCAAGAAAGGTACGACCATTACCTTTCAAGATGACAAGACCACCGGATCGACACACATTCTGGTCATCGGACAGGATGGCAAACCGCAGCCCGCAGCAGGTGCACCGGATTTAGGTACGAACGGCATGACCTTTAACCCCGGAGATAGCAAACCCATAGGACCCTGGATGACGCCTGGCATCTATCATGTGACCTGCACTATCCACCCGACCACGATGAATCTGACGGTAACAGTGACAGCATAGGACAGGTCAAGCTGGGTGGGGCAGTGGCGGCGCGTGAAAGCTTCGCCATGCCCCACCGCCTCGTAGGCGATAGTGTCAGAAAAGGTGATTGTTATCTCTGAGCCTATGAAACGTCTCTATTATCGCAGTGGCAATCATGGCATATGCCTTGCATTACCAGCTAAGCGTGAGAGATGATGTGGAGATGATCGTCGAAGAAGTGGCGGCACAACGAGTGTGCAACCTTCGGGTTATCTGACTCGTAGTCGATGAAGACAGATGGATTTGGCCCTGGTTATCTTGAGCATCGAAATCCCGTTTCACTGTTTGAGGGGAGGAAACGATGACAGCACTCGTGCTAGACGCGAAGATTGAGCGCGCACTCCAATTGGTGGGTGGCAAGATTGACCCAGACATCGAAGATTCCTATGACCGCCTGGAAGAACGCATCTTAGCTCAGGCCCTAGAGAATGTGGAGGTGGCCGAGCGGCGTCTGCGCGAGATCGAGCAATTGGTGGGCGGGTTTGTGGCTGAGCGTGCTCTCCCTGCGAAGAACTAGGGGCAGAGGTGTCCTCTACAACTCCTCCATTTCGGTGCCGGAGGCGTGCAGAGGAGCAAAGCGCCGCACTTGACGCAAAAACGGGCGGTGGCAGGGGCAACGTAGCCACAGCCAGAGCAATAGATAGAGATAGCGTGAGAGACGTGCATAGATGGGTCCAGATGGATGGCTCCGATG
>DATGID010000099.1:0-50757 GCA_035307385.1 Ktedonobacterales bacterium | reverse complement strand
ATGTGCCCAGCCCCGTCAATCCGCCCAGCGGCTGCCCCTTTCATCCGCGCTGTTGGAAAGCCCAGAGCATCTGCCGTGAGCAGGTGCCCCCCCTGGAGCACAAAGACGGCTCCCATCAAGCCGCCTGCTTCTTCCCAGGATGATGTAAGGAGCGGCACCCGGCTATGCAAGAGCATCGCATACTTGTCAATGGAACAGAACTCTTCTATGTGGAAGAGGGAAACGGGCGACCATGTGTGCTTTTGCACGGTGGCCCGGGGCTGGATCATCAGGAGTTTGTCCCCTGGCTTTCCCCCGTTGCGGCCAGTGCGCGGCTGATCTATCTGGACCACCGAGGGAATGGGCGTTCCCAGCGTATTCCACCCGAGCAATTTACTACTGCTGCGGTGGTCGAGGACGTTGAGGCGCTGCGTCAGGCGCTGGGCTTCGAGCAAATTGCCGTCCTCGGCCATTCGTTTGGTGGCTTTATCGCGCTGCGCTATGCGCTGGCGCATCCTTCGTCAGTCTCGCGCCTGATCATCAGTTGTTCCGCGCCAAGTTACGACATTGGGGCAGAGATAGAAGAGCAACTGGCCGCTTTTGACGACCCACAACTGGCCGCCGCATTTGCCCGTGAAAATGAGATACAATCTGATGAGGATATGCGGGCGGTCATTTTGGGCGAATTGCCCTTCTATTTTGCGACCTATCCCGATGAGATCAAACAGGTAGCTGAAGATTGGGCAAATCGCACCCGCTATTCTGCGGCGCTTTCAAGCTGGTGGAGCGTGAATCAGATGCCGTTGTATGATGTGCGCCCACGCCTGGGCGAGCTGCACATGCCTACGTTGATTCTGGCCGGGCGGCATGATCGCGTGTGCAGCTTGAATCAGGCGCGCATCATGGAGCAAGGCATTCCTGGCGCGCGCCTGATCATTTTTGAGCAGAGCGGTCATATGCCCCAGATGGAAGAAACGGTCCGCTATACTCAAACGGTGGCCGACTTTTTGGCGTAGGGAGAGAGCGAAGGGCGGTTTTGTTCAAAGAAATTCTGATCTTATTTTGGCGCGGAATCTGCCTGGCCTGCCCCGTCTGTGGTGAGGGGCGGGTTTTTTCTGGCTGGTTTAAAATGCATGAAAACTGCCCCGTCTGCGGGTTCCATTTCGAGCGCGAGGAAGGGTATTTTACGGGCGCGATAGCCGTCAACCTGGTCGTTTCAGAACTGCTGCTGGCGGCGGTTGCCATCCCTCTGGCGCTTCAGCCCTGGGCGTCGCTTGTACCACTCCTGCTGATTGGCGGGGTGTTAGCTGTCCTGCTGCCTCTACTCTTCTATCGCCACTCCAAGGGCCTCTGGATGAGCCTTGATCACCTCTTCCACCCCGTTGAGAATTAAAACGAGCTGCCGTGCTGGTGTTTTCGTCTTGTATCTCATCACGTATGAACCTTTAGGGGGTGACGCACGACCCCATATTCTCATCGAAAGGGTGTGATTTTTCAGTGAAGAAAGTGGCACTTCTAGCCCTGTTTGCTCTGGCAATCTCTGCTCTGGCGGCTTGCGGCGGCAGTACGTCGACGCCGCCCGCTTCCAGCCCTACCAATACGCCGACGAGCAGCGCCAATACGAACACGATTACGATGGGGGCCAATACGTTCAGTACCACCTCGATCTCGATCACAAAGGGCAGCACGATCACCTTTACGAACGAGCCGAACAGCGGTACCGAACATATTCTGGTGATTGGTGACAAGGGCGCTCCTGCCACGGAGGCGGGCGCGCCTGACTTCGGGGGCGCAGCAGGAACAACCATTCAGGCAGGCGCAAGCTTTACCACAGGCGCGTGGAACACGGACGGGACATTTCATGTGACTTGCATCATTCATCCAACCACGATGAATCTGACAATCACCGTTACCGGCTAGCTTGTCAAGAAGCAGGCTGAAATGCAGAGGCCTCAGCCGGAAATATAATCCGCTGGGCCTCTGCATTTCAGCCTGCTTTGCTTGTTGAGCAGGAATGTGCTTGTGCTATTGCTTCAACAAGGTTTGGAGATCGCTTGCCAGAACGTTGGGGTCGAAATCTTCTCCAAGATAGACGCGCTCGTGCCCCTGTTTATCAATCAGGTAGATGGCAACGGTATGATCGACGGTATTGTTATCGGTGGCCGTGGGGGTGGTGTTAGCAGCGTAAACCGAGTATTCCGACCAGATGGGAGCCAGCGTTGCGTGGGTTCCCACCAGGAAATGCCACTGATTGAGCAAATGATGTGTCTGCGAGAACTGATAGGCCGCCTGGGTGGTATCGTTTTGCGGGTCGGTGCTGACGGCAAGCACGCCCACTTCGGAACTGTCGCTCCCCATCTTGCTCAGCGCCAGGTGCAGCTTGTCGGCGATGAGCGGGCAGGTATCGGGGCAGCGAGTATAGAGGAACGTCAGCACGACCGGATGGCCGCGAAACTGCGAGAGCGAGATCGGGTTGCCAAATTGGTCAGCCAGGCGGAAATCGGGCGCGCTCACGCTCCCCAGATCAGTGCCCTGAAGAGGTGCTGCCTGGCTGCTTGATGGGCTATGTGTGACGATGACGATGACGATGATAACCAGTATGGCTGAAAGCAGCACTGACAGACGTGAAGCGAGACGCCAGCTCATAATATTCCTCGCGATAGATTAGGAAATAACGCGATCAATGACCATCAAGGCGAACAACAAGGCAAGATAACAGTTCGAGTACCAGAACAGCGTGCGCGCCCAGCGTTTGGTTTCATCGCGCCACACGCGGATAGCCAGATAGAGGAATCCGGCGCCCAGCGAGATGGCTGAGGCCAGATACAAAAAGCCCATAGCCTGAGTGGAGAACAAAACCAATGTGACCGCAATCAAGAGCAGCGTATACAGAACAATTTGGCGCTTGGTTTCTTTTTCGCCCAGCACCACCGGCATCATGGGGATGTGGGCGCGCGCGTAATCATTCTTGATGAGCAGCGCCAGTGCCCAGAAGTGCGGCGGCGTCCAGTAGAAGATGATCGCAAAGAGCCAGATGGCCGGAAGCCCAACGCTGTGGGTGACGGCTGCCCACCCGACGAGCGGGGGAACGGCTCCGGCGGCTCCGCCAATCACAATGTTTTGTGTGGATGTGCGCTTGAGCCAGAGGGTATAGACGAAGATATAGAAGAGGATGCCGGAAAAAGCCAGCAGCGCGCTGAGCAGATTGACGAACAGCGCCAGGTCTACAAAGGAAAGCGCCGCGAGCACGATGCCAAAGATGAGAGCATGCGTTGGCAGGATGCGCCCGGAGGGCAATGATCTTTTCCTGGTGCGGCTCATCACCTGATCGATGTCACGATCGAAATAGCAGTTGATGGCGTTAGCGCTGCCAGCGGCGCAGGCCCCACCAAACAAGGTGGCAATGACCAGTTGCCAGGGCGGAAAACCGGCCTGGGCAATTGCCATCGAGGCGAGCGTGACGCCCAGCAGCAGGACAGTGACGTGCGGCTTCATCAGATTGATGTAGCCCTTCACGGTCATTTTCAACGCGCCTGCTTCGCCTGCTGATTCTGGCTGGGCCGCTGGCGCATCTGCTGGCGCGCGTACCCATTCCTGCTCGGGCGTTGGCTGCTCGGATGGCGGCTCGGTGCTGGGTTTTGTTGGTAGATCACGATAGGCGAAGGCGGCTAGCGCAACGGTAGACCCCCAGACGGCAGTGGCAAACGCCAGGTGGAAGCCTTGCGCGGCTTCATAAGCGCCTTCGGCTCCCTGGGAGCCAACGGTTACCATGATGCCGCCAACGGCCACCTGAATGACGAAGAACACCGCTGCTGCTATGGCAATGCCGAACAGCCTGGGTGCTTCACGCCTGCGTCGCCAGGCATAGATGATGGTGGCAATGATGACCAGGCCAACAAAGCTGGCGAAAAAACGGTGGAAGAGGTTGATGACGACGAGCGACACCACTGAACTGGGAATATCGGTGCGCCCGCACAGCGGCCAGCCTGGGCAGACGAGATCGGCGCTGTTGCCGCGCACATTCGAGCCGCTGAGCAGCAGCAGATACGTCAGGATGGCTGTGGTCAAAGCTAGCCGGGCAAAGCGGCGCGCGCTTTTGAAGCTGCCAGCGACAGGAGCATTCGGCCCCAGCAGCACCGCCGCGACAATGAGCGTGCCAAAGAGCGCCAGCGCCGTGCCGAGGTGTGCCGTGATGATATTCTGGGGCAGGTCGTTGAGGACGGTGATCCCGCCGAGGATAATCTGGACGATGAGCAGCCCAACGGCGATCATCGTGGGGATGACATAACGCCGCTGGCGTGCCCAGATCAGCACCGCGAGGGTCAGGGCGATGACCAGAAAGCTGACAACAGAGGCGGTGAACCGATGGGAATATTCAATATCGGTGTGGAGTTCAAGCGGTGGGATCAGGCTGCCGTGACACGTCGGCCAGTCGGGGCATCCTTCGCCGGAATTGGTTATGCGCACCAGTCCGCCGACAAGCACGAGAAAGTAGGTAAATCCAACGGTCACCCAGCCCAGACGGCGTAGTCGGGTCATGGTATTCCCCTCTAAACATAAAAGGACAGCTTTTATACCATGCCGGATTGTCCCACCTGACCCTGACACACACCTTGCAATGCTCCAGGCTGGACCTTACAAAAGCCTGAATATCTGGCTGCCTTGCTTGTAAGGCGCATTGTTTCATGCGAGCCGCACGAGGATAGGAAGACGACCTGGGAGGCAGAACAACTTCCTTGAGGTGGCGCTAGTCCTGCTTCGATTCGGCTACCACTGTGTTTGGCTCATCATCGGCCTGAGAGGCCGTGTCAGCCAGCGCCTGCTGTGCCGTTCGACGCTTAAAATAGCGATAGAGGAAAATGCCGATGATGACAAGGAGCAGATAGATGCCCCAGAGGAAGGCGAACGAGTAGTCGCTGAAGAATACGCCGAACGCTCCTGGAAGCCGCGTCAGAAAGAAGACGACGAACAGCGGCACGATCAGCGCGGGGAACAGAAATAAAATCAGCGTTGAAGCAACTTTTCCTTCCATATACTGTCCTTGAGGTCTGGATGAAGAGAACATTTCTTTGTGTTGTGTTTACTATAGCAGGGGCCAACCAGGATGGCAATCTCAGCTATTGGGCGCTTTGAGTGGTTTTTTCTTGGGTGGTTTTGCTGTGTTCAGGTCTTTGTAAGGTGTTCTGGCGCTGCTGCAAGTCAAATGTTAGCAGTGGAGATTAGAATAGCGGCGTAATAGCGGGGAAAGTCTGTCCCTTTTGAATACGTTGTGGAAGGCAGGTCCCAGGGTGCGAAGATACTCGCCTAATGGGTTAGTTTCGAGCAGGTTTTTGCGCTGGCTCTTACCAGCGCTGCTTGGCTTGTGCCTGCTCTTAATAGCTGGCTGTAGTGTCGGTAACTCCAACATCCTTGATCCTCAAGGGCCAGTTGCGCTTCAGGAATCAGACCTTTTCTGGTTTATCCTGGTGGTGGCAACTATTGTGTTCGTTCTGGTAGAGGCAGTTCTGATCTTTTCCGTTGTCCGCTTCCGTGCCCGGCCCGATTCTCCGGAGCCGCGCCAGATTCACGGCAACACCAAGCTGGAAATCTGGTGGACAATTGTGCCGTCGCTGATTCTCTTCCTGGTGCTGGGCCTGACGGTGCGAACGCTCTTTAGCATTCAGGAGCCAGCAGACACGGGACATACAATGTATGTCAACGTCTATGGGCATCAGTGGTGGTGGGAGTTCCGCTATTTTGACAATGAGACGGACGCGCTGAACAATGCCGAGGCGGCTCCAGTTCACTCTAGCCCCCTTCAAGATTCGCCCAAGCCGCTGGTGGTGACAGCCGATCAACTGGTGGTGCCGGTGGGCACGACGGTGCATCTCAATCTGATTTCTGACAATGTGATTCACAGCTTCTGGATTCCCCAGTTGACCGGCAAAACGGATGTGATTCCCGGCCACACGAACCATATGTGGTTCCAGGCGGATACGACTGGGGAATATCAAGGCGCGTGCGCTGAGTTCTGCGGCGACCAACACGCACATATGCGCTTCGATGTGGCCGTCAAGAATATGAGCGGCGCCAACAGTTTCAACAATTGGATGACAGCCCAGGAAGCGCCAGCTTATGATCCTGAGAGCACGCTGCCTGGCGGCGCTGGCAAGCTGTCGTGCAGCAATGGAGACCCGCTCAGCATCAACCCGCAAGTGGAGGGGAAATATATCTTCTTCTGTCAGACGTTCGGGGCCAATGCTTGCATTTCCTGCCACTCAGTTTACGGAAGCACCTACGGCGGCATTC
The DNA here is from genome assembly GCA_035307385.1 of Ktedonobacterales bacterium. GTDB lineage: Bacteria > Chloroflexota > Ktedonobacteria > Ktedonobacterales > DATBGS01 > DATBHW01. The sequence goes on along the minus strand of DATGID010000099.1, from coordinate 44,490 downwards.
CAGCAAATGGTACTGTTGGGCCAAACCTGACGCATTTTGGCAGCCGCGATTTGATTGCGGGTGGTGTGTTGACAAATACGCCCGATAATCTTACGCAATGGCTGACCAATCCGCAGAGTGTCAAACCGGGCAACGATATGCCTGATCTGGGCTTGTCACCTGATCAGGTGAAGGATTTAGTGGCCTATCTTGAAAGTTTGCAGTAACCTTCTGGTAATATTTTCCAGAGGGTTCCTGCTGTATGCTTGAGCGAACCCTAGAAGAGCGTTGGAGGAGAGACTTATGGCGATCCAGGGAGGAATAGCCGTTCCGCAGAGAAAGGAACGCGCATTCTCGGCCCAGCGCTTCAGTCAGACTGCGGTTGGAGCTTGGATAACGACGACTGACCATAAGAAGATCGGCGTCATGTATATGATGACGGGCTTCTTCTTCTTCCTGGTCGGTGGGGTTGAGGCGCTGCTCATCCGCTCGCAGCTTGCTGTGCCAAATAATACCCTTCTCAGCCCGGACCTCTATAATCAGATATTCACGATGCACGGCACCACGATGATTTTCCTCTTTGTGATGCCGTTCTTGACCGGCCTGGGCAACTATATTGTGCCGCTGATGATCGGCGCGCGCGATATGGCCTTTCCCCGCCTGAATGCGCTGGGTTATTGGTTGGTCCTGTTTGCCGGTATCTTCCTCAACCTGAGCTTCTTCCTGGGCGGAGCGCCTAACTCTGGTTGGTTTAGCTACGCGCCGCTGACAGAAGCCATTCCCTGTGGCACACGGCCGGGTCTGTGTTCGCCCGGCACGAATATGGATTTCTGGGTGCTGGGCATTCAGATTTTGGGCGTTTCTTCCATTGTGGGCGCGCTGAATTTTGTCGTGACGATTCTGCGTCTGCGCGCGCCGGGCATGACGATTAACCGCATGCCACTTTTCACGTGGATGACGCTGATTACTTCGTTCCTGCTGCTCTTTGCGATTCCCAGCCTGACGGCAGCCAGCGCGTTCCTGTTCCTGGACCGCCATCTGGGCACGCACTTCTATCAAGCTGCGTTTGGGGGTGACCCGCTGCTCTGGCAGCACCTCTTCTGGTCATTCGGCCACCCAGAGGTGTATATCCTGATCTTACCTGCCTTTGGCATTGTCTCGGAGGTGCTTCCGGTTTTCTCGCGCAAGCCGATCTTCGGATACACCTTCGTGGCATGGTCGGGCATCGCTATCGGTTTCCTGAGCTTCACCGTCTGGGCGCACCATATGTTTGCAACGGGTTTGCCAGTAGCGGCGCAAACCTTCTTCGCCACGAGCACGACGCTGATTGCTATTCCAACGGCGGTGAAAATTTTCAACTGGCTGGGAACCATTTATGGTGGCAAACTGCATCTGACGACATCGATGTATTTTGCGCTTGGGTTTGTGGCTATGTTCCTGATCGGCGGCTTGAATGGTGCGGCGCTTGCTATTGTGCCGTTTGATTATCAGGTGACGGATAGCTACTTTGTGATTGCACATCTGCACTATGTCCTCTTTGGTGGGACAGTGATGGGCATCTTCTCTGCGCTGTTCTACTGGTTCCCCAAGATGAGCGGAAAAAAGCTCAATGAGAAGCTGGGCAAAGCGCAGTTCTGGTTCCTTCTTGTGGGCCTGAATCTGGCGTTCTTCCCCATGCATCTGTTGGGTTTGCTGGGGATGCCGCGCCGCATTTATACGTATGCGTCGAATCCGTCCTGGGACCCGCTGAACCTGACTTCGACGATTGGCGCGTTCATCATTGCACTTGGTGTAGCGATCTTCATCGTGAACTTCTTCATGACGATGTTCGCGGGCGAGAAGGCGGGAGATGACCCCTGGGATGCCTTCACGCTGGAGTGGATGACCACGTCGCCGCCGCAGCCTTACAACTTTAAGACTATCCCGACGGTGCGCAGCCGCCGCCCATTCTACGACAAAAAGAACCCGGAAAATGCCGATTGGCGAAAACGTTCCCATTAGGCGATGAGTCGGGTATAATGGGATAAAGGCGAACCTATCGCACTTATGCCGTTGTTAGGAGGCTGAGCCTTGTCACAGGAACAAGCACAATCTATCAGCAACGCTGAACAAGAAGATACAGTCACTCTGGCTGACTCTCATGGGACGGCTGGACAACAGGCGGCTGCCCACCAGGGTGAGGAAGAGGAGCATATCCATCTGCCCGGCCCAAGCTATTGGCCGATCTTGCTGGCGGCTGGCATGGCATTTACGATGGTCGGACTGATGATCGATATCAGCCTGGCTGCTGCTGGCTTGCTGCTTTCCTTCATTTTCGGCATTGGTTGGGCGATGAACTGGGGGCTGGAGAGCCACCAGGAAGCACACGTAGAATAGAGGAATAGCACATCATGAGCATTGCCCATAATGAGCAGCCCGTTGGTGTGACCGGTGAGGTAGCCCACGAGACGGGGCGAAGCCTTGGCTGGTGGGGCATGGTGTTCTTTATAGCGTCCGAATCCTTGCTTTTCGCCAACCTGATTGCCGGTTACCTCTATCTTCGCGTGCGGGCTGGCACGTGGCCGCCTCCTGGCGGGCCGCAACTGGATAAGCCGGTAATTGTTGGTGGCAACAATTACCTCATCGTGATTAATACCGTTATCCTGCTCAGCAGCAGCATTCCGATGATCTTTGCGGGCCGGGCTATTCGCCGAGGCGATTTCCGTCGAGTGCCCTGGCTCATTCTGATGACGATTGTCCTGGGTGTTCTGTTTATCAGTTTGCAGGGTGTAGAGTATGCCACGAACGGTTTCGGTCCCTCTGATGGGATTTTGGGGTCTACTTTCTACACCCTAACCGGCTTTCACGGCGCGCACGTTCTGGTCGGCCTGATCTTTTTGCTGATAAATTTCTTCCGCGCTTTGCGGGGACAATTCACCAAAGAGAAGCACTTTGCCCTCCAGGCAGGCGAGATGTATTGGCACTTCGTTGATATCGTCTGGATTTTCGTGTTCACTCTGGTATACTTGATCTAGCAGGCCGGCGAAATGGCCCTGGCCCATTGCATGCGGAGCTATCCAATAGGATGCCTTGGGATGGTGATGGCACGAAAGAGTCTATCCGACACAGTTTGCCAGGCTGAGAAGGGCAGGCCAGCAGATGGATCAAGAGATGCCAGGCAGCACCAACCAGATTATTTCTGCTGATGCGGAGCATGGTTCAGGAACGCGCGAAGGGACTGTGACGCGCTGCGCGATCTGCCGCAAGCGCATCTGGGTCGGCGCGCTGACACTGCAAGACCCAGAGGAGGCTCCAGAGCCTCATCAGTCCTGGATGCTCTGTAAAATCTGTTATGCAGCCGTGCAGACAGAGCTTGGGCGCTCGCCGTTGCGCAGCCCGCTGCGCGTGCGGGTGGCGGTTGGCCTGGTGGCTGCTGAACGTTGGCCTCGCGCGGCGCGCTCCGATGGCGAACGCGAAGATCGGGTCTGGATTGCCTTTCTATATTGGGGATTTGCCGGAGCGATGCTGCTCCATCTGCTGATTATTGTCTTGCTGGCTCAAATTGCCAGGTAGCGCTTCAATACAGCGCATAGGCGAGGCTCATGGCGCACGGCGAGAGAGGCTCAAACCTTTCTCGCCGTTTTTTCTTTCTCCAACATATGATGATATGAGCTTTTTCTTGAAAGGAGCTTCTGATGGCCTCCAAAAAACATGTCGTTCCGCTGGCAAGCTCTGCGCGGCTCTGGCGATTGGTTGGCTTAATTGTAGGCGATGCGTGTGTGTTTTTGATTTTTGCGGCGGTTGGTCGTTCCAGCCATCATGAGGCGTCCGGACTTGATGCGTTCTGGCTGGTGGTGCAAACGGCGGCTCCTTTTGCTCTTGGTTGGTTCTTGGTAGCGCCATTTTTGGGCGTCTACCGCGAATCGGTTATCATTCGCCTGCGGCCAATGCTGGGGCGTACGGCGCTGGGCTGGCTCTGTGCCTGGCCGGTAGCAATGCTGCTGCGCTGGCTTTTCACGCTGAATGACGCGCCGCTGAGCCTGGGAAGCTGGGTGAGCTTTTCTGCGGTGGTGCTGGTCACCAATATGCTTTTTCTGAGCATCTGGCGCGGCCTTTTTGCGCTGGTGGCACATCGCGGGCATTAAGAGGGCTTCTGTTGGACCTTCTTCCTATCATCAGGCGTTTGTGGCCCGGCTGGCCTATACTATAGAGGGAACCGTTTGTCGCGGCAGTTGTGCAGATGATAAAATCATATAGTCCTTTTTATCCTCTCAATCTATACTTTTATCCTTCTATCAGGAGCCAGTTATGGAGACCAGGTTTGGGGGAAGGAGATCGGGAACTCAGCAGGAACAGCAGGTGCTTGCCAGTGTCACCAGCAATATGACGAGCGGATTCGTGCTGCTGGATTGCCAGAAGCGTATCACATTTGCCAATGCGAAGGTGGAAGATTTGCTGGGTTTAGAGGCAGGCGCGCTGCTGAATCGCCCGGCGTTTGATTTTCGCAAACAACTGCTCTCACTGGCGCTGGACCCGCATCTGGCCGAAGAAGAACTGGGTCGTGTCTGGGCCAATGATGAGGAAGTGGAAGCTGATCTGGCGCTGGAGCACGCGGCGGTTCGCTGGCTGCGGGTGCGCAGCTTTCCGGTGCGGGATGAGCCAGGCGACTTGCTCGGCTGGGGGATGCTGCTGGATGACGTGACGCTGGAGCGCGCTTCCGAGAAAGCAAAATCGGAGGCGCTGGCGCTGGCAGCGCACGAACTCAAGACACCTCTGGCGGTTATTAAAGGCTCGGCGACGACGCTGCTGGCGAATTCGCGGCGCTGGGATGCGGCGGCTCAGCGCGAAATGCTGCAACTCATTGATGAGCAGTGCGACCAATTACATGAACTCGTTAATGGTTTGCTGGATGTCTGGCGTCTGGATGCCGGGCTGCTGCCAGTCAATCCGACGCTGCTGCGCTTGCCAGAAGTGCTGGAACCCGTGGTGGAACGCTGGCAAAAGCTTGTCCCTCACCATGCCATTATCCTCAAATTGTCTGATGATCTTCCCACGATCATGGCTGACCGCAGCCGCCTGGAGCAGGTGCTGAACCACATCCTTGATAATGCGGTGAAGTATTCGTCTGGCGGGGAGATCGTCATCGAAGCAACGGCAGGTGAAGGGGGAATTGAGATCAGCGTTGCCGACCAGGGGCGTGGTCTTATGCAAGACCATCAGGAGCGCATTTTTGATCGCTTCTATCGTGTGCTGGAAGCTGGCGAACACATTCCTGGTAGTGGAATGGGCCTGGCGGTTTCCAAAGCGGTTGTTCAGGCGCATGGAGGGACTATCTGGGCTACATCGCCCGGTCTGGGGAAGGGAACCACTTTTCATATTGTTTTGCCCCTCACCTCTCGGCGTACGCCAGCAGTATCAGCGCCGGTTCGCCCCACTAGCGGGCCGCTGGTGCTGCCCGCCGAGAGCGCGCGCCCGAATCGACGCAACGACCAGCAAACCATCCTTATTGTGGACAGCGACCCTGGCATGGTGCGCTATATGCGCGCTAACTTCGAGGCCCAACATTATCGCGTCTTTATCGCCGCCGATGGCGCACAAGCCTTTCAGCTTATCGAGCGCGAGGAGCCTGATCTGGTGCTGGTTGATGCGGGGATGCCTGGCATGGATGGCTTTGAGGCGCTGGCGCGCATTCGAGAGTTCTCATCAGTGCCGGTGATGATGCTCAGTGCGAAACGCGAAGAGCAAGAATGTGTGCGTGCGCTTGACCTGGGTGCGCTGGATTATCTGGGCAAGCCGTTTGGGATGGAGGAATTGCTGGCGCGGGTGCGTGTTGCGCTGCGCCGCCACGGCCAGTCACCGCAGCGCGAGGCACAGAGCGCGGTGTTTTCTTCTGGCGATCTGACGATTGACTTTGCGCAGCGGCAGGTGCGCCTGGCTGGCCGCGATGTGCAATTGAGTCGGACTGAATATAAGCTGTTGACGGTGCTGGCCCAGCACGCCGGGATGGTGCTGACCCATGAACTGTTACTAGAAAAGGTTTGGGGGCCAGGCTATAACCGTGAGATGGATTTTATCTGGGTGTATATTCGGCGCGTGCGGCGCAAGATCGAACCTGATCCCAGCCAGCCGCAGTATATCTTGACCGTGCCCGGGGTTGGCTATAAGCTGGCTCGCCTGGCGTAGTCGAGCCTCTCAAGAGCGCTGAGTTAGATATGTTCTGGGAATTGTAAGGTGTATGGCTCATTTGTCAGTAACTTTGCACAGCGCCTGCCGTATATTTCATCAGGGAAGATTTCTCCAAGGGTTCGTCTCACCTCACTCTCAAGGAGGGACAGCATGATGGAAGCCGTCGATACAGCTACTGTTCTTCTGGTGGAGGGAGACGCAGCACTGCGCCGCGTGATTGCGATGGGGCTGCGCCACCAGGGGCTGAGCGTTCTGGAGGCTGCGTCGCCTCAGCAGGCGCATACGCTGCTTGATCAGCGCCCATCGCTGCTAGTGGTGGATGTTGACAGCGGCCTTGCCAGTGATCGCAAGCTACTGCCCGACTTGCGCGCCTATGATGGGCTGGCCGAGACGCCTGCCGTGGTGTTGGCCTGGGATTGCTCGCCAGATTTGAAGGAGCAGGTAGACAGCGACGGCGCTGCTGTGTGCCTTGCCAAGCCCTTTGATGCGCGCCGCCTGTTTGCTGAGGCTGAGTCGCTGCTGAAGGCAGCTATACAGCGCCGCCAGGTCGAAAGTGCTGCTGGCGTTGGCGTTGTATCGTTTGAAGAGGCGCGCACCTCGTCACCAAGTGTCTGGCCGATTGTGCTGGCGCTGGGTGTGATGCTGGCTGTCAGCGGCCTGTTGATTCATCCTGCCATTGTGGCGCTGGGGGTGGCCGTGGTGGTGGGGGCGATGCTGCTCTGGAGTTTTGAGCCAGGGGTGAAGGCAGGCCAGGTGTGAGAAAGCTGAGCTGAGCAGATGCTTGAGGAAACGTCGCAGGCAAAGACGCCACCGGCAAAAGCGCCTTCCAGGAAGCGCCGGGCAATTGCCACGTTGATCTTCTTTACGGCCTTGAATATTGTGCTGGTGGCTGTTCTCTGGTCGCGCCTGGCGACGGCGCAGCATATTATCAGCGGAGCCGCAACGATTCCACTGGTTGGGCATGCCGCCCCAGATTTTACTCTCACGCCCTGGGAGAGCGCGTCGGGGCAAACGATTCGCCTCTCATCGCTGAAGGGCAAGCCGGTGATTCTCAATTTCTGGGCGTCGTGGTGTACGCCTTGCAATGCTGAAACACCTCTGCTGCAAACGACCTGGCAACAGTATCGGGCTGACGGCGTGGCGTTCATCGGCATTGATTATCAAGATCAACAGCAAGAAGCTCAGCAATTTTTGCAGAAATATCATGTCACGTATCCCACAGGCCCTGATGCCTCTGGCTCGATCAGCGTTGACTTTGGCGTGAGCAATGTCCCGGCGACGGTGTTCATTGATCGCTCAGGGGTGGTCGTGCGCCAGGTGCTTGGTCCGGTGAATGCCAAGATGCTGGATGCCGAGATACAGCAACTACTGAAATAGCAGTTGCTTTGTAGCATATGTGAAAGGCAGAGACTGGAGTGCCCATTGCCGGTCAAGTGAGTTGGGAGGCTGCTCTGGTTGCTTTTCTGGCTGGAGCAGCTTCTTTTTTATCGCCCTGTGTGGCCCCGTTGATTCCTGGGTATATTACCTATCTTTCCGGCTCTGGCGCTTCGCCTGAAGCGGGTAAAGAGCTATCTCAGCAGCCGCGTTGGTATGCTCGCCCGGCCTTGCGCGTGAGCCTGTTATTCGTGGCGGGCTTTTCGGTGGCGTTTATCGCGCTGGGGTTTGCTGCGGCCTGGTTTGGGGTCTTGCTCAGCGCCTACCGCCCTGTCCTGGAGGCTATTACTGGCATTGTGATGATTCTGATGGGGGCGTTCCTGCTGAACTTGCTGCCGTCTGCGGTGATGAACCTCCTCTATCGAGAGCGCAAGCTGCATCCATCGGGGCGTTGGATAGGCGGAGCAGCGCCGTTTGGGTTGGGCATTATCTTCGCGGCAGGTTGGACACCGTGTATCGGGCCGGTGCTGGGGTCCATATTGTTGTATGCTGGCGCTTCGGCCAGTCTGGCGCTCGGGGGCTTTCTGCTGGCGATGTACGCGCTGGGGTTTGCGGTACCGTTTTTGCTGCTGGGCGTTGGCTGGGGAACGGGTCTGCAGGCGCTAGGCTGGACGCGCAAGTATGGGCGCATGGTGTCGCTGGTAAGCGGCGTGGCGCTGATACTGGTGGGGGTGTTCTTCCTTTCAGGGCAGATGTATACGTTCTCCATCTGGGCGCAGCGGGCCATGCCCCCATTCTTTCAATAGATAAGACTGGCGCACTGCTTGCCGGTAATGATACTATATGCGCAGAGGATTCATCCTTTTCAATGGAGGCTTAGAAGCAGTGGCCTGGTGTCGATTTTTCTTCCCCAAAATTGTGACGGCTGATATTGATCCTGACGACCCTACAGTGAATGACAATATCCAGTACGCGAAATGTCTGCGCGGTAAGGTGCTCAAAGATGTGAACGGCTGGATTCGCTGTGAACATCTGCCCACGCCGGATTCGCAATGCTGGCAGGAGGGTGGAAAGGTCATCTTGCCGCAGCGCGCCCGCAGCCGCAGCGGTTCGTAGGGATACGCTTTTCTCGTCGCAGCACATACATCCTGGCGCATCTGGCGTTGCCTTTTTTGAAGGGGCCAGATTGCGCCAGGTTTGTTTTGCGCCTGAGGGTCTTTGCTCGTGGCAGCCATTGACAGGAAAAGATGAGCATGATACTCTGAGAAGAGATGCGCAAAACTTCAAGATTCTTGAAGGAATATGTTTATGAGCTATAACGCAACCAGGCGCGCTCTTCTGGCTCTGGCTGAGCAGCAAGGCGGCTTTTTCACAACGAAGCAAGCGCTCTCGGTTGGCTATGCCTACCCTGAACAGCATTATCATGCCAAAGAGGGTAATTGGCTGAAGGTTGCGCGCGGCATCTATCGCCTGGATGGGTATCCTCTCCCGCCGCAGGCCGCGTTGATTGTGTTGACGCTGCGCAGCGAAGACCGTGGAGGTAAGCCCCAGGCTGTGGTTTCGCACGAGACGGCGCTGGCACTGCATGAACTTGGAGATGCCAATCCGGCCCAGATGCACCTGACGGTTCCCCCAGGATTTCGCAAGCGGCTGCTGCCAGGGGTACGGTTGCATCGTAGTGTGCTTGGCGCAGCAGACTGGGAGGAGCGCGAAGGCTATCGCGTGACTACGCCCTTGCGGACGCTGGTCGATATTGCCGCCAGCGCTGAAAGTTGGCCGCTGCTGGAAGGAGCGGTTCGCGATGCGCTGGCGCGTGGCCTTGTGCGCAAAAAGCGACTCCTGGAGGCAGACGCGCCTCCTCTGGCTCAGATGCGCCTCCGGCAAGCGTTGGAGTCTACGGAATCCCAGGATAACTTATTGAGCAAGGCGGGTGTTTAGCATGCCATCTCCCTATAAAACAGCCCGCGCCTTTCGCGCCGCATTGGAGGACCGGCTCAACCAGCTTGCGCGCGATCAACAGGCAGATGTGACTCGCCTGCGCCGCCTGGTTGGGTTTGAGCGTCTGCTGGCCCGTCTGTTTGCTGAAGAGAATCCCCCCTGGCTGCTCAAAGGGGGCTATGCGTGTGAACTGCGGCTGCTTGGGAAGGCGCGCGGCACCAGAGATATTGACCTGGCGATTCCCATGCCTGCTCAGATAGCTGCCCCCAACGCGGCGCAGCTAGAGGCCATTCGCGAACGTTTGCAGGAAGAGGCTGAGCGAGACCTGGAGGATTGGTTTGCGTTTCGCATCGGGCCTGCGATGAGCGATCTCGATGCCGCCCCCTATGGTGGAGGGCGGTTTCCTGTCGAGGCGGTGCTTGATTATCGTACCTTTGCTCGCTTCCATTTGGACGTTGGGCTGGGTGACGCCGTTGTCTCGCCGCCAGACAGGCTTCAGGGGCGCGACCTGCTGACCTTCGCTGCTATTCCCCCGGCGCGCATTGCCGTTCTGCCGAGCGAGCAGCAGTTTGCTGAAAAGATTCACGCCTATTCGCTGTCGCGTGGCGAGCGCATCAACAATCGGGTCAAAGACCTGGTTGATCTGGTGCTGCTGATAGAGCTAGGTTTGCCGGATGGAGCATTGGTGGTGCGCGCGCTCGACGCAACTTTTGCCCGGCGGCGCACCCACGCGCTGCCTCGGTTTTTGCTTCCCCCGCCAGAGGAGTGGCGTGATTCCTATGCCTCGCTGGCCGCCGAATGTGGCATGCACGATGTGTCGCTAGGTGCTGCCTACGCAGCGCTTTCCACCTATTGGCAAGCCTTGCCATTTCCCGCTGAAACCAATGAACCCCCTGAACAGTCTGTATGACAAGGAACAAGTATTCATGTCCGCAAGACAAGTAGATGAACGCCTCAATCCGTTTCCCTGGTATCACCGCATGCGCGCGAAGGCCCCTGTGCAGTATGAAGCCGCGTATCAGACGTGGATGGTCTTTGGATATCATGATGTCCAGCGCGTGCTCTCAGACGCGGCGGTGTTTTCTTCGGCTTCGGGTGGGGGCGCTGCCAGTTCAGACCCACTGGATGCCAGCTTGATTTCTATTGACCCGCCGCGCCATCGGCAACTGCGTGCGCTGGTGACGCAGGCGTTTACCCCGCGCAGCGTGGCGCGGCTTTCGGAACGCATCACTGCTATTGCCACAGGGCTGCTGGAGGAAGTTGCAGGGCAGGGAGTTATCGATTTTATTGATGATTTCGCCTATCCGCTGCCCATGCTGGTGATTGCGGAATTGTTGGGTGTCCCTCAGCAAGACCAGGCGCGCTTCAAAGTATGGTCGGATGCCGTTATTGGCGTAGGTGGCATGGGAGGCAGCCCACGGGCGGAAATGATTGCGTACTTCCGCCGTATCATCGAGCAGCGGCGGCGCGAGCCACAGGATGATCTTATCAGCGCTTTGTTGGCTGCGGAAGTCGAGGGGCAGCGCCTGACCGAACAAGAATTGCTTGGCTTTTGTGTGTTGCTGCTGGTGGCTGGCAACGAGACGACGACTCATTTGCTTGGCAATGCGCTGCTCTGCTTCGATGATTATCCTGAAGCGCTGGAGGAGTTGCGTGCCGATCCGGCTTTGATTCCAGAGGCGATTGAAGAGGTGCTGCGCTATCGCTCGCCGGTGCAGATGATGTTTCGCCAGACCGTGGCGGATGTGGAACTGAGCGGTCAGCGTCTGCGTGCCGGGCAATGGGTAGTTGCGCAGATCGGCTCTGCGAATCGAGACGAGGCTCAGTTTCCTGACTCGGACCGTTTTGACATCAGGCGCGCGCCGAATCGGCATCTGGCCTTTGGGCATGGCATCCATTTTTGCCTGGGCGCTCCGCTGGCGCGCCTGGAGGCCAGAATCGCGCTCACGTTATTGCTGGAGCGATTTCGGGAGATTCGGCTCGATCACGATGTGGACCTGGAAGCGATTGGCAGCAGCATTGTGTTTGGTGTCAAGCATCTTCCAATCATGATTCAGGCTTAAAGGCCCCGAATCTTGGTGGGTGTGATGCGCAGCGCAACCGAATATTTGGCGGCAAACGCCTCTGGCGCCCCAAAGCTGCGGGCAATAAAGTCGCGATATTTTTCCACGTAGATGGGTAACTGATCGGCTGGTGGGTCGTTCTGGCTTATTCGCGCCTCGCCAGTGATGATAATGATGTCACCTCCCTTGCCGTTGCCGTCAAAGTGGAGGGCAACCTTCGGATTGCGCTTGAGATTTGCTATGCGGGCGGCGTCGGGCAAGCTGTAGATGAGGACGCTGCTGCCATCCCAGAGGAACCAGACGGGATTTGGCTGCGGCGTTCCATCCGCGCTGCTCGTTGTCAGCCAGATCACGCGCTCTTCGCGCAGCCGCCGCTCGACTCGTTCCCCAAAAGGTGTGGAGGGTGAAGGTAGCACAGAAGTCATAAGCGTACCTCTTCTGGTGTTCTCGGACAGATCGAATTGCAGAGACCGCAGAGCGGTTTCGGATCACAGCATATCATATTGTGTGCGCCAGTTCTGGCTGGAAGCGCTGCACCTCATAGCGCTTGCTTCCACTCGCTGCCCCAACGCACAATCTCTTCGCCAAAGCGCGCCCGAAGCTGAGCCAGCGCTGCTTCTACCTGTTGCCGCTTTTCTGCCAGGGGTGTCGCGCTTTCCCACAGGCTCGCTTGATACGTGATTGTGCTGAGGCCGCTCACGCCCACGCCCACCAGCCGTACAGCCTGCCCGATCTGCCAGGTTTGCTCGAAGAGCCGTAGCGCGGCGTCGGCAATTATCGTCTCCTGGTTGGTTGGCGTGGGCAAGGTGGTCTGGCGGGTCAAGGTGGTGAAGTCCGGCCAGCGCAGCTTGAGAGTGATGGTCACGCCGCGAAGCTCCTTCCGCTGCAAGGACTGAGCGACGGCTGCCGCCTGCTCTTTGATAGTTTGGCGCAAGTCTGCTTCCCGCTGGACATCCCGCGCAAAGGTACGCTCTTTCGAGAGCGATTTTGCTTCGTGCTCTACCTGAATTGGGCGTTCGTCTCTTCCCTGGGCATGCCTTGCCAGAGCAGCCCCGTGTTTGCCAAAGCGCCGGACAAGCTCGGCTTCTGGGCGGCGGGCAAGGTCATCGATGGTGCGGATGCCCAGCGCGGCTAATCGCTCTGCTGTTCTTGGCCCCACACCCCAGAGCGCGCCAGTGGGCAAAGGCGCGAGGAATGCTGCCTCTGCGCCAGGTGGCACGACCACAAGCGCGGTCGGCGCATTGCCGGTGCGCGCGGCGGCTTTGCCGACATCGGTGGCAATTTTGGCGACCAGCTTATTGGTGGCGACCCCAAGCGAACACGGCAGCCCTAAGTCTTCTTTTATGGTGCGTTGTAGCTGCCGAGCCAGCGCTGCCCCTGATGTTTCCAGGGCCGTTACATCCAGAAAGGCTTCATCAATGGAAATTTGCTCTACCAGAGGCGTCAAAGCCGTGAGGCGGGCCATCACGGCGGCTGAGGCGGCCCGATATGCGCCAAAGCGCGAGGGCACAATGATGAGATGAGGGCAGCGTTGCCTGGCCTGGGCCATTGGCATGGCTGAATGAATCCCATATTGTCGGGCGGCGTAGGAGCAGGAAGCCACCACGCCGCGCTCCTCAGGGCGGCCACCGACGGCAAACGGTTGCCCAACGAGCGAAGGATTGTGCTGCTCCTCGACGGCGCAGAAAAAGGCATCAAGATCGAGGTGAATGATCGTGCGCGGCATGGCTGGAGCCTTTGATTCAGTAGTAGAGGAACATAGGTTCTAAATAGATGATAGCACGCTCCGTGCTTCAGAGCAAGTGGAGCTTTTGGCAGGATGGCAGGCAAGAAAATTGCTCTTGACAACTCTCTTGCCTATTCGGTATACTTGAGGCAATGTGATTGTTGATTAAATAGATCGATGAAATAAACCACGTCGCACTCTCAGGAGTAAATATTCAATGATCGCTGCGCTTGCTGCTTCTTACCACCAGAACCAATCTATTGCGGTTTTCTGCTGCCCTATGGCCTGTTGTTGTGGGATGATGTATCCTGCACGGGGCCAGAGGGAAGCCGGAGTGAGGTGACGCAGCGCTTCCAGGTCAGCAAGAAGCCCGTGCAGGATACACCAACCTGCGCGGGTCTTTTTCTTGTGTGCTCGCGAGGTCCACCAGACTTTTGGCCCTGGTGATGCCCTATAACCCGGCGGCCAGCGCGTTCCCGCCGCTCACACTGAACGCGCAGTAACGTTTGATGAGGAGACTATCTCATGACCGATCAGACCAAGGCTGCGACCCAGGTGGATGAAGCGTCTTCGGGAGGGCAGGCTCGCGCTGTCCGTGAGAAGGGCTTCGCCACCCTGGCGCTGCATGCGGGGCAGGAAGACCCCGATCCAACTACGCGGGCACGTGCAGTGCCCATCTACCAGACGACCTCCTATGTCTTTGAGAGCGACCAGCACGCCGCCGACCTGTTTGGGCTGCGCCAGTTTGGCAACATCTATACGCGCATCATGAATCCGACGCAGGATGTCTTCGAGAAGCGAGTGGCCGCGCTGGAAGGCGGCGTGGGCGCGCTGGCGACGGCATCAGGCCAGGCGGCGGAGTTCCTGGCGCTGATCAATCTGGCCGGAGCAGGCGACGAGATTATCAGCAGCACGAGCCTCTATGGCGGCACCTACAACCTCTTCTCGCAGACCTTGCCGCGCCTGGGCATCACGGTGCATTTTGTGGATGGCACCGACCCGGAGAACTTCCGCCGCGCCATCACCCCGCGCACGCGGGCGATCTATGCCGAAACCATTGGCAATCCGCGTCTAGACACGCTGGATATTCGCGCCGTGGCCGATGTGGCGCACGAGGCGGGCATCCCGCTGGTCATTGATAACACGCTGCCCAGCCCCTATCTGGTCAACCCGCTCAAACACGGAGCCGATATTGTGGTGCATTCGGCCACCAAGTTTATCGGCGGGCATGGCACGTCCATTGGTGGCATTATCGTCGATGGTGGCACCTTCGATTGGGCGGGAAGCGGCAAGTTTCCCGGCTTTGTCGAGCCAGACCCATCGTATCATGGTGTGCGCTATGTGGAATCGTTTGGGCCAGCCGCTTTTATTATCAAGGCGCGGGTGCAACTGCTGCGTGACCTGGGTCCGGCGATCAGCCCATTGAATAGCTGGCTCTTCCTGCAAGGCCTGGAAACGCTGGGTCTGCGCCTGGAGCGCCACAGCGACAACGCTTTGCGCGTGGCCCAGTTCCTGGCGGGGCATCCTGCTGTGTCGTGGGTGCTCTATCCGGGTTTGCCGAACCACCCTACCCATGAGTTGGCGCGCAAATATCATCGCCCTGGATATTTTGGCGCGATTGTCGGCTTCGGCATCAAGGGTGGCCTTCAGGCCGGACGGCGCTTCGTCAATGAGGTCAACCTGTTCTCGCTGTTGGCGAATGTGGGCGATGCCAAGTCCCTGGTCATTCACCCCGCCAGCACGACCCACTCGCAACTCTCGGAGGAAGAGCAGCTTGCAACAGGCGTGACGCCGGACTTTGTGCGGCTTTCGGTAGGCATCGAGCACGTCGACGACATCCTGGCGGACCTGGATCAAGCCCTGCACAAAGCGACGGCGGCATAAACAACGCTCTCTGAGTTCTCCTGAACTTACCCATCCGATCCCCATCTCGGCAAGGACGTCATATTGCTTAGATAGCGCCTGCGGTCAAACTTCCTGGCCGTAGGCGCTGTCTCTTTCTCTTGCTCACCCTCGAAGTGCCCCTTTGTCGCCTCCAGACAATTACGTAGTGCTCCATTAGGCTCTCGTGCCGCTGAAATACGTACTCGGTTACGTGGTTTGCAGGATGTGACGCTGCCTTCTGCCAGGTAGACTGAGACCAGATCACAGATGACAAGAGAAAACGTGTTGGTCCTGGTCTTGATGGGCCAGGCTGAAGCAGGCAAACGCTGAAGGAGGAGCGCTGAAATATGCTAATGAGGAACCAGACACATGCTTTCGCTTCTGAAGCCTCTGTGGCAAGCAGCAGTGAGAAAGCGCCTGTACTCTGGTTGGGTGAAGGGCTGCGTCGGGCATTCTTGTTCCCACTTTTGCAGGTGTTTGCGCCCATGCAGGTGGAGGGTGTAGAGCATCTTCAAGGCGCAGGCCCCGCTATTTTCGCGGCTAACCATTCCAGCCATCTGGACGCGCCGTTGGTGCTGGCCGCGCTGCCAACATCGATGCGGAAACGCATCCGGGTGGCTGCTGCTGCCGACTACTTCTTTACCAATCCGTGGAAGGGTGCTCTGGTGAAAATCTTCCTCAATGCCTTTGCTTTCCAGCGTAAAGGGCCTGGACGAGAAACCTGTCTGGAGCGCCCGCGCCAGTTGCTGAGCCATGGGTGCCATCTGTTGATTTTTCCAGAAGGAACGCGCAGCAGAGATGGCAGGCTGCAACCCTTCAAGTGGGGAGTTGGCAAACTGGCGGTGGCAGGCCCATATACGGTGATTCCAATGAGCATTGAAGGCGCGCACGAGGTATTTCCCAAGGGCGCCCGGTGGCCGCGTCGTCGGCGCGTGGTTGTGCGCTTTGGTGCGCCTTTGCGTTTCATGCCTTCCGCTGATCCGGCGCAGGTTACCGCGCACATTGAACGGGCGGTACGGCTGCTGTCTTCTTCCTCCAGGCTGTCTGTGGCGGCCTGAAGATGAGCGAACTTCACAAGGAGAACCATGATGGCAACGGCGAGCTTTCGGGGTATTTATGCAATCAAGCCCTGGTGGCAGCGGCAACTGGCTGTGATCGAAAACTGGTTGGTCAGAAATCGCATTCACCCCAATCTGGTGACGCTGGCGGGTGTTGGCTGCGCCGGGCTGCTAGGCATGGCGCTGGCTGCCTCGGCGGAGTCGCGCTGGCTGGCGCTGGCTGTTGCGCCGCTTGCAGTTGGGCGCCTGGCGGCCAACGCGCTGGATGGCCTGGTCGCGCGGCGCATGGGACTGGCAAGCGCCAGGGGCGAACTCTTCAATGAGTTTGGGGATCGCGTTGCTGATACAGCCGTTCTGGTTGGCCTGGCACTCAACAGCCAGGTCTTTGCTCCGCTGGCCTGGGGCGTGTTGGTGCTGACGCTGCTGAGCAGCTATCTGGGAATGGCGGCCAAAGCAGTGGGTGGTCAGCGAATTTTTGGCGGGCTGCTCGCCAAAGCAGACCGCATGATCTATCTGGCTGTTTTCTCACCAGTTGCCCTCTTCGTGGGTCCGGCAGCGTGGAACTGGCTGCTGCTGATCTTTGTGCCTGCGCTGGTGGTGACGGTAGCACAACGCTACCGCTGGAGTCTGCGTGCGCTCCAGCAATCTTGAACGCTGAGGTGTGCAGGCTCCGATAAGATTCTCAAATTCGCGCCGGAGGCAATATGATGAAGATGTTTTGGCTGAGTAACCCGTTGGCAAATCACCTGTTTGGGCCGCTTGCGACAATCATTTTAGGACTCTTTGTCCTTGCCGCGTTGGCGCTGCTGGCATTTCAAGTTGGGCGGATGACCCTGCCGATTCTCGCCATTCCGACGCCAGCCCCGGCAGTTTCCAATCAGGTGCTCTGGCAGCGTTATCTCACCTGGGCAATTATCGCTCCACTCTTCCTCATCGCTGTTTTGAGTGGGCCACTGGCGGTGGCGCTGCTCTGCGCGTTTCTTTGCTGGCAGGGCGGGCGCGAATATGCTGATCTCATGAAGCTGCCAGCGAGCCACGGCGCTGCGCTGGTGCTCAGCGGCTGGGCAACGCTTGCCGCTGCCCTTATAGTGGGTTCTGCGGCGTTGGTTGCTGCGCCAGTGCTGGCTTTTTTTGGGTGGTCGTTGGTGGCACTTCGCTCGGTCAAGGGAGAGCAAAGTGTTGAAAAGCGCTTCGGCGCGGCGCTGGTTGGGCTGTGGGGCAGCCTCTATATTGGCTGGCTTCCGGCTTATCTGGTCGCGCTCAGCGTAAGTGCGTCGCCCGGCCTGGTGCTGGCAGTGGGACTGGGTGTGGCGCTGAGTGATGTGGGCGCGTTCTGCTGCGGCAAAGCGCTGGGCGGGCCGCGCCTGGCCCCAACGCTCAGCCCAAATAAGACCTGGGGAGGTGTCGCAGGCAATTTCCTTGGGGCGGCCCTGGCGCTGGCGCTGCTGACCTTTGCGCTCCCTGATTTCCAGCTTTGGCAGCGTTGCTTGCTGGCGCTGGCGATTGGCGTTGGCAGCATTTGGGGCGACCTGCTGGAATCACTGCTCAAACGACAGGGTGGTGTAAAGGATGCCGGGCGCATGCTCCCGGGCTTCGGCGGATTGCTTGATCGTATCGATAGCTTGCTGATGGCCGCTCCGCTGGTCTATGCTATTGCGCTCTTGATCACCAAGTAAGCGCTTCAGATGGTCTGCGCCAGAAGGGTTTCAAGCCAGGCTCGCACTTCGCCAGCCAGCCGGTTACCCATTGCTTCGAAGAGGCGCAGGCTCTCCTGGCCCTGACATTCTGCGGCTGCGGTATCTCCGCGTGCAGCCGCGACCCGCGCCAGCCCATAGAGTGCCGAAGCCTCGCAATCTTGATTTCCGCCGATAGATATATTGAAGGCTTCCTGAAAAACAGCGCAGGCATCATCAGCGCGCTGCTGCTTCAGGTATAATTCACCACACTCATTCAGCACAGTGCTTAACAACCAGGTGTCTTCGACTGGTCGTGCCACCTGTAAGGCTTCATCCAGGTAATCTGCCGCCTGCTGGTAATGTTCCTGGCGTACTGCGAGATTTCCCAGCGCGGCCAGATCAGCGCCGATAATTCTCGCGTGCCCAAGTTGGCGAGCAAGAGCAAGCGCCTCAACTGTGTAGGCTTCAGCCTGGGCATACCGCTGCTGCTCCTGCGCGGCGGCTCCCAGATTGGTCAGAGCGGCGCTGATAGCATCAAGAAACCCAATCTCGCGCCCAAGTATGAGCGCTTCCTGCCCATAGGTTTCTGCCTGGGCATAGGCTCCTTGCAAAACGGCAATAGAGCAGAGATTAAGCAAGAGCCTGGTTATTTGCTGGCGGTCGTCGGTGGTGCGCGCCAGTGCCAGCGCCTCCTGAGTATAGGCTTCAGCCTCGGCAAAGTGGCCTTGATCACTGAGAACACTCCCCAGAACGGACAACGCATCGCTTATCAATTTAGGATTGCTCACCTTGCGCGCCAAGGTCAGACTTTCTTGGGAATACGTTTGTGCTAGATCGTAGAGGCCGCGAAAGCGGGCAAGGTCAGCCAGCCTGATGAGTATCTCGCTTAGCTGTTGGGAGTCATCAACCTGGCTTGCCAGTGCGCGGGCCTCCTGCCAGCAGCGTTCAGCCTGGGCATATTGACCTTGTCTATAAAGGACCTTTCCCTGATTGAGCAATGCCGTTGCCAAGAGACCATCCTGATTCAAGCTGCGCGCTGTCTCTACAGCCTGTTCGATATACCTACCCACTTCCTGGGCATACAATCCACGGGTAAAGACGAAAAGGAAGCAAGAATTAACACAGCGCACAAAGCTTTCCTGAAGACCGGATGCCGCAGCAGCGTCCAGGGCTGCCACAATATTGGGCAATTCCAGATTCAGCAGATTGTAGTCGGGTTCATGTTGTTCTACCCAATCAGCAAAAAATTGAGCCAGGCGTGCAGAGGCTGCGGTGTCGTTGAGATGTGTCAGCGCATAATCGGCAATTGTCTGGTGCAAGGTATAGCGTCCGCTCCCAGCGCTTTCCAACAGCCCCACATCCATAAGCGTGTCCAACACTTCTACCGGCGTCTGACAGACTGCCAGCGCGACCTCTTCCGAAAAGTTGTTAGGCTTGGCTGGAAAGACTGCCAACGCCCGCAGTGCTGCTTGCGCCGCCTCTTCTAATTGCTGATCGCTGATGGCAATGACGCTTTGCAAAGAGTGGGGCGTGTGCAGTGCCAGGGTTGGCGAGCGTTCCACAAGCGGCTCTGGCTCGCTCAGGTCCAGGCGGGCCTGGGCATCACGCAGGCGCGCGAGGGCAGCGCGTATCCGGCGAGGCTGCCCGGCATAGCCCTCTTTCCGCAGGTACTTGCCCATCAACGTCACAGCCAGAGGCAATCCCCCTGAGGCACGCACCAGGGCCTGCGCTGCCTCAGGCTCACAAGCCACCGCCTGGGGTGCCAGATGGTCCAACAAAGTAAGGCTCTCCTCGGCTGAGAACTCGCGCACCACCAGAACGCCCTCACCAGCAAACTGCACCGCAATCTGGGGGAAGCGTGTTGTCACCAGATAGGCGCAGCGCGGGCCACCCACCCGGAAGGCCAGCGCTGCCTCGATCTGCCAGGCATCATCGACCACTAGCAGCATGCGTCGCTCGCCAATGGCGGCTCGAATAATGGGCGTCCAGGCTTCTATGCTCGTCAGCTTGGAAGCCGCAATGCTCGGTGTCCCCAGGAGTATCCCCCAGCGGCTCAGGTGAGCGAGGACATTGGGCTGCGGTCCCAACCCAGCCCAGAGGATGCCATCAGGAAACTGCTGCCTGATCTCCTCGTCATGAGCCAGGGCCACGGCCAGCGTCGTCTTGCCCACCCCAGGCAAACCATTGAGGGCAGTCAACCCGACGTCTTGGCCTGTCCCCAGGCGGGCTTTGAGATGGGCCAACATGGCATCGCGGCCAATCAGCCCGGCAGCCACCAGGGACAAGGGCGGCAGTCCGGGATCAGCGATTGGCCCGGCGGGGATTGGTGACGACAGCGAGGGGTCGCCGGGTGCCTCCTGGCGCTCATCGGGAAAGGTTGAGGACTTCCCCAAGACGTTCAGCAGGCGCGCTTCGTCTGTGTGCTGCTCATCTAGCCCGGCCATCCCAGCGGCCTGCAAGAGCGTGTTGGCCTCGTCCTGGGTGGTCAGTGACCCTTGCTGATGCAGCCAACCAATGATGGAGACGACCCGCTCGCGGGCCTGGGGGCCGGTGAGCCGCTGGCCGTGGCACATCAAGCTGACGACCGCTTGCGGCTGATCGATCCCACTGGCAAGCTTGCTGAGCGAGAGGCCATGTTTCCGGTGGAGCAACTGTGTCACTGTATCGCCAAATGGGTGACTCATGGGACCTCCTCGTGGCTGCACCAGGGATTGAAGCCACTTTTTCAGGCGTGCATTAGAACCCGTAATTCGGCGAGGCTCCTGGGCAGCTCCACCTAGAGCATACTTGAGGACCGTCTTCACAGCGTTACGAAGACCGTTACGATGCCACGGCATTCTAGCGGCCCTTGCTTGCCTGTGTAGTATGCTAGCAGCCTGTATTCCAAGAAATTGATATAGCTTTTTGCAGAAAAGAGGGCTGCTTTTTACAAGGCGCGGCTGGCACACTAGGGATATACCCAATGGCGCGACTCCCAGGCATCCAGGGAGGTCGAAAGGAGCAAGGGTAATGATCGCCTTTGAGAACAAGGCTCGCATTCTCCGTTACTGGGAGGAGGTATGGAATCAACGGAAGCTGGGGCTGGTGGAGGAATTCACGGCTCCTGACTACCTGGATCACACACTCCAGCGTGCTGCTGGGGTCCAGCCTGGGGCTGCTGGGCATCTTCAGTACATTGTGGACCGCTTGACAGCTTTTCCAGACCTGTATGTGTCGATTGAGGACCTGATCGCGGAGGATGATCTGGTGCTGGTGCGGACCACCTGGCGCGGCACACATCAGGGATGGCTGTGGGAGATTCCTCCAACGGGCAGGCCCATCAGCTACTCCAGCCTCGTCCTCTTCCGTCTGGCCTTCGGCCAGGTGGTGGAGCGCTGGGAGAGTCTGGACCGTTTGGATGTGCTGAACCAACTGGGTGTTGCTTCTCCTCGGGAATGAGACAGCTTTCAGGTGATCGAAAGGAGAACAGGCCATGCAATCGTTTGGTATCGAACGGAAACTCTTCCTGATCGCGGCCCTCGTGCTGGTTCTCGCGTGTGAGGCAGGACTTGTCGTAGGGTTTCAACTCAATTTGCCTGATCCAGTCTTTGGCGGTTTGGTCAGGGGGCACTGGGTGACTGCTGGAACTCCACTGACAGCTCCGCCTGTATTCATAGTGCCTTATAGTCTCTTCCTCGTGCTGGCCTTTCGCCAGCGATGGGTAGGCACCGTGGGCATTGTGGGCGTTACAGCGCTAGCCTTGCTCTCAGGGCTTTTCTGGATTCCTGATCGCGGAATGGTTCAGCGGGTTCTGGCGCAGCATTTGGCTGTCTGGATTGGGCTGCCGCTGGCACTGCTCGCGCTCTCGACACCGGCCATCATGCTGCTCGGTGTCCTGACCCTCCTGCGGCAGAGAGGAGCGCAGGGGCGTGTAGCGATCTTGCCTGACCCCCAACTGGTAGCGCAGGAGCCAGGAGATTAGTAATCATTCGCTATTGATTTGGGTGGCCGCGTGGGCGCGCCATCGCACACGCCGTAGAGCATACGGCAGGAGGTGTTCTTATGCTTCGGTTTGTCAAAGTTGTACTCGCAATGGCGCTTTTCATGCTGGCAGCTTTTCCCGCTGCACTCTTGGGCGCTCCCATCGCCAGCGCGCACTCACTGGATGATGTGGGTGCCAGCCAGGCGGTGCTGCTCGACAGCCCGGCAGTGGTCCGTATCGTCGGGCTGGTGCAAGGTGGGTTGGTTTGCCACGCCTGTCTCTCCGATGGGTCAGACATTGTATCCCCGCAAAGTGGCGCGTTTGAATGGGCTGTCAGCGGCTCCGGGGCGTTTATCAGCCCGGATGGCTATATCCTGACCGCCGACCATGTCGTCGATCACTCGGCCAATAACCCTGGCGATGTCGATTTTGTCCTTCAGGCAGCCAGCCAGGACATCGGCCAGCGCTATGGCCTGGACCCGAATACTGTGCTCTCCTTCCTGGAGAACCATGCCAGTCAAGTCGACATCATCGTCCAGCCGGTCAGCCAGACGGTATTCCTCTCAACCGCCTACACCGGCCAACTGACGACGACTGGAGCAGCGATCAGCTATCCAGTGACGCGCATTGTCGTCAACTCGCCAGTGGACCAACAGGACACAGCCATCATTCAAGTTGGCGCGCAAGACATGCCCAACCTGACGTTGGCGCAAACCAGCGATGTGAGCGTTGGCGAGAATATCACCGCGATTGCGTTCCCTGCCGATGCCGATCAGGTGACCGCCAATGGGGGAGCCGGAACAGGTGATTTTACCCCTTTGCTCAATCCCTCCCAGAGTGATGCGGGCACGATCAGCAGCCTGCTGACATCGACGGTGGAGACCGGACAGATCACCTCGGAAAAGACGGCGACTGGCACACTCTACTATGAAACCAGCGCCATTGCCAATCACGGCTCCAGCGGCGGACCGGTAGTGGATGACCAGGGCCGCATCATTGGCTTTGTCGACCAGGGGTCAGATACCGGTCGGGTCGTCAGCCTGATTTCCAGCAGCGTAGCGGCAAGCTATGTTCGCCAGGCGGGCGTGACGAACTCCGGCAAGGGCACGTTCGAGACCGCCTGGACAAAAGCGGTCGACGAATATGATGCCACCAGTATCTGCCACTTTACTAACGCTGCCAGCGATCTGAGCAAGCTGCATACAAACTATCCTCAGTTCGGGGGAATTGAGCCGCTGCTGAAGAATGCGCAAACGAAAGCGACACCCAGCGATTGCCCTCCGCCCAATAATTCCGCACTGCTGATTGGCGGCATTGGTGGCGGCCTGGTCCTGATCATTCTGGTGACGCTGGTCGTCTTCCTGCTGCGTCGGCGCAAGCAGGCACAGCCAGTGCCGGTCGCGGCTGGGGTGGGATATCCGGCTTCCGTTGGGTCGCAGCCAAATCTGCCACCCCCGGCAGGGTTTTCTCAACCGGTCAGCGGGCAACCATCCAATCCACCGATGTACCCTCCAGGGCCAGCGCCTCTGCCTCCGTCAACTCCGAGCTACAACTACGGCCAGGGATCAGCAAGTATGCCAGGTGTGCCTGCTCAGCCGGGCCAAGCCTATCCATCCGGGCCACAGGCATATCAGGCAGCGCAAGCATCAGGAGCCTCTAGCCCTGGGTATAGCTCTCCTCAGGTGGCTGGGAGCATGCCAATGTCGCCTCAGGGCGGCATTCAGCAGCCGGGCGTTGGACACCCTTCTGGACCTCCAGCGTATCCATCGAATCCAGCGCTCCCAGCGTACCCCCAGTCCCAGCCGTCGGCTGCCCGCATATGCGTCAACGGACATCAGGTTACGGAGCTAGCCGCCCTGTTCTGTCCTGAGTGCGGCGCGCCCGTTCACAACGTCGCCTATCGATAGGCACACAAACGTTACCCCTTCTCGCGGCCCATGTCACCTGGTCGCCAATGATCTGGTGACATGGGCCGCGAACCAGGCAGGGCCAAGGTCATCAACCCCTTGTTTTGGCCCCCAGGAGTACCTTCAAAACAGCACGACACCTCTTGGTAGCGATACCAGGCACATCTATTATGGGCATCTGACTTTAAAGGAGCTTTGAGCATGCCACCTCTTCTTCGCCCTTTCACCCTGGCTCGCCGCAGTCTGCCAGGTATGGGGCTACTCATTGCTATCTGCTTGACTCTGGGCGCGTGCGGAAGCAGCACAGCCACGACAGCGCCAACCCCAACGCCCAGGCCCTCTCCGACCCCTACTACCGTGCCGGTCCAGCTTCAGATCACCCCCTACACGTACAAGGGCTTTTCCAATCCGGTCACTGATGCTCTCTGGTCGCCCAACGGCAAATATCTGGCGGTGGCTGGCTATGATAAGATCGTCCAGGTGCTGGATGTGATCACCGGCAAGCTGCTCTTCACGTACACCGGCCACACCGATCAGGTCAACGACATCGCCTGGTCGCCCGACAGTCAGATGATCGCCTCGGCCTCAAGTGATAATAGCGTCCAGATATGGAACGCCCTCACCGGTGTGAAGGTCGCCACCTACACCGGCCCATCCAATGTGATGCAGTTGGTGGCCTGGTCGCCAGACGGCAAATACCTCGCCGTCACTGGTGGTGACAATAACATCGAGGTGTGGAATCCCAGTGATCCCGGCAAAAACATCACCATCTACAAAGGTCACAGCGATGTCGTCATCGGCCTTGCGTGGTCGCCCAACAGCCAGATGATCGCCTCGGCCAGCGCGGACAAAACAGTGCAGGTCTGGCAGGCCACCACCGGAAAGACACTCTATACTTATAGAGGTCATCAAAATAGTGTGGATGTTGTCACCTGGTCGCCCGATGGCACGAGAATCGCCTCCGGCTCCGACGACACCACAGTGCAGATTTGGGATGCCACCACCGGTGCCCACGTGGTCACCTTCAAGGGCCACACTGCCTTTATATCAGCGCTTGCCTGGTCGCCCGATGGCAAGCGTATCGCCTCTGGATCGTATGATGACACTGCCCAGGTCTGGGACCCTACCAATCCAGGCGGCACTGTCTTCACCTGTAAGGGGCATACGGACAATGTGTATAGCCTCTCCTGGTCGCCCGATAGCCGCTATCTCGCCTCTGGCAGCGCCGATCAGACTGTCCAGGTCTGGCAGCCCTCCTGAAAATACGCACAAAACGCAGCCAGAGACCAGCTACCGATGTGAGCAGGATATATCTGCATTGGTGATCTGTTAATGGAGGCGTAGCAGAGTAGCTCTGGGATGGAGAAAACTGAGAGCCATAGTTTCAATACCATGGCCCTCAGTTTCAATCGCGGCTGATGAGGTTAGCGTGGCGCTCAGCCAGGCCCACGCGCGCGATGAAGCCGGAATTAAAGGACAGATAGTCCGATTCGATGCCATCGCTGAAGATTACTCCCTGGTCAGGCATCTGCGAGGTGATGGTCAATTCTTGACCGGGTTCGAGGATGCCAAAGACGATGGTGGCGCGCGATGTTTTGGAGGTGAATGGCTCGCGCACCGCAAACCATAAGCGTTCGTCGCTGCGCGTTCGCTCCGATGCCACGTTTGGTAGATCGCCCATATCTACATCGAAATAATGCGCTGTCTGCCAGGCGCCAGTAATGACTGAGCTTAGCCAGCCGGTGCAGCCGGTGGCTGTGGAGACAATCATGCCGCTGGAACTCTGTGGCTCGGATGAACCACTATATTCCAGATGATAGCGCGCGGAAATATGCGTTCGCGCGCCAATGAAGAGATCGTTGAGCGCGTAGAGGGTTTGTCCATCGTTCAACGTGGCTTTTGCCATCGCTGCCTGATAGGAAGCATAGTCGCCGCGCAGCACACGCTCAATCCAGACGCCCATCTCTTCAAAGCTAAATGGCAGCAGCACGCCGTCAATGCGCGCCGGGTCAGGGTTGATTGCCAGAATCAACTGGCTGGTCAGGTATTTAGCGGTATTGACGACCAGCCCATCCGGCCCGACCGTCACCACCAGATCGTGATCGCCAAACTGATAGGTTGGCAGCAGGTCGCGGTCGATGAACTGATGTTTAATCGTTCGCGGAAGCTGGCGCTTGATAGCTTCCAGGGATTGCTGATACTGTGCGTCGCCCCGCTCGTATTCAGTAAACGAGACGCGGTTTTGCTCCAGATAGAACTTAGCCTGGGCCTTTGAATTCAAACGATTCACCAGGTCTTGCAGGGGAGTTTTCCTGGTGACTACCACGATCTTTTCAATATCCAGTCCGGTCCCACCTGTCGAGAGGGGCGAGCCAGCGTTGCGCTCATTCCTAATGTGGCGCTGGCTTGCCTCTCGTCTGGCGCTGCTGTTTGTGTTGCGGAAGATTGCCATGGCGCTTTCCTGGTTTCTGCTATTTGCCGTTTTCTACACGCCCATTGAGAAGCTGTTCCAGGATTTCTGAGGTGATGGTCAGGTTGCCAATCTTTTGCGCGTTCCCTGCCAGGTCGCGCATGGACAGAGCCAGGAGCAGCCGGGCATCTAGCGCCTGATATGGCACCAGTTGAAGGCGCGCCGCTTCGGCCTCAAACTCCGCCTGTTTGCGCGCATTCTCGCCTTGCAGGTTGACCAAATCTTGGCGACGCTGCTCCAGATCAATGGAGGTGGACAATTCGTTCTGTTTGATTTTGCGTTCTTGCTCGACAGCATCGGCGCGACGCGAATAGATCGCCTGATCGGCGCGCTTTTGCAGCGCCTCCCGGTATTCGGCTTCCAGCGCTTTGGTCATTTCCGGAGTAGCCTTGATGGAGGTGAAGAAGAGGCTCATACACTCGATGCCCATTGCGGCCAGCACATTTTCTTGCTGAATCTGGCTCAGCACGCTTTGCGCCAGTGTTTCGGCACTGCGCAGCGCATCCTCCAGCGAAAGGTTTTGTAAGCCCTTGCGCGTGAGCGTCTGCACGATATTAATGATGCGCTGGTTCAGCTTCTCCGGGTCTTCCGAAAGGTATTGACGGGTCTTGGGGTTGATGGTGAAGTTCAGCAGTCCGGCAACTGTTTCTGGCTGTACAATGCGATAGGTGATCTGGCCTTGCAGCGTGACCGTTTGAAAGTTGCTGGTGCCTTCGTTGAGGACAAAGAGGGCGTCCATCGTCGAAACGGGCACCAGCACAATCGATGTTCTGTGGCGCAAGTACCAGAAGGCCTTACCTGTGCCCTGGCGGAAAATCTTCCCATTGGAATATGCCAGGATGTAATCTGTTGGCTCCGCTTTAAAATGCTGGAGGAATGCCATGAAAGGCTCCTTCTTCTCTGTGCCTATCCACAAGGACGGGTACGATCTTTATGAGAGAAGCAGCCTCTCACATACAGGAACAAAAACGACTTAGTGTTATCTGTACACTAATATACAGGAAACAATGGTATCTTGTCAAGAGCAGGCGAGGAGGTTTTTTTCTCTTCGATGTTTCCCTTTGTCTGGCGGCGTTCTGGAGCAGCAGAGGGGAGATGACCCTGCTCGCGAACTGTCATATCGGCCAGTCTAGTTCTCCACGCGCGCGTTGTTCCTGGGGCAAAAGACTGTGGTAAATGAAGCTGTGTACTGGTGTAGAGACGCCCGCTTCCTGCCCCAGCCGGACGATAGTTCCTGTCTGGTATTCCAGTTCGGAAGGGCGGCCATTCATGATGTCGCGCTGCATCGAAGCTGTCGAACCCGCCGCAGAACCATCGATCATGGTCATGATGTTCGCGACCATCTCGTCGGCCAGCGGAACATCCTGGGCCTGGCCGACTGCCAGCGCCTCGCGAAGCGCTTGCTCCAGCATCTGGCGCGTCTGGGGCACGCTGCGGATGACGCCTGCCGGAGCGCGAGTGACAGCGCCGACGCCACTGATCGAAACGATAAACAAAAACTTTTGCCAAAGCGCAACCTGAATGTTGGCTGGAATCTCCACCTGGATTCCAGCATGCTCAAACACATGCCGCAGGCGCTCAACACGCTCGCTCGGCTGATTATCTAATTCGCCAAAAGCGACGTATGGTTCCATCCCGGCGTGGCGAATCTGCCCTGGCCCGGCGATAAAGCTGACAATCCGGCACAGCCCGCCCAGCACGTGCTGGGCGCCCAACACGCTTGCTAGTTGGTTTGGGGCCTCAACACCATTTTCCAGGGGAACGACCATGGTTTTCGGTCCCACCATAGGCTGCATCTGCCTGGCGGCCTCCGGAACCTGCCAGGCTTTCACGGCTACCAGCACGACATCGACCACGCCCACCGAGGCCGGGTCGTCGGTAGCCTGGGCCGGTTGAATGGTGAAATCGCCCTTGATGCTTTCGACGCGCAATCCCTGTGTTTGCAGGGCGCGGAGATGTTCGCCACGCGCGATAAATATGACATCCTCTTGCGCCTGGGCCAGACGGCCACCAAAATAGCCGCCAACCCCGCCGACGCCAAAGACTGCGATACGCATGCTCGCCTCCTGTTTCTTTCAGTCTATCATATGCGTGCTTCTCTGGGTTTCTGGCAGGCTTGCTAGAAGGAAGAAAGCGCTATACAATCCAAAGAGGGTTTGCATGTGGTCACGAATGGAAGGCTGGATATGCCAACCGATCTCCCTATTTTCTGGTCGGCTAACTATCATCCGGAGTGGGATGAAACACCAGAGGCGTATCTTCAGGCGAGGATTGTTGCGCCGACCCGTAGTCGACGCCTGGGCCGCTATAGCGATTCCCAACGCGAGCGCAAGGGCTATATCGGCGTGTATCACCAGGCGGGTTATCAGGAAAGCAAAGGGCGCACCCGTTTCTTTCTTTCCCTTTTTGCGCATGGGCAGACGCTTGGTTTGAGGAGTTATACGACGATGAACGACCTGCTGGCGGTGCTGGCAGCATTTCACGCGCAAGACGAGCAGGCGAGAGAGCAATAATGCTGGCGCGCTATTTGCCTGAGAGCAGCAGTGTCTTTGCTTTGCGAGCGGTGAAAGGAGTGAAAGTCATGGCAACAAGCGTCAGGTTCAGCGAATCAAGAGGCGTGCCCATATTGACCAGGGGGCAATTGATTAGGGGACTTCAGTTTGATGGGGTCATGGGCGCGCTGTCTTTTCTCTGGATGGGCGGCTTGTACCTTGACGGTTGGGCGCACGGGCATGGCAAAGTTGACAAAACATTCTTCACGCCCTGGCATGCTATCCTCTATTCTGCTTTTGCTCTGGTCGCCTGTTGCCTGCTGTTTACCGTGGTGAGCAACCATCGCAAAGGCGTGCCCTGGCGCCTGGCAATTCCGTCGGGTTATGGGTTGTCGCTGCTGGGCGTCCTCATCTTTGCCTGCGCGGCCCCAGGTGATCTGCTCTGGCATACGCTTTTCGGATTCGAGGTTGGCATTGAGCCGCTGCTGAGTCCATCACATCTGGCTCTGGCGCTGGGCGGTGTGCTGGCGATGACCGGGCCGCTACGCGCCACCTTGCGGCGCTCGATTCCGATAGCCGAACAAGGATGGAGGACCCTGTTTCCTATGCTGCTTTCGCTGAGCGCGTCCTTGATGATTTTTGTGTTTTTCGCGCAGTTTGGGAATACGTTCTCGCGTCTGGGCACTATCGTGAGTCCATTTGCCACGGATGAAGCGAAGTCGTTTGGTGCGACGGGTATCTTACTTCAAACAGCGCTGCTGATGGGTTTTATCTTGTTCGCCGTTCGGCGCTGGCGGCTGCCGATAGGCAGCCTGACACTGCTGTTTGCGGTCTATATGATGTTGCTGAGCGTGCTGAATAATCAATATGAATTGATTCCTGGCGTTGTGGTGACGGGCGTCGTTGCCGATGTGCTGCTGCGGGTGCTGCGGCCTCTGTCGTCGACAACGGAACTGCGCGTCTTCGCCTTTATTGTGCCAGTGGTGCTGTATCTCTGCTTCTTTCTGACTTTGATGTTGGTGAGTACGATTAGCTGGTCGATTCATTTGTGGCTGGGGTCATGCCTGATGGCAGGGGTTGTTGGGCTGATGCTCAGCTTCTTGCTGGCCCCACCGCGTGGGCCAAACGAGCCAGGGGAAAAGCAGGCAACCGCATCTTGACAAGCGTTGATTTTTCGAGTAATCTTGTCTCCACCAGACGGTACGTAAGAGCAACATGGCGCTCTCGTTCCTGCGCAGGGCACTGCGGGAACGGGAGCGCGTGCTTTCTGATGGGAAGCTTGCACCCTTGGGAGGGCTGCTATGGCTGAGCGCATTCCTGTAGGCATTATCAATGGTACGTCGTATACCGGCAGCGAGTTAGCCCGGCTCATTCTTTCGCATCCCCGGTTTCAGCTTTGCGAGGTGACAGCCCGCAGCGCCCAGGGGCAGGTGTTGAGCGATGTTTTTCCCCATTTAACTACGGGGCAATTAGCCATTACCGAGCAGGTGAAAGAGTCGAAGCTTGTGTTTGTGTGTCTGCCGCATGGCGCAGCGGCGGAGGCTATTCCTGGCCTGCTGGCGGAGGGGCGGCGCGTGATCGATCTTTCGGCAGATTTCCGACTGCACGATGCCCAGACCTACGCCGCCTGGTATAAACATACGCACCCTTGCCCGGAACTGCTGGATGAGGCGGTTTATGGCCTGTGCGAACTGCATCATGATGAACTGCGCGAGGCGCGGCTCGTGGGCAATCCCGGCTGCTATCCGACGGCAACGATTCTGGGATTGGCTCCCGCGCTGGCGAAGGGCATCATTAAGCCTGACATTATCGTTGATGCCAAATCGGGCATCAGCGGCGGCGGACGCTCGTTGTCGTTGCCCAACCATTATAGCGAGATGAACGAGAGCATGGACGCCTATGGATTGGAAGGGCATCGTCACGAGCCAGAAATGGAACAAGAACTGGCGCGCGTGGCGAAGGAGGGCACGACGCTGCGTTTTACCTTCATTCCCCATCATGCGCCGATGACGCGTGGCATCCTGGCGACGTGTTATGCTGATCTCATCGAGCCGATGAGTGATGAGGCAGTGCGCGCGCTTTATGCTGATTTTTACGCTGGCTCGCCCTTTGTGCGGCTGTCGCCGCGCCCGCCCGCGACGAAATGGACGGTAGGCAGCAATAGCTGCTTGATCTATCCGACGGTGGAACAGCGCACACAGCGGTTGATTGTAATTTCTTGTATCGATAACTTGATTAAGGGCGCTTCGGGCCAGGCGCTGCAATGCGCCAATATTCTGTGTGGGCTGTCTGAAGAGACCGGTCTGATGGCATCGGGCATGTATCCGTAAGGAAGGGTGTGGAAGCAGATAACGATGGATAAACCCAACGGTGGGCATCATGAAGACCTGGTGGCAGTCCTACATGAGGCGCTGCCCTACATTAACCGCTTGCAAAAAAAGGTCGTGGTGGTGAAATTAGGAGGCAGTACCCTGGAGCGTGACCGCGATGTGCTGGAAGATGCGATGTGGTTGCAGCGCGTGGGCGCGCTGCCGGTGATTGTCCATGGCGGCGGGCCGTCGATTACCCATTGGCTGGAGCGTATTGGTCATCAATCGCAGTTTGTGGACGGGCGGCGCGTGACGGATGAGGTGACGCTGCAAGCGGCTGAGATGGTATTGATCGGCGAGGTCAATACGTCATTGGTGCAGCAGATTGCCCAGTTTGGCGGGCACGCTATTGGATTGAGTGGCATCTCTGGCCCGTGCATCTACGCGCGCCAGCGTGACCCTGAGCTTGGCGCGGTGGGCGAGATTGTGCGCGTGGACCCCCACCCCATTACGCTGCTGCTGGAACACGGATATATTCCGGTGGTGGCTCCATTGAGCTATGGAGAGCAGGGTGAATGTCTGAATGTCAACGCCGATGAAGCGGCGGCGGCCATTGCGCTGGCGATGGAAGCAGATAAGCTGATTTACCTGAGCAATGTAACCGGCATTCAAGCTGCCGATGGAGTGCTGTTCTCTGAACTCACGGCCTCGCGGGCACGCCAGTTGATTGAGCAAGGGGTCATTCAAGGGGGGATGATTCCCAAGACGGAGGCTGCGCTTCAGGCGTTGAGTGCGGTGAATCGCGTACATATTGTGGACGGGCGTGTGCCACATGTGCTGATTCGTGAACTTTTCACCGATGAGGGCGTGGGGACGATGTTTACCCCTGGCTAGCCATCTTCCTATCCACTGGCAGAAAGTAATTCCTTGTCCTATTATTATCTGGGTGATCTTCTACAGCGATGAGAGACCCTTTGCCACGCTGTACCACATCTCCCAGATATTTGTTGATGCTCAAGATAAGGATTACCATATGCAGGACGATGCTGTCTCCTCTTCAGTCCCGCCTCAGACAGGCGTGGCGCGTTTCCTTGATGCCTGTCATCATCGGCAACCAGATATGACGCCCGTCTGGTTTATGCGCCAGGCCGGGCGCTGCCTGGCCGAATATCGGGAACTGCGCAAGCGCTTCAACGATGATATTTTGAAGATGGCAAAGACTCCCGATGTTGCCGCGCAGATCAGTCTGATGCCCGTGGAGAAGTTTGGCGTTGATGGCGCAGTGCTTTATGCCGATATTATGCTGCCGCTGCAAGGTATGGGCATTGACGTTGAGATCGAGCCGGAGGTTGGCCCGATCATTCATAACCCGGTGCGCAGCATGCAAGCAGTTGAGGCGCTGCATGTGATCGACCCGGAAGAATCGACACCCTATGTGCTGGAAGCGATTCGCCTGATTCGCCGCGAATTGGAGGGCAAAAAAGCTATCATCGGCTTTTCGGGCGCGCCTTTTACGCTGGCCTGCTATATGATCGAGGGACGTCCTTCACGCGATTATGCCATTGCGAAAACGTTGATGTATGGGCAACCGGAAGTCTGGCATGCGTTGATGAACAAGTTGACCGAGGTGGTTTCGCGCTATCTGGTGGCGCAGATCAATGCTGGGGTGGATGTGGTGCAACTTTTCGATAGCTGGGTCGGCGCGATTAGCCCCAGCGTCTATCGCCGCTTTGTGCAGCCATATAGCCAGCGCATCTTCGAGGCCGTGAAAGCGACCGGCGCTCCCTCTATTCATTTCGGCACTGATACTGCCAGCCTGCTGGGGGCGATGACTGAGGCGGGCGGTGATGTGATCAGCGTAGATTGGCGTGTTGACCTTGATGCAGCGTGGGAGCGCATCGGCTTTGAACATGGCATTCAGGGCAATCTCGACCCGACCTTGCTGCTGACCTCCTGGGAGATGGTTGAGCAAGGCATGCAAGATGTTTTGCGGCGGGCGGGCAATCGGCCAGGGCATATTTTTAACCTGGGACATGGTGTGCCTGCTCCGACCTCGCCTGACTTGCTGCGTCGGTTGGTGGATGCGGTTCACGAGGCGACGGCGCGCAGCAGTTCTGTCGCCTGAAGCAAGAAAGCCAGGGAAGATATGGCAGAGAAAGAGCAGATTGGTGTGGTGCTAATGACCTATGGGTCGCCTCCCACACTCGATGATATTCCAGCGTACCTGAAGAATGTGCGCGGAGGGCGTGACCCTGACGAAGCGCTGATTACTGAGTTTCGCCGCCGCTACGCGCTGATTGGCGGTTCGCCACTGCTGCGCATCACCCAGGAGCAGGCGGCAGCACTGGAAACAGAACTGAACCAGCAAAACAATGGGAAATCCTACCGCGTGGTGGCGGGGATGCGCTTTTTCCCGCCGCTGGTTGCTGATGTGGTGATTGAGGCTGCTGCTGGGGCCAGCCAGGTGGTGGGGATTATTATGTCGCCGCAGTATTCGCCCATCATCATGAGTGGATATGTGCGTACGCTTCAGCAGGCAGTTGGTGAACTGCATCGGGATGATTTGACGCTGAAAATTGCCGAAGATTGGCACCTGCAACCATTTTTCTTGCAGGCGTTGGCTGAGCGGGTACAGCGGGCACTTGATCGCTTTCCGCCGGAGGTGAGCGAGCGCGTGCCGGTGCTGCTGACGGCACACAGCATGCCCAAGCGGGTGATCGAGAACGAGCCAGATTACATCAGCCATCTTAAAGAGACTGCTGCCGCGATTGCGCAGATGGTGGGCTTGCCTGATGATCGCTGGATGTTCTGCTATCAGAGCGCGGGACATACGCCGGAAGAGTGGCTGAAGCCGGACTTTGCCGATGTGATGCCGGAGCTGAAGGAAGCGGGCTATCAGCATGTGTTGATCGCTCCGGTGCAGTTTCTGGCCGATCATCTGGAGATTCTTTATGATATTGAGATTGGTGCCCGCGAACAGGCGGAGTCGGCGGGCATCGAGTTCGCGCGTATCGAATCGTTGAACACATCCCCGCTTTTTATCAAGGCGCTGGCGGCAGTGGTGCAGGATACGTTGGCAAAAGAGCCGCTGTCAGTGGGATAGAAGACATCGGCCTTCCTGAAAAGCTAATCTACTTAGTAAAAAAGCTAATCATATTAATAGAAGGGATAGATTGTGAACTCCCCAGACGACGCCCAGCGCCCGTTGGGCGTCGATCTTGCCGTGCCAGCATCAGGCAGTGTTGCCGTCCGGCTGCCTGGGCCGCTGGATATCGCTGCTTCGCTGGAGTTGTTTCGACGCTCCGGCGATGATCTGATTGATTGCT
This sequence comes from Ktedonobacterales bacterium, assembly GCA_035307385.1. Classification (GTDB taxonomy): domain Bacteria; phylum Chloroflexota; class Ktedonobacteria; order Ktedonobacterales; family DATBGS01; genus DATBHW01. The sequence continues at coordinate 10,162 of DATGID010000099.1, read as the reverse complement.
GGGACGGAACCCATCTGATACGCATGCTGGAAATTGGCGAGCGCCGCGTTGCCTATGCTTGCACTGTTGTTGGGTCAATAGCGGAGCCGGTGCTCCACGTTAGCACTGATGACCCCGAGCACCTGGCGGCGGTTGTGGAAGCTGTCCACGCGACATTTGTGCCAGCGCCGCCAGAGTTTGCGGAACTGCTTCAGCGCGATGCAGTGGTGGCGCGGCTGGATGCTGCTTACCCTGGGCTACGCACTGTGCGCCAGTTCGATCTGCTGGCGGCGCTGGTGCGATGCATCAGCGCGCAGCAAGTGAATCTACGCTGGGCGGCGACGACGCGGCGACGGCTGGCGGAGGCGTTTGGCGAGCGACATCAGGTTGGCGATCACATCGTGTACAGCTTGCGCGCGGAGCGGCTGGCCGCGGCTAGCGTGGACGAGGTTCGCGCGCTTCAGTTCACGACCCGCAAGGCAGAATATATCATCAATGTTGCCGAGGCGATAGCCAGCGGGCGCCTGACCCTGGCTGCGCTTGAGGCGTTGCCCGACGAGGAGGCGGTTGCCCGGCTGGCGGCGCTGCGTGGTATCGGGCGCTGGACGGCGGAGTGGATTCTGGCGCGCACGATGGGTCGTCCCTGTGTGGTGGCTGGCGATCTTGGCGTGCGTAAGGCTGTTGGCATGGCTTATCTTGGGATGACCCTGCCTTCTGAACAGGCGGTGCGCGAGGCAACGGCGCATTGGGGGCCATCGGCAGGCGTTGCTCAGACGCTGCTGCTGCATGGCCTCGGTTTGGATACGCTGGCAACCTGAGAAATAGCCCGTCACTCGTCAATTTCTGGCACAGGACCATAGACGCCTTCGATGCAGGGCGTATATCCTGTCGCTTTGGCAAGTTGCAACGAGGCGGTGTTCCAGGCGAATGCGCTGTAGATGGGAACCAACCCCTTTTGCTGTACCAGGGCCGTCCAAAGGAGGGTTGCCGCTTTGGCATGGCCCTGCCGCCGCGCCTGTGGGAGTGTGTTGATGCCCAATTCGCAGGCCGCTGGTGTTTGCCGCGAACTGTGCGCGATGCTCACCAATCGGCCAGCAACGATGACACCAATGCAAGGTGCGTGATCGGGGGCAAGGAAGTAGGGCGCGCTATCGGCTTCAAAAGCGTTGATGAGATCGGCATCATCCGTGTCTAGTATCCGCGCTTGTTGTCTGGCTTGCGCCTGCTGCTCTGGGGAAATGAGTGGGTAGTGAAACACGACTTCACGGCGCATCTGCATAACCTGATCCCAGATTACACCAGCTTTCCGCGCGTTTTCGAGATAGTGCGAGCGCTGCTCTGGCAGCACGTCTGGCCGCCAGAGAGTCACCTTTTGCCGGGCAAAGGCGGCCAGGTAGAGCGACCAAAGCGGCAGGCGCTGTGTCAAGATGAGTTCGTGCGCTGCCTCGTCAACAGGTGGGAGCGTGAGGTTCCACACTGCTTCGATATGCAAACGCAGCAGTTCGTGTTCGGTCATGCTGATCAGTTCCTTTCTCCTCTTTTCAGATACGAACGAAGGTATAATATCCCTGAATGGTGCACATAAAACTGTCATGATGACAACAAAAGGCGTTGGCGCTCCCTTGCCTGAGCGATCACTATTCACGAAGGAGTAACGAGGACATGGCGACTGTTGCAATGCGGCAAGAGGTGTCGCAGTTTCTTGTGGGGAAAAAAAAGCTGCTGATCGGTGGGCAGTGGGCGGAAGCGGCTTCTGGCGAGACCTATGAGACGCTGAACCCAGCGACAGGCGAAGTGCTGACGCAGGTGGCTTCGGCGGGTGTGGAAGATGTGGACCAGGCGATCAAAGCGGCGCAAGCAGCTTTTACTGGCCCCTGGCGCAAGATTACGCCTGCGGAGCGCAGCAAGCTGCTCTGGCGGCTGGCTGATCTGATGGAGCAGCGCATTGAGGAGTTGACCGAGCTAGAGACGGTTGACGGCGGGAAGGTGCGCCGGATTGCGGGCGTTGAGGTTGCGATTGCCATCGACCATTTTCGCTATTATGCTGGCTGGCCGACCAAACTGGAAGGCAATACGGTGCCTGTTTCCGCGCCTGGCGTGCTGAACTATACGCTGCGCGAGCCAGTGGGCGTCTGTGGACTGATTATCCCCTGGAACTTCCCTATCGTGATGGCGTCGTGGAAGCTGGCGCCCGCGCTTGCCGCTGGCTGCACGATGATTTTGAAACCGGCAGGTCCCACGCCGCTGACTGCCCTGCGCATTGGCGAACTGGCGTTGGAGGCTGGGTTTCCTGAAGGCGTCATCAATATCATTACTGGTCCTGGTTCGCGTGTGGGCAGCGCGCTGGTGCGTCATCCGGGGGTGGATAAGATTGCCTTTACCGGCTCAACTGAAGTAGGCAAGCAGATTGCGCGCGAGTCGGTGGACAATGTGAAGCGAGTTTCGCTGGAGTTGGGCGGCAAGTCTCCCAATATTGTGCTGCCAGATGCTGACCTGGAGGGCGCGGTTCGTGGGGCATTTAACGCCATCTTCTATAACCAGGGCCAGGTGTGCACGGCTGGCTCGCGCCTTTTTGCCGAGCGTTCTATCGCTGAGGAACTGACCGAGCGTCTGGCGGATCGGGCGCGCAAGACGACGCTGGGCAATGGGTTGGACCCCAAGGTGCAGATGGGTCCGGTGGTTTCGGAAAGCCAGATGCAGACGGTGCTGGGATATATCGAGAGCGGGCTGCGCGAGGGTGCGAAGGCTGTTTCGGGCGGCAAGCGTGCCACAGGCGATGGCTTGGAAAACGGCTTTTTTGTCGAGCCAACCGTCTTCAGTGGTACAACTGATGCTATGACGGTTGTCCGCGAAGAGATATTTGGGCCGGTTGTGGTGGTGCTGCCGTTTGAGGGTTTGGAGGAAGTAGCCGAGCGCGCCAATAATAGCCCCTATGGCCTGGCGGCAGGCATCTGGACACGTGATCTGAGCAAGGCGCATAAGCTGGCCTCGCTGCTTAAGGCAGGCACGGTCTGGATTAACTGCTACAATGTCTTTGACGCGGCTTCGCCCTTTGGTGGCTACAAACAGAGTGGCTACGGGCGCGAGCACGGCCACGCCGCGCTGGAATTGTATACCGAGACGAAGAGCGTCTGGACAAAATATGAGTGACGCTGCTGGTTAAAACCGGGTGTATGATCCAAGGCCAGCCAATTTGCATCGACAAATTGGCTGGCCTTGGACGTTATTAGGTGTGAAGTGGTTCATAGGGGATGCTTGTATGGCCTGCTATACTGGAGATAGGCATTGTTGCCAAGCGTAGTGTAAGGTTTCAAGGGAGGGACTTGGGTATGGCTATTGGGCACGTTATTTCGACGCTTCTTCCTGACGGCGAGGAAGTGATGGGGCCGGAGATACTCCTCTGGCACTATCCCAGGAACGACATTGTGAGCGGGTCGTTGCTCACCGTAGAAAGCAACCATTTTTGCGTTCTCAAGTCGCGGGGCGCGATTATCTACATTTATGAGACGGGTCAATATCCCGTCGTGACTTCCGATAAGCCGATTGTGGGTTCGATCATTCGAGACTTCTATGGCGGTCAAAGCCCATGGCAGTACGAAGCGCTTTACATCAACCGAGCCAAGCTGGTTGTCAAAACCACTGGTTTGGCGCTCTCGCGCGAAATGGCTGAGATGAGCTATGATGTGGATTATTATATTCACGTCAACAGCCAGCAAGATGCGTTGAAATTGGTTCAGCATATGCCTTATCGCGGCCATACCCTGACGACCTCTGAGGTGAATGTGTATGCGGGGCCGGTGGTGGAGCAGGCGGTCAACCAGATTGTTCAGGTGACGGCGCTGGAGTCGGTGAATGAGAAGATTCACGACTTGACGCAGATTGTCTTCCAGAATCTTCAGCAGTTTTTGCAGGTCTATGGTATCACGCTGGATACAGTGAAGGTGCTGGTCTTCCCGCGCGATGAGCGCATGCGCTCGTTGATTTCGCTCAAAGCGTTTGGCCTGAACGAGGTTGAGGCGGTACGTTACTACAGCGCGATGTTGATGGCGCAACACGGCATCATCTCGGCGCCGAATATGGCCGTGGGGCAACCGTTCAATTTTGCTGCGGTGCCGACGCTTCCCACCGATAAAATGGGCGCGGTGGTAACTGCTGGCAACTCGGCACCCGCGCCGCAACCACATCCAAGGCAGGGTAATTCATGAGCATGATGTACCCACCCGGCGGTGGGTATCCTCCTGGCGGCTATCCACCCGGTGGTCGCGGCGGTTACCCACCTGGCGGGGGACTATCCAACGATCCGGTGGTGCAGGCGCTGCAACTGGCTCTTTCTGGTTTTGGGTATAACTTTTATAATACCCAAAACCAGGCGCGCTCTGATGATCTGCTGGTGCGAGGCAAAGCCAGCGGTTATCTGAGCGATGCGGTGAACTGCTTGATTACGCTGGCGGGGGCGTATCAGGCGCGGCATGTTCCGCCGCTGACGCGTGAGCACCCGGAACCTCCGCGCGAGGCGCTGGCTGCGGTGCAAGATATCCGCGACTTGCAGCAGGAGATAGCTGATCTGGAGGGTCGCGTTCGCGGGTTCTCGGTGCCAACGGCGGACCGCATCTGGGGGCGTTTTCGCCAGGAATTGATGACACTGCGGCAGTTGCTGCAATTTGATCTGGACCTGGTGCGCGGCTCAGAGGGGATTTTTCAGCAGGCAAACAACGCTAACGCCGATAACTGGTCGAGCGCCTACGCGCAAGAGTTGCGCGGCCAGGTGCGCTATCTGAATCAGATTTCTCAGGCCCGCGAACAGTTTTTGCGCGTTCCGTTGTAAATCACTCCAATTCGCTTCGCTTTCTAGCGCGCCAGCCGAAGCTCACCGAGCAGAGAAGCGGCTGGCGCTTTTCTTTACCTTCTCGCTGGCGGATGGCAGAGTATGTGCATGACTTTTTGCACTTGTTTTAGCGGCTGGGAGCGTTTTACTATCTTTCTGGTAGAGGTTCAGGGTATTACAACCTTTCCGTGGCTGGATCGTAACACCAGATGAGTTATTCGCTGGTATTGCCGCCAGAGGAGCCTGGTTCTGACGGCCAGCCCTGGCGCAGCATATAGAAGAAGGGAACGGAGAGACGCATGGCATTTTCTGAGGAACAGACCGCAATGTCAGCGGGTGGGGCGGCAACGGCGGTTGCCCCGGCGTTGGAAGCACGAGACATTCACAAATCCCTCCCCTTGGCTGGAAACCGGATCGAGATTCTCAAGGGCATCAATCTGCGGGTTAATAAGGGCGAGTTTGTTTCTATTATTGGTCCCTCTGGCTCGGGGAAGTCGACCTTGTTAGGTATCATTGCTGGACTGGATAATCCGACCAGTGGGCAGGTATTGATTGATGGCATCGACATTACCCGCATGGGCGAGAGCCAACTGGCGAAAGTGCGCAACCAGAAGATCGGCATGGTATTCCAGGCGTTCAACTTGATTCCGACGCTGACGGCCCAAGAGAATGTGGAGATTCCGCTGTATGTAGGCAAACACCAGGGCAGCGCCAGCGTGCGGGCCAGGGAATTGTTAGAACTGGTGGGCCTGGGCCATCGCCTGGGGAATCGACCCACGCAGCTTTCCGGCGGCGAGCAGCAGCGCGTGGCGGTGGCGCGGGCGCTATCGACCAATCCGGCGATCATCATTATGGATGAGCCGACGGGCAATCTGGACCAGAAGAACAGCGATAATGTGTTGCAAATGATTCGGGACCTGCGTGAGCGGACGGGAACGACATTCATCATTGCGACCCATGACCCCAAGGTGGCGGCCTCCGCAGATCGGGCGATTCGCATTGTCGATGGTTTGGTAGCCAATGAAATAGGAGAAGTCTGAAGCTCTCGCCAGGATTGTATGGGAAGCAAAGGAGTAGCGTTTCATGAAGGCCGGATTCTACTGGGCCTATCCCACACGTGCCCTGACACGCGGTGGGCAGCGCACACTGCTAGCGGTCTTTTGTATCGCCGTCGGGGTGCTGGCAATTGTCGCTTTGCAATTAGTCGGCAATATGGTCAACAATGGGCTAACGGATAATATTCGCGCTACGAATGGCGGCGACATTTCTGTAAGCAATGTATTTGAGCCATTTACCGACCAGGATATTCACCCATTCTTCGATCAATTGCAATCTCAGGGTCAAGTCTCCAGTTATACTGCTGTCGCTCAGAATCAGGCAGAGGGCAGCGATAGCAGCGGCAACACGCAGACATATACGCTGGAAGCCGTGGACCCGCAGGTCTTCCCGCTGGAAGCGGCGTCAGTGGAGTTTGTGACGCCCAATAACGGTAGCCTGGCATCGCTGCTGACGGGCAGCGATGTGGTGGTCACACAAAGCCTGCTCAAGACGTTGGGCGCGCAGGTGGGTGATCGGATCGATGCGCATGTGGGCACGCGGGGCGTCATCTCGGCACATATTGTTGGTGCCATCAAGAATACCGCGCTGTTTCAGGGCGACACGATGCTGGTCTCACTGGCCTATTATCAGGGGCTGTCTGATAGCTCGAACCAGCCGATTGGCTATCCGGTGATTTACGTCGATGTTCCTGGGCACAGCGATGCCATCGCCAGCACGGTGAAGACTGAGATCAAGAATCACCTGCAAGGGGCAGAGGTGACGACCACCCAGGATGCTTTGCAGCAGGCGAAAGATCAGGTGCAGCAGATTCGCTATTTCCTTCAGGTAATTGGCTTGCTGGCGCTGCTGATTGGCGGGGTAGGCATCATCAATACCATGCAGGTGCTGCTGCGGCGGCGGCAGACCGAGATTGCCATGCTCAAGACGGCAGGTTATCACCGGCGAGACCTATATCTGCTCTTTGGAGTGGAGGCTGGACTGCTGGGGTTGATTGGCGGCGCTGTCGGGGCAGCAGCGGGGGTTGGCGTCAGTTTTCTGGTCAAGGGGCTGGTTGAGAATGCTTTTTCGATCTCTTTACCAGCGGCTATTGACCCGGTGACGGTTGGCTCTGGGGTAGCGATCGGCTTCTTTACCGCGTTGATCTTTGGCCTCTTGCCAATTGTGCAGGCGAGCCGTATCCGGCCCATCGCGGTGCTGCGTGGGCTGGGAGAGCGCGCGACATCGAGTGCTGTTCTTTCCATCGTGCTATCACTCTTGCTGGCTGTGCTCTTTTTCTTGCTGGCGCTGAGTATTCTGCAAAACGTGGCCGTGGCGCTGGGTGTGGTCGTGGGTGGTGGCCTCTTTTTGCTGCTCTTGAGTCTAGCTTTCACTCTTGTCGCGTTCCTTATCAGCAAGTTACCAGTTCCTGAGCGGTTGTCCTGGTGGTTTCTGCTGCTGGTCGTTGTGGGGCTGCTGATCTCGGCGGTGATTACTGCTGCTATTCCGGCCTTTGGCATCTTGTTCCTGGCGCTGTCGCTGCTAGGCGTGGTGGTGGTGCTGCTGCCGCGCAACTGGAAGTCCAACATTAAGATGGCGCTGCGCAACATTGGGCGGCAAAAGACGCGCACTTCAACCACGATGGTGGCCCTGTTTGTTGGCATCTTCGCTATTGGGCTGATTCTGGTGCTGGGCCAGAACATCGAGTCCAGTATCAACACCTTTATCGCTAAGACGGTGACCTACAACTCGTTTATCCTGGCGGGTCACAATGATAAAGCCAAAGTGGACCAAGCGCTGAGCCAGGTATCGGGCGTGCAGAAGGAACTGGTCAATAGCGAAGCATTGGGGACACCGACACTGATTAACGGCATTCCGATTGGGCAGTTTCTGCAAGGTGTTGATCTCAATGGCACCAATGGACCGCCGCCGCTGCTCTATTTCGATGGCATTCAGGGCTATGATCTGACACAAGGCCCCATCGCAAACCTGACAGTGACAAATGGGCGGAATCTCGGGCCACAGGATGCCAACAGTATGAATGTGTTGGTGTCGGAGTTTACGGCACGGGCGCCGTTCCATTTGAAGCTGAATGACCAGATTACGCTGGTGAGCAGCGACAAAAAGCATACCGTGACCGTGACCGTGGTTGGGTTTTATCCGCTTTCGGCGGTCAATATTGGTCTGGGAATCTACGGTGCTAACAGTCTGGCGGATATGTTGAGCGGCGGCAATTCATCGTACATCTATTCGCTGCAAGTTGATCCTAGCCAGGCGCATCAGATACTCAATCATGTCCAAAAGGTTGTGCCCTCGGTGTCGGTCTTTAATCTGGCTGACCTGCTGGCCGGTGTCATCAGCCTGCTGAACAATGTCATCGTCATGATGACGGCTATTTCCTCGCTGGCGATGTTTGCCGGGCTGATCATTATCGCTAACGCGGTAGCGTTGGCGATGCTGGAACGGCGGCGCGAACTGGGCATCTTGAAAGCGGTGGGCTACACCAGTCGAAGTGTGCTCAGCGAAGTGCTGATGGAAAACGGTGTGGTCGGCTTCACCGGGGCGGTGCTAGCGATGTTGCTGGTGACGTTGGCAACGGTGGTGCTGGCTAAGCTGGTCTTCAAGATTACGCTGGGAGTTAGTGCGCCTATTGTGCTGGGAATAGTTCTGGCGACGGCAGTGGTGTGCATGCTCATTGCGGGCCTGGTTGCCTGGAGCGCTACGCGAGTGCGTCCGCTCGCCGTCCTCCGCTACGAATAACGAAGTGCTGCGGTACTTGGGCTGCTTCCTGTCCTGCCTCGCGCCTCAACGCCGCCTCCTTGCGCACGGCATCTCTGACCGGCGTCACTTCCCCGCGCCCCACGGGTAGGCTGGCTCTCCACCAGCTTACCCACCTTACCATTTCTCGCTCGCTCGCCGCACCGTCACCACTACGCGAACGTCGGAATACACTCTACTCTAATACTCTAAGAGAGAAGCAACCACTATTGATGAGCGTAGGCAGGGAAAGACGCGAAAGCTGAGAGACAGAGTCGGGACGTGTGCGAAAATGCGAAGGAATTGCGCATTCCAGTTTCCCGCGGGAAACCAAAGCAGGAGGAGTGCGCCGAAACTCCTCCTGCCTCCTTCCTCTTGTTTCTCGCATCGCATCGCCCCCGCCGGCCTACGTTACCGCTCGAAATGTATTTAGAATACTTTAGCTTCGTGACAGCTCAGACAGGGAGCGGCCCCACTCAAAATTAATGCTCCCACTAGCAAAATCAGCGCAGCCCAGGCTGGAAGCGAGACGAAACCAACCACAAGCAGCATTCTCCTGTTGCAAGAATGCTCCATAATATCACCGCTTGTGCCTGCTTTCACGCCAGATGGGGAGCTACTCCACACGAACTTATGCACCCGGAGCATTAATTTCCTCCTCAGTCTTGATGAGGAGACGCGCGGCGCATTGCGCACCTGCTGATTCTTAAATGCTCCAAGCTGCTGGGGAGCGCTGCGGATGCGTCGCTGCGCTCGCACTTCACCTGGCGAAGCTCTGCCGTACCAGGCCAGGCAGTGCCACGCGCCGCGCCGATGTGCCGAACTGTAGACGCTGTGCTCAGCTCGCGCGGCGTCGACGGATACCCCCCTGGGGCATGCCTCGCTGCGCAGCTGCCCCACTGCCGACGGGGAACGGCCCGAAAGCAGCCGGCGTCAGGATACCCCCCTCTGACGCGGGCCAGCCGATGATGCGCACTCCCTGGGGGAGCTGTCCACCCTCCGGAGTGCTGGCCGGCGAGGCCTCCCCTTCGGCCTGGCCGATCGACTCCCCCGTATGCTCCCCCTAGCCCTCCCCCAAACTGTCCCCCAGTCGCAGGGGAGGTTATGAGGGAGCTTTCTGCCCGCGCTGGCCGTCCCCTTGCGCCGCGCCGATCTGGCCCAAAAACCTTACTACACTGGAAAAAGAGAGGGCCTGGCGCCCCTGCCCCGTCCCCTCTCGGTCCCCAGGGGCGCCAGGATGCGATTGTGAGAGCCAACAGCATAGATGGATGTATCCCCCAGCGCCTGGAGGCCATTTCCTGGGCTTTCGGATGTCACCAGTGCAAAAACAGCCCAAAATCGGATGTGCAGTGCGCATCCGAAAAAGAAGTGCCTCCGCCCAGGCAGCGCCTGGAAAATTGCCTGGGATAGTTTAGGTAGTGAGAGGGGTAAAACAGCCCCTTTTGCGCGCATCGCTTTTGCTTGTCGCCGTGGCCGCACCCTCGATCCACCTGGCCGATCTGGCGAGGGACCTGGCCGCCAACAACATCTGTTGTTGCCCCAGCGCGCCTGGCGAGACAAGCCAAC
>DATGID010000098.1:0-25536 GCA_035307385.1 Ktedonobacterales bacterium | reverse complement strand
ATCGGCATCCGTTTACACCGCTCCATTGTTTGTTGCGGCTCCCGCCTCAGGTTTGGCGGTGAGTGTCACCAACTCCTTGCCCCGCATGCGGTAGGAGCTGCCTCGTACGTAAAACACCTCCCCGTGATGTAACAGGCGATCAATGATCGCCATCATCAGCGCGTTATCCCCGATGAGTTCTCCCCAGTTCGTCAGGCTCTTGTTCGACGTGATAATCGTCGCCCCCTTCTGATACCGCCCGGCGATGATCTCATAGAGGGCGGGGCCGACATGGGGGTCAATCGGCAGGTAGCCAAACTCATCCAGGATCAGCACGTCACAGGCAATCAGCGGCTCCAGCAGTTGCGTGACCTCGCGCCGACTCGTCGTTTCCAGCAGGGCATTGGCCAGTTGCTGGGCCACTACAAAGCGCACCCGGTAGCCCAGCTGCACCATTTTGGTCCCTAACGCAATCGCGAGATGGGTCTTCCCTAAGCCGCTCGCTCCAATCAAGACCAGCGAGGAAGCGGTGGTGACAAAACTGCTGTCGAAGAAGCGCAAGATCACCGGGCGTTTGAGTTCCGGGCGGACGGAGAAATCAAACTGTTCAATGGTCGCCGGATAGGGAAAGCCAGCGGCCTTCATCTTGCGGCGCAGTTGATGCTCTTGCCGGGCCAGCAGCTCTTCGGTGAGAAGCTGATCGAGGAACTCCGCATAGCCCAGGTTGCTACTTGCCGCCTGCTCGATCCAACTGGGGTAGATTTGGCGGACCCGCCCCAGGTGGAGCGCCGCCAGTTTCTGCTCCAACGCCTCATTCATCGCCTGGCCTCCTGAGTGGACCGCAGACCGTCGCGGTTGGCGACATACTGTTCGTAGAGTGCCAGGTCGCGCTCCACGTCCTCGCGTCTGGACACCCCCGCCCAGTGCCCTCTTTCCGTCTCGCCTGCCGAAACCGACGGCGCAGCGCGCTTTGGCCGCGCCAGGATCGCCTGCACATATTCTGCGCCGTACATCTGCTGCTCCGCCGCCAATTCCAGCGCCGTCACAAAATCGGCCCGTGGGGTCTGTTGCGCCGTGGCATACAGCAGGCTGATCTGCTGGTTCATCTCGGCTCTGCGCTTGTGGCAGAGGGCTTGGAGGTAGCTATTCGCCTCTGGGGAGAGCCCGCAGAGCCAGTCCCGGTAGAGCATGATGCGCCCACGCGGTTTGCTCTTGAACGCTTCCTCAAAGTGGGCGGGGTCAAGCACTCGCTGGTGTTGACCAGGGTTTCGCGGATGGCTGGCGACCCGCTCCCCGTCGGCAAACAGGTCAATATGGGTCCGATGCACCCGTGCGGTTAAGGCCCGTCCGACCAGGTGCGTTGGGACGGAGGAGTGGTTGCTCTCCAGGGCGATCAAACTCTCGCGGTTGACCACGACGCAGTCAAAGAAGCCATAGTCCTGCGCCGAGGCAGGCAGCGGAGTGAACCGGCTTTGCTCCTCCAGCAGCAGCGTCGCGGGAAAGGCTCGGGTGGCATCGTTCGGGCGCTCCGTGTTCACCTGGGTCAGCCACTCCCTCACTTGCTCCGCCAGATCCTGGTCGTCATGAAAGCTGCGCCCCGAGAGGAAGTTGCCTTTGACAAATTTGACCAGATTCTCCACGCTGCCCTTCTGGTTTCCAGCCGCCGGAGCGCAGGCTTCGGGCAGAAATTTGAACTCGGCAGCCAGCTTCTGGTAGGCCGGGTTCCAGATCGGCTGGCTGGTGGCATCCCGCCCCAGCACGGCTGTTTTCATGTTATCGGTGACGACGACCCAGGGCACGCCGCCGATGGCAAGAAAACAATCAATAAGCGACCGCAGAAAGGTTTCCTCCCGCATGTTGCGGTGAAACTGCACGAACATGAACCGCGAATACTTGAGGCGCGCTGCGAAAAAGTACCGGGTCCGCGCCTCTCCCGCGTGCGTCAAGGGCAGGTCGCGCACTTCGCCCCAATCGACCTGTAAGAATTCGCCCGGCATCCCTTCAAACCGCAGCGCCACCTCACGCGGTGAAGGCTGGCGTGCTCGTCGCCGCTTGCGCACGTAGTCATAAAAGGCCGTTTCGCTCCCCTGGTAGGGATGGTCGGGATCACTGCGGGCTTTCTCCAGCATACAGATGACCGGCAAGTGTTCATCGAGCCATGCGCTGATCTGCGCCTGGAAGACGTCGAGAACACTCGCGCGCTCGCGTTGCTTGGGGCGCTGATCCACGGGTTCTTTGAGGACTTTAGCAATCGTATCCCGATGATGGCCGGTGAACTCAGCAATCTGCACGTTGCTCCAGCCTTTTTGCTTGAGGTAATAAATCGTTGCTCGGTCCATAAAGTGAAGCATCCTTTCCTCCTCGACAGGCAAACACCCTCTGTGGGTGGACCTCCGAGGTTGCATATTGGATGCCGCCTTTTAGACCGGTTTTCTTCCTAATTTTTCCTGCATTCTACACCAGTCAAGCCCTGTCCGAACTCTTGAAACACCAAGATCTGTCAGTCGAGCAGGCCGAGAAGCAGGCGCGTGCGCTCTATCGTCGCAGTTCAGCAGGCTCAGAGGAAAAGCAATTTGCCAACAGCATCCTCAGGGACCTGCTGAAGCGACCTGATCTGGCAATTGAGCAGATGGAGAAATTAGTGGAGATCATAGGATCGATCTACACACGCAAGTCAGCAGACCTCGAAGAGCAGCAGTTTGCTTACATGCTGCTCAAGGAAGTATTAGAGCGGCCCGGAAGGGCATTCATTCAAGCTCTTTTGGCAGCGGAGACGCTCTACCGTTGCAGCCCACCAAACTCTCCTGAAGAGCAATTTGCTCTCGCAGAACTTAGGGAATTATGGGAGGTGCCTGGGCTACCAATTGAGTTGGCATGGGAGATGGTAGAGACACTCCATAACAACAGCCAAAAAAAGGCTCGGAGGGAAAACACGTAGCAATTTTACGATTCCAGGAACTGCTGGAGCGGCCTGAGCTTCCATCTCAAGCGCCATACGAGCTGGCTCGTTCGCTTATTGGTAACAGGACGATAGAGGAGAGGCAATTAGCCTTTTCGTTGTTTAGGGAACTCGTAAAGCGGACCAGTTTATCAATCGAGCAGACGTTGAATATTGTGGAATCGTACCGTTTTCACGCCGAATCTAACCAGGCTTATACGGAGGAGGGCCTGTTTGTTATCACGGTCCTCAAGGATCTCTTGAGTCGTTCCGACCTGTCAATTGAACTGAAAAGAACGTCGGCGGTGTTGCTCTATAATATTAGCCAGGCCAACTCAGAGGAAGAACAAGCAGCCCTTACGGCGCTCACGAAACTGCTAGAGAATGCTGAACTGTCCGTCGAACAGATACGATGGACGGCCACTTCGCTCCATCGATGGGGCGAGGCATTTAAAGATCAGCAGATAACTCTCACCTTGCTTAAGGACCTCTTGACTCGGCCCGATTGTTCAACCGAGCAAGCATGGGAGATAGCATTTTCTCTCTACGATTACAGCTCTATAAGCTCTGAAGAGAACCAATTAGCCATTACGCAATTCAAAGGGCTGTTAATGCGCCCTGATCTGTCATTTGAGCAGGTTTGGACGACCGCCATGATACTCTTTGATAGCCCTCCCGAAAGCGAAAGACCGAAGGTGGCCGCTACAATGCTCATCGACCTGCTAAAACGGCCTGATCTATCAATCGAGCACAGACTGAAGACTGCGGAGATGATCTCCCGTCCATTCACCCGTTTCGATTTGGAGGGACTTCACGCAGCATCTGCGGTACTTATAGCATTGATACATCGGCCCGACCTGTCTCTTGAGCAGAGTTGGCAGACGGCGGAGACGCTCTTTTTGAGCAGTCAGGCGGGTTCTGAGGAGAGAAAGCTCGCCATCGCAGTGTTTAATGACTTGCTGAAGCGCCCCGACCTGTCATCTCTATCCGTCGAGCTGGTTTGGGAGACGGCAGAGTCACTCTTTAGACGAATGCAGCCAGACTATGATGAAAGGCAATTCAGAGAACGATTGAAAGCGCATGACCCCTTTATCGAGCAAGCCGAGGAGGATTGGGAGACGACGGAATCGGCGGAAAAACAGTTGATTACCTCGATGCTCAGTGAGATATTGAAGCGGCCTAACCTATCAGTCGAGCAAGCTATGAGGTTTGCGGACCTGCTTTATAAAAGCGGTTCAGCAGGCTCAGAGGAATGGAGGTTAGCTACCACAGCGCTCAATGAACTGTTGACTCAGACCATGTCAGTCGAGCAAGCATGGGACATGGCTATATCGCTCTCTAAAGCCTCTTCAGCAGCCAGCTCAGAGCAGAAACTGGTAGCGGCCTCTTTTTTCCTCATCCATCTCACACGTCCAGATCAAGTATCAAATAGGAGCGATGTCTATCCTTTTCTTCGTGAAATGAGTTCTCAGTTCCACAAGATTCAGTGATCGGAATAGGGCTTCACTTCGCCCACCAGGAATAGAGAAAGAAGTCATCCCCCAACAAGGTCGCCTGCTACCGCTTCGGAAATCGCTATCAATGGCAGGAGACGAAGTGATTCCATGTCTTCCCTCCGACGTGGCTGCTAGACGACTTAAGTTGCCCGTACCCACTCCCGACTTGTTTCAATGTGTTCCGTGCTGGCGGTGAGAATACGCCCCTGGTTGATCCCTGTCAAGCGAGTGGGACTTCAGGGCCAATTACCCTGCTTTAACTTCCTCTTAGCCTGCCTTTGACGCTCAGCGACCATACTCCTCTCAGCACCGGCATGGTTTCTCGTGACAGTCAAGTGGTCTCGCGCGGGGCGAGGAAAGCAATGTGCAAACTCTCTAAACACTCCTCCCTGTTAGAAGGGGAAACCAGCATGGGGAGGCCCTTCGCAATGGGTCTCCGTGCGGTGAACGTATTGAGACATTGAGGAACACGATGAGGAGGGACACTGCTATGAAGACGATGCAAGCCTTTGTGTGGGGGTGTGCCATTGGAGTGTTTCTGGGGGTGCTCTATGCCCCTAAGCGTGGGGAAGAAACGCGCGCTGACTTGCAACACTGGCTCAATGAGTGGCAGGGCCAGGCCCAGCACCGACTCACGGAAGTACGTGAGAAGGCCACCAAGGTCATTGAGCAGGCCGAGCAGCGTGTGGACACCGCCCCGGACAACACGTAGTGCACCACCAGCTTGCTCGCAGGCAAGGCGAATGACCAGGTCAACCTGTCCGGGGTACCGCCAATAGCGCCCTGGAGGGTGCCAGCCCGATTAGTGCCGCTTCCCCGGACTGGGAGAGAACCGACCTGAAACAGTCGCCCCCCATCATCAGGGCACTTGATGATGGGGGGTGGTGCATCGTGTGCCTTGTCCCACCGGGATTCTGCCCTGCCGGAGCGGTTAGAGTTTATACCCGATCTGCCGGAGCAACGCCTTCCTGGCAGCTACCTCCTCCTCGCTCTCAACCCCTTTTGTGAGCACCCCATCGATCACGCCCAGCACGCCGCGTCCCTGTTCCGTCTCGGCCAGGATGACCTGCACGGGATTGGCTGAGGCGCAAAAGATGGTGCATACCTCCGGTACCTCACGCACAGCCCGAAGCACATTCACCGGATAGGCATTGCCTAAGAGGATCACAAACACATGCCCGGCTGATAACGCCAGGGCATTGGCCTTCGCTTGCTCGGTCAGGTCCGGATCGGTGCCACTGGAGCGCACCAGGGCTGGGCCGGAGGACTCGCAAAAGGCCAGTCCAAACCGAATCCCAGGCACGGCGCCGACCAGCGCTTCGTGCAGGTCCTCGACTGTTTTGATGAAATGAGCCTGACCAAGGATTACATTCGCCTCGGCAGGTTTCTCGATCGCCACGACTTTGAGTTCCATCTGTCTCCTCTCTGGCGCGTACGCAGCATGCCAGGCCTATGGCCCCGTCTCGTGTTCCTGTCCTTGGCATCTATTCTACCCCACCTGGCGCGCTCGCGCAGCTTGAGATGCTCGCCAGGCGTCGTGTGTACGTGTGGATGCCCCCTTATCCATTGCCTGCTCTCTGTGTCAAAAAGATGCTAGCGGGGTGATAGATGGGGTGACAGTTGGGGGTGGCGTTGTGTGCAGATTGCTGGCGGTCTGTGTCACCTCGTCATCAGAGGACGCCGCTCACCATGCGGGCGTACCCTGCAAGACAAGCCGGTGGCTGGCATCCTGTGGGTGTGGCTGCGTGCGCGAGACCGGGTCGGGGACGGCTCAGGTGGTGCTGCTGTTAGCGCTAAAATCCACTTGACCCAGGAACGCCCATGAGGAATTGACCCACCCCCGAGTCAGCTTTACTCTTGTGTTGATTACGACACAGGAGGCAAGCATGATCAGGAGTGGGACCATGCATACGATACATGAGTTGATCGCCCAAGGGAAGTCCATCCGGGAAACGGCCCGCATCATCGGCATTGCCCGCAATACCGTGCGGCGCTACTTACGCGGCAAACCTGAAGCGGTGCCACGGCCTAAACGCGGCTCGAAGCTCGATCCCTACAAGGAGCAGATTCGCACCTGGATGCAGCAGGATCATTTGTACAACTGCGAGACGATGCTGCCACGGTTGCAGGTGCTGGGGTACACCGGCAGTGTGAGTACCCTCAAAGCCTTTGTCCATCCGCTGCGCCCGCGCCACGTCGGCCAGCATCCGGTACAACGTTACGAAACCAAGCCAGGAGAGCAAATGCAGTTTGATTGGGGCGAGTTCCACTACGAGCACCAGGGACGTGACCATAAGCTCTACGGGTTTACGGCGATTCTCTCGTACTCGCGCATGCGGTATGTGACCTTTGTCAAACGCTGCGACACGCCGACGATGATCCGCTGTCTGATGGCCGCCTTCGAGTATTTTGGCGGGTTGCCCAAGGCGGCGTTGACGGATCGGATGAAAAGCGTGTTTTTGGAGGAGGTGGATGGATCGCTGCCCAAGTGGAATCCGCTCTTCGCCGATTTCATGGCCTCCCTGGGCGTTGCGCCGCGCGTCTGTCGGCAGTACTCGCCACAAACAAAAGGGAAGGTCGAACGGAGCGTGGGGGTCGTCAAACACAGCTTTTGGCCCGGCGTCCATTTTACCGACATCGATGACCTCAATGCCCAGGCGCTCTCGTGGTGCGACCGCATCAACCAGCGGGTGCATCGCACCACCCGGCAGGCGCCGCTAGAGCGCTGGGTGGAGGAACCTCTGGCTCCGCTGCCGAAAGCGTTTGCCTGGGAGCGCTTTGGCGCGGAAGAACGCCGCGTGAGCTGGGATGGCTTCATCTCCTATGACGGGGTACTCTATGGCTTACCGTCCGACCCACCGGTGGCCGGGACCACGGTGCAAGTCCGCGAGCACGCGCGCCAGTTACGCGTGTTCCATCAGGGACAGCTCCTGGTGACCCTGCACAAGCGGCCTCGCTCGCAGGAGATCGTGCTGCATCCCGAGCAGTTTCGCCACGTCGCCCCGACCTCGGCCCACCGCCAGGCGCAGCGGCCCATCGGTCATCAGGTCCAGGCGCCGCAGGTGTCGATTCGCCAACTCGCCGAGTATGATCAGTTGTTTGGCGTGGAGGTGGGCCAATGAAGGAGCTGTTGCACGCGCTGCGGCTCAAGCACGTCGAAGCAGGGTTGCCTGACCTGCTCGAGCACGCCCGCAAGACGCGTCTGACCTATGACACCTTTCTGCGCCAGGTCTTGACGCTGGAGATCGAGGGGCGAGAACGGCAGGCGCAGCAGGCTCGCCTGAAAGCCGCCCATCTCCCCGTGCGCAAAACGCTCGACGAGTTTGACTTCAGCTTTCAACCTTCGCTGTCGGAACGACACCTGCGCGAACTAGCCGACCTCTCGTTTATCCAAACGGCCACGAACCTCGTACTGTTGGGCCCACCCGGCGTCGGGAAAACGCACTTAGCCCTCTCGCTGGCGGTGCGAGCGCTGGAGGTGGGCTATTCCGTCCTGTTCACCACCTTTGCCCACCTGGCCGAGGACCTCTCCAGCGCCCCGCATCCCAGCTTGCTCCGGCAGCGCCTGCGCCGCTACCTGCGTCCCCGGCTGCTCATTATTGATGAAGTGGGCGCGCGCCTTGCTGACGGAAGACCAGGCCAACCACCTGTTTGCCTTAGTGCGTGACCGCTATGAGCAGGGATCGACGATTCTGACGAGCAATACCAGCTTTGCCGAATGGGGCACGCTGTTAAACAGCGAGGTGCTTGCCACCGCGCTCCTTGATCGCCTGCTGCATCACGCGGAGGTGATTACCATCAACGGGAAGAGCTATCGCATGAAAGATCGCTTGGCATCGAGCAAGCTAGGAGGAGGCGAACGTTCCTGAAGACACTGGTGGCTGTTGTTGGGTGGGTCAGATCCAACTTGGCGAAGTGGGTCAAAGCGGTCTTGACTTTAATACTGCCGCCGGTCTGAGTCCTTATGCCCTCTCCGGCTGCCCTGCTCCTGCCAAGAGGTGCGCAGTGTGCGATGCGATGTCTCATGCATCGCTGGCACATACCCTCTTCAGGCTCTTGATCGCTTCATGTCGCTGGCGGTGCTCCAGACAAAAAGTACTAGGAAAGGGGTGAGGTGTGCTCCCCACTGGCAAACAATATGCTAGACTCACCATCACCTGAGGCCTCGAGTGATTCACAGGGTGCATCAGGTCCGTTTTACGCGGGGGCCTCTGACTCAGGCTACCCCGCGTAAGTCTTTCTCTGCTGGGTTTTCCGAGAGCAATTGCTGCATCGGGATGCCCAACCCCTGAGCGAGTTTCCGAATCGTCAGATAATTCGCACGTTCTCCCCGCTCCAGGCGGATCACCGTTCCTGGTGTAATGCCAGCCTGCTTCGCGAGCTCTCGCTGACTTAATACGAAATGGATACGCCATGCCCGTAAATAGGGCACAGTGAGCCGATTTGCCTCATCTTCTTCTGGCATAGACCAACACCTCCGATTCAACGTGATCTCATGGTCTATGAAAGCATAGCACAATGGTTCGAAAATTACAAGAAAAGCATTGACAATGGTGTTAAAAGATGGTACGATATAGTTAGACCATGGTTCGAAAAGATGCGACAAATCGTGACCAGCAAGGAATGTGATCCAAAGGGAGAAGAGGTAATGACGCAAGACCAGCAAGATGCGCTTGAGCAAGCCACCGGTATCGCCCAACGTGACCAGATTTGCCCCATCAGAGGTCGTAACGAGCAGGATGTGACTATGCGTTTTTGAAGCCTGCTGTCCTCTCTCATGGAAGGGAACTGATGATGTTACATCCACTGCTGCAGCGGCAACACCACTTGCTGATACTGGCGATTGAGCGCTGCGCCTTGCCGCTGCCGACCAAAAAAGTCCTGCTGGAAGTGCTCAGCACCAGTGCCGAAACTGCGCTCAATCAGCAGGCGCAGGGGACTACTACCGTCGTCTTGTGGTGCCAGGTCGACGTGGAGCGCTGGGTCGCGCTGCTGGGCCTGGAGCCTATGCATTTGCTACGTGTCCTCCAAACCGTCATCGAAGAAGGCATCCTGCACACGGAGCCAGGCGAACTGCTGGCTGCTGGCGCGACCCTCACCTGGAATCTGGCGTTTGATGCCTGGCCCAGCCTGACCGCGCGACCAACCCCCTCGAAGACGAGATGGTCTGCTTCTGCGGCTGAGGAGCCCGCCTGGCCCCACGAACTCCTGGCAAAGCGCTGGAAAGGGCGTCCGCCTCGGTCGGTCTGGTGGGCGCTGCGCCAGCGGGTACTGGAGCGAGACAACTACACCTGTGTCTATTGTGGCCGCCGGGGAGGTAGGCTGACGCTGGATCATGTGGTGCCCGTCAGTCGAGGAGGCACCAGCGAACTAAACAATCTCGTCACGGCCTGTGTGACCTGCAACAGCGCCAAGGGCACCCGGACGCCCCAGGAATGGTTGGCAGCCCTCCAGCAGCGGGCAGGGAGGGCATGATGGCACTCCCAACCCAACGGGCGGCTCTTGCAGCCGCCCACCCGCCTTACCTCGTGGAGCCAGAAACTACCCCAACGCAGCGAGACCCTGCCACCATCCATCCGCTGGTTGGCTGTATGACTGGGGTTGCCAATGTGGTGAGTGAGCACCTGGCGCGCGTCGATTTGCCGCCCAAGGTGACGCGCTTTTTGCGCTGTCTGGAGCGGGCGACATTTGGCTGGGCAGGCGCTCACCGAGCGCAGGGACGCGAGCAGCCAGGAGTCTGGTGTCCGTTCGTGTTGGCCGAGTGGGTCGAGCATACCCAGATGAGCCGCAGCCAGATTCTGCATGTCCGAGCGCGCCTGGTCGAGGACCGGTTGATTTGGTATGAAGCGGATGAGGCCGTGCGTGGGCGTGGGCGTATCGGCTGGAATCTGGACGTAGCGTTATGGAAACCGTTGCAGCCAGAATATCCGCGTTGGGGTGGTGCTCGCCCTGGCGCAGGACGCCCGCGCAAGGGAGCAGCAGAGACGGGCGTTGTCAACTTGAAAAATGAGTCAGAGGATATGAGAAAGGGTGTTGCGCCAGCCCGCTCTACGCCTGACGAAAAATCAAGTGTACAACTCGGAGAAGCTGGCGGGAAAACAGGCGTGCACCGAAAGTATATTGTCACCTTGAAAAACCATCAAGCCGACGTGGGCGAGCAGGATGTGTCAGCCCGCTCTACGCCTGAAGGAAATTCAAGATTACAACAGCGAGGACCAGTTCAACAATCACGTTTCCTCCAGCCGGGAAATTCAAGATTACAACACCAAGCAGAATCGCAGGAAAACAAGAGAACAACTCCCGCTTCTGCTGAGCCTGCTCAGGGAGCGACCTCAGACCAGATGGAAAGAAGAGGGGTACGAAAGAAGATTCCAGAAACTCCTAACGTCGTTTCTGCGGCGGCTGACGCCGCGCCGCAGGCGCAGGGAGAGCTTGCTCGTCGTCATCAAGCAACAGACGAAAAGCAGAGCGCTCTCGTGCAAGAGCCACTTCCCGACGCTGGCGCTGCACCCGATGCCGCGCTGCCTGTCCTCCAGGTCCCCGCCGAGCAACTGGTACTCTGGCGCGCAGATGTGGCCGAGCAGCGCCAGGTGATGGCACAGGCGCAGGCTGCCTATGAACGGGCATGCGAGGCGCTGGACCAGTGCGCGCCAGGTGGCACGGGCTGGGGCGAGCTGCGACGGCAACAGCGGTATTGCCAGCACCAGCTTGAGGCTGAAAATGCCAAGCTGGCTCAGTTCAGCCAGTTTGTCGTGCTGATTGAGCAAGGCTACGCGAAGGATGATGCCTGCGCGGCGGTGTTGTGCCAGCAGGACGAAGTTGCCTCCACCGAGCAGGAGGCAGCAGGGGTGCCGGTGGAGGAGGCAGCAGAAGCGACCCCACCAGAAGAGATAGCGGCTGCCCCGCGCCCGAGGCTGGAGGGGCAAGCGCTGCGACGGGCGCTCTTTGGCACCCTGGCACGCCTCTTCACCAACGGCGATCCACGCCACATCGACTTGGAGCGGGGCAAGTTCAACCGGGCGATCAAGAACTTCGTCTTTGCCGGGATGCAACCGGACGATTTGCCTGTGCTCACGGCGGCGTTTGAGCGGCTGTGGCCGAAGGCGACGTGTACGGCGTTGGGGCTAGCCAACAACCTCCCGCTGCTGATAGGCACCGCCGAGGGGATGGGGTGGCAGTTCCAGACGGCGGAGGCCCTGCGTCAGTGAGAACGCTCGACACAACCTATCGAAAAGATCATAAAATCACCTCAACTGATGCATAAACCGGCCAGAAAAGAGGGCGATTTTCCTGAGCTGATGCCAAGCAGTCTGTGGAAGTGCTGGTGCATTTCTTCGCCTAGAATCCCAACTGACAGCGCATCTTGCCGTAAAATCTTCTGTCCACAAACTAGCTTTCACCTCTTTCCTAATCGCGCCTCACCGGCTTCTTTTGGGCGAGTTTATGCGCCAGCAAGGCGAGGATATGCGTCAGGGGGTGCTTCTGACAATTACATCAGGTATGCTTGGAGCAGCCAGCTCGTCATGAGTGGCGCCTACGCCAGCCGCAAGATGGGACGCACCATTCAATTCGAGGGGCACACCGTCGTACTGTGGGTTACGTACGTAGCCTCCCTGGTTGGCCTGCTGGTCCTTTCGGGTGGGTTTTTCTTGCATATGGCTGAAGCTAAACCCTGGGCGTGGTTCAGCCTGGGTGCTGGTGACGAACATGAAGGCGGTGCTGTTTGGCCTGGCGATTGCGATCCTGTTGCTGGTGTATCTCATCATTGCCGACGAGACCAGAAGCGCGAGGGAGCAGAACCATGCGTCAACCAACTATCCTGGTCATTGGAGCTACCGGCACCGTGGGTGGCCCAGTCGCTCGCCAACTGCAGCAAGATGGCTATCGAGTACGGCTCCTGGTACGTGATACAGCACGAGCCGCAGCCCACCTCGGTCCTGACTTTGAGTACCTCCAGGGGAGTGTTGAGGAGCGTGAAGTCGTAAAAGCGGCGCTCAACGAGTGCGCCGGAATCCATATCAGCCTCCAGGCTGGGTCGCATCCCAAAGAGATTGAGCGGGTCGAGTATCTTGGGGTTATGCGGGTAGTGGAACTCGCTGCCCAGCTGCACGTTGCCCACCTGACCTATGTCTCGGGGATGTTTGTGGGCGCGGAGATTGGCCCTGCCGTGCTGGTCGACCAAAGCGCCAAAGGGCGTGTCGAACAGGCACTGCTCCAGAGCAGCATCCCGACGACCATCTTCAGGCCAACCTATTTTATGGAGAACCTACCGAAGCACCTGCAAGGCCAGCGTGCCATGGTCCTGGGAAAGCAGCCGCATCCGCTCCATCTAGTGGCGGCCAGTGACTTTGGGCGCATGGTCTCGCGGGCATTTCAGGTGCCGGAGGCTGCTCACAAGATCTTCTATGTCCAGGGACCCGAGGCGCTCACCCTGGGAGAAGCGTTGCGACTCTATTGTGCCGAGCTTGCGCCAGAGAAACGGGTAACGACGATGC
This sequence comes from Ktedonobacterales bacterium, assembly GCA_035307385.1. Classification (GTDB taxonomy): domain Bacteria; phylum Chloroflexota; class Ktedonobacteria; order Ktedonobacterales; family DATBGS01; genus DATBHW01. The sequence continues at coordinate 12,628 of DATGID010000098.1, read as the reverse complement.
CACTCGCCCTGATGTCCGTCCTGGATACGCTCTTTCTCGGCAGACAGATGCGGCGCACCGTGCAGATGATGCGGGTGCTCCAGCGCTACGGAGAGATCGGCGACCCCTCCGAGGCCAATCGCATCCTGGGAGCACCAACGACCACGCTGCGAGCCTGGTGCGAGCAGCAACGTCTTCATCACTCCAGGGGAGCCAACGCCTCCCGAGAAGAGCACCATGCGTCGGCAAGCAAGGAGGGAGCATCATGAACATCGTGATCTTTGGAGCCACCGGGGCCACCGGTCAATGCCTGGTGGAACAGGCGCTCTCCCAGGGATACAAGGTCACCGCCTTCGTACGCAATCCGCTTGCCTTGACCACCCGGCATGCCCACCTCTCCACGGTCGCAGGGGATGTGTTCCAAAAAGGTTCCGTCGAGGAAGCGATTGCCAACCAGGAGGCAGTCCTCTGCACCATCGGCGGTCATGATCGGCTGCGCGTGGCTTTGTCTGGGCATCCGCACCAGAAAGGACTTTGTAGCATTGGCACCAGCACTATCCTTGAGGCGATGAAGCACTATGGGGTCTCCCGCTTCATCTGCCTCTCCGCCTGGGGGGTTGGCGAGAGCTTTGACCGACTGCCTTTCGTCTTCAAGCACCTCATCCTCCCCTTGCTGATGAAAGAGGAATATGCGGATAAAGCTGCCCAGGAACAGCTCATTCGGCAAAGCACTCTCGACTGGACCATCGTTCGCCCATGCAGGCTCACCAATGGGCCGCGCACCGGTCGCTACCGCATGCAATCGAGCTTGGCGTTTTCCTTGCGGTCGAGCATCTCACGGGCCGATGTCGCCGACAGTATGCTCAGACAACTCACCGATGCAACCTTTCGACAGCAGTGTCTCGAAGTCAGTTATTAAGACCAGAGAGGGCCTCGTAGCCAGCTCTCTTGAACGTGCAAGGAGATGAGCGAGATGGATATCCTTGGGTTTGTCGCTGTGGTGATCACCGGGTTTACCGCCTGTGCGGAATTCGGCTCCTATGCCTTCGTCCATCCGGTGATTCGCGGGTTGCCCGCAGAGCAGCATGTGCGGGTGGAGCGGGGGCTACTGAAGACGTTTGGACGCATCATGCCGGTCTTCATGACCCTGTGCGTGGTGCTCGCACTCGCCTACGCGATCCAGATGAACGGGCAAGAGGGCCTGGCACGCGGTGTGCGTTGGGCCTCAGCAGTCGCATTCATGCTCGCGCTCCTCTCGACGATCATCTTCAATGTTCCAGTGAACCTGGCAACGGGCCGGTGGGACCCCAAGAACCTTCCGATCACCTGGAAAGAGACGCGAAACCGATGGGAGTTCTTTCAAGGGGTTCGTTCCTGGCTGCTGCTCCTTGGCTTTGTGCTGGTGAGTCTGGCACTCACGCTCAGGCCGTAGATGTCGGAGGTACGTTTCACCTCACCATCAGATCTTGCTCACGTTCGGTGGTTCGATGCTCCTTGAGATCGAATCGCACAGCAAGAGCTTGCTCCAGAAGCCAAGAAAGCCTTTCACTCCCTTCTGGTGATGAGTTTCAACACCGACAGTGACTAAGGCCCTCAAACCCCAGGCATATTTGACCCAATTCACCATCTGACGTCCCCGCTTGCCTGGTTGGATTGCTGACGCATATCTTCACTACAATGCCTCGCTGAGGCAAATCCTGGTTCTGGCCCAATCTCGGTGAAGGATGAGGCTCCTTTAGGAACGACCATCCTTTTCTGTGGAAATCATGCGCGCCTGGGGAGCTGCTGCAACGACCAGCGATTGCCATCGGGATCGCTGAAATGGACAAAGTGCCCCCAATCCTGTACGTCGATCTCGCTCACCTCAGCGCCTCGCCTCAGCAGTTCCTCGCGGGCAGCTTGCGCATCCGAGATCACCATGATCAGTCCCTCAATCGAACCGGGCTGCATGGTGGTAATTCCCTTGCCAATGGCGATCGAACAGGCAGACCCTGGTGGAGTCAGTTGGACGAAACGCAGATGCTCGTTGACAGTCTGGTCAAAATCAGCGTGGAAGCCGATCTTCTCAGTATAAAAAGCCTTGGCGCGGTCAACGTCTGTAACGGGGACCAGCACCAATTCGAGTTTCATTTCCATGCTTGTCATCGTTGCTTTCCTCTTTCTTTGTGCCCGACGGTTCTGCTGCTTCAAGTATAATCTGAAAGGAGGACAGAATCGACCCGCCTTTCGGCGTCCATTTTGAGATTACCCGGATCTGGCACGACTTCGGCGAAACCTTTGGTGGAGAAAAAGAACAACACCTTTCTTTGCGCGCAAAGAGGAGGAACTTCTCTTGAAAACAAGCCCATCCTTCACCGAGATTGGGCCAGAACCCAAATCCTCACCCAAGTGATGGCTTTATCCGTCAGATTACACAACCCTCCCAGCAAGAGTTGGTGGCGCGTTGGGACGTCCTCATCTGGACAGGAAGCTCTGCAAAGCATTTAGGAGGGATCAAGATAGGTACGTCGGTGCACCTGCTGGAGCAGGAGGTGACTCCGCTGGGAAAGCCAGAGAGCAGAGGGCAGGGCGAAGCAAGATGGGTCAGCCGTCTACTGTCTACTGGTCGTGCCCAGCGGTATCGGCTTCCTGTGCGCTCCTACAGAGCCAGCTATGGCCCCAGGCTCCCACGAGCGGGCAACAGGGCCTGGGAGAGCCACTGGACACAGAACCGCTTGAGCGGCTCCTCCTCGTCCTCGGTGATCAACAGGTACTGGCTAATCATCCAGCGGGTCAGGGTGATGAGCATCTCCATCACCAGGTCGGGATCATACGGGCAGAGCGCGCCCTCAGCGATCAAGCCGCGAAGGATCTCGATGCCCCGTTCAATCCGCGGGCCGCGCGTTGTACGCCGTCCTCCTCGGCGTGGGGTACTCAAGCCGCTCTCCAGGTTGAAGACGATGATCTGATCCCGGTGCTCCTTGGCGAAGGCGAGGACGATCGCAACAAACTGCGCAATGTCCGCTTCGCCACGCAGATGCTCCAGCACCGGCCCCAACTGATCAAGCAGGAGCTGCCGGTTCTCTCGTGCGATGGCCGAGACCATCTCTTCCTTCGAGGCAAAGTAGAGGTAGAGAGTACTGATGGCGACTCCGGCCCGCTGCGCGATATCAGCCAGGCGGGTGTCGCTAAAGCCCTGTTCGGTGAAGACTTCCGTGGCAGCGCGCAAGATCGTTTCGCGCCGATAAGGTTCTGGGGTGCGAGGCATCTAGGAGACCTCCTTCGCTAACTCGACTATCCCTGCCTGCTGCGTGTGCTCCTCCTCTCGCTGCTGCTTCGCCAGGCGCCTGCTTTGCACCACCCAGAAGAGCAGCAAACCATAGAGGGGCAGCAGGCCGATGTTCCAGGCCAGCCATGCTGGTATCGCCGGGGGCGCAACTGCCGTCAAGGGGATGGCCGCCTCACCTTGTCCGGCGGGTCCACTGATGACCACGTGCAGCGTCCAGGACCCCCGCGTCACCAAGGTAATGCTGCCTGGCACGCCATAGGGCGTGCTTTGCTGCGCATCGACATTGCCCTGAGCCAGTGAGCCGGGAACACCCAGACCTGGGGTGGCCGCGACCTGGTAGGTGAGCGGCCCTTGTGTGCCGGACGTCACCGCGATATTGAACGGGACGACCTCACCAGCGTTGATGGAGTCACTGTACAAGGCCAGCTTGAGGGAGTAGGGTCCCGCCTCCGCACTGATGAAGCGCACGGGCGCGCCGTGGATCGTCGAGGCCAGCACGATCTGGTAGAAGGCGACCCCGGTCAAAACCAGGGCAGCGACCGCGAACAGACCCAATATGAGCTGCATGGTGGTGCGCATGATCTTACCTCCGCTTCGTGTGCAGCATCTGGTTCATTGTCAGTGTCCGGCTCATGGTCTGGGCGAGCCAATGTCCAAGCAGGCTGCCAGGAATCGTCAAGAGGAGTGCAAGGACGAACCCCAGCAGGAGATGGCCTGCCCTGCCCCCTCCGCCACCTGGTGCTGCCTGCGCGCGTACACCCGCCAGCACCAGGGTGAACCCAGCCACCAGAACCATGCTGGCGAGCGCTGCAACCAGCATCCAGGTGGTTTGTCTCGAGGGCGCAACCGTTCCGCGTCGCCCCAGCCAAACCACCCCATCGAGGCAGAGGGCCAGCAGCAGCAGTGCCGGAGTTTGCCCCGACAAGGGAACGATGGTCGAACCGATGCGGCTGGCCCGTGCCAGGTAAGTTTCATGCTCGACCTGCACCAGCAGCGTCATCATGGGGGGCACGAACGTGCTCACCAGCAGCAAGATGAGGAGGAAGCCAGCCACCACCAGCGTCGCGGCTCCCATCCAGGGTACCAGCCTCACTGCCAGCACGCAGACGAACACAGCGACGAGCGCTAGGAGGAAGGGAAAGAAGGTCAGTGTGATCGCCCCCAGACGCAGGGTGTGTCCCGAAAGGGCGGGGGTGAGGAAGGTGCTGAATTTGGAGAGCAGGATGCCGAGCGTCGCCACCAGGCCGATGTAGCTGAACAAGGCCGTCCGGCGAGCATGCTGTCGCTCCGCGAGGTGAGCGGCCTCGAACAGGAGGGAGATCACGCCGAAGGTGCTCAGGACGCTGCCCGTGTAGATCATCGTGTGGAAGGGCGCCCAGAGCGAGACGTCGATACCGTAAAGCGCGTGCCAGTAGGTATCCAAAGGAAAGGCCACCGCCGAGCAAACCGCCCCGAAGCCGACCAGATACAACCCAAGCGAACTGTGCAGCAGGCCGAGAAAATCAGCGCCATACGCGCGCAGGTCCGGGTGTCGTCCCGACCAGGTGGTCTCGATCAGGATACTGACGAGTGCTACGATCCCCGACAACCCGATGCCGAGCAGAATCAGATCGTGTGGGGGCGTAAACGTTTGGTCGCGCCCGACCACGGCGTGCCACTGAATATCCCAGTCGGCGCCCAGCACGCCAACTAACGAAACGAGCAGCAAGATCGAGCCGGTCACGAGGCGCAAGCGCGCCAGGTCTTTGAGGCCCTTGACGGCTCCTCCTGAGATGGCGTGCGTCTGGGGAAGCGATTGCTCCAGAGATGTCATGACATCCTCCTTGCTAATAATAAAAATAATTTATTTATTATTAGCAAGGATACCCCAAATGGGAAGAAGAAGTCAAGCTCGTACGAGGGAACATGCCGAAGAAGCGCATGGCTGCTTTCTCAGCACAGGTGTTGCCGGGCGAGCAACCGCCGCCGCTGGAGACATTGCTGCCCTCGGAGGCGCTGATGAAGGTGCGGGCGTTGGTACACATGCGCCCCGACGAGCAAGGCTGGGTGCTGCTGGGCGAAGTCTGCGTGGGCAAGACGCTGCTGAGGCATTCGCTGGTACGCTGTCTGGCCGAGCGCTGTCTGGCCGAGTGGAAGGTCCCACGACGTGCGCAACGAGAGTGGGGAAAAAGCTGCCCGTCCGATAAGGCGGCAAGAGCCATGAGCCTGTTGCCACGCGCGGAGCGGCTCTTCTGGGGTCGAGCAACGAGTGAACACGGGAACAGGTGCAGGAGGTGAGCGGGGTGGTAGAATCAAAGAGTACCAGCAGGTGCCTGTCCCTTGCTAACGACTACGTCGGTGGAGGCCTGCCCATGTGGTCAGAGGTTCGTCTGTTCATTGAACGTCTGGATGTGCGGGGAGTGCACATTCCGTTCGCCTGGTCGGCAGAACGGTTTGAAAACGACCTGGAGCAGGCGTGGGCAGCGTGGGGAGATGGGGAAGATCTGCTCTGGCTCGCGGCCTGCGTCGGGGTCGATTACCAGCAGATCGTGGTCGCGGCCAAGGCCCTGCTGGAGGGCGTGCTGAGGCAGACCAAGCGCCATGGCCCGCTTGAACGACGGCTGGGTCGGCAGATGGCCCAGGTGTTGGAGCAGGTGCAGGCGTGGGGCCAAGGAAAGCAGTCGACAGAGCGCATCATGCAGGCCAGTCTGGAGCTGTATGAGCTGTGTGAAGACCCGGCGAAGGACTACTACCCCTTTGCCGAAGCGATGGATCATCTCGCCCAGGCCGTGTTCTGGTTGACTGGCCTCGTTGACGCGTGGTCACCCCCCAGGCTCCCTGATGCGCCTGATGAGCCGTTTGAGCGAGCAATCGAGTGCTTGGTCGATCAGGCCGCTCAGGCCTGGTCCCTGCAACAGGTCGGCGGCGATGAGGAGGTAGCCCCAGAAGGCTATCGCCGTGCCTTAGCTTCGGCGCGGCAGCGCTTTGCGGACGTCGTGCGCCAGCACATCACTGGGGCGCAGGTTCAAGAGGCAGCGCACAAGCAGGGACTGTGGCCTCCGCCATGAAACGCCGTGGCGCAGATGCTGCGGCTGTCAATGGGATGTTCTGGGAGGTGATACCTGGGCTGTCAGAGGCCGGCGAGCAGGCGCAACAATCACTGGCGAACTGTGCAAGAGCGCGATCAGTGTAAGCCGCACAAATACAGGGCGAACACTTGACAGGCAGACGTACATCTGGTACTCTTGTTTCAGAGCAATAACAGCGCGGCGCTGAGGGAGCTTCGCCCTCAACGCCACTCGCGCACCCTGGACTAGACAGGGCAGCGTGCGCATATTACGCGCATGCCGATGGGGAAAGTGCAAGCAACCACTTTCACGCCTGTGCCCGATGGGTGCAGGCGTTCTTTGTTGGCCGCGCTGGCAATACGCTCAGAAAGGGGCCACAGTTGCAAGAGGCTTTACATCAGGGAGGCCACAAGTACCTGAAGTTGTTGTTCGTGCTGGCGCTGGCCGGGTCGTCGGCCATGTTCTTTGTCGGCCCGGCCATCCCCAAGCCGCCCGCCTTGGTCGTGGTCGTGGTCGGCGCGGTGCTGGGCCTGGCGCTGGAATGGTCGTACTTTACTTTTTCGTGCGACCTGACCGAAGCAATCACAGAGGGGAATAAGGTCGGCATCTTCGTCAATGGCCTCTATACGCTGGCAGGCGGGGGCGCGTCCTGGTTCCTTTTCACGAACGCAGCCTTACACGTCGGCTGGGCGCCCACTGACGACCTGCTGGGTCTCTCGCGCCAGACGTGGGCCATGATTATGGCCGCGCTGATCGTGATAGTGATCTTCGTACTTTCCGCCCGGCGCAAACGACCCTCCAACGCTGCCGATCTGCAAGCGTTGGGGCGTGCTGTGACCATCATGCTCCCCCAGGCCGATGATGCGGCGCGCTTGCGGCTGATGGCTACCATCGCCACAGCGGCCAGCGACCAGGGGCCGAAGGCGCTTCCTCCAGGGCGGGTCGTCGAGGGAGTGCGGCGGCCAGGATTACTCAAACGAGGCTGGCAGGCCCTGTGGAGTGGTGAAGAGGTGCCCGCGCGAGCGCTCGCTGAGGGAAGGGGGCATCTGGACGAGCGAGAGGATGAGCAGGATGACACTCCTCGCCACAGAGCTGCCGAAGCCTCCAGCGCGGCAGATCGCCTGCAAGAGCCGCAACCTCGCTCCCGCGAGCAGAAAGAGGACCAGTTGCGGGCCTTTGCGGAGGCCCTTCAAGCTGCAACCGGCATGAGCCTGGAGGCGCTTGTCCAGCAAGCGTTTGCCAGAGGGGAAGCGCATCCGGCGGCAGAGCAGGTGGAGAGGCCAAGCGAGTATCAAGGCGAGGCGCCCCTCCCATTCGAGTATACCCATGTGCCATTCCCAGGAGTGCGTACTGAGGAAGGCAGTCATCGGTACACTGGCAAGGCAGGTGAACCTTTTCGTCCCAGCAATGAAAGCTAAGGAGGCGGTGATGGCCGGGAACAGAGAACCACCGCCCGAACCACCGCCTGACCCGAAGCCAGCACCGAACGCCTCGGAACTACCGCCTGCGTCACCCCTTGGTGAGGAGGTGTCGGGTCCAGAGGAAACCAAAATCCTCCAGGCGATGGCGTTCTATCGGGAAGCCTTGCAACAGGGGCCGCGCCTGTCCCGTGAGGTGCTGGCCGAGGGGAAGCAGCAGGGGCACGCGCAGCGCACCCAGGAGCGAGCACGTTCGCGGCTGAATGTGCAGAGCTGGCCGGATGGGTTTCAAGGCCCCAGGCTGATCGCGCTGCCTAAGGACCAGGCGGTTGCAGCGGTCAAGCAGCGAAGGCAGCAGAAGCGGGAGCGAGCGGGCAACGGGCGGCGGAAGCAGCGGAACGGGGGCGGCAGGAAGAGCGGCACTGAATTGATGACCCCGATAGGGTAAAGGCAGAGAGGAGGGCTCTTCTCCAGCCACCCTCTCTGCAAACCATTCCGTAAAACAAAAGAGGCCGCAACCTTGACACAACATCAGTTTATCCTCTATACTATTTCTCAGCTTGGGGTAGCCACAAGCCCAATGCTTGAGCTACCCGCCTGGTACCAAACAGCCGGGCAGTTCGACGGCACTATGCCTGAGACGTGAGACGCAAGTCTAGCTCAGGGTAGTGCCGTCTTTTTTCTAGGCCACCATCCGGGCAGGGAGGGCATCACAGCATCTACGCGAGTCAACGGCATATCTGTCAGGTTCTTTCCCAAATATAGCGAACAAGAGGTAAAAGTTCAGGATACCCCCTTGCGGGAACTCACGGAGGAAACAGCATGGGAACCAATAACGTCGGCAGCTTGCAATGGAAGCAAGAGGCAGGGCGACGGCGCCGAGAGCAAGGCTACGGATTTACGAATGATGCCCAGGAGTGTGCGCGGCTGACGCTGCAACATCACCTGATGAAGCTAGCCTGGCACGACCACTATTGGGCACCGATCCACGCGCCCGAGGAGATTCTTGATGTGGCCTGTGGGACCAGTATTTGGGGCTATGAGCTCTTGCAACAGTTTCCCCAAGCCCACCTGACCGCCCTTGACATTGATCACGTCCTCTCCAGGCGCTTTCTCGAAAAGGAGCAGGCGAAAGCGTATATACCGCTGCTTCAGCGACTGACTTTCATCGAAGCGGATGCCAGAGAGCCACTCCCCTTCCAGACTTTTCGCTTTGATTTCACGCACGCTCGGCTGCCTGAGTTTTTGTCTGACGAGCAATGGCCTGCCTTCATTCGGGAACTGATGCGCGTCACCAGGCCGTCGGGATTTGTGGAAGTGGTGACCGTTGGCTTTTGCCAGACGGGAAATAAATCCCAGGCCCTGCGGGCGTTGCTTGTGGCTGCGATGCAGGATGCGCACATGCACGGGGAGATTACTCTGGGAGGTCTGCGCCTGACCGACCATCTTCGAGCGGCAGGCATTTCGGCGAATATCGCGACGCGTGTAGTCGGCCAAACCAAGCAGCAGCAACGGATGCTCCTGCGGGACATCGTACATGCGTTCTGTGAATTCAAGCTGTCGCTGGCAAGAAGAGGCATCATGGCCGAGGACGAATTCGAGCGCCAGCTTGCTCAGTTTCGGAAGGATGCGCTGGAAACCGGTTTCTCGCAGCCATTCTATCGCGTGTGGTTCCAACCCAAAGATCAGGCATGAGCGGTCTCGCGCTTGCTGTGCCTGCCCAGCAAACCAACTGATAAACCATTGAGGGATGAGGAGCTTGGCATGTCGATGCCCCGATTCGATGCCGTGGTGGTGGGTGCTCGCATTGCTGGCAGCGCCGTCGCCTACCAGCTTGCGAAGCGTGGATGGAACGTCGCCCTGGTAGAGCGCCGCAAGAGACCCTTGGGAGGCACCCTCTCGGTGCCGATCACGGCTCCGCGCGCGCTGGTTCGCTTCCGCGATCTCGGCCTGTTTCCTGCTATTGAGCGGGTCGCTTCTCGGCTGCAACCGATTCGCTCCATGCACATGCAGATCACCGAGGAGATCGTCATCAAGGGGCTGCTCCCGGCCTATGAAGGCTTTGCGAATGGGTACATCCTGCGACGCGAGTTGTTTGACGATGTCCTGCTGGATGTTGTCCTTGGCGAAGGGGGCATCACTTTTTTTGAAGGCTGCACCGTGGTAGACCTGCACCAGGAAGGAGGCCAGGTGACGGGGGTGCGAGTACAGACCACGGAGGGGCAGGCCCAGCGCACCTTCACCCTTCAGGCCCCCTTGACCATTGGCGCTGATGGCCGCTTCTCCATAGTAGCACGCCTGGTCGGAGCCAAAGATTACAACGTCCGGAAATCGTACACGACCCTCTATTACAGTTATTGCCGTGGCATTGATATGACTGGTTTAGGCGAGATTGCCTTTGTGCCCAGTGTGGATCATCGGCTGGTGGTCTTTAGTCACACCGGTGAGGGTATTCAAGTTATTGCTGCCTTCTTTCCCGTCGCGCAATACGGCCAGTTCCAACACCAGCCACTGACGTCACTCAAGGAGACCTGGGAACGTGCTCCCTTGCTGCAAGGACGCCTGGACAACTTGCACCTACAGGGCAAGATCATGGGACTCGCCCCGCAACCGGGATACTTCCGGCCCGCTGGCGGTCCTGGCTGGGCCTTGGTCGGGGACGCGGCGCACTTCAAGGACCCGGCGTCAGGGCAAGGTTTTCATGATGCCTTGTTCACCGTCCAGCAGACGCTGGAAGCGCTGGATCACATTGCGGGGGGCAAGCCGCTCACCACGCAGGCAGCGGGGCAGGTCTGGCCTGCACAGGCAACTGCGATGCAGAAGAGGCGAGACAAAGCGCTTCAGCCGATGTACGACTTTACCTACCAGTTTGGCGAAAGCCTGACGCGAGCGCCGACGAGCGTGGAGCGCGCATTACTACGCACTATTGCTAGCGATCCCAAAGTCACCGCCCGTTTTCTTGGGATTACCACTGGCGCCACCGATGTGCGCGACTTTAATCGGGCAGCGCCACTCTATCTCTTGCGGGGGCTGTTCAGAAAGTGATGGTCAAGCGAAAGGCACTAGGCCAGGTTCCAGCCTCGGCTCGTGCTGGGCGTGATGCGGCAGATGATGAAATGACGCACCCGTTGACAAAAGTGAACAAATGGTCTATGCTCTGAAGAGACAGCATAGGCTACCAAAGCAGAAGTCTTTGGTAGCCCACTGGGCCACCTCTGAAGCATATCAGGGCGGCTTGGGCGCATTCTATAGTATAGAACGCCCTGCTGCTACCAGCTTGGCACTCTTCCAGCCATGCAGCACTTCAGAGAAGATGGATTTGCTGCCTGGCTGTTATTCATTACGGATGTGCAGCCCAGGAAGGAGGGAACCGTGAGCAGAGTCAAACGACAACAGAAGACAGCGCGAGCCATGTAAGCACTTCTCTTACACGGCTCGCAGAGACCAAGCCCTAACACCACTCGAAGTGCAGACGCGAGGGATTGGCGTGTTGGCATTCTAACACGATTTTCCAGAGTACGCCAACATTACTCTTAGACCAAGCGGACATGCATCCGACCGTGAGCGGGGGCATGTCCGCTTTCTTGTTTTCGTAAGGCCGAATCGGCAGAAGGGAGGGCAGATGTGAGGCTGACTCACAGGCGCGCGCCGAGGACGGACGCGAGACGGCTCGCACGCGCGCCCGGTGGTGGTAGCACCGAAGGGTCCGTCCGGTCCAACCGGGGCCAGCAAAGGAGGTGATGTAAAAAAACTGGCAGGCATGCTCGGTGGTGGTAGCACCGACGATGTCCGCCCCGTCCAACCGGGACTAGAGAGGAGGTGATGTCAAACCAAACAACAGGCGAGGCGCGGGACAGTGGTAGTCCCCCGCGCCCCTGGCGAGCCAGGCCCTGGAACGAGTCCCTGGCTGACTCGCCTTCCCTAGTATACCAGACCGACCCCGCTGCACATGGTCAGCGGATGCCACAACAGAGGGCACAGCTCAGCGCAGCATCGGCTCGCACCCGACTGCTGCTGGGCTGCCCAGATGCACCCAAAGGAGAACCTGGCAATGGTTGCAACCCGCAGCAACGAGAACACCATTGGCCCCACGGGCAGTATACCCAATCCGCGAACCTATGTCCTGCTGCATGGCGCCTGGCACGATGGCTCCGCCTGGAAGGACGTGCGGGCCGAGCTGGAACTGGCCGGGCACCCGGTCCAGACCCCGACCCTGGCCGGACATGGGCCAGCCGCTCAGACTCGGCACGTGCCCCGCGCACAGATGGCTGCGCCCCTCATCGATACCCTGATCGAGCACGAGCTGCGCGAGGTGGTCCTGGTCGCGCACAGCTTTGCAGGCTTGATCGCCCCGCTGGTCGTGGAAGCCGTACCCGAACGCATCGCCCATCTGGTCTTCCTTGACGCGCTCATCCCCGTGGCGGGCCAGGACGCTTTTTATGGCACCCCGATGGATCACCCGGTCCCGCTGGAGCACCAGGCAGACGGGACCGTTTCGCTCTCGCTGGAGACCTGGCTGTCTCGGTTCTGGCGCGATGAGCAGGCGCACTCGGCCCTGGCCGCGCCGGAGCGGGGCGAAGCGGTGTGGCGCACCAGACTCTCCCCGCAATCGTTAGCCGCAGCGCTGGAGCCAGCCCACCTCTCCCGATTCCACCAACTCAGAGAGGCAGGGTTGCCAACGACGTACCTCCGCTGCCGGGGCGATGTCGTCTTCGGTGATCCGGACTTCTGGCAAGCGATGGTAGACCGCCTGCCAAACTGTCGCGTCGTCGAGTTGGACGGCGGCCACGAAGTCCTGTTTACGCGGCCTACCGAGCTTGCCAACGCGCTCATTGCGGCCACCCAGGCTCCCCAAGCTGTGCCAGTGGCCGTTTCTGAAGGAGGAAATACCCGATGATCCGCAACCGCTTGAACGA
>DATGID010000097.1:0-23760 GCA_035307385.1 Ktedonobacterales bacterium | reverse complement strand
GATGACGTTTGGTGAGCTGGGTTAACGCGTCCTGTTCCTGGTCACTAAGGATGACCTGGGTGGCTCGTTTCGGCATGCCTGCTGCTCCTGGGCTGTTTCCCCCTATTCTATCATGGAGCCACTTTTCCCTCCATGTACTAGTACTCGGTCAATCTTCTTGTGACCAAACGGATTCTACATCAAGCTGCTATCGTTCAACTTGTGGGTACACCATGGCGATTCCATGCAGGTAGGTAAGCGCAATCCCCTCGGAACCGTGACCTTCACCGGCATAGATTTCGCTGCTAACCGTCAAACCAGGATAGTTGCCCTGCTCTAAGAAGGTAACAAATCGCCGAAAGTTCGGAATGTCATCCTCCTCCAACTCGCCTACGGAAAGGTAAAGCTGAATTGGATTGCTGCCATTGCGCGCAGCCAACTGCGCGTCGTGGTGAATCCAATAATCGTAGGTGGATTTCAGAATCGCGCTGCCGGAGATATAGCGCTGAAAGGCATCCGGCTGCCGGAACAACGCATAGAGCACAAAGAAGCCACCCGACGAATAGCCTTGCAGGCAGCGATCCGAGGGAATGGTGCGATAGTTTGCATTAATAAAAGGGATCATCTCCTGCGTAAGGGCATCTAAAAAGAGGTGCGACACACTCTCGCTAGAGGCGCCGGGCACCCCGGGAATATCGAAATCAAGGTCTCGTAACGCAGCGAATTCATCAGAGGTTTCCATGTCATAGCCAATGCCGACAATGATAAGCTCAGGTACTTTCCTGAACCAATTGCTAAAGCGCGTCAACCCAGCCGCCACACCAAAGTTGTAATCACCGTCTAACACATAAATCACGGGATACGCCTGTGTAGATGTCTTGTAGCTGTCCGGAAGAGCGACGGACAGGTGATATTCCCGACCACGGATAGTAGAGAAGAGCGTTCGCTCCTCTGTGCCAAACAAGGCTGCCCGTGGATACTGTTCACTCATATATACCTGCCTTTCAAAACGTGTTCAAACGTGTTAATTCCTACGCTTGACTGACTTGGGCGGCCCCCATGACCGCTACGCCGCCTCAGTCGCCCGCAGTACACCGGACTCAAGCACTTGCCTGAGCCTGTGGCCCTAGCCGGGCAAGAGACCGCTGGAGAATGTTCACGGCAGCGTTTTCGTCTCTGTCCATGACCAGCCCACAGTATCCACAGCGATACGTCCGCTTGTAGAGCGGCATGGACTGCATCTCGCCACAGCCGCTGCACGTCTTGCTGGTATCGCGTTCATCTAACTTGACCAATGCTTTCCCAGCCAGCACACATTTGTACTCCAACATCTGCACAAAGCCGTAGAGGCCCCAATCATTGAAGACCGCCCGATGCTGGAATCGGCGCTTTTCCTCGTGTTCCTTCATGACCATCTGCTGCTGGGAAAGATCACCAATCACCACAGTTCTCTCAACCAGTCGGTGAGTGATGAGATGGGAGGCTTTGTGCAGACAGTCCTTTTGCTTGTTGCGCTTCTTTTCTGAGACGCGCTGGTAGACCTGCGAAAGATGGAGATACCGTCTCGACTTTTTCTTGCAGCGATCCCGTTTAGAGCGGATTTTATCAAGCTGCTTGTTATACCACTGATGGCCCTTGAAGCCGCCAATGTGATAGAAGCGCCCGTGCTCGTTCACGCCCGTTGCCAAGGTTTTGATGCCCAAATCGAAGGCTACCACCTGCCCAGTCGTTTGTACCTCGTCCTGCCTCGGATAGACGAAAGAAGCGGAGTAGTGGCCGCGTGCGTCCCGGCTGATCGCCACTTCCCGATAGCCTGTTGGTGGGGTTTCGGTGAGTCCCGCAACAATCGTCGGATAGGGCTTATTTTTCTTGCCGCGCCCGCCTCCTGTGGGCAGCAGGACCGTGTTGCCTACGACATTGATGTACATGGCTGGGTAGCAGAGCGTGAAAAACTGATGCCGGGGGCGCACGCGAGGGAAGCCCGGCTTTTCGCCCGCGGCCACGCGCTTGAAGAAGGCTTGCATCGCCTTATCCAGCCGGAAATAGGCTTCCGCCAGCAGCTTGCCATACACCTGATCGATGTCGGGGTCGTACTTCCGGCTTTCCGCCAGCGTCTTCTTGGCGTCCAGGCAGCGCCAACGCTCTCCAGCGCGGAGTCTCATTACCCACCAGTTGTAGAGGCCGCGACACTTGCCCTGCATCATCTCCAGGGTCGCCGCGTCCTGCTCGCTAACCTCTAGTCTGATCTTTCTGCAAAGCAGCATCACGGATCACCTTCTTGTAGGAACGCAGCCCATACAACCGGGCTGAAAAGATATGCACAATGGAAAGTAAGTCTTGCACCAGTTCTTGTTCGGGCGAAAGCGTCTCGCCATTGACAATCACGAGGTCTGTTCCATGTCGCTCACAGAAGGCAGCAAACCACTCAAACCCAAAGCGGGCCAGCCGGTCCTTGTGGGCAATGATGAGCCGCTGCACGCGCCCGAGTTCAATCTCTTCCATGATGCGGTTAAACTGCTTGCGCTGATAGTTGAGACCGCTCCCTATCTCCTCTACCCACTCATCCACCTGAATGTTCTGTGCCTGGCAGTAGGCCCGCAAGGCGGCCACTTGATTCTGTAAGTCGGGTTTCTGGCCCTGGGTAGACACCCGCGCATAGGCAATCGTTTTGCCTGCCCCGGTTGCTTTCAGCCCGCGATACTCCAGGTATTGATCGTGGGTATAGTAGCGTCGCCCGGTAGGAGTACGATGGGCTTTGAGAATGCCCGCCCGGTCCCACTTTTGCAGTGTCTTGACCCCACGCCCCGTGAGCCGGGCAAATTGTCCAATCGAATAGGTGTTCTCCATGCACATATTATAGCATAGAAGAACATACTATTGCAGGCTATCACATCCCTCCTCAGCCAGTTCCATCGGCAACAGGGTTGGCCTGGCAGCTTCGAGAGGAGGTTCCTCAGCAGAGGAGGAGCTTCCTAGAGCGGTTTCGTCAGAAAAGAGGGCAGCGAGATGCTCCTTCATCGCTGCTCGCTCCTCCACCGCAAAACGTGGTGTCATTAAGTGTTTGAAAAGGGGCTAAGCTGGCAGAAGCCGCCCGAAGATACCCTTCCCGAAACGCGTTTCTCACACACCGTTCGGAGGGCATCCTCGGCATGGCATTTCCAGTGTACCCCAGTGATCTCAATGATGCGGAGTGGGCGTTGCTTGCACCACTCATCCCGACCAGCAAACCCCATGGACGACCGAGGTCGTCGGATATGCGCCGGATTACCAACGGCGTCTTCTACGTGCTGCGTACCGGCTGCGCCTGGCGCTATCTCCCTCGGGAATACGGCGCCTGGCAGACCGTCTCTTATTACTTCCGGCAATGGCGACGGGATGGCACCTGGCTCCGCATCCATGCCCGGCTGCGCGAACTGGCCCGCCTCCATGCGGGCCGGGATCCGACGCCGAGCGCAGCGATCATCGATAGTCAATCGGTCAAGACCTTGATGGGAGGCGTGCGCGGCTTTGACGGCAAACAAGAAGCTGGTGGGCCGCAAACGCCATATCCTGGTGGATACCGAAGGCTTCTCGGCTTCGCGTGGTGGTGCACGCGGCCAGCATCCCCGACCGCAAAGGCGGGCAGCGGGTGCTCCAGGCAGCCGGCCTCGCCTATCCGCGCCTGCAACACATATGGGCCGACCAGGGCTACACCGGCACGCTCGTGCGCTGGGCGAAGCAGGAGTATGGCTGGAGGGTCCAGGTCGTCTATCCGCCGTTTCGCCAGATGCAACGCTATGCGCCGGAATTCCTCGCGGATCTGGGCGCTGAGCCTGGATTCCGGGTGATCAAGAGACGGTGGGTCGTCGAGCGAACCTTTTCCTGGTTAGGGCGGCAGCGGCGCTTGAGCAAAGACTATGAACGGCTCACCAGCACCGAGGAGGTGTTTATGTATCTGACAGGTATCCGTCTCCTTCTCGCTCGCTTGGCACAGCGCTAGATCAGGAGCCTTTTCAAACACTTAATCAGCGAGTCGAGGTCGGCGTTCGCGTTGACCTGGGTGGCATCCACATACAGTTCTTTGCCCCAAATTAGCTTGGCTTGGTGGCACTGCTCCACAATGGCGTCAAAAAAGCGCCGGAAGACTTCTAGCCCGTAACGGGTACGGATGCGCGCCAAGCTGGAGTGGTCTGGGAGTGGCTCATAGAGGCTCATACCCCACAAACCATCTGACACTGAGCTTGTCTGCCACGAGCCGCATCAACAACCGCTCCGAGCGGATACCCTCGAAGAACATCACGAGCTGAAGACGAAAAAAGACCACTGGGTCAATGGATGGGCGGCCAAGAGGAGCGTAGGTATCCTGAACCAACTCGCGCACAAACGAGAGATCGAGAGTGCGGTCCAGGTGGCGATAGAAGTGGTCGGGCGGAACCAGTGCTTCGAGCGAGACGGCGACGAGCGGGGCGAAAGCCCGTTCCTTGTGGCCCATCATTGGAGTTCATCCTCCCCAGGCAGGATGGGCCTACTGTACTCCCCTCCCACTGCCAGTTCAAGAGGCCACACCTTTGGTGAGCAGCGCACCACCAGATGACACCGGGTGATTCACGCCTGGTCTTGCGGTGGGATGTTCCCCTTCATCTGGCATCCGTAACGCGCTTCGTAACGTTTGCGAGACGATGGTATGGTATCCTGAGACGAGAAGAGCGGCGTTGCTTCGCCAAAGCAGGAGGGGAACGATGAACGAGACCGCTGCTCCAGCCGCGCCAGCCCAGAGTCTTGCTGCTCCCACTGCCCCCACCACGCGCCTCTCTGGACGCTGGCTGTGGCTTGCGCGGGTGGGCTGGCTGGCGGTGGTGCTCTTCACGCTCGCGCTCGCGCTTGGCAGCCTGCCAACGTACTACCACTTCCTTCAGCAGCCCTGTGTGGGCACGCTCGCGTGCAATCTGAATGGCGCGCTGGACGCCACAGGCGCGCGTGCGCTCCACGCGGCTGGGTTCTCGCTCCGCGACTACGCTACCTACACGCTCATCCTCACGCTTGCTGGGGCGCTGATCTGGGCTGCCGTGGGACTGGTGATCTTCTGGCGGCGCTCTGATGAGTGGGTCGCGCTGCTCGTGGCGTTTACGCTGTGCATGAATGCCTTCTCGAATGGCTCAGGACAAGATGGCGTCTTTGGGGTGCTGGCCTTCGTCTCCCCCGTCTGGACGCTCCCTGCCCAGGTGATCACATTCCTGTACACGGCGGCTGGCTTCCTCGCGTTTGGCCTCTTTCCTCAGGGGCGGTTCGCGCCGCGTTGGGTGGGCTGGGTGCTGATTGCCTCAATCCTGGTGCAGGGGCTGGCGATCTTCCCGCCTGCGGCTTCGCCGCTCAACTCCAATACCTGGCCGGGGAGCATTGCCAACGTGCTCGGCATTAGCACTTTTGTGGCCGTGATCTATTCGCAAATCTATCGCTATCGGCGGCTCTCCACCCCGGTCCAGCGCCAGCAGATCAAGTGGGCCGTGTTTGGGATTGTCCTCACGGCTCTGCTGTGGATGGGGATCATCGTATTGCAAAGTGTGGTGCCGCTCAACCAGGCCAACGCGCTTCTTGAGGTCGTCAACAACACCCTCTGGCTGGTGACCTCGCTGCCTATTCCGATCTTCGTTGGCCTGGCCATCCTGCGTTCGCGGCTGTGGGACATTGACACCATCATCAACAAGACGCTGGTCTATGGCTCGCTGACAGCCCTGCTGGGTGCGCTCTACGCGGGCCTCATCATCGGGCTGGAAAGCCTGGCTGGGGTTATCTCCAACCAGGCGGCCAACAACCCGGTGGTGCTGGTCGTCTCCACGCTGGCGATTGCGGCGCTCTTCTACCCATTGCGGCGGCGCATCCAGGGACTGATTGATCGGCGTTTTTATCGCAAGAAGTATGATGCCGAGAAGATGCTGGCGGTGTTCAGCGCGGCGCTGCGCAATGAGACAGACCTGGAGCAGTTGCGCGGACAGTTGTTGGCAGTGGTCGAGGAGACGATGCAGCCCGCCCACGTCTCGCTCTGGCTGCGCCAGCCAGAGCGACTTGCCGGGGAGCAAGTTCACCGCTGGGAACAGCCAGGGTACACGCCCAACCAAACCAGGGAAAACTGAGCCAGATCGTGCTGCATCTTTCCTGACACTCATTTTTCAACACCCTGCCAGTTCGTGCGCGTACCGCACGCTGCGTTTCTGGATGCATGGGCAGCACGTCGGCAAGAAGGACTTGCAAGCCCTGTGTGCCCAAGTGGCGAAAGACTTTCCCTTTGCCGCCCGGCGAGAGTTCCATGGCAAGGCAAGCCACCGCAGACCGGGCGTGGAAGGCCATCGCCCGCTTCTACGACAACTGCCAGGCCAAGAAGCCAGGCAAGAAGGGCTACCCTCGCTTCCAGCCGGATAACCGTTCGGTAGAGTACAAAACCTCGGGCTGGAAGTTGGAGCCGGAGGGCAAGCGTCTCACACAACACCCTCGGGCACGGCATTGGAACCATTCGCCTCGTTGGCACCAGGAACATTTAGACCTTTCCCATCAGCCAGATCAAGCGCGTCCGTCTGCTGAAGCGGGCCGATGGCTACTATGTGCAATTTGCCGTGCAGGCAGATCGGCAGATAGACCACCAGCCTACCGGGAAACAGGTCGGCATTGACGTGGGCTTGAAGACGTTCTACACCGACTCGGACGGACTGCCCCTATACTGATACCCAGGTGAAGCGAGATGTCTGGGGCAGACAGGAATGAGGATGAAAATGGGATAGACTACAAGCAGCCCCAGCGGCAAAGGTCGTTGTGGTACTGGTGCCACCAGCCCGCGGTGAAGTTGACCTGAGGTGCGTCCAGCAGGAATGATTGTCGCCTCTTCTTAACCGAAGAGAGCACGCAGAGGAAACTTGTGAGTGTGTCCGCACCGACCGCTGAGGGGCGCGAAGGGAGAACAGCCATGCAAGTACTCTACGAGCGATGTGCCGGTATCGACGTGCATAAGAAAACGGTGGTGGTCACGATCCTGGTAACTCCGGCCACAGGTCAGGTGCAGAAGCAAACGCGTACTTTCACCACGATGACCAACGATCTCTTGACCTTGGATGATTGGTTGCGGGCACAGGGCGTGGCTGTTGTTGCCATGGAATCGACCGGGGTGTTTTGGCGTCCGGTGTTCAACCTGCTGGAAGCGGAGCGCACGATTATCCTGGTCAATGCCCAGCATATGAAGGCGGTGCCGGGCCACAAAACGGATGTGAAAGACAGCGAGTGGTTGGCCGAGCTGTTGCGTCATGGCCTCCTCAAAGCCAGCTTTATCCCGCCCGCCCCCATTCGGGCCTTGCGCGAGCTCACCCGCTACCGGCAGTTGTTGATCCGCCAACGGGCAGATGACACGAACCGGCTGCAAAAGGTGCTTGAAACGGCCAATATTAAGTTGGCGGCAGTGGCGACCGATATCTTAGGCGCCAGTGGACGGGCCATGCTGGCAGCGCTGACGGGTGGCGAACAAGATGCAGAGACCTTAGCTGAACTCGCTCGTGGACGGTTGCGGGCGAAGCTACCCCAATTACGCACGGCCTTAGAAGGGCGTATGCAACCCCATCAGCGCTTTCTGCTGCAGCAATTAATGGCGCACATTGACTTTCTCGAAGCTAGCCTGGCCGAGGTGCAGCGTGAGATTGAACAGCAACTGCGGCCTTTTGAGGAAGCGATCGACTTGCTTACCAGCGTGCCCGCCATCCAGGCCGGAGCAGCCGCGACCATTCTAGCGGAAATTGGAGCGGATATGCGTGCGTTTCCCTCCCACAAACACTTGGCCTCGTGGGCAGGCCTGTGCCCAGGCAACAAACAGAGCGCTGGCAAACGCCTGAGCGGCAAAACGACGCAAGGCAATCTGTACTTGCGTCACGTGTTATGCGAGGTGGCTTGGGCCGTAGCCCATACGAAGGATAATTACCTGGCTGCTCAGTATCATCGGCTCGCTCGTCGACGAGGCAAGCAGAAGGCCATTCTCGCGGTGGCGCACAGTCTCCTGGTTATTATCTATCACATCCTCCAGACGAAACAGCCCTACCGTGACCTTGGTGCTGACTATTTCGCCCAGTTAGACATGGAGCGTCTGCAACGGCGTGCGATCGAGCAACTCGAGCATCTGGGCTATACCGTTACGTTGACTCCTCAAGTGGGTGCATAGAAGCGTGCCACCAGAGATTTTCAGAGGAAACCACATGCTCAAATGGAAGCAGCGCCATCGTTGGCTTGATGAGACCTCTCGTTGTTGGAGCCGCTGCTCTGGAAGACGTCTCAACCCTGCTCGCCCGCTGGCAGATCAGTTCAGCAGACGTCCGCGAGCAAATCTATCGTGCCAAAACGGCTCGCGAACGCGAACGCTGGCATGCGCTTTGGTTGCTCTCGCGCGGCTGGCCAGCCGCCCAGGTCGCGCAAGCCCTGGAGCGCGATGCGCACACGATTGGCGACTGGCTCACGGCCTTCGCGCAGGACGGACCAGCGGCCCTCGCCTTCGAGCAGAGCGGTGGCTCCCCCCCGCCCTCCAGCCAGAGCAGCAAGCCGCGCTGAAAGCCGCCGTGGAAGGCGCCCCCACCCAGGCTGGCGTCCCCTTGGCGAATTGGACCTGGCGAGGCGTGCAGCACTTCCTCCAGGAGCAGTGTGGACTGCGGATGAGTCGGAGCAGTTGCCTGCGCTGGGTGCATCGGCTGGACTTCACCTGGAAGCGCCCGAAGAAACGCCTGATCAAAGCTGACGCCAAGAAACGTGCGGCGTTCGTACGGGAGTATGTCTCCCTCACTGCAGCTGCCACCCAATCCGGGGCCAAGCACTGGTTCGTCGACGAGGCTCATTTTCGAGCGGATGCGGACCTGCGTGGCAAATGGGTGCAGCGCGGCGAGAGGGCCCTGGTCGATTCCACGAGCCCACGGCGGGCAGAGAAGGTCACCTACTACTCCGCCGTCTGTCTGGAGACGGGCGAAGTAGAGGCGATGGCATTAGATGGCTACAGCAGCACGGAGGCGAGCGTGGCCTTTCTGCAACACTTGCGCGCCCAATCTCCAGAACCTCTGGTCATCTTCTGGGATAATAGCCCGACACATGGCGGCCCGGCTCTCCGAGCGTACCTCGCCACGCCCGATCTGCGCCTCTGGTTAGTCCGCTTGCCTGCCTACAGTCCCGATTACAACGCCGACGAGGCCATCTGGGACTGGGCACGCGCAGAGGTCACCGCCAATCCTTGCCTGGGAACGAAAGCGGCCGTACGCGAGCGAGTCGATGCCTTCTTCGCCAATTTGCAAACGCGCAAAGAGGAGGTAAAACGCCGCTGTCGGTCGGTGCTTCAAGCCGAGGCAACAGCGCTTGCTACTATGTGATTTTCATCTGGGTATCAGTATAGACAATCCACGCTAGTCTCAGCAAGGCAGCAACGCAACTCAAACGCTTGCATCGGCGCGTCTCCCGCAAACAAAAGCGGTCTAAGAACCGCAAGAAGGCCATTAAACGACTGGCAAAGGGCTCTCTCAAGGTGCAAAGGCACCGTAAAGACTTCGCTTGCAAGCGAGCGAGTGCGTTGGTGAAATCTAGCGATTTCATTGCCTACGAAGGCCTCAAGATAGTCCGCCTGGTGCAGAACCACCATCTGGCAAAGAGTATCAGCGATGCCAGTTGGGGGCTATTCCTTTTCTGGCTGTGTGCCTACGGGCACATGTATGGTGTGCCGGTGATAGCCGTCTCGCCTCGCTACACCACACAGGAGTGCTCTGGCTGTGGCTGCCGGGTCAGGAGGACGCTCTCGCAGCGCACTCATATCTGTCCTTCCTGTGGGCTGGTGCTTGACCGTGACCACCATGCTGCGCTTAACATCTTGGAATTGGCCCTCAACCGTACCGCCGGGCAGGCGGAAACGGGTGCTGCTTCGGCAGTACGCAACGCTTCTTGACAGGGGACCGTCTTCCGGACGCAAGCGATTGCACTCCGTTAAGCTCGCTGGCTGAAGGAAGAATCTCCCGTCCTTTAGGCAGGAGAGTGTCAAGAAGCTTCGAACAGCAGGAGCCAGATCTTCGCGAGCGTGCTCAAGCTGCACAGCTGCCCTCCGGCTCCTCTGAGGCGTTCGATTCGTTGAAGCCCTGGTCCACCGCTCCTTTGACCAACAACACACAGACCAGCAGGGCTACCCCCACCACCATCCATCCGGCGTGAAAAATGCCAGCGTGTTGGCTCACCATCCCAAAGAGCAGCGAGAAGAGGACAAAGGCTGTCGAGGAGAGCGCACCCACCCCGGACGCAGCACCCGCTCGCACGCGTGAGGAGAGGGCGTCGTGCAGCAGCCCGGTAAAGACCATGCTGATCCCTGTTCCCCCTGCGACCAGCACCCCTTGGGCCAGGATGACGACCACGGTCTGCTGCACGATGACCAGCGCCAGGCTCGCTCCCACCAGCAGCCCAGCCATCACCAGGATGGAGGCTGGTTTTGCCAGCGAGAGGCGCGGAGCGAGCAACGAGCCCGCCCCGCCTGCCGTGAGCACCGCCGCATTGGACAGGCCGTAGAGTCCGACCGGGGCGGCCAGAGCCAACTGCCACAGCGGACCGAACTCGAAGATTACCGAGAGTAAGAGCGAGGTGGCCAGTAAAACCAGGATGATCTGCCGGTTTTTTCCGGGCTGGAAGAGGGTCGCTGCGCTGGAGCGCAGATGGCTGGAGAGCGAGTGGCGCGCTTCAGCGTGATGCAGAGAGGGCTCCTGGAAGGAGCGCAAAGCAAAGAGGGAAAGGGCTACCAACGGAATCGTGGCAAAGTACGCCAGCCGCGGAGAAAGAACCGTAGCCACGAGGCCGCCCGCGAGTGAGCCGATGATTAATGCCAGGCTAGAGAGCAGCTTCACCTGGCTCAAACGTTGCTCAAAGGCGTGGCTCCCTCCGGTTTCTTCCAGCAGCGTGTCGTAAAGGATGGATTCGTAGGTGCCCGAGACCAGAGCGACCTCGACACCGAAGAAGAGCGTACTGACCAGGTAGGTCGGCACATTGTAGCTGAGTCCCCCCAGCAGAGCGTTGAGCATGGAGGCGATCGAGGCCAGGATGAGGATGCCCTTGCGACTCCAGCGATCGGCCAGAATACCTGAGTCCAGATCAAACAGCGGGATGAGGCTCGTATAACAGGCAGCCATCAGACCCAGGGCGGCTTGATCAAACCCAAGACCGTTCAGAAATACCTTCTCAATCGGAGCCCAGAGCACCAACCCCTGGGAAAAAGCCGCGATGAAGAGGGGCAGCAGGCGCCTGGTGAGCCGCGGGGATACGAGAGGCAGAGGGCTCGTGAGCGAAAGCTGCATGGCGACACGCTCCTTCTTCTGCTAGGCAATATCCCTTGCAAATTGCAAGTGAATCTACTCTACTATTCTGTAGGTAGAAAGCAAAAGCGGAAAAGCACGCCAGGGAGGCTCGCGGAGGGCGTCAACCCCTCTGCCAGGGCCATCAGGGGAAAGAGCAGAGGCCGTTGGAATGGCCGTCACACTGGTGGAAGAAGCCTACACCAGCCAGACCTGCACCAGCACCATGCCGGATGGCGCGGCCTGCATGCACTGTTACAAACCCAAGGGGCGCGTCTATCGCTGCCCTGTGTGTGTGGGTTCACAGCGCATCGGGATGGCGTGGGATGTGCCAACCTGCTCTCTCAGCATTATACAGGTGAGCCGGGGCATGTCCTTCCTCCCAAAGAAAAGTATCGTTACGTGAGTCGATTGGGCAAGCGTAGCCGCCTGGACACGGCGGAAATGGAGAGCCTGCAGACCACGCCGGAGGCGTGATCGAGAGACACTGCGGAGCTTGAGCCCCAGCGGAGTGTCACTATCCCCGTCTCTGGAGAATCGTGTCCAGAATATCTTGAGCCTCTGTGATGCGACTGCGGCAGTGCTGTTCACTTGGAGCCATCAGCCTCGAACTCGACCGTTTTTAACACTCAAGCGCTTCAATTATCCCTGTTTACTAGCAATCAAAAGAGCAGAAATGGCTGGTGGGAAGGAAAACCCACCAGAACTCTTCATAGATTGGTGGTGGATTTGACGGGATTTGACGGGATTTGACGGGATTTGACGGCCTTGCCAATATAGAACCTTTATTCTATATTGGCTGTAGAGATCAGCCGATCCTCCTTGGCAAGGCCGGGGTAGACAGGTACGCCGCTGTGTGGTTGAGAGGGGAGAGATTAAATGACGGTGCTTGGGAGAGTAGAGTCCTCTGCCAAGCACCTAACCAGTCCTTTCAGAGCCTGGTACTGTCCTGTTGGCTATTCTACGCCTCGATGCCAGCCAGAGCAAAGCAGCCACGCTCTGTACGAATGCTGGGACAGAGCGTGGCTGCTTTGCTCTGGCTGGCATGGTAATGCTTCGCACTGTTTTGCCCATGTGCCGTGAGCACGTTGAGAAGGGAGGGCTGGCAGTCCGTCAGGTACGGGTCAGCATCGCGCTCCTGACCCGTGTGTAGCGCCGGATGAGCGCCGTTCCTACCAGCATCTTGCGGGACAAGGAGGGCGGGAACTGAGGCGAACGCAGTATGCCTCGCCTCCTGCGGAAGCTGGCATATCAGCAGGCACGCTCTGAATGGTCATGGTCGAGACCATGACAGAGCAGGCGAACCATCGGTGGGCGCAGCGAAGAACAGGCTGTCTTCGCTGCGCCCACTGCTGAGACCAGCCGATACGATCGGCAAGGGAGCATCTTTATGCAACGCATTGCCTTTCAGGGGGTGCCAGGGGCCTATAGCCATGAGGCAGTCCTCTGGTATTTTGGGGAAGAGATCACGGCTGTTCCCTGCGCCACCTTTGCCGCGGTCTTCGACGCGGTGGCGAGGCGAGCCGCGGACGCGGCGATGGTCCCCGTCGGAAACTCGTATGCAGGCCCCGTGCAAGAGGTCTGCAACCTCATGAAAGACACCAATCTGGTTGTCGCTGGAACCTGTCAACGGCTTATCAGACATTGCCTGCTGGCTTTGCCTGGGCAGACTCTGGAACACATCACGCGGGTCATATCCCATCCGCAAGCGTTGATGCAGTGCGATGCGTACTTGGAGCGGCTCAACGTGGAAACCATCGAGGCTCTCGACACGGCGGGCAGTGCGAAGTTCATCCGCGAGCAAGAGCTCTACGGAGTTGCGGCAATTGCCAGTGCTCGTGCGGCGAGCATGTACCAGCTCGCCATCCTCGCTGAAGACATCCAGGTGCGTACCGATAACTCGACCAGTTTTGTCGTGCTTTGCTCGCCGATCCTGGTTCGTGAGGAATTTGCCTTGCTCTACCAACTCAAGGCAGCTCGCGTGCAAGGGCAACACGACCAGGCAGAGACACTGCTGCGCGCCCTGAGGGTCCGCGGCCACTCAGCAGATTGGGGAATGCGCTCTGCCAGCTTACGCACCCCATCTGCCAACTAATCTTCCCCAGATGAATGTGTCTGCTTAGGCAGAGGAGGAACTCTTATGCACAAACTCTTGAACGACTCCAGCACTGCTCAGGAACTGATTGCCACAGGGCGCGAGGAAGGGCTCAAGGAAGAAGCGCTGCGGATGACGCGTGTGGCGTTGAAGTGGCGCTTTGGTCGTCTGGACTCGAGACTGAGCCAGGCGCTTGAGCAGGCTGACGTTGTCACCTTGGAAGAGGTGGCCTTTGATCCGACTTTGAGTCTCAAGCAACTCTACGCTCGCCTGGATCGCCGCCCAGAAGCCGCCCCGCGCGTAGGTTGGGCGGGAATAAGAGGCCAGGGCGGCAAGCCCACACGATTGTCGCCGCTTGGGGGCTATCGTCACAGCTAGGTAGATGACCGCCATTTCCTCGAGCAATCCGAAAGAGAAGTATATGGCCGTACAGCAAGTGGAAAGCGTGTTTGAACAAGAACCGCGTTGGCCGGACCTGACCGTGGCAGACCTGTTTTCTCGACAGGTGAGTCTGTCCCCACAGACCCCAGCCATTGTGTTTCGAGAAACCCTCTTGACCTACCAGCAGGTGGAAGAGCAAACAAACCAACTGGCGTCCTTCCTCCAGCAGCAGGGCGTCGGTCCAGAAACCGTGGTCGCGCTCTGCCTGGAGCGGGGCGTTGACGCGGTGGACCACCTGCTCGCACTGCTCGCCGTGTGGAAGGCGGGCGGGGCGTATCTGATGCTCGACCCGTCCTATTATCCAGTCGAACAGATGCGCCACATCCTGGCCGATGGACAGGTCTGCCTTATCCTCACCAAAGAGCGGTTGCGTGCGCAGCTCCCCCTGGAGGGTATGCCCACCGTGTGCTTGGACACGGCAGAGGATGCTATCCGGGCCTGCTCACTGACGCTACCGATCAGCCGGGCCACGCCAGAGACGCTGGCCTATCTCATCTATACGTCCGGGTCCACCGGCCGGCCCAAGGGGGTCCTGGTGGAACATCACTGGTTGCCCTTCCTCGCTCATGAGCAGATCATGCTCTTCCAGGTGAAGCCGGGGGACCGGGTGTCGCACCTGCTCGCTCCAAGCTTCGATGCGTCTCTCTCCGAGATTGTCACGTGCTGGCTGGCTGGGGCTACCTTGTATCCTGGCCCGGCTGACACGCTGCGTCCTGGGCCACGCATGGTTGCGTTTCTGGAGGAGCAGCAGATCAGCCTGGCCCATTTCACTCCTTCGCAGCTTTCGGCATTGCCCGAGGCTCCACTGCGTTCGTTGCGCACGCTGGTGGTCGGAGGAGAAGCCCTGCCGGTGGAGCTTGCCATGCTCCACCATTATCAGGGGCGCCAGGTTATTCCCGTCTACGGCTTGACCGAGACGACCGTTTGCACCTTCGGCGCTCGCTATCCCGGCGATGGCAGCACCGTGAGCCTGGGGCGAGCGTTTTCCTATGTCCAGGTAGCAATCTGGGATGACCAGCACCAGCCCGTCGCACCTGGCACGCCCGGCCAGATTGTGCTGGCTGGACCCCTGGCACGTGGCTATACCAATCCGCGACTGACCGCAGAGCGCTTCATCGAGCGTGGCGGCCAGCGCTGGTGCCTCACCGGGGACTATGGCTATCAGCAGCCAGACGGCACGTATCACTTCCTGGGGCGGCAGGATGCCCAGCACAAGGTGAACGGCTACCTCCTCAATCTGGCTCAGGTGGAAGCGACCTTGCGGGAGCATCCTGCCGTGCGAGACGCCAGAGCGTTCCTCTCCGAAGGACTCTGGGTGA
Organism: Ktedonobacterales bacterium; assembly: GCA_035307385.1. GTDB lineage: Bacteria > Chloroflexota > Ktedonobacteria > Ktedonobacterales > DATBGS01 > DATBHW01. The sequence continues at coordinate 8,620 of DATGID010000097.1, read as the reverse complement.
TTGCCTATGTGGTGCTGGCCCAGCCGGGGCTGCACATGAGTGAACTGCGCCAATACCTCACGAAGCGCCTGCCGCGCACTGCGTTGCCCGCCTGTTGCATCGTGCTGGACGCCTTGCCGCTGAGCGTGCATGGAAAGGTCTCCAGCCGACGAGAGGACTATCCGGCCCCCCAGGCCGCTGACTATCGGCGCTTCGAGGAAGTCTTCCTGGCCCCAGAAACCGAGGTGGAACACCAGCTTGCCGCGATCATCCTGCGCCAGATAGAACATCCCTTGATGCCTCATAACCAGGAGGCTGTCAATGTGCTCCTCAATCTGAATGCGTTGGGCGTGGACTCGCTGGGGCTGGTGGGGGTCGAACTGGAGATCGCCGAACAGTTCCAGGTCTCCGATCTGACGGAGGAGCAACTGACCACCTGGCCGCTGTATCAGTTGGCGCTCCACCTGGAGCAGTGCCGGAAGAAGAGGAGTGCTGGAGTATGAGCCAGGCTCAGCCTATGATGCACCTGCTTCCCCAGCAGCCGGGTCAGGGTGGATACGTCACCGACTATTGCACCGGACGCGCCCTGTTGGAGCACCCGGCCTGGACTGCTCGCCCGCCGCAAGTTGCCCGCGCTGGCGCGGGGCGGCTGGAGCCGCCCCGCGCTCTGCTGGCGGCCGTCTGGCAACAGGTGCTCTTTGCTGATGAACCAACACACCACCGGCTGCGAGCCGCGCTGGAAGTACCCCTGACGGCACTGTGTGCCCAGATGCTGCCCTTCATCCGGCAGCACGTGACAGCGCTCCTGGCGCAAGGCCGCCGACGTGGCGACATGGATCTGGAGGTCGACTTCGCGACGCCGCTGGCAATTGGCACCCTGCTCCACTTGTTCGGCTGGCCGGAGCCACGTCCAGATGTGGCCCAACTTGCAGACTGGTCGAGTCGTCTTGCCGACTTGACGACCGGGTATGCCATGCTCCAGGCCCTGCCTGCGGTGCAGGAGATGGCTGCCGCATTCCAGGCACTGGTGGCGACCAAGCAGGCCAGGCCAGCAGACGACCTTGCCAGCGCGCTAGCGGTCAGTCCTGACCTCCAGAGCGAAACGGAGCGCGTCGTCCTGCTGATGACGGTGTTCGGGGCCGGGACCAGCACGACCATTTCGGTGCTGGTCAATGGACTGCCGCTGCTCCTGGCCGATCCGGCGCGGCTGGTTGCCCTGCGTGCCGAGTTGGCGGCGGGCCGAGCCAGCTTGACCCGCCTTGTTGAGGAACTGGTGCGGCTGGTGACACCGACACGGTATGTCAGGAGGTGGGCGCGAGGCGAGACCGTGCTGGGTGAGGAGCATTTGGCTCCAGGCTGCCCGGTCCAGATTGAGCTAGCGCGCATGAACCGCGATCCAGGCGTCTTCCCCGACTCAGAGTACCTGGACTGGACTCGACCCCGTCAGCCAGCGCAGGCGGGCTTTGGCTTTGGAGTGCATGCCTGCCCAGGCGCCCCTCTGGCTCGGTTAGAGATCAGAGGGGCGCTGGAAGCGCTGTTGACGATCCCTGGCCTCCGTCTCGCGTCCCCGCTTGCAGGTTGGAGCACCAACCGCAATCAACTGCGCGCACGTGGTGTGCGTGTAATTGTGCCTGGCAGAGACAGGAGTTGATGCGATGCCTTCGCCACAACCAAAAGCCGTTGTCCTTTGCAGTGGTGGACCGGCAAGCGCCACATTGTGCTTTTTGCTTGGCAAGAAGGAAGGATGGTTCCCATCAGGGAGCGCAGCCCAATCGCCTTCAGCACTGCGCCTGGCGTTGGGTCTGGCTCCAGAAGGCTACGATCTGCATCTGTTGGCAATTCAGGACGGGCAGCGGCCTTACAAACAGGAGTTGAGTGCCATACGGTTGGTTGCGGGGTTGCTGGGTGCTTCCTTTGAGGTGCTCAATCCTGCTGCCCTGACTCCGCTCCCCTCGATTCTGAGGTCTGCGTCGCACGCGCGGCTGTTCACGCTGGCTGCGGTCGTGGCCGTGCGACAAGGAGCTATGCTGGTTGCTGCTGGTATGTACTCCCCTTACTCGGCTGAGGAGAGTGCTGCCTTCGTAGTAAGATTCAACCAGGCAGCACAGCGGGGGAGTACAGTCCCTTTCTTCTCTCCGCTCCGCCTGATGATACCCCTGGCTGAATTCAGTCTCGCTGACCTCCTCGCTCTCGGTCAGCAACTGGGGGGCCGCTGGCACACACGTGGTCCTGTGTTGAAGGCACTGCGCTTCCGTGTGGCCGTTGCAGAAATTGCCTGAATCGTCATACCGCCTTCGGCCTGGCTGGGGTGAAGGATCAAACGTGGTATCGCACTGTCGAGTGCTTTGCCAGCCCGGAGTAATGCTATGTATCCAAACCCTGCTTACGGCGAATGGCCTGTGTTCTCTCTGTCCCCCGAAGCGCGCATTGAGCGCTTGCACCGTTTGTATGCAGCCATCAATGTGGGAAATCTGGAAGAGGCATTGGCGTTTGTCGCGCCGGATTTCATCGAACATGCTGGCGGCAGAGAGGCTGTTGGACACGCTCCACTCATTCAGGCGTGGCAGTACACGTGGTCACGGCTGATGAAGATGGAAATGGTGTTGTGTTCTGCTCAGGCTATTGGCCCCGACCTGTTGCTGGTAAGTACCGAGATTCGAGCCACCACGCGCGAGGGACAGCCGTACCGGAAGCAGGCTGCTCACGTTGTCCAATTCAACGCGCAGGGCCTGATGAGCGAGCACTGGGTGTATCCCATCCAACAGATAGGTCCAGTGGCCTGGGCCAAAGGGGGACGCTATGACCCGCAAACCGCTGCGTGAATTCTGGCTTTTCTTTGGGGGGGAGACCATCTCGAACCTGGGGAGTTCGTTTACCCTCTTTGCCCTGCCGCTGCTCGTCTATCGCCTCACCGACTCAGCCCTGTATCTGGCGTTGTCCACCGTTGTGGAGATGGTGCCTTACCTGCTGTTTGGCCTGATGATCGGCGCCTGGGTGGATCGGATCAACCGGAAACGGTTGATGATCGTCGTCGATGTGTTGCAAGCGTTGACACTCGCTTTCATTCCGGCGATATATGCGCTGCACAGCCTGAGCGTATGGTGGATCTACGGAGTGGGGTTTGTCAGCGCTGCGCTGAAGATTGGGTTCGAGTCGGCCCAGTTCGCCGCCATTCCGCAACTGGTGGCGGCGAGCGATCTGGACACAGCGAATGGCCGCATTCAGGCGAGCTTCTCGCTCGCTCAAATGCTGGGACCAGTGCTGGCTGGGGCATTGCTCTTCATCCTTCCACTGCCCACGCTCGTCTTGCTGGATGCCGCTTCGTTCCTGGTTTCAGCCGGAGCCCTGCTGCTCATCCGCGTGCGTTTCAATGCTGCTGGCTCCGAGCGAGAGCAACAGCGTCAGAGTGTGCGGCAAGACGTGATAGAAGGTCTACGCTATGTGCTCAAGCACCCCGTCTTGCGAGCCATTTCGTTGATGACACCGATCATGAACTTCCTGTCGACCACCACCACGGCCCAGTTGGTGCTGCTGGCGGTGGTAGGTTACCACGCTGGCAATGCACAGGTAGGTTTCCTTTATGCCGCTGGCAGCCTTGGCATCGTGCTCTTTTCGCTGCTGGCCGGGCCAGTGCGTCAACGTTGGTCCTTCAGCAAGGTGGCTATTTTCTCCCTGGTGCTGATGGGCAGCTTGCTCTTCACGCTGGGGTTCCTGTCCTGGTACTGGGGCGCGGTCGTTGTCTGGGGCCTCTCCCAGGGAGCAGAAATGCTCTTCAATGTCGCGGCGCGGAGTCTCCGCCAGGCTATTGTCCCTGACCAGTTGTTGGGCCGCGTCATCAGCGTGGCGATGGTGCTCGGCTATTCCTCCATTCCGCTGGGTGCGCTGGCTGGGGGGCTGGTCTTGCAACGGATCGGCGTCACGCACGTGGCCCAGGTGTATGCGGCCATCGGACTCCTGATCTGCGTCGGCGGCGTGGGCTTCTCCTTCGGTGCACTCGGTCACGCCGAACGGTATCTCCCCAAGCCGCTTGAGGCTGCGGTGACTCGGGCACACTCGCATCGGATTCGGCCTGCCCTCCACGCGCTCTTCGCAGGGATGCGCGCCGTAGTGCCGCTGGCGCTGACCATTCTCCTCCCTATGGCCCTCTACGGTGTGACGGCACTCAAAGCAGGGCTATCTCCACTGGCGGCCCAGGCGCTGTCCATCTCGGTCTTTTCAGGCGCCATTTTGCCTGCGGTCCAAGCCCTATCGAGTGGAACACCGCTGGTGGTTGTGGGGCTGCTGATCGTGCTGCTCAATCTCCGCCATCTTCTCTATAGCGCTAAGCTCGCTCCCCAACTGCGACGCCTCCCATGGCCACAGCGGTTGCTGGCGAGTTATCTCCTGGCTGACGAGGTCGCGGGCGCCGAGGAGCAGCGCGCGAAAGTGGGGCGCTATCTGGACCACTGGTGGTCCTTTCTGATTGGAGCCGGGGCGACGATGTGGCTGGCGGCGCAAGGCGCGGTTGCCGTGGGCATCGCTCTGGGTGGGCGCGCGCCGGTCTGGGGTGGCATGAGCCTCCTCCCAACCCTAGCCTTCATCGGCCTCACTCTGATGAATCTGAAAAGATGGGCTTCGGTGGTCGTGGCGGGCACGGCTGGGGTGGTAGCCCTGAGTCTTTCGAGCTTGCCGATGGGTCTGGGGTTGCTAATCGCTGTGGGTCTGGGGATGGCTGCGGGACAGGCCGCCAAGCGCCTGCAGGGCCAGCCACAGCGCGTCTGGGTCAAGGAGGAAGCGTGATGTCTCTTCCGCTCTTGCTGCTGATCGTGCTCGCTGGGTTGGCAACGCTCTCTGAGCGGGGAGTATTCAGTGTGCTGCCTGCCTCGTGGCAGTTGTCACCAGGCATGCGGGGCTGGTTGGAGGATGCGCCAGCGGCCGTCTTTGCAGCCCTGGCAGCGCCAGGGTTGCTGGCGAGTACGGGGGCGGTCGTGCCAGTCCTTTCTGGCAGTCGTGTCCTCTCTGGCATCGTGGGAGGATACGTGGCCTGGTCCACCCGGAGCCTGCCGCTGGTTCTGCTGTTGGGCACGCTGGTATATGTGCTGGATGCGTGGGTGAGTTTGTGAGGGCGAGGTCGATATCTCTCGTCGCACGGTGTTGGCCCCCCTCCAAGTGTGGCAGATGCCCCATGAACAAGTGGCCACCGATTCTTCTCTGACGGTGGGGAGCGGGCATCATTCCCCACTGTGCAGCGAGCACGCGGATGCCTGGTCAACTTAGGAGAGGGAGTATATGGAGTCTGATCTGATGGATCCTCGTCTGGATGAGAGGCCGGAGCACGCATCGGCAGCAGTGGCTGCCATGCTTGCCCCGCAGGTTGAATACCTGCGCCAGGTCGCTACAGCGGGCAAGGGCTACAAAGAAATGAGCTATGAGTTGCTGCACCTGCGCCCCGGCCAGCAGGTGCTGGCGGCAGGTTGCGGGGATGGGGGCGACCTGCTCGAACTGGCGGATCGAGTCGGCGAGACGGGTCGGGTGGTGGGGCTCTGCCCGGATTGGGAAGTGTGGCGGGCCGCCCAGCACACCGTCGCAGGGCGCCCGAATATCCAGGTGGGCGTGGGCCAGGTAGAACATCTGGGCTTTGCCGAAGGGGTCAGGTTCCATCGGGTGCGCGCCGATTGGGTCCTTCAGGATGTGACGCAGCCCTGGGTAGCCGTCGCCAAGCTCTGGCATGTCGTGGCGCCGGGTGGGCTGCTGGAGCTGGTGGAACCAGACTGGAATGCGCTCATGCTGTTTCCCGCCGCCTCGGCGGGCGGAAGCCAGTATCACACATTGCATGCAATTCAAGAGTGGCAGCAGCGGCTGGTGCGCCACCCGCTCATGGGGCGCCAGCTTACAGGGCTGCTGCACCAGCAATCTCAGCGGGAAGCCATCGCCTTCAATGTGGGGTCGCTCGAATGGACCGACTGGCAGGAAGCGGATAAGATTCTGCGGCTCTCGGTCGCAGCTCGCGCGCTGGCGCAGGCTCAGCCCGCCTGGAAGGGTGAAATCGATGCCTGGTTGAGAGCGCTTGAGGCGGCGACGCGGCACGGGGAGTTTTTGGCAAGTTTGCCGCTTGTATTCGCAAGAGCCTGGAAAGAGTGGTACGTCCCGCTCGCCGGGCGAGGAGAGTGAGATGCCAGAGACACAGTTCTCCTTGCGTTCGATCACGGCGGGGAGTCGGAGCCCATTTTCAGGCGTCTCGGCAGAGGTGGAGGAAGAGACCCCGATCACCGGGCAAGCGACTCCCAACCTGGCTGGAGCGGATTCGGCTGTCGCTGATCCGCTTGATCCCACCGTCGAAACCCAGCGGCGGATCAGCGGCAGTGGTTCGGGAGCAGGGCAAGCCAACCAAAGCAGCATCTCCTGGCCCTCCCTGCTCGCGAGAGACCCGGCGACACGGGATTTGGAGATTGCCTGGCAGCCTCCGCATCCATCCGCTCCGGACGTGCCAGCCCCTGCGGGGCCTGCAACACGGTCGCAACCGACGACTGAGCTGGTGGCCCCGCCGCTGCCGAAGTCGCAGCCTTCGACCGAACTGGTGCCTCCGCCACCCGAGGCGAACGAGCAGGTGGAAGTGTCCACTCCCGTAGCGGAAGCTTCGGCTCCTGCCGCCACAGGGCTGCAGACTGGAGTGCCGCTCGCGCCTAAGCCTGTTCCAAGACGCCTGAACCCCTGGACGGTGGTGGCAGGCATTCCAGTCTTTCTGCTGGTGGGCTATCTCGTCCTGCTGCCGGTGGGCTTTTATGGGTATCGCATCATCCAGGCGCGGCAGACTGATTCGGTCACGCTGGTGGCGGACCTCGGCCACGGCGGGGAGAGCCAGGTGACGGTGTTGTTTACGCCCGACGACTGGCTCCAGGTGACGGAGATCGATAATAACGATCCCACACGCGTGACCGAGCTGTCTGTCACCCAGATGATTGCGCTGGCTGACAATAAGGTGGTCGTGGAAGCACAGTTCCAGGCGATTCTCCAGCCAGGGCGCCTGGACCTGATCATTCAACTGGACAGCGGACAGGCGTTTCAACCAGCCTTTACGACGATTCTGATCAACAATGTGACAGCGGTCAAAAAGAACCCGCATGCCCCAGGGCTGCGGGCACCGACGGCGAGCGAGTTGCAACTAGCGCGGCAAAAACTCGGCATATAAAGGTGTCGGGAGCAGCTGGCAAGTCTCGTTCAGCCGCCCGCGTAGGAGCAGGAGCAAGCAGCAATGGCACAGCAGCAACGGGGGCGGTTGAGGCAGTGGCGTCAGATTGGCAAGGTAGGGAGCCATGGTGGGGGTAGTTCTGGCCCTCTGGGTCGTCTCTAGCACCTCCTCGTCTACGCTCGCCACGCCAACCTGGGCCAGCACCAGCAACCTGGCGCCCGTGCCAACGAGAGGGATGAGCGGTACCCCTGCTTGCCCAAGGCTGCGTGCTGATCCGACGTTTGGGGTCAGTCTGATCGATGTCCAGACTGGTCAGCCCCTGTGCGAGCACAATCCTGAGGGCATCGCCCAACCTGCCTCGACTACCAAGGTAATGGCTGCCCTGCTTGTCGGCGAGTATCTGCAAGCCCACCATCTGAGCCTGGATACGCAGGTCATGGTGCAACCTGCTGACCTCCAGGTCGAGCCTGATGCGGCGGTGGCCGGGTTGCGCGTCGGCCAGCACTACAGCGTGCGGCTTCTTCTGGCGATGGCCTCGATCCTGAGCGCGGCAGATGCCGTCATGGCGCTGGCCCGATTCGTCGCTGGCTCGCGCGCCGGTTTCCTGGCGCTGATGAATCAGCAGGCACAAGCGCTGGGGATGGCGCATACCCGCTTCAGCAGCCCCTACGGGTATGCGAGAACATCTGCGCTGAACTGGCAACAGGGCGAGAACACCTCGATTGGCAACTACGCCAGCGCACATGATCTCGCTGAGCTCCTGGTGGCCTTCGCCAGGTTTCCCACCTTGGTTACCATCTTTGGCCTGGAACATTACGAGGAGGCGGGCTGGGCGCTTGATCGCCTGGCAGGGGAAGTTTTGCCCGATTTCTGGGAGGCGTACTCCCCACCTTTCCAGGTGCTGGTCGTCAAGAAGGGCTGTATGTGGTGTGATCCGGGCCTGCACAAGCTCTCGTACGTGTTACTCATTCAGGCGGCTTCGGGGCAAGAAATCGCTGCCGCATTTCTCTACACGACGCAGGACATCACGAATCCGCAGGTGGGTGACGTCCTGGCGATGTTGCTCTGGGCGCTGCACGAGTGCCAGGGGAAGTTTGCGAGGTGGTGCTGGTGACATCCCCTCCCCTGTCTTTTAGGCAGGGGACTCCTCACTTCGCAGCGAGGACCTTCCTGCTTCACGGAGACGCGCCCTGGCGGGCCTGGCCCGTCCGGGTCTTACCATCTCTCCACAGGCGTAGACCGAGAGCCCCTCGGCCTTGACATTGACAGCGGCATTGACGTCACGATCATGGCCAGCCCCGCACTCGGAACAGGTCCATTGCCGGACATCTAGTCAAGTACCCCCGCCTAAAGGCGGGAGCTTGTAACTAACTCGCCAGGAGGCGAGTTGCTACCAGAGGCGGCTTGACGGCAGCCCTGGAGATATTAATAGCGGCATTGTGGTCCGCATTCATCTGCATGCCACAGCGCTGG
>DATGID010000096.1:0-6009 GCA_035307385.1 Ktedonobacterales bacterium | reverse complement strand
TTAGGTTCTGTTGACATTTGGCCAGGACCCCCTAGAATGGAGGCATGAGCGATATCCGATTAAGCGACGAAGATTGGAGCAAGATACGGGCATTCTTGCGCCAGGAGCCGCGCGCCTATGTGGGCCGAGATGAGCAGGCATGCCGCCGTTTTGTGGAGGCGGTGAAGTGGATGAGCCGTAGCGGCGCGCAATGGCGCTTGCTACCAGCGGAATAGGGCGCCTGGAATAGCGTCTACAAGCGGTTTGTCCGCTGGTGTGAGACAGGTGTCTGGGAGCGGCTGCTGGCGGCGCTAGCCCTGGACCCCGATACCGAGCATGGGATGATTGACGCGACGATTGTACGCGCCCATCCCTGTGCGGCAGGCGCGCAAAAAAACGCGGCGCACAAGCGCTCGGTCGGAGTCGCGGCGGGTTCAGTTGCAAGATTCACCTCACCGTAGATGGCTTAGGCAATCCCTTGCGGGTGATCCTGACCGCAGGGCAACGCCATGACAGCACCCAGGCGTCTGCGCTCTTGGAGGGGCTGACCTTCGAGAAAGTGCTGGCAGATCGTGGCTATGCAGGGGCGGAGTTCATCGCCTACCTGCATGAGCGCGGTTGCGAAGCGGTGATCCCACCGCATCAACGGGCAAAGGACCAGCGTGAGTACGATGCCTGGCTGTACCGCGAGCGCCATCTGGTCGAATGCTGCATCAACAAACTCAAACACTTTCGCCGTATCTTCTCGCGTTTCGACAAGTTGGACCGCTCCTACCTGGGCTTCGTCCACTTCGTCTGCGCGCTCGTCTGGTTACGGTAAAATGTCAACAGAACCTAACAAGGAGCTCAGAAATTTCCCTGAATTCATAGAATTCCTTCAAAGAAGGAGAGCATACACACCTTCTAGGGAAATTTCTTATGCGGCTGATTTAAATGGGAATAGGCCAGAAGAAATCACAGCCGGCCTAAATGGTTCTACAGTTCTAGAAGCATCCGAAACTAGAGCGACACCTTACGACCTGCTTCAAGCAGGTATTGAGCAAATAAATCAGAATCTGGCCTCCGAATTGCTCAGCAAGATTGGAGCATACACTCCTGACTTCTTTGAGAAGTTGGTTGTTGATTTACTGCTTGCTATGGGATATGGCGGATCTCGTGAAGATGCTGGCGAGAAGATTGGCAAATCTGGCGATGGTGGAATAGATGGCATTATTCGAGAAGATCGCCTGGGATTAGATATCATCTATATCCAAGCAAAGAGGTGGAAAAACAATGTTGGCCGTCCTGAAGTTCAGCAATTTGTTGGGGCTTTGCAAGGCCAGCGGGCAAGAAAAGGTGTCTTTATCACCACATCAGATTTTACGCGTGAAGCGCGCGAATATACGCTGGGTAGTGACACCAAAATTGTACTCATAAATGGGGATGAACTTGCCCATTTCATGATTGAACATAATGTTGGCGTATCACTGGTCACAACTTACGACGTAAAGAGGCTAGATTCTGATTATTTCTCAGAAGATTAGCAAGCGACAATAAGGGATGTTCCTTAACTGGCGCTTACCCAATACTTTCGTCACCCAGGCGTTCCCAGAGACCCAGGCGGCGTAACTCCTGCTCCGCCTCGAAGCCGAAGACGTGGCGGTTGATAGCGCGACCGGAGCGAATCACCAGCCCGCGCAGCATCTCGATGCACTCGGCCTTCGTCTGCGGGTCCGTCTCGAAGGGGATATGCTGCGCCAGGCGCTCGATGGCCTGCTGATCCAGCCAGTGCTGCTGCGAGTCCGCCATGAACGCCTGCCTTCCCCTTCACAACGTTCGGATATCGCGGCTGTAAACAGCCAGCTCACGCACCTACTGAACTAAAGCCCGTTAACGAGCGCGCCCGGCAAGGCTTCAGCCTATCGTACCGTGCCCCGGCTATGAAAAGCCGAGAACGCCACATTTCCGGATGGTACGCATGGTAGCACGTGCGCCCACAGACGACAAATGATTATCTCTCATCGCTGTCCCCCATTGCTCCTATGAAAGCGCCGTTTTCCTTGACCCCTTCCTGGCTGCCGTGTATTCTGCGGACTGCATACTCTCGACATACGATCAGGAGACGACCCCTGCCACGAGTGATGCCTAGCGTGACGGAGCCGCCCATTTCATTGCTCTAGTAGCTCTAGTACTAGATCGGTTTATATACGGTTCACTGAACCAGCCGTTGAGGAGGACTTTCTATGGAGTGTGACCAGTGTGGCGCACGGCGCCCGCGATCAGGGCCATGCCCTGAGTGTGGCGCGCCTGCGCCTGGTACGTACTCTTCAATGCGCCAGTGGAAAAACGATGCGCGCACCGGCCAGGGACCGGCGGTTGGGCGCGGCTCCGGTGCAAACTGGGGTGGTGGCAATGCCTCCAGTTCGCGTATGCGCAATCCGCGCGGCGGCTGGGATGAGGGCGGCTATGAAGACAATGCGCCGCCGATGCGTTCCAGCGGACGCAATCGCCGTCCCGCGCCGGGCTATGAGGAAGTGGACCTGGAGCGCGCGCTGGTGGCCACGCCAAATAACATGCTCCCAATGGATGCTGGCGCGATGAGTGTTGGCGCTGGTCTGCCCGCGATCCCCGGCATCCCGCAGACCGACGAGGAAGAGCGCGCCATTGGCATCCGTCGCCCGGTGTATATTCCTGCGACCGGCGAGAAGCGCAAGAAGAAGCTCGGCTCCTGGCGTGTCGTCAGCGGCGTACTGAGCGTGATGCTCGTCTGCATTGCCAGTTGCGGCGCCGCCGCCTTCTTCGGCCACAACCAGATCGCCAATTTCCTTAGGGGAGCGGTCGTTATCAAGAATACCGCGCAGCCCTATTCGACGGCAAACGTGCCAGTGACGCCAGTGGCAACGCCGGGGCCGCAGAACAAGTATGTGAGCAACATCGTCACGGCAGAGGGGCACGACAAGAACTTCGTGGCCGTCAACGTCACCTCCCACTTCACCGTCGGCCAGGTGGTGAACGTCGTCTGTAATGTGCGCGGTATCCCCAAAGGGCAATCACACACCATCTCAATTCACTGGTTCCTCGATGGGCAGGATATTGGCATCAACAACACCAATACCTCGGTCACGGTTACGAGCGACCAGAACGTCGCCTTCACGTTGACCTATCCCACCGTGGGCCTCGGTATGGCAAAGGTATTTGTGGATTTGCCCAGCGGTGATAATGGGACGCAGGCAAACGACCCGTACCTGGCAGGAACGATTTATTTCGCCATTGATGCGGCGACCGGCGGCGGCACACCTGTAGGTACCGGCACACCAGGCGGAACTGCCCCGCCATCGGCTTCACCGACCTCAACGCCCAAGAAGTGAGCCGATATATCGTTCGCCTTATAATCGCCTTTCATGATGGGCAGGTCGTTGTAGGATTCGGGGGAACGTAGAGCGATGTCACAGTTTCGTGGAATACCGCCGCTCGGCTCGCTGGGCGGTGGCGGCAACAACGACTGGGACGATTGGGACCCCGACCGTGCCAAACGCGGCTACACCGGCCATATTCCGGCGCTACGCGACCTTGATCTGCGCCGCGATCCGCTGATTGACCTGCCCAACCCGGTCGTCTCGCAGCCAGCGACCAGTGGTAGCAGCACGCTCAGCCCGGCGGGATTGGCGGCCAGCGCCCGCGCCGAAACTGCCGATTACCTCACCGTAACCTATGATCTACGCGACCCAGGCTTCGTCGAACTCTATGACGCGTTGATCGTGCCGCAATGGTCCACGCCGTTCGGACGGCTGCTGCTCAGCGTCTTCTTGACATTGCCACGAGATGCCGGTTGGCAGGTGTTGGATGTCGCCTGCGGCACTGGCTATCCGACGCTGGAACTGGCGCGTTTCCTGGGACAAGACTGCGACCTGGCCGGTATAGATGTGTGGGAAGATGCGATTCAAGCGGCGCGGCGCAAGGCCAGCGATGAGTGGCTGCGCAACGTGACCTTTCTCGTCGCCGATATCATGGAGAACAACCTGCCGGAGCGCACCTTCGATACGCTCACCTGCAATCTCGGCCTCTCCAGCTTCCCAGACCGCGCCGGTGCGCTGGGCGCGATGTGGCGGCTGTTGCGTCCACAGGGGCAACTGTTGCTGACGATTCCGCTGCAATCGGCGCTACGCGAGTTCCTCGACACCTATTATCTGACGTTGCGTGATCTCAAACTCGAAGACTATATGCGCGCCTTCGGCCAACTGGTCGCCGCGCGGCTGACTGTGGAGGAGACGCGCCGGTTGGTCGAACGCGCGGGCTTCGAGGTGCGCCGCATGGTCACTGACACCTTCGTCATGCGCTTCCCCGATCCGCTCGCCTTCCTGCGTTCGCCGGTCATCCAGACGACGTTTATGGTCGGCTGGCGCGCCATCGTTCCCGACCCCACCATCCGCCGCCTCGTCTTCAATGAGGTGGAACGCCGCCTCACCGCCCGCGCCGGCGCCAACGGCGGCGAACTGACGATGACGGTGCCGATGCTTTGCGTCTCCGCCGTGCGCGGGTAGGCGACCCTCATCTTTACCTTCTCCTCTGTGCGCGGGAGTGGGTTGCCAGAGAGCCATAAACCGGCAGGGGATGGAAGGAGCGCCTACGCAGGGTTATTCTGGACAACAAAAATGGTCGCTGTTTGCCAAAGATCGCTTTAGCAAGTGGGGAGCAAGGAACCATCAAATTGTGCAGGCAGGTACACCAGGCAAAAATGAGGGGCATGAAACCGCATCAATTCGAGGTGGAGCGGGAGACGGGACTCGAACCTGCGACGCCCTGCTTGGAAGGCAAGCCTCTACCAACTAAGTTACCCCCACATGAAACCACACCAGTGCTAGCCCGTGTGCTTTGTGGTTGCCATAGCCACCATAACCTATCATATTAGTTATGTCGCTAAGCCGAGGATGATTCAAAAGGAAAGCTTATCTGGTAAGGAGCCAGGGCAGATAATCTCGAACAGCTTGGCATAATCTAACAGAGAAAAGGTACAGGCCATGTCACAAACACCACCCCCTACGCCGGACCACGCTCAACGATTGCAGCAAGAACTACAACAAACGAATCGCCCGGGTAGCAATCGCCTCCATCCCAGACAGACGCCCGATCACAATCGGTCTTCATCACAGGTGAAAGCTGGCGGACAGGTTGTCGAGAAGGCTGTGGAACAGGTCGAACACGAACAACGCCCCCGTTGGCGGGTCATACGTCGTGGGCGACTATGGATCGGAGTTTGTATCGCTGCCGTGATTGCCCTGTCTGTCCTTGCCGTTGCCGCTCATACTAGCAGCCTCCTTCCTGGAGATCTCCCTTTCACCCGTGAGTTTCAAGAGAACCGTGCCCCTCTGCTCATGGATCTCATGTATGCGGTTTCCTTCATTGGGACTGGCATCGTGCCTGTCATTATTACCACTCTGGTCCTACTCCTGCTCTGGATTGCCCGGCTGCGGATCGAAGCCCTATTTTTGGCGCTCGGCCTCCTTGCCGATTTGTTTGGCGCGGCGCTCAAATCTCTGGTCGGTCGCCATCGGCCAACACCGAATCTCGTCCATGTCGCACAGCAAATTACCAGCCCTAGTTTTCCAAGTGGGCATACGCTTCACTATACGGTGTTCTATGGCTTCCTAGCGTTTGTCATGGTGATTAATTTCCGCAACTCGTGGCAACGCAATGTCCTCATTGGAGTATGTATCGCGCTCATTTTGCTAGTTGGACCTTCCAGGGTCTACCTCGGCGAACATTGGCTCAGCGATGTGGTGGGCGGTTATTTGTTGGGTGGCCTATGCCTTGTCATGCTCAGTGCAGGATATCTTTGGGCGAAAGCACACTTTGAAATTGTGATTGGTCCACCCTGGTTACGCCGTCTCCCTCGTAATATATGAGGCGTTTTGGCCTTGTTGACATCCTAGAGGGCAAACAGCCGGAAGGAGGACAAACGGAGGCGATAGAGGTTAAAGGTCACGCCGAGCAAGAGCGCCTGGTGCTGCTGCATGGTAGATGAACGCCCAGACGCCCGCGCCGAGAGCTTGC
>DATGID010000095.1:0-47259 GCA_035307385.1 Ktedonobacterales bacterium | reverse complement strand
ACTGTCGTGTACCATTACCGCCGCTGGTGTAAAGCAGGGCTTTGGGAGCGCATCCTCCAGATTCTGCTCCCGCAAAGCGCCTCGCATGTGCCTCCCCTTGCTCTTCCCGCTCCCTAACGGCCTAAGTGGGGCTGTAGTACTTGGTATACTCAATATGAGCTATTCGTCATGAGCAGCGAACCATCTACAAATACGAGATCAAGGGAGCAGCAACTATACTATGAACGACCCGGCAAAGCCACCAGCAGCACTAAATTACATTGTTCACATGGCACACGCTCCGGCCTGGGAAGAAGCGAAGCAGACCGGAAGCTACACAGGGGATACCCTGCATACAGAAGGATTTATCCATTGCTCTCAGCCAGATCAGCTACTCAGGGTCGCGAATGCTCCCACCAACCCCTTTCTCGGCATGAGCGATCTGCTCTTGCTCTACCTTGACCCCACCAAACTCCAGGCAGCACTCAGATATGAAGTGCCACCAGGCGAGCAAGAAGCCTACCCGCATCTCTACGGTCCCCTCAACATTGATGCTGTCGTCAAAGCTATCCTATTCAAGCCCGGAGACGACGGGCTTTATACCCTCCCAGCAGACCTGAGCGCGTGAGCTATCACGCGCTACCCAAGCTGTCACCAGCCGCAAAGTAGTAGGCATTCACCACCCCCAATCTTTCAGCAACGTGGGGACAGATGGAGCCAGAAAACCAACCATAAGCATACATGATGATCTGTACCCACTGGTCTTCACTGGCTGAGAGCAATCTGGCACACGTAGACCTCGAACTCCTCATGTTTTTATGCGTCTCCCTGGGCCTGTGGAAGATGATGAACCGTTTGAGGAGGATGAGGCTCCTGCTCAACGCGCAGATACCACTGCTCCAGGCCGCACCACTACTCCATGGTAAAGGCGCATCTCACCTTGCCGAACTCCACCACATCCGCGTGATGCAGGAGATAGCGGCAGCCCGGCTGGAGCGGCTCGTGGTTCAGCAGCGTCTGATTCGTGCTGCCCAGGTCTTCGATCTCAAAGCCCGCCTCTATGCGCCGAATGCACGCATGATGATGTGAGACCGTCTGCTGCTCTTGCTCCCCAGCCAGGTTCACTTCCACGGCGCTGGAACCCGTGAGCGGGCCGCGCCCGATAATCGCTTCCTGGCCCATCAGCGCTACGCGCCGACCACTGAGCAAGGTAAACACGCCCTTTGGCCCGGTTGAGAGGGGCCGCGAGATGCGCTCGGTGGCCTCAACCGCCTGGCTCGCAGCAGCAGGTAATTCGGCAACCGATGGCTGCGCTGGCTGAGCCTCTGGCGCTGGCGCGATGTTGCTGCTGCTTGCCCTACTGGCAGGCTGGGCCAGGAGCCACTGCACCTCGCTCTTGCCAGCCGCAGCCGCTGCATTGCCCGGTTCCACTCCCAACGCCAGATCATAGGCCGCCAGCGCCTGAGCATACTGGCCCAGCGCTTTGAGGGCTTCGGCTTTGCCGAGAGCAGCATCCACCAGCCGGGGGTCTAAGGCAAGAGCCTGGTCATAGGCCGCCAGCGCCTCCTCTGAGCGCTCCTGCCCCTTGAGCGCGTCCCCTTTGCCAACATAAGAACCGGCATAGGCAGGGTCCAGGTGAATGGCCTGCTCCAGAGCAGCCAGCGCTTCTGCGTAACGCTTGAGTGTGTTGAGGACATAGCCGGTGCGACGATAGGGCGCCGCATCCTGGGGAGATAACTGGATGGCGCGCTCAAATGCCAGCAGCGCTTCCTCCGGGCGCTGGAGCCGCCGCAGCGCCTCGCCCCTGCCGAAGTAGGCATAGCCAAAGGTGGGGTCGAGCGCCAGGGCGGCCTCATACGCCGCCAGTGCCTCCTGAAAACGGCCAGCACCGATATACGCCCTGCCCTCTTGTACCCACTGCTCTTTGGTCTTTGGAGCAGGATAGGCCGGGGCAGGGAACTGCATTCCATAGGCTGGCTGTGGCAGCGGCCCTGAAGGTAGAGGTGGCGGCGTTGGCCCATATCCTGGCTGTGGCAGCGGTCCTCCTGGCAGAGCAGGGTTCGCTTGTCTGATGCTGGCCTCTATCTTCTCAAGGTGTTTGCTGTCTATGCGCCCACACTCCAGTTCCAGCGCCAGGCCGCTTTGCAGCCGGAGCGTCAGGCCCACCGTTGTCAGGTGTTGCTCGATGGTAAACTCTGCAACCTGCTGGTGCGGCACTCTCAGCAGCTCTCCTTGAAGAAAGTACAGCAGGCTTCTCTGGGTCACGGCATACAAGCCCAGTGTGCTCTTCCCCGCGACGAGATACATATGCGGTGGCAGCGCGACTTCCCCCTTCTCTTTGTGCTCCCAGACCTTGTCCGCAGCAGCCTCCGCTCCGTGTTCCAGGCCCATCTTCACCAGTTCAGCGCCAACACCCTCACCCGGCACCAGACCTTTCACGGCCCCCTTCAGGACGCCCTGTATCATCCGGTGCTTGGCGCTCTCCTTCGGCGCCACGATGCAGCTTGCTACAACCAGTTCATTGATGTGCTTTTCTGGGGTCTTGTCCAGCAGGCCCCACGCCTTGGCTTCCATAATACGCTCTTGCTCCTGGGTCAGGATATGCTGATAGATTTCCTTCAGCAAGGATAGCATACTAGCTGGCAGGTATGCAGGTCAAATGCTCGAGCACCACCATCTCCTCTCTTGCTCCCGCGAACCCCTCCCTGGTGTCTGGAGACCAGTCTGCCCCACGCGATCTGAGAGGTCTTACCGCCAACGCCAGGGTTTGAACACCACCACCCCTCCCAGGCCAGCCAGGAACGCAGCGAATAACGCGAAAAGCAGGGGACCAGGAATGTGCGGGTCGATATTGGGTGCCCAGGCGACCCAGGAGGCCACATGCGGCAAGAACAGCGCTGCTGCGCCCACCCCGGCGAGCAGGCTAGCAAGCATAATTCCATAGCGCCAGCCGCGCCCTGGAATCAGGTGGGGAGTGTGTTTCTGCCAATCGGCGCGGAGGAGGTGTGGTATCCGCCAGATGTGGCCGCCGACATGGAGCGCAAGCAGCGGCACCCAGCAGATGACGCTGAGCGCGTGCAGGCGCAGCACCCACACTGACCACACATTCGTGGGACCCAGCAGGGCGAGGGCGATTCCACTCGTGACCAGGCTTACGCTGGACATCAGCAGCAACGGGGCCAGGAGGCGCAGTTCCAAGCGCGGCGGCCCTTTGCGCACATACGCTGGGATATCCGCATAATAGCTCAAGAACCGATAGCCCACGCTGCCCATTTTAACCAGCAGTGGAAAGGTGAGCAGCACCCCCACAAAGATATGGACCGGCAGGAGCGTATGCAGTTGCGCCGCAATGACGATTTCCGCGATGATCAACCCCAGCAGCACGCTTCCCGCCAACGCGCTCAGCCGTTCGTTTCCTACCACACCGGGGTGCGGCTTCCTCTTCGTTCTGGGCCGTTCGGGCGGGCGCATAGGCTCCCGATCAGCGAGTACACTCATGACCATCTCCTGGTACGTCGTTCTCCTCCACTCCACTCTTCTTCCCTCATGTTTAAGTTCCCCTTGCAGAACGGTCAGAGAGTGAGAAAGGTTTCATATCCTCAAGGCAGTGTCCTCTTTGGGCTATCAGCGGTGAATTAGGAAAGCAACCCTCGGCTGCCAGCCGCGCGGCTCGATAGGCTCATGCTGTTTCACCTGCCTGCTCGCCTGTCTTCGACCCGGCGGATACATCCGCAGCAACTTCGCCTGGCTGCCCTCCTAACCGTTCCCACGCCTCCACATGCGGCTCATACTCGGCATCGGTCGCTCGTCCCAGTTCTGATAGTCCAAGCTGGATATCTAGCAGCAGCGGAAGATGATCGCTTCGTTGTAACCACCAGCCTGGATCAGGAATAGTCATCACTGTTTTTTCAAGCAAACTCTCTGAGACGAAGGCGTAATCGAGATGGTACCCTTTGTCCGGATGCCGATACAGATAGAAGGTCGAGACCGTTTCCCTCCCTTGCGGTTCCTGGGTCTGCGCATGATAGACGCTCCTCATCTGCACCTGCTCCAGCTTCCCCACCAGCGCGCTATGCGAGTATCTCGCGTGAGCCGTATCCCAGATAGTATTGCTATTAAAATCGCCTATGGCGAGAGACATCCCTTCTTCCAGGAAGGCTCGATAATAGTCGACCGCTTGATGGGAAATCCGGACATACCGTTCTTGCCCCTTTTTGACATGCGCCCACACGCCCAGCACGTTGAGGTGCTCATCTTCCACGCGAAACGGAAGAAACCAGGGATAGGCAGGGGTGTAGGCAGGCTCCAGGGTGTAGGTATGATGTCCAAAGCCCAGCACCCCCAGGCCCTTGTGGGGATTCTTCCCCACCCAATGCGCAAAAGGCGCTCCGCTCTCTTGAATATGCCTTTCGGAACATTCTTGAAGCAGAACCACATCCGGGTGAAGCGCGAGGATGTCCTTTTGCTTGGTCGCATACGCCATATTACAATTCCACGAAATAATTCTCATGGCCGATGATTCCTCTTGTGTGCGCCGAAAGTGAGCCACATGTGCCGCCGCTGTCTCGGCGGCACATGCAAAGATCGTTGCCCTCTCCAGCTTGTGTGAGGGGCGCTACGGAAGATCAACCGAAAACTCGGCTCCCAGGGGCATATTGTTGAAGGAGCCATCGAACACGCACCACTGGCCCAGCGAGGCATTGTACCAGACTCCCGCCCGCCAGGAGCAGCGCCACGCCGAGCGCCGCCACTCCCTTGAACAGCAGGTGGCCTGGAAGAACAGGAAAACGGGAATACCAAAACAACCGAGGCATATATCGTCCATCCTTTCTCAGGATGGTCTCTTCGTCGTGAGACCATCCCTTCCTACCTCACCACTCTAAGGCACGACGCCTGTTCGGTCTATGGAGCGTTCCATAGTGGAAGCGTGAGCAATTTCTCGGTAAATTTCCCCAGCAGTATCACACCATGGCGGAGATACTCCGCCAGCATGATTTCGCTGCCTGACGCAGAGGCCCCTTGATCTCTTGTTGTTGTTGAGGTATACTGATTTTAGAACAAAAGTTCTTCTTGGGAGGAGATGTATCTATGAGCTACTCCCTTGGGACACCCGCGCTGGCCTATGCAGCACGGGGATGGCTCGTATTGCCAGTCCATACTCCTCTGGACGAGGGGTGTTCCTGTGGCGGGGACTGCGGAGCGAGTGCCGGGAAGCACCCCAGGACGCTGCATGGACTCAAGGAGGCGAGCCGGAACCCAGACCGCATCTGGAGTTGGTGGCGGCGCTGGCCGGATGCCAATATTGGCATCCGCACAGGCCAGGAGAGCGGGCTAGTAGTGCTGGATGTGGATGCCCGCCACAACGGAGAGGCATCGCTGGAGGCGTTGGAGGCAACCTATGACCGGCTGCCCCCTACACTCACCGCGCACTCAGGAGGTGGGGGGAGGCATCTCTACTTCCAATATCCAGGGGAGCGTATCCCCAACAGCGCGCAGGTGGCTGGATTCTCAGGAGTGGACGTGCGAGCAGATGGGGGCTATATCGTCGCGCCGCCTTCCCTCCATCAAAGCAGCCAACGCTATGCCTGGGAAGAACCTTTGCACCCGCTCGAAGCCCTCCCACGCTGGTTGTGCGACCTGCTCATAACACCAGAACCGCCTGCGTATCCATCTCTTCCCTTCTACGGCAGGGTATCACCACAGAGTGCTGAACACTCCTGGCTGCGCCGAGCGCTGGAGCGCGCTCGGCCTGGAACACGCAATGCCACCGGATACTGGCTCGCCTGCCGCCTGCGCGATGCGGGAGTGAGCCTGGAGGCAGCCGAGGCCATCATGCGTCGCTATGCCGCCCAGGTTCCGGCTGGGGATCATCCGTACCATCCCCGTGAAGCGCTTGCCAGCCTTCACTCTGCTTATCAGCATATATCTGCTGAACCAGCCCAGCCCAGCGAGCACCCCCGGAAGCGTTCCTCCGCGAGGGACTGAGTGCCTCATCCAAACCTGAGCACCGGCACAAAATCCCTAGAAAAACCGCTCCCCATCTGGTATACTTTTTCCCTAGCAGGTGACCTCAGAGCAGAGGGCTATGCGTGAAACGATCTGGAACCTCATCGGAGGAGCGCGCCCGTGACGCCCATCTTAGCCACAAAACTGTATCTCCCTCGGCTTCGGCCCGACGCGGTCAGCCGCCCTCACCTGCTCAAGCGGCTGAACACGGGGCTGCACCGCAAACTCACCCTCATTTCGGCCCCCGCTGGCTTTGGGAAAACCACGCTCGTCAGCGAATGGCTTGCTGCATGCGATCGACCAGCAGCCTGGCTTTCGCTGGACGAAGGAGACAACGACCCCGCGCGGTTTCTGGCGTACCTGGTCGCTGCATTGCAGACCATTGCGGCCAATATCGGGGAAGGGGTGTTGGGTCTGCTTCAGTCAAGCCAGCCACCGCCAGCCGAAGCGCTGCTGATGGCCCTGCTCAATGAGATCACGACACTTCCAGACCAGTGTATCCTCGTCCTGGACGACTACCATCTGATCGAGGCCCAGGCGGTGGACCAGGCCCTCGTCTATCTCGTCGAGCATCTGCCCCCCCAGATGCACCTGGTTATCGTCACCCGCCAGGACCCACAACTCCCTCTGGCTCGTCTGCGTGCCCGGGGCCACCTGACCGAACTGCGCGCCGCTGACCTGCGTTTTACCCCTGCCGAAGCCGCCGCATTTCTTACTCAGGGGATGGGCCTACCCCTCTCAGAGGCAGACATCGCCCGACTTGCAGACCGCACCGAAGGCTGGATTGCCGGGCTGCAATTAGCTGCGCTTTCCATCCAGGGCCACCAGGATGTTTCCGGGTTCATCCAGGCATTCGCCGGAGACCACCGCTACATCGTGGACTATCTGGTCGCGGAAGTCCTCGAGCATCAGCCCGACCCTGTTCGCCGCTTCTTACTCCAGACCGCCATGCTCGACCGGTTGAATGGTCCGCTGTGTGATGCGGTCACCGGCCAGCAGGAAGGCGGCGAGCGGCTGGAGGCACTGGAGCGAGGCAACTTCTTTGTCGTTCCGCTGGATGACAAACGCCAGTGGTATCGCTATCACCACCTCTTTGCTGAAGTCCTGCATACGCATTTGCTGGCAGAGCAGCCTGATCAGGTCGCTGTGCTGCATCAGCGCGCGAGCGAATGGTACGAGCAGCAAGGTTCGGCGGTCGAGGCGATTCGCCACGCGCTGGCCGCCGGGGACTTCGAGCGAGCGGCGGGCCTGATCGAACGGACACTGCCAATCATGCAGAGGACGAGACAGGAAGCCACAGTGCTTGGCTGGCTCAAAGCGCTCCCAGACGATTTGATCCGCGCCAGGCCCGTGCTCAGTGTTGGCTATGCCTGGGCATTGCTGGCTGGCGGCGAGCTAGAGGCCGCCGACGCCCGACTGCGCGATGCCGAACGGTGGCTGGACACGATGGCAGACACAGATGAGCCTGCCCCTTCGGCTGGGATGGTCGTCGTGGATGAAGAGCAATTTCGGCCTCTCCAGGCTTTCATCGCCATATATCGTGCCGCGCTTGCCCAGGCGCGGGGCGATGTGCCCAACACTATAAAATACGCCCGGCGAGTGCTCGACTTCTTACCCGAAGAAGACGATCTTGGGCGCGGAGCGGCAACGGCGCTGCTGGGGCTTGCCTCCTGGACGAATGGGGATTTAGAGACAGCGCACCGGGCGTTTGCCGATGGCATGGCGCGGGTGCAGATGGCTGGGAATATCTCGGACGCTATCAGCGGCACTATCGCCCTGGCTGATATCAGGATTGCGCAAGGTCGTCTCCACGAGGCAATGCGTGCATACGAGCGCGCTTTGCAGCTTGCGATGAAGCAGGGCGAGCCGACCCTGCGAGGCACGGCAGACCTGTATGTGGGCATGAGCGAACTGCACCGTGAGCATAACGAGCTGGATGCAGCCACGCAGCACTTGCTGAAAAGCAAGGAACTGGGCGAGCGCGCTGAGTTCCCGCAAAATCGGTCTCGTTGGTACGTTGCTATGGCTCGCATAGAGGAGG
This sequence comes from Ktedonobacterales bacterium, assembly GCA_035307385.1. Lineage (GTDB taxonomy): Bacteria > Chloroflexota > Ktedonobacteria > Ktedonobacterales > DATBGS01 > DATBHW01. Next base: position 39,233 of record DATGID010000095.1, on the reverse strand, counting down.
CCCAGGGAAACCTGGACGACGCGCTCGATCTGCTCCACGAGGCCGAGCGCCTGTATATAAGAGACTTCTTCCCCAATGTGCGGCCAGCAGCGGCGCTCGTGACACGGGTGTGGGTTGCGCAGGGCAGGCTGGGTGAAGCCCTTGGCTGGGCGCGCGAGCAAGGTCTGGATGTGTCGGATGACCTGAACTACCTGCGCGAGTTCGAGCACATCACCCTGGCCCGGGTGCTCTTGGCCCGCTATCAGCGCGACCGCGCAGGCCGCTCCATTGATGAGACAGCGGGACTCCTGGAGCGCCTGCTGCGAGCAGCGGAAGAAGGGAAGAGGGCGGGAAGCGTCATCGAAATCCTGGTGCTCCAGACGCTCACCCATCAGGCGCGGGGCGATATCCCTTCCGCGCTGGTGCCGCTGGAGCGCGCCCTCACACTGGCTGAGCCAGAGGGCTACGTCCGCATCTTTGTGGACGAGGGCTTGCCTCTGGCGGCCCTGCTGGAAGAGGCCGTGAAACGTGGGATCGCCCCCCATTATGCCCGTCACCTCCTGACCGCCTTTGGCCTCACCTCAGCAAGAACAGCCGTCAAACCGGGGTTGATCGAGCCCCTCTCGGAACGCGAGCTTGAAGTGCTCCGGCTGCTCGGAAGCGACCTGAACGGCCCGGAAATGGCCCGCGAACTCATCGTGTCCCTGAACACCGTGCGAACCCACACCAAAAACATTTACAGCAAGCTCGGGGTGAGCAACCGTCGGGCAGCGGTTCGCCGGGCCGAAGAACTCGATCTGCTCTAGCCAACACAGCCCCACTCCTGCCTACAGCATGGCGGCGCTACAAGCGAAGGTGCCTCGCAACCTTCCCGATGAACCTGATCACCACCTCAATCACCACAGATGGTGATGCCTGCTCACCACATGACTAGGTATCTTTTGATCAGAGCAAAGCACACCCGCAGCAACGTGGAGCTTCATTCCTATGACGAAGATGCACGAGTCTGGATTCTACGAGATTCGCATTCAGGGCCACCTGGAGAACCGTTGGGCCAACTGGTTTGAGGGCCTGACCATCCGGCTTACCGAGAACGGCGAGACGCTGTTAACCGGCTGGGTCGATCAGGCCGCGTTGCATGGAGCGCTCAAAAAAGTGCGTGATCTGGGCATGCCCTTGCTCTCGGTCATGCGCGTGGACCCCGAACAGCTAGATACATCGGAAGCTGAGAAAGCAAGGCAAGGAAGAAGACGATGAACACGACGAACGAACGAATCACAATGCCTCGCTTATGCACTTGCACAACTGTAACAGGTATGCTAGTATAGTGGCATGGAGCCGAGCATCTTCATCAACGAACAGAGCAAGACTCCGATCTATCGCCAGATCGTTGAGCAGGTGCGCCGCCACGTGGCAACGGGCCAGCTTGCGCCAGGGGATGAGTTACCATCACTGCGCCAGCTTGCCATCGACCTCAACGTGCACCTCAACACCATCGCGCTCGCCTATCGGGAGCTTGAGCGCCAGGGGATTATCCGGCTGCGCCAGGGGTCGCGGGCGACCATCGTGCCGGTGGAGCGCGCGCTGCTCGCGCCGCCCTCTCAGGCATTGCTGCTCATCCGCGAACACCTGGAGCGCATCCGCACCGAGGCGATTTTGGCAGGCATCGCGCTTGAAGAGGTGCGCCGCCTGGCCGACAAGATTTTGGGCGATTTCCCCGGAAGTGAGGCGCTCTGATGTGGAGTCTGGCTCTTCCTTTTGAGGTCATCATCCTCTTGCTGATGCTCTTCCAAATGGCGCTGCCCAGTCTTCAGCGCCCGGACAACCTCTTCAGCGTGACCATCGCGCCCGAATCACGACGCCATCCTGAAGCGCAGGCGCTCATCACGCGCTGGCGCACCAGCAACGCCGTGCTCGGGCTGGTGGCAGCGGGAGCCTGCGCGGCAACGGGGCTGTTGCCGCGATCAGCTTCCCTTTTCATCCTGCCGCCGCTCCTGCTGGCCTATGTCCTGGTGACGCTGGCGCTCTACGCGACGTTTCATCGGCAGGCCACGGCCTTTGCGCTGCCCTGCGAGGGCGTCGCCACGCGCGTGGCAACGCTGCGCCCGCGCCATCCCGGCATGCTGACCCCGCTCTGGTGGGAAGTGCTGCCGCTTTCGGTCATCGCCCTTACCGTGCTCTTGCTGGCCCAGCGCTATCCCACGGCTTCAACCGTCATACCGGTCCATTTTGTGATGGGTCAGGCTGATCGGTTCACCACGAAATCAATCTGGACCTTCTTCAGCCCGGTGGGCGGACAACTGGTGCTGTGGCTGATACTCACCTTCCTTGGCATCAGCCTGAGCAGATCGCGCGTGGCCCCTTCGACCGGGGCAGCGGGAGAGGCATACCGGCAGATGCGGGCGCGCCTGATCTTTGCCTTCAAGACGGGCAGCGTCATTATCCTGAGCCTCACCATACTGCTCACGACGGGTCAGAACTCGTCGGGCGCGATGGCAGGGCTGACGGCAGCGCTCATGCTTGGGTGGGATATCGTCATCATCGCCCTCGGGCTGCTCCTGGCCCTCCGCTATGGGCAGAGCGGCTGGCGGCAACAGCGCCGAGCGGGGGCATGGCTTTCCCCGCGCGGTGACGCCACCCCCGACAATGCCTGGATAGGAGGCGTGTTCTATTATAACCCTGACGATCCGGCACTCTTTGTTGACAAGCGCTCCGGCATTGGGCAGTCCCTGAATTGGGGCCATCCACAGGCCAGGCTGATCCTGCTCGGCCTGCTGCTGGTCATCCTGGTGCCGCTGCTCCTCTCGGCCCTCACCCAGCAGTAAGGTTGGCATGTGGTGGAGGGTAATTGTACAAAGAGGGAAGAGAGATCATCTATGAATATCTCTGAGTTGGTTCCCTGGCTGATCTTGGGGCTGCTGCTGGCGGTCCTCAAAGCCCTCTCTCACTAGAGAGGCGGGCATGGGGCTGCCGGATACGAGCATCATAAGGCTTCATCAAGAAAGGAAAACGTATGCAAGCGCAAGTTTCTTCGCGCCGGGGAGGCGCGGCCTTCATCTGGAAATGGGGCATCATCGCTGGCGTCATTCTGGGGGTGCTTCACATCCTCATCGCCCTGCCCACTTTGGGGCTGCTCGGGACACTCATTGACCTGGTCGTGTGGCTGGTCGGTTTTTTCGTGATTGGCCTGTTCGCCGCGCGGCACACCGGCAGAGTTGGAACCGGCGCGCTGGCGGGCCTGGTCACGGGACTGGTCACGGGGCTAATCGGCGTGCTGTTCGGCATCGTGGAAATTGCGTCCAATGGCGCGCAGTTTACCCAGGCGCTCAATAATGCCGCGCAGCAAGCGCAGCAGCAGGGGCAGAACATCTCATCGAGTGAACTGCACACCATCGCGGTCGTGGGCATCATCATCGGCCTCTTTATAACCGTTGCCGTCGAACTGGGTCTGGGGGCAGGCATCGGCGCGCTGGGCGGTCTGGTGGGACGCAGCCAGGCTCCGCAAGCCGCTGCCCCCTATGCCGAAAGCCTCTGGACTCCGCCACCACCTGCCCAGCCTCCTGGCCCGAATGCGCCCCAGGAATAGCAGGCACAGAGGGATTCACAAAACAGCGCGGAGGAAGCTTCAGCGCCAGTGCGTGGCAAACATCGCGCTGGCCTTGGCGACCTCCGCGCCCAGGTCCTTCAAGCGCTGGGTATAGGCGGCATTGATGGGCTGCCCCGCTGCATCAAAGGCGGTGCGCGAAGCCGGAATCGAGAGCATGGTGGGCGCGACCCAGGCGCGCATCGCGCGGGCAGCCAGGAGCATCGTCGTCAGGGTGTTATTGCCGGTCCCAGAAGTCCCTTCCTGCACGGTCACCAGGCCAACTACCTTGCCCTCCAGGCGCGGTGGCTGGTCCTCTTTCAGCAGTTCGAGAAAATCGAGCATATTTTTCACCGCGCCGCTCACTATATTATGATAGGTCGGCGAGGCAATAATCAGGCCGTCCGCTTGCCGCACCGCATCGAGCAGCCCAAGAATCGCCTGCTGGTCTGCTGCTGCATACCCCTCCAGGCTATAGGTGCCGTCAAAAAGGGGCAGCGACGCCAGCCCTGGCGTCAACAATGCCACGCTGGCCCCTTCTGCCTGCGCGCCCTCCAAAGCGATGCGCAGCGCGCGCTCCGTCGTCGAGCCTTCCCGCAAGCTTCCGCCAAGCCCTAATACGGTAATCGGCATCCTTCATGGCCCTTTCTGGATACAGTGATTCTCTGTCCCTTAACAGGTAACACACCTTGGCGGCCAGATGCAAAGGCGTGCTGCACAGGTGTTTGCAATACTCCAATCTCTTGCCTTACCATAAGTGATGAGAAGAGAGAACAAGCGTGAAACGCAAGCTGCTCGACCAATACAGATGAATATAAGAAAGGCGCGTAAACGCATGGCAGAGCGCACCCCACAGGAAATGCCAACGGGCGAAAGGCCCGACCTGGTGCCGTTGACCCTCCTGGTGAACGGCGACATGTATACGACGGAAGCCGGGCCAATGGCGATTTTTCACGAAGTATTAGAGCAAACCGTGCCAGCGCAGCAATTGAAAGGGCATCGCATCCGCATCAGCACGCAGAGTGGCGAAGAAATCTTTCCAGACATGTTCATCGGCGAAACAGCCGCGCACTTCCAGACGCACACGTTCCATGTCGAGGCCACCCCACTGCGCGAGATGGCCGAGGGTGCGGCAAACGTCCCCTGGACCAACCTGGGGTTCGATCATATTGCCATCACCGTTGCAGACCGCGCCGACGCCAAAATCTTTCTGAGTGAAGCGTTGGGGATGACCGTCGTCCGTGATGATCGCCACCAGACCGTCTTGACCACCGGCAACACGGCCATCTTCTGTTTTGGCACAGAAATCGCCCCGCTGTCCGACGGCCTGCCCAGCCGCTGGCATCATCTTGGTTTCGTCGTCGATAATTTAGAGGCAGCCTATCAGCATCTCGCGCGCTACGCCGAAAAGCGCCGGGCAGAGCGCGGCGAAAACACCTCGGGAACGCTTTCCTCGGATTTCATGCTGCTGGAGCGCAACGAGCGCTGGTCGCTCTACTGCCACTATCGCAACGGCGAAACCAGCCTGATGATTCAGCTATCTGAAATTAAGCCAGAGGCGCGCGGCTTCGCCAATCCGCAGCGCTTCACCGACCAGATGTACGACTATCTCAGCGGGCGCTATGGGGTGCGCTTTGAAGAGGAAAGCACCTCACAGCCCGAGCAGCAGAGCTAGTCGGCAAGAGCATCATGGCCTGGACAAGGTGGTCCTAAAAAGAGCGGCAGCGTGAACCAAAACGTCGAGCCGTGGCCGGGGCTGCTCTGGACCCCAACCTTCCCCCCATGTTGCTCAATAATGGTCTTGCTGATATGCAGCCCAAGGCCCAGCCCGATTCCAGAGCCGCTCTGGACTTCAATTCCCCGCGCTCGGTAAAAGCGCTCCCAGATGAGTTCTTGCTCGTCTTGCGGAATCCCCAGCCCGTGGTCACGCACCCACACACACCCGTGCTGGCCGTCTTCCTGCATCCCTACCTCAACAGGCTGCTCCTCATCCGAATATTTGAGCGCATTGGTTAGGAAATTCGTCACCACCTGGCCGATGCGCTCCGCATCAGCACAGGCAGAGATCGGCCCCTTGGGGGGGAGATGAAGAAGGATGTTCCGCTCCGGCGCTGCCTGGCGCTGCTCTTCAACTGCGCGGCGCACGATGACCGCCAGATCAACTTGCTTCCTTTGGAGGTCGAGTCGCCCTGCCTGGATGCGCGAGGTATCCAGCAGGTCATTGACCAGCCGGTTCAGTCGCTCTCCCTGCTGGCGTGTGGTTTCGGCCAGCGCCTGCACGGCCTCAGCCTGGGGAAGCCCGTTTTCAGCAGCCTCCGGCAGAGACCCGACCAGGCGTGCAAGGCGGCGTTGAATCATCTGCAATCCCATCCCGATGGAGGTCAAGGGCGTTTTGAGTTCATGGCTTGCCATCCCGAGAAAGGTTTCCAACTGCCGATTGGCCTCGCGCAGAATGCGTTCATTAGCTTGCGCCGCTTGTTCGCGCTCGTGGGCCTCTTCGCGTTCCCGCTGCACCTGGGCCTGCTCCAGCACGGCAAGGCCCTGACGGATGAGAACCACCAGCAGCAGCCCGAAAATCATCAGCACAGGCACCAGCGGATGTACCAGCCGAACGGGTGAGATGATGGCCTGCACGCCGATCATCGCGCTCGCCAGCAACGCGGCGGCCAATGGCGAAAGGAAGCGTAGGGCTTGTTCGATATCCCCTCGCTGCGGGCGCATTATAAAATGCCCTCTCGCTTGCCCTGCCCCGGCGGGGGCCGCTACAGTCTCAGGGCAGCGCAGCCACACCAGGCCAGCCAGGGGAAGAAGCAAATAGAAGGCCATCCAGAAGAAATCAGGCGGGCTTCCCGCCTGGAAACTGATATGGTAGAGGAGGAGCCAGGCCACTCCAGAGTCAGCAATAAACAGGCACAGAAATCCCACGATCAAGAGCACCAGACTCGCGCGAACCTGATGCCCCTGGCGATAGAGGAACGTCACGGACAGACCAAAGAGCAGCACCAGATCAGCGATGGGATAGCCCAGGATGATCAACTTGCCCGTGGTCGAGAGTTGGCTTTGCAGGTAAAGCGGGACCAGCAAGAAGTAAGAGGACAATGCAATTCCAGCGCCCAGCATAAGCAGGCTGTCCAGCATAAGCTTCAGCCGGGAACAATTGAGCGGCCCACCTGGCAAAAAGAAGACAGCCAGCAAGAGGAATGGATACTGGAGGACAAAGAAAATATCAGGCAGCGATGGGAAGGGCACGTGGTTGGGAAAGATGAATTGATCATCTACCGACCACAAGGTCCGCGCCCACGCATAAGAAACCAGCGCCAGACTGAACAGCCCCCAGGAACGCGCACCCAGGCGTTTGGCGCGAGCCAGCCGGAAACAGACCAGCAGGACCACCAGCAACGCAGGCCAGGTCAGGGCCGCCCGCATCCAGTCGGTCACCAAACCAATCCAGGGAGGTTGGAGCAGACTGACCACAACTTGATAGACCAGAACCATTGCCGCAGCCAGAAAGGCACACAGGAGGACCAGGTCATACCCGAGGCGTTGCCCCAGGCTTGGAGTCCCAGCGCCTGAACCCTTCCTGGCAGGTGGAGTCCCAGTTGTGTTCGGGAAGGAAGCCATTCCCGCACCGGGCCTCTCTAGGAAATGATGCGCTCAAAAAGTGCATTCTCTTCTCCAGTCGCCCTTTGCAACCTGCACAATCCAGACCGATGCCCAACCACACTCTACCAGCGTGACTTTTTGACAGCAAGTGTGCTATACTTTACCGCATGAGGTGAAGGGTTTTTCTTTTTGCTGAAACGCAGAACGCCTCACAACATAAGGTCCGCTGCATGGAAAGCTCTCACACGAGCAGAACACTCTGAAGTGGAGGTTCGACATGGATCGTTCAATGGCTCCTCTCTCGCTGGCTCAGGATGAGGATCAGCTAGCCCAACCTCTTCCCTCAGAAACAAATGACGCGCAGATCGCCATGAAGTACATGCAGTCCAAACGCCTGCAAATCATCGCGGTCATCGGTCGGGCCTTCTTCGTCTTGCTCAGCATCTTCTTGCTCTGCTATCTGGTTCTGGTCGTCTGGCGTCTCCCGCATGCGCAGCAGAGCGTCGGCTGGCTCACTGCCGGTTTGCTCCTGGTGTGCGATGGCGCTTTTTTCGCGGTGGCCGCGCTGGCGGCCAGGAAGCATCTTCAGGCAGCAACCGTTTGCCTGCTCCTTGGGGTCGATATCACTGGGATTGGCTTCCTCTATTTCTGGTCATCTGCGTGGGGACATCAGGCTGATTCGTTTGCATATGTGCAGTTTTTCTCATTGATCGTCGCCATCATGTTGGCTGGCCTGTTTGGCAATGCCCGCCTGGCGTTTGTCACAACGGTCTTGATGAATATCGTCACCATCGTTTTTGGACTCGCCTACGCCTCATCGGAGCTTGGTCTCTTTCTCAGCACCGGCATCTTAGAGGAGTGGGCTGTGTTCACCATTTCGGGACTGATGGCCTCCAGCTATCAGCAGGCGCTGCGCGAGGTAAGTCTGGCGTATGCTCACACGCGCCAACTTGAGGAACTCAAGGAACGCTTTATCACCAACGTCCACCACGAATTACGCACGCCTGTTATGACGGTGCTGGGTTATCTGGACTATCTGCAACGTGCCTGGACCACGCTTTCCCCGGAACAGGTGACACGTTCCTTTCAAAAAGCGCGCGACGTGGGCGATCATCTGATGCAGCTTATCCAGAGCATTCTGGATGTGCGGCGCATCGATGACCATCGGATTGACCGCCCCGAGCCGGTCGCGGTACGTGCCGTCTGCGACACCGCCCTCCAACTGGTCGATTCCCGCGAAGCGAAGCTCGCCGATAGACAGGTCACCTTCGACATCGCCGATGATTTAGCGGTGTGGGGAGAGCCGGTACGCCTTCAGCAGATCATGACCAATTTACTCTCCAATGCAGGCAAATACTCGCCGCCTGGCACGCCTATTGCTGTAGGTGCTGCCGTTGTGCAGAAGCCAACATCAGGGAACGAGAGCAAGCGCGGCCAGGGCACCAAAGCGCGAAGTCTGGTTGACATCACCGTGCGCGACTACGGTTGGGGCATTCCCCCCGATCAGGTGGATTTATTGTTCAACCGTTTTGTGCGTCTCCCGCGTGATCTTGCGTCTACCACAGCAGGGAATGGGTTGGGACTCTATCTCTGCCGGGCGCTGGCAACCGCCATGGGCGGCACCATTTGGGTCGAGAGCACCGGAGTGAGCGGGGAAGGTTCGACGTTCCACATCCAGCTTCCGTGGTGCCCGACGCCTGTCACCAGACAACCCGTCAAGCATTCTTAGCCGCAGACAGCTTGTACTCCCTCCCTGTAGGTGTCTTCCTCATATGTTTTTGCCAGAAGCCTCTAACTGAAGGAGAGTCTCCTGTGTCTGCCAGCGTCTCGCCCCTGGTATTTTCTTTGGAAAATCCGTTTGGAGGGAAGGTACACCCCCAGGCCGAGCGTCTGCGCGCCTATGGGCGCGACTGGGTTCAACGTGTCGGCCTGGTCCAAACCGAGGCCGACCTCAGCCGCTTTGAGGCCGCCCGGTATTGGCAGTTGGTCGCTGCCACCTATCCCCACGCTCCTTGGGACATCTTAACCATCATCCACGACTGGAGTTGTTGGGGCTTCTTCCTGGATGACTACGACGACACCGGCGCGGCGACCGCCCAACCCGCTGCCCTGCGGCGCTTCTTTGACCATCTGTTAGCAGTGCTTCAGGATACCCCGCTTCCCTGCGACCTTCCACCGCTGCTGCGAGTGCTGGCCGACATCTGGGAACGGATGGCGCGCCATAGCGCTCGCGCCTGGCAACAGCGCTTTGCCAGCGCCCTGGCGGACAGCTTTTCAGCCTACGAATGGGAGGCGCGCAATCGCGCTGACCAGCGTGTCCCCAGCGTCGGTGAATACCTGCCCTACCGGCGGAAAACCAGCGGCTGGCGCACCCTGGCGCTGCTGGTCGATCTAAGCATGGGGCACACCTTGCCGGAGCGCATCTATACCAGCGACGAGTTTCAGGCCCCGCTGGACGCCGCCAACAACGTCATTTGCTGGGCCAATGACATCTTCTCCTTCGAGAAGGAATGCGCGAGCGGCGATGTCCATAACCTCGTTCATATCGTGCAAACCGAACAGCGATGCACGACCGAAGCCGCCATCCAAACGATTGTCGGCTGGCACAATCAAGAAATCCAGCGGTGGCAGCAGTTGGTCGACCACCTGCCGCGCCAGTGGGGCTGGTGGCCTCCGGATGCCCGGCTGGTGCAGGCATATATGCAGTTCAGCCAGCATTCGATGTACGCCAATCATGTCTGGTCACAAGCATCAGGGCGATATCAAATGCCCATACCAGGATAGCTGCCAGGCACACAACGGGCATCTCAGGCTGCCGCCGACGAGCAGAGGCGATCATCCCGGCTGTTCGAAGAAGGGAAAGGAGGGCAGGGAATAGCGTTCCTCTGCCCTTCCATCCAGAATCCCCTGTTCTGCGCTCTGCTCCACCAGAGCGTCATAGGCCGCTGCGCGCTCGGCAGCGGTGCGTGCCAGCACCTGTTGGATGGCTTGCGCCAGGTCAAACGGCAAAATAGGCTTGTTCAGAAAGAGGTCGGCCCCCGAAGCCAGACCGGCAAAGCGATCACGGTCCGTCTGCAAAGCGGTCAGGATGATGAGCGGCGTCTGAGCCGTCGTCGGGTCGCCACGCAGGGCACGCACAAACTGATAGCCATTCAGTTCCGGCATACGAATATCCACGACGGCACAATCAGGGCGCAGCCGCTCAAATTGAAGCAAGCCATCAAATCCATCTTTTGCCCCGAAGACCCGAAATCCTCCCAGATCAGGAAGCGATTGCAACAGCAACTCCAAGAGATCAGCATTGTCTTCCACAATGAGAACGGTTACTTCGTGCATGGCAGTGTTCCTCCTTGAGATTGCCTTCCATATGCGAGGCCAAAGAGCGGCAGATTTTCTTTCTCTATAATAGCATACTTGGTGGCAGTTGATACTCGGGCCAACAGAATCGACCAGTTCTGAGCGTCTTTCAAAGGCAAAATGGAGCAATCAAAGGAAAGAGCTAGCAAAGTGAGGGCCAGAAATGCACCTTCATCTGATGCAGAGCGCAAGAGAGGAGCAGATGAGATGCTGCGTTGCCATCTCATCTGCTCCTCTCTTGCGCCGATTGCCAGTGCGCGGGTCAGAAACTACGCTTGCGACGCAGCATATTCCTTGCTGACGACGCGATTCGACCGCACCAACTGCAAGACCATCAACAGGCTGCTCACCAACAAGGCGGGCACATAGATGGTCACAATCACCCAATTCACGCCCAGCGCATAGCTGAACACGCTGTCGCGCACCGATTGCACAATGGCATTCGCCGTGTCCAGCGTCCCAACGCCCAGGCAGAGCCAGACCAACGCCAAAGCGCCAGGCAGGCGGCATCGCAGCGCAATCAAAGCCACCAGGGCCAGAACCGCCGTTGCCAGGTCGCCATAGCCGATCATCACGCGAAAGTCTGAGGGCACACCAGCACCGACCGCGCCGGGCGCCAGAATCGTCCCGCCAACAATGCGAAACGCATGAACCCAAAGCAAGGGCATTAAAGCGCTCGCGCGTGGCAGCAGCGACAAGCGCGGCGCGACATACCAGAAGGCGAGGAGCAAATACACCACCAGGCTCAAGGTGAATTGCAGGCCAAAAAGCACTATCGGTTCCATCAATGAACCCTCCATCAGATGAGATTATTTCGTACGCGATCAGGCTCCATCAATAAAACACCAATCTTGCCCGGAACTCATCGCGCATCATCGTTGCTTTGCACCCCAGCCTGCCAAAGACAGTTTCAGAGCTTCGGCGCTGGCTGCTCGCCGCGAAAGATCGCCGCGTTGCGCTGGGCAAACTCCGCAAAGCTCGTTGGGCGTCGCCCGAACACCACCTTGATGGTTGTCCAGACCTGCGCCTCCTTGCCTTTGCGCCGCTCGGCAAAAAGCTCGGCCAGGGCCTCGGCATTGTATGGAGGGACGCCAACGGCCAGATTGGCCCGCGTCGCTTCCTCCGGCGAGATGTTCACGTATTCGATGTGCTTTCCGGTGACGGCAGACAACCGCTCCGCCACCTCGGCCATACTCAGCGCCTCCGGTCCGGTGAGCGGGTAGATTTTCCCCTCGTGCCCATCGCTGGTGAGGACATCAGCAGACACCTCGGCAATGTCGACGGCATCGATGGACGCAATCTTTGCATCCTCCATCGGCAGATACAAGGCTCCCTTGGAGATGATGGCAGGCACCCGCCGAAAATAGGCTTGCATAAACTCGCCAGCGCGCAAATGCGTAAAGGCCATCCCCGACGCCTCCAGCCTGCGTTCGATCTCGCCGTGCATCCGCGCAAAGCGAAATGGGGAGTCCAGTTCCGGCATAATTCCCGAAAGTTTGACGACGTGTTTGACGCCCGCCTTGCGGGCCGCTTCAATGAAGTTCGATTGCACCTCCAACATGGCCGGGTCCGAAGATGAGATGAGCATCGCGCGCTCTACTCCTTGCAGGGGGGTGCTCAGCGTCTCCGGGCGGGCCATATCGCCCTCCACAACCTCCACCAGCGGCAGCGCGGCCAGCCGCTCGGCTTTGGCGACGCTGCGCACCAGCGCGCGCACAGGAACACCCCTTGCCGAAAGGCGCTGCACCAACTCGCTGCCGTTCAGCCCGGTGGCTCCGGTTACAAGAATCATCGTTCGTTTCCTTTCGTGACATCTACGACCTTGCTTGCCCCTGGTAAATAATACCTACCTACATACATCTTTACAAGTAGGGACAAAAATGATACCATTGGCTCAAATAGGGACATAAAGGATAGTATCGGAGGTATGCAATGAGGAAAACGCGAGCAAGCGCCACGGTGCAAACCCGTTTTGAGTGCCCCGTGTATGGGTTTCAGGAGATGATTAACGGGAAATATAAACTGCGCATCATCTGGGCGCTTGAGCAAGGCCCGCGCCGCTACGGGGAAATCAAGAAAGGTCTCTTGCGCGACATCAGCGGCAGCGAGGAAATCGCGCCCCGTGTGCTCAGCCGCGAACTGAAGACCCTGGCGGCCTTTGGCCTCATCACGCGCACCGAATATCAGGTGGTGCCGCCCAAAGTGGAGTACAGCTTGACACCGCTCGGCCAGAGCCTGCTGCCCATCCTGTCGTCGATCATCGCGTGGGGCACACAGCACTTGCTTGGCGACGCGGCTCCCGCGCCGAACGTCGCGCCATAAATACCCCTTGCGCCCAGCCCATACTTTCGGTATGCTTCTTCTAAAGAAACAGATGGACGCCCCCAACGTTGCAGGCTCCCAAAAGGATGGTATCCATGAACACCGAAGCGCCTGGGCGCGGGGGAGCAGCGCCGCGCAGCCGCTCTGAACCGCTGCGCCAGCCAGCCGCCGCGCCCCGCGCGGAACCCATCGATCTGCTGCGCGACGACGTACACCTGCTGGGCGAACTGGTGGGCGATGTCTTGCGCGAGCAAGGCGGGCCAGAACTCTTCGCCGCCGTCGAATACGTGCGCACAGCCGCCATCGCCCTGCGCTCCCGTAACGTGGATGATGCCGCGCAAGAGCGCAGCCTGCTGCAATGGGCGCAGCGCCAGCCCACTGATCGCCTGCTGCAACTGGTTCGCGCTTTCAGCGTCTACTTCCATCTGATTAACCTGGCCGAAGAACATCACCGCGTGCGCACCCTGCGCGAGCGCGAGCAAACGGGCGCGCCGCAGCGCGAATCCATCGCCGCCGCGCTGACAACGCTGCGCGGCGCTGGCGTGCGAGTCGATGCCGTTCAGGCCAGCTTGCAGCAGCTTGAAGTGCATCCCGTCTTCACGGCCCATCCTTCCGAAGCCCGCCGCCGCACCCTCCTGCATCACCTGGCGCGCGCCGCCGATCTCTTGATACAACTCAACGACCCACGCGCTACGCCGCGCATGCGCGCCGCCACGCTGGAAACGCTGCGCGCGCGTATCACGCTTATCTGGCAGACCGCCGAAACCAACATCGAGCGCCCCACCGTCCTGGACGAAGTGCAAAGCGTCCTGACCTTCCTCTCTGGCACCCTTTATGATCTCGCGCCGCGCATTCACCGCACACTGGAAGCCGCCACCAGCGCGGCCTATCCTACCCTGGCAAACGCCGACATCGCGCCCTTTCTGTGCCTGGGGTCATGGGTCGGCGGCGACCGCGACGGCAACCCCGCCGTCACTGCCGAAGTCACCCGCGCCTCAGCCCGCCTGGCGCGCTCAGCCGTCTTGCAGCGCTATCTCGACGAAGTGCAGGCGTTGGGCCTTGATCTCAGCATCTCCGAGCGGCTGGTGGGCGCGTCGCCTGAACTGATGGCCTCGCTTGACCGTGACCGCGCCGACCTGGGCACGCAGCGCGTCAAACGCTGGGCCGACGAACCCTATCGCCGCAAGCTGGGCCTGATTGCCGAGCGCCTGCGCCGCGCCGAGCAGGATGAGCCTGGTGGCTATACGCAGGCCGAAGCGCTACTCGATGATCTGCGTCTCGTTCAAGAGAGCCTGCTGGCCTACGGCGGCGAGCGCATCGCCAACGGCCCCATCCTCGATCTGGCGCGCCGCGTGCAGGTCTTCAGCTTTCACCTGGCCGAGCTTGAGGTGCGCCAGCACTCCGCCCGCCACACTGCCGCCATCACCGAACTGCTTCAGCTTGCCGAAGGCGTGGACTACTCCGCCCTCAGCGAAGCCGAGCAGCAATCCCTCTTGGAGCACCAGCTTGCCGGTTCGCCGCTGGCTCTGCCGCCCGACGCGCTTTCGCCGCTGACCCGCGAAACACTCAACACCTTCCGCGCCATCGCCGATATCCAGCGGCGCTCCGGCCCGCGCGCCTGCCAGACCTACGTCATTTCGATGAGCCACGCGCCGGTTGACGTGCTGGCGGTACTCTTCCTGGCGCGCGAGGCGGGCTTATTCGATTGGTCGGGCAAATCCGACGCACCCGCCACCTGTCGCCTGGACATCGTGCCGCTCTTCGAAGAGATCGAGGAGTTGCAAACCTGCGGCGACATCCTCACGCGCCTGCTCAGCATCCCCGCCTATCGCGCGGCGTTGGGGGCGCGGGGCAATCGCCAGCAGGTCATGATCGGCTATTCTGACAGCAACAAAGACGGCGGCTATCTGGCCGCCACCTGGCACACCTACCGCGCGCAAGAGGCGCTGGCCCACGCCGCGGGAGAGATGGGCATCGAATTGCTCATCTTTCACGGACGCGGCGGCGCGGTCGGGCGCGGCGGCGGGCCAATGGGCCGGGCCATTCTGGCGCGCCCACCCGAAGCGCGCCAGCCCAAGCTCAAAGTCACCGAGCAAGGCGAAGTCATCTTCGCGCGCTACGGCCACCCGGCCATTGCCGAGCGCCACTTCGAGCAGATCATCCATCACCTGCTGGTGTCTTCGCCCAGCACCGCAGGGGCCAGGCCGCTGGCAGAATGGGTCGAGGCCATGGAGCGGCTCGCTAGATCGTCGCAGGCGCATTACGAAGCGTGGATCAAGCATTCGCCCGAATCGCTGGCTTTTTTCCGCCAGGCCACGCCCTTCCCCGAACTGGGCAGCTTGCACCTGGCCTCGCGTCCGGTCAGCCGCGCAGGCCATGCCCAAACCGCCCTGACGCTGGAAGACTTGCGCGCCATCCCCTGGGTCTTTAGCTGGACCCAGGTGCGCGCCAACCTGCCCGGCTGGTTTGGCCTGGGCACGGCCTTGCAAGCCGAAATCGACGCGGGCGGCCTGGAGCGCTTGCAGGCCATGTATCGCGGCTGGCAGTTCTTCGCCATGGCGCTGGACAACGCGCAGCTTAGCCTGGGAACGGGCGATATGCCCACCCTGCGGCGCTATACCACGCTGGCGAAGAATGGGCTGGCCTCGTTCCGCCAGATCGAAGCCGAATATGACCGCAGCGTCTCCGCTATCCTCCAGGTCACGCAGCAGCAAGAACTGCTGGAGCAATCGTCGCGACTGGCGCGCTCCATCAAGCTGCGCAATCCCTACGTGGACGCCCTGCACCTGGCGCAGATCGCCCTGCTGCGCCGCTATCGCGCCCTGCCAGACGACGCGCCGCCCGAAACCCGCGCGACCCTGCTCGATGCCATCCACCACAGCATCAACGGCATCGCCGCCGGGCTGCAAACCACCGGCTAGCGCCTGTGCGCGTGGACGCCTCACCGTTTTGCAGACCTGCGCGCAGAATCAGCAAGATGGGAGAAGTATTTGTCGCGGGCAGCGCGTAAACTGGTGGGCAGGAACCGTTCACACAATCCACCGGAGGTGACTATGGGAAAGGTGATTATCGGCGCAACCATGTCGCTGGACTGGTTTATGGCTGACCGCAATGGCGATCTCGGCCCACTGTATCCAGATTTTGACGCGCTGCACCAGACCGAGATGCTGCGCGAAGAAATCCGCATGACTGGCGCGGTAGTGATGGGCCGCCGCGCCTATGACCTGGCCGAAGGCGATTTGACCGGCTACGAATATCAGGTGCCGATCTTTGTCCTGACACATCATATTCCAGCGCAGATGCCCAAAGGGCTGAACGATCAATTGACGGTGACCTTCGTGAGCGATAGCATTGAAAGCGTCATCGCGCAGGCCAGAGCCGCCGCAGGCGACAAGCAGATCACGGTGGTTGGCGGCGCGCAGACCGCGCAGCAATGCCTGCGCGCCGGGCTGGTGGACGAAATCCACATCGGCGTCGTTCCGGTCCTGCTGGGCGGTGGGCTGCGCTTCTTCGAGCCACGTGACGACACGCAGGTGGAACTGCAACGAACGCGAGTCTTCGAGTCTCCGACCAGAACCGATCTGTGGTTCCGTGTCTTGAAGTAGGACGCGCCTGGTGCTGGCTCAGCGACGCCCAGCGGTAATCAGACAGGCATTCGGCAGGCGAATCATCCCATCGGCCTCCGTAAACGCGGCGGCGGCCTCAGCAAGCTGCCCCCAGAACTCGGTCTGGTCCTCCTGGCTCGCCGTCGCCATCATCATACGTACTGGCCCTGAAACCGCTCCCAGATGAGCCAGCAATTCATCCACCGAGGCAAACGCGAAGGTCACAGTAAACGGCTCACTCTGTACCTCCGCAAAGCCAGCGTCACGCAGCGTCTGCTCCAGTTTTGCCGGGTCGGACAGCGCGAAGGGGTTGGGGCCGCTCCGGGCTGGAGGTGGCTGCCCCATCCTGCGGCTGAGCACCGAAAACGGCAAGGAAATCATGGGCACGCGCTCCGGCGACCCCCAGATGGCGGCGGCGAGCCACCCGCCTGGAACGAGGCTGTTTCTGAAGCGGGCCAGCGCGCCCACGGGATCGTGGAAGAACAGAATCCCCCAGCGGCTGACCACCGCGTCGAAGGCATCGGGCGGCAGCGGCACGGCCTCCGCGTCCCCTTCCACAAACTCGACATTCCCGATTCCGGCCTCCTGCATGCGCTGACGCGCCACAGCCAGCATCTGCGGGGCCTGGTCAATCGCCACCACCGAGCCGTTCGCGCCAACCAGCCGCGCCGCAGTCATCGCTGGTTCGCCGATACCCGTCGCCACGTCGAGCACCCGCTGGCCCGGCGCAATGCGCGCCAGCGCCATCATCCGATCGCTGAGTGGCTGCGCGCCACGCTCGAAGGCTGCCCAATGCGCGCGCCAGCCCTGCGCAACATCGCTCCACTGCGCGCGCTGCTGGGCCTTGAAGGCCGCTGGGTCCATGTGAGTGTCTCCCATCGTGTGTTGTCCTTTCCTGATACGCCTGGAGATGTACATCTCCGGCAGCACAGGGCCTCTTTGACCAACAAAAAGGCCCGATTCCCGTCGGAATCGAGCCTCTATCTCTGCGGCTCTACCCCGACGAGCAGCACAGAACACCGTGCCCCTGCGTGCGGCGGCGTAACCGCCATCCCGCAGCCAGGCGCACCTTCTGTGCGGACTCATTGGGGTAGAGCATACGAATGCCCTACACACCTGGAACGACTAAACTGCTACTTCAACTAGCTTGCCATGGACCCATGTCCGCCAGCTTCTCAAGAGCGAAGCCCATGCTTCGCCCACCTCAATTATACCTCGCTAACGCCGCGCTTGCCATACCTGCTGAAGCGGCTGATAGCTCAGCAGCACAATTCCTTCCTGCTCAATGATCTGGCGCGCTTCCGGCGAGGTGAAAAACTCCAAATCCGCCGGGTGCGCCCGCCAGCCCACCGGGTCATACGCCTGCACCTCAGGCGTCCCCAGCGCGGGATGCGCTGCCCACTCGCTCAACCCGCTCGGCAATTCCCGAAGCGCCTTGGCAAACCAGGCTGCTTTCCCATCGGCGCCCAGCCTATAGGTATCCACCACCGGATGCTCAGGGGTCGGCAAACCTGCGCGCCGCAGAGGTTCGCCCGTCGCGCGATCAAAGACCCGCAGCGCCAGGCCGTATTCTCGCGCCAGCCTGGCAGTTAGCTCGAAAATGTCTGCCCGGCCACCGTTATAGAGGCAGTGCCAATCCAGATGGGTAGGCTGGAGCGATTTCGCCAGCACCGCCTCGATCTGTGCCCGGAACTCGACCTCTACGTCGGAAAGCTGCGCCCGCGCCAGCAATTCAGGGATGCGGTCATAGCCGTAGAAATAGCCCGCCTCATCGATCAGCGAGGGCACCTTATCTTTGGAGGTGACCGCCCCCCACCGATACAGCGGCAGATCGCTGACGATGGTCAGGTGGATACCGAAGGCAATCTCAGGGTGGTCGCTGAGCATCTGCATGGCGTGTGGCGACCATGGGCACGGCACCATCAGGGTTGTCGACGTGACCACCCCTTCCTGAAGCGACCGCAGAATGCCCGCGTTGCACCCGTGGGACCGCCCGAAATCATCAGCGTTGATAATCAAGAGCCTCGCATCATCGGGATAGCCTAACAAGCGGTTAGATTGGCTGCTGTATGCCTGAGTCATCTGTGTTGCCTTCCTTTGCTATCTTCTCTCCACATTCTATTCCGGCGCACAACCTGGCGGTAGGTGCTAATAGCTGTGGACTTTGACGCGCAGTGCAGCGCGGGCTTATACTGATATTCATAATCGCCTTTCCTGTGGCAAGGGGAGGAAGCAAGAGAGGCACCTATGCCCAAAAAGCGCGGCCCACGCAAAAGCGATCTGGCACTGCTCGCGCAGTTGCCGCGTCGCGCAGACCTGACCATCCTCGGCGGCAAGCGGCAGCTTGGCCTGTATCTCCGCGAAGGCAGCGAAACCTTTCAGGCACAGCTTGTCATCTGGCTGGATGAACCGGGCGGCATCCTGCGCACCAGCGATGTCATCAACCCGCTCGCCAACCAGGATGATGGTGTCACCGAGGCGTTGGAAACGCTGACGCTGGCGCTGATTCAGCCGCCGCCCACGCCCATCAGCAGCATCACCGAAGCGCGCGAGGGCAAGAAAAGTCGGGCAGCCGTTCCGCAGGTGCAGCGCAGCCTGCCCGCCAGGCTCATCATCAACGACGAGCCGCTGGCCCAGGCCGCCCAGGACATCTTTGGCCCGCTGGGCGTCGAGGTGGCCTATCAGTCCGACATCCCCGCCTTCGACGCCGCGTTTCAATCGCTGGCGCAGCAGCTTGGGGCCGATGAAGATGCCGGGCCACCTGAGCCGTTCGCCTGGGACGCCCCAGAGGCGCTGCTAACGCCGCTCTATGCCGCTGCGGCGGGCCTCTGGCGGCGCGAACCCTGGCTCTATCTGCCCGATCATCCGCCGCTGGTCATCACCCTGGGCGAACAGGGGCCGCAGCCCGACGTTCCCACGCTCTACGCCTGCATTCTGGGTGGCGCGGGCCTGGCCGAAGGCGTCGCCTTCTATAACTCGCTGGAGGCGTTTCAGCGCGTCTTGCAACACGGCAGAGAGGCGCAGGCCAACAATCCCTTCATCGACCAGGCCGTGGAGATGCTGCGGCAGTCGGGCGTGCCCATCGACCAGATTCCGCCCGACGAAGTGCGCATGGTGCTGGGCCAGTTGCTGGGCGACGCGAACGCCGAAGGGCAGGACATCTGGAACATCACCGAAGAGGGCTTTGTCTGCTTCTTTACGCCCAAAGACGACTGCGACCCCACATACCTGGACTGGATGGCCGCGCACGGCCTGAAACCGGCCTCGCGCGAGGGCGTGCCTACCTTTCTGAAGACCTTCGCCGGTCAGGAGCCGCAGGAGCCAACCGACGAGCGCGAAATCAAAGCCTTGACGCTGGCGCTGGAGGCGCTCAACCAGTTCTTCAGCCACTTCCGCGCCACGCTGGAAGCGCCGCTCGTGCCCGACGAAACGCTAACCCATCGCGCCCGCCTGGGCGGCGGCATCACCGTGGAAGTCAGCTTCACGCCGTCCGAGGATATGTATGAGGAGTGGCTGGACGATGAAACGCTGGAGGAGCCAGACGAACCGGCCTCGGAGGCCGCGCAGACCACGCTCTATCGCTTCCAGGTGAAGCTCGACTGGATGAAATCCGTCTGGCGGCGCATCGAAATGCGCGGCGATCAGACCCTCCACGACCTGCACGAAGCCATCCAGCAGGCGTTCAATTGGGACAATGATCACCTCTACGCCTTCTTCCTCAGCGGCAAACCGTGGGACAGGCAGACCGCCTATGAAAGCCCCTTTGGCGAAGGCGAGCGCAGCGCCGCCAAATATCGCCTGGAGCACCTGTCGCTTCAGCCGGGGCAGCAGATCGCCTATATCTTCGATTTCGGCGACGAACTGGACCACCGCATCAAATTGGAAGCCATCATCCCTGGTGGCACGCAGCCCGGCGGCGACTATCCGCAGATCACCGAGCGCCACGGCGAAGCGCCGCCGCAGTATCCAACGCCCGATGGCGAGTAGCCGCTGGGGATAAGCGCCCCGCAGAGACGAAAGGAGGCCCCGGCATGAGGCTATATCTGGCTTCCAGCGGCCTGGGCAATCAGCCCCAGGCGCTGCTGCCTCTGATGGAAGACGGCAGGCGGGTGGCCGTCATCGCCAATGCCCTCGATGGCTTTGGCCCCGACATACGCGCCATGGGCCTGGCAGAGGAAGAGAGGCAACTACGCCAGCTTGGCTTCGAGGCCCAGGAGGTCGATTTACGCCAGTATTTCGGCAAAAGCCACCAGCTTGCCCAGACGCTTGCGCCATTCCATCTGTGGTGGGTCCGAGGGGGCAATTCGTTTGTCCTGCGGCGGGCCTGCCAGCAGAGCGGATTCGATACGTTGCTCACGCAGGCTCTGGCGGAAGATGCGGCGGCGTATGGCGGCAACAGCGCGGGAGTCTGTCTGCTGGCACCCACGCTGCGCGGCATCGAGTTGGTGGATGATCCCGCCGAAGTCCCGGAGGGCTATGAGAAAACCATTATCTGGGACGGTCTGGGCGTCTTGCCCTATCAGATCGTGCCTCACTATCAGTCCGGCCCTCAAGAGCTTGCCGCGGCCATCAACGAGGTCGTGTACTACTACCTTGGGCATGATCTAGACTTCAAGGCGCTGCGAGATGGGGAAGCGCTGGTGGTGCATGGGAACCAGCAGCAGCTCGTTTCGTGAGGGAACGAAGAAAGAAGAAAGTATGGAACATCGCACACTCGGCCAGAGCGACCTGCTCGTTCCAGTGGTGGGCATGGGCACCTGGCGCACCTTCGATGTGCGCGGCGCGCAAGCCGAACAAACCGCAAAACAGATTGTCGATGAAGCGCTGAGTGTGAGAGCGAACTTCCTCGACTCCTCACCCATGTATGGCGAAGCCGAGCGCGTGCTGGGCAAAGCCTTGGAGGGCCGACGCCAGCAGGCGATAGTCGCCACCAAAGTCTGGGCGCAGACTCGCGCCGAGGGGCTGCTCCAGATAGACCGCGCGCTTGGCTACTTCGGCGATTACGTGGACCTCTACCAGATACACAATCTGGTCAACTGGCGCGAACATCTGACCTTGCTGGAGGGCCTGCGCAGCCGTGACGCCGTGCGCGCCATCGGGGCCACGCACTACAGCCCTTCGGCCTTTGACGACCTGGCCCTGGTGATGCAAACGGGGCGCATCCAGGCCATCCAGATTCCCTATAACCCGCTGGAGCGCGACGTGGAGCGCGTCATCCTGCCGCTGGCGGCTGATCTGAACCTTGGCGTGGTCGTCATGCGCCCCTTTGGCGAAGGCAACCTGATGCGCCGCCCACCCTCCGACACCGATCTTGCCCCACTCGCTCCCTTTGGCGTGACCACCTGGGCGCAGGCGCTGCTCAAGTGGGTGCTCAGCGACACACGCTGCCATGTCGCCATCCCGGCCACGTCGCGCCCTGGCCGCATGACCGAAAACGCCGCCGCTGGCAACCCGCCCTGGTTCGGCGTGGAAGAGCGCGATTACGTGGCGCGGCTGGCCGCGAGATAACGCAATATACAAGAAAAACAAAAGAGGACTTTTCAAATGGCCGAAAATATTTGTCTGATGGTTGCTGATGGGAGTGAATATATCAATTCGCTCATAAGGGCGATAGAACTGGGCGCAGCGGCAGCCGACCTGTACCAGCGAAAGGTCATCTATCTGGATAAAAGCTGGAATCGGTTTGCCAGGGCAGGCGCGTTTGAAAAAGAGAAAAATTTGCGCGAATCTATGCCGAAATTGCGCGCTTTTCTGGACGCTGGCGGTCAACTCTGGTTTGCTCCGTCCGGCATAGGCCAGGAGCCTCTGATGGCGGGCGCAGTGGCTGTCGATGACAGAACGCTGCTGGCCTTTCTCCGGCAGGACACGGTTGTCCTCACCTTCTAAATTGAGCCGGTGGCCGAGGAGGCAACGTTGCCTCCTCGGCCACGCTCAGCCCATCGTTCCGGCCTGGACTTCGCCCGCGCGCTCGTAAGAGGCGACGATGACGCCGCGTGGCGACGTTTTCACCTCGCGCACGGTAAAGGCTGCCGGAATGGAGCCGCCACCAAACAGGCGCTTGCCTGTGCCCAGCGTGACCGGGAAGGTTTTCAGCCACAGTTCATCCACCAGATCGCCCCGCAGCAGCGTTTGAATCAGATTTCCGCTGCCGTGAACTTGCAGTTCCGGCCCATCTTGCCCCTTGAGCGCTTGAATCGCCTGAGCCACATCACCCTCCAGCAGCGTCGAATTGTGCCAGTCGAGCTTCTGGAGGGTGGTCGAGGCGACATATTTCCTGGCGCTGTTGAGTCCCCTCGCGATGAGGCTGCGCTCGTTGTCCTGGTGCGGCCAATACGACGCAAATATCTCGTAGGTCTTGCGGCCCAGCACCAGATCATATGGCTTGTTCAATTGCTCGATCATCACCTGACTCATGAAGTCATCCCAGAGCGGAGCAGACCACCCGCCATACGGGAAGCCGCCGCTCGTGTCTTCCTCTGGCTCGCCAGGAGCCTGCATGATGCCATCCAGCGTCACGAACGAGAGGACGATCAGTTTTCTCACAGGTAAAACCTCCGCAGTGCTCCGTGTGGCTACGCAAGCCGCACATTAGAACTTATGGCGGGTCTGGCCGAAGCAGGGACCCTCGGCAAACGCGAAGACCCTGGTGGGCGTGACCGAAAACACCGGAATCGACTCAACGCCTTCGCCGCGAAAAGCGCCGTTGCGAATCTCATATTGCCAACGTCCGTCCCATTTGGTGGTCCACACCTCGGCAAGACGTTTGAGCCGGTCCTCATCCGTGACCTGCACGGCGTCACCCTCAAACACCAAATCCAGCCCCGCGTTCCACTGGATGCTGCCCGTCGCCAGAATCACATGCGGGTTTCCGTGAAGATTCAGAGCCTTCTGTTCGTTGCTCCCCGTGCAGAAGTGGAGCGCCCCATCGAGCCACACGGCCACCAGCGGCGTCATATGCGGGCGGCCATCGGCCCGCACCGTGACAACCCAGAACAACTCGGCGCTTTCGAGCACGCGGCGCGTCTCCTCCCAGGGCGTGGCAACAGCCTCCGGGTCACTGTAGCGGGCGTCGATGGTCGTCACCGGGTCATGCATCGCAAGCATTCCTTTCAAGCGTTCAGATTGGCGAAAGCAAAAGATCGGGTCCCTCTGAAAGGATAGCCTGAAAACCAGAAAAAAACTTCTTCTATCTTGCGCATCTTCAGCAACTATCCCGCGTGCAAGTCTGGCTATTTGGGTGTACAATTACCTTACTAATATGAGCAGATAGACCTTCTTCTCTGCTTACATAGTTGTGGTGATGAGAAAGGCAGACCGATCTATGAGTGTGACTGACGTACAGAGAAGTGCGTTGGGCGAGGACGTGTTTGACACCCCTGCCGGAGTCAACAACTTCTCGATTGTGGCCGCCACGGTGAACGGCTCCGGCAGCCAGACGGCCAACACAACCCTGCTGCGCGCCCTCTTCAAGATGGGCATTCCGGTGAGCGGCAAGAACCTTTTCCCCTCCAACATTCAGGGGTTGCCCACGTGGTTCAATATCCGCTTGAGCAAAGACGGCTACACGGCCCGCCGCGAAAAGTCCGAAATCCTGGTGGCGATGAATCTGGCGACGGCAGCAGAAGACATTGCCAGCCTGCCGGCGGGCGGCGTCTGCATCATGCCCTCTGACTGGCACCTCAAGGAGAGCCGCGACGACATCATTTACTACACCCTGCCCGTGCAGCAGATGGCGAAAGATTCCGGCGCGACGGCTGACCGGCGGCCCTACGTCGCCAATATGGTCTATGTGGGCGCGCTGGCGGAACTGCTGGGTATCGATGTAGCGGAAATTGAAGCAGCCCTAAACTTCCATTTTAGCGGCAAAGCTGGCCCCGTCAAACTCAATATGGGCGTGGTCAATGCGGCCATTCAATACACCAAAGAAAATATTACCAAACGCGACCCCTATCGCGTCGAGCGCATGAACGCGAACCAGGGCAAAATTATTATCGATGGCAACACTTCCGGCGCGTTGGGCGCGATCTTCGGCGGCTTCACCGTCGCTGCCTGGTATCCCATCACCCCATCCACCAGCCTGGTCGACGCGCTCAGCGAGCACGCCAAAGAACTGCGCGTCGACCCCGAAACCGGCGAACATTCCTACGCGATTGTCCAGGCCGAAGACGAGATTGCCGCCCTCGGCATGGTCGTCGGCGCGGGCTGGGCTGGCGCGCGGGCCATGACCTCGACCTCCGGGCCGGGCATCTCGCTGATGACCGAATACGCGGGCCTGGCCTATTTCACCGAGATTCCCGCCGTCGTCTGGGATATTCAGCGCATGGGACCAAGCACCGGCCTGCCCACCCGCGTTTCTCAGGGCGACATCCTCACCGTCTACTATCTGGGCCATGGCGACACGCGACACGTTTGCCTGCTGCCGGGCAGCATGAAGGAATGCTTCGAGTTCGGCTGGCGCGCCTTCGATCTGGCCGAGCGGCTGCAAACCCCCGTCTTCGTGCTCAGCGATCTGGACCTGGGCATGAACCTCTGGATGACCGAGAACTTCGACTATCCCGACAAGCCCATGGATCGCGGCAAGGTGCTCAGCGCCGAAGAGCTGACGAAGCTGGGCGGCTTCCATCGCTACGAGGATGTGGACGGCGATGGCATCCCCTACCGCACGCTGCCCGGCACCGACAGCCCGCTGGCGGCCTATTTCACACGCGGCAGCGGCCACAACGCCCTGGCGGCCTACACCGAGCGCGCCGACGAGTGGGAAGCGAACCTGGAGCGGCTGGCGAAGAAGTTCGAGACGGCGCGCACCATCGTGCCCAGGCCCGAACTGGACGAAACCCCAGGCGCGGAGATCGGCTTGATTGCCTATGGCTCGACGGACCCTGGCATCATCGAAGCGCGCTCCTTCCTGGAAAAGCGCGGCATCAAGACCAGCTATCTGCGGCTGCGCGCGCTGCCCACCGAAGAGACCTTCCAGGCGTTCGCCCATAAATACCCACACATCTATGTCGTCGAAAACAACTTCGACGGCCAGATGCACAAGATTCTGCAAACCGAAGCGCCCGACGTTGCCGGGCACATAGTCTCGATTTCCCATTGTGACGGCCTGCCGCTGACGGGCCGCTGGATTGCCCAGGCAATTCTTGAACAGGAGCGTTAAACACTATGGCAGTGCAAGTGCCTCCCTCTGGCCCCAATGTCAATCTGATCGGTCTTGAGCGCGCCGACTACAAGGGCAAGCCCTCCACATTGTGCAAAGGCTGCGGCCACGACTCGATCTCTGCCCGCATCATCTCGGTGGCCTATGATCTGTCGCTGAAACCCACGCAGGTCATCAAGCTGAGCGGCATCGGCTGCTCCAGCAAGACGCCCGCCTATTTCCTCAGCCAGTCACACGGCATCAACGGCTTGCATGGCCGCATGCCTTCGCTGGCGACGGGCGCGACCCTGGCAAACCGCACGCTGACGGCCATTGGCATCAGCGGCGATGGCGACACCGGCAGCATCGGCATCGGCCAGTTCAAACATATGGTGCGGCGCAACATCCCGCTGGTGTATATCATCGAAAATAACGGCGTCTATGGCCTGACCAAAGGCCAGTTTTCCGCCACGGCAGACGAAGGCCAGAAGCTCAAGTATGCCGGGCTGAACGAGTTCCCGCCCATCGATGTCTGCCTGGAAGCCATCGTGGCCGACTGCGGCTTTGTGGCGCGCAGCTTCGCGGGCGACCCGCGCCAGGTCGAAGCGCTGCTGAAGGCGGCGCTGAGCCATCGCGGCACCGCCGTGCTGGACATCATCAGCCCGTGCGTCACCTTCAACGATCACGAAGAATCAACCAAGAGCTACACCTATGGTAAGTCGCACGAGCAGGTAATTAACGACTTCACCTTTATTCCGGCCCGCGAAGAGATCACCGTCGATTACGAGCCGGGCGAAACGGCTGATGTCGTCATGCACGATGGCTCGCATATTCGCCTGAAGAAGCTGGACCATTCGCACGACCCCACCGACCGCTTTGCGGCGCTGCGCCTGCTGGAAGAGACGCATATCAAGCAGGAGTTCATCACCGGCCTGATCTATGTGAACGAGGGTCGGCCCAGCTTCCCCGAACTGGAGCACCTGCCCGACGCGGCGCTGGCGACCCTGCCCCAAGAGCGCACCCGCCCCAGCCGCGAGGCGCTGGCAAAGGTCATCGCCGAGTACGCCTAGTTGATCATGAGATTTGCGCCCCATCCAGCGCTGAATCCTCGTGCTGGATGGGGCGCGGTCTATGCGCTGCGAATCAGTTTGTGGAAGCGGCGGCGAGCGCCAGAGAAGAAGCTGCGAGCGTGGTTCCCGCCGAGAGCTTTGCTGCCAGCCAGGAACGCAGCGTGTTCGTGGCCGACGCGACGATAGGCCCGCTGATGCCGCTCTGGGGGTCGCCAGGTTGCACCAGCTTCAGGAAGTGACTGGCACCGGGCACCAGAAGGATTTCGTGATCGTCTGGCTTGCGGCTCTTCAGCGCCGCATCCAACAACGGGGTATCCTGGCTGGCAAACACCTGGGTATCCTTTTCACCTTGCAGCACCAACACCGGGCCAGGATAGGCTGCCACCAGCGCGGTGGGATTGACTTGCAGCGCGCCCTGCCAGAACTTGTCATTATAGGCCGAAAAAGAGCTTGATAGCAGATTGACTACCACCATCGGCACATCGGGATTCCCCCGAAGCGCTTGCAGCGCGGCAGGCGGCGTGTGGCCGTTCTGCTTGATGCCCGCAATGATCTCATCGTATTTGCTCAAGACAAACGCGGTGGTATTGGCTGAGACATCTTCCCGCGCCAGCAGATTGACGACTTGCTCGCGGAAGACCACATCATACGTGCGCCCCGGCGCGCTGATCAAGACCAGCGCGGCCACTGGATGCCCCGCTGTCTGTTCCATGCTGGCAACCTGCTCGACAATGTAGCCGCCTTCGCTGTGCCCGATCAGGGCGATGTGCGCGGGGTCAATCTCAGGCTGCTGTTGAAGATATGTGAGGCTGGCCTGGGCGTCAGCGACGTAGTTAGCCCAGGCAGCGAAATCCTGAACCCTGGCGACTTCCGCCGGGGTGGGCTGATTGGGATTTTTTGGCAGCGGGACAGGTGTGCTGGCTCCCACCCCGCGCTTGTCATAACGCAGACTGGCAATGCCCTGCTGGGCGAGTTGTTCTGCAATTTGCTGGTACACATCGGTCGTGACGCCTGCGCCCGGCTCGTTGCCGTTGCGGTCAGTCGCCCCGCTTCCCGCCACGATGAGCGCCGCAGGCACGCGCTGGCCCTGCGGGTGGGCTGGAATGAGCAGCGTGCCCGCCAGGGTGACGCCGCCCGTGCCTGGATACGTGACATCGCGCTCTGTCTGCGCTGCCGTCGCGCTTTGCGTCTGGCCGCACGCGCTAAGACCGAAAATGATTATTCCTGCCAGCAAGCCGGCCAACAAGATGCTATAGATGGTTTTACGCTTGTTCATGGTGTCTTCTCCTGTTCTAACTGTTATGTATTATATATAACATAAAGAACAGTATCGTGCCAACGACCCTCTGGCGGGCGAAGGCCATCGCTGTGGACGCCTGGCGCGTCAGATAGCACAAAAACAGCACAGAATAGGCTTTCTGTGCTGCTTCCAGGGCTGGAAAGGGGTTGGCTTATCCCCCACACGCGCACTGTGCGGTCTCCGCTAACTCATTCCTCGATAGCGCCGCCAACTGCCCGCAGGTGCTGGCGAAAGGTCAAGGAAGGCGTCTGCTGGCGCTGTGCCAGATAATCATGGAACCGCACCTGAGCGCGCAAGGAGACGCCCTGGCGAATGCGTTCGGCCTGACGGCGCTCCGTATCTCGGATGGTTTCAGCGAGCGTCAGGAGGGCTTCTGCTTGCGCGGCGGGCAGAAAGAGCACGCCATCGTCATCACCCAGCGCCAGGTCTTCCCGCGTGACCGTCCATTCCCCCACCGTTGCCGACTCCAACGCCTGCGCGTCGCGTGGGTCTTGCCGCTGTGGTCCGGTGGGGATTGTGCCAAGACTGAAGACCGGTAAGCCAATCGCTCGCAATTCGGCGGTATCCCGATGCAGCCCCCAGATCACCAGCCCGCCCAATCCAGCCGTCTGAGCTTCCTGGGCGATCAAGTCACCGACGCAGCTTTCGTCAAGGCGTCCGGCGTTGTCGACAACGAGAATGTCGCCAGGCGCGGCGTGCTCCATCGCCTCCAGAAAGACATCGACACTGCCCGCGTGCCGGGCAGGGCAGACCCGTCCCGCGATATAGCTCCCAGGCAGGACTGCCTGCAAGCCAGCCGGAGCGCAGCGAACGGGAACAGCGGCCCGTAAGCAGGCATCAGCCAGATGGGCGGTGGTGAGGCGCTTGAACCGCTGCGAGAGTTCATCAGGATGCATCAGAGACTTCCTTTCGGCATGGTGGGACTGTCCACAGATTAGCTCTTTGCGAGACTCTGGCATATTCTGACGGCCTCTGCCAGCGGGTAAAATGACAACGAGCAGCAAAAAACGGCCAGGGCCGCCGTCGTCTTGAGCTTACCTCAGTTCAAGTGCCAGAGTCCGAAACCAGGGGTGGCTCATCGCTGGCTCCTGCGCGAGCAGGCGGGCAAAGGCCGCCCGGCGCGCTCTGGTGCGCCCAAGGTCGAAGAGCCGCACCGCCAGGCGCAGCGCCCGCAGATGCTCGTCGGCATAGGAGGGCTGCGCGGCCTCTGTGCTGGCCCAGCGCCAGGGCGTATAGGATTCGGTGACTTTGTCCTGCCCGCCGGCTAGATATTGCCAGAAGTGCAGCGGAATCGAGACGTTTTTCACCGCGCCCCGCGCCAGCAGCGCCAGCCAGTCGGCGTGCTGCTGCCAGCGCCAGACGTTTGGCCCCTGTTTCTCTCGGGGCGTGATGCCGACGATGCGCACTTTGCGCTTGACCGCTTCCCAATCGGCCTTATTCTCCTGCGCCCACTCGTGCAGCAGTGTGACGAGATTCATGAAGGTGCCGCCCGTATCCACCAGATCGACCAGCGCCACCGGGCGCTCTCTTCTGGCAAGGTCTTCTGGCTGAAGGCCCAGCGACGTGAGATAGGCGCGCAGGGCAGCCCACGCCTCCTGCTCTTGCTCTTTGCGCATCAGCGCAGGCTCGGCGTAGGCGTAATAGCGCCAGTGGCGTATGGAAAATTGCAGCAGGCGCGGGCGATCAGCCCAGCTTGAATCCAGCAGCAGGCCGCTCAGGTGGTCGAAGATGCTCTCCGGCGAGCGGCCCACAAAGAAGAGGTCGCTGTCGCCGGCAAAGGCGAGAATCCGGGCGCAGCAGGGCAGCAGATCATCCAGAAAAGCCGGATAGGTTTCCGCTGCCGGGCCATCCAGCAGCCTGCCTAGCTCGTTGCGTTTCTGGATGTTCCAGCGAAAGGGCGGCTGATACATAGACTCTATTGCTCACTGGCTTCCCAGCGGGGCCTGGTGGTGCAGTATTCGCGCAGATAGCTCATCTTGCCGTCCTTGAAACGCACCAGCGACGCGCCCTCGAAGCCGCGCCGTCCCTCGAAATCCCATTCGACAAAGCAGACCTCACCATCGACCGCCAGGCTGGTAATGTCCCAGCGCTGAATCTGCCAGGGGCCATACTCGCCCGCGACGCGCTTGTCTAGCTCGTGGCAGATGGTTTCGGCCCCGCGAAACGTCTCCCCATCCGACTCGATGAGGATGCAGGCCGGGTCAAGGATGCTGCGGACTTTGGCGCTGTTATATTCCTTCCAGCCTTCAATATACGTGCGCACAAGCTGTTCTGCAAGCGTTCGGTCCAATGTCTTGCCTCCGTGGTGTGGTTGAGATTGCTTCGCCGCCCTTGAGAAACAAAAGCGCAAAATAGAAGAAGTTTTCCTGGCTTCCCATGTGCGATGTTCTCTGGAGATCGTCAACGATCTATCTGGTCAAACACGCGAAAGGAAGCAAGAAGCGATCATGTCTATCGAAGAAAACAAAAGAGCAGAGATGCCTGCCAAACAAGGTGACCTGAGCCTGCTGCACGACCCGATTGCCCAGCAATTGCTGCAATCGAAGGGTATCGCGCACTTCGCCTACAACTGGCGCGACGGCACGCCCCGTGTTGTGCCCATTGGCTTTCACTGGAACGGGCAAGAGATCGTGCTGGCGACCGCAGCAGATGCCCCGAAGACGAAAGTGCTCAAGGATGGCGTCAAGGTGGCTGTCAGTATCGATCAGAATACAGCGCCTCCCAAGATTCTCCAAATCCGGGGAACGGTGCGCACCGATACAGTCGATGGCATCGCCCCGGAGTATGCCGCCATGGTCCGCCGAACAATGAGTGAAGAAGAGGCCCAGGCCCATCTCGATCAGGCCGCCAGCGTCTATCCGCGCATGGCGCGCATCTTCATTCGTCCAGATTGGGTTAGCATTCTGGACTTCGAGACGCGCCTGCCCAGCGCGGTTGAGCGGGCGATCAAGCGGACCTGAGCCAGCATCTAGCCTTATCCCGCCATGGCCGTCCAGAGGATGGCGGGCAGTTTGCCGAACGAGGGGTTGGCCTCGAAGGCGGTCAGCTTGGGATAAACCTTCAGGGCCGTCTTGCTCTGCGTCACAAACCACGCCGGAACCGGCATCGAGCGGAACGGCGCGCGCAAGACGGTCTTCTGCGGGCGGTCAAAGAGCAGTGTGTTGTGGACGATGCCGATGCCCGACTGCACATCATACACGTCGTTGCCGGGGAAGCCGCCCCAGGTCGGCGCGCCCATCGCAAAGCCTGCCGCCGCCCAATAGTTGACGGCCACCGTGCCATAGCGCAGGTTGGCGATGGCGCGGTCCAGCGCGGCGGCGACGGCGGGGTCTTTCAGCGAGGCCGGATGCACCAGAATCGTCGCGTTGAGCGTGCCCCACAACTGCTGGTTGGCGAACTCGACGGCGCGGTCCAGGTATTCGGCGACGCTCGCGGCCTCCAGCGCGGATTCCGCGAAGAGGCTGCAAAACGCCTCCGTCGTGAAGACAATATCTTCTTCCTTGGTCGGGTCCACGCCCGCGATCAGCGTCCAGGGCAATTCGTCGCCGCTGGGCGTGCCGATCTGCTCCGCCTCTGGATGGGCGGCGACGAACGCTTTCTGGCGATCATGCGCGCCGGGATAATACGCGGCGCGCGGCGGCACGCCCGCAAGCACCTTGCGCACCGCTTGCAGCAAGTCCTGGCGCTGGTTCCAGCCCGCGTGCTGGATGATGACGCGCGTCGCGTTGCAGTTGAAGCCCGCGTTGTTGGTGAGCATGCTGGCAATGTGGTCGCCCTGATAGGCCAGGTCGCGAGCGGTCCAGGGGCCAGGCACCACGATCACCGGGCTGACGTTGCCAAGCTCGCCCGTCACACGCTTGTTGAGCAAGGGCTTGCGTTCGGCCTTGCGCTTCGCCCCCTCCGGGCCGGGTCCAAAGACAATTGCCTCGAACGTCTTGTCCGAGCCGGTGATATGCACCTCATCGACGCCCGCGTGATTGCACAGATACGCGCCCTCCGCCGCGCCGCCGTAGACGATGCGCAGATAGCCCGCCTCGATCAGCGCCTTGAAGGCTTCCTCGATGATCGGGCCGATGTAGGCGTTGACCGGGTTGCTCTTGAAGATGACCACCTGGTCTTCCATCAGCAGCTTATAGAGGATGTCCGTCGGCCCAATGCTGGAGACATTGCCCGCGCCCAGCACCAGCGCGACCTTGCCCGCGTGCTGCCTGTCCTGATAGATGACCGCCTGCGTTTTGGGCAAATCAGCGGCGATGACGCCCGGCTCCATCCAGATTTCGGCCTTCACGCCGCTGAAGAAGACTTTATCATAGCCGGTGACGGGGAAGACCTGGGCGACAACCTGCCCATCCGGGCGCGTGGTGACGGGGCCAGGGATGCGCGGGCGGCCTGTGGCTTCCACGTCCAGCAAGGACTGGCGAAGCTGGCGCAGGCATTTAATGGTGACGTAGGGGCCGGTCAGCCACTCTTCGCTGGCAGCGGGCGAACCAGCCGGAATGCGCTTGCCCTGGATGCTGGCGGCCACCCAGCGTTCGGCCAGCGCGGCACAGTCGGCAATCAGCCGATCGAGCAGGGCAACGCGCTCGCGCACCGAAACGGCCACCCAGGCATCCTTGTGCTCCTGAAGCGTCTGGACGAACGTTCCCATGTCGGCCTGCGTGGTGGGCGGAATGTCGCTTGCCAGCGCGGGGAATTGATAGGAACCGTGAATGGTCGCCGTTGCCATGCGTGAAGCCTCCTCTGCGTCATTGAGAGAGTTACTATCCAATGATTGTATATAGTATACCAGAGTTGCGCCTGCAAGCAACCGCGTGCGAATAAGGAGCGCTAAAGAAGATCGTCGGCAATTCTGACGATGGCCGGGTCTTCTGGCAGGCAACGCACCGCTATTCTCTGGCCCGGATAGGCGGCCTCGTAGAGGCTTCTCCGGACATTTTGGGTGTACTCATGGGTTGCCCCCTCATAACTGTACCGATAGGTGAGGGTAAAACGCATGGTGGCGCTGGGAACATAGGCCCGCTTGCGATCAAGGACGGTTCCCTCGACCACCGCGCCCCCCTGTTGCAGTCGAGCTTTGAGTCTGGAGTCATTGACCCCCAGGAAAACAAGGGCCAGCAACAGGACAAGCACACAAAACAGCCCAATGATGGCAGTAATAATTGAAATAGTTGATGGCATGGTCAGCCGCTTTCATGAGAAGGTTTCTCTGCTTCTTGAGACGTGTTCTTTCTGAAAAGAACGCAAACCAGCAGAGAAGACCACTCAGTCCCTCCTGGAAGAATACGCAATCATTATACCCGGGGTTAGAAAGGGTCATCATTTCCTGCGCGCCCGCCCACTTGTGACGGTCAGCGCCCACCGAGCGTAGTTCTCTAGTATACAGTCAGTATGTCCTTTGCTCTTTGCCCAGGAGGCACACGCATGCGCCAACACCCCAAACAACGCCGATGGCCGACCCTGCTGCGGAACGGCCTGTTGGGGCTGCTGCTGGGCGGGCTGCAAGTGCTGGTGATTGGCGATGTGCTGTCGTTTTGGAGTTGGTCCTGGCCCTGGTGGCTCTATATTGTCGTCGGCGCGCTCTGGTATCTGCTGATTCCCGGCTGGGCATGCTTCCTGACCGCTCGCCAGCGTGGAGACGCCAACATCGGCGTGAGGTCTGGCTGCCTGGTGGGCGGCATCGCCATCGCCATGGCGCTCATCGCGCTGGGGGTGGCGGATGTGCTCATGACGCATTCCGGCTGTGGCATCGATTGCCCCGGCGCTGCCGGGTGCTTCGGGCTTCCCAACTTCTGCCCCAACATCAACCACCTGCTGGGGCTGCTGATCCTGTTCGAGACGATGGGCGGCACCATTGCCACGGTGGTGGGCGGGTCGGTCGGCGAAGCGGTGGGCTTGCGACACGTTGCCCGGCGCGGCCAGCGCCGCGACAGCGCGGAAAAACGCCTTGAATGACGCGCCAGGCTCTCATATCCCTTGCCATACCCGCGTTGTGTCGTCTTCGCCGCCAGAGGCGATCTGCCCATTTGTGGGCGACCAGGCCACCGCCTCTACTTTGTCGGTGTGGCCGCGATAGGTGAAGCGATGCCCCCCGGTGGAGGCGTCCCAGACCTGCACCGTCGCATCATCGCTGGCCGAAACGATATGCCCTCCATCGGGCGACCAGGCGACGCCATTCACCGCGTCAGCATGGTCGCTGTAGGTGAAGGGCCGGCTGCCATCGGCAGCATTCCACACCTGGACGGTCTTATCGGCGCTGGCAGAGGCAACACGTTTGCTATCAGGCGACCAGGCGACACCGTTCACGCGGTTGGAATGGCTGGTAGAGCGGAAGACATGGCGTGCATCGACGGCATCCCAGACCTGGACCGAATAATCGTCGCCACAGGAGGCGATACGTTTGCCGTCTGGCGACCACGCGACGCCAAAGACGCTGCTTTCATGGCCGCGATAGGTCAAGGGATGACCGCCATCAGCCGCGTCCCACACGCGCACCGTATTATCATAGCTGCCAGAGGCAACGCGCTTGCTATCGGGCGACCAGGCGACAGCGGTAACGGTTGCGGTATGGCCGCCATAGATGAAGGGAGACGCCTGATCGGCAGGGTCCCAGACCTGCACGGTGCCATCAAGGCTGCACGAGGCAATGCGTTTGCCATTGGGCGACCAGGCAGCGGCATAGACCACGCTGGTATGGTTGCCATAGGTGAGGAGATGCCCGCCATCGACGGCATCCCAGACCTGGACGGTGTGATTATAGCCAGCCGTGGCGATGCGCGTGCCATCCGGTGACCAGGCCACGCCATTCACAAACCCCTGCTGACCGCGATGAACAAAGAGCGTCGTCCCCTGTGGCGGTGGAGGAGGAAACAGCCGTCGCCAGAGCCAGTACCCACCGCCGCCAACCAGCGCCAGCCCGGCCACGCCGCCGCCGATGAGCGCCACGCGACGAGAGACGCCGCGCTTCAACGGAGCAGAGGCAGCGGCAGGCTCGCCGGCTGACGCGGGCTGAAGGCGAGCGCCGCACGTGCCACAGAAGACCGCCGAAGCGGGCAACCACGCCCCGCAAGAGGGGCAGATGATGCTTGACATAGGGCCGAGGCTCCTTTCTGGCGCTGAAGAGGGAAGGTCATGCGCAGGATTCCGGCGCTCACCGCCCAAACGTCAGCCGCCCGATGCTGCTGACGCCATCCGTATACCAGAGGGTGTTGTTGGGGCCAGCCGTAATCTCCACGGGGGCGTTGCCGCGCACGGGAAATGTGCTGATCTGCCCGGTGGGCGTGAGCCGCGCTACCATGCTTGTTGAATACTCGGCGAACCAGAGGTTGCCATCCGGTCCGGTGGTAATGCCTTGCGGGCGGCTGGTGGGCTGCGCGCGCAGCCCACCAGCAAGAGCAGGCCGATAGGCAGCAGAAACAGAGGCGCGTGCCTGCGCATAAAATTGCCTCCCATAGAGCGCGTGGCTGCCTGGGCAGCGGGACGTTTCACACGTTTGAGGGTAGCAGGCATGGCGCGGCCACAACAGATACAACTGATACTGAAAACCGATACTCTGCTTCAACGCCGTAACGCCGTTCGTAACGCTTTCGTGACGGCGGGCGTGATATGCTGTGCTCAGCAACCATTTGCCTCACAAGGGAAGGAGAAACCCACCGATGCAGTCGCAGAGTGGCGTCGAGGCTCGTCTGCGCGGGCGCTGGCTGGCGCTTGGCCGAGGAAGCTGGCTGGGCCTGGTCGTTGTCACGCTGGCAATCTTCTTTGGCAGCCTGCCTATCTATCTGGCGCAGCTACAAACGCCCTGCGCGGGCGCGTACTGCGAATACTATCAGTTGCCTCCGCAAGTGGTACAGACGCTCCAGCACTTGGGCTGGTCGCTCGGCGGGTATGCCGCGCTGGAGGTCGCGCTGATGCTGAGCAGCGTCGGGGTGACGCTGGGGGTCAGCGCGCTGATCGTCTGGCGGCGCTCCGATGACCGCATGGCGCTGCTGGTGGCGCTGCTGCTGGTGACGCTCGGCCCGATCAGCGCTACGAGCAGCCTGCCGACCGGCTTTTCTTTCTGGCAGATAGCCAACGAAGCCATGAGCTATCTCGGCCAGGTGCTGCTGCTGCTGGTCTTCCTGCTCTTCCCCACCGGGCACTTCGCGCCGCGCTGGACCCGCTGGATCATCCCGGTGGTGCTGGTGGTGCAGGCTCCGCTTACGTTCTTGCCCCTGTCGCTCTTCGGGCAAGCTACCGCGCTCACGCAGCCCGGCTGGCTGGTGTCCCTCGGCATGTTTGCGATGCTTGGGCTGGTGCAGCTTTATCGCTATCGCCGCGTGTCCACGCCCTTGCAGCGCCAGCAGACCAAATGGGTCGTCTTTGGCTTCGCGTCAGCGATTCTGCTCAATCTGCTCGCCAATCTGCTGACGGCTCTCCCGGCGCTGGCCGCGCCAGACTCGCTGTTTCCTCTGGTGCCCATCGAAGTCGGCTTCACGCTGACGCTCTTGCCCCCGCTCTCATTCGGCGTTGCCATGCTGCGCTATCGCCTGTGGGACATCGACGCGATCATCAACCGGGCGCTGGTCTATGGCCTGCTGACGTTCTTGCTGGGCGCGCTGTATGTGGGCCTCATCCTGGGCCTGACGAGCCTGGCAAGCCAGGTGACCAATGGGTCGTCGGATGAGCCGATAGCGCTGGTGGTTTCCACGCTTGCCATCGCGGCGCTGGTCCTGCCGGTGCGGCGGCGCATCCAGACGCTCATCGACCGGCGCTTCTATCGCTACAAGTATGATGCCGCCAAGACGCTGGCGGCCTTCAGCGCCACGCTGCGCGATGAGGTCAACCTGGAAGAGATTCGCGAGCGGCTGCTGGCCGTGGTGCAAGAGACGATGCAGCCCGCGCACATCTCGCTCTGGCTGCGCGCGCCCGACCCACCCGGCGACGACCCGACGCGCCTGCTGGACGCGACAGCGATCAGCGCCAGCGCCCCCCAGGAGCGCTGAGCATCGCCTTTATCATCCTTTAACAGAGCCTTCACACAGTGGTAACTTCCCGCGAATATACCAGGAGAAAGCATAGTTCAGCGCGCCAACAAAGCGGGGAAGCATACCATGCGTGAGGAAGGCTCTACCGAGGTCGAGCGGAAGGTCCAAGCGACCACCGAGGGCGAGGGCAAAGCACAACCCTCTCAGGGCAAGCCATCAGTCGTGTTGCTGCTGCTGCTGGTGCTGTGCTTCTTCGGGCTGGTGGTCGGGTCACTGCCCTTCATCTGGTTAATCGTGCCCGGCATGTACATCAGCCTGACGGGGCAGGTGGCGCACGGCGTGTATTATCAGATCAAGGATTGCCATTTCACTGATGATAATGCCAGTGACACGAATGGTGAAGTCTTCGAGAGCACCGTCCTGTATAGAGATACCCAGGGGCAGCTTCAGGAAACCACCACTGGCAACGATTGCACCAGCTTCTTTGACATTGGTCCTGACCCTATTGTGAACGGAGCGCGCGCTTCCACAAATGGGAAGCCGGTGACCATCCGCTATCTCCCCGGCCTGCCTGGCACCACTGTCGCCGATGGGAGCTTTTGGGGCTTCGTGCTGTGGGGAGGCATCATCCTGCAAGTCCCGCTGTACTCCCTGGGCGGCTTCCTGTATCTGGCGCACAAGCTCATCCGCCGCTGCCAGCGAACGGAACAGTACACCCGCCTGAGGCAGGCCGTGCTGGGCTGCCTGGTCGTGCTCGTCCCGCTGGCGCTGCTGCTCTGGCAGTTCCCGCCGCCCATCAACCAGGCGCACAACGGGCCGACGCAGAACTTTCGGCCTGGGCAGACGGTTGATGCCGAACAGCGCTGGGCCGTGACCATCCAGGGCGCGCTGCCTGGGCAGGCCCTCCTGACTCGTTCGCCCGACGCGGGCAATCTGTGCCTGGAACTGAAGATCACCCTGAGCAACCTGACGCGGCAGCCGCTCGCGTTCGCGCCTGAGCAGTTCACGCTCTATGACGTGCAGATCACGCCACGCAGCGTTCCCTGCGCGCTGGATGTCTCGCCGCTCGCCAGCGCCACCGTTGCGCCAGGCGCGACCCTGGAGGGCGTGAGCGCGTTTGAGGTGCCCGCC
The DNA here is from genome assembly GCA_035307385.1 of Ktedonobacterales bacterium. Classification (GTDB taxonomy): domain Bacteria; phylum Chloroflexota; class Ktedonobacteria; order Ktedonobacterales; family DATBGS01; genus DATBHW01. Next base: position 1,187 of record DATGID010000095.1, on the reverse strand, counting down.
AGCGCGCGGCAGTTCTATCTGGCATTTCGCCCCAATCCTCAGGGCGAAGAGAACGTGGGGCGCTACTTCTGGACCATCCACGCCACCTGACGCGCTGCGCCAACGGGCAGGCTTGACCAATGCAGTATGCTCGTTATAGATGATGTGAGCGAGTGAAGGAGGCGCGCAATGGCGTTTGTGAGGTTTCGGTGTCCCCTCTGCGGCGCGCAGTGGCAGGGCGACCAGCGCTATATGCCGATGTGCCCCAACACGGCCAACCATCCCCGGCGTGGGCAAGGCACACATCTATATGAGCGCCGCGCTGGGCGCGACCTTCCCGGCAACCTATTTCGTCGATCACCAGGGCCAACCGGTCACACCCGGCACGTTCTGGGCAGACTTCAATAGCCAGAAGGGAACATATACCCTGTTGCTTGGGGAAGCAGGTGGCTAGCCTGGGTGCCATAGATGGTGTAGTTTTCGTAGATTTTCTACTCTTCAGAAAGAGTAACAAGAAGAATACGTTCCTTCTGTATCAGAAAAGAATGTACTTCCATAACCAGAGCATCTACGAAAACTACACCATCTATGGGGAATACTAATTGATAGGCAAAGAATCTACGAAAACTACACCATCTATGGGGATGTACTTCCCCCAGCCGACGTTCTTGACCTCACCATCCCGTGCCATCTTTGGCATGATATTTCTGATCGTGCTGACATTCTTGCCCAACGCCTCAGCCACCTGCTTGGGCGACAGGGGCGTCTCGCTGGCCTTGAGCAGATCGAGGATGTCCGCCCGCTCCGGCGTCTTGGGCTGCTGCTCTGGTGGCTCGGTCAGCCTCCAGCCGCCGCTGTTCAGATCGAAGAGCAGCGTCCGCTCGCTGCCGGACAGTTCCCGCCCATCGCCAATGAGCGTGGCCTGCGGCTTGCCTCGCTCGCGGCGCAGCACCAGCACGTTATCGGCCACGCCATTGAGGCCCTGCGTGGCGTTCACCTCATCCAGCGGGTCTTCCCGGCTCTCCTTGCCGGTGTGGTGAATCACCAGGATGGCGATCTCGTAGGCATGCGCCAGCTTTTGCACGTCCTCCAGCGAGGCGTAGTCATCGCCATAGAGCGTGGCGCTTCGGGCCTGCCCGCGTATCTTCGCCAGCGTGTCCAGGATGATGAGCCGCGCCTGCGGATGCGCGTGCAGCCACACCTCCAGC
>DATGID010000094.1:0-3653 GCA_035307385.1 Ktedonobacterales bacterium | reverse complement strand
CAGGTGCAACGAAAGCCTCTTGTCTCTATCTCGGCTTTCCGCTCGGCTTCCAATGCCATCAGCCAGCAATCCCGACATATGCCCTGCTCTATGTCCAGCGGCGCGGTTAATTCATCAAAGCAGCAAGGGCAGATCAACCCTTCTCCCTGCAACAGCGTAAAGCGCCGCCCTTCTGGCGATTCCAGCCACTCCAGCGCCTTACCATCATCGGGCGCTGGTTTCTCTTGCGTTGATTCTTCCATAGCTACCCCTCTAGCGCTTTGCGCTCAAAACGCGGCCTCAACGCATCGTAGGCTTCGCTGGCCTCGTTTATGTGGCCTGGCTCGTAACACAGGTGATACCAGGCCGCCCTATCGCCGGCCAGAATGCCGGCAGGCTCACATGCCGGCCAGCCGAGGGCTTCAGTCATCCAGTACAGGCGCTGCTTTATGGGCATATCATCCCATGCCGGCTGCCAGGGCAAGAGCGGCCAGGCGCTTTGCTCTATGTAAGAGCGGGCAGCCTCAGCCGCCGCGCTGGTTTGCTCTCGCACTTCAGAGAGATTTACCGGCGCGGGCGCTGTTTCTGACTCTGGCGCTGCTTTTGCACCTTGATCTTTCACCACTTTGATAGCTCGCATCTTGCCGCTATCGCTGAGGGCATCCCATTCTTCCTGCCACGCCGGCGCTTTTGCCGATGTGCCATCAACGGGCATGCTGTTCACAATATCGCGCCCTGATGGTGCAAATGGCGCAAATGGCGCAAAATCCGGGGCTTTTTTATTTCTTCCCTCTTCTCCCTCTCTCCAGCCCTCTCCCTGCCTATCTTTTTCTGCTCTTTCCAGAGTATAAGAAGGGGGTACGTTTGCGCCATTTGCGCCATTTGCGCCACCAGAGCGCGTATTTTCAGGGCCTCGGCGCTCTGTTTTTGCGCCACTGCTGGAGCTATTTGCGCCACTGGCGCTATCATTTGCGCCATTGTTGGCTGATTTTGCGCCACTGGCCGCTTGTTTCAGCAGGGTAAAATAGGTCGCATCGCTGCGCTTCTTGCTGGTTGCGATAACGCCGATCTGGCGCAAGCTCGGCGCAAGGCGTGTCATAGCTCCAGAGAGGGCGCGCGGTCCTTTCGGCCAGGCGCGGCTATGGAGCGCATCAGGCGCGGCCAACGCGGCCAGAGCCTCAGCCAGCGCGGTTGCTGTTCCTTCCCATTTGTCCACATCGGCCAGCAGCTTCTTAATGGCGGCTGCAACAGGGCTGGCTTCAAGCTCTGTGCTTACTGCTGTTGCCCTGTTGTTGATGTAGGCCGTGAGCCAGGCCCCTTCTTGCCAGCCTAGAAACTGCTCGGCGGCCATTGTCCAGCGCGCAAAATCAGCCATGCGCGGCAAGTTCTCTTCCCTGATGGCATCCTGGTTACGCAGCGCAGCGCTTACGGTATCCAGAAACGCGCCGAGCATGCGCGCATGGGCGGCAGTAAAGGCAGCCAGCAGTTGCTTTTCAGATAGGCGCTGCTCTGGCGGCGTCAGGTTTACAATGATGCAGCGGTCTAGCAGATCGCCGCGCGTGGCTAGTTCTTCAATCCCATTCATTACTACAGGCCGCCGCGCCTGAAAGATTGCCTCTTCATCATCGGTATAGAGCTTGCGCCCGCCGCTCCCTGAACCTGTAGAGAGGCCGCACAGGGCATCAGAGAACCAGGCCGGCAAATGTGAGAGATTATCGAAAGCGACAATGCGCGCGTTCTTTGCATAGATAGCCAGGTCGCGCTCATCTTTGGGTACGCCTACCCGCGCCGGGGCCTGTGAAGGGTCTATAAACTGACGCAGCATGCGCGTAGCCGATGATTTAGTAGCGCCGCGCTCCCCATGTAGCTCCAGATCGGGATATGGGCCGGTAGGGTGCATGACCATAAGCAGCCAGGATACCAGCAGCATCCAATCTTCATCGCTGCCCACGTTGATAAACTGGCGCAATTCGTCTAGTGTTCCACCAGCGCGCGGCATAGGCAAGGGCAGCATGCCGTTAGGTCGTCTGAAGTAAACTGGAGCCTCTTTCACCACGCGCCAGCCTTCGGCGTCAATCTCTATCACGTTCCAGGCATTATCAGCCAGATCAAGATAGAGCTTGCCATCATGGGTAGCAACGCGGGTATGTACTTCCCTGATTGCTGGCTCTTGCTCAGCATCTCCATATTGCGCGATGCTCTCCAGCAGGGTGATAGCCGAGGCCAGCGCGGTAGCGTTGGGAACGCTGGTATGCAGATCAAAATAGGCTTTCACCAGCCAGCGCTTGAACGCGCCGCCGCGCTCGCCTATCAGCAGGGTTTCTGTGTGCTTCCCTATGCGAACAGAAGCATAATGCTCGCCCTCTGGAGAACAGAAGAAGGCAGCGCGGGCGCGGGCAATGGCGATAAGCTCATTTACCTGTGTGACGCGCTGGCGCTCTTGTGCGGCCTGGCCGTCTGATGATGTATTCTCAGCATCGGGCGCGCCGTCGTCTGGTGGCTGGCCGCCCTGGTGGTTGCGCTGGTTGCGCTCATTGCGCGTCGATCTGCCCGCGCCGGCTGGCCTCGGCTCTTGACTCTTAGCAGGTGGCCGCGCTGGCAGGCTATAGGCGCTGGCCGCCGAGTTTAGGGCCTCTTTATCGGTATACGGCCCGTTGCCCGCCGGTACGCGGGTAGCGTACTGGAGCATGATATGTTCGGCTTCCTGCTGCGATAGGCCGCTATCGCGTAGCTGACAGGCCAGCCAAAAGCCGGTAGCATTGCGGTTGCCATCTTGCGCTTGCTGGAGCGCCTTTTCTAGCCAAAAAGCGCCAGCATCATCACCAGGGCGCGGCGTTGGCCCTTCCTGCTCGGCGCGCTCTCTATGGGGCTTGGCTGTCAGACGCTTGATAAGCCATTCTGGAGCAGGGGCAATCTCGGCGGCCCGATTCTCCCATTCGTAGACCTTACCAGCGCCGAGGGTAGAGGGCGGCGCTACCACATAGCCGCCTTTGCCGCGCCAGTCAAGGCCAGGCAGGCCCCAATTAGGCCCTTGTTTGTTTTTGAGGCCCTGGCCGGTAAACCAGATATGCAGGCCCCCATTGCCCGATCTGGCGCGCCTGGTAGCAGGGAGCGGCCCATACTCAGCTTCCAGATCGGCCAGGCTTTCATAGCCGCCATGCCCTTTATCAACATCTAAGACGGCGCGCTCGGCGCTGGTGGCAATGCCGATGTTAGCGCGCGGATATTCTTTCCACCAGGCGCATATCTGCTCGGCGTCTGTGGTTGCATCCAGGCAGCCATGCCCGCCTTTATCTTTGGGGATTATTGGCAATTTGCCGCGTACCTGGAGCGGGAATACAGGCAGGCCCTCGGCGGCATAAGCAAGGGCGGCTGCCAGCATAGAATTATTAGGTGGCATAGTTTCTGCTTTCTGACCTTTTGGGGGATGATTGCTTGACAACGCCGCTTGCTTAGGGTCTATAATAGGCATTGCAATAATCCTTTCAGCGCCGGCGCGCGGTATGGCCTCTCTTTCCAGGCCGCGCCCGGCGCGTTGCTTTACTATGCGGCGTCTTTCAGCGCCGCCCGTACTTCCTGCTGAATCTGGCCGAGGTTGATAGCCCACCTAAAAGCCATCTGGCCGGGCTGCTGGAGCAGACTTGTTGCCTGTTCTCCCTGCCATAGCTGAATAT
>DATGID010000093.1:0-8231 GCA_035307385.1 Ktedonobacterales bacterium | reverse complement strand
GTGAGGAATTACGCAAAAGCGATTGCTGCAAAAAGGCCATTTTTGCAGGGAGTATTCCCTAAACTATCCCAGGCAATTTTTCAGGCAGGGAGCGGGCCGAGGCACTTCTTTTTCGGATGTTTCTTGCACATCCGATTTTTGCCCATTTTTGCAAAAGAAACTTCCGAAAATTAGCAAGCGAGCGTATCACTTGAGAGCATGGGTCGCTGCGGGCCATCGATAAAAACACAGGATAGAGACGCGCCGAGCAGGCCCCGCTACAATCCCTCTACAATCCCTCAGCGATTGCCGCCGATCTGGCCCGATAAAGAGGCCCTGGAGCAGCGCCCGGTATCGCCGGCAAGCTCCAGGGCCATAGCGTCATGACGCCAGCGCGTTAGACAACATAGTACAGTTCAATCGGCCCCATTGCGCGCCCTGTGGCCTCTTCTAATCGGGCGGCTATCTTGCGGAGCGCCCGGCGCTCCCTCAGAAATTGCTTGTACAGTTCCTCAGCCTCAAACGCGGTGAATATCTCAGCGGGCGCGGCTGCCAGCACAAGGCGCTGTGCATACAGTTTCTTGGTAAGGTCGGCTTGCCGCTTAAAGAGCCGGGCCAGGGCCTCCACGTTGACGGGCGGCCTTTGTGGTTGTTCCTCTGGCATCGCTGCATCTCCCAAAGAAACGGCAAGATACAGACTAGTTGTAATTTTCTGTATCTTGCCCTTGCTGCTATACGGTTGCTGGCTGTTTCTTGCGCCGAGAGGCCCGGCGCGCTGGTGGTATCCAATACCAGGCCGCGCCGCGCTTCTCTGAGCGGATAGACAAGCGCCGGCGTGCATCGGCCAGGGTGCTATGCGTGAAACCTGCCGCGCGGGCCTCGGCCTCTACCTCGGCGGCAGGGCGCGCCTGGCCGGCCATTGCTCCCTGCAAGAAGGCCATAGCCTGCTGTATCTTGCGCTCTTTGGCCGGCGCGCTGGTGGTTGCGCTAGGGCTGCTGAAACGTGGCCGCGCCATTGCTGGCCCCTCCATTCTGCCCATTCACAGGCGCGTATCCATTGGTGCTTATCGTTGGCATGCTGAGCGGACCCGCGCCGCTTTTACGCAGCGCTGCAAGCTGCTGGTTACGCTGTACCTGCTGCATCTTGCGCTGATGGCCGGCTTCCTGCTCGGCCTCTACGCCGTCGTGAAGCGCTCGCATCATGCGGGACATGAGGAACGGGACAAAGCACAGGGCGCACATGCCGAGGGTAGCCGCAATAAGCGGAAACGTGGGGGCCTTCCCATTGCCAAAGACGGTGTAAATGGTGGCCGCCAGATCGTGCAGAACGATAATCCCCATTGCCGTCCCGATGCCTGCCCATCCATTCACTTGCTTCCCGCGCGTTAGCATGTGGTCTACGATGGCCTCAGCGCCATAGTGCCTATGCACGCTGAGGGTGAAACCAAAGACGGCGACAGCGAAGAACACCAGCCACTTGATAACGTTCAATTCGAGCAGGCCGATCTGCCCGGCCAGGATGGCCGCATACATGATGCTGGCGCGCCAGCCGAGAAAGATTTCCAGGGCCAGTACGGCGATAACGAGCAAAAAATAGCCCGTTTTGCGAGAGTGCAGGAAGTTCATCATTGCTAGCGCCCTCCCATGAACAGGTGCTGATAGGCCGGCAGGGCCGGCAGCGCTTCACAGATTGCCAACAATACCCAGGACAGCAACAGCAGGCCGATAGCAAGTAAAACCGCTTTCACGGCTTTTCCTCTCTGGAGCAGATCACCAGGCCGGCCAACAAAAAACGCCAGCGCTGCAAGGCTCTTGCATGGCTGGCACAGATACAGATATGCTCTATTCAGGCCAGCCCTGTCTACAACAGGGTTGCGCTTACTGCTGGCGTTAGGTGTTACGTACACCTGACGCCGGCGCTGTTTTTACTGCTCTGTGAGAGAGTGTAGCATCTAGCTTACATTGTGTCAAGATGGTATAATCGTTGTGTAGCATAAAGTTAGGTAGGTAGGAGCATGCAGGACATGATAACCACTGAAGAGGCAGCCAGGATAACCGGCTTGACTACCAATCAGATTAGCTGGCTTGCCAGGAAAGGCAAGATAGAGGCTCAGAAGTTTGGGCGCGATTGGGCCATATCGCGGGCCTCGGCAATCGCCTATGCAAGAGAGTGGCATAAGCCGGGGCCAAAGAGAGAAGAGGGCAGCCAGGGCGGGTAGTGTTTCCTGTATCTTCATCCTGTATCTTGCCAGCATCCAGCTTCTTGTAATAGACATTAGAAGAAGCTAAGCCGATAACAAACGGCATACCGTGATAGGAGCGTGTAGCAATGGAACAGACAGCAGTAGTTATCAGCCAGGGTAGCCGGCCTATCGATCTGGCGATAGCGGCCTGGCTGGACAGTAAGCGCAACTTGTCAGGGAGCGCCCGCACAGTGAGAGCGTATCAAGATACCCTGCTCGGCTTTCGCTCGGCGCTCCAGCGCGCCGGCTATGATCTGGACAGCCAGGCCGAGCTTACCGGCCTGATACTCCAGCGCTTTGCGAAAGTGGATAACACAGGCAGAGAAGTAGCGCCGGCGACGTTCAATCATCGGCTAGCGGTTATTTCCAGCTTCTACCGCTTTGCCCGAAAGCGCGGCCTGCTGTTGCTGGACAATCCAGCCGAGCAGATAGAACGGGCCAAAGTGCAAGCCTATGCAAACGCTCAGCCGCTCCAGACTTCTAGCATTGCTGAGGCCATGCGCCGCATAGATCGGGGGAGCATGGCCGGCCAGCGCGATTATGCCCTGCTCTCTGTGGCCCTGGCTACAGGCCGGCGCGTTGCCGAGCTTGCCGCGCTCACATGGGGGGATGTTCGTATAGACGGCCAGCAGCTTACGCTTACATGGCGGCATTGCAAGGGCGGTAAGGTGATGTATGATACCTTGCCGCGCGCTATCAGCCGTGATGTGCTGGACTATCTAAGCGCCGCCTATGGCGCGGGCCTCGGCGCGCTGGCCCTCTCAGCGCCGCTCTGGATAGCGCTTGATAAGGTCTATCGGGGGCATGCCCTGACAGCGCGGGCCATCTCTGATATATGCCTGAAGCGGCTCGGCGTCAGCAAGGTACACACAACGCGCCATACCTTTGCACACACAATGGAGAAGGCCGGCGCAAAAGTGAGTGAGATACAGGCGCGGCTAGGCCATGCGAGCATGGCAACCACAGGGCGCTATCTGGCTACCTTGAACGCCGCCGAGAATCCCCATGCAGAGACACTGGCCGCGCTCTTTGGGCTGGCATGATCGATCACTCGGCCATCGGATGATGGCCGCTCTTTTTGGCTTGTAAGTTTAGAAGTAAACTATAAGGGGGTCGTTTTCATAGAGCCACCAGGCCGGGGCCTGGAGATTGTGAGTAGCACCTATGGACGTGCTATACCTTGATGATTTGCGCCCGATGCCCGATGCAGCGCAACCAGAGCGGGCCATGCAGCCGCTTTGCCTGTGTGAGCAATGCGGTAGACCTATCGCCGGGGGCATCCTGGCCTTGCATCGATTCTGCCCGGCGCGCCAGCCAGCCGCGCCCATTATCGCGCTTTCACGTAGCCACCCACGTAGGAAGAGGGCGCGCCGTGTGTCTTGAAACACAGGACAGCGCCGAGCTTGACGCCTGGCTTACGCGCTGGTATGCCGAGCAAGAGGGCACGCTAGCTGATTTGCTGGAGCGGCTGGAGCAGGAAGGGCCATCGCTTGATGCCCTGCTGGCCGAAAGCCAGGCCAGTACAGATACCCTGCTGGCCGAGCTAGACCACCAGGCCGAGGCTTGCCCTCTGTGCGGCCAGGCCCTACCAAAAGCAGACCAAAAGCCTACCAGCGCGGGGCAAAAGCGGGGCAAAAGTAGGGTAAAACGCCGGCGATAGGGGCCAGCTTTCCGAAAAGTTCCGCTTTTTGTCCCTGGTAGAAAGCGGCTGGAGCGGCCAGGATTGCGCTAAATTGCGCTATTTTCCGCGCGGATATGGGGCAAAAGTGCGGAAAAGGTCGGTATTTTCCGCGCGTGTAGAGAACACGCCGAGCAGCGTAAAATGCCATGCAGGCCAGACAGGGAGCGGCGCGGGCCTGTTTCACTCCAGCCGGACATTTTGAGAGGTTGTGACGCATCGCGCCGCGCCGCTCCAGAGCAGGGCCGATGGACAAAAAGACGCGGCAAAGATTGCACTTTTTGTTATTGATTACGGTAAATATCAGACTATGGGGGCCATCATGGGCGGCTATGGTTCTACTCGTTGGGGCTGGCACAGTGCAAAAGACACTGTAGAAAGCACGCCGGGCCTCAGCGTTGCCAATCTCCAGAAATATGCACAGATCGGCGCTGAGGGCCAGATATGCACTGGCTCTTTTAGTTGGAAGCCATCAGGGGCCAATGTATCCTATACCCTGGCCGGCCAGCTTCTTACGCTCTCCTACTCGGCGCGCCGAGGGCCAGGGCATGACTGGCTGGATAGAAGAGACTGTATCACCCTGGAAGCCACCAGGCCGAACTATGGGGGCCGGCGCTGGTGGTTTCTTTGCCCGATCTGTGCGCGGCGCTGCTCCAGCATCTATCTAGATAGCGGGCGCTTGTGCTTTTCGTGTAGGCAATGCGCCGGCCTGGTGTACCGATCACAACAAGAGCATGATAAGACGCTGGACAGATACGCGCGCTCTCCCGATCTGGCTTATGATGCGATGGCCGCAGCGCTTGTGCCTGGCAAAGCCTCGGCGGCGCAATTGCTCCAGGCCGTGAAAGCATCAGAAGCGTATACGCAGCGCTTTATGCGCTCCCTGCGAAAGCGCCGGCGATAGGACGCGCCGGCCAGATCGGCGGCCATAATCAACAGGAAACCGACAGCTAAAAAAACGCGCGCGTAAGGCTGCTATCATTGCCAGAAAAGCCGCTAAAACATTGCCGACACTTCGCTAAAAGATTGCCGACAAACTGCCAGCCCTCGGCCATCTGTTCGGCCATTCGTTCAGCCAAAAGTTTCACGCGCTGCGAGTGCAAGAACGAGTGCAAAACAGAGTGCAGAAACCATTGCCGGTTACACCCTGCCGAGGCCAGGCAGGGACAGGCGCGCCGAGGGTGTAATCATTGCCGCAATTGCGCGCAACTGTGGCCGGCCAGATGGCCGAAAACATGGCCGAAAGTGCAGCCGAAACTGCAATCATTTCTGCAATGCTCCCTGCAATGTTTTTGCACTCGCTTTGCCATCATCCTGTACCGGCGATTGCCAACGATCTCACAAGGTCGTTGCCAACATTCTCACAAGAGGATTGCCAGATCGGCGGCAAGATCGGCAACAGAAAACGCGCTGCGAGTCCGACAGTCCGACACCCTAACGCGCGCGTGATAGAAAACACTGGTGTGTTGGCAAGCCGCAATGCTCCCTGCTGGTGAGACTGGAGCGCCGGCGATAGACAGTACAAAAAGCGCGAGCTGCTGACCACCTGCGAACATGGGCGCTTTTTGTACTGTAGTCGTGTAATTGACGCTTTTCGGCAGGGCGCGCTACGGCTGGCCGCATGCGAATAATGCTCCCTCATATGGTCCGTTGCACAAAACGGGGGGAAAACGGGCCGCTAGAGGGACATTTAACGGGCCTGCTCGGCCTGGTGGCAGGGGCAATCTGACACATTGCAGCGCCATAGCCAGCCAGCCGGGCGCTGGCGCGTTGTGTTGGCAACATAGGAAAGCGCCCATGCCATCGCATCTTTAGCTGAGGCCAGTACCGAGGGCGGCCAGGGCCAGCCACGCGCGGTATTGAGCGCTACCCCATGTCGCTCTGAGATAAGGCGCGCCGCGTCTGTTTTCGTGATAGCGCCGGCGCTTGGTATCCTGGGAAGCCTCGGCAATGTTTCGGCCAGATCAGGATTACTGCCACCAGCGCTTGATAATGGCCCTGGTTGCGATTGTGCGGGCGCTGGCGTGGCATGTATCGCTGGAGATGGCCTGTTAGACCTGCTCAGATGCTCCAGCGCAATGATACGGGCCTCCAGGGCGGCTATCTTCGCTTCTTGCGCCTGGCCGCGCTGCTCCAGGGTATCTACCCGCGCTGCGAGCTTGGCGTTTGCGGCGCGCGGGTCGTCTTTGATGGCCCTGCCGTGTGCATCGGCCAGCCTCAGCACTTGCGCTCTGGTGAGATACCGCGCCCTTTTATCGCCGCGCTGGCTGGTTTCAATCCCTGCATCGGCTATCCATTCTGAGAAGATACGCGGCGTTACGCCGATGGCCCGCGCGGCCTGGCTGATAGTGTAATGGTCCTGCATACCTACCTGCCTTTTTCCCTGCAAAAGTGCTTGCAGTTTTTCTGCTACCTTCCAATATACCAGCCCTTGTACCGGCAGTTCTGCTGGCAGTTTTTCTGGTAGCCTGCGCCAGTGTACCATTACGGGCAAGTGTCGCTACACTGCATGCAGTTTTACCTACAAAAAGCGCGTGCAGTTTTTCGCATATCAGCCAACACAGGATAGGCAGGGTAGAGGCTGGCGCGTTTAGAACGTTACCGATGTATTGCTTACACTAATAGAGGCTGTAGCGCGTTGTAGAGGCTAAGATATGGCTGAGATTTGCCAGCCCTGGCAGGGAGCGGCGCGCAGCCAGAATAACGTGCCATAACGTGACAATTTCAGCGGACCATAGCGGACCATTTTAGCGCCAGATCGGCGGCGATAGACCACCAGGCCGAGCGCTCCAGCAGGAAAACACAGAGGGGAAAACGCGCTGGTAGGACGCAAAACAGGACGCACAAAGCGGTACGGTTTCCCATTTTCAGGACCATAGGGCAGGACCATTTTCCGGTTTTCTGTCCGATCAAAGCAGGCCGATTTCCTACTTTCAGGAAACCAAGAGAGGAAACCAGAGCGGCCCGGCGGCATTTTAGGAAGCGCTGCGAGTCAACCAAGAGAGTCAACCAGGGCAAGATAGCAGCGTTTCGCCAGTGCCTCGGCGGTGATCGGCAACAAAAGCGGCAACACAAGAGAGGCAACACAGAAGGAGCAACGTCGGCGCGTCTGGAAACGCTGACAGGATTAGCGCGGCCTGGAGCGCCATTTTAGGAAACGCTGGCCGCGCTTTTTTGGTGAACGCTACCCAGGATTAGCGCGGCGCGGCGCGCCGATTTGGTGAACACAGAGAGAAGACAATGCCACGCCCTGGTGGTTAGCATCGGGCCATCTGTGCAGCTCGTATTTTTTGCGCCGGCTATTCCTGCTCCCTGCCATACACCAGGCGCTCTATCAGCCATTCTAGAGCCGCGCCGCCGTGATAGCAGGCCATCGCAGCCAGCCAGAGCGCGGCTGTACCAACGACCACCAGGCCGGCCAATAAGAGCAGGTCTAGCACTCGGCGCGCTCACTTCCTGGCAGATCGGCGCTGCTCTGGTATGTCCACATAATAGCCGCGATTGCCCGGCGTGAAACAATCGGGTACCCGATGGCCGCCATAGGGCGCGCTGGTGATCGGCCCGCCGCCGTGATAATGTTTCTGGCCGCAATACGGGCAGCGAACGGCTAGCTGCCAATTAGTCCAGCCCTTTTCTGCTTTGGCCTGTACATGGGGGATGGCCTGTGCTTCCTCCTGTGCTTCCATTGCCCTCACTCACTTTCACGCGCTGGCCGGCGCGCTGCCCTTGAAACCACCAGAGCGGCAGTAAATATACAGGCCGCCGCCGATCACAGCAAGAGCAATAATCAGCACAACTAACCATATCCAAGCCTCTTTGGACAGGGACAGCGTTGCTGTGCTGGTGGCAAAGAGAAACGCCGCCGGCGTGGGTAGCTCTTGCTCTTTGGCCTGTTGCGCTTCCTGCTGAGGCTGGCGCGGCTGCTGTAAGAAACCATTTTCCAGCAGGTCATGCCGATACCCTAGCCGCTCCAGCCGCGCGGCCAGATCGGCAATATCAGGCGCTGGCCGGCCATCTATCGCCGGCGCGCCCTCTTGCGCTGGTGGTTGCTCTAGCGCTGGTTCTATCGCGCCTATCATCTCTAGCTCTGGCGCTTGCAACGTGGGGCCGGTCACTATTCGCAGTGTTGTTGCATCAGGGGCCGCCCTGGTGGCCTGTGTGTCTTTGTCCATACCTGCATACCTCTCTCTCATCGCTCCAGCGCCCTCAGAAGGGCAGATTTTCATCTGAGGCAGTGACAGGGCCATCAGGCAATGGGTGTGCCTCAGCATAGGCCGTTATACACGCCTGGCAGATGCCTTGCTCTCGCTCCAGCGCGGCCAGCAGTTCAT
>DATGID010000092.1:0-4489 GCA_035307385.1 Ktedonobacterales bacterium | reverse complement strand
ATAGGTTTGCAGCAGCAGCGCCAGATACAACAGCGAAACTGCCACCAGCAGCAGCACAGCGCCGCTGGTGGTGCGCCCCCAGCGAAAGCGCCTGCGCCGCACGCCAAACTTGTCGCGCCTGCCGCGCGTCAATTCCACCGCTGCCCAGATCAGCAGCGCCAGGCCGCCCAGGCCAATCAGCGAGATGATGAACTGTGGCAGCCCAAACGCAACGGGCTGTATGATGCCCCCCGCAAACGGCGAATGTACCTCCATATCCCTCTGCCTTTCTTACTCAATGGTGTCCACGAACAGACAGGGCCACTCCGAGATCACCAGAGCAGCCCTGTCTGCGTGCCATGTCGATGGCCTTACACGAGCGTGACGAGTTTAGCGATGCGAGCAATCTTGTTCATATTCGCCGTTCCTCCTTTCCTTTGAGCGCAGCGCTTGGAGCACTGCCCTTGTGTACTATACAAGCCGCCGCCTCCTAAATCATTCCAGGGGTGGAAAAAAACGCTCTGCTGTTGGAAGAAACTACTCCACCGTTGGAGGGGCCTCAGCGGTCAAGAAGACAGCACGACCAGCAGGTCTTCCTCTTCCGCGTCGTTTGCTTCGACCTCGCTCGAAAACAACACGAAATAACGATGCTCTGCGTGCAGGCGGATGATGCGGATCCCCAACCCCGCGACTTTGTGGGATGCACCGTTGAGGAGGCGGTGGACAGACTGCGTGCTCTCACTCCCCGAAATAGCGCAGAGTTGCTTGACACTGAGGCACAAGGCACCATGGCCTGGATCGGTTTGCCAGCGTTCTCGCTGACGCAGCAGCGCCATCACCAACACATACTCTAACGGCGACAACCGGGCCAAGAACGGACCTCTAAGGAGGGCTGTTTGTTTATCATCATAGACAAGCGATGGTCGCGCATCCCGCCGATCTGACATCTGGATCAGTGGGCTCGATTGCAAGGTCAAATGTTGCATACGTCTGCTCCCTCGTCCTCGTTGGATGAGCATCAGCTCTCCACGCGTTTTTTGGAGTTCCTCGCCCTCCTGACCGGCTTGTATCTGCAGGAGGGCCAACTTGAACACATCACGCTCGACTCCGTCGGATGTGAAGATGCAGGCTTCCCGCCACTAACAGCCCATCCACCTACCCCAAGAGCACGACTGGATGGTTCAACCGACGGAAAAACCTGGCTATTGCGATGTATTCCAGCTAGGCAGTGACAATCACCACCGTGCCATCGTCGATGCCGCAGGCCAGGCGCGTCCCATCTGGGGACCAGGCCACACTCTGCACCATCTTGCCCTTGAGCAGGACCGTGCTGGGCGCACTCGTCTGCGCGCCCTCCTGGGCCGTTCCACCCCAGGCCAGGCGAGTTGCGCTCCGCGACCACGCCAGGCTCGATACGCGAATCTGCACCTGGGCTGGGAGCGTTTGAAGCAGCTTCCCAGTGTCGGGATTCCAGATAGTGATTTGCCTGGTAGTGGACGTTGCCGCGAACTGGTCACCAGGGGCCCAAGCCACCTTGTCTATGGTTGGCTCTCCCGCCACCTCTGGCAGCGTCCAGGATTGAGTGCGCGTCCCGGTGAGCGGATTCCAGACCATGATGGTGCCCGCGCCAGCACTCGCCACGCGCTGGCTGTCCGGCGACCAGCCTACACCGTACACCCCCCCACCATTGGCGTGATTGTAGGCAAAGAGGAGATCGCTTGCGGGCATCCGATAGACCCGCACCTGATTGCCCGCATCGCCAGCCCCGATCAGGCGCCCATCGGGCGACCAAGCGACGCACAACACATCTACCGGCCCCAGCATCTTGGCGCTCTGCGCGCCCGTCGCGGCATCCCACACCTGCACAGTCCCATCGCCCCCTCCAGAGGCGATCTGCTTGCTCGTCGGTGCCCAGGCCACCGTCCAGACCCAGTTCCCCTGATGCCCACGGTAGGTGAGCAGACGCTGGCCGCTCGTGGCATTCCAGACCTGCACCGTCTGATCGAGGCTGGCTGAGGCCACGCGCGTCCCATCGGGCGACCAGGCCACACTAGTCACGGCATCGGAGTGCCCGGTATAGGTGAGCAGCGTGCGACCTGGCGGAACAGGGGTCGCCGTCGGCTTTGGCGTGGCGGTCGGATCCGGGCCAGCAGTCGGTTGGGGCGGCGCAGTCGCCGTCGCCCCCGGAGAAGCCGAGCCGGGCACGGTGGCGCCAGTGGACGCAGCTCCGGGGGACGGTCCGCTTGTGGGCTGTGCCCCAGGTGGCAACAACGTGACCTGCTGCCTGGGAACAAGTAGCCAGGCAAGCACCCCCAGCGCGCCCACGCCGATTCCAGCCCGCAGCAGCACGCGCCGCGAGAAGCGGCACACCGGGCGAGGCGCATCTGGTGCGGCAGGCGCAGCGCTTTCGGCTGCGTCTTCCGGCGAAAGCGCCACCTGCGGGGACGCTTCAGCTTCAGACGGCGAGGGGGAGCGAGGTGGTTTGACGCTCATTGGATGGATCTCCTTATCTTGGGATGAGGGCTGGATACAGGTTCTGGTGAGCAGAGCCAGATACGGTGTAGTTCCCTTCTTCTGCTTGTGCTTTTCGTTGGTGTCTGGAGGAGTGGAAACCGTCTCAGGCGTGGTCAAATCGATACAAGTTGAACTGGCGCATAACCGCCAGGAGCGAATCGCCAGGATGTCCGTCGGCAGTGTAGTGGCCCTCATCCCAAGGGGATTCCCCCAGTGCAACTGCCGTCGCGTCGGCCCCTTGCGGCACCGCCGCCCGCACCCCATCGTAGAAGGGCAGGCGCGCGGTATAGAGGTACTCTCGCAGCCCTTCGGCAGGTGTGGGCGCATTGCAGAAACGACCCGGTTTCGGGCACCCTGGCGCATATTCGGTATTCCCCCAGTTGTAGCCCTGTGCATCCGGCACCTGCCAGCCGTGCTCCAATCCCCACTGCGCGAGCAACACACTGGTTTGCCAGCCGAGGGCCTGGTGCGCTTGCAGAGCATAGGGCAGGGCGAGTCGCACGAAGGCGTGCACATTGGACGGCAGATCGGCAGGCACCGTAGGCTGGCCAGGCGCTTCTTCGGAAGTCTGCACGGGAGTGGGCATCCACGCTGAAAGCTGCCAGGGTGCCTGAGCGAAGACATCTCCAGACTGCTCCAGCCGGAAGATAAACGCAATGAAGACCAAAAGCAGCAGCACCCCACCACCGCACCAATCCTTCAGTTGGTCGCGTTTGGCCCACAGTCGTGTCCAGATAGCCAGCAATTGCTCCATGAATACGCGCGGCGTGGGTGCCCACCATCTTCAGACGTGGGAGGAAGCGCCGCCCTCCTTTCATACCCGCTTTCCGTTTTTTGCTTGCTTCAAAAGAAGAGATTGATATGAGACACAAACGTGCTTACCGCTACCGCTGCTATCCGAGCCAGGAGCAGCAACGCATCCTGGCTCGCACGTTCGGCTGTGTGCGTTTCGTGTTTAACTGGGCGTTGCACCTGCGCACCGATGCCTACCGCGAGCGTGGGGAACACATCTTCTACCGTGACACCAGCGCCGCAATGACCCAACTGCGCAAGCACCCTGAAACCGCCTGGCTGGGTGACGTGGCCTACATTCCCCTGCAACAAGCCTTGCGGCATCTGGACAAGGCGTTCAGGAACTTCTTCGAGGGGAGAGCCAACTACCCCACGTTCAAAAAGAAGCGGGGCCGCCAGTCGGCAGAGTACACGACTTCGGCTTTTACCTGGGATGGCGAGCGATTGACCCTTGCTCGTATGCTTGAACCGTTGCCGATTCGTTGGTCTCGCCCCTGCCCAAGGGCGCCAGGCCTACCACCATCACCGTCTCCAGAGATGCCGCTGGGCGCTATTTCGCCTCCTTCCTGGTGGAAGAGGACTTCCAGCCGTTGCCCGTTACCCCGCAGACGGTAGGGATTGATCTGGGCTTGCACGATACCGTCACCCTCTCGACGGGTGAAAAGACGGGCAATGCTAAGTTCTTTGCCCAGGATGAAAAGCAGTTGGCTCAGGCGCAACGTGCGCTTTCCCGCAAACAGAAGGGCTCGAAAAACCGGGAGAAAGCCCGCAGACGAGTAGCCCGTATTCACGCTCGGATTGCTGACCGCGGGCAAGATTTCTTGCACAAACTGACCACGCGCCTGATTCACGAAAACCAAGTGCTGTGCGTGGAAAGCCTCCGTGTCAAGAACCTGCTCAAAAATCACTGCCTTGCCAAAGCGATAGCCGACGTGGGCTGGGGTGAATTGATCCGGCAGCTTCAGTACAAGGCCGCCTGGTATGGGCGGGCTGTCGTGGCGATTGACCAGTGGTACCCGTCTTCTAAGCGCTGCCCGGTCTGCGGGCATATCCTTGAGGCCCTTTCATGAGATTTTGGGTGCGGATACCCACAGGCTTTAGCCGTGGGAGGAAGGCACCCCCTCCTTTCGCTTGACAGAAAAGCTGGCAGATGGCACAATATCCTTATGAGCGAAACGATCATAAGAACCATCTGTATCAAGTT
>DATGID010000091.1:0-24367 GCA_035307385.1 Ktedonobacterales bacterium | reverse complement strand
ACCCATTGTGAACTCTTTCCGACGGTCAAAGCCCTCTTGGCAGCTGCCAGGGAGTTCTTCGATCGCTACAATCAAGCGCCGTATCGGGTCCTCTCGATTATCGGCTCACATGCTCAAATCGTTACCTGATTGCACTTAGTAGTCAGTCCAGTTTGATAGTTATGATAAGCTGAGGGAAAACGGGAGAAGGCTGATGGGACGACCAGCTCCAATGTACCTCAGCGACGATGAACGCGACCATCTACACGTCTTTGTGCGCCGCGGGAAAGCCAATGCCCGCACGCTGACGCGGGCGAGAGTGCTGTTGAAAAGCGACGAGGGCTGGACGGATGCCCGCATCGCCGAGGCGCTGGACATCTCCGAACAGGCGATCCGCAATATTCGCCAGCGCTTTCGTGCGGGAGGGGTCGAGGCCGTGCTGACCGACAAACGGCAAGCACGCCGACGCCAAGCCCTGACAGATGAGCAGGCCGCCCATCTGATCGCGGTGACCTGTAGCAAGGTGCCTGATGGACATGACCATTGGACGGTGCGTATGCTGGCAGGTAAAGCGGTCGAGTTGGGATATGTGCGCCGCATCTCGCCAGAAACGGTGCGCCAACTGCTCAAAAAAATGCGTTGAAGCCCTGGCAACACGAGCAGTGGTGTATTCCCGACGTGGATGCCGACTTTGTGGCAGCGATGGAGGACGTGCTGGATCTGTATGCCCAGCCGTATGACCCCACTGCTCCACAGGTCTGTTTTGACGAAAAGCCGCTGGTGGTCCATGGGGAGGTCCGCGAGCCGCTGCCGGTCAAGCCGGGGCATCCGCAGCGCCAGGACAGTGAATATGAACGCTTGGGGACGGCCAACCTGTTTGTGTTCGTCGAACCGCTGGCTGGGCGCCGCTGTGTCGAGCTGACCCAGCAGCGCACTCGGCTGGATTTTGCGCAGACCATCCGCTGGCTGGTCGATGAGGTCTATCCCGAGGCGCGGGTGATCCGCCTGGTGATGGATAACCTCAACACGCATACGGCGGCTAGCCTCTACGAGGCGTTTCCTCCGGAGGAAGCGCAGCGCATCTGGCACCGCCTGGAGGTACATTACACGCCCAAACATGGGAGTTGGCTGAACATGGCGGAGATCGAGATCAGCATTTTTGAGCGCGGCTGCTTGTCCAAACGCGTGAAGAGCCTGGAGCACCTGTGGCAACACATTCTGACCCTGGCGGCTGAGCGCAATGCGCAGGGTTGTCGTATGCATTGGCGCTTTACTTGTGCCGAGGCTCGTGCGCAGATGCATGATCTCTATCCTGCCCCAAAACTCAAACTGGACTGACTACTAGATAGACCTGCTCGGCCTGATAGACCACGCCAAACGATCCGCGCCCAACCTCGCGCACCAGACGATAATCTCCTATCTGATCGCCTGCCTGCATCGCTTTCGTGCTCTCCTCTGGCGCGCTGCCCGCGCGCTTCGTGAGCACAGCATAGCAGAGGTGCGCTCCATGCGTCAAGCGACCATCTCGCGGATTGAAAATGGCGCCCCAGCTCGCTTCGAAACCATTGGCAAATTGTCGACCGCGCTCCAGATTACTTGCGGTTTGGCCGTTCCCCGCCTAAATCTGAGAGCAAATCGGCGACCTTCTTGTCAGTCGACGCAGGTTCCTGACTCGATTTCTGCTGGTCGGTTGGTGAGGCTTCAGAGGACGGCTTCCCCGGAGGAGACGCGGGTTGGAGTTGATCGAGGAGGGTAGAGGCATCGGGTACTGGCTGGTCAGGCACTCCAGTGGATGCGTTCATCTGAAGCTCTCTCAGGAGATCTGACGCACCAGATGGGGATGAGGTCGGATTGCTGGCTGGATGCGCCTGATTGAGCTGGCCCAGCATATCAGCCACATGTGCAGATGTTTGAACTCGTTTGCTCCCCGGGGGCGCTGCCGGAGTAAATCCGCTGGAGGGCTGGGGTTGAGGAGTGGGAGCTGGCCTAGCTGGCGCCAGTTGGGGCGCTGCGCCGGGATAGGCGAGAAGCTGGCTGATTCGATAGAAGCTTTCCATTGCCTCCCAGAGCAAATCTTCCCCTTGCGCGCACAAGGTATCTGGGACTTGCTTTCCAGTCCTGAGATCGCCAAGCACCTGTGAGCCGGACTCCAAATGAAAGTCACCCAGAGCAAGCTGGCTTTTCATTGCTTCCAGATGCGTGCTGATCGGTTGGGGAATGGGCAGCTTGGGGGCAGCTATGGCAAGCTCATACTGCGCCAGCAGCCCTGCTGCCCACTCTCGCGTTTCACGGACAGCCGCCATCAGCCCCAGGAAATGAGCGGTCGCGTATTGGCCTTCGTGCCGCACGCGCCGAAGCTGAAGCGGGACGCGCTGTCTGGTGGCATAGCGTGCATCGAGGAGCCTGATGGCTTCCTCCAGATATGGCTCGAATAGCTCGCCAAGCGCCTGAGCCTGGTCATAAGTTGGCCGGGGGATGAAGCCGGAGTTGGCAGGATCGGCTCCCTCCAGGAGTTTCTGCACGAACAAGACATTCAACCGGCACGCGCGCACGAAGGCCAGCGCGTAGCCCATACTGCTGTACGCCTCCCAGGGTGCCAATCCCTTCAGGGTGAGTTCAGTCACTTTGTCATCAAGCTGCTGCCAGACCTGCTCGATTTGCGTCCCCAGGCGCAGGTATCCTCGTATCGCTTCGCTGCTGACCTCATTGCGGAAAAAGTGCATGTATCCTCCCTTTGCCTTTCGCTCACGATATCGGAGATACACTGCCATTATAGTGTACACGGATACGCGAGCGAGCGGTCCCTGGGGAACAGAAATCGCTCGCCCGCGCCCGCGTTTCTGGCAAGCGGGGAAGCTTATTCGATCATCCGCAGCAGGCCGGTGGCAATCACCCCTGGATCGGTTTCAGAGCCGAAGGTGATCACCTTGACGTGCTTGTTCCTGGCCTCGATTTGCTGGTACGCGCGCAGGGCGCGATCATGCTCGGCGCCAAAGCCTAAAATCGCCAGGGCGACGTAGATGCTGCCTCCGACTCGCTCGATGGCGTGAGCGAACTCGTTCGTATCTTCCGCCTCGCCATCGGTGACGATCAGGGCCAGCAGCGTCGGCCGTTCGTTCGCGGGCCGCGCGCCAAACTCATCTTTATAGACCTCGAGCAGCTTCTCGAACCCCGGCATGATATAGGTGCCGCCACCCCACCGAATCTGACTCCATTTGTCGTGGAGGTTGTCGGGGTTCAAATCTTCAATGTCATACGCTTCCCCACCGGCGAACGTCACGGTGCGCAGGCCGCCCCCGCCCTCTTCGCTGGCAGCCTGGCTATCCTCTTTCGCCAGTTCCGCCACGATCAGCTTGATGGCTTCCTGGATGGTTTCGCGGCGCTTGGTCTGCCCGCCTTCCTCGGTTGGGAAATTCATCGATCCTGTCGTATCGAGAAGGAGCATCGGTTCCTTCTCTTCACCCGGCTGGCCAAACGGCTGGGCGCTGCTTGACATCGGCTGTCTCCTTTTGGAAATCCAATATCGTCCTGCTCCAAACGGACATGATAGGGCCTAAGGATGAGTTTGTCAAGGGTCATACAGCGCAGTTGCTGAATACTGAGCCGTCGAGAGCCACGCCCCTACTTCGTACCGACGCCCAACAATCCTTCTGCTGGGGCTTGAATTGTTCAAGAACAAACCGGGCGGACTGATAGTGGATGAGTCGGGGCTGGCCGAATACTTGAAGGAGGCGCTGGCCTTCGCGCGACGCGCTCGAGATGAACGAAAGCGCCGTGCAGATACTGGGCTTTGAGCAGTTGCGTATGATCGCGCGAACTGGTCATGACGGTGTGGGAGGGAGCGGCAATCCCCTCACCGGAGCGCTGGCTATCCTGGCGGTGCTCGTACGGCCCTTCGGCATGGTCACGTTCTGGTGGCGATAGCGCTTCTTCTCCGGCGCTGCTCGTGAAAGGGCTGGGATGGACCGCAGGTTAAGCTACCACCCTGAATCTCGTCCCGGTAGGTCAATACATATCGCGCAGTGAGAGGCACGCAGGTGACACAGAGACCCGGGATGGGCTGGTGTTCAGTTCGGTTTCGACGAGAGCGAGCGGGTCGCCCTGGGTCTCTGTATAATAGGTGCCAGCCCGTTTTGCCCTGCGCGGTGGACCTGGCGTCCGGCGGCAAGGAAATACTCAGCGAGAAGGTCTGGCTCGGCGCAGAGGACCACCTGCCTACTCGTTTATTTGCCTGCCAGGCGCGCCACCACGGGCCCGAACGCATCGATGTCTTGAAAGAACACCTGCAGATACGAAATGCCAAACTGCTCGCGCCGCCGCTCGAGGGTTTCCGCCATGTGCTCCACTGTACCGATGAGCAGATAGGGGTCGGCTAAGACCTGTTCGGCTGTTACCCCGGTCCCGCGTTTGTGTGCTTGCTGCTCTGCCGCCTGCTGCCGGTCCTCGGTGAGGATGACCGTGCGGAACCCATAATTCAATTCGATAGCAGCGAAGCGCTCTCCCGCGACCTCCCGCAGCATCGCCACCTTTTGCCCAAGCGCCGCCTCCGTGCGCTCGCCGGGAGCGGCGGTGCCCTGGTCATCTTGGTGCCTGGCTTCCACGCCAATGATGTCGGCCTCGCGCGCCGCCAGCGCGAGCAGTTGCTTGCCACCCCCACCGATGAAGAAAGAAGCGCTTGAGGATATCATCGCGTCCGAACTTGAGGGCGAGCTTGTAGCTGGGCATGCGGGATTCGGTCACGACCCAGAGTACGGCTCGGGGACACCCGACATTGACTGATTCCATACGTACAGTGATGTTGGTAGTATAGTGTTTCTTCTCCGCCTTTGGGAAAAGCCTCCAGGTGAACGCGTCCCGCTCAAACGTCTGGCAAGGTTGCCCACATGTCCATCAATCGCAGAACCCGTGAGGACACATCCTTATACATATCTAAAACGATATTGACCAGTATATGGAGAGAGTATACCTGAGATATTCTACTTGTCAAGAGGAACATAGACCTATATAATGAATGTGAAGAGCATCAGGTGCGGTCAGCGCCAGCAGCGCAAAGAAAGGAGGCGCTTTGATGGTCAGAGCAGCCGATCTACGATACACTTCTTCACCCTCCCCATCGGTGCATGAGGCCGTGGTGCAGCGGGGATCCCTGGCGTTGGAGTTGATCAATACCCAGACGCTCGATCGCGGGAAGCAGCACGATGCGCTTGCTTCGCCCGAGGCCCTGGCGCGGTGGTGGGCAGAGGTCTGCACGCGCTCTCCCGATCAGTGTGTCATCGCGGGAGCAGAAGCGCCGATCGTCCGGACGAGCGAGCTGTTTGCTGCTGTCAAGGCGCTGCGGATGGCACTGCGAACCCTCTTACAGCATGTGGTCGAACATCAGGCGGTCGAGGTGGAGGATCTCCAGCCTGTCAATGTGATCCTGAAGCTGGCCTATACCGCGCTCGAACGCACGGGAGAGGGCAACATCAAAGCGGTGATGCATGTGCGTGATCCTGAGCAAGGGAGTATCCTGGTGCCCATCGCCCGCTCTGCGATGCAGCTCTTCACGGAGGCTGATTGGCGACGGCTCCATCAGTGCAAACATGACCGCTGTATTATGTTCTTCTATGATACCACCAAAAGTGGAACCCGCCGCTGGTGTAGTTCGGCCTGCATGAATCGAGCGCGCTCCATCCAGCACTATCAACTGACCAAGAAATCGGCGGCTCGGGAGCCGGAGTGAGGCAGGCGGCCTTTGGGTGTCGAGACCTGGGTGATCACTCCGCCAGGCTGCGCGACTGGAAAGCGCCAGGTCGTCGCTCCTGCTGCGGCTGGTCAAAGGCGCTGGACTCAAAAGCTCCCCCAGTCACAGAAGCACAAGCATAATTGCTCTCGCGCGGATTCGTCGCGTTGGTTTGTTCGCGAGTCCGAAAGGCGCCTGCTTGCCGCTATTTGCCAAACTGCACCGTGCAATCAACGCTCGCCGAGGCCAGGCACGTGCTCTCAGGAGACCAGATGCGCGCGTTCACCCCTAGATGGGACCACGGTTTCATGCCGGCTCATTCGCCGGATTCAGTAATCGCCTGAAAATGGGAAGCATGATCTTTATAGGGCCAATGGAGAGACTTGTCACCCTCCCAATTTTCGCGGAGACCTGGCGCTCCTAAATCCCAATCCGGGCGGATCTTCCGTGAGACTTCCCGTAAATCGTGCCAGAGGTCATCAGGTGACGGCCTGCCCCAGAACCAGTAGCCGTTGTAGATCTTGTAGATCACCAGACCTGGCTCCAGCACAAAGGTATGGGGAATCATGGGGTTATGATGCGGGTCGGTATATTCTTGAATATCCAGGTCCTTCTGAATCTTACGCCCGCTATCAGACAGAAAGGTCCACTGCGCGCCCACTGCGTCTCGGAATTCGTTCGTCTCAAGAATGTTGTCAGTAGAAATAGTCACGATCCGCGTATAGGAGACGGCGATTTTGGGATAAAAAGCAGCAAGCGACAGATGCTGCTGGTGATCCTTGGGGCAATAATGCCCGCGCGACAGCACCAAAATCAGCGGGTCGTTTCCTTGTAATTCGCTCAGGCGACGGCGGACTCGCGTATGATCTGTCAGTTCGTAATCTGGGAACTTGCCTCCAGGAACGATATCAGGGCGCATTGGGTTCCTCCTGAGTATACAGTTCGTCCAAATCTATGTGCTATGTTAATCATAGGGTAAGCCTGTCAGATAATGCCAATGGAACCTGGTTGCAAAGGTGCCCCTGATCTTCTATCCTCCTTCATGGGCGTAAGCCTTCTGCTCTGTCTGCTGCTCTTTTGGCTGAAAGGTCCTGCTAGATCATGACGAATGTGCTAAAACCACCCTGCGATGTCGGCGTATTGCGAGCGAGTCCAGCAGATGTGCCAGAGAAGGCGCAAGAGAGACGCCTTTGGGTGCTTCTTGCTACCATCCTCGGATCGAGTATGGCATTTATTGATGGAACGGTGGTGAACGTTGCGCTGCCTGTCCTCCAAGAAGACCTCCATGCCACCGTTGCCGACGTTCAATGGGTCGTCGAAGCCTATGCCCTCTTTCTGGCGGCCTTGATTCTCGTTGGTGGTTCCCTTGGTGATCGATTTGGAAGAAAACGCCTATTTGCCATTGGAATAGCGCTCTTTACCCTTGCCTCACTTGGCTGTGGGTTGTCTCCAACTATATCCGTTCTTATTTTCGCCCGCGCCGTTCAGGGCATCGGAGCCGCGCTCCTTACACCTGGGAGCCTCGCGCTTATCAGCGCTTCCTTCAGCGGCGCCGAGCGAGGACGTGCTATCGGCACGTGGTCAGGCTTTACTTCGATTACCTCAGCATTGGGGCCAGTTCTGGGAGGTTGGCTTGTCCAATACGGCTCGTGGCGTCTGATTTTCTTTCTCAATGGGCCGCTTGCCATCGTGGTCTTGAGTATCTTGATCTGGCGAGTACCTGAGAGCCGTGCCCAGCAGACGAATCATCACCTGGATTGGCCTGGCGCAGTCCTGGCAACGCTTGGTTTAGGCGCTCTGGTCTATGGACTCATCACATCTTCAACTGTTGGTCTGGGTTCGCCTGAAGTGCTGCTCCCGCTCGGTGTAGGCATCCTGGCACTTGGCGCTTTCCTGATTGTTGAGGCACGCAGTCTGGCGCCGATGCTTCCGCTTCCCCTCTTTCGCTCGCGGACCTTCAGCGGTGTCAATCTGCTCACGTTATTGCTCTATGCCGCGACTGGGGCGACCACCTTCTTTGTGCCTTTTAACCTGATTCGCGCCCAGGGCTATTCGGCCACAGCGGCAGGCGCGGCATTTCTCCCGTTTATCTTGCTGATGTTTTTGCTTTCTCGCTGGTCAGGCGGCCTGGTGGGTCGCTTTGGAGCGAAGCTGCCTTTAGTGGTCGGCCCTCTGATTGCCGCTCTAGGATTTCTCCTCTTCGCCGTCCCTGGAATCGGCGGAAGCTATTGGACCACCTTCTTTCCAGCCATGATCGTGCTGGGACTGGGCATGTCTATTGCCGTTGCGCCATTGACCACAACCGTGATGAGCGCGGCTGGTCCAGACTATGCGGGCATCGCCTCCGGAGTCAATAATGCTGTTGCACGCACTGCCAGTCTGCTGGCTGTTGCGATTCTTGGTATTATCATCCTGGCGGTTTTTAATGGCGCGCTTGATAGCCAGCTTGTATTGCTGCATGTTCCATCGGCAACGCGCCACCTGCTTGATGGAGAGCGGGTAAAACTTGCTGGAGCGCAAGTGCCCGCTGGGGTGTCAGCCTCGCTTCGGGTCGCTCTTCAACAGGCGATTACGGACTCATTTTTGATGGGGTTTCGGATTGTTATGCTGATCTGCGCCGGGCTGGCTGGGGCTTCGGCGGTTGCCGCCGGGATACTGGTCTCTGGGAAGACGCCTGGCGCTAAGGACCAACAGATGGCAAACTGAAGATAGAGATCGTGTACACTATCTTTGTGTGCCTTGTGTCCTGGTTCTCTACCGGAGAGGGAAATGACCAAAACGTGTAATCATCTTGATCAGATACAACCGGTTACCCCAAGCGCCAATGGGTGCGAGGAATGCCTTGCAAGCGGAGATACGTGGGTTCACCTCCGCCTTTGCCTCATCTGCGGGCATGTTGGCTGTTGCGATTCTTCCAAAAACAAACACGCGACCAAGCATTTTCATGCAACAAACCACCCGATTATGCAGTCCTTTCAACCGGGCGAGCATTGGCGCTGGTGTTATATTGATAACATCATGGTCTAACGATGTATCGAACTTCTGCGTGAACTGCGTGCCGTTATCTCCCAGGATACTAACTCAGGAGGGGACATGAGCAATCAATCAGGACCTGAAACCCAGCAGCAAGCGCTGATGACCTTCGGGCAAACGTATGAGGCGTTTTTAGCCGTCTTTCGCGAGGTTCCAGATGAGGCGCTTTCGTTCTTTCCAGAAGGAGACGAGTACACGCTGGGTGTCTTGCCGTTGCACCTCCAGGATTCCCTGCAAAACTATGCCGGACTGCTGAAGCAGATGCTCGCTACCCAATTCGCTCAAATCGACCTCGGCAGAGATGCGAAGCGAGAGGAGAACCAGGCGAGCCGCCATCAGTTCTTAGTGGCACAACGACCTGGCGCTGCTGATCGACCTGCCATACTCCATGAGCTTGCCACCAGTCACCAGGAGGCTCACTCCCGCTTCGCTTCCGTTGATGAGGCGACATTTGAGCGGCGGGCTGAAGTCATCTATTCTGCCGGGACTGCGCCGTATCCTACCTCTGCGCGCGATATGCTCGGTTGGTTGGCTGACCACTATAACGAGCACATCGCGCAAACGCAGAAGATGCTGGCCCAGTGGAAAGACCTACAGCGTTCCCCCGACTAGCGCATCCATTTCTAGACGAAGGACCCGAACAAGTTGTTCAGCGACTCGGCCAGTGTCGGATGGGCGAATACGGCCTCACGCAGCACAGTGTAGGGAAGTTTGCCCAACATCGCCATTTGCAGCATTGCCATAATCTCGCCGCCCTCGATGCCAAGGATGGCACAGCCAAGAATGAGCTGGGTGTCAGCATCCACAATGGCTTTCATAAAGCCGCGCGACTCGTCGACCTCTAAGGCCCTGGCAACATAGTCCATGGGCATTTTGGCGACCTGAATGTTGCGCCCTTGTTCGCGCGCTTCAGTTTCGCTCATGCCAACTCTTCCAAGCTGCGGGTCAATAAAAACCGTATAGGGCACCAACCGATCATAGATGCTGGCGTTTCCGTGTTCAAGCAGATTCGTGCGGATAATGCGGAAATCATCATACGAGATGTGGGTAAAGGCTGGCCCACCTTTCACATCTCCCAAAGCATAGATGCCGGGAACGTTTGTTTCTAGCTGCTCGTTGGTCTTGATAAAGCCCTTGGAGTCAACTTCTACCCCGGCTGCCTCCAGGTTCAGCTCATCAGCGTTGGGGGTTCGCCCAGCAGCCATCAAGAGATGCGTGCCGCTCAGGGTCTGTTCTCCTGCCGCTGTTTGCACGCTCATCTGGATATTGCCGTCGTCCACTTGCTCAACCCGCAACGGAGAAGCCTTCAGATAGAGGGTAATGCCATCTTCACGCAAGAGCGCTGCTATCGCCTCGGCCACATCAGCATCTTCGCGCACCAGCAACTGTTTTCCTCGATGGATGATGGATACCTGGCTGCCGAAGCGTCGGAACATCTGCCCAAATTCCAGCCCAATATACCCGCCGCCAACTATCAGCAGATGTTCGGGAACTACATCTACTTCCATGATGGTGGTTGAATTCAGGGCAGGTACGCTCTCTATTCCGGCAATATCTGGCGCTGATGGGCGCGCGCCCGTATTAAGAAAGATGGTTGGCGCAGTGATCTGCCGCGATTCACCAGTATGCATGTGCACCTCAAGCGTTTTGGGGCCAATGAAGCGCGCTGCGCCCATCAGCAATTCTACGCCCTTCGCCCCGGTGATGCGCCGCTCGCTGCCGCTGCGGAAGCTTTCCACGATGTCGCGCTTGCGCTGCCTGACACGGGCCATATCAATGCTGATCGGCCCGGTATGCACGCCATAATCCGCGCCGCGTTTTGCCAGATAGGCGACGCGAGCGCTGGCAACCATCGTTTTGGTAGGGGTGCAGCCTTCGTTGATACACGTGCCGCCAACATGCTCACATTCAATGAGCGCTATTTTCCAACCCGCTCCGGCCAGCGTCGTGGAAAGTGGCCCTCCAGCCTGCCCTGACCCCAGGATGATGGCATCGTAGGTCGTCATGTGCTGATTTTCTCCTCTTTCTTGTTCTTTCCTGCCGCTCTGTCACGCAAGGCTTATACCACATCCTTTCTGGGTGTTGAAACCGTTCGCAGGATTTATTATCTATTCTAGCGTATCCTTGATTAACTTTGTAAGGTTGTGCTAGAATAGATCTATGAAGTTAGCTGATTATGCCAAACAGGTGGGCGTGCGCTATGAGACGGCCTGGCGCTGGTTTCGGGATGGGAAAATCCAGGGGCAGCGTATCGGGCCGCACACCATCATCATCACCGAAGGCGAACGCCCGCCCGAAGAAGGGAAACCGAAGCGCGTGGCGATTTATGCCCGCGTCTCTTCCCATGAGCATCAAGCCAACCTGGACCGACAGGCAGACCGGCTTATTGCTTACTGCGCTGCCAAAGGCTATCAGGTGCAGAAGGTGGTCAAAGAGATTGCCTCCGGCGTCAACGACAGTCGCCCTAAACTGCTCGCCCTGCTGGAAGACCAAAGCATCACCCTCATGGTCGTCGAACACAAGGACCGCTTGACGCGCTTCGGTTTCCGCTACCTGGATACACTCTTGCGCGGCCAGGGACGGGCGTTGGAAGTCGTGAATGAAGCAGAGAATGAGACGGAAGACTTGGTGGCAGACCTGACGAGCATTATTTACTCGTTCTGCGCTCGTCTGTATGGGCAACGCCGGGCAAAGCGGAAAACGGAGGCGTTGGTACGCCAGCTTGAAGCCGGGGAGGCCGATGATGCAACTGGTTGAGCAGCATGTCATTGACCAGGCTGATCCACGTTTTGCCGTGATTGACGCAGCAGCCTTCAAAGCGAAGAACCTGTACAACGCGGCGAATTATCTCGTTCGGCAAGCCTTCATCTTCGAGCATCGATATGGAGGCTATGCAGAACTCTTCCATCTGCTCAAACACCATGAAGCCTACACGGCTCTCCCGCGCAAAGTGTCCAATGATATTTTGCGCCAGCTTGATAAGAACTGGCGGGCCCTCTTTGCCGCTTGTGAAGCCTATCGGGACCATCCGTCCAAGTTCGCAGGCCGCCCAAAGGTGCCCAGGTACAAGGACAAAACCAAGGGTCGTTGCTTGCTGATCTATGATAGGCAAGCGATTTCGCGTAGAGCACTGGCGCGGGGGATACTCGCCCCCTCTGGCCTGGCTATTGAAGTCCAGACCGCTCACCGCCAGGTGAAGCAGGCGCGTATCGTGCCCCGTATCGGCTTCTTTGTCGTGGAAATTGTGTATGAGCAGCAGGAGGCTGCTCCCTCTGGCAATCCAGCTTTGTATGCCTCAGTAGATATTGGCGTGGACAACCTCGCGGCGCTAACCTCAAACAAAGCGGGCTTTGTGCCCAGACTCGTTAACGGGCGTCCGATCAAGTCTACGAACCAGTTCTACAATAAGCGCAGAGCGGACTTGCAGGAGGCGCTCGGCCATCCTGGCACAACGGCGCGCATGGAACGCCTCACGACCAAGCGCACAAGGCGTATCAACCACTACTTGCACACGGCGAGCAAGGCGATCATCGCTCTGCTGGTGCAAGAGGGCATTGGCACGCTGGTGGTGGGCAAGAATGTCGGATGGAAGCAGGAGGCCGAATTGGGACGGGTGAACAATCAGCATTTCGTTGGCTTGCCACACGCCCGCTTCATCGCCATGCTGGAGTACAAGGCAAAGCTGGCAGGGATATGCTTTGTGCTGCAAGAAGAGTCCTATACCAGCAAAGCCAGTGCGCTGGACGGCGATGCCATCCCCACCTACGACCCGAAGCAGGAAAGCCGATACGTCTTCAGTGGCAAGCGCATCAAGCGGGGCTTGTATCAGGCCAAAGATGGGCGCACGCTCAATGCGGATGTGAACGGGTCCGCCAACATTTTGCGCAAAGCACTCCCAAACGCCTTTGATGCCGATGGGATAGAGGCCGTCAGAGCAGTTCGGCCTGTATGGGTCACGTTTGCCTGGTCAGTCCAGCCAAGGGCGCTGGCGGCAGCGGGAGCCATACCAACCAATCACTAGTTCGCTAATGATTGTGATACTGTAACATTCTCTTCGGTAGAAGGACTCTCTCTCGAGGTGGATTTCTTGTTCTTCGTTGGCCGGGTCATAAGGGGGCTGAACTCGGGGTATTTTGACTGAACAGATCAAAGGTGGTATGCTGTCCGATATGGAACGTCTGTTTTATTTGTGTATTTCCAAACAAGAGGTTTTTGTTCTTACGGAGGAAATCGGCGAGTAATCCAATGCTTGGCTTTGCTCATATATGATTTGCCTGCTTTTGCACGTGCAATCATTTGCAGAAGTGTAGAAAGCGCGCTATGATTGTTCACATTGGAGCGAGACAACGGGTTTTTGATGTGACTCGAACGCTACGCTCGCCAAAGGCGCCTGATCCCAAGGAGAGCCTAGGCTCTCCTCGCCCTCACTGAAAGGGAGGTCATGATGAATCGGTCTTTGCTTACCAAGGCATTCTGGGTGGTGCCGCTGCTTCTTCTCTTGGCCCTGGCGGGCTGTGGTTCTACGAGCACTGGCGGCAGCACCAACAGTGTTTGTAAAGGTACCAAGGTCACCGTAGGTGGCAAGTTGGATACCGAAGCGCAGTTGTTGACCAAGATGTATACGTTGCTCCTGAGCAATGCCGGGTGTAATGTCACTGAGAAGGCGCGTCTTGGTACCAACGACATCGTCTTCAAGGCCATCACCAGCGGCCAGATTGATCTGTATCCCGAATTTACGGCGACGGGGCTGGCTCAGTTGGGCCTGACAACCACCCACAACGCCCAGCAGGATTATCAAATGGTCAAGGCAGGCTACGAGCAGAAGTACCAGATTACCTGGCTGGATGCCGCCCCCATGAACGATACCTACGGGGTCTGCACCACCAAAGCCAAGGCCCAGCAGTTGAACGTGTCGAAAGTCTCGGACCTGATTCCCATCGCCAAGAATGAGATCATCGCTACGCCCCCCGATGGGAAGAGTGACCCCAATGTCCTGCCAGGTCTGGCAACCACCTACGGCATTACTTTCAAGCAAGAAATTGTGCAGGACGAAAACGTGACCTTCCAGACCGTGCAGCAGGGCAGCGCCGATTTCAACATCTGCTATACGACCAATGGTCTGATTTCGGCAGATAACTTTGTCCTGCTTGACGATGACAAGAGCCTCTTCCCCATCTATAACCCTGCTCCGATTGTGCGCGATCAACTGCTCAAGGAGGTTCCCGGCATCGCTGGTGTCCTCAATGCGTTGGCTCCCAAGCTGACGACGGCGGTGATTACCGGCCTCAACGCGCAGGTGGACGTGCAGAATCTGTCGGTGACACAGGTGGCGACGACGTTTCTCCAACAGCAGGGATTGCTTCCTCAATAACAGGGGATATACTGAAGGACCGCAGCCGTACCACAACACCGATGGGCTGGTGAATGGGAATGAGGGTGAGCGCTGCTGATGATAAAAGGGGCAGCGCTCATCTTCTTGCGCTCACTTGCTCTATGAGAGGGAAATGGGCCTATGGCGCAGATCGAATTCGCCGCTGTGACAAAACATTTTCCTGGCAGCACTCAGGCCGCTGTGGACGGGGTCAGTTTTACCGTTCGTGAAGGGGCCATCTGCATTTTATTGGGCACATCTGGCTCGGGGAAAACCACACTCTTACGCATGGTCAACCGGCTGATTGATCCGACCTCCGGCCAGATTATCATTGACGGTGTGCCAACCACCGAGCAGAACCCCATTGCGCTGCGTCGCAGCATTGGCTATGTCATTCAACAGATTGGTCTCTTTCCTCATCTCACCATTGCAGAAAATGTTCGGGTTGTTCCCTCGATTCTTGGACAGTCGCCCCGGCAGACGGCTGGGCGGGTAGATGAACTCCTCAAGCTGGTGGGCCTGGACCCCAAGGAATATCGCAAGCGTTATCCTCGCCAGTTGAGTGGTGGGCAGCAGCAGCGTGTGGGTTTGGCACGCGCCTTGGCGGCTGACCCACAGGTGCTCTTGATGGATGAACCTTTCGGCGCGCTGGATGCCATTACGCGCGAACGCATGCAAGGCGAACTGCTGCGCATCCAGCGCGGCGTCCGCAAGACCATTCTGTTTGTCACCCATGATGTGGAAGAAGCTTTCAAACTGGGCGATCAGATTGCTGTGCTCTCCGAGGGCAAACTGGTGCAAGTTGGCACACCGGTAGAACTGTTGTCGAAACCTGCCACAGCGTTTGTGCGTCGGCTGGTGGGCGCCGATAACATCTTGCGACAACTGGAATATTTGCCAGCTACGCTGGCAATCAAGCCGTCCGACGGAAAGACCGAACGCAGCATCGGGCCGGATGCCACCTTGCTTCAGGCGTTGCTCAAGTTGATCGAAACGCAAGCCGAATCGCTCACCGTAGAGGATGAGCATCAGATGCTCGGCCAGATCACCCTCTCGAGCATTTATGAAGGTCTTCAGACCGGGCGACGCCAGCATGCGGGCGAAGAGCAGCCTGACGCTGAGGTGTCGATTCCCTCCCCTCAGAGTTAAGATGAAGGGCCGAAGAAAGCGCGGGAACGATGAGTTATCTCTTCAATCGGTTCAATTGGGAGTGGTTTGACCCCGAAAGTATCCCTAATTTGCTTTTGGATCACCTGTATATCACGGTGGTGAGCCTGGGAATCGCGCTGGCAATTGCCCTGCCCTTGAGTTTTCTGCTCGCCCGTTTCCGAAGATTCTATTTGCCGATTATTAGCATCGCTGGCATTACGTACACGATCCCCAGTCTGGTTCTGGTTGGTTTTCTGGTCCCCTTAACCGGCCTTGACGCAACCACCATCATTATTCCCCTGATTGCGTATGCTCAGTTGGTCCTGATTCGCAATACGGTGACAGCCATCACCGGGGTTGATCCGGCGCTGATTGAGGTGGGGCGGGCAATGGGGATGAGCAACCTGCAAGTGCAACTGCGTGTCGTATTCCCATTGGCCCTCCCGGTCATTATCGCGGGGATTCGCGTGGCAACGGTGACCACGATTGGCATAGCCACCGTTGGGTCGCTGGTCGGAGCAAACGACCTGGGTGATCTGATCTTTACGGGCATTGCCAACAACTATAAAGATCAGGTGCTCGCGGGAGCGATTCTGATCACCGCGTTTGCTCTCTTGGCTGACTTTGTGCTGTTGGCGCTTCAGACAGCGCTGAATCGGGAGCGCGGGACAGGCATCGGAAGCTGGAGTAGCTTTGCCTTGGGGATACAATTCGTGATGCGCAGGAAGAAAGGGTCGCCAGCCGATGCTTGAGAAACTGCTGCATTTTATCAGCGATCCACAAAACGGGTATGCCCAGCATTCGCTCGACTATACCGAGCTTTGCGCTGTGGCTACTGCGGTGGCGCTGGTGATCGCGCTCCCACTGGGAATTCTCGTGGCGCGCCGCCCGTTCATTGCTTTTTTGGCTACGAATCTGAGCGGCCTGGCGCGCGCTATTCCCAGCCTGGCTTTTCTTGCCGCTGCTCTGCCTTATCTTGGGGTTGGCTTCAGGCCGTCTGCTATTGCCCTCATCATCCTTGGTATCCCCCCTATTCTGCTCAATACCATCGCCGGGTTGCAAAGTGTTGATGTAGCGGCCATTGATGCCGCCAAAGGTATGGGTATGCGGACACTCCAGATTCTCTGGCGTATTCAGCTTCCACTGATCTTACCAGTGATTGCTGCGGGAGTGCGCACTGCTGCTGTGCAGATTGTGGCAACAGCCACCCTCGCTGCGATTATTGGCGGTGGTGGTTGGGGGGAGTATATTCTGAGCGGCATTTACCAACTGGATACCACACAGATTCTGGCCGGAGCGCTTCCAGTGGCGCTGCTTGCCATCCTGGTTGAGGTGTCATTCGCCATCGTGCAGCGTCTCGTCACGCCTGCTGGGGTGAAAGCTACCTATCAGGTGTCGGCAGAAGTTTCCAGCTAATTAGCGATGTATGGCAGTATGCTTGCTTGCGCGAACGAATACCATTCCGGCCAGAACAAAGGAGCAAGATGGGAGACGAAGATAGCAGGCCACAGGCAACCTGGCTCGATTTGTATGATTATCGCCGCCACGTGGCAGCCATGTATCAGCAGCGGGAGGAAGCGCTCCTCAGTGGGGCAGATGAACAGGTGGTAGTGCAACGGTTTCGTGCTCAGAAAGACGCGCTCTTTGCCCATCACCCTCAATCGCCGCTCAGTCCCGAAGATCGCCGCTACTTCACTGGCCTGTCTTATTTCCCTTACGATCCGCTGCTGCGGGTGGAAGCCATACTGACACCTGAACCTGCTGAGGAAGATCTGAACCTGGAAGCCAGCGGCCCCCATCACATGCGCTTTCAACGGGCTGGCCGTCTCTCATTCTCCGTGGGGACAACACCGCTTGCCTTGTGGGTCTATTGGATTGACGTCTATGGCGGCAGCCTGTTTCTTCCTTTCCGGGATACTTCTTGCAGTGAGGAGAGCTATGGTGGTGGACGGTATCTCTTTGACACGGTAAAGGGCAGCGATTTCCTTCAGAGAGAGTCGCTCATTTCGCCGTCGGGAGAAGCCAACGCATCCTACGGCTATGCCGGTGGGCGCGTGCTGCTTGATTTTAACTACGCCTATAACCCCTCATGCGCCTATGACGCTCGATGGGTCTGCCCGCTGGCGCCCAATGAGAATCGCCTGCCCGTGCCCATCCGAGCGGGTGAACGAAAATTTCATGCGTGAAGCCAACGTGGGTGCCTTCCAGCGCTGCCACTGATCGGAGCGAAAGGAAAGCGGCGTGTTCAATCCCCATCGTCGCATTGAGCCTGGCCCAGGTGAGGAATCCGTTTGGGACTATCCGCGCCCTCCCAGGCTTGAGCAGAGTGACAAACATGTTCAGGTGATTTTCAACGGGGTCGTCATCACTGATTCTTAGCGCCCTCTCCGCATCTTAGAAACGAGCCATCCGCCTGCCTACTACTTTCCACCAGAAGATGTGCAGCTCGGTTCATACTTCAAACCTACGGAGCGGGCAACTTTCTGCGAGTGGAAAGGGTTGGCATCTTACTACGCCATAACCGTTGGCAACAAGAGTACTGCGAACGCTGCCTGGTACTACAAGCACCCTACCCATCCATATGAAGCACTGGAAAGGAAAAAGCATGGGAACCCTCACCCCTCGGTGTCGCGCCTTCCTCCTGGAAGGGACGCGTACCGGCAAGCTGGCAACAGTGCGCGCTGATGGCCGCCCACATGTGGTCCCCATCTGGTTTGTACTGGACGGGGACACCGTCGTTTTTACCACAGGAAGTTCATCGGTCAAAGCAGCGAATATGCGGCGGGATGCGCGGGTTTCGCTCTGCGTAGATGATGAGACCCCTCCCTATGCCTACGTGCTGCTGGAAGGTACTGTCAGCATGGGCGAGGATTTAGGGGAGCTTTTACACTGGGCAACTCGTATCGGCGGGCGCTATATGGGAGAAATGCGGGCAGAAGAGTATGGAAAGCGCAATGGCGTGCCAGGTGAATTGTTGGTGCGCCTCACGCCAGCCAAAGTCATCTTTCAGGAGAATATTGCTGGGTGACCGCTTATTTTGTCCTGGTTACTTCATGAGATTTTGGGCGCGGATACCCATGCTCTTCAGGCATGGGAGGAAGCGCCCCCTCCTTTCGCTTGACAGAAAAGCTGGCAGATGGTATACTGTTCTTATGAACGAAACGCTCATAAGAACCATCTGCATCAAGCTCGATATAGACGGCCATGAGGCCAGCCTTGCCGCTACCCAGAACGCCTTTAACGAAGCGGCTACCTGGATAGCGGATGTATGCTGGCGCGAAGGCATTACCAACACCAACACCGCCCACCATCGCGTCTATGGAGAAACCCGTTCGCGCTTTGGCTTGGGTGCGCAACTCGCGGTCTGTGCCAGAGCCAAAGCCGTTGAGGCCATCAAGGCGGTGAAGACGAACGGCAAGGAAACCTGTCCGACGTTTGGCCCGCGTGGCTCCATTCGCTACGATGCCCGCACGTATCGCCTGATGAGTCTGGACCGTGTTTCGCTCAATACCCTCGCTGGCCGGGTGATCTGCCGACTGATGCCTGGCCCACGCCAGCATGAGATGCTGGTAGACCCAACCTGGACCATCGGCGGCGCTGATCTGGTCTGGAAGCGTCGCACGTATTATCTGCACGTCACCCAAAGCCAGGAAGCGCCGGATGTGCCCACCGACGATGGCACCCACCTGGGTGTTGACCTGGGCATCGTCAACCTGGCTACTGATAGCGACGGGCAGACCTTTTCTGGCGAACTGGTTAGGAAGTCCCGCAAGCGGTACCACCGCCGCCGCCAGATACTTCAGAAGGTCGGCACGAAGTCGGCCAAGCGCCGCTTGAAACAGAACAGCGGGCGCGAACAGCGCTTTATGCGCGATACGAACCATTGCATCAGCAAGGCCCTCGTCAAGAAAGCCGCTTCTACCCGCAAGGCACTCGCTCTGGAAGACCTCACCGGTATCAGACAGCGAGGAACGGTCCGTCGGGCACAGCGCTACGAGCGGCATTCCTGGGCCTTCTTCCAATTGCGGAGCTTTCTCGCCTACAAAGCGGCATGGGCAGGTGTACGCCTGGTCCTGGTGGACCCCCGCAACACGAGCCGAACCTGTTCTGCCTGTGGGCACTGTGAGAAAGCGAACCGTCAAAGCCAAGCCTCTTTCCACTGCCAGCGCTGTGGCAGGCAGATGAACGCCGACGTAAACGCGGCGATGAATATCTCCAGGGCTGCTGTCAAGCCGCCTATGGTAGCAACTGGCCTTCGGGCCAGTTAGTTACAAGCTCCCGCCTTTAGGCGGGGGTACTTGACCCTATCCGGGTGCAAAAGAATATGTATGAGCACCAGAGCCACGACTTCTTTTTATAGAGAAGTGTATCCCTTTGCTGGCGGCCAGCAACAGCGGCAAACAGAAAGGAGTATCGCACCATGGCCCTGTTTACTGTAACCAACTTGGAGTTCGTCTTCACTCCTTTGCCTGGCCGTCCGATGGGTCAAAGGTTGCCTCCTCCGATGCGGCGGGCCTGGCGCATATGTGGCCGACGGAATAGCAACCGCCCAGCATATCTCATCTAACTATCGCAGTGATCATAACCTGCTTGGTCAAGCGCATGGTCACTCCCTGCCCTGTCTGGCATACACCCCCACTATCCAGGCGACTTGACTTGATGCCGAATGGGCAGCCTTCCAGCCCTACCTCCCCGTAGCCCCAGACGGGACAGGCCACGCATCCATGAATTCCGCACAATCCTGAACGTAGTGTTTTACTGCTGCGCACAAGCTGCCCCTGGCGGTATTTGTCCCGCAACTTTCCGCCCTGGTCAACTGTACACTTCCATTTCCGCCGTTGGCACTTCACCTGGAGGAGGTGCCTCCACCCTCCCCTTATAGCTGCCAGGGGTCAACCGGATGCTTCGTGTTGAAGCCAGAGCGAGCCAGACTCAAGCCATATGGCTGTTTTGAGCAGGAATCCTTGCCAGATTCCCTCTTGACGTATCCCTTGATGGAGTGCTATAGTTTAGTCAGTCCTGACGGTCAGGACTGACTATCCAATGAGGATAGATGCGTTGATAAGGTGCACGGTGCTGGGCGATTCACTGCTCTCGCAGGAGTTCACACATGCATAAGTTGTTAATGCTGCTGGGCCTGCTGCGCCAGGGGCCGATGAGCGGCTATGACCTGCATCGCTTTGTGCGCGCACATGGTGCCGTCTCTGCCGATCTGAAGAAGGCGAACGTCTATTACCTGCTCGACCGCCTGGCCGCCGACGGCTACCTGCATGTGCAGGCAGAGGCGGGGGCACGCGGCCCGCGCGGGGAACGTCTGATGTATACGCTGACCGACCTGGGCCGGGCGCGGTTCGATGAACTGCTGCGCGAGGTGCTGCGCTCGCATGACACCGTGCATACGGGGGTCGATGTCGCGGTGATGTTTCTGGGTCAGTTGACCCAGGCCGAGGCACTGAGCCTGCTTGAGGAGCGCCGTCAGACCATTTCCGAGCAGCGGAACCGGATAGCGGCAGAGATGAGTGAGGAGACGATCCATCGGCCAACGCAGCGCATTGCCCGCGATCACCTGCTCTGCCTGCTGGATGCCGAGCTTGTCTGGACGGATCACACACTGGATGAATTGCGCAGCAGCCAATGGGCAGAACGATTTCAGCAGACGTGAGGTGCAAACACATGGGACTTGATGCGAGTACCACCAGAGAACAATCGCCTGATGGGATTTCCTGGCCGGTCGTGGACGGCTCTTATCGCGTCGGCGATCCGCAAGCGCCGGTCGCCGTCTGTGTCTTGACCAGCGATGAACTGCTGGCGCCCCTCGCGCTCACGCCAGGGGTAGCCATTGCTGGCGAGGTGCAGACGGCCAATCTGGGCATTGAGCGGATCGTCCGCAATGTGACGACCAATCCAGCCATCCGCTTTCTGCTGCTCTGCGGCAAAGATTCGCGCCTGTTTCGCCAGGGGCAATCGCTGGGCGCATTGATAGAAAACGGAGTGGATGATGCCGGACGCATTCTGGGCGCGGAAGGCTATGAACCGGTCCTGCGCACGCTGCCACGCCCGCAGATCGACCTCTTTCGGCGCCAGGTGGAACTGGTCGATTGGGTGGGCGAGCGCGATCTTGATGCGCTGCGCGAGCGTGTTGCCAGCCTGGCCGCGCGGGACCCTGGCAGGCTGTCGATCGCGCTGCAAGAGGGCGATGCTGCAGCCAGTGCCGTCAGCGCAGGCCCGACGTTCACACCTCTTCAGCCCGGTGGGCAGCGTGAGCCGCTGATCTATGACCCCAAAGGCTACTTTGTGATCTCGCTTTCCCGCGCTGCCGGGCAGATCGTCCTGCGCCATTATTTGCCTGATCACACGCCCGCCCACGAGATGCGCGGGCGTGGGGCAGAGACGATGCTGCTGGGGCTGCTGCGCGAGGGGCTGGTTTCACAGCTCAGCCACGCAGGCTATCTGGGAGGCGAGCTTGCCAAGGCCGAATCAGCCCTGCGTCTGGGCGTTCGCGTTCACTACGAGCAGGACCGCCCGTTGCGAAGCGAGGCGCCCGAAGAAGCCGCCCCTGCCGGTCTGGAGACCGGTGGTACACCCCAACCACCTGCCCCTTCCGATCCCTTCACCTGGACACAATTCAGCGCGGCGACGGTCAGCACAAGGGTGGATGTCACCATGGTTGTGACTGTCCCGCCAGCAGAACATCTGCTCGAAGGCGTCCTTGCGGAGCCGGTGGAGGGTTCGTTTCTGCGCGCGTACCGGCGCACCGACCACCCCTTGCGCTTTCGCTGGAGCGACGATACCAAGGTGGTGATGGGTACGACCGCACAGTTTGAGCAAGAGGCCATTTTGCGCGCTTCGGGCATACTGGGGCAGTCCGGCGAAGTAGAGGCTGAAAAGATCGTCGTGCTGACCAAAGCCGTCACGGTTGAGGGAGAGGGGAGGTGAGGAGCCATGACGACCTACATTTCGCAGGTCAATGGCTGCATGCTGCATTCCTTGACAACAGAGGCCGACTGAATAACGCGCGGTGGCAGGTTCGCTGGAAGCAACCTTGGAAAGGGAAAGGGCCCGACATGGCCTATGTCATCACCGCACCCTGCCTTGGCTACAAAGATACTGCCTGTGTCGATGCGTGTCCGGTCGATTGCATTCATCCCACAAAGGATGAGCCAGCCTTTGCAATCGTCAGGCAGCTCTATATCGACCCCGTCGAGTGCATTGACTGCGGGGCCTGTGAGTCCGCTTGTCCGGTGCAGGCGATCTTTGCCCTCGAGGATGTGCCGGAAAAGTGGAAGCGGTTTATCGCAATTAATGCCGGGCATTTCAACAGCTAGCCCGATGCATCGGGAGTGTCAGGAGAGCCAACGCTGTTTCAGGTGGTGAAAAGAACTAGAGGCGCGGCATGTTTAGCAAGTGGTTTTCCCAGGCGCGGAGACTGGCGCGCTCTTTTGGGGCGGCATCCTGCTTCATACGTTCCCTCATTTCAGCGCGGGCATGGAGTGGCAGCGGGCTGGTCATTGCAAAGCCGAAAGCCAGCCTGAACACAGGGAAGGGTGAGAATTCCCAGGCACCGTTACAAAAGCGCGTCTGGGCGCTGGCATTACCGGCAATAGGCGAGCAAGTATTCGCCTTAGTCGTTGGGCTTTCGGACACCTTTCTGACCGGCCACTTAAGCACGCAGGCCATCGCTCAGCTTGGCTATGGTCGCGCCGACGCAGTAGCTGCCGTTGGCGTCGGCGCGACCACCGTCTGGGTGGTACTCACGCTCTTTTTTGCCGTAGGAGTGGGTGTCACCGCCCTGGTCGCCCGCGCGGTGGGCGCGCACGATCAAGCGTTCAGCCAGAAGGGTCCGCGCAGGGCATGCTCCTGGGGCTGCTGGCGGGTATGCTCCTGGCAGTGCTGGCGCTGCCGATGGTTCATGCCATCACGGATGGGCTGGGCGTGGAGGGAACGGTTGCGAGTCTTGCGGCAGCGTTTCTGCGTATCTTCTCGCTGGGTTTGCCTGGGGTTGGCATCACCTACGCAGCCAATGCGGCCATGCGCGGCGCAGGCGACACCCGCCGCCCCTTGATCGTCATGATACTGGTCAATGGGACCAACATCGCAGCTTCCTGGCTCTTAATGAATGGCATCCCAGCTCTGGGCATTCCCGCATTGGGCGTCATTGGTTCGGCCTGCGGCGGCGCCGCAGGCTGGACGATGGGTGCTGGGCTGGCGCTGTGCTTTCTGAGCCGTCAGCACCCAGCCAGCCCCAAGCTGACCCCGGGGGCATTCAAGCCAGATCGCGCGGTCATGTGGCGCGTGCTGCGCATCGGGTTGCCCTCCGCAGCAGAGTTGTTTGTGCTTCAGTTTGGAATTGTGGCCTTCAGCCGCGTTGTCGTTGGCCTGGGTGATGTGGCCTATGCGGCCAATCTCACCATCAGCACGATCGAAAGCATCGGCACTCTGCCAGGGCTGGGATTTGCTGTCGCCGCGACGACGCTGGTCGGCCAGGCATTGGGGGCCAAAGACCCTGAATTGGCAAGGCGCTCGGCCTGGGCAGCGCTGCGACCCTGCTTCATCTTGATGCTCAGCATGGGCCTCTGTTGCCTGCTGCTGCCCCAATTGCTGCTCAGTTTGTTTG
The DNA here is from genome assembly GCA_035307385.1 of Ktedonobacterales bacterium. Classification (GTDB taxonomy): domain Bacteria; phylum Chloroflexota; class Ktedonobacteria; order Ktedonobacterales; family DATBGS01; genus DATBHW01. Next base: position 499 of record DATGID010000091.1, on the reverse strand, counting down.
TTGCTGATACCAGCGTGGTACAGGCTGGAGCGTTGGCCTTGCGATGTTCGCTGCTGACGCTGCCCGCGATGGCGATTAGCTTCATCTGCAATGGTTCTTTGCGCGGGGCTGGCGATACTACCTTTCCCGTCGCGGTACGCGCTGCTGGCACCTGGGGGCTGCGTATGCCTTTGGCACTGCTCTTGATTCCCTGGCTAGGTCTGCCTGGAGCGCGCCTGGCAATGGCAGCGGATTACTGGATGCAGGCGGCGTTGTCCTGCTGGCGCTTCCGCAGCGGGCGGTGGCGGAAAGCGCATGTCTAGCCACCAGGGCACGTCTCACGTGTGGCGATGTTCTGCGCTATGCATGTCGCCACCTGTTCATGAGATTTTGGGTGCGGATACCCACAGGCTTTAGCCGTGGGAGGAAGGCACCCCCTCCTTTCGCTTGACAGAAAAGCTGGCAGATGGCACAATATCCTTATGAGCGAAACGATCATAAGAACCATCTGTATCAAGTT
>DATGID010000090.1:0-25915 GCA_035307385.1 Ktedonobacterales bacterium | reverse complement strand
CGATACCTGAAGAGGAGCGAAGTCCCACAAGAAAGGGGTATTCAATGAGGGGTCTTTTCCACTCAGTACTTGATGCAGTGTGGCTCCGAGACTATAGATGTCGGAACGTGGCGTTGTCTGGGTTGTACCAAACTGCTCTGGGGCAGCATAGCCTGGCGAGCCAAAGGCGACAGTGTCTCGCGCCTGGCCTGACTTGAAGAGACGGGCAATCCCAAAATCAATCAGATACACGTGCCCGCTGGGAATCAACATAATATTGCTCGGCTTCAGATCACGAAAGATAATCGCAGGCTGATGCGTGTGAAGATAATTCAGGGCTGCTGACAGTTGGAGGCCGATCTGAAGCACCTCTTCTACTGGCAAGCGCCCTCCAGGGGATTTTGTCAGACGGTCTTCCAACGTCTCCCCTTCAATGAAATCCATCACCAAATGCCAGCAGCCATTCTCCTTAAAGTGATCGTAAATATGCGGCAGATTGGGATGACTCAGGCCAGCTAGCAAGTATGCCTCGCGCTGTAAGGCTTCTCCAGCTTCAAGGAATTCTTGGGGACTCAGGCCACTCTGGCTTAATTCCTTGACGGCTACCAGTTTGTTCTTCTCTTGAAGATCTTCTGCTTTATAGACAGTGCCAAAGCCGCCTTTGCCTATTTGGCTCACAAGACGGTAGTGTTGCTTGAGCAAGGGGTAGGGGAAAGGCATTATATCGTCTCCTCCTGTGCTACTACATCTGCGCTATCGGGCGCTTCCAGAATGGTTCCGGCCTGGAGGCGATGGGCGTGGCTGGTGGCCTCGCCTACCACAATCACGAGGCTTGGCCTTGCGGTCAGCGTGGTCTCTGGCCGCGCCTCCTGGCGAATGAAGAGCAGATCGCCTTGACGAGAGTGGGTCTGCATCAAATCCGTCGTCCCTTACCTGGTGGTCGTAGCCTCGTCTGCCGCCCGCAGCGCACGAGGTCTATCAGCTAGTACGGAGCAGGTTGCGCCCGGCGAGCCAGGGCCGTGGCAGCGTCGAACACCGGAGGAGCGGAGGTACGGGCACGGAGCACTTCTAGCAGGGCAGCAAGCCCTCCCAGGTGCATCGTTCACCACACCTGCCGAGGGGAGACGACCTCCAGTGCGTCGAACAAGGAGGCCACTTGCTGACGAACGCCCCACACGTGATCTGCCTTGCTCGCCTCGCCTTGCCCCCTTTGGATCAGTAGTGTGCCCAGATTGTGCGCAGATGACAGCCGACCAGCGATTCGGAGCGCGCTACCTGCTGGTCCGTCAGATCATGCCCAGGCGCGCGCACCTCCAGCACAAACCGCGCGAACCCGACTGCTCCCTCATACGCGAGGTCGTTTAGCGAGGCGTGCTGCCCGCAACACGGCAGGGTGACCTGCAACGCTCGAAACCGGCTCGCGGCATACGCCTGGTCCATCGCTTGGCTCCACCACTCCAGGGAAAGGTTGGCTCCACAGGACGGGCACAGGATGCGGTCCAGGTTGCTCCCCGAATCAATAAACGCGACCGCATCCGTCACCTGGACCGCAACCGCTGCGCCTGGGAACAGAGCGGTGAACAGGCGATGTGCCTTGGCTTGGGCAGCAGCGGAAGGCACATACTCCGGGTCAACGGGAACCAGCCGCAGATAGTCTTCAGACATGTCGCCTGCTCCTGAAGGGGCCGTATTCAGCAAAGAGGCCCGCTCTATTGTAGCGCAAAGGGACACTCGCCTCGTTGAGGTGGGAGTTCCCCGAGGGTTCTCCCGAGCCAGGAAAGTGGTGGCCGCGAGATACCCACGTGGCTTTCCGGGCTGGCCGGGGTGTGAATGATCTAGCGATGAGGCCGGGGTGCGCAGCAGCGTTTCGAGGAGCGCGGGAGGCCGTCTCTGGCGCGATGAGCGGGCCAGGCACCACAGGCGAGTCGAGGCATCGCTTGTGCAACATCGCGTGATGAAGGACAGAAGTTAGGGTTCACCAGTCGGGAAAGGATCGCTCACCCATGAAGCGAAGCATGATGGTCATCGCGTTGGTGGTAATGCTTCTCTGGCTCGCCGGATACTCAGGACGCCCTGCCGACGCCAGGCCAGCCGAGCCGGTGGTGACGATGGGGTCTACGACGTTCGGACAGACGCGCCTGACGATCAAGCAGGGGCAAACGATCACCTTTGTCGATGAGAAGGCCACGGGAACGGAACATATTCTGGTGCTTGGCAAAGAAGGGGTAGCCCAACCGGAAAGCGGAGCGCCCACTTTCGGGGGGTCCAAGGGGATGACGTTCCTGCCAGGGCAAAGCTGGACCTCCCCTCCCTGGACGACGGCAGGCACCTATCACGTCACCTGTACCGTTCATCCCACCACCATGAACCTCACAGTGTTCGTCACCGCATAAGACCTGTGCGCTCGGCAGCCCAGTATCGGCTCGTCTTGCAAGACGTGCCAGGCGATCTGTCTGCCCTATCCTGGTCTGGCGGCGGTGCTGCGCGCCCAGGGGGAACTGAGCCAGGCCAGGCGGTTGTACAAGCAGGTGCTTGCCGTAGCACCCCGCGATTCGCACGTGGCTTTCCGGACTGGCCGGGGTGCTCCACGATTCTGGCGATGATGCAGGCGCACAGGAGGACTTTGAACAGGGTGGGAGGCCGTATGTGGCGCGTTGCCAGCCACGCCCTGCGCGCTGACCGAGACGGGCACCCCCACCAGTGCCTTCTCACGAGGGCTAGGTTCCTGTCTGTAGACCAAATGTGCTATTCTTATCCAGGGGCGGTTCGGGAACCGTTTCCCAGACGGGCGGGTGGCCTGAGGGTGTATGCACGCCCGCCCGGCCTTTGTACCCCCAGGAAGGAAACTGCCATGTACCAGAACCCGCCTCCGCCGCCGTTCCCGCCCACCCCGTATCCATACTACCCGCCTGCCAGCGTCCGGCCGGGGTTCTGGGCGCTCCGGCGGCTGGTGAAGCAGCTTCCGCCGCCGCAGAGTTATGCTGAATGGCACTATCAGCAAGCACTGCGCACGGAACTGCGGTCGCGCCGGAGGCGCATCCTTATTACCATCTTCGCTCACCTGCTCTCGCCGTCCGCCTGATCTGCTGCCGGTTCAGGCGGGTGGGTGCCTGCATCAGTGCCAGGGGCCACCGAACGATAAACAACAAGAAACCCGCCTCACCCCTGGGGTTGGGAAACCTCGTAGCTTGCGGCGGGTTTCGTCTTTGTCACCTGTTGGGCTATGAGGGCGTCGTAAAAGGAGCCTGTCTCGCACACTCCGGCAGGGCCTGCGCGATGCGCTCTCTGAGCCGCAGATGATCCCCATCCACCGCATCAGAAGAGATGGTCAGCTTAGAGGAATCGTCAGGCTGACTCCCATCATCCCACAATTCGACCACCACGCGCCCCAGGTAGTGCTGGTTGGCCCCTCCACGACTGATGACGGGCTTCCCCTGATAGGCTGCCAGCGGGTCATCAACGGGAGCCGTAGTGGTAACCCATCCCTCAGGAGATGTGGCGGAGGAGAGCGCTGAGGATGTGGAAGCGCCGTCGCTCTGTACTCTCGCTGGGAACGCTGCTGCAATGCGCTGGCAGAGCTTCGCATGCTGTCCATCCACTGCATCAGAGGAGAGAGCGAGCTTATGAGCATCGTCGCGCGGACTTCCATCATCCCACAATTCGACCACCACCCGCCCCAGGTAGTGCTGGTTCGCCCCTCCACGACTGATGACAGGTTTCCCTTGATAGGCTGCCAGCGGGTCATCAACTGGAGCTGGCTGCGCTCTATTCCAAGACATCCTAGACTGCCTTCCTTTTTGTAATCAAAACATACTCGGTTGCGGTGAAAACCTCCACACATCTGAGGCGAGATCGCTCCCTGTATGGCCCTAGCCGGGCAAAGGACCGGACGGTTCCGAATCACAGTCCCACTGGTCTCTTATCGGGTGTGCATGCACCCGCAGGGCCGAAACCCTGGTGCGGCTCTTGAGAGCCTCTCGTTTTAACGGTCCAACGTCTTTTGGTTTGCGGCTGCCGAGTCAGCCGACTGCTCCGGGGTGCGCACGTCCCGATGTGTTCACACGAAACACAGAAGATGGTGTTTGCCTACAAACACGACAGCTGTCTCACATCTCCTTCCTGGGTCATGTAGAGATCCAACAGGTTAACAGGCGACACAGGTACAAGCAAAGACGCACGTGTTCAGTTCATAGCTCCACTCCCAAGTCCCAACTGCCTTGACATTGAGAGGGTCACACTCACAGGCGACTGGCTCACAGGTACAGGTACAACTCCTGCCACCGGTAATACAACTGGTAACGGCGCAAAAACACCCCCCAATACATATCGGCGGGCAGCTTGGTACATTGGGGATCGGTTGTAGGAGACGATTGATGCCTGCTAAAGGAGCAGCAAGAGCCAGACCAGCAGCCCCTACACGTTTCATGAAGCCACGGCGGGACACCTGGCGCTGGACAAAACGGGTGAAGCGATCAATCAGGTTCGAGGTTTCGGGGTCATCTCGCATGCGATCGGTCTCCTTCCCCACGCAACATGGGGACTTCACTTACCCTTTCTTAAACGCAGCCGGGGTCATGATACTGGTAAACCTGGGTGGAGCAGGTGGCGGTGGGGGCGTTATGCCAAGGCGAGTATACAGCCAATTCGCGACATGTGGGTTCTGCGTTTGATGGGTGACCCGGCCTTGGCGATCAAGAGCAAGGCCAACTGGAACAGCCGTGATCCCAAACTGGTGGAAGGCTTTCCCCTCTCCATCTGCCAGGAGCACCGTTTGCCCATTCCCCAGACCGGGGTGTTTCGCTACAAGAGGTTCAAAGATGTCTCCCTTTCCAGCAGCGATGATCACCAGCGCCTTGTTCAACGGCGGAGGAGAGGGGACAACTAACTCCTCAACCTGGGCAAATACGGCTTCACAGGCAGAGCAACTGGTGGTAGCAAACAGGAGTATCGCTCCATTGGGTTGACGCAACAGATCGGTCATTCGAACCAGAGTACCAGCGGCACTCTGCAGTTCAAAATCGGTGATACGCTGGCCGAGTTCATACGAGGTGATAGGAGGCACTGCCAGGTTCCATCGCTCCTCGACAGCAGCAAGATGCCGCAAAATACCAGCCACTAAAAGGACCAGCACCAGCACGATCACCCACTGAACCACAAACAGGATGAACCACGGACCTGGCATTTAGACCCCTTTCTTGCTGGCACGAGGGGAGCGGAAGAGACGGTCAATCTCTCCAACAGCCAACAACATGACATACACACTACATCCCGCGAGCACGAGGGCCAGCGTCGTTGGGTCAGACAACCGTTGGGCATCAGCACGGAGTGGCACAGTGACAGAGGTCCAAGGGGAGGAGACCAGCAAAAAGAGGCAACCTGTGAGGAGAACGACGTTGCGGCAGAGCGATCCAATGCCAATCTCCGAGCTTGCTGATCCGAAACAGGTACACCGGAAGCGATGGCCTTGAGCGAGATGCATCGTCATCGCGAGCGTAAAAGTCACCAAAGCTCCCAGCGCTGCACAGGCAACCAGGGTGAGCCAGAGGCCGCTCAAAAACAAGAGTCCTAAGAGCAGTTCACCTGGAGGTAAAAACCGAGCAAGAAGCTGGGGCAGCTTTGGGCCGAAGTGTCCTGCCCCAAACTGCTGGATAGTCTGAACGAGCGCTGAGGAAGACTGGAACTTCGAGCCTCCGGAGGTAAGAAAGACCAGCCCCAGGACAAGACGCGCGACGAGAACGAGATCTGGCATAAGCACTCCCCTCTTTATGAACGTGTGATTGAACGACGGGATCGCTCACCTGTGCTCTTGGATAGTGTACCCAAGGGGAACGTGAAAAGGGGTCTACAACCAGACCCCTTTGGTCTGGTTGTAGACCCCTGGACGGAGTTCCTGAAGAAAGCAGGTGCACCTCCGAGGGAGGGTGTATCATCCTTCGAGATGGGGTTCACGGTTGGCGGGTAGGCGCGCCAACTCCGAGATGCAAAAGAGGGCATAGCCATGGGAATGCAAACAGACGATTTCCAAACCAAGTGGGAGCAGCTTTACATTGGCTCTGGAGATCTGCCGTTGCAAATTCTGCTTGTGGTTCGCTATCAACTGGCCCAGTTCCGCCGCTCCTAGACAGAGCGGCTCTTGCCCACCGGAGCGATAATGCAGCTGGCGTTGTTTCCAGAGCGCCAGCGCCAGCGCATATTTTGTGGGTCCGAGGGCAATGATGTGTTCATGAAAGACCAGCTTGTGATGACCCTGGTCGTTTGAAATCGCTGGTATCTCGCTCAGCCACATCGGCATGCCTCCTTATCATACGGAGAGGATGAAGGCGAAGTGCATACTGATAGGGTGTTACGCATGTCTCTTTCTGGACGACCCTGGCACGCGCGAGTTGCGGGAGCGGGGGTCGGTTGTGGTAAACCTGCGGCTCTGGGTGGTTGGCTCCAGGCGCTTGTGCTTGATGTGCTCCAGGCCCTCCGAAAGACACGCCGTATTGCCCACACGCAAGCCGTCATGATAGTAATTCGCCGCCGACTGCCAGGCGGCCAGCGCCATGGCGCGCTCCAGGTCGAGCACTTCCTGGCTGGCTTTGCTCGCGCCTGCCTGCCGCTTCAAGCGCGTCCATGCGCGGGCATGCGCGTCCCCCTCCGCTTCGGCAGCACGGCCCAGCACTTCGTACAGACCCGTCTGCCCCGCCCGCTGTTCTGGGGTGGCAAGGAGAGCATCATCCAGCGAGGAGCCGCGCACGCGGGCGCACAGTTCTTTGCATGCGCCGATGTGCGCCCTGGCGTCCTTCAGGCGCGCCTGATCGACGGGCTGCCCCTGCACATCTTGCGACCAGTACCAGAGGGCGTCTTCGCAGCGCATCATGTCACCCTTTCCTTGCTTCACCTGAACCGCTGGGCAGACTGACGAGAGTCCTGGCCGCATTCCCAGAACGCCTGGGCAAGATCGACGCGGGCCGCCTGGCTCGACGCGCGGAGCGCGTGGGATGCCAACGAATCGTGTATTGCTTTCTGACATCGTGAGCAAACGGCCATAGTCGGGATAGGTTGGATACGGTATAGGGAGTGGTTGGCGGTCTCGCCGCACCACGACCCAACCTGACTCCTGAGCGTGGAGCGTCAGCACGGTCCACTCCACCGTTTGGAGAGTATTTTGCGCTCTCGCCTGTTCTAGATCGGCGTGGGTGATGATCATCTCCAGCCCTCCCGCGAGGTCCACAGCGAGAGCGCGCCATCGTCCCCTCCGGCGGTCAGGCTGCGCCCATCCGGCGACCAAGCCAGAGCGCGCAGGGGCGTCTGCGGCACGTCCAACCGGGTACGCAGGATGCCCGAACGAGACGCCCAGAGCTGTACCGTGCCATCTGCTCCGGCTGAGGCGAGGAACTGCCCATCGGGCGACCAGGCTACCGCGTACACCGGGCCACGATGGCCGGTAGAGGCCAGGTGGCAGCGCCCCTCGTGTGCGTCCCACAGAACCACCACGCCCTCTTGCCCCGCTGAAGCGACCAAGTGCCCATCCGGCGACCAGGCCACGCAGAAGACCCGCTCCGCGTGCCCGATGCGGGTCCACACGGTTTTTCCACTGTCGGGCAGCCAGGCATCGACCTGGCGGTCCTCTCCCACCGAAGCAATGGACTGCCCATCGAAGGACCAGGCCACGGCTCGTACCGTGCCGCGATGCCCGCTGTACGCTGCCAAACGGTGGCCGGTGCTGGGTTCCCAGGTCTGCACCTCGGTGGCAACGCCAGCGGATACGATCTGGCGTCCATCAGGGAACCAGGCTAGCCCATAGACCAGGGCCGCGTGGCCGCGATAGATGCACACGCAGCGGCCCCGCAGCGGCTGCCAGACGTGGACCGTGGTATCGTCGCCCGCTGAGGCGATGGTGGCTCCATCCGGCGACCACGCCACCGCGTTCACCGGGCCGCGATGGCCTGTATACGTCGTCACCGGACCACTGAAGCGCCCGTCCGGGTTCATCCACCAGACCCGTACCGTCCCATCGCGGCTGGCGACGGCCAGGTGCTCCCCATCGGGCGACCAGGTCACAGCAGTGATCGCCGCGCCGATGTGCTGCGTGACCAGCGTGGCCTGGGCGAACGGCAATCGGGTATCAGAGGGTTTTATCATGGGTCTCACGTCCTTTCTTGGGCTTTGACAGCGGCGTAGAGAGCGTCCACCTCCTCAGGGGTGGAGGCGTGGGCGGTAGCAAACAGATGCGGATGGCGTCGTTCCAGCTTCGCCGAGAGTTGCGCCAATACGTCAGTCAGCGAGAAGAACCCTTCCAACTCAGCCAGCTTCGCCTGGGAGAGCACCTGCAAGAGCAGATCGCCGAGTTCTGAGCAGAGATGGCTGCTGATTTCAGGCGCAATCGTTCCTGGCAGGAGCCGCCCTGGAACCGGGAAATCGGCCAGTGGCAAGAGCGCCGCCGTCACTTCTCGCGCTTCTTCCAGCACGAAGGACGCAAGCGAGGCGTGTGTTTGCGTGCGCCACCAGGGGCACTCGGCAAAGAGCCAGTCAACGATGTGCAGGAGGTTGGCAAGGGCTGCTGCTGCTTGCGCGTTGGCAGGAGAGGCCACGGACTGTTGAGCAACATCGGGTGTCGTGCTCATGGTTTGCCCCCGGTCGTGTGCCTGGCGAGGGACGTATTGAACAGCCAGTGCGGGTGCGCCAGGATGCGCTGGAGCAGCAGCGCCGGGTCACGCTCCACGAGGAGATACGTGCGTGGCGGCACATCGACAAATCCCTCCTCGTACAGGTGATCGAGCAGCGCCAGGTGCGGCAGATAGAAGGACGCCGTATTCAGCAGCCCAATGGGTTTTGTCTGCTCTTTGAGATGGACCAGCGTCAGCACCTCCGTCAGTTCGTCCAGACTCCCCAACCCGCCCGGCAGGGCGATCACCGCATCGGCGCGGGAAATCATCAGCCCTTTGCGGCGGGAGAGCGCACCGGCTCCCGCTTCGACTTCCCAGCGCTCGTCACAGGGGTAAAACAGGTCCGGCCAGGCACCTTTGGGCAGCACACCAATCACCTTGCCTCCGCCCGCTTTGACGGCATCAGCCACGACCTGCATCAAGCCGTCCCTGGTTCCGCCGAACAGCAGTTCAAGGCCCTCGGCGGCCAGCAGGTGCCCCATGTCCTGTGCAGCGGCACGGTAGGCAGGAAGCCTGCCCATGTGCGATCCAGCACAGACGGCGATCCGCCCCCCGGCATGCGGATGCGCGCCCAGGCCCAGCTCATCCCTTGCCATGCGATTCCTCCTGCTCTTTGCGGCAGCGCACCAGCAGCGCGACCGCCGCTTCGCGGTAGCCGGGTTTCTCGTCGAGATGCGCGCGTGGCTCTGCGCCGAACTCGTAGCGTAATCCGGCCCCAGCCAGCGTGTTGAGCAAGGTGGTCAGCGTGCGATGATACGCACCGAGCCGCCCGGAGAACTGGGTGGAACTCACCCAGTAGCCTTCGTTGAAATACCCGCCGGCCAGTGCGAAGGTCTGCTGGTCGTTCACCCGAAGCCATCGGCTGCCTGGTGCTTGAAAGCAGGGATGGGGCACCACCCAGGCAAAGCAGCCGCCTGGGCGCAGCACCCGGCTGACGGCTGTGGTCAGCGCGGCGAAGTCGGGGATATCGGTGATCGCCAGGCAGCACGTCACCAGATCGATGCTGGCTGCCTGGAAACGCGCCAGCGTCTGGGCATCGTCCTGCACATAGCGAATGCCCAGGGGTGTGGTGGTCTCGTACTGCCGGGCCAGCGCGAGCATCGGCTCGGAGAGGTCCACCCCGACGACCTGTGCGCCGTGTTCGGCCAGGGCACGAGCAACGACGCCCGTTCCACAGGCCAGATCAAGCACCTGGAGGCCCGCGACCTCCCCAACGAGCCGCAGCAGCGGCGGCAGCACAATGTCATGAATGAGCCGCCCCTGGCGCACCAGCTCGTCATAGTGCTGCGCAACGGCGTCGTAAGGTGTGGTCGTCTCCAGCACCGCGAACGGTTGCACCTGCTTGCTGTTCATCGCCTACCTCCTCATCGCTCTCCCGCTGCTGCCTGCACCGCAGCGAGCAGCAGCGTGACGAGCAGCGTCGGGTCCCGCTCACACAGGAGGGCGGGCGCACGTGTGCCCATCCGGAGAAATCCCTGCTGCTGGAGGTGCTCAAGGAGCGCGAGGTGCGGCGCGAAGAACGCTTCGGTGTTGAGCAGGCCGATGGGCTTGTGGTGCTGCGCGAGGTGTGCCAGATGCAGGACATCGAACATGGCAGCCGTGGTTTCCAGCCCGCCGGGCAAGATGATGAAGCCATCGGCCAGGTCGCCAATCAGCGCCATACGCTGCCAGAGCGAAGCTGCTTCGTAATACTGCGTGCAGCCCGGATACCGCCAGGCGGCGTCCCAGGCCGCAGGCACCACGCCGATCACCTGGCCCGCCTCCGCACGGACGGCCTCGGCTACGGTGGCGATGAGGCCCCCTGGAGAGCCATCGAAAATCAATTCACACTGCGCCGCAGCCAGCCGCGCCCCCACGACGTTTGCCGCCTGTTCATGGAGCGGGAGCCCGCCCCGCGTGGTCCCGGCAAAGACGGCGATCCGCCGGGGTGTGATGGCTGAGGCGTCTGGATGTATGGTCAAGAGCGTTTGCATGGGTGCTCGGCAGCACGGACGGCTGCCCTTCTCCTTCCAGGGGGCAGGAGCGGCGTGTCCCGCTCCTGCCAGAACGCCCCTCGCCACCAGAGGCAAGCAGCCGCTTGTCCGAGCGCAGCGGCAAGGGGATCGGACGATCAGTAGCAGCACGGCGACCAGGCGGTAGCCATAGCACCCGCGAACCCGTTGATGATCGAAGATTCGTTCCAGGCGGCCATCAGCACGCTGTAGAAGCCGTCGCCCGGCAGCGTGCGGCTGTAGTCCCATGCGTAATGGCCGGGGCAGACGTTGACCTCGTTGTCATCATTCCCATCCTGGGCATGGAGGGTGCTGCCATGGTCATAGCCAGAAATGCTGGCTCCGACCTCCTGGCCGATGTCCGGGTTGTACCCCAGCAGCACCCAATTGCACTCGCCGTAGAGCGTGGTGAGCACGTAGGCCCGGCCATAGGCGAAGTTCAGCCCGATCTGGTCGCCCGCCCAGCGCGGGCACCACAAGTACTGGACCCAGGCGCGCATGCCCGTGGTCCGGCTGGTGATCCAGGTATTCGTGCCGTTGACCCAGATCGTGTAGGCCCAGTCGCCAAAACAACTGGGGAACCCGGCTTGCGGCTGCGTGGCCTGCGCGTTCCCACTCCGCAGGGGGGTGAAGAGGTCGCCCGTCGCGTCCGAGCCGATGCCAGAGCGCGCCATACCTGGACCTGGCACCTTGACGGGGTGCTGCCAGTCGATGACGCGGGTAGGCGCGGCGTGGTGCGTCGGGGCCGCCTGAAACACTGCCCAGGCGGCCAGCGTGGCCCCCGCCAGAACGGCGAGAGCGAGGAGCACGAGGGAGACGCGCCTGGAGGCGCGTCGTGCCACGAGGTAGCTCATGCGTTTTTCCTTTCTACCGCAAAGGAAACAACCAATCAACCGATCTATCTGCACTGGGCAGGAGCACAGGCGTCTGAGACTGGCGCGAGGCAGCGGGCCTCCTCCGTGGCCCGCTTACGGGCCAATGCACCAGCGTCCCCCTCCCCCCATCCACTCCCACCCAGGAATAGGCGCTACAGCAGGGCTTGCACGATCCAGAACGCCGCCATGCCGGTGGCAACCGTCAACAGAACATTCCGAAAGCGCCAGGCCACCAGCGCTGCCAGCGCGGCGGCCAACACCTGGCTGAGCGTGGCAGGCGAGAACGGGCTGCCGCTGCCAAACAGCGCCAGCGCCACCAGCGCGGAGAGCACCGCAGGCGGCACAAAGCGCAGCCAGCGCTGCCACCCTGCGGGTCGCCCAGCGCCACCCGACAGCAGAAAGCCCACCCGCAGGGCGTAAGTCGCTGCGGCGAAGGGCAGCATCACCAGCCAGATCATCATGCCTGCTGTCATCGCTGCCTCTCCCGCTGGCGTGGTCTGGCCTCCAGCACCCGACCCGCCAGCAGCCCCAGGCCCGTCGCGGCCAGCAGCCCCAGTTTGAAGGGCAGGCCCACCGCCAGCACCGCGCAGACGCCTGCGACCAGCGCGGCCCCGCGACTGGCCCGCTCGCGGAGCGTTGGGATGAGCAGGGCCAGGAAGGTGAGCGTGGCGGCGAAGTCCAGATGCCAGGCGGCGGGCACCTGCGCGGAGAGCACGCTGCCCAGGGCGGTGCTGCTCTGGCAGGCGAGCCACAGGTCCAGCCCCGCGCCCAGCAGAAAGTAGTGCCTGTGCTGGTTCTCGCCTGGCTCCTGATAGCGGCGCATGGACAGCACATAAGTTTCGTCGGTGAGCAGATAGCCCAACAGCAGCCGCCAGGGCAAGGACACCTGCCGCAGATAGGGGGCGATGGAGGCCGAGTACAAGGCGTGCCGGGCATTCATGGTTACGCCGGTAGCGACGATGAGGGCGGCGGGTGCGCCGCTGACGAGCATCTGGGCAGCCACCAATTGTGACCCGGCAAAGACCAGCAGGCTCATCGCCTGGGCGATGAGGGGCGAGAAGCCTGCGGCGTGCATCAAGACGCCATAGACCGTCATAAAGGGGATGATGCCCAGCGCCAGCGGCAAGGCGGCCTGCGCGCCGGAACTGAACTCGCGGAGGCGGCACGCGCTGAGTGAAGCAGCGCGTGCCTGATCGGGTGCCGCCCCTACGCCTGAAGCGGCCCGCGCTCCAGAGGCCGGGGCGGCGCGCTGGTTCATCATCGTATCCTGCAACGACGAGCGAGGAGGAGCATACATTCGGCTGTCCTTTCTACCGCAAAGGAAGCAATCGCTCTGTAAGAGTTTTATTCAGGTTTCGAGATACGCATCGAGGGTCACTGGCGTCAGTCGCCACACCCGTTGCCCACTTGCCAGGTCATAGCCCGCCAGCACGAACGTTTGTGGATTGACGCCGAGCAGCACCCCCGCCTCCTCGCGCAGCGCGGTCAGGCCATCCGGGTTGGCGGCTCGCCAGATGACCTGGCCGGTGTCTGCCTGGAGGGCGACGAATTGCTGGGAGGAGGCCAGGTACACGCGCTGCCCGTCGGCCAGTAGCCCCACCACACCCCCCACCACTGTCTTCCTCCACCGCTGGGTGCCATCCGAAAGCCGCCAGGCATGCAGCGCCGTAAAATCAGGGCTATCTGCCAGATAGGCTGCCTGGGGCGTGATGACGCCAACACTGAGCGGCTGCCCGCTGGACAAGAAGCCTGCATCGTTGGGAGCGAGCGGCTGCTGCCACAGGAGGCGGCCATCGCTGACACGGAGCGCCCGCAGGAACACTGGCGCCGCTTCCCCCAGGGCTGCGGGCTGATCGACGAAGAAGGCGTACAGCGTTCCGGCAGTGATCGAGGCCCCAACTGCCTGCGTGTCCTGGCGCTGCCAGAGCAGCCCGCCAGCGTTCCGCTCGGCCATCAGGAGCGCATCCTGCGTCACGACCAGGAGCGCGTCTGGCCCTGCTGGCAGCAGCATCTGCGGCAGGCTGTCGATCTGGAGCGGCGCACGCCAGCGTGCTGCGCCGGTGGCCGCGTCCCGCGCCACAAGCGTGGCAGACACGCCGCCGTCGCCCTCGACGGTATAGAACACCCCTTGATCCACCAGCCAGGCGGGAATATCCTGCAAGGCTGGTGGCGTGTACTGCCAGAGCAGATGCCCCATCAAAGAGAAGACGTCGATGCGCTCTTGCCCGCTGAAGCCCCCACCGGTGTCCACATACACTCGGGCCTCGATGACGTGGATGGAGCGCACCTGCGGGCCGACGCTGGCCTGCCAGCGTTGGTGTCCGGACTGGGCATCCAGCGCGTAGATGGTCTCGCCTGCGCCCACGTAGATCACCCCATCGGCGGCGGCGAGCGCATCACCGGACGTGGGCAATGGTATCGCCCAACGCTCTCTGCCCTGCTGGAATGCTTCTACCTGAAACGCTTCCAGGCCCTGGGCATTCACCTGGCTGTCAGTCAGCACCAGCAACGGCTTGGCCCCTGCTGTCGTTGCTGCCACCGGTGTTTTCGCCACCGAGCCGACACCGCCGCAGGCAACGAGGCCGAGCGGCAGAAATAGCGCGGCCAGGCCAGCCCAGAAGACCGGGAGCGTGTGTTTAGCCATCCTCATCACCTCCTGTCGGGGGCGCGGGGGGATCTTCCTCATTCCACTCCCAGCCTGGGGAGGTCATCGCATCGGGATCAGCGGGCACGTCGGGGAAGCCGCCAAAGGATGAGTACGGGGTGGGCCAGCTCCCCAGGAGAGGAAGCGGCAGGTTGGCACGGGAGGCGAGCGTTTTGTCCCGATAGTAGGGCTTGCCCTGTACCCGCACCGGATGGGCGTGGTCGGCCAGCACCAGGAGTTGTCCCGCTGGCAGCGTGCGAACCTCTTCAGGCCGGATGAGCGGGCGGGCCACCTCCTGTACCTGGGTGTACCCTGATCCACTCTGGCTCTGGCTGCGGAGGGTGGTGTCTCCGATGCGTTTGCTATAGTAGTCCGCTTCTTCGGCCCCGACCCCATGCAGGACCAGATGCGTCGCCGCATTGGAGAGAATGATGTTCGTCGTATCTTTGCCATAGAGCTTGTACAACTGCGCAAAGCTCTGAAGGGCGATGAGGAGCGATACCCGGAACGAGCGCAGCGTGGCGATGCGCTCGGCAAAATGGGGAACGACCCCCGCATTGCCGAACTCGTCCAGGTAGCAGACCACCTGGTGCGGCAACTGCCCGCCATTGGCTTCGGCCAGGCGCATCCAGGTAGCAAACATCTGCATCAAGAGGCACGCCGACAACGGGCGGAGGCGCTCGGACGCGCTGGCCGGGATCGCCAGATAGAGCGCGGTGGGGTCGTAGGCCATTCGGGTAAAGTCCACCTCATTGCGTTCGGTCACCGCCTGGACGCTGGGGCTAAAGAGCCGCAGAAAACGATTCGCCAGGCCCGTGTGGATACTGGCCTGGAGCGTTGGGTTCTTGTGCAGATGCGCTAGTACCGGGGCCAGCACCTCGCGGGCGGTGGTGGCGGGGCTGCCCTGCAACACTTCGACCAGCGCGTCAAAGGGGGTGCTCACCAGCACCTCGGCCAAGCGCGCAAAGGGCGCGTCGGGTTCGGCCTCGCGCAGATGCAGCACCGCGCTGGTGATGAAGGTCTCGGCAATGTGGTTGTAAAACGTCTCGGACGAGACGCCGGTATTCGTCACCCAGCAGGTGGCAAAGTCCTGGGCGTCTTCAAACGTGTGAATATGGGCCAGCGGATTGTAGGTCACACTGGTGGCTGGGGCATCGGGCGCGAACACCCACACCTGATGGTGCTGGGCCACCGCGCCAGCGGTTAGCCGCACCAGTTCACTCTTGGGGTCGATGGCAAAGATGGAGCGCGTGCCTGGCTCGCGGAGGAGGCTCGGCACAATCACATAGACGCCCTTGCCCTTGCCCTGGGGGCCGACGAGCAGCACATGCTCGCACTGCCGCTGCTCGGAAAGGGCGATGGTTCGGCCCGCCGTCGTGCCCAGTACCAGGGGGGCCGCATCGGTGCGCGGGGCCAGATAGGGGGCGAGTTCCCTGCCCGTCGCCCAGTGGGCCGATCCTCGGAGCGTCGAGCGCTGGCCTTTCGCCTGCCAGCGCAGGTAGAGGGCGTAGCAAGAGAGGGCATCCAGCACCGTCACCCCCCACAGCAGCAGCATCCAGAGGGGCGGATGGACGTGGCTTAGCCCGCCAGGGGTACGGGCCTCTGCGAGTGGTCCCTGGAGCGTCAGATAGGACAGCCACACCAGCAGCGGCAAGGCAAGCACCGGCATCCAGCGGGAGGTGAGCAGGCGGAGGAGGCGGGACCAGACGGGGCTGCGTGCCAGGTGGACGAGACGGATTCCGAGAGGGATGGGCCGTCTACGCGGAGGGCGGAGCCAGAGATCGTCATCGTCCTGGTCAACTGGCGCGGGTCTGTGAGAGGTGGGCAGCATCAGCGTGCCTCCTTCTTCGCAAGTGACGACAGCCGGAGCAGGACCCCGCCCTGGCCGCCTGAGGGCCGCTGCTCGGTCTGGTCCGCTGTCCGCTGGTCGCGCAGCAGCCGTGGACTGCTCGCCTGCGCCTTGACCAGGCCGACATGCACATGCGGGGTGTCGGCGTGCCGGTCGGCGGCATGCAGCACCCCAAACCAGCAGAGGCACGTCTGCTCGTGCTCGGCCACAAACTGGCGGGTCCAGGCGCGGTAGTCGCACACCGCTTCCTCTTCGGGGGCGAGCAGAAAGGTGTGCAGCACCACCTGGCGCTCGCCGGGCGCGAGCACGGCGGCGCGCACCTGGGTAGGTTGCGCATGATCGGTCATCGCCCCAAATATCCACCGATCTGAGCGGTGCTCAAAGAGACGACGCGGGCGATATTGCAGGTAATGCAGATGTCCGACCAGCCGCCGGGCAGCGCTCTCGGCATCGGTTTCGATACGACTCGTGCCGCGTGCCATCATGATGCTTCCTCCTCGACCAAATAGCTTGCCAGATTCCTCAGCCCTCCGGAGGCCAGCCCCCGCAGCAAGTCTCGCAAATGCGCGTATTCCGGGTTCGTGGCCCACGCAGCCAGCACAGAGGGGTCGGTCTGGGCCAGCACCAGTTCCAGATCGCTGATTTCGTTCTTGACGATGAGGCGCTGACTGCCCCGCAGATCATCGACGATCAGCAGCGCCTCACCCTGTTGCAGCCGCAGCAGCCGCTGCGCTTCCCGTTCGGAGAGACCGAACAGGCTGCGGATCAAGTCCAGGTCGGACGGATCGGGTCGGTGCAGCCATTTGATCGCGCTGTTGGCAATCAGCTTCGATCCCACAAAGGTGTCGGGTTCCTGCGTGATACAGATCACTGAGAGGAAATGCTTGCGCGCCCGCTCGGTATATTGTTCGAGGGCGCTTTTGCCCCCCGGATAGCGCAGCCAGGTCGCGGCCTCATCTACCACCAGCGCACGCGGGGTGCGACTGCCAAACGCCTGGGACCAGACAAACGTGCTGATGAGGAACTGAGCGATGATCTGCTGTAGGTGGCTGCGGCAGGCGCTGGTATCGAAGACGACCACCGGGCTCTGCACATTGACCGTCGTCGGGCCACTGAAGAGACCACTTTCCGACCCCCTGGTGAACTGCTCCAGACGCTTGAAGAGACTCGCTCCGGCTTCGCCCCACTTGGGGTGGTGCAGCACCGCCACCAGATCACGCATGAGCGGCGGGGTCCGAGAATGCGTGCTGGGATCGCGGGTGATGCCAGCCGCCTCGTAGGTGTCGTAGAGCGCCAGATCAAGCAGACTATCTTCCTCAGGGGTGAGCGTCCCTGGCGTGCCCTCTGTGCTGCGCGTGGTTACCAGGATTTCCAGCAGCAGCCGCACCTGGGCAATCTGCATGGCGAGCGCATTCTCTTCACTCGCGGTGCCAGTGACCCGGTCCTGACGCGGCAGCGGGAGATCGAACGGGTTGATGCAGTCGGGGGAGCCAGGCGAAAGCCGCACCGTCTGACCGCCGAGGGCAGCGGTGAGCAGGCCGTACTCGCTTTCGGGGTCGATCACGAAGACCTGAAAGCCGGGCGCGGTCCCAGGCTCGCGCAGATGAAACCGCAGCGCCAGGCGGGTCACCAGCGTTTTCACCAGGGTACTCTTGCCGCTCCCAGGGGGACCAAAGACCACCATGCTAGGGTTCGACACGCCTGCTGTGCGTGCCCACGGGTCGAGGACGACCAACTCCTGGGCCGGGGTCACCCCCACCAGCACGCCCTCGTCGTGCGCGAGCGAGGAGGAGACAAAGGGGTAGGCGGTGGCGATGATTTCACTGGGCAAGAGCAGCCCCTCGCCGTCGAGCGTCGGCTGCACCTGGGGCAAGCAGGAGCGCAGCGCTGCCGCCTGCTCGTAGGTGGCTGGGTAGCTCAGCAGGCGCATGCCTTGCAAGACCTGCTGGAGCTTCCTGGCCCGGTCGGCTACCTCGGTGCGAGTGTGTCCCCACACCCGCACGAGCCAGACGAGCTCAAAGAGCCGCTCAGCCCCGCTGGCAACTTTGTTCATCAGGGTGTCGATATCCTGCAAGGCGATCTCGATGTGGGGATCAACCAGGTAACCTTTGTCCACGGCCAGGTGTTTCGTGGCCTGGAACTGGGTGCGCTTGCGCCGCAGCAGGCCCTCCATCTGCGTGGAGGCTTGCGGACGCAGGTGGAAGCTGAGGTCAAACGGCTCATCCAGATCGAGCAGCGGGCGCAGCCATCCGGCTTCGACCAGGCGCGGCAGACCCCGCACCACCAGGACCTGCTGCCACTCGTCTCCCACGCGTACCTGATCGGATGCCACCTCGACGACCGAGGGGGCCAGCACATCGGCCAGGTGGGGAAACAGGGTCTGACGCGCCAGTGTCGCTTCAGGCTGTCGTCGCCAGGGGAGGCGATGTGGCGCTGGCGTGGGATCGGGGGGCGCTGGTGCGCTGCCTGTGCTCGCTTCCCCAGCCGCGCCATCCGGGGGGAGCAGAAAGCGGGTGCGCCGTTCGTCGGAGAACGGCGTGCCGCATTCCCCACAAAACCGCGCCCAACCCGGCGTGGTGGCCTGGCAGACCGGGCAAATGAGCAGCGGGACGGGCGCAGGCGAGGACGCCGGAGCGGGCGGCTCATCCGCCCCAGCCATTCGTGGGAAGGTGCGCCGCTGGGGAAAGGCATCCGCGCCCTCGATCACCGAAGCCTCCAGGGGGAACTGCGCCGCCGTGAGGGGCACCAGACAACTCTGGTAAAACGCGCCCAATTCGGTCCCGCCAGCGAGCCGATGCGTCGTCAGGTCCAGGAGTTCCAAATGCCGCGCTAGGCCATCCAGCCGCCGCGCCAACTCTCCCCGTGCGTGCTCCAGCGCGAGAGCCTGGGGCAGCCGTTTCGCGCCCAGCGAGAAGAGGCCCCGGAGGCCCGCCTTCGTCGGTTCCTCAGCGCGCACGCGCGTGCAGAGATAGATGCGCCGCTGGACCAGCGTGCGACGGGCGGCGAGGTGCTGCACATGCTGGATATGGGCGGCGGCCAGGGTCTCCCAGACGCGCCGCTCACGCGTATCCGGCTGATGGACTGGACACGCAAAGCGCGCCAGATAGGGGTCCAGGCGCAGCGGGAGACTCCGCCAGAGGAGTTGTACCGGAAACGAGACACCCGCGAGAATCTGCTGCCACAGATCAATCAGCCGCTCTTGTTCACGCTGGCTTTTGAGGTCATACGACATCCCGCTCACTTCTAGCACTCCGATATAGGCATTGGAACGATCCGCTGCCCCCACACAGAGCACATCACCGGAGACCCCTTGCACGCGCACAAAGGACTGCTGGACCCCGCCCAACCACCAGGAAAACGGAGGGCGATACGTCGCCTGCTTTGGGTGCATCTCAGGCATCCTCCCGTTCCTCTGTCACCGGCAGCCGGGGCGGCACCGATCCGAGCGCCGGGTCAGGCTGCTGTCGCCAGCGATAGCGGTGCGGCTGCGTCACAAATGTGAGCCAGACTTTGCCCCAGGTCTCCAGGGTCCGACCCTGGTAGCGCCCAAAGGTCAACACCAGAGTCGGCAGCAGGAGCAGCCCGACCAGGAACCACCGAACGATCTGCGCCCCCACGTCGCCGACGGAATCCTCCAGAAAGAGACCGACCCCTGAGTGGGGAAACTGCGTCCCCACGTCGTAGGCCGCGCCCCCACCGACCATGAGGATCGCAATCTGCCGAAAGGTGAAGGTGAAGCCAGCGATGGTCAGCAAGTCGTTGATTTTGAGGTGCGTGGGCACCTGATAGCGTTTGATGTCGCCCTCCGCCATGGATACGCCTGCTTTCTCTCCAAGATGCCGCTGTGCTACTGCGGCAAACTGCTGTTCAGCGTCGTGGCAAAGTCTGGGGCAAACCAGACAATGAGCGCGCCGACAATCGCCCCGACAATGACGGCCTTGCCCTTGCCCACCCGCCGAATATCGTCACTGGCATTGCCGGTCATCCAGAGAAAGCCCCCGTAGGCAATCGTCAGCAGGGCAGCCGGAATCACCAGCGGGCGAACAAGCTTGTCGTAGAGCGTCGTCACGGTCTGGCCGATGTCCAAGAGCACCACCAGATGGAGCAGCATCGATGCCTCCTTTGCTGGGGTTACCACCCCAAAATGCTGGGAATGTAGTGCTGCGTTTCAGGCGGCATACAGTTCAGCCAGGCCACCCCGCGCTGCTGCGTACAGGCGGCGAGTGTTCCGCCTCCGGCGTTATACGCCGCCAGCGCCGCAGCATAATCCCCAGCGTACTTGTGCAGGCCATTCAGCATGTACTCGGCCCCAGCGTTGAGGCTCGCCACCGGGTCGAACGGATCAAAGGGCGGATTCCAGCCTGCTGCTGTGGATGGGAGGAACTGCGCAATGCCTTCCGCCCCGGCAGCACTCACCGCCTTGGGATTGAAACCGGATTCCTGCTTGATCTGCGCGGCGTAGTAGCCGCCCGGAATGCCCCAGGTCGCCGCCGCACTCTGCAAGGTCGGCAGATAGGTCTTGACGTTGGGATCATGCTGGTCGAGCGTGGGCATCCCGGTTGGTGGCGCATCCTGCCGGATGTAGCCCACCACCATGAAGCCATCCCAGGTGTCCACGCTCCTATCGGAGTTGAGCGGCATGCTATACAGATTGCCAGGTAGCCCTTTGCTCGCCGCCCACTCGTTGCCAGGGCCATTGCCCTGCGCGACGACTACCTGCCCGGCGATGCCATGCTTGGGGTCGGGCTTGTCCACCCGCACTACCAGCGCAATGTGGCCGGGATAATTGGTCGGATCGCCGAGCTGGGGCACCCCGGCATTTTCGTTGGCGAAGATCACCATATCCCCCGGCGCGGGCCAGCCGCGCTGGCCCGGAGGAGCGTAGGTGCTGCCAATCTCGCTCCAGCCTTTGAGGTGAAAGTAGTCGCCCCAGAACTCAATCGCGTCGTGATGGAAGGGCAAGGGATCATTCGCCATCTGGAAGACGCCTTCGACGAACTTCACGCACTGCAACTGGGTTGGCGACATATCCGAGCACACGCTGCCCCCGCAGTCGGCCAGCCACTTCTGGTAGGCGGGCTGGACGACCAGATCGGCAGGCGCGTAGTGGTTGAGGTTTGGCCCCCAGACATGATCTTCAAGGGTCTGCGCCATGACCGCCAGCACACAGCCGGTCTGCTGAAACACGCAGTCCGCCGCCGCATCGCCCCCAGCCGCAGCGACTGACTGGGTGACGGCGAGTTGCACCCCCGCATACGCGCCCAGACAGCACCCCAGCAGCACCAGGAGCACCAGGCCCGCGATCAGCGCTTGTTTCATGGTCTGGTCCTCCCCTCACCCGCCCGCGAATACGGCGAGCAGCTTTACTGATTCATTATGGAAGTCCGTGACGACGTGGGTTGCGCGGCCCAGCAGCAGGCTGGGCACCTTGAGCGCCAGGCTGATGGAGGCCAGCCCCACCAGGACTTGCACGGTGGGCGGCAGGCTCGGCACGGTCAGAAAGCCCGCCACCAGCGCGATCATCTTGGCCCCCAGCATGACCAGGGTGGTTTGAATGGGCTGAATGAGGATGGTTGCCACAAAGGCTTCGGCCCACATCCGACCCCAGGCCCGGCTTTGGGGGAGGGCGTAGCACATGATGCCCAGGGGAGCCAGCGCAATCAGCAGATCGAGCAGCGCCAGGCGGGCCAATGCCTCCAACGCCAGCAGGATATCGGCGGCCAATTCCACCACCGCTGCCAGGATGTCCATGATAGCATTGGCCCCGATTCCATAGCCGGGAAAGCTGGGTTTGACAAGCACCGCAGCCTGCATGCCGTCGATGAAATCATTGCCAAGTTGGATAAACATGGCGATGAAGGGCTGGAAGGCGAAGGCCATCAGGCCGCAGAGGATGATCTGGGGCAACGTCTCGGACCAGGAGGTCGAGCGTCCCAGCATATAGTTGAGGCCAGAAACCGCCAGGAGGATCACCAAGAGGGCACCCACCACCGCGAGCGCGAAGGTGTACATCTCTTTGACGGGGGGCGCATCATACGTGAGCGGCGCTGGAGTCTTGAAGATGAAGCCGTAGGTCTGAAAGGTGTCCACCTGCTGCTTCCACCAGCTTTCGACCGGGTTCTGCAAAAAGCTGGTGATCCAACTGTTGAAGCAGGAGGTCAGGTTGGTCACGCCGCAGTCGTCAGCGGGCACCTGTGCCCCATGTGGCAGGGCGGGCGAAAACGGAACGGTGACGAAGAGCGGACGCAGCCCAGTAGGCGCGGCCAGAGACAGTGGAGCCGCGTGGGCGAGCGGCGCGGGCAAGAGCAGCAGACCGAGCAGGACCAGCAGCCCCCACCAGAGCCAGGGGGAGCGGAGCCACCGGAGCCGCGACCGGCGCGACGGAGGCACCGGCTGGCGCGCGTGAACGCGAGGTCCGCCGCGTCGGGGCAGGAAACGCATACGAGCACCCTCCGATCTTGAAGCACACAGGTCAAGCGTACTTCAGTCGGAGCGCCAAAAGGGGAACCTTGGTTCCCAAATGCCAGGGGTGGGAACCATTGTCCCCATCACGCCAACGAGCAGTGCGCTGCTCATCCTGACTCGCCCGCCTCCACGCCGGGGGGCACGGCTGCCCCGATGAGAGCAACGGGCGGCTGCAACTCAGACAGGGAAAAGAGGGCGTAGCCATACCCATGCACACTGACCGCTCGTAGCGCTTGCCTGCCCAACTGGCCGTTGGCATGCCACAGTTGTTTTTTGACATCTTTGCGGCGCCGCAGGCCCGCCACCCGTTGCAACTCCGAGACCGACACGAGGAAGGGAACCTGGCCCAGCTCCGCTTCCCAGCGCTGACGCTGGGACAACAACGCCTTCACCAACTGGTACTGGATGGGGCTGAGGGGGACGAGCAACAAGTTCACCCTCAGATGATGCGCGGCATCATTGCACTCAATGTGCTGCCCAGACAGCAGCCCTGGAATCACACGATACGAACTCACACCAGCCTTCCTTTCTGTGTGCGAGGCGGCGAGCAGCGCGCAGGCAAACGACTCCCTGCACAGTCTCCGGCCTCGGCTGACGAGGCTCCGAGCGTGTGGCACAACAAAAAGCGGCCACACGCCCACAGGACGCCTGGCCGCAGGACACAAAGCCACTGCTCGTTGACCCAGCTACCGCCTGGGGCGCACCACAGGAGAAAGTCACCTGTGGCGCAATTGTTGATTCTTTGCTTCCCAGTATAGCACATTGGGAGAAGGACCCCAACCAGTGTCTTCTTTCACGTCATGGAGAGCTTCACATGAACATTTCTGCCGACAAGGTAGCAAGCGCTGCGGCAAAGCCTCAGGTCTCGGAGGATGAGGTTGGTCCCTCGCGGGTGATGGAAATCGGCCTGCATGCCCTGGTGACGAGCTTGCTGATCGTGTCCATTATCGGCATCGCCTATGTGTATGGCTTCAACCTGCAAACCGGATCGTTGCTCGATAATATTAGCGCGGCGGTGCGCGCCCTGGGGGTCGACGGCGGCTTCTTTCTGGGCCTCTATTTTTCGCGCCGCCTGTGGATGCGGCGCAAGCGCGGCTGGGGCGATGGCATCAAGACCACGTTATTTGGCCTGATCTGGTTTCTGGTGGCCCTGTTGATGGCTTCGCTGTCCTGGTTCTCCAATACGCTCTTTGTCACGAATTATCAAACGATCATCACCCAGGATTTGCTGAACCGCGCAGGCTTTACCGACATTCCGCCGCAGTTGGTCAATAAGGCCATTGGCGCAATTCCGCTGGTGATTGTGCTGCTCTATAGCATTGTGCCAAGGCGCATGCAGGAGCGCGTCGATGCGCGCACGCCAGAGGAGATTGAAGCGGAGGCGCAGCGCGAGGCGGCTCGCATTCGCGCACAGAACATGGTGGCGGCAGCCCGCGCGGAGGGTGCAGGCCAGCGCATTCGCACGGTGCTGGGCGGCCTGGCAAAAGAAGCCTTCAATCTGGAAGAGCGAGCGCAGCGTGACGAACGGCTCAAGCAGATGCGCATCGCTCTGGAGACGGCGGGCATTGCCAGTGATGATCTGAGCGATGAGCAGGTGGAGATTCAAGCGGTGTCGCGTGGCGTGTGGGATCAGGCCAACAACAGAGTATTCAAGATTCGCCCAGAGAAGCGCATTGCCATGTCTCCTCGATTGGCCGCAGAGCAGACAGCAGCTCTTGGACAGGAAAAAGCAGAAGCCGCGTCAGTGGAGGGAGAGGCAGACACTGGCGGATCGCTGGACGACACCATGAGTATCTCCGAACTGGCCGCAGAGTTCAGCGTGTCTCCTGGGACTATCAAATATCACATGAAACCAGAGTATACCGGCTGGGACAAAATCCTCTCAGAGGAAATTATCCCTCTGCCTGATGGCTCGAAGCGGCTGAAAGCATCAACGCTGATGCGCCTGAAACGCATTGCGAAAGCGCAAGGGAAAGAGATTCAGAACAGCGCAGGCGATGCTGCCTCCAGCCATAATGGTTCACGTTCCTCGAATGGGCGAATACGGGCCGTGTCAAAGACTCCACCTGTCAGCGCCAATCAGCGGGATACTACGGAGCAACAGGAGGTGGTTGAGAACCCATTGGACTATCCAAACCTCAGTGGTGAGGAAATACAAGGTAGCAACTGACTCGGCAGAAAAATGGGGAGCCAACCTGCGCAACAGATAGGAGGGCAAGGCTGCAAGACGATGGCCAAAGGGGAGACAAAAAGATTCCCCTATGAGTGTCAAAAACAGCACCCACGAGCAGACAAAAACCATTGCTGGTGGGTGCAAATGTTGTCGAGCGCAGCGTGCAAAAATACCCTGGTTGCCATGCAACAGCGGATTGTTCACATTTGCTTGAAAAACCCTTCATTGTCCTGCATTGCCGCAAATCCGTGACACTGAACGCTCTCCCCACCTGCCCTGGCGGATCATCCCGGCTGAAAGCAATTGAGTGATACAAGATGAGCAAAGGAGCGTTGGTGTTTTGGCGATCACGTCCACTTCTCATCTCTTTGTACAGCATGAGAGCGCTCTACACCTGGCTTCCATGTACATATGCAGGATTGAAAGACGCCACCGCAAGGAGACACTTCAAGAGCGTGACGATTTTGGAGGGGGTGAAAAACGGGCTGGGGTCCGCGAAAAAAATTGAGCGCCTGAGGTGTCAAAAATGACGAGAGTGCCGCGCAAACACTCTTTTCCTTTGTGGTAAAAATGGGGAAGAAGGAATGGCAAAATGCCGCAAGTGTGGGGGCAAAGAAGGTCGCTGTGCTGCTGCAAAATAAAGCGAAAAAACCAGTGCGGAAGGGCTGGTAGAGCTACGTTAAGTGGTGAAGGCACATAGAACCACTTTCCGCGGGCGTCCGCGTGGTCGTTTGGGGACCGCTGGGTCAGGCAAGGGTCTGGTACGAGGGCGTCCTCGAGGACGTTTCGGTTGGGTGAGATCAGGCAGGGGTCGGAGGCGTGGACGGCCTCGCCGCCGTGGCTCAGACCAGGGAGGCGGCGCAATGCGATACTGCAGCAGCTCCCTCACACTCCATACATGGTCGGTCACGCCACTGGCGATGGCTGGGGTGCATGGACTCCCAGGGCGTTGGGGGTGTCCCCGGCCTCTGGCTTGCTCAGTGTCTCGTGCGGCCAACAAAAATTGTAGGTACACCCGATCAAATACATCCCGGTGTGGAGCGCCTTCAGACGCTGAGCGGGATGGCGACATTTTCGCGTTAAGGCGGCCAGTCGCTCACGCATGGTTCCATTGAAGCGTTCAATAAAGGCGGTATTGAGGACCTTTCCTTATACGTTAAAATGTTTCCAAGCCCGTTCGACAGCGGGCCTGCGCCCAGGGTAACTGGGGGCGTTGGAAGGAACAACCAGAGCAAGTCCGAATCTTTCCCACAGTTCGACTGATACAAGGAGGGTGCGCTGCTCTGGA
>DATGID010000089.1:0-4298 GCA_035307385.1 Ktedonobacterales bacterium | reverse complement strand
TCCAGAGCAGCGCACCCTCCTTGTATCAGTCGAACTGTGGGAAAGATTCGGACTTGCTCTGGTTGTTCCTTCCAACGCCCCCAGTTACCCTGGGCGCAGGCCCGCTGTCGAACGGGCTTGGAAACATTTTAACGTATAAGGGAGGATAAGATATCCTCGCTGCCGAACTGCCTGGCGGGGCACATTCCTGTCAATGAACCCAGGAGGAGATTTCGTCCCGTCGCTTCGTTAACGGGAGGTTTAGAGCGGCCTGAAGCTGTTTTGCAAGGTTTCAAAACCAAGGGATAGTGCGTTGCGTGAAACGCCAATGCGTCCTTTACTCCCTCTCAGACCAAATAGCTTGTCAGTTTGTTCCCCTGCTGCTTTCCTCATTAGTCGTCTGGAACTGGAAGGAGGACGCATCGACCACCTGTGCCCATTCGCCCTCGTGTTTTTCATAGATGGAAACAAAGGCGCACTGGAAAGAGAAGTCCTGCTCTTGCCCATCAGACCCATCCTGCGTAGCGCGAACGTGAATGGCGCCAATCACCCAGGCCATACTGGCATCGGTTGAGAGATGGATGATGGGGGCACCAATCTCGCTGATGTCAGAGAAGTGCGTCCGCTTGAAATACCGCTCGATGGAAGGGACCGCTTCTGCTTTGGTGCGCAGCCGGATTCCTGCATTGCGGACGTCATACCACTCCGAGGCATATGGAGCCAGAAATGTTTTGGCATCGTTCTCCAAGTGGGCTCGCAGAATGCTTTCGTGCAGGCGCAAGAGCCTGGCTTTTTCCTGTTCACTAGTCATCCGATCTCCTCTTCGT
Organism: Ktedonobacterales bacterium; assembly: GCA_035307385.1. Classification (GTDB taxonomy): domain Bacteria; phylum Chloroflexota; class Ktedonobacteria; order Ktedonobacterales; family DATBGS01; genus DATBHW01. The sequence goes on along the minus strand of DATGID010000089.1, from coordinate 3,492 downwards.
CTGAGCATACCGACGCATTCAACTGTTAAAAGTCTCTCAGCAGGAGCCGTTTTCGGTAGTCTTCCTGCGAAAGCATAGCACACCGCACGTGTCAATTGAGTGAAAGATCGGAAAGGCGAGGAGGCGCAGTCTTTGATTTCACAGCTTCATGGGAAACGAAGGAAGTACGTCCAAAAGGAGGAAATCAGCAGATACGCTCCTGCTCGGCCAGGAGAAAGCACTGGTTGGGGGCACATGTGTGGGAGCCTCCCACTTGTCGTCCGTAACGCTCTTCGTAACGCTTTTGAGACGAGGCATATGGTACGATAGGTGCAGATGAAGCGTTCGTGCTCTACCTCGCTACACCTGCCGCTTCAGTGCTGGCCGCTGGCGCGTCTCCCTGCTGGCCGACCCGGAGGGGCAGTCAGCATGTGGGATGAAGGAGTTGATCGATGAGCCAACCGGTGAGCACCCCAGCGGCAACGCAGCCGCTTCCCGCCATCGCTGAGACGCGCCTGCACGGGCGCCGACTTATTCTGGCCCGCGCCGGGTGGTTGGTGCTGGTCATTCCCAGTATCGCACTCTTTATTTCCAGCCTCATTGTCTCCTCTCAACCACTCCCATCCGGGGCCATTCCTGCACAGGCGCAACAGATGTTCTCTTCCGTTGGCTTATCTGTCAGCGGGTTTAACACGTTGAACACGCTTTTCAACGTGCTCACCTCAGCCATCTGGTACGGAGTCGGCTTCTTTCTTTTCTGGCGCAGGTCTGATGACTGGTTGGCGCTGCTGGCCGCCTTGGTGCTGGTGCTGTTCAACGTCGGCCCCTTCTCAAACAACAATGCCCCCTCGGTGTTGGCATTGGCGTATCCTGCCCTCACGTTGCCTCTCAGTCTCGTCAGCTTTCTTGCATATAGTTCGCTCGGTGTGTTCTTGCTGCTCTTCCCCAGTGGACGGTTGGCCCCGCGCTGGATGGGACTCATCGTGCTGCTCTTCCTCATCCAGTCCTTTTTGGGCAATTTCCCTTCCCCCTCCTCCCCCTTCGATGCCAATTGGCCAGGGTGGGTCCAGCTGCCGGGGACGCTTGTCCTCTATGGAGCCCTCATCTATTCGCAAATCTACCGCTACCGGCGCGTCTCCACCCCTACCCAGCGCCAGCAGACGAAGTGGGTGGTCTTCGGGGTAGCAGTGGCAATCACCGTGATCATCGTCCTTTTAACCATCACCCCTCTCAGCACCTCACCTTTCGTGGAATTTCTGGTGACTTTTATCCTCTGGCCCGCCACCTTGCTCTTGATCCCGCTCTCCATCGGGTTCTCGATTTTGCGCTATCGCCTCTACGACATCGACCTGCTGATCAACCGCGCGCTGGTCTATGGCTCGCTGACCGCCCTGCTCGGCGCGCTCTATGCGGGCCTGATCATCGGGCTGGAAAGCCTGGCCGGGCTGGTCGGCGGCACGGCGGCCCAGAATCCGCTCGTGCTGGTTATCTCCACGCTGGCAATCGCTGCCCTGTTCCAGCCCGCGCGCAGGCGTCTGCAAGCCTTCATCGACCGCCGCTTCTATCGGCAGAAATATGATGCGGAGAAGGCACTGGCGGCATTCAGCGCCACGCTGCGCCAGGAGGTAGACCTGGAGGAGTTGCGCGCCCGCCTGCTGGCCGTGGTGCAAGAGACCATACAGCCCGCGCACGTCTCGCTCTGGCTGAGGCAACCAGAGCGGCACCTCACAGAACAGACGCACCGCTTAGAACCGCGAGGGACCAGCGCGGACAAGAACGATGAGTGCTGAGGAGCGTGCGTAAACTTCAGATCGGCTTCACGCTCTGCGTCTCCGCTGACGCCGCTTCGTCAAGCCTAAACCCTCCAGGGGAGAGAATCGCGCCTGCTGTTGCCGCGCTTCCCGGCTGGTAAACTCGCTTCCGATACTTCTCCGTCGTCTTCACATCCGTATGCCTCATCAACCGCGAAAGCTTGTAGACATCCCCCCACGTTCCAGAAACCTCCGTGCAAAGGTATGCCGGAAGGTATGCGCCGAGACCCGCACTCCCTCGATATTCGCCTCCTCCTTGATCTGCTGAAGCACCTGCTTGACGCCGTTGATGGTCAAGGGCTGCCCCCGCACATTGAGGAAGACACGAGTTCCTCCAGAGAACGTTGGGGACAGAGAGGATACGCTGTCTTTGTTTTCCTATTTTCCTGGGATGCTGAGTGCACTTCGACTGGGAAGAAAGAAGCTAATCCGCTCCAGCTCGGTCAGCAGAGGACACTGGGTGGGTGTCCTGCCAGGATAAACCAGGAAGAGACGCCGAGGAACGCTTCCGCCAGGCCGAGCAAGACACACTGCCAACTCAGTCTTCGCCACCAGTGTTCGCCAAGCAACCACCAGAGTTCGCCAAGCAGTGGGTGGCATCAGCCAGCGAGGGAGAGGCAGTCTCGCCACTGGCTGAGACCGCAGTAGCAGACGAGCGGCAAGCGCAACTGTGCGCCATCGCGAGCGACCTCCTCTACTGGAAGGGCGGGCTGAAAGTCCTCAAACAGGCTCGCTCGCGATGGCGCGGATACTTCCAGTGGCAGATCGAGGCGTTACAGGCAGCGGACGCCAAGATGCGGGCAGAGGTTGCCAAGGAGGGGGATAGGAGCGTGCTTGTTCCCAGGCCGTCTGGCAAGGCTGTATATCTGCTATTACGACGTTGTGGCACTGCTCGTCCGTTGACGGTACACGCTGCCGCTCCTTATACTGCCTCTACCGGCCTATGCCGGTCGCGCTGGGGCACTAGCTCAGTGGGAGAGTATCTGCCTTCCAAGCAGAGGGTCGCTGGTTCGACTCCAGCGGCTCCAGCGTGCACAGCGGGGATGTGGTGCAGCGTCAGCACAGGTCTCCAGACGTCAGGTTCAACTCCTGGCCGTCTCCGCTCCCCAAGTTGGGCAGAGTTCGCCAACTAGCTCCAGAGTTCGCCAACTAGCAGGAAAGCGGGCGAAATGTCAGGGAAAGATCTGCCAGCAGCGGCAGAGTTCGCCAACCGGCAGGCAACGGCCGGACTGTAGGCACCCGGAGGTGGTCTGAGGCACGGAACCAGTCGGCAGGCCGCATCATCCCGGTTTTCGGCGAAGCGACGGCGACCTTGACCGGCTGGTACCATGCGCAGACGAAGACGCTGGGGGATGCGGCGTTCCGCAGTATACCCTCGGCGTCTTCGGCAAGCAGGGTCGAACCAGCCGAAGTCAAGAGAGCCGAAGACGCCAGAAAATCGGGGACGAGAGGTGTGCTAACGCTGCGCCTCTTGCGTTTCAGGTCGCCCGGCAGCACCGTTGCCACCCACTCGGATCAGGGTCGAGGCCCGCCCATGCTCCCCCAAAGAGCGATACGTGGACTAGTACTACAGTCCCACTTAAAAGGGGAAAGGTGGTACACTGGGTGAGGAGGTGAAGGGAGATGCATACCACCATCGGAACAGGCGCATCCTTCGGTTCAGAGGAACAGGAACTGAGTAGCCTCAGCCAGGGATGGCAGG
>DATGID010000088.1:0-19239 GCA_035307385.1 Ktedonobacterales bacterium | reverse complement strand
TCGGCACGATGACCTTTGGACAAGCCTGGGGGTGGGGAGCTTCCAGAGAAGAGAGTCGTCGCATCTTTGACCTGTTTGTCGAGGCCGGAGGCAACTTTATCGATACAGCCAACATTTATACGGAAGGAGAGAGCGAGCGGTCTTCTTGCTGCGCGAGGTCTTTGACTTCGAGTACGCAGAGATCGCTACCATTCTCGGCAAAAGCGAGATCGCCTGCCGCCAGTGGTTCAGCAAGGCCAAGAAACATCTGACCGACCACCGGCCACGCTTTCCCGCCTCCCCCGACCTCCAAAAGCAGTTACTCACCAGTTTTCTGCAAGCCGTGCATGCTGGTGACATGTCTGCGCTGATACACCTGTTGGCCGAAGAGGTCACTTTTTGGAGCGACGGCGGCGGGAAAGTGCCAGGAACGGCGACCCAGCCGATCACCGGGCGTGACGCAGTAGCGCGCTACTTTATGGAACATAGAGGCGTATTCAGGGGAAATCTCCCCGCCACTTCGCATACTGAGCTCATGGGAGTCAACGGTCAGTTGGCACTGGTGACACGATCTGGTAGCCGCGCCATTGCCGTCTTGACGATTGAGGTGGAGGCTGGGCACATTCGAGCCATCCGCGCAGTCGCCAACCCAGAGAAACTGACCCATGTCTGACGTGTACGCAGAGGAGTATACAGAGGAGTATACAGGGGTGTGCGATTGAAAGCAGGAATCGGAGCCGGCCGCGAGGAACTCCGAACAGTGGTAGAGCCAAAGCCATGTCGAAGATCTTCCTCTGAAGAGGTTGAACCCAATAGACCGCAGCTAGACGAAGGAGAAACCCGATGAGCACCATGCAGCGCATTTGTTGATCGCCTTGACATCGAGGCCCTCTGCGCGGAGTTCACTGACGCAGCGATGATGCGTGACTACGACCGCCGCGCGTCGCTCTACACCGAAGATGGTGTCTATCGGATACCTCTCGGCAACATCGAGATCACCGGGCGGGAGGCGATTCGCGTCGGAAGAGCGCGCCTGCAAGATCAGTGGGACTTCTTCGTGCAGACGACTCACCCAGGTATGATTCAGCTTGAGGGCGATACGGCGACTGGCCGCGCCTATCTCGCGGAGATCGGACATCTGCGTGATGGTAGATCAATGGTAGACTACTTCGTGCACCATGACCACTACCGGCGCACTTCCAATGGTTGGAAATTCGCCGAGCGCGTCGCCGAGTTCCGCTACATCGACACTACTCCGCTGACGGGTTCAGCACCACACGCGAGTTGATGCGCACGCGCTAGTCATTGCCCCATAATCTCCCCTAGGCTCCTATAGGCTCGACTTCGACGGAAGGCAGGGGCATCCAGGTGCATCACCAGAGGGCAAAGATCTATGGAAGAGGAAGAGGGGATGTGACCAGCTGGCCTGGTTGTATATTGCCCGATTATATAGTGGTGAGATGACCAACGTCCTTGCCTCGACGGTCCTACTACAGTCCGCGTCTACTTGCGCGCAGGCACGACCACTGAACCGCCGTTACAACCGTTTCGTGGGAATCGCACCGAGAAATCGTACCGAGAGGCTTTCACTATCCTCATGCTTGGGAGACTTGTTTCTATGGATGCAGCCGTGCTACATGCGTATGGAATCCCACGGTTTGGCACGTTTGCCGAACCAGTTCAGCGACCTGGCGCTGAGATTGTAGCGGTGACTGCTGCGGCCATCAGTAACCTCGACCTTGTGCTTGCTACAGGGCGCTACGCGCCCAGGCCAGCGCAGTTTCCGTGCATTGCGGGGTGGGAAGGAGTGGGACATTTGGCAAACGGCCAGCGTGTCTACTTTGCCAGGCCTCTTGCTCCCTATGGATCAATGGCGCAAAAGACACTGGTGGCGTCGCGTGATCTGATTCCGGTTCCGGATGGGGTTGATGACGCAGTCGCCGCCGCGCTGGGCAATGCCGGGCAGGCAGCCTGGCTGCCATTGGCGTGGCGAGCGCACCTGATGCCAGGGGAAACGGTCCTGGTGCTAGGCGCCACGGGATTGGTCGGGCAACTCGCCGTTCAGGTCGCCAAAACGCTGGGGGCGGGACGCGTGATCGCGGCTGGCCGCGATGAAGCCATGTTGCGGCGTGTGCAGGAGTTGGGGGCAGATGCCACCGTCAATCTCACCATGAGTGGGGATCTTGCCGCAGCATATCGCGAGGCAGCCCAAGGAGAGATCCAGGTGATTGTTGACTATGTGTGTGGTCCACCAGCTGAAGCCGCACAACAGGCAGCAAGCGTGGGTGGCCGGCTCGTACAAATTGGAGAAGCTGCCTCCTGGCAGGAGATCCGCGTGCCGGCGCTGCTGATCCGCAGCAAAGCGCTCACCATCTATGGGCATGGCAGCCTGAATGCTGATCAAAACAAAAAAGCGGTTGCCTATCAGCACATGGCAGAGCTTGCAAGGCAAGGGCGGCTCATCGTTCCTCTCGAACGTATGCCTCTGCGGCAGGTGGAGGATGCCTGGGAACGCCAGCGCGCCGGGACACGCCAGCGGCTTGTTCTCGTGCCGTGATACGGGACGCTCATCATCAAGACGTGCGAGCCCAAAATACAGTGGTAACGCTCTCGTTACACCTCATTTCCTAGGTTATCTCTAGGCTATCTCCCTGTACACCCAGTAGCCGACACGAGGTACTCCTAGCACCGTCCTCGGACTGACCTAACCGCCTAAGAAAACTCAACTGATATTGGCATCCGCCGATGCTGACGGAGAAGCGCACAGCCGTGCGCTTCTCTCCTTCCGAAGGGATCACCGTATGGCATTCCATCCGAACCGGCCAACCTTCACATTAGCAGCCGCAAAAGCTATGGCTGTTGCCGGAGAGCAGTACGCTCGCAGTCACGAGGCGCAGGTCGCAATTGCGCTGCTCGATGCTGCTGGAGACCTGCTCTATTTTCAGCGCATGGAGCGAGTTCCACCAATCAGCGGAGATGTGGCACTCGCCCGAGCCCAATATGTGCTGATCCATCAGCAGCGGGCGAGGCTTTCTCAGGAGGTCGCCACCCTAGAGACCGCACAGACCGCACAGACTGCAGAGACACAGACGACTCATGAAATGCAAGAAACCCCACTCTATTTTCCCGTGGTGGGCTTGTCCCAGCCGCAATTGCTAGCAGGAGGCAGGCTTTTGCAGATCAAACGCCAAGTACTGGGAGCCATTGGAGTCAGCGGAGCAGGTGCCGAGTTAGATGATCGCATCGCTCAGGTTGGCATCGCAGCCTACGCCGCGATAGTCAAAGCCAATGGCTCCAGAGCTTGCTAAGACACTCTTTCCTCATAGAAGCATTCTCCGACATCTTCGATATCGCCGAAGCCGTGTTCACGCGTTACGGCTTTCCCCGTACATGTTGTAGCGGCCGCCACCATCTGACGAATGCCAGAAAACGCGGATATCGGAGTATGCTGGAGCACGATAGCCATGACAACACCTGCTTCGAGAACGACGACAACATATCCAAAGTAGCAGATGATTCCGTTGCGACTCCGTTTGTACTCGTGCTGGTGCAGAGAGGCACTCAGCACAGGTCATGGTACCGCTCTTCGTCGCTCATTCCCTTTTTGAAATGGGCAGTCGCTTCCACTCTGCGCCCTGCGCTCTGCTCTGTCTCCTTCGCAGTGGTGCCTCAACGGTTCCAGTTCGTGTCGCAGCTTCAATCAATTGCGGCTGATGTACATGGGAACCCAAGACCGACCGGAGCAGTTGCTTCCAGGTCTTTCCTCTAGGTCTTTCCTCTAGGTCTTTCCTCTAGGTCTTCTCTGCAATCTTCACTTGCTCAACGCTCATGTCTCTCGTGAACCCACGAAGTCACGTGCTCCTCTGTCGCTCTTCACTGTAAAAAACACGCTGCCAAAAGCGTCTTCACACGGTAGAGAACACCGTGGAGACATGACAGATAATCCCTGGATAGACAGGGAAGAAGAGGTCATTCTTGTCTCAGAAAAAGAAATCCGCATGAGCGCAGTGGCCGCTCATCGTTTATCGCAGCTTCTCGCCCCGATCATTGGACGAGATGACGACCTGAACGCCATTCAAGGCTACCTACAACAGCAGCGCCTCGTGACGCTGTGGGGGCCAGGAGGGAGTGGTAAGACCCGGCTTGCCATGCAGATCGTGCAGCAGCTTGCAGGAGACTTCGCGGATGGCGCCAGGTTTGTTGATTGTGCCGATCTGTATACTGCAGAGGTCCTCATACGGCAGGTAGCGGCGACCTGCAGCCTCCAGGCGCCAGAGGAGCAGGCGTCACTCGACAACCTCATCGAGTGGTTGCGCTCGCGCCAGCTGTTGTTGGTTCTCGACAACTGTGAACACCTCTTGGAGGCCTGCACGCCTCTGGTAGAGCAGATACTCGCATTCTGCCCACAGGTCCATATCCTCATGACCAGCCGGGAACTCCTCAATCTCCTTGCTGAACAAGCTTACCCCGTTCGACCGCTCGCACTTCCCCCGCTGGATCGCTTTCCAAGCACGCGCTCCTTTCACCAGTCCGTTTCCTCTGGTCCCTACATACTCTCTGACACGTACCAGTCAGCAGCTCCAAATGGCGTGTGCTTAGGACGACGCTGCGCACCAGGCACCAGCGAGATGGTTCCTGAGAAAGCCCATGACACCGACGAGTACACCGCTCCGCGTCACGACAACTCAGCCGGTGATGGATGCCGATGGGAAGAGGTAGCCACCTATAGTGCGATCCAACTCTTCGTGCAGCGCGCGCAGAAAGCGCTCCCCACCTTTACGCTCACGCGCGCGAATGCGCCTCTCATTACCGCCATTTGCCGCTTGGTAGATGGCCTGCCACTGGCTATTGAATTAGCTGCGGCTCGGGTCACGTTCCTGGCGCTGGACCAAATCGTCGAGCGCCTCATGAGCAGTATTGATCTCCTTGCCGGAGGCATGCGCCAAGCGCCAAGGCGCCAGCAAACGCTGCAAGCAACGATTAGTTGGAGCTACAATCTCCTCACGCCGCCTGAGCAGCAGCTCTTTCGGCGGTTGGCGTTGGTCGGTGGCACGTTCGATCTTACCCTTGTAGAGGCGTTGGGAGAAGACCGCGTCGGCGATACCGTCGCTGTCGCTCCTGGATTCCGAGATGGGCCTGTCGTCGACGAGAGAAATGACGCCAATGCCGCCGACCATGCGATCCAGGTGCTGGGCCATCTTGTCGATAAATCGCTGGTCACGGTGGTGACACTGGACGGCACGGCTCGCTATCGTCTGCTCGACACCATTCGCCACTTTGGGCGTGCGCAATTGGAGCAACTGGGGGAAATGGAAGCGACCTACCACCTCTATTGTCGCTGGGCCCTGGATCTGAGCACGCAAGCAGGACCAGAATTGCAAGGATCACAGCAAATCCTCTGGCTCAATCGGCTCGAAGCGGAGTTTACGCATCTTCGCCAGGTAATAGGTTGGCTACTCGCGCGGGAGAAACCAGCGGAAGTGGTGCAGATCACCGCAAGGCTAGCAATGTTCTTTGAACAGCGGGCTCACACACGAGAAGCGATCCAGTGGTTGGAGGCTGCGTTGGAGTACACAGCGTCGGCAGAAGCAGAGGGCACTCAAGCAGAGGGCACTCAAGAGATAAACGACCGGCTAGAGCCAGCGTTCGTGGCCACGGGCTTCCTGACGCTTGGGATGTTGCAACTGCGACGATATCTCACCGATCAGACGAACGATTGTCTCAGTCAAGTCCAGCTTGCTCTCACCCGCGCCCAGGACTGTTTTCGCGTGCTCGGCGATGACGCCGGCGTCGCCAGTGCCTTCTACCATCTTGGCTATCTGCACTACTTGCAAGCGTCTTATGACGAGGCCCGACGCTGTCTGGAAGCAGGTCTGGCGATCACGCCGCAAACAGCACTCGGCCTGCGCGCTGGCTTTTACCATCGCCTGGCAATGACCCTGTGCAAGGAAGGAGATCGCCAGCAGGCGCGGCGCTACTATGGCGAGAGCCTAGTGCTGCGCCGCCAGACTGCTGATCTCCGCGGGTTGGCAGTCACACTGGCCAATCTGGGCGCGCTCCTCACCGCTGAGGGAGAGCATGCCCAGGCTGAGCAGTGTCTCCGTGAAAGTCTGCACCATTTTGACGCCTTGGGCGACCGCAATCGCTACCTGCTCGCACTGGTGAATCTCTCGGAGGTGGCGCTTGCGCTGGGTGATGCGACCTTGCCGCAAGAGTATGTGCAGGTGGCCTTGACTGCACCATGGGCAGAGTGCGAGTGGCCCCTGCTCGCAGAATTATTCGATCACCTGGCACGGCTGGCGCTCCTGCTACCTGACCCGTTACGCGCCGCACAGTTGTTTGGTTATGCGGCAATCCTCCACCAGGAACGATCCGACCAAATCCCCCCCGCGATCTGGGCGCACTTGCGCGGCACTTTCCCACGAGGAACACGGCCTATGACCGATCAGGACGAGGCGTTCTCTGATGCGGCAACTGTGGCGTGGCGCCAGGGCCAACGCATGGAGGTAGAAGAAGCATTTGCCTATGTCGTGCATGGTGTCAGGGATGTGTCCGATGCGCCGCGCACGGCTGCTTTCCCAGCAGGCGCTCCTGATGATCCACAGGCGCAGGTAGGGGCAGCGCGTGAACGAATCCGCCTGAGCTCTGAGGATGGCACTCCGCCGGTCGACAAACGCGCTGCCCCGCCGGCAGCTGCGGCATCACCGCCAGGAGTAGTTCCGGAGGCACCGCCCGTCACCGCTCTGAAGACAACGTCGCCACGGTCACCGCTCTCGACGCAGCACACCCAGCACACCCAGCACACCCAGCACACGCTGCACATCGAAGCGCTGGGCAGCGGGATCATCTCGCATGAAGTCGCGCAGACGAACGAACGGGTGGGTGTGTCATGGCACTATGCCAAAGCGCGCGAATTGATCTTCTATTTACTGAATTATCCCCATCGCAGCAAAGGGCAGATCTGCCTCGCGCTCTGGCCTGACGCTACTGAGGACCAAGTGGGGACGTACTTGCGCATGGCCCGATATCACCTGCGCAAAACCTTGGGCGATGCCGCGTGGATTGTACGGACTCCTGTTGGGTATGCCTTCAATCGCTCGTTGCCCTATTGGTATGATGTCGAGCAGTTTGAAGCGCGGCTCACGCAGGTGCGGGCATTGGATCCATCCTCATCGGCACGAGCGGCAACAACCTCGTCAGCCACGTCAGCAGCCATGCCACTATGGACACCAGTAGCGGCGCCAGTGGACAGGCAAGCAACAGACCAGCATGATGAGGCGGAGAACGCGCAGCACCTCAACGCGACCGTCATCGCGCTGTTGACAGAGGCGTGTGCTCTCTATCAGGGGCCGTATCTGGCCACCTTACCGCTCCAAGAGTGGATGATCGAGCGGCAAACCGAGTTACAGCGTCAGTACCTCGATGCCCGCTATCGCTTGGGCACCGCTTATCAACTTCAGGGCGCGTTGCAACAGGCGCTCGACCAGTTCCAGCAGGTGGTTGCGTGCGAACCGTATCACGAGCAGGCGCACGCCGCCATCTTGCGCTGTTATACGCACCTCGGCCAGCGCAGTCGCGCGTTGCGCCACTATCGGGCGTTCCAGCAGCAAGTGCGTGAAGAACTGGGCGTTGCCCCCGATCCCCACCTCACGGCACTCATGCGGACGCTACTGGCCCAGACCGGGCCGGCAGAACAGGCAAGTGCAGCGGGATAAGGAGAACTGGGCAGCGGCTTTTTCATGCCAGTGGGGTTGTTCGGTTGTTCTCCCGCCCCCTTTGTTCCTAAGTAGACTGACCTCACCGTAGACTATGTGGGAGCAGACTCGGACTCCAGATCGTGATTATGCCCGATTGGTCGCTGTAGGCCAGTAGATGCAAGCCGTCGGCAGACCAGCGCAGCAGGGAGTTCACATTGATGTCAGAACTTGCGGAGCTTCCGTTTGCGGATGCGTGCGCGTGAGCTGCTGGCTGGAGCATGCCCAAACTCCTGCCGGTGGCGCTGTCATACAGGGCTACCGGCACAGCGCTCGCGCCTCCATTAGTCGCATCCGACGCGCCGCCATCTGGGAACGCGGCCAAGATGCGCCCGGTTGGATTCCAGGCAACACTGCAGAACAGTTTGTCCCCACCAGCAGCAATCTTGGTTAACAAGACGTAGAGTTGCTGCTGTGCCGTATCACGGATAGGCATAGTTGGTGGAGTCAGCGAGCCGATTACCGCGTTCAGCTCATCAGCCGGTGGGATCGGCTCCCCTACCGGGTGTACCAGACCTCGCAGCGAGACGGGGGCGATGAGATAGCGCCCGCCTGGTGACCAGGCCAGAAAGGAGGAGTACCAGGTGTACACGTAGGGAGCGTCTGGCTCCGCGAAGAGTTCAAGGATTGCAGACTGCCAGATGGTGAAGGCATCCCCCCATCGGGATCGCCGACTGGAGTAGGAGAGGTAGGAGAGGTAGGAGAGGAGGAAGCGCCAGTGAGCGAGCCGGTGGGAAGCAGATGGTCATCCGGGCTCCAGAAATAGCTGGTACCGAGCGGCATAGAGATCAAAGGTCCGTAGCTTTGGTGGACCGTTGCAGGGAGAGCACTGAAGGAGGTCGTATCCCATCGTAGAGCGCTCAAGAGCAAATAGTTATCCTGCTGACCGGTGTTGCGGAGCATGGCGGCGCGCTCGTTCGCCTCATCGGCGGTGATGAGTACAAGACCCCGAAACGCCGGGACCGCTATACCACCTTGCCCAGGCCATGTCATGATGGTAAAGGTCAGCGCCAGTTTGCTGCCATCGGGCGACCACAGCACATGCGTATAGACCACCAGGGCCGTCTTGCTGGTACCTACGATGGTGGCGCCTGGATTGACCTCGGCCGGCGAGGAGGGGAGCCCGGTAGGGCCTGCACGGTGGCATCAGGCAGCACGGTGTGGAGGAGTTGTCCGGTTACCGCCGAATAGATCTGGAGAACGCCCGGCTGATAGAGGTAATTGGAGGGATCGTCGCTCGGACATTGGCCACCGTATCCCAGCAGTGCCACCTGCTGCGCATTAGGCGACCAGGCGGCATCCTGAATGCAGTGCAATCCGTGCAGCGACGGCACGATTGTTATGCCGGTCGTTGCCGTCTTACTTCCAGACGACCGGCTCGGAGATATGCTCAACTGGTGCAGTACCACACCCGCGACCACCAGGAGGGCGATTGCGCCACTGACGACTATGAGCCAAGTGGGCCGGTGACTAGCTGTGCGCATTTGGGCGGATATCCCACCGCGTGCAGGCCGTACCTGGGATGCACTGGGAGTGCTGCCTGGCGAGGTAGCTGCTGGTGAACCTAACTGACTCTGAGCGAGGATATGCAGGGCATCCTGACGTTACCTACGAGCGGCCTCATCGGATGGTGGAGGTAAAGTAGGTTCTGACATAGCTTGTTTACCTCGTGCTGCGCCACCCAGCTAACATGGATATGTGTGGCAGCGGGCAGTGAGCAGCAGTGAACTACGTTCATTAATACGCCTCTCCATCACTCATGACGGGTAGAGCAATACCGGTTTTACTGCCCGCATTAGAACAAATCTCCGGCCGCGCTGCGCTTATCGACTTCGCCTGTCTCATGCTCTCTCAGGTGTTCCACTTCTTCTCACGTTCATAGATACGCTCTGGTTTCTACCCTTCCAGCGAACCTGGCTGCGGAACGCCTGAAAAAAGGTGAACAACATGCTAGCGCTTTTCACTTCCCCTGATCCTCGCGCGCAGGAGGAGAACTCAAGGAACTCCCGCTACTCCTCCAAACAGAAGTGCGCAGGAGGAGGAACGTGATAAGCGCCAGGGTGGCGATGGCATAGATGCCGACCCCAAAAGAAAAGACAGGGTTGAACGGCTTGTAGCCCAGGAAGACGAGAAATGCCGTCGTCTGGTCGTTGAGAGCATGTAGATAGGCTGCGAGCAGAATGCTGCCCGATCGGAGGACAGCAGTACCCAGGACGACCGCGAATCCCATCGTAAAGAGGACTGTCAAGAGCAGACCAAACAGCGGATAACCAGGGTAGCTGAAGCCCATGAGAATAAGCGGCCAGTGCCAGGCGCCCCAAACCACGCCGACTAGGAGTACCCCACGCACGCGTCCCAGCTTCAGCAGCTCGCTTTGTAGATATCCGCGCCAGCCATACTCTTCGCCGAAGACAATGACGAGCGCCAGGAGGGGCGCCACCAGCACTGACTGCACCCCGATCAGCACCGCATACGGCGTGGCGCTGATCCCCGCAGGGACGGGCATGATCGAGGAGTGAACTGGTCCCAAGCCAAAGAGGGCGTTGAGTACCCCTTGCAGCACATAAAACGCTACGATACCCGGAGCGAAGAGCAGCCAGTTCCGCCAGTTTCCCCAGGACAGCCCCACTCGGCTCATCGCCTCGTGGCCTGCCACGAGGCGGAGGACAAGGAGGAGGAGCAACGCCGCAACAGCGAGTGCTGGGGGGACGATGGTAGCAGTGAGCTTCACCTGTTCTGATACTGGTCCCACATACGTTCCCACGACGGCCAGTGCAGAGAGAACGGTGAACACGAGAAAGGCGGAATAGAACCAACGTCCCGGCCCAGCAGGCCGTTTCCGGTAGAGGAAACTCTCCGGAAAGAAGAACATCTGCAGCAGGATCGCGCTGAAGGCTGGAAAGAGCATTTGCACTTGCACGACGTTCAGGCTTCCCGGCATACTAAGACCGCCGTGCAGGTAGATGAGCAGATCGAGCAGCCAGGTCAACCCAAACGTGAGGCCAAGGAAGGCTCCGACATGCCGCCAGTTGAGTTTTCCCCGGGGAGATTCTGGGGCTTGTTGGGCGATTTGAGACACTTCAAGCATGTCTTGCGTTCAACTTTCTTCGTTCAACTTTCTTCGTTCAACTTTCTTCGTTCAACGGAGTGGGCGCAAGAGAGCGACCCACCGAAACATTCTTATCCGTACCCTCTTACCCTCTTAGCCTTCTGGCTCAATTACCACGGCTGTGCCATAGGCCACGATCTCACTCATACTGGTACCAATTTCCGCCGAGTCAAATTGCATACGCACCACGGCATTCGCTCCCATCGTAGTAGCGTTCTGAACCATGCGATCTATCGCGTGCCGACGCGCGCCTTCTAAGAGCTGGGTGTATTCCTTGATCTCGCCGCCAGCAAGAGAACGAAGAGATGCCATGAGGTTGCCTCCCAGACTCCGACTGCGCACGACGACGCCAAAGACCTGTCCCTTGGTCTCGGCGATGCGATGGTGGGCGATGCCCTCTGTGGTGACAATCAGCATCTTCTTCTCCTTGTTCCCGTCTTTGTTCGCTGGGCAGAAGACCTCGATAGCCTGGTGCGTTAGTTGTGCAGCATTCGGCTCATCTCCGTACTCTTGCCACCGTCGCGCGGACCGGCTTGGCAAAGATGAGTGCGTTAGACATGGCTCAGCGATTCAGACGTGTGTACAGGCGTTGGATGTGTATAGTTGTAGAAAGATGTATGTACAAGCGTGAGCGCTGCTCGCCCTCATTGTGAGCGCCGTGTGCTATGGCATCAGGCTATGCGGCGGCGTAGGCAGTCGAAGGCACCCCTGCACCAAGCGCGTAGAGCAGAGAAAGTGGGCAGGCTGGCGTCAACTGCGAAAGCAACGTCCAATTGACCCGACCATACTCCAGCAAGCGTACTAGTGGCAGAAAGCAAGACCATAGTCAGGGTCCTACCAGCTAGAACTGCCCTGCATCACCCCGTCAGCCAAGAGGTCAAGCAATTCGCCTTCCGGTCAGCAAGCGAGCGGGCAGACTCGATAGCACCCACGAATCTGCCCGCTTTGCAGCTTTCTGTCTCTTTGACTACCTCGGCTAGTCCTTCCTGACGGGTGTATCTGCCAGCCGAATCGCCACCTCTGTCTCCCAGTTCGCTTGATCTGGCTCTTCTTCGGGACGAGTAAGGAATGTCTCGTAGCGCGCACGAAACACCTCGCCATTCTTGGCCTCCCAGGCGTCCCACGCGAGGCCCTGATCGTTGCCCCACGCGAGCAAGACGTGGTTCGCCTGAACGCCATTTGCGACTCCCCTATAGACCAGCGTGGCGTACTGGCCTGCTGGCAGCACACCTGGAGACACACGGCCATCGCCGGCCACTGCACTCGTAACTGGCAGGCAGACCTCTATCTCCATCGTGGTGGCCATGTTGATGACATGATAACGAATGAAGGGCGCGCCAGCAGGGACGATCCCGTGCTGTCCGGCCCAGGCAAATACCTCTCCCAAGAGCTGCGGGATCACCGCGTTCAGCTCTCGTCCGCTCGCTTGGGATCGAATGCCGACATAATGCTGCTCGCCGCGCGCTTCTATCTGTGGTGGGTGAACGATCATGCAGGTTGCTCCTTTGCGCTTACGGCTACCACTGGTAGCTGCTTCAACTCGGCTCGCCATGAATATGGAGACGACCGAAAGCATCGTTCGTTGGTAAAGCCCAAATAGCTAAGCTAGTGACCCGAACGAAGCGTATCAGATCAGGCGTTCGCTGGGCGTAAAAAAAGCGTAATGCCGATGCTAAGAAACAGGCCGTAACGCGTCATATCTTGGCCCATCCGCAGAAGAAAATGAACACTGTGCCCCCGAACTAGGGCTCCTGCGGTTCACTGAATAGCAGTTTTAGATGAAAGAATCGTCGCTAGAACCCTGGATTGCGCTTTTACTCAACAAGCGAGCTGCATCAGCCTGATCGATAGTCGTATACTTATTGGGTTGCCGTTGCGAGGTTGCGCACTACGCCATATCTGTCTTGACGCCGTTGGGCAGAAGGTTTTGCCGACGTTCTTTCCCTTCCCACGGGGAAGTTTTCCATCTGTGGGGCTTTTCGCTCCACGACACGGCTCTTTTTTGGCAGACAAGACTGCCCAACGATGTCAATGAGGCTATGGCGATGTGTGCGATGTGTGCGATGTGTGCGATGTATGTTGTGAGGTTGCTAGAGTTGCAAATGGATCACCACCAGAAAGATGCTTAAACGTACGACACTGGCTCATAAATCCACGTGCTATAGTGGGCAATATCTGTGTCTACCCATCAGCATCTCCATGAATGACTCGTACGCCTTGTTTGTTGACTGTGTCGTCGGTATACTGAGAAGGAGCCAATGTCAATCCTGGAGTTAAGAAATAGGAGTTGCTCTGAATCTGAGACTGCTGCAACTCACGGTTTGTCAGCCTTGCCTTCATGAGAGGAACCGATGACGCAGTATCTCACGGCTGATGAGGTGAAACGCTTGAATGCCTCCATCCTTGGCACGGCCCTGGTCAGAGATGAACACGGTTTGCAATCTGCAGTGGCACGACCACAAATGGTGGCGTACTATCAGGGGGCCGATCTTGCCGAACAGGCTACAGTACTCATCGAGGGGTTGGCGATGTCCCATCCCTTTGTGGATGGGAACAAACGAACTGCGGCAGTGGCAGCTATCACCTTTTTGCGGCTCAATGGAGCCAGTCTTAGCTATCAGCCCAGTGCGACACAGGACGAATTTGGTCTCCATATTCTCGCGGTCGTTCAGCATCAAGAAACGGCGAACCAGCTGGCGGACTGGGTGCGTCAACACCTGGTACCTTGGCCATGACGATTTCCACAGACAGGAGGCTCCTCATGTTAGAGCTCAAGCCGACGTCCAATGGGGGATTCATCGTCGAAATCTCCCCTGAAGAAGCACAACGACGCGGACTCAAAGCCGGGGACAAAATTGAGATCCTTCAGATTGCCGACCCGGCACAAGTCCAAGCAATCGCTGAACAGGTGATGCAAGAGTATAGGGATACGCTTGAGTTTCTCAAAGACAAGTAGATCGGACAGGGAACGCTGCCCCGAGGAACGCCACCCCGGACAAAGCCCCAGTCACGATTATCATGACGGGGACGCGGTTTTACTGGTTTACTGGGACAACCAAATGCCCAACGCCGGGCAACGAGTGGATAGTGACTTGCCCTCCCATCCCTGACGGGGACTGTGTACCCTGTGTAACCACTGCACCAAATGAGTAACAGAAATATGCGCTAAGCAAACAGTGGCTCTTGAATAAACGACGTGCCAAGTTTGCGCCGACGTCGAGGAGCGTACTGGCGGGCGCGGTAGACTTTTCGCCACTCTATCGCGTCCATGACCCGCTCATCCCAGAGACGTGGCGGCGGTGGGTGGGCAGGCGAGGGGAACGTCCGCGATTCGCGCATCTCGTCAAAGTGCCGCCCATCGGCAGCGAAGAGGACGCCGTACTCTGCCAGCGCCGCCTCCTCATGCACAATCGTCAGCGTATGAGTCTCCTTCATCACCCACACGCTGGCCTTTTGTCCTGCCAACTGCTCATCGCTGTAAATACGCCAGTTCGCATAGCGAATATAACCCACCCGATTGATTTTTCGGGTGCCGTAGATCAGGTCGAACAACTCGCGCAACGTCGGGGCTTCCACTGGCTGCCCGCGCACCCAGCCCATGACTTCCGAAGGTGTGTGCCGCCCATCCGAGCGATCCTGGTGCGCAAAATGCTCCTGGTTGTTGTAATCCACCACAAACCGCGCATGCGTCGCGCACACTTCCTCCCAGGTTGTTGCCCGTTCCAATGCGTACAACTCCATGCGCTTCATCACCGCAAAATGCGTCTCCACATAATCCTGCCAAGGCTTGCCTGCCTCAATCTGCTCCTTTCGAATCGCCAGGCGTTGATACAACGCGACTGACGCATGCGCCGTAAAGACGCTGCCACCATCTGACACCAGCCCAGCGGGAGCGCCATAGACGTAGAGCGCCGTGCAGAACACGAGGAGGAACGCCCAGAGATCCTGGGTACGCGAAGGCGCGCTCGCCACGATTTTGCGGCTGTAGTTGTCCAGCACCGTGATGATATAAAACGGCCCATCATGATCGGGCAGGCGATGATGCTCGATAGAACAGATGTCCACCGACCAGTATTGATGGGGATAGGTCGCTTTGAAGGGCATGAGTTTCTTCGGTGGCGGCACCTTCTGTGGACGGGCCAGCAACGCATACAGATGGCGATTCTTCGCCATAAAGCGTCCGCAGCTCGCCGGACTCACTTCGACCCCAAACTGCTGTTTGAGAAACGCTGCCATGCGGAACTTCCCAATGGCTGAGGTTTCTTGTTTCTCCTTGATGGCTGCGATAATGGGGAGTGTTACCTTCTGGCTCCCCGGCGGGCGACCCGACTTCTTGCCGGGAAGGCTCTGTACGCCGTCCACGATCCAGCGTTGGAGGAAGGATTGCAGCGAGCGCCGCGGAACGCCCAAATAGCCAATAATCGCTTTCACACTCACCCGTCCAGATGTAATCGGAGCATCGCTTCGCGGCGCTCAGCAGGATCACGCATCTTGAAGTAGCGGGGATACCGACGCCCGATCACTTTGGGCAAGGGGGAACGAGTGAGGGTTTGTGCCACCGTATGGTGGCTGACCTGCCGGTCGAATTTCACATCCACGATATCGGCGATCTCGCGCAAGGTAAACAGTGGATACTCGGCCTTGAGTTGCAGGATGTAGTCGCGGATCTTGGCTGGCAACTGGCGGCGGTCATCTGCCCGATGTGCCTGTCCAGGCATGAGACCAGGCAAACCATATTGTATGAATTGCTGAACTTTGCGCGCCAACGTCTTGGGAGAGACGCCCACCTCTGCGGCCCGCTCGTTGATATCTTGATCGAAGTTGAGAATGGTGCGGATTTCTTCATACGGAAGCTGCCCTGGGTGAATGAACCGCTTGCGCAATTCTATCCACGCTGGTGAGGGTTTGCCGGTTCTGGTTCTGTGATGCTTCGCCGTCTCTTTCTTGCCCACGTCGTCCCGCTCCACTGACCACTACCAGACTCCGTACTCCTCAAAACGTCACGACGGCTTAACTGATATCTGCGATGTGGGGCTAGTATAACGGAGCCAGCGCAAGCGGGCAAGATGGAAACAAGCACATACCGCATAATCTCTAATCTCTTGAGCGCGTGTCGAGTCAGGGGCGCTAGAAGTGGACACGATTATTGCCCACTATAGCACGTGGGTTTATGAGCCAGTGTCGTGGACGCCTCATCACATGATGCTTGACACGAGAGCGTCACATCTCTTTCCACTGCCCTCCGGTGCCCTCTGTTCTCCCGATGTCCTCTGGGAATAGCGAAAACAGATAGCGCCGAATACGAGACAGGCATCGGTGCCATCGTTTTGGAGGCTTGCCAGAGAGGCGATCACCCGATATACTAAGACCCATTCCTATTGATTCCTTGATGAGCTGAGGTCTGTGTGTGTCAGACGCAGGTGGCACGATATGAACCGACAGCAAAGGGGCACGGGTAGGGAGGGTGGCGTATGCCGAGAGGCCGACGAACCCTGACGCAGGAATGGGCGGCTTTCCAGGCCCAGTGTCTCTGGCCAGAACAGGCGCTCTACGAACTCGTACGCCCCGTCGTATTGCTCAAACAGCCAGTCAAACAGCGAGCCAAAGAGACTGGCGTTTCGGCAAAAACCATTGCGCAACGCGCCAATCAGTTTATCCAACTGGGGTTCCCTGGCTTTCACTCAACTGCTGGGCCACGACCAGACGACGCGCGCCTCCTTCCTCCAGTCATCCGTGACTTTCTCTTAACCCGCAAAGCAGAATACCCTACCCGCAAAGCAGAATACCCTGCGCTGACGGACGCCGAGTTGGCTACCCTCTGTGCGATGCAGTTTGGTCGCACCGTCGGCTACCGGACGGTGGCGCGCATCGTGCGGCGTTCTCCCCTTCCCGTCGGCGTCGAGCGGCGCTACCCACGCGCGAGCGAGCAACCGGATGCTGAGCAACGGCGACTGGCTATCATTCATCTCCACGTGGAGGGGTGGAAGATCAAACGGATCGCCGAGTATTTGGGCGTATCGCGCCAAACGGTCCATACGACGTTGCGGCGCTGGATTGAGGAGGGCGTAGCGGGATTGGCTGATAAGTCCCACGCGCGCACAGCGCCACGCAAAGCCACCTTTCCGGTAATGGATAAGATTCGCGCACTCCAAGAGAATCCTGGGCTGGGCGCATTTCGCATGCACGCGGCGCTGAAACAGTTGGGAATTACCGTCAGTCCAGCAACGTGCGGGCGCATTATGGCGCTCAATCGTCAGTTGTATGATCTCTCGAAGCCAACGCCCGCTCCTAAACCCAAGAAACTCATGCCGTTTGCTGCCGTACGGCGTCATGAGTTTTGGTCGGTGGACATTTGTTACATCGAACACCATCACGTGCCCGAATATGCCGGCCAACCCATCTATATTTTTACGATTCTGGATAACTACAGCCGGGCCATCGTCGCCAGCGCCCCATCGCCAACCCAAAATCTCGATGCGTTTCTGCTGGTGCTGTTTACGGCGATTCATGTCCACGGAGCGCCCGAGGCGCTGGTCTCCGACGGTGGGAGTGTCTTCAAGGCCAACTTTGCGTTCGAGATCTATGAGCAATTAGGCATTCGAAAAGAGCAGATCGAGCGTCGGCGCCCGTGGCAGAACTACGTCGAGACCCATTTTGCCCTCATGAAACGGCTCGAAGCCTACGATCTAGCGAAGGCGACGAGTTGGGAGCAGTTCTGTGCCACCCATGCAAAATTCGTGGCTGACTATAACTGGCAAGAGCATTTTGCGCACCAAGATCGCGACGATGGGCTGCGCTCGCCCAGCGAAGTCTTAGGGTGGGTGCATGGGCGCTTCGTCGAGCTGCCAACGCTCGATCAAATCTTTCATGCACGCCATGCCAGCCGACACCTCAATCAGCGCGGGTACATCCGGTATCTGAACTGGCGACTGTATGGCGAGGAAGGTCTCGCCGGCGAAGAAGCCTGTGTGTGGCTTTTCAAGGAGACCTTGACTATCGCCTTTGCCGAAGAACCCATCGCACAATACGAGGTGAACTATGCCATAGATGGTCACACTCCAGAACAGATCACTGAACTCCGCCCGATTCCTTCAACCCACCCTTCACCACAGCTTCCGCTCTGGGAAAACCAACAGGTGGAATGGCATAAGGTGAAGAAGCTCCTCCCCTATGCTCCGCGCCGATCGGCGCGGAGCAGTGGCTACAGGCAGAGCCGCCTTTTTGCTTGACCGAAGAGACGAGGCCCCCAAGAGGGCAGTGGAAAGAGATGTGACGCTCTCGTGTCAAGCATCATGTGATGAGGCGTCCCCTGGTGAACCGGGAAACTGTGACGAGGGGTGACAGGAAGTGACACCTTCTTTGGGAGAAAGAGAAAGGAAGATTCCCTGCTGTTCCTGCTCGAAAGTGGCAAACCGTGCCGCTCCTGCCTCAGAGCTTCTCTCTCACTTCGCGCACCACCTGAAGAAACGTTTGCACCAGCGGCGAGCGCTCGCCCTTTCGCCAGAGCACGTGGAGTTCTACCGGTAAGGCTTCGAGTAGCGGACGATAGACCACTTGGGGATGGGTGATTCCTTGAGGGGTCCAGGGGGACATGAGGGCAATCCCCCTCCCATCGGCAACAAGGTTGATCATGCTGTAACCTTGTTGCGCACTCTGTGCGAGGCGTGGTTCAAACCCTGCCTGGCGGAAGAAGGCCATCTGGGCATCGTAGATGTTTGGAGCGAGGGATCGCGGCCACCCGATCCATTCCTCCTCATTGAGGGAGGCAAGCGAAATGCGCTCCTCACCAGCCTTCGGATGCGTGATGGGCAGGGCGAGGATCCAGTTTCCCCGCGCGAAACATTCCTGCTCGAGACCTCGTACTGGTGGAGTTTGGGGGAATAGGGCCACATCGATCTTCCCCTTGGAGAGTGCCGCCAGTTGCGCACGCTGTGGGTGGGTAGATAAATCGAGCAAGGAGAGTTCTACCTCTGGGAAGCGTTGATAGGCGCGCAAGATGGCTGGAAGCACCTTGCTGTAGATAGCAGCAGATGTATAGCCAACGACCAGATTTCCCGCCTCGCCCCGGTTGATGCGCTGGGCGAC
This sequence comes from Ktedonobacterales bacterium, assembly GCA_035307385.1. Classification (GTDB taxonomy): domain Bacteria; phylum Chloroflexota; class Ktedonobacteria; order Ktedonobacterales; family DATBGS01; genus DATBHW01. The sequence goes on along the minus strand of DATGID010000088.1, from coordinate 312 downwards.
CTGGAGGGAATGGTCATACTGGGTCAGCAACGGCGATAGCCCTTCAAGAAACGCCTCTCCGGCAGGGGTCAGCGCCAACTGGCGTTTGTTGCTGCGATCAAACACGAGAAAGCCGAGTTCCTCCTCCAGGCGATGGAGGAGCCGCGTGAGATGGGGCTGGGCCATGTCAAGCCGCTCAGCCGCGCGGGTCAGGTTCATCTCTTCCGCAATCAGCAGCAAAGAGCGCATCTCATGGATGTCCATCTGCATCGATACCATTCTTGGTATGAATAGGGTCACAAGGTGGGATTGGACAACCGGACTTCCTCCCCG
>DATGID010000087.1:0-312077 GCA_035307385.1 Ktedonobacterales bacterium | reverse complement strand
GCGTTCCAGCAGGAAACAGCGGCCAAGTTGGCCCCGCTCCAACAGCGCAAACGGAAAGCCGAAGATGCCATCGTTGCGGCCTTCGATGCCTGTGAGCGGGCGTGCCAGAAGGAGCGCGACCTGCTGCGGCAACTGGAGGATCTGAAAGCCTCCGAACGGGCCATGTTTGAACTCGACCATGCCAAGGACCAAACGATGACCGTCCTCAAGCTGGCCCTGGCGAACCTGGTCATGTGGACGAGGGACACGTACTTCCCGGCTTCCTACGCCCAGGCGACCTGGCACCGGCTCGCGCCCTTCTTTCGGCTGCCGGGCCGAGTCGTGTGGGGCACGCATCTGGTCACCGTCGAGCTGCGTCCCTTCAATGATCGTCGCCTCACGCGTGATCTGGCGGAACTGTGTCAGCGGGTGGCAGCCGCCCAGCCTCGGTTGCCTGATGGGCGCAGCGTGGTGCTGTGGGTAGCCTCTTCCAGTTGCTCTACGATATCTACCCAGCCGTGTCAAGCCACCTAACATGCTGCTGGTACAAGCCGCCGAGCCATGATAGAATAGCAGTATATCCCCTCCAACCAATTGCCACCTCTAGGCGTGGTTGTGAATACCAAGAAAGGGTGATTGCTTGTATGCCGCTGCACTATCGCCAAGGCGATCTCCTCTTCCTACGGCAAGATGTCCGGCCAGCAGGTGACCTGACCACTCGGCACAGCGATGTTATCGTAGCGGGTGAAGCGACTGGTCATGCCCACCGCCTCCAGGAGGGCACCATTCTGGAAGCTCCCGATGGCGCGCTCTACCTCGATGTGACGCACACGACCCAGGTGCTCCATGAAGAGCATGGGCCGATCACGCTGGACCCGGGCCTCTGGCTGGTCGTGCGCCAACGCGAGTACAGCCCAGAGGCGATCAGGAGGGTGGTGGACTGATGGACCCAGCCCTGCGCTTGCAGCCAGGCCAGCCGACACTGACCCCTGAACAGGAAGCCTACGCGCAGCAGTTTATCGAGACTCGCATGGCAGCCATGCTTTCGTGCGCAGCCGTTGATGAAGCGGAGGCCGAGGCTCACCTGCGCGCTGCCTATCGTGTAGCTGGATTGGAGCCGCCCCAGGTGCGCTGGTTTGATTCACCGCACGCGTTTGGGGCGGCTCATGTGCCTGAGAACGAGCGGGACAACCAAGAAGCGAACTTGTCAAGCCTGCTATTTGATGCCGTAGAGGATAGCGTGTCGAGGGTGGAGTACGATCGCCCAATGACTCGCTTGGTGCTTCAGCTCTGGCGAGGGGCATTGGGGAGCATGAAGAACCATCTGTGCCCCCTCTTGCTGGCCAGTGTGTTGGACAGCCTGGACGATGCCGGGTGGCGTTGGGTGTGGTTCGTGGAGCAGGCTGACCACCTGGATTATTTTCAGGGGGTGCTCGTTGATCGCAGTATGAAGGCGTATCTCAAGGGAGAATGGGCAGCCCTCTCGCAGTTTTTCCATGAGGTCTTTGAGCCGAATGATGCCATCCATCTCGCATCGTTCAATGAACTGGTGAGCGGTTATCGTTTGGGAAGGCAAGAAGCGTGGCTGGTCCGCAAACCGATTCGCCTGGAGTGGGACGAGCAAGGTCGCCTGCATAGTACAGCAGGGAAGTGCATGGAGTATGCCGATGGCTGGGGCATCTCAGCCTGGCATGGGGTCCGCGTGCCCGACAGGGTGATCTTGGCACCGGAGATGCTGACCCGCGAGGACTGGAGCAGCCAGACAAATGTCGAGGCACGTCGCGTCATGCAGGAGCGCATGGGCGAGCGGTTTATGAGCGTGTTGGGGGGCAGGCTGATTGATGAGGGGCCGCGCGGGAAGCTGTACGAGGTGGTGCGGAACGAGAGTCTCTACGAAATGGGGCTGCGCCTGGGGTGGCCTGGTACCCAGGACGAGGTGGAGCGTTATGTTGAAGTGCAAGATGCCTCCACGTCGCGCCAGTATTTTCTGCGCGTGCCGCCGACCATCCAGACGGCAGCCGAGGCGGTGGCCTGGAGTTTCGGGCTGTCGGTCGAAGCGTATCATCCAGCACAGGAGACCTGAGCGTGACCAGCAAGCAGAAAGGCGACACGCCTCTGGACCCAGCCCTGCGGCAGGTACTGACCCCAGCCCAGTTTGCGGAAGCCGAGCGCTTTGCCGACGAACGCATCCAGGCGCAGCTTTCCACCGAGCCGGTGGATGAGCGGCAGGCCGAGACATGGCTGCGCCAGGCGTATCAGGTCGCCGGACTGGCCGCACCGCAACGCATCCACTGGCTCGACGGACCGCACCAACTGGTCGCGGCTCTGGCTCCTCGCAGCGTCGAAACCAGCGTGGTGGACCGCATCCTATCCAGCGTGGTGGACCGCGTCAGATCCCATGTCTATTATGCCGACGTGTGGAACAGGGTCGGCGAGCGCGTCGAGGCCAGCGTCGGGGAGCACGTCCAGGACAGCGTGCGGGAGAACATCGAGGCCAGCGTCGGGGAGCGCGTCCAGTACAGCGTGTGGGAGAGCATCCGGTTCAGCGTCAGGGCCTATGAGAACGCGTCCTGGCTGGCCTCCTACCAGTTCTTGGCTGGCTATCTGGCGCCCCATGCGCTCCCCCTGCTCCACGCGCTAGCCCGTTTCAATGAACAGGTGTCTGGCTACTGGCTGGGTGAGGAGGCTGCCCTGGTCGTCAGGCGTCCCCGGCTGCTTTGCCGTGATGAGGTAGGCCGTCTCCACTGTGCTGCGGGCAAAGCCATCGAGTACCGCGATGGCTGGGGGTTCTACGCCTGGCATGGGGTGCGCGTGCCAGAGCAGGTCATCCTGGCGCCGGAGCGGCTATCGCGGGAGGACTTTGTCAACGAGCCAAATGTGGAGGTGCGCCGCGTGATGCAGGAACGCATGGGAGGCCGATTTGTGTCGGAACTCGGCGGCGTGGTGCTGGACACCGGCCTACGCGGGACATTGTACGAAGTGCGCTTGCCCAAGGATGACCCGGAGCAAGTGGCCCGCTACGTCCAAGTGCAGGATGCCTCCAGCAAGCGAGGGTATTTCGTGCGCGTGCCGCCCACCATCCAGACGGCAGCGGAGGCGGTGGCCTGGAGTTTCCAACTGACGGTCGAAGGGTATCATCCGGCACAAGAGACATGAACGCCACCAGCAAGCAGAAAGGCGACACCCCGATGGACCCAACCCTGCGATTGCAACCTGGTCAGGAGCGACTCACCCCAGAACAGGGTGCAGAAGCCGAACACTTTGCCGAGGCATACATCCAGGCTCAGTTCTCTACCGAACCAGCCGATGAGCAGGAGGCCGAAGCGTTCTTGCTGCAAGCCTATGAGGTGGCCGGGCTGGCCCCACCGTCGAAGGTCGTCTGGCTCGACGGGCCACTTCAGCTGCTCGCCATGCTCCCTGCTCTGGGGGCGTCCCTGAGTGTCTGGGACCGCATCTGGAACGTTGCGTCCAGCAGTCTGGGCAGCAACGTCGGCAAGATGTGGCTCGACGTCGATCAGCTGGTCAGAGCCCCTGTCGAGGCGCGTGTGTGGGGAAGCGTGGGAGACCGTCTGAGGGACAGCGCCGAGGAGCGTATCAGGGCGGGCCTTGGGGACCGGGTGGATTTCAGTCTCTGGGAGTGCGTCGAAGGGAGTATCAGGGCCACTGCCTGCGCCTATGAGCATGCAGCCTCACTCGCCTTCTTCCACTTTTTCGATGTCTACCTCGCGCCCAATGCCTTGCACGCGCTGGCTTGCTTCAACCAGATGGCGTCAGGCTATTGGCTGGGCGAAGCAGCAGCAGCGCTTGTTCGGCGTCCACGCGTGCTCTCCTGTGATGCAGCGGGGCTGCTGCACAGCGCGACGGGCAAGTGTCTGGAGCATCACGATGGCTGGGGCTTCTATGCCTGGCATGGGGTGCGGGTGAGCGAGCGGGTCATTCTGGCGCCGGAGCGGCTATCGCGTGAGGACTTCCTCAACGCGGAGAATGTCGAGGTGCGGCGCATCATCCAGGAGCGCATGGGCGAGCGCTTCGTGAGCGAACTGGGTGGCGTCATGCTGGACAGCAGCTCACGCGGCACGCTCTACGAAGTGCGCTTGCCAGACGATGATCCCGACGAGGTAGCCCGCTACGTCCAGGTGCAGGATGCGTCCAGCGAGCGGCAGTATTTCCTGCGCGTGCCGCCGATCATCCAGACGGCAGCGGAGGCGGTGGCCTGGAGCTTCGGGCTGTCGACGGAGGACTATGGCCCAGCGCAGGAGACATGAGGCGGGCAGGGTATCAGCCACAAGCACAGTCCAAGATTTGTCCCCATCATGGTTGGGGTGCACCTCAAACCGAGACCGTGATGGGTGACATATCCGGACACTTGTGATGGCCGATGCAGGCCCCATCTGGCGCGCGCTTTTGCCTGTGCTACAATGGCTTGCAAAAACGGCAAGTGCATGGGAGGCCAGACGATGCCAAAAGCCACAGCTACAAAACACCCCAGACCCAAGCCCAGCGTCTTCCTCAGCCACAGCCGCGCCGATGCCGCCTGGTGTCAACCCTTCATCGAAGCGGTGAGCAAAACCCATCCAGTCCAGCATCACCTCGCGGATGATGCCTATGAGCAGCCGCAGAGCGAGGCTCAGCTTCAGGCAATCAGTGAACAGATCAGCACCCACGCTGTCTTCGTCGTCATCCTTTCGCCCGCCTCCTGCGCCGCGCCGCACGTCCAGCAAGAAATTGACCTGGCCCTCACAGACAACCGCACCATCATTCCCGTGGTGATCGGCGACATCAAATCGCGTGGGCGGCTCGCCTCACGCCAGGGCGTCGATGCGCGGCAGGAGACCGTCCAGGAGGCTGCCAGGCAGATGATAAATCTTCTTCAAATCTTGTATGGATCTGCCAGTCCACTTCGGCAGCCCAGTGTTTCTCCGCCTCGCCTGGTCCTTCAAGCCTTTCAGGCCCTGTGGGAGCCAGGCGAAGCGCGGCTCAAAACGCTGAGCTTCGTTCCCACCATCCGGCACCAGCACCAGGTCATCCTCCCTCCGGTGTGCGACATTCCTGCCGGGCCGTTCCTCATGGGTGACGACACGGAAGACGATGAAGCGCCGCAGTTTATGGCAACTACCCCGGCGTTCCAAATGGCAACCTATCCTTTGACGGTGGCCGAGTATGCCTGTGCCATGCAGGCGCATGTCGTCAGCGAACCCAATATGGTGGTTGAGCCTGCCTGGGCCACCCAGTTACGACGCCTCGATCATCCCGTTGCTGGCATCACCTGGGAACAGGCTGTCGCCTACGCGGCCTGGCTGGCAAAGCTCACTGGAGAGGACTGGCATGTGCCCACCGAGGTCGAATGGGAGAAAGCGGCGCGCGGGACCGATGGACGCCGCTATCCCTGGGGCGACGAGTGGTACGCGGACCGCGCCAATATCGACGAAGGAACCCACAAAACGACCACCGCCGTCGGGTCCTACCCGACTGGAGCTAGCCCCTATGGCTGCCAGGACATGGCGGGCAACGTCTGGGAATGGACGACCACGCTCTACTTTCAGCCTGGCTACCCCATTCAGCGCTATCGCTACCCCTATGATGCCCAGGATGGCCGGGAAGACCTCCTCATGAACGCCTTCCGTCTCGAGGGGCAGCGCGTCTTTCGCGGGGGCGATTGGGACAGCGATGCAGACGCAGGGCGAACGACGAATCGGTACTACCCCGACATGCCTGGGGACACTCGGTATTATACGAGCGTCCGCCTGGCGTGCGGCCTGCACCAACGCTAACACCGAGGAGTATTTTGAATGTCAAAAGCAAAACAAGCCAGGCAACCCAAACCCCGGCCCAGCCTCTTCCTCAGCCACAGCCGCGCTGATGCCGCCTGGTGTGGCCCCTTCGTCGAAGCGCTGCAGCAGAAAGGCTATGATGTCTGGTATCCCGAAGGCGAACAGCAAGACGGCGAGTCCTGGCTGGAGGCGAGCCAGGAACAGATTTGTGCCCGCGACGTTTTCATCGTCATCTGGTCTCCCCATGCTTCCGCCGCACCCCACATCCAGGATGCACCACCCTTGCCCGCCGGACCCGGTGGGGCACCACGCACCTATCGGGAGGAGTCGCTCCTCTTGATCGCGCTCCTCCGCACGCTCTGGCGTCTGTCCTATCAAGAAGTCCATGACTGGTTGTGCGCCTGGCCTGCGCTGGCCCTGGCCTGTGGATTGCCCGTCGGTCCCGATGGGCGGGTGCGCGTTCCCAGCAAATCTCAGCAGTCCAAACGCTTGCGCGCGAGTGGTGCGCCACCCAGCGAAACCCTCTTCGTCCTGCTGGTGCGCGCAGCCTTATGGACCGGCCTTACTCGTGCCCGTGACCTGATTATCGACAGCGCCCCCATTCTCGCCTGGCGTCGGGCAGATCCCGATGCGGCGCTCGGTCATGCCCCGGCTCACCATCCGCGTTCGCTCTTGTTAGGCTATCGGGTCCACACCTTGCTCTGTCGTGGAACGGGCTTGCCACTCTTGTTCCTTCTGTCACCCGCCAATGTCCACGATGCACCCTTTGCTCGTCCACTCCTGGCCTGGACCGTGCGTCTCTTCCTGGTGCGGCCCCGTGTGGTTCGTCTCGATGCTGGCTATTGGGGCCTCAAACTGATCGCCTGGATTCACATGGTCCTGGGCGCCCGCGCGGTCCTCCCCTGGAACCCCAAGCGCCAGAAGAAACGCGATGGCCTCCCACCGACCTGGACCGCCGAGGAGTTGGGCAAACGCTCCTCTATCGAACGCTTCTTCGGTCGGACCTTCATTTTCTTTCGCTTACAACGCCCTCCGGTCTCTGGGTGGTCAGCGGTCGCCACGCGGGTGACCCTGACCTATGCTGCCCTTTGGGTGATCGCCCTGGCGGCTTGGCAAGCGGGCCGCCCAGAGTTGATCCGTTCCCCCCGCCTCGTGCTCGCTCATGTCTGGGAGGGCATAGAGTGAGGAAACGCCCTCCATAGTACATCAACCCCATTCCACCCCAGTTCCCAAACTGATTAGTGCTATGAAGTGGGAGCCCAGAGGGACACCTCGCCAGTTGAAGCCGAGACGTGAGGGGTGCGCACCCGAAGTGGGCAAAAACGCTCGGAGGAAGAGCGGGAATGCACGTGTCGGTCCGATGACCACGACCACTCTCGCCTCAGAGGCCCGCTTCCTCCTTCGCTCGTGAGACCCAGTGGAGCGCCTCGTCCGGGATGCCGTGCTGACCGAGAAAGAGATTCAGTTGGGCTGCGTGTTCGTGCACGTGGCGCAGGGTGTACAAGAGCAGTTCGAAATAGCTCACCGGCTTTCCCCTGGTCCAGGGGAAAGCGACCTGTTGGTGCGCTTGCTCGTCTGACAACTCGGTGATGGTGGTCTGGCACTTCTTGCGCAGCTGCACCAGATAGGTGTGGAGCTCCTCCCTGGTATAGGGCCGTTCGGGAAGGTCATCCTCCGGATTGAAAGGCGCAGGAGGGGCGAATCCTTCACCTGAGCCCGTGAGATACAGGTCGAGCCAGAAGAGGGTATGCGAGGTGATATACCAGAATGAGGCGAATCCTGGTGGCAGAGCGGGATCTGCGGGATCGCCCCAGAGGCGTCCCTGCCAGAGCGTATCGGGGCAGGCCAGCAGGGCGTTTTCCAGCATATCGATGGTCGCACCAAACTGCTGCCACACAGCGGTGCGCACCGTCGTCTCCATCGGGTGTTCAGCCATAACGTGTGCTCCTTTTTGCTGCTTTGCTCGACAGGCTACCAGTATCGGAAAACGCTGATAACCATGCCAGAGCCCATCGTTTGCAATGCCGTACGACCTAAACTGCGGGGGTTCTATCCCTGGGCAGACGCTGGCGGGACTCTTTGGAAAAAACGCTCTTGTGAACGCCGCTGAAAGGCTTCTCTTCTGATGGAGCGGCTGGGGAATGGATCAGAGCCAACGCCTGAGTTTTACCTACTCGGCGATGTTCTGAGCAGAACTCCCACCACGGCTATGAACAATTGTACTAGAGGAGCAGGCGGTTGTCAACACGGAGAAAACGGAAGCAGGGCTTTCCAATTCTGAGAAAAGAGGAGGGCGTTTCCCAACCGAAGTAGAGGTCGGATGGCTGCCGGGGGTTGGGAAACGCCCTCCTCAATTTAATTATGGAAGGCCGGATATATCTTGGCGCTTGTGAGAGCACAGTTTTTTCATCGGCTTTAGCTTACGGCCAGTGTATTGGTAAGCCTTGCTGTCATAGGGACCTTCACAATGAGCATAGTTTGGGAGAAAAAGTCATTCGTTAAAGGCGACCCATGTTGGAAGCATTATGTTGCCGGGGCTCATTGGAAGCATTATATTGCCGCAGCGGCAAGGTTATGCTTCCAGCGACAAGAGGCAAAAACGGGGGAAATAGGAGGGGTGACCGATGGGGCTCGAACCCACAACCACTGGAGCCACAATCCAGTGCTCTGCCTATTGAGCTACGGTCACCAGGCATATTTTGCTTATTTAGTATAGACTACAAATGCTATGGTTGTCAATGAAGCTCGCGCAAGAGCGGGAGAAAGCCAATGGCCCAGGATATGTCGGAGCGCTCCACTATAGAGGATGGCCGGGACGAATCCCCCAGCCCGGCACTGCTGCATGGGCTGGAACAATTCAATCGCCGCGAATATTTTGAATGCCACGAAACGCTTGAAGGCATCTGGAACAAGGAGCACCGGCCCATTCGCACACTCTACAAGGGCATTCTGCAAGTTGGCGTCGGCTGCTATCATCTGCTGCGCAACAATTATCGCGGCGCAACCATCAAACTGGATTCCGGCGCGCGTTACCTCGAACCATTTGCACCCCGCAGCATGGGTGTGGACGTTGCGCAACTGATCTCCGACGCGCGCACGCTCCACAACGCCATCACCCAGCTTGGTCCCGACCATTTCCGCGAGGTAGACCTGCGCCTTCTGCCCATTGTGCACTATGATGTCCCCAAGTGAGACAACAGGAAGGGTTTTGTATGCACGACGATATTACCGATATTCCAGGTCTGCGCGTGGGACATGATACGAACCTTGAGGCGGCCACCGGCTGCACGGTGCTTCTGTGCGACTGGCCTGCGGTGGGCGGAGTCGATGTGCGCGGCGGCGCGCCAGCCACCCGCGAAACTGATCTGCTGCGCCCACATTACATGATGCCAGAGGTCCACGCGGTAGTGCTGACCGGAGGCAGCGCCTTTGGGCTGGATGCCGCCAGCGGCGTCATGCGTCATCTCGAAGCGCGGGGCGTTGGGTATGCGGTGGGCGACGTGCGTGTCCCCATCGTTCCAGCGGCAGCGCTCTTTGATCTTGGCCTGGGCCGCGCCGATATGCGGCCAGATGCCGCTGCCGGTGAGCGCGCCTGCCAGGCAGCAACCAATGGCTCCGTCGCTCAGGGCAGCGTGGGCGCCGGAACCGGGGCCACGGTCGGCAAGTTCTTAGGCGCCGGCCAGGCAATGAAAGGCGGCCTGGGCAGCGCCAGCGCCAGCCTGCCAGATGGCACGCTGGTCGGCGCGTTGGTGGCCGTCAATGCCATCGGCGACGTGCGCGACCCGGACACCCAGCGCATCATCGCGGGCACTCGTCACCCTTCCGGGCAGGGCTTCCTTTTCGAGAGCTTACCAGTGATCGCCACCCCAACCCGACCCGACGCGCCAGCGGCCCCAGCCACAGAAGCATCTGCGCCCGAAGTTTTCCCCGGCAGCGCGCCCCTGGCACATACCACCATTGCGGTCATCGCCACCAACGCCCTGCTGACCAAAACCGATGCCAACATCATCGCCCGCATGGCGCACGATGGATTGGCCCTGGCAATTCGTCCTGTCCATACTTCTTTTGATGGGGACACCATCTTTGCGCTGGGCATGGGTCGCCTGGCACCAGATGTCACAGCGCCTGGCCCTATGGAACTGAGTATGATTGGCGCAGCAGCCGTGCAGACGTTGGCGCGCGCAGTCGTCAAAGCGATTCAAGCGGCAACAACGTTGCATGGTGTTCCCGCCGCGCGCGATCTGGCAAGCCAGGGAACACCATAAAGGGGGCTTTCTTGTTGAGGAAGATGTCGTGCGACAGCTTGCAATAGAGCCAACCCAATCTGTCGACGCTGCCGCATCAGTGGGGGCTGGAAGCGGTCAGCGCAACGGATGGGCGCTGCAATCAGAGCGGCAGCTACCAGAGCAGCCATCTCTTCCCCAGGCCATCGCACGACACAAGACGAACACGCTACAAAGACAAGAGCAGGAGCAGCACGGTCATGAATGGCTATGTGGGGGCACGCCACCTCTGATCTGCTTACTCTGTTAAAAGTGACGGACAACACGCCAGCCAGTAACACAGAAGCCAACAAAGGCTCTGCCTCTTCCATGCTACACTTCAAGGCATATCAGCTTGCCGCGAGCCGCTCCAGCAAGGAAAGCAGCATGCGCGCCGTTGCGCCCCAGATGCGAGTCGGCCCATAATCAAAGAAATAGACCTGATGCGGCTGGCCCCCGCGCATCCATTCTTCGGCATGGAAGATGGCGGGGTCGGCCAGGTCTGCCAGCGGCGCTTCGATAATTTCGTCCACCTCCGCAGGATTAGGACGCAAGAAACCGGGTCCAGTTGGTAATAGCCCCACAATGGGGACAATGGTAAAGTTACTCACCACCGTGACAACCGGTTCCAGTGTCCCCAGCAGCGTGACCCGTTCTGGGGCCAGTCCAATCTCTTCCTGGGCCTCGCGTAAGGCCGTATGGGCCAGCGTGTCATCAGTTGGCTCGTGTGACCCACCAGGAAACGAGATTTCGCCCCGATGAGCATTCAAGGTAGACGCCCGGCGCGTAAACAACAGGTGAGGCCGTCCATCGCGCAGATACAGTGGAGCGAGCACAGCAGCAATCCGCTGGCCTCCTGGGACGCCTGGGGGAAGCTCGCGTGCAAGCGGCGTCAACGTTTGGCGCAGATGCCGCACCAGCGCCTCAAAGTCCGTGAAAAAGAGGGATGACATGAGCGCACTCGTTCTTTTTCGTGCAATGCTCCACCTGAAGCACTCGACCACCACTAGAGTATAGCCGAGCCAGGCAATGTGAATCTGGTCACATTGGCCTTGTGACGGGGGGTAGCACTTGCATAATAGGGATATCATCAGGTATAATACAACTACATAAGTGGGGGCACTTTGTATTGGAGACTCGCGCCGGGCCGTGAGTGTTGAAGTTTGTTCTCAACGGTGAGAGCTTACGTGCCTGTAGGCTCTTTTTTGGTTCCTGTCCTGCTTTGCCTATGCCAGAGAGCATATTACCTCGCTTCGGTTCGCCTGTCCCTCTTGCTGTCCCCTGCTTATTCGCCTACGCACAGTCGCGCTTCACTCCGTAACGTCCAGGCGTGAGGGTTCCTCTCCCCGCGCTCCTGTACGCCGAGCGCCCGCGCGGCGGCCACGGCAAAACAGCGAAATGAGGGGGTGTAGACAAACCCATGTATCAAGAGGAACAGTTTGATCCTTCGACGCAGGCATCCAATTTCCTCGACGAGCGAGCACGAAGGATGGATTTCAGCGCAGCCGACTTCAGCGGCACCGACAGCGAGGGCGGTGAGGGCGAGAGCAATCCCATGGCGGAACTGCTCAAAGAGCCAGGGCACTCGCTGCGCAGCGTCAAACGCGGCGATGTTGTTGAAGGCGTGATTGTGCGCAAAGACCCCGAAGAAATCCTCGTCGACATTGGCCTGAAATCCGAAGGGGTGCTCTCCACCAAAGAGTTGGCGACCACAGGCTATGGCTCCTTTGATGAACTCAACGTCGGGGAAAGCGTGCTGGTGTACGTCATGCAGCCCGAAACCCCAGAAGGGCATGCCATCGTCTCCATCAAGCGCGCCCGCATGGAGCGCCAGTGGCGCATCGCTCAGGAGCAGTATGAGCGCGGCGATCTGCTGGAAGCAAAGGTCATTGACTTCAACAAGGGCGGCTTGATCGTCGATCTGGATGGCATTCGCGGCTTTGTGCCAATCTCGCAGATTCTCAACCTCAAGCGCGAGGACACGGCAGACAGCGCCGAAACCAATGCCAAATTGCAGGCAATGGTGGGCCGCGAGCTTCAGTTGAAGATCATCGAGATCAATCGCAACCGCAACCGGCTGATTCTCTCCGAGCGGCTGGCCGTCCAGGAATGGCGCACCAAGCGGCGCGAAGAACTGCTCAACGAGTTGCAGGTGGGCGAAGTGCGCAAGGGCACGGTCAGCAATCTGGCAAACTTTGGCGCGTTTGTCGATCTGGGCGGCGCCGATGGCCTGGTGCACATTTCTCAACTGGCCTGGAGCCGGGTCAACCATCCCAGCGAGGTCTTGCATGTCGGCCAGGAGGTCGAGGTGCAGGTGCTGGGTGTGGACAAAGAGAAAAAGAAGATTGCGCTTTCCATCAAGCGCGCCGAGGTCGATCCCTGGACCACGGTTGAACAGCGCTATCAGGTCAACCAACTGGTCAAGGGCATCGTCACCAAGATCGCGCCGTTTGGAGCCTTTGCACGCATTGAGGATGGTGTCGAAGGTCTGATTCACCTGTCAGAGCTGCTGCCAGGGCAAGACCCCAAGACCGCCCTGCACGAGGGCCAGGAACTGACGCTACGCATCCTGCGCATCGAAAGCGAGCGCCGTCGCCTGGGGCTGAGTCTGCGCCAGGCCGCCGAGCTTGACGCCGAGCCATCGGCTGAAGCAGCGCTTGCCACCGGTGAGGCGGGCTACACCAGCGAGCCAGCCACGCAGACTGAGCCAGCGGCTGAAGAGACCTCGACACGCGAGCCTGCCAGACGGCAAGCGCGCGAGAAAGAGGAAACTCCAAAGGTGCCGGAAAGCGCTGAAGAATTGACGGCGATGGCAGCAGCGTTCCACGCGGCGCGCCAGAACCGTGAACGCGAGGAGACGGAAGAGGAAGAGCAGCCGTCGCCCCTCGTTCCACCAGAGGAGCCAGGCCAGGAAGTTGGCAGAGACCAATAACCCATTCACGGCTGTCTCTTGTGGCGGCCAGTATCCTTGCAGTGAGCGCAAAGAGCACACGCTCGGCCTCCTCGTTGCCTTGCCATGGGCAACGGGGAGGCCGTTCGATCTCTTGGGACAGGCAAACAGGGGTGGTGTTCGTGTTTTGTTTCCTGAACAGCATCCTGATGCACAGGTCCAATCCGCCTGGCCCAAAAAGTTTGGTATAATAGAAACACTATCCAGAGGCTTCAACAGCCGCTTGCCAGGTAATCTGATTGTTACCGACAAGCGTAAGAGGTGAAGAGGAGGATTTTTGTCCCAGCGGCAGGGCGGGGTTGCCAATTTGCCGAGCGCGTGCCTGACAGAAAAGCTGGCCTTTTAGCAAGACCAGCAAAGAAGCGGCTCGGCAAGAAGTACAGCGCTTGACGCTCACCCGCGCGTATTGTATCATGGAACTGTGGTCTACCTGAGCTATCAGAGGGCATGGTTCCTCCCTCTGCCTTTGAAAGGGGGGTGACACAGGTGAACGACCGCGACCGTTTTGACAAATTTACCGAGCGAGCCAGAAAAGTCCTGAGTCTCGCCCAGGAAGAAGCGCAGCGCTTCAACCACAACTACATCGGCACCGAGCATTTGCTCCTTGGCCTCGTCCGTGAGGGCGAAGGGGTGGCCGCGAAGGTTCTGAGCAACCTCGGCGTGGAACTCAACAAAGTTCGCAGCGCCGTCGAATTTATTATTGGTCGGGGGGATCGGATTGTCTTGGGGGAGATTGGTCTGACCCCGCGCGCCAAGAAAGTCATCGAACTGGCGGTCGATGAAGCCCGTCGCCTGAACCATCACTACATCGGCACCGAGCATCTGCTGCTGGGGCTGGTGCGTGAGGGCGAAGGCATTGCGGCAGGCGTGCTGGAAAGCCTGGGCGTCAATCTGGAGAAAGTGCGCACCCAGACCATCCAGGTGCTCAGCCAGGCCAGTGGCCCGCACCACACCGACCCCAAGCATTCCAAGACGCCCACCATCGACCAGATGGGCATGGACCTGACGGCAGCCGCCCGGGCCGGGAAGCTCGACCCCATCATCGGGCGCGAAAAAGAGATTGAGCGCGTCATTCAAATCCTCTCGCGTCGTCTGAAAAACAACCCTGCCCTCATTGGCGAGCCAGGAGTTGGCAAGACCGCCATCGCCGAAGGATTGGCCCAGAAAATCATTGCGGGCGAAGTCCCAGAAACCTTGGCGGGCAAGCGATTACTCACCCTGGATGTGGGTTCGCTGGTCGCGGGCACCAAGTATCGCGGCGAATTTGAAGAACGGCTCAAGAAAATCATCGAGGAGATTCGCACCAGCGGCGATTGCATTATTTTCATCGACGAATTGCACACGCTGGTAGGCGCAGGCGCGGCAGAAGGGGCGGTGGACGCGGCCAATATTTTGAAGCCAGCCCTTTCCCGTGGCGAACTCCAGTGCATCGGCGCGACCACGCTGGACGAATATCGCAAGTATATCGAGCGTGATCAGGCCCTGCAACGCCGCTTCCAGGAAGTCATCGTGCGCGAGTCCACCGTGGAGGAAACCATCGAAATCCTGCGCGGCATTCGCGAAAAGTACGAACAGCACCACCGGCTGACCATCTCCGACGCGGCCATCAAAGCCTCCGCCGAAATGGCAAGCCGCTATATTACGGACCGCTTCCTGCCCGACAAGGCTATCGACCTCATCGACGAGGCCGCCAGCCGCGTGCGCATGCAGCGTTCTCTGGCCCCCCTGAACCTGAAAGAGGCGATGAAGGGACTAGAGGCGGTGCTCAACGAGAAGGAAGCCGCCATCCAGCAGCAGGAATACGAACTGGCCGCGGAACTGCGCGACCGCGAGGTCAAACTGCGTGACCGCATCGCCAAGCTCGAATCCGGCTGGCACAAGGAGCAAGGCAACGAAAAGCCCGTTGTGGGCGAAGAGGACATTGCCCAGATCGTCTCCATGTGGACGGGCATCCCGGTGATGCGCATCGCCCAGGAAGAGTCGGTCCGGCTGCTCCAGATGGAAGAGGCTCTGCACAAGCGCGTGATTGGGCAGCAGGAACCCATCGACATCATCAGCAAGGCCGTGCGGCGCGCACGGGCCGGCCTGAAAGACCCCAAGCGCCCCATCGGGTCGTTCATCTTCATGGGGCCAACAGGGGTCGGCAAGACCGAACTGGCAAAGGCGCTGGCCGAGTTCATGTTCGGCAGCGAGGACGCGCTCATCAAAATCGACATGTCCGAGTTCATGGAGCGCCACGCGGCTGCCCGCCTGGTGGGTGCGCCTCCGGGCTATGTCGGTTATGAAGAGGGCGGCCAGTTGACCGAGGCCGTGCGCCGCAAGTCCTACAGCGTCATCTTGCTGGATGAGATCGAGAAGGCGCACCCTGATGTCTTCAATATGCTCCTCCAGATTCTGGAGGATGGCAAACTGACCGACGCCAAGGGTCGCACGGTGGACTTCCGCAACACCATCGTGATTATGACCTCCAACGTTGGGGCCAGCGAGATGAACAAAGCCGCGTCCATCGGCTTCGCGCAGGGCAAGGACAAAGCCAAAGCCGCGCAGCAGGAATATGACCGCATGAAGGATAAAGTGCTTGGCGAACTCAAGAACACCTTCAAGCCCGAGTTCCTGAACCGTATCGACGCGATCATCGTCTTCCACTCCCTCAAGCAAGAGGAAGTGCGCCAGATCGTCGATCTGATGCTGGCTCGCGTGCGCACGCAGCTTACCGAGCAGCAGGTCGAACTGGTCGTGCCCGATGACACCAAGGACTTCCTGGTGACCAAAGGCTTCGACCCGCAGTTTGGCGCGCGCCCGCTGCGCCGGACCATTCAAAACCTGGTCGAAGACCCTCTGGCCGAGGGCCTGCTCCAGGGGAAGTTCAAGTCTGGCGATGTGGTGGATGCGCTGGTGGTGGATGGCACGCTGGTGCTTGAACCCCGACGCCAATTTGAGGCGCTGCTGCCTCCACCATCGGAAGCAGCGCTTTCGGCTGGCGAAGCAACGAGTGAGATGTAAGGGCCTGGGTTCGTTCTCTCCAGGGTTTTGCAGCATTTCTGCTGGCGGCCAGGCGTATTTGCCTGGCCGCCAGCAGAAATGTGCGCCATCAGAACGGGTCCAGGCTCTTTCTGCTTTTTATCAGGACGATCATGCCAAAAACCTATACCAAATATGTCTGTCAACAATGCGGATATGAGAGCGCTAAATATCTGGGCCGCTGCCCCGATTGTAACGCCTGGAACAGCCTGGTTGAATCAATCGAGCACGCCGCGCCACCTGCCCGCGCTGGCGGCGGAGCACGCGCCTCAACTGGTCTCGGTGGCATCTATCATCAGCCGACCCCTTTGCCAGAGGTGAAGGCCATCGCGCACAGCCGCCTCAGTACCGGCATTGGCGAGATGGACCGCGTGCTGGGCGGCGGCCTGGTGCCGGGTTCGGTGGTGCTGATTGGCGGCGAGCCGGGCATCGGCAAATCGACGCTGCTGCTGCAAGCCGCTGGCAACATTGCCGAAACCGCAGGCACCGTGCTCTATGTCACTGCCGAAGAATCCGCCGAGCAGGTGAAAATACGCGCCGAGCGGCTGGGCATCGGCAGCGGCAATTTGCATCTCTATCCCGAAAGCGATCTTGATACCATTGTCGAAGCCATCAACGGCATGAAACCCTCGCTGGTGATTGTCGATTCCATTCAGACGATTGCTTCTGAGCAACTGACTTCGGTCCCTGGCAGCATCAGCCAGGTCCGCGATGGCGCGAATCGGCTGCACCGCATTGCCAAAAACCTGCATATCCCCATCTTCATCATCGGCCATGTCACCAAAGAAGGCTCGGTGGCCGGGCCGCGCGCCCTGGAACATATCGTGGATGCCGTGCTCTACCTGGAAGGCGAGCGCTTCCACACCTACCGGCTCTTGCGCGGCGCGAAGAACCGTTTTGGCGCGACTCATGAAGTGGGCGTGTTCGAGATGCAGGGCGAGGGCATGGTTGAGATTCCCAATCCTTCGGCGGTCTTCCTGAACGAGCGCGGCCCGCGCTCCACGGGGACATCCGTCGTCGTGAGCATGGAAGGCACGCGCCCGCTGCTGGTGGAGGTGCAGGCGTTAACTTCCACGACGGCTTTTGGCACGCCGCGCGTCACTACCACTGGCGTAGATCATAATCGATTGGTCATGCTGCTGGCCGTCTTGACGAAGCGCGTCGGGCTTCTGTTGTATAATCATGATGTCTATGTTAATGTGGTCGGGGGCTTCAGCCTCGATGAGCCAGGTGTTGATCTGGGGATAGCGGCGGCAGTGGCATCCAGCTTCAAAGATCGTCAGATTCCTCCTGATGTGGCGCTGATTGGTGAAGTGGGCCTTTCAGGCGAGGTGCGCTCGGTCAGTCGGGTGGCGCTGCGGGTACGTGAAGCGGCAAAGCTGGGGTTTCGTCGGTGCATCGTGCCGAAGTCTGGCACGCCTCTTGATATATTGAATGACTGGACCCCCTCCACAGTGGACAAGACATCTGACCGGGATGCCGTCAGCTCGCCTGAACGGGCAGCACAGGCTCCCGCAAAGACGAAAACCGGCACGGCGGCGCAGACCCACCAGGGTATTGAGCTGGTGCGCGTGTCAACACTGGCCCAGGCATTGGATGCCGCGCTTGACTGATCAGCGTATCATGAAAAGTAAGGGCAGAGCGCGGCAGGACTGAGACGACAGCATGGCTGGAGATCAATTCTTCGTGTGCCTGGAGGCAGAAGCAACACTATCGTTAGGGTGTATTTGAACGAACTTAGAGATGCAGAGGGGCGTAGGCGCTCATCAACTCATCAAGGCTGGATGATCTGGCCGATGTCGTTGACTGGACTTATCTATTGTTTATTGCTTGCCCCCTCTGACAGAGCAGCACAGCAGACAACACCTGAAGGAGTAAGCTGGACCTGGCAAGGGTTCAGTCTAGGTGGCGTCGGCTCTCTCGCAGCCCAGGTAGGTGTATGGTGGGTAGACTCTTGGAAGAACCTGGCCTTGAGCCATAGCCTGGCTTCGTGGAGATGCGCCGCTTTGGAGGATGCAAAGCATGTCAGCAGCACTTATTTCCCGCATCAGCGGGGCAGTGGTCGCCGCAGGTCTGGGCCTGGGCATTATGTGGGAACAAAGCCAGGGGCGCTGGCCCTGGCCCATCATTGGTGGGGTCGCACTGGCCTGCGCGCTGGTGGCCCTCATCATCACGCCCTATGTCACCATTTATCCCTATCGCTGGGTGCGTGATACGATTCGACGCGCCTCGGCAGGGGATATTGTCGCCGCCACCATCGGCCTGATTGTCGGCCTGATTATCGCGGCACTGCTCACGTTTCCCTTCTCAGAACTCACCTTCTTGAATCTTGGCAAGGTGCTTCCTTTTCTGGGGGCGCTGCTGTTTGGCTATCTCGGCGCGGCAACCGCCGTGCTGCGCGGGCAGGACGTGGCGCATCTCTTCAGCGGCCTGTGGACTGTGCGCCAGCGCCGCGCCCAGGAACGCGAGGAACGCGACCGCGAGGGGCGGGACCGCGAAAACCGCGAGAGCGGATCGCTGGAAGAGGTGATGGATGGACGCGACCGCCACCGGGAAAACGAGAGCAAGGGCAAGAAGAACGGCAAAGTATCCGATAAGATTCTGCTGGATACCAGCGCCATTATCGATGGGCGCATTGCCGACATCAGCCAGACCGGCTTTGTCAACGGCACGCTGCTGGTTCCACGTTTTGTGCTGGAAGAACTCCAACATATCGCCGATTCAGCGGATACCCTCCGCCGCAATCGTGGCCGCCGTGGGCTGGACATCCTCAACCGCCTGCAAAAAGAGACGAATATACCCGTTGAAATCTCCGACACCGATATTGATGGGATTGCTGAGGTGGACGCCAAGCTGGTCAAGATGGCGCGCAATCTGAAATGCCCTATCATCACCAATGACTTCAACCTCAACCGCGTGGCCGAGCTTCAGGGGGTCAAAGTCCTGAACATCAACGAACTGGCAAACGCGGTCAAACCTGTGCTGCTTCCAGGTGAAGAGATGATGGTCAAGATCATTCAAGATGGCAAAGAACTCGGCCAGGGCGTTGGCTACCTCGACGATGGCACTATGATCGTCGTGGAAGGCGGGCGCCAGCACATGAACAACACCGTCGAAGTGACGGTGACGCGGGTGCTGCAAACAGTGGCGGGCCGCATGATCTTCGCGCACCCGAAAGGCAGCGCGGCCAAGAAATAGCCGAGAGGAAGCAAGGCGGGATGAGCAGCGAGCGCGGGCGCGAACGAGTGGCTGCCGTCATTGTTGCCGCGGGCAGCAGTCAGCGCATGCAGGGCATCAACAAAACCTGGGCCATGCTTGGCGACAAGCCGCTGCTGGCGCACAGCATCTGCGTCTTCGAGGAATCCGGGCTGATCGATGATCTCGTCGTGGTGCTGGCAAAAGACGCGCTCAATGATGGCAAGCTCTTGCACGAGCACCATGGCTGGCGTACCATTTGCGCCATGCCGCCCGGCGGCGCGCGGCGGCGTGATTCCGTCCTGATCGGGTTGGAGGCGCTCTCGCCCGCGCCGGATTATGTCTTGATTCACGACGGGGCGCGCCCATTTGTCACCCCGGCGCTCATCGAGCGAGGACTGGCTGCTGTGCGCCAACACGGCGCTGCCATCGCCGCCGTCCCGGCCAAAGATACAATCAAGCGCGCCAGCCCTGAAGGGGTAGTGATTGAGACGTTGGACCGGGCCGCGCTCTGGTTCAGCCAGACGCCGCAGGTCTTTGCCTACGAGCTTATCCTGAGCGCGCATCGCAGCATCGATCCCACCTGGAATGCCATCGATGATGCCGCTCTGGTGGAGCGCATGGGTCATCCGGTCGCCCTTTTCATGGGCGCGTATGAAAACATCAAAATCACCACGCCCGATGATCTGGTCATCGCCCAGATGCTACTCACTCACTCCTCAAAAAACGTGGCGTCCTCCGAGTAAGGGCAGATGTTATGGCTATAAGAATAGGCATTGGCTACGACGTACACGGCTTTGCGGAGGGCCGCCCGCTGATGGTGGGCGGCGTTGCCATTCCGCACACACGCGGGCTGGCGGGCCATTCCGACGCCGATGTACTGATTCACGCCATTGTCGATGCCCTGCTGGGCGCGGCAGCGCTGGGCGACATCGGCAGCCATTTCCCCTCCAGCGACCTGCGCTGGAAGGACGCGCCCAGCAGCGCCTTCCTCACCTATACGCGCGATCTGCTGGCCGAGCATGGCTGGCGCGTGAGTAACCTCGACGCCGTAATCGTGGCCGAGCGCCCCAAGATGGCCCCACACATCCCGACCATGCGCGCCGAACTGGCCCGCCAGCTTGGAATTGCGCTGGAGCAGGTCAGCGTCAAAGCCACGACGAGCGATGGCCTCGGCTTCACCGGACGCGAAGAGGGCATCGGCTGCTGCGCCGTCGTGCTGATTGAGTGCGATTAACTTTCTAAAGTCTCTACACTCTCTACATCCTCTACGGGTTATTCCTGACCGCTGAAACCAGATTTGAAAAATTGTGATAGACTATCAGAGGGTATGTCATGAGTTATGCCCAGGACATCTCATCTCGAATGAAGATCATCAGTCAGCGTAAGGATGGTTCACATGAACGACTATTCACCAGAAAGGCTGCGCTGCACCTGTCGTAAGGGCCTCGAAGTTGGGGCATAACACGTCAGGCAGCAGGCCATCCAGAGCAAACATCCGCTGCTGATTCGGCTTCTTCCTCAGGCTCCACTTCGCGGCCCGTCTCCTCCTCCATAGGCGCAACACGCTTTTTCCACGTTCATTTCCAGGGCATAAGCCCTGAGCAAGCCACCTTAGCAAAAGGAGCCTGAAGAAATCATTATGCTCATTCATAACACCGAATCGGGACGCGAAGAAGTCTTTGAACCCTATGGGCTGCCCGTCAAAATGTACGTCTGCGGCCTGACCCCCAAAAACGACCCGCACATCGGGCACGCGCGCAACTTTGTGCTCAACGATGTCATCCGGCGCTACCTGGAGTATCGCGGCTATCCGGTGCGCTACATCCAGAACTTCACCGACGTAGACGACAAAATCATCGCCGCGGGCATCCGTGAAAACATTCCGGCAGCAGAGGCGGCCAGGCGCTACATCGAGGGTTACTTCAAGACCATCGATGCTATGAACGTGCGCCACGCCGACCAGTACACCTACGTCACCGAGTATATGCCCAAGATCATCGCCATGGTGCAGCGCCTGGTCGAACTCGGCCATGCCTATCCATCGGGCGGCGATGTCTTTTATGCCGTCAACACGTTTCCGCGCTATGGGCGGCTGTCGCACCAGCCCGAAGAAGAGTTGCTGGTCGCCGGGGCGCGTGTCGAGCCGGACCCCAAGAAACGGGACCCGCGCGATTTCGCGCTCTGGAAAGCCGCCAAGCCTGGCGAACCCTTCTGGGAAAGCCCGTGGGGGCCTGGGCGGCCTGGCTGGCATATCGAATGCTCCACCATGGCGCTGGATACACTTGGCGAAAAGATCGACATTCACGGCGGCGGCACCGATCTGATCTTTCCGCATCATGAGAACGAAATTGCCCAGAGCGAGGCGGCGACTGGCGCGACACCGTTTGCCAAATACTGGGTACATATCGGCATGCTGAACCTGGGCGAAGGAAAGATGGCGCACTCTGGCGCGTTTATCCCGCTGAGCGAGATGCTCAACAAATACCCATCAGCGGTGATTCGCCTCTATCTAGTCAGCCATCACTATCGCGCGCCCATCGCCTATAGCGAAGAGGCGCTAGCAGCGGTACAGCCGCGCTGGCAGCGCTACGTGGAGACACGCACGAACCTGCTGCGCCGGATTCGCCGCGCTGAAGAGGCGCAGGGCGGGCCGATTGGGCAGGCTACTGACCAGACGCCAACCAGCGCCGCCGTCCCGCTGGACGAAGCCCGCGAGGCGTTCATCGCGGCAATGGATGATGATTTCAATACCTCTGGCGGGCTGGCGGCCATCGATAACCTGCTGCGCAGGGTCAATGAGTATGCCTCCTCGCTGGGCGGCGGCCTGACGCCCGAAGCGCTGGCGACCTTGCGCGCCTCGGTGGCCTTGCTGGATGAACTGCTGACGGAGGTGCTGGGCATTCAGATCGAGGCTGAAAGTGCCCAGGAGATCGATCCGGCGCTGCTGGCCGAGATCGAAGGGTTGATTGCCAACCGCAACGAGGCGCGCCGCGCCAAACAGTGGGCCGAAGCGGACCGCATCCGCAAAGACCTGGAGGAACGCCTCAACGTCGTGTTAAAAGACCATGCCCAGGAAACCACCTGGGAGTTCAAGTCGTAACTAACGAGCATACACAGCCATGGCAGAATATATCTGGGGGCGTAATCCAGTGCTGGAAACCCTGCGCTCAGGGCGGCGCGTCCATCGGCTGCTGCTCGCCGAAGGGGCGCGCGATGCCGGGCTGAGTGATATTCTGCGCGAGGCAGAACAGCGACGGGTCACGATTGAATACGCGCCGCGTCGTCGGTTAGATGAACTGACACGTGGCGCGGTCCACCAGGGCTGTGTCGCCTCGGTGGCGGCGCGGGAATATGCCTCCGTCGAGGATATTCTGGCGGTGGCCGAGCGGCGCGGCGAGCCGCCGCTGCTGCTTATCCTCGATGCCATTCAAGACATCAACAATCTGGGGTCGCTGCTGCGCACCGCCGAGGCCGTCGGCGCTCATGGCGTCATCATTCCGGAGCATCGCGCCGCTGGCCTCACCCCAGCGGTGGATAAAAGCTCCGCCGGAGCTATCGAGCATCTGCTGGTGGCGCAGGTTACCAACCTCACGCGCACGGTTGACGAGCTGAAAAAAAGGGGCATCTGGGTGGTGGGTCTGGCCGGAGAAGCCACCCAGGACTACGACCGCGTTGACCTGGACAGGCCACTCGCGCTGGTGGTGGGCAACGAGGGCAAGGGCATTGGGCGGCTGCTGCGCGAGCACTGCGATTTTCTGGTGCGGCTGCCCATGCGCGGCAAGGTCAACTCGCTCAATGCCGCCGTCGCTGGCTCCATCGTGCTCTACGCGGCCTGGCGTCAGCGAGAAAAGCCCAGCAGTTAAGAGCACTCGCCGCAGTGCTCACCATGGCCCTGCTCAGCAAATCGGGCTAGTTCTGCGGCTGAGGCCAATCCATCAGGTTGATGGTAGTTCTGGTGGGCGTGATCTGGCTGCCGTTCGGTGTATTGCTCGTGACCCAGAGCACCGCCGTGGGCGAAACGGACAATGTCAGCGGGTTATTGACAGGCGCATTCAGCGATGTACCAGAATTGTTGGGCACATCATATAGAGAATAATCGCCCTTCTTCACTTCCCAGACGATAAAGGTCTCGCCCGCCTGAGGAGTGGACACCAGAGAACCAGTCCCGGTAATATTCGTCTTAGGAGCGGTATCCAGGTCAGGACGGCCATCGGGAGTTTCGCTCCAAATGATCCCTGACACCTGACTCTCGGCAGCATTTCCATTGGCCGAGGTGGCCGTAGCAGTAGGCGACGGAGCCGATTGATTCGAGGCCGCGTTGGCACTCTGAGGAAGCGGCTCTTCCAACCAAAACAATTTCCCCGAGGCCACCATCGGCGAGAACGAAACATCGTTCGTCGTCACCTGTTCCGGCAGGCCACCCGGCAGCAGCCGCCAGATATTGCCATGCAGCGTGCCGTCAGGGTCTTGCCATTGATCGACCCAATAATAGGTCAGCCCGCCAAATGTGGAGGTCGTCTGGGCTATCGCAGGGTCAGTAATCAGGTGATCTGGCTCCTGCTCGGTAGGAATCACTGAGGGCACAGTATCGCCCTGAGAAGTGAGGTCCAGCGAAACCAGTTGCCCACGCCCATCCGTCAATTCCTCAGCCAGCAGCACTGTCGAGCCAAGCGTCGTGATGCCGTGCAGCGCGGCCACCTTCCCTTCAGGGCTGGCCTTGTTGCCTTGCAGCAGATGCACCGTCTGGGCGGCTCCTGGGAGGGCTGGTGATAGCTCGGTAGCATTGAGTTGCCACTGTTTGCCCGCTCCCTGGCCGCCCAGGCCCCAGAGCACCCAACTGCGCGCCCAGCCGTCCAACGTCAACGGGTCAACAACGGGCGCACTCAGCAAAGCAGTGCTCTCCTGGCTCTGGCGATCAAGTTCCTCCAACATCCACTGCCCTTTGGCATTATGCGCCGCGTAAATGATGTATTGTCCCTCGGGGCTGGCAGTTGCATCCGCCACAAAGGGATACAATGGGTCAGGATTAAAGACCGAGGTGTAGAAGCCACCACAGGTGTGAGTAATGACGCATTCACCAGTTGGACCAGTTGGACCACCAATAGGGCTAAGGTGCAAAAGGACTAGGGCAGTGCTCACCCCAAAGGCGAAGATCATGAACAGCGCGGCCAGCCCCGCGCCATAGCGCACGGCAAACGCGCCAGCCGGACTCATCTGGCTGCGCAGCGGGGTCACACGCGCCCGGCGCTGCGCGACGGCGCGGCGCACCGACGGAAGATAGGAAATATCGGTCAGGCCAGGAATAACGACCGTTTCAGGCTTTTTGCGCGCCGCGGCCTGAGAGCGTTCAGCGGCCTGCTCATCTTCTACACGGACGGCGGCCATCACCCGCGCGTAAAAATCAGGAGGAGGCGCCAGCGTGGGCAGCGATTGCAATGCCTCGCCTACGCTGCGATACTCCGCAGCGCGGGCCTGGCAGTCGGCACACTCCGACAAATGCGCGTGCAGTTCGGCATTCTCGTCTGGCGAGAGGTCGTGCCGCCGATAGGCAGCCAAAAGTTGTCGAGCCTGCTTGCACGTCATGGACCATCCACCTCCTGCTGATAGAGCGCAATAAACCGTTCGCGGGCGCGCATCAGCCGCATCTTCACCGCCGATGAGCTAATTTTGAGAACATCGGCGATTTCATTACACGAGAAACCCTCATGCTCGTATAATAGCAAGCAGGTTGCATATTTCACAGGTAATTGGCTCAGCACTTTATCCACAATCTCACGATCCGCCACGCGCTGCTCGAAGCGCCCGCCGTTATAACTTCCACCATCATACAGACTGGCGGCGCTCGAGAAGCCTTCTTCAGAGATACCCCCACCCGGCTCACCAGAAAGGGTTCCCACCCCGGCCCCCACTCCTCGATCTTCATTGAAGAGTGAAAGTGGCAGCCAGGCGATTAAACGCTTGCGCCGCAGCGAATCCGTCGCTGTATTGGCGGCAATGCGATAGAGCCAGGCCGACAGAGCGCCAGAATGAATCTTCGTTCCGCCAGCCAGCGCCTTAAACGCCTTGACAAAGACATCCTGTGATAGATCGTACGCTTGCTCACGATTGCCAACCAGCCGAAAGACAAAGTTGATAATGGGTGTTTGAAACCGCTGAAACAGCATCTCAAAATCGGAAAGATCGATCAGATCGTCACCAGAGGCCGCCGGAACTTCATCTTCCTCATCATCTGTTTCCTCTTCCTCATCCAGCGCGCGGGCCTCATCCTCATCTCTTTCCTCACCCGCAGAGCCAGTCTCAGCCACACGAATCCCCTTGCGTGACCTGCTCGCTCCACGCCCATCTGCTTCCCCATGCCCATTCAGTTCAGCGTCTTCCGCCACCTTCTCCAGCAGCTCTGGCTGCGCCATCTCTGCATCTCCAGTGACATTCCCGTTAGCCGCATGCGCGGCCAACGCTTTGCCCATTTCAGGCGAACACCCTCCAGGGCCAGACACTATCTGAGAGCTTGATCCCTCGGCAGGTTCGTCAGCATCGTCCAAGTTGAAGAGACGAATAAAAGTCTCCATCGGTTACACCCGCGGCGAAATGTCGCCGCCATAGCCTCCCCACCGGCCTCGCCATCACCATCCGTGTACATTTCTGTCCAATGTATGACTATTTCCCCACATATCTTACCCGCATCCCCAGCATCGTGCTATGGCAAAGCTCACAACCCCCGCTGGCTACACAAAGCCAGGCCACTTCTGGCGCTTTTATGCCATCTGTATTGTCGCACACTGGTAAAGGTTTGCCAACGTAGAGAATGCTCGCTCGTATCTTTTCTCCTGGGATGCGCCATGCAGCAACGCGCCCGCTGTGAGTATTGGCAGGGGGCCACAGCCTCTGCTATACTTTGTATAGTTTTGACTCGAGGCGGCTTTCCCGCCAAACGAACCTCTTGAGGAGATGTATGATGTCTACGAAGCCGGAGGCCAGACCAGCGATTCGCATGTATTCCACCACCTGGTGCGGGGACTGCCGACGCTCGAAGCGCTTTCTGGAAGCCCATCAGATTCCCTATGAAGAAATCAATATCGACACAGATCGCCAGGCCGCCGAAGTGGTGCTGACCATTAACAACGGTGCACGAAGCGTTCCCACCCTCATTTTTCCTGATGGCAGCGTTCTGGTTGAGCCATCAAATCTGGCGTTGGCGGGCAAGTTGGGCATCAAACTGTAGAGGAGTCCGTGCATGTCCCTGCCCATCGTTCTCTTGCTGGCGCTAGCGGGGGTGGTGGTGCTGCTGGTGGTGCTGACGCTGACCTTCACCTGGCTGCACGCATGGCGGCTCACCCATCCGGCGCGCAAACCGATCACCCGCACGCCCGCCGACCTGGGGATGGCTTTTGAGGATGTCACCTTTACAACTGAAGACGGCATCACGCTTTCAGGCTGGTTTATTCCGCCACGCAATGGGCGCACCATCATCGGGTGTCACGGCATCCTTGACACCCGCGAACAACTGCTGGAGCCTGCCGTTTTGCTCGCCAGAGGAGGCTATGGCTTTCTGCTCTATGATGCGCGCGCCCATGGCAAAAGCGGCGGCAAGCACAGCACTTATGGTCACGACGAGGTGAAAGATGTGGCTGCCGCCGTCGCCTATCTGGAGGCGCGGCCCGATGTCGACGCCCGGCATCTGGGCATCATCGGCAACTCGCTGGGCGGCATCACCGCCATTCGCGCCGCCGCTCGCCTGCCGCAACTGTGCGTCGTGGTCGCTGAAAGCACGCTGGCCGACTTTGCCAGCGACATCAGCAAAGCCTTCACGCGCTTCACCGGCTTGCCACCTTTTCCCTTTGCGCCGCTGACCATCTTTTGGGGTGAGCGCATCACACACATCGACCTCAAGGCCATCCGTCCGGTGCGCGATATTGCCCTGCTCGCGCCACGCCCTATCTTCCTTATCTCCGATCTACTTGACCTCATCGTCGATGAACCGTTTGATGGCGAACTGCTCTATGCCAACGCGGGCGAGCCGAAAGAACTCTGGCAACTGCCCGATTGCCATCACGTGAAGTGCTTCGCCGCCCAGCCAGAAGCCTATATCAGCCGCATCAGCGACTTTTTTGAAAAGAGCTTCGCGCTGATGGAGGCCGAGCGCGCAAGCTAGGCTATCCTGGCTGCGCGCCTGTGCTTTTCTTCGGCTGGCGCGGCGTGGCCCGTTTGCGCGGAACAGCAGGCGCGGCGGGCGCTTCCTGATCGTTTGCGGCAGGCTTCGTTGCGGGCGCGGCCTGCACCATCAGGTGGCTCTTGAGCCAGTCGGCCACCAGCGGCGCGCTCTGCTCCAGATATTCTGTCGGCAGCATATGTCCCGCGTCTGGCAAGATCACCAGGTCTTTTTCGCAGGTCAGCCGCTCGAAGATGGCCCGCGTCATCTCGGCTGGCAGCACTTTATCGCGCGCGCCTACCAGGATACGTGTTGGCGTCTTCAAGTCTTCCAGCGCCGGTTTATCTTCCGGCGACATAAAGACCGAAATCCAGGCGCTGGTGCGATAGGCCGATGTAGAGAGCGGGTCACGCAGCCAGGCACGCGCGTGCTGCTTATCGTCCCAGACCTCTTTCGTGGACAGAAAGGCGTCCACCGGCACAGGCGCCCAGGTGAGGAGCGGTCCCGCGCCTATGCGCGCCAGCATTCTGGTCGGCGGCACGATGATCTTGTGGCGCAGCAGATGCAGCGCCGGGTCGATATTGCGCAGGTCCAGCACATTCATGGGCGCTGCCGCCTGAATCTCTGGAACCTCCAGCGCGGCATACAGCGAGAGAATGCCACCCATGCTGGAGCCAGTCACCCCAACCGGCGTGCCAAAGCGTTCCGCTGTATAGGCCACAGCAGCCCGTAACGTCTTGATGATGCTGTGATAGGTGAAGAGGCCGCGCGGGCCTTCGCTCTGCCCATGCCCTGGCAGGTCCACGGCCACCACGTTCAGCCCGGCCTCGGCCAGCGCCGCCAGAAAGTTTCCTGATGGCACCAGCGTGGAATACGTTCCGGCGTGGCCGCGCATACCCGGAATAAAGATCGTCGAGGGCGAAGCGGCAGGGGTGGCCGCCGGATAGATGGTCAGGTGCTTGCGCCCTTTCAACCCTGAGACCGAAAGCAGAAACTCTTCAGGGGTTCCGCGGGAATGGTCGCCTGGTGTCGCCATACGCTTCCTCCTTCGTGGCACATGTGCCCCTGCTCGGTATGAAGACAGGCTCGTGGATTGCGCGCATTTTATCAGAAAGTCGACAAGAGCACCAGCGCGCTTCAGCAGCGTTTTCCCTATCCTCTGCCTGGCCCTTCGGTCACCTGGGGGTGATTTATATGGTATGGTATTCGTTGGTAATGAAAGACAAGAGAGATCGATGAAAACCTGAAGCCAGCCCCAGGCGAGGGCGCAGGCGGTGCCTGCCTTGTTGGCCTGGCTTGTGCAAATCTGTTGCTGAGAGATAGTTCATTTATAGAGGAGTTTGAGAGCCTTATGCCCACGCGCGCCAAGGTCGCCGTGATCAAAACACGGCCCGAAACCGTTTCGGAAGACTACGGGCGGCTGATGCAGCTTGCCAACTTCGAGCAGCACCTCGACGCATCCGCCACGACAATTCTGAAAGATAATATTTCCTGGCATTTCCCCTTTCCCGCTGCCAACACGACGCCCTGGCAGATGGAGGGCGTCGTTCAGGCGCTGCGCGCGGGTGGCTATCAGGATTTGACCTGCGTGCAGAACAAGACTGTTGTAACCAACGCCTTCAAAGGCGAAGACCTGAACAATTATGTGCCCATCTTCCGCAAATACCAGATTCCCGTGCTGTATAACTTCAAGCCGGAGGATATGACCTGGGTCAAATACGAGCCAAAGCATAAGATGCTGGTGCTCGATCAGATTTTCCCCGAAGGCATCTCCATTCCCGATTACTTCTTTGGCAAAAATATCGTTCATCTGCCCACGATGAAATGTCACATCTACACCACCACCACCGGCGCGATGAAAAACGCCTTTGGGGGCCTGCTCAACACGAAGCGCCACTATACCCATAGCTGGATTCACGAGACGCTGGTGGATTTGCTGGCGATTCAGCAAGAAATTCACAAGGGCATCTTCGCCGTGATGGATGGCACAACCGCTGGCAATGGCCCCGGCCCACGGACGATGTTCCCGGTTATCAAGGATTATATTCTTGCCAGCGCTGACCAGACGGCTATCGACGCGGTGGCCGCCTGGATGATGGGCTTCGACCCGATGACCATCAAATACATCCAGCTGGCGCACGAGCACGGGCTGGGCGTGGGCGAGATGAACGAGATCGAGGTGGTGGGCGCTGACATCTCCGCCGAGCGCTGGGGCTTCACCGTTGGCGACAATGGGGCCAGCCGCGTCGGTGACATCATGTGGTTTGGCCCGCTCAAGAGCTTTCAGAACTTCTTCTTCCGCACGCCGCTTGTCAATGTCTTTATCCTGGGATCAGAAACCTACCACGACTACTATCGCTGGCCGCTGAAAGACCGGCGTGTCTTCGAGCGCTGGCTGGCAACGACCCATTGGGGGCATCTCTTCCAGCACTATATGACCGCCAGCGAATCAGCCGAAACGCGCAGCGCCTGAGGGGCAGCGCCCGCAGCATCAGCAAGCTTGAAATCAACGCGCTTTGCAGGTACAATCCCTTGGGAACATGGGAGCATACGTTGTATACCGAAACCATCCATTTCCCTGCGGCGCGTGTAGTAATACCATGAGAGGAACCACCACCAGGTCGTTGCACTCTCGGTGGCAATGTATTGAGGCGGCATGGGGAGCGAGCGTTTAGCCAATCAAGAACTGGAAGACGAGCGTCTGGCAAAGCAGGTTGCCGACGGAGATGCTGCTGCGCTGGAACAGCTCTATGATCGCTATGGGCAGGCGGTGTACTCTCTGGCGCTGCGCATCGTGCGCGACCCGGAGACCGCCGAAGAACTGACCCAGGAAGTCTTTGTGCGACTCTGGCGCTACGCGGCAACCTTTGACCCGACCCGTGGCCGGTTTTCGGGCTGGCTGCTGGGCATCGCACATAACCTCTCGTTGAACGAAGTGCGCCGCTGGCAGAGCCGCCCCCAAAAAGCGGACCTTCCAGGTGACGATGATGAGCGCGCGTATGACCCGGTCGATGAGTCCGCCGACTCCGCCGAGGCCGCCTGGCTCAATATCCGGCGTGAGGCCATTGTAGGCGCAATCAGGCAGCTTCCAGAGGCGCAGCAGCGAGCTATCGAACTCGCTTTCTTTGGAGGCTACACACATCTGGAGATCGCCAATATGTTAGGCGATCCCCTGGGGACCATCAAGAGTCGCATCCGTATTGGCATGCAGCGGTTGAAGCAGCTCTTGCTGGAGCAGGGCATTGAGGCAGAGTAACCCATGTCTGAAAGACCAAACCAACTCACAAATCATGTCCAGGACCAGATTGACGCCTATGCCCTGGGAATATTGGAAGACGGGGAAGTTGCACAGGTAGAAGCGCACCTGGCCGAATGCCAGGAATGCCAACGCTTGCTTCGCCAGGCACGGGCGGTGACGGCGCTGCTGGCGCTGGCCCCCAGACAGGTGCAGCCGCCCGCCAGACTCAAACAGCGCATCCTGGCGCGCATCGCGCAGGAAGGGCAGGTAGGAGGCGCGCCGGGGTCTCATGCTGCGCGAGGAGGGGACTCCGTGGCGGACGAACAGCGTCTTGCCCAGGCGCTCGACCCAACGTTTGCTTCTGCGCTTCCAGGGATCACGCCAGAGCGACAGGGGTTACTGGAAGCCATGCGTCACTTGTTCTCTGGCCGAAAAGGGCTACAAACCCCAGGGGCAGCGCAGCCCGACGCGCAGCATCAACTGCAAGATATCCTGCGACTGCTGCGCGCTCCGCATCCGGCGGTGTGGGAATTGCCCGGCACGGCTGAAGCGCCGCAGGCGCGGGCGCGGCTGCTGGGCGCGCCAGACGAGCATATGGCGGTGCTGGTAGTCAGCGGTCTGGAACCATTGCCGCCGGAGCGCGACTATCAACTCTGGTTCTTGCGCGACGGCGAGCCGACGGGCAGCGCCGTCTTCGACGTACAGCACAACGGCGAAGGGCAGATTCTGGTGCACGCGCCCCGCCAGCTTGGGCATTTCGATCTGGCGGCTATCACTCCCGAACCAGCCGGAGGCAGCCCTGGCCCCACCGGCCCCATCATCATTGCCGGGGAAATCAAAGCCGCCTGAAACCAGCATAGACTCGCTGGCTTCAGGCGCTCCGCTCAGGCACCCCTCAGCCGCCCGCGCCCGTTCCTGCCGCTTTGGCCTGCTTGCGCTGCTTGCGCCGTTGCAGCACCCGGTACGCCCAGCGAATCAGCAGCACGAACAGCACCACCACGATAATCAACAAAATCAGCGCCACAATGGGGAAGATAATTCCGAGAACGGTCAGGGCGACGGTGGCAATATCCTCAATGACGCTGACGATGGGATTGCCGATGCCAACGGTGGTCGTCGTCACCACCGGACGCGAAAGCGCCTTCACGCCATGCACGCCACCGGCCAGCACAGCGCCGATGATCGGGGCTGCGATAGCGCCCACCGCGCCAGCGTTGGCGCTGACCAGATTATCTGTGGTGCCAAAGATCACCGCACCCATGATGGGGCGAACGGCTGTATGCACCACGTCGCTGATATGATCGAGTCCGGGCACCTTATCGGCCACAACCTCCAGCACCGAAAGCACACCCAGCGCGGTCAGCACCAGTGGATTCGTGAGGATACCATAGCCGTGTTCAAGGGGCACCACGCCGGAAACGACGCCAATTCCCATAGCAAACAGCGGAAGATAGGCACGCAGCCCCGATGAAGAACTCAGCACTACAGCAGCAATGGTTGTGGTTGTCATTGAGAGTGGGTCCATGTTTTAGTCCTTATCTCGTGGTCTGGGCCACTGCGCATTGGGTGGTGGACGCATGCCAGGCGTTGACCTGCGCTGTCCGGCTCCGGGCGTGGGTCCTCTGGCTGGCGCGCCCGATGGATTCAGGCCGCCAGACGCATTTCTCCGAGGGATGGGCTGGCCTCCCTGCACAGGTGGCTGCGTGGTCTTCCCAGGGAACCGTTCGTTCGCACCAGGGAATGGAGTTGGCCTGCCAGGGAGGGGGTTGCTCTTTCTAGTGAGAGGCGGCGGCTCGCTGGGCAGCGATCCTGACGGCCTGGAGCGGCGCTGCTGCCAGGGAGGCACGGGAATGGGTGGCTCCTCGGGAACGAAGGGGGAATATTCTGGCCGCATAAATGGCAACAAGGCCGGGTCCACCAAATCTTCCGCTAAGGGATCGCGGGGCAACGGGCGCTGTTGCGCTTCCAGCAGCGCCGACAGCGCTTCGAGCGATTTCGCGCGCCCCGCGAAGGTGGCTACGGCGCTGCTGATGCCCGTCACAATCAACAGATAGAGCAGATACAGCAGCACATTGACCACCACCAGAAACATGAGATACGCCGCGTCGGAGGGCGCGGGCATACGCGACAGGACCAGGTTTGCCAACATGCTCGTGGGGCTGGTCTTGCTAATAGAAGCAAACACTAACCGTAAGATCAGATCACATATTTCTGTTAAGCCAGCGGCAACCAGACCGGCAATTGCCCCGGCGGCTGGTTGGTGTCCATAGTCAGCCAGATCGAGCCAGGCCGTCGCCAGCAGGCCAGACAGCATACCCAGGCCAAACAGGAGGGCCAGCGCCAGCACATAAGCAAGCTCAGAAGAGAACGAAGTGGAGAGGGTAAGCCCAATCGCGAGCGCCGCGCCAAAACCACCGGCGACCAGACCAGCAAGCATCTTCGATGACATCGGTTCGTCCCTCCCTTGCCCGCTGCTTCCTACACTGACAGCCCCTCAGCCGTTACTCAGCAAGATGTTTGGCGATCAGCATCCGCTGGACCTCGCTGGTGCCCTCGCCAATCTCATGCGCTTTGACATTGCGATAATAGCGCGAGACCGGATATTCATCCATGAAGCCATAGCCGCCATGAATCTGCACCGCCTGATCGGCGGCGCGCTTGGCCGTTTCGGACGCAAACAGCTTCGCTATGGCTGCCTCTTTCGTATACGGTCGTCCCTGCATGTGCAGCCATGCAGCCTTATAATACATCAGCCGCGCAAGCTCGATCTCCATCTCCATATCGGCCAGTTTGAATTGAATCGCCTGGAAGCCGCTGATCGGCTTGCCAAACTGCTGGCGTTGATGCGCGTATTTCAGCGATTCATCCAGGCACGCTTGCGCCAGCCCTACGCTCATGGCCGCAATCGCCACGCGCCCACCATCTAGAATGCGCATGAATTGCTGGAAGCCTTCGCCGCACTGGCCCAGCATCTGGTCTTCGGGCACCTGGCAATCCTCAAACGTGAGGGGGCGCGTATCCGAGGCGCGCCAACCCATCTTTTTGAACGGCTTGCCGATATGATACCCTGGCGTTCCCTTGGGGACTATGATGTTGGTCACTTCCGGGCGGCCATCGGGTCGTCGTCCGGTGGCCGCTGCAATCGTCACGCCCCCGGAAATGTCGGTGCCCGCGTTGGTGATAAACGTCTTGGAGCCGTTGATATGCCAGCGCCCATCAATCAGTTCGGCGCGCGTCTGCGTATTACCGGAGTCTGAGCCGGCCCCTGGCTCGGTCAAGCCGAACGACCAGAGTTGTTTACCCTGCGTCAGGGGCAGCAAATAGCGCTGCTTCTGCTCCTCGGTGCCAAAGAGGTAGAAGGGCATGCTGCCCAGCGAGACATGTGCCTCCAGTGTGATGGCGACGGAGGCATCGCCGCGCCCAATCTCTTCCAGCGCCAGACAATACGAGAGAAAATCTGCCCCCGCGCCGCCGTACTCTTCCGGGAACGGCAGGCCCATCAGGCCAAGCTCTCCCATCTGGCGGACAATATCATACGGAAACTCGCCGGTCTGGTCCATCTCTTCGGCGCGCGGCTTAATGACTTCTTCGGCAAAAGCCCGCGCCGTCCGCTGAATCTCCATCTGCTCATCACTGAGCGAGAAATCCATCACCAAAACTCCTTTGCTAGCTGCACGACACAGGCAGGCGCAGGTGAACACCTGAACAGCGCCCAGGCCCGGTCAAGATCGATTATAACATACCCTTTGCTTATGCAGCACGGTGCAGGTCGAGTTGGAAACGAACCAGCGGCAGGCTCATGGGAACAGGCAGCGTTTGCCCCGGCGCGCCTGCGAATGCTATAATGCCCCAGAGCATCCCTGAAACATTCTCGCGCCTTTGCCCATCTATCCTTATGGTGGAGGGGCAGTCGCCAAGACAGAGAGAACAAAAGATTACAAAGACCACAGCGTTTACGGGGTCGATCCCCTGGACTGATAAAAACAACATCGTTTTGGGTTACGTAGCGGGGTTGAGTGGGATAGGGAGGAGCATCTTTTCTCATGAGCAGCAACCACAGGACACAGCCGCAAAGCCGCTATCTGCAAGAACTTGAGCGCCGCGTCATCATCTTCGACGGTGCGATGGGCACCAACGTCCAGACCTATCATCTGGGGGCAGCCGATTACGGCGGCGAACGCACCGAAGGCTGCAACGAGTATCTGGTCATCACGCGGCCAGACGTGATTGAAGAAATCCACAGCGGCTTTATGGAGGCTGGCTGCGATGTGCTGGAGACCGATACCTTCACCGGCAGCCGTTTGAAGCTCGATGAATACGGTCTGGGCGAGCGCACCCACGAGATCAACCTGGCCGCCGCGCAATTAGCCCGCCGCATCGCTGACCGCTATAGCACGCCCAACAAGCCGCGCTTTGTCGCCGGGTCCATCGGTCCCACCGGCATGCTGCCATCCTCCGATGACCCCACGCTGAGCAATATCACCTATCAGCAGTTGGCGGAAATCTTCCGCGAGCAGGCCACCGCGCTGATTGAAGGCAGCGTTGATCTGCTGATTATCGAGACGAGTCAAGATATTCTGGAGGTGCGCGCCGCCATCGCGGGCATTCGCCGCGCCTTCAACGACCTGGGGCGGGTGCTGCCCATCCAGGCGCAGGTGACGCTGGATACCAGCGGGCGCATGCTGCTGGGCACCGACATTGCCGCCGCCATGACCATTCTGGTCAACCTGGGCGTCGATGTGGTGGGGTTGAACTGCTCCACCGGCCCGGAGCATATGCGCGAGCCGGTGCGCTATCTCGCCGAAAACTGTCCGCTGCCGATTTCGACCATCCCCAACGCGGGCATCCCGCTCAACGTGGGCGGCAAAGCCGTCTATCCCACCGAGCCAGCACCCATGGCCCAGGCGCTGCGTGAGTTTGTCGAAGAACTGGGCGTGAATGTCGTCGGCGGCTGCTGCGGCAACAGCCACGAACATCTGCGTCAGATCGTTCAGGCGGTCTCCGGCGCGACGCGCAAACCCAGACCCATCCAGAACGGCGCGCAGAGCGCCAAAGCCATTCCGCAGGTCGCCAGCGGCATCCACGCGGCGGCGCTGATTCAAGACCCCGCGCCGCTGCTGGTGGGCGAGCGCGTGAACAGCACCGGCAGCAAGAAAGCGAAGCAGGCACTGCTCTCGGATGATTACGATACCTTGCTGGCGATTGCCCGTGAACAGGTGGAGGGCGGCGCGCACACGCTGGATGTGCAGGTGGCCCTGACCGAGCGCAGCGACGAAGCCGAGCAAATGCGCCGCACCGTCAAAAAGCTTTCGATGGGCATCGAAGCGCCGCTGGTGATCGACTCCACGGAAGCCAACGTCATCCAGGCCGCGCTGGAAAACTATCCGGGCCGCGCGATCATCAACTCGATCAACATGGAGAACGGACGCCAGCGCATCGAAGCCGTCTTGCCGCTGGCAAAAGAGCATGGCACAGCGGTGGTCGCGCTGACCATCGACGAAGAGGGCATGGGCAAAACGGCAGAGCGCAAGTTCGCGATTGCCAAACGCATCTACGAGATTTGCACAGAGGAATATGGCTTGCGGTCCGACGCCCTGATTTTCGATACGCTCACGTTTCCCGTCACCACCGGGCAGGAGGAACTGCAAAACGCCGCCGTCGAAACGATTGAAGGCATCCGGCGCATCAAGGCCGAACTGCCCGGCGCGCTCACCATTCTGGGCGTCAGCAACGTGTCTTTTGGCGTGGCCCAGCACGCGCGGGCTGTTCTCAACAGCGTCTTTCTCTATCACGCTGTCCAGGCCGGGCTGGACGCGGCTATTGTCAATCCGGCGCACATCACGCCCTATGCTGAAATTGACGCCGAGCAGCGCCAACTCGCCGATGACCTGCTCCTCAATCGACGGCCTGATGCCCTGCCGCGCTTCATTGAATACTTCGAGCAGCACGGCGCGCAGAAGAAAGAGCAAGAGAAAGCCGACCCCACCGAGGGCATGACCACCGACGAGAAGATTCACTATCAGATTTTGCACCGCAAAAAAGAGGGTATCGAGGCGCTGCTCGATCAATCGCTGCTGGAGCGGCTGGCGCGCTCAGACGATGAAGGTTTCGGCCCGGAAGCCTATCAGGAACTGGTGGCGGCGCACAAGCCCACGCCCGAACTGTCGCAGGCAGCGGTGACAATCTTGAACACTGTGCTGCTTCCGGCGATGAAGGATGTAGGGGATAAGTTTGGCGCGGGCGAACTGATTCTGCCTTTTGTCTTGCAATCCGCCGAGGTGATGAAGCGCGCAGTGGCGCATCTGGAACATTTCCTGGAGCGCAAGGAAGGCTATACAAAGGGCAAGGTGGTGTTGGCAACAGTCTTTGGCGACGTGCATGACATCGGCAAAAACCTGGTCAACACGATTCTTTCTAATAACGGCTACACCGTCTATGATCTGGGCAAGCAGGTGCCGCTGAATACCATCATCGACAAAGCGCTGGAGGTTGAGGCTGACGCCATTGGCCTGTCTGCGCTGCTGGTCAGCACTTCCAAGCAGATGCCGCTCTGTGTGCAAGAACTGCACAAGCGCGGCCTGCGCTTCCCCGTGATTGTCGGCGGCGCGGCGATCAACCGCGCCTATGGCCGCCGCATCATCTTTGTGGGCGACGACGAGCAGAAAGCGCCCTATGAGCCGGGGCTGTTTTACGCCAAAGATGCCTTCGAGGGGCTGGAGATTATGGATAAGCTTTCCAATCCTGAGAAGCGCGAGCCGTTTGTGGCGCAGATTCTCCAGGAGGCCATCGACGCTGCCGGAAACGCCCAGCGCGCCGCCGAGGGCAAGGCGCAGGAAGCGGCAAATAAACCGCAGGCCCCAGCCGTCATCGGCGTAGACCGCAGTCGCTTCGCGCTGGAAACCTTGCCCACGCCACCCTTCTGGGGCGCGCGCGTGCTGGAGCGCATCGGGTTAGAAGAGGTGGCCGCGTGTATGGACTTGAATACACTCTATCGCCTGCACTGGGGCGGCAAAGCGCACGGCGAAGAGTTCCAGCGGCTGGTGCGCGAAGACTTCGAGCCGCGCCTGGAGCGCATGCTGCGCGAGGCGCGCCAGCGGCTGTATATGGAACCAAAAGCGGTCTATGGTTACTATCCCTGCCAGAGCGCTGGCGACGAGTTGATCCTCTTCGACCCAGAGGACCACGACAAGGAGATCGAGCGCTTCAGCATGCCGCGCCAGCCGGACCAGGAACGGCTATGCCTGGCCGATTATTTTGCCCCCGTAACTTCGGGGCGCAAGGATGTGGTGGCGCTGCAAGTCGTCACCATCGGCCAGAAGACCACCAACCTGATCGACGAACTCCAGGCCAATGGCGACTACTCCGCTGCCTACTATATTCACGGGTTGGGCGCGGAAATGGCCGAAGGCATGGCCGAATACGTGCATCGCATCGTGCGCCGCGAATTGGGGCTTGCAGACGAGCAGGGCAAGCGCTATAGCTGGGGCTATCCGGCTATCCCTGAGCTAGAAGATCATGTCAGGCTCTTCCATGTGCTGCCGGTGCGCCAGACGATTGGAGTCGATCTGACGATTTCGCATCAGCTTGTGCCGGAGCAATCCACCGCCGCCATCGTCGTGCATCACCCCAAAGCGGTGTACTTCAGCGTGCGCCAGACGCGCGAGGCATCGGCAGTTGGCGGCAACGATTAGGAAGATGCGCTCAAGGGAGCCAGCTTGAAGCAGGCGCGGTTAGAAGTAACCGCGCCTGCTTCAAGCTGGCTCACCTGCTCACGTCCCAAAATGGGGCAATCAATCCAATACGCTGGAAGATAGCTGCCATTGCTTCAGGCGTTTTGGACCTGGGCGTTGGTTCGCGCAAATCGGCAAACCACGCCTGGGCAAGCTGCCAGACTTGCCCAACAGAGACGATGGCCCCCTGACGCCCATGCAGTTCACTCCACTGAGCCGCGTGATCGACAGAGTGAAACCCGAGAATCTGCTTGCACGCCCCTGCCAGATCGCCCCACCAATCTCGCGGCGGCGCGGCAAAGTGAATCACATCAGTGGTAGGAGCAACGACGCCTGATTGAACTACCCACTGGATGGGGCGCTGGCAACTCCCGCACACCGTATAGATCGTGGTGTCAGCGCCAAGCAGCGCCGCTATCCCAAAGGCGCACCAGGCACAGCTTGCCCACCAGGAACGCCCCTCGGCTTCCACACGAAACGCAGTGGGCACCGCCGAAAAGGGATGCAGCATCAGCACATCATCGCTCTCAGGAAAGAGCACCAGAGCACGACGCTGATGGAGTCGGTGCAACGATGCGCTCACCTGTTCGAGCGAAGAGGAGAACTCCCCGGCAAGTTCCTGAGTTGTCAGCGGCCAGGCATGCTCAATAAAGTTGTGGAGTAGCCGCAAGCGAATACGGGTATCCAGAGCACGCATGTCTTCAGGCGCGAGATCGGCCACAATGGACCTCCCAAAACTTACCCTTGCCAGGTCTTGAACGGCCAGAGACTCAACTCCTGCGTCCAGGCGCTGGCAGGCTGGAGCAGCAAGAAGAGAATGGCATCGGCGAGATCATCAGGTCGCAGGTACTTTGCGCCGGGGCGCGGCAGCCAGCCCTTGCGCTGTCCCGAAAAGTTGGTCTCGGCGATGCTGCCGGGCAGAATGGTCGAGACGCGGATATTCAGGTCGCTCACCTCAGCCGCTAACGACTGCGCCAGGCCGTGCAGCCCGAACTTGCTGGCGCAGTAAGCCGCCATGTTGGGATAGCCCTGCTTGCCCGCGCCAGAAGAGATCATGATAATGTGCCCGCTGCGCTGCTCCTTCATCGTTGGCAAGACCGCCTGTGAACAGAGAAAAGGGCCGGTCAGGTTGACATCCAGCGTGCGCTGCCAATCTTGCACGGGTGTTTCATCAACGCCGCTTATGGGGCCATTAATGCCCGCGTTATTGACCAGCACATCGACACGCCCAAAACGCTCCACCATCTGCGCCGCGATACGTCGGGCATCGGTGGGATTACTTACATCAGCCTCGATCACTTCGCAGACACCGTTGTTAGCGGCAATCTCCGCCGCCAGGCTATCAAGCTCCTTCCTGGTGCGCGCCACAGCCCCCACGCTCGCTCCCTCGCGCGCAAGCCGCAGAGCAATAGCGCGCCCCGCGCCACGTCCGGCGCCGGTCACAATAGCCACCTTGTTCGCTAATGCTGGCATCGCTAACCCTCCTCAGGTGAACATCTCTCTCCTCCAAAGAGTACCTGGAAAGACGCTCCAACGCAATGGGAATATCAAGCGCGCAGCAATTTTCATGTCCCGTTTCTCTTTTTTGCCAAAACCATAGGACTGCTTTCCTATTGGGGGAGGCCATGACTGTCCCACTCTAGTGAAGCGGCCATGCGGCCCCGCAGTAGGACACTACATGAGCGGCGTGCTTTGCCGATGCCCATTACAGAGCTTGGCGGGCATGATATACTTTTTCCAGTTTTTATAGCCCACTGCTTGCCAAACGTCCTTTAAAGGCTCTTCGGATGCCGGAGGGGACGAACTCGATAGGGGGGTTCTATGCGCGCTTTTCCAAATCGTAGACCATTCATCTCAACCATCGGCGGCAAGGTGTTGATCGGCCTGCTGGTGGCGGCCCTCCTGCCCTTGATTGCCAGCATCCTTGTGTCGCTGTACCAGATGAACAACATGAACAGCCAGGCGCGCAGCACCAGCAGTGCCGCGCTCATCACCAACGCGCAGCAAGCGTTGCAGACCCAGGTGCACAATATCGACCAGACCATCAGCGCACAGATGCGGTTGATTGCGAACACGACGCAGGAATTGGCAAATTACGCGACCTATTTGTTTCAAAATCCAGATACCTTCCGGGGCGGAGTCTATGACCAGGTTCTGACGACCTTTCGCGACCCAACCAACGGCCAGTGGTATAACCCCACCAGCGAGCCGGACAGCCTCTTTATTCCGAATACCATCACCAGGCTAACCCCAGACATCCGAGATCAAATCAATATCCTCACCTATATGGACCCGGTCTTTAAAGCACACTATGATCAGGACAAATACCCAACGTATATCGGCATTATCTCAGGCGTTACGCGCTATTACGCGCCTGCTTCTGCCACAAAAAATGCTGATCTGGCGCATCTGGTTCCTCCCAATTTTGATATCACCAAGCGTCCCTGGTTCGTAGCCGCAAACTCCGCGAATGACCCGCAAAAAGTGCCCGCGCTTACAGCAGTCTACCTTGATGCCACCGGCAAAGGTCTCTTGATTACCTCGTCGGCCCCCGTCTATGATCAGAATGGCAACTTCATCGGCGCTGTCGGACGCGATGTCACGCTCGCCAATCTGCTGAGCGCGCTGCCAGCCAAAGTCGGCCAGAATGGCTACGCCTTCCTGGTTGGGCAAGATGGCAACATCATCAGCATGCCCACACAGGGCCAGCAGGATTTTAACGTTCAACTGACTGCGCCACAGACGGGACAGGTGCAGTTGAACGTGCCCCTGGACCAACATACGTCCTCGGCCAGCCAGCTTCAACAGAGCTTGAGGCAGGACGAGAACGGGAACGTCCGCCTGACCCTGCAAGGAAGCGCCAAGTACCTGGCTTTTGAGCAGGTGGCAGGCATCCCCTGGGATGTTGTGCTGGTCTTGCCAGAATCCGAGATTCTAGCACCTGTCGCCAGTCTGAACACTCAGCTTGATCAACAGATTAAGCAAACGGAGTTCCTGAGCCTGGGTTTGACGATTGGCCTGATTGTCCTGGCAGCCGTCATTGCCTATGTCCTCAGTCGCAACATCGCGCAGCCGCT
This sequence comes from Ktedonobacterales bacterium, assembly GCA_035307385.1. Taxonomy (GTDB): domain Bacteria; phylum Chloroflexota; class Ktedonobacteria; order Ktedonobacterales; family DATBGS01; genus DATBHW01. Next base: position 270,702 of record DATGID010000087.1, on the reverse strand, counting down.
GGTGGCAATCACAAACTCGGCTCAATATCTGGCAACCGGGCAATCGATGTATCAGAGCCAGGAAGCCGTTGTGCAGCAGGAGCGCATGGTGAGGCGACGTGACGAAGTGGGCGAGTTGTCACGCGCCTTCGATGCCATCGAGCGCTATTTTGAAGAAACCAGCCAGCTTGCTGACCAGATTGCGCAGGGCAACCTGGGCGTGCAGGTGCATCGCACCTCTGACCAGGACCGCCTGGGTCTGGCGTTGGAAAACATGATGGGCTACCTCAACCAGATTGTGCAGGTGGCAACGACCCTTGCTGCCGGTGACCTCTCGCAAGATATTCAACCGCATTCCGCCAGCGACGTACTGGGCAACGCGCTCAAGTATATGCTTGAGGAACTGCGGAATCTGGTGGTGCGCGTGCAGGCCGCTGCGCGAGAAATCGAAACGGCTGCGGCGTTTGTTTTGCAGCGGTCCGCCTTCCTGGTGGAAGCATCCGAGCGCCAGATGGAGCAGATCACCCACGCCACCAATGAGGCCGGTCAAATGGCCGAATCCAATCACCGCGTCGCTGAGGATACCTACAGCCTGGCGCGCGTCGCCTACAGCGCTCGCGGACATGCCCAGGCTGGCTATGAAGCCGTTCAGCAAACCATTTCGGGGATGAACCAGATACAAGAGGATGTGCGCCTGGCCTCCCAGCGCGTGGGCCAACTGACGCGCCGCAGCCAGGAAGTGACGCGCGTAGTCGAGGTGATTACCAACATAGCCCATCAGACCAATCGCCTGGCGCTCGATGCCGCCATTCACGCTTCGGCGGCTGGCGCCAATGGGCGCAACTTCAACATGGTGGCAACCAACATTCGCCAACTCTCCGAGCAGGTGAAAGAAGAAGCCGGGCAGATTTCGCACCTCATTCAGACCATCGTGGAAGAAACCAATCAGGCCATTCAAGCTACCAAGCAAAGCCAGCAGCGCGTGGCCGAGGGCATGGGTCTGGCAAGCTCGGCTGGAACGGCGCTCGAAGCGATCAGCAATGTGGTGGACCAGCAAAGCCAGTTGGTGGAGGTCATCAATCAGATCGCCAGGCAGCAGCGCGATACCTCGGTGCTGGTGGCCCAGGAAATGCAGGCGGCCTCTGATATTACCAGCCAGTATGGCGCGGGCACCCGCCAGACCACCCAGAGCATTGAGCGTCTGGCCTATCTGGCCCGGCAATTGAAAGAATCCATCGAAGCGTTCAGCCTGCCCGGTGGCTACAACGCCGAGCCGCCCCAACGCTTGAGCCAGGTCACCGGCGTACATATGCGCACGCCCGTGCGCTCGGCGCGGCCCACGCCGCTGCTGCCCCAGGGCAACCCGAACCTCATGAACGGCTTGAACGGCGGGTAGCGCCGTATCAGGCTGCTCTGGCACCGCCAGCAGAGGGAAAGGGCGAGCTCGCCAAAGCGCTCGCCCTTTCCCTCTGCTGGCCGACCATTCCGATGATTGAGCCTAGCGCCGCGCATCCTTCTGCTTCAAGGCCAGGCCCACCAGCAGAATCATCACCACACTGATGACTACCAGGACAACCCAACAGATGACCAGATGCTGAGTGGCCTCATCGGTGGTGTAGGTAGCATAGAGCGTGGGGTGATAGAGATAACTGTTGCCGAAGAGTCTATCCCCACCGATCAGATCGCTGTGCAGCCCCAGCGAGGACCCCAGGCCAGACATCGCCCAGCGCAGCGGGAAGATCATGGCGATACTCTGTGTCACCACATCTTTGAGCGGCACAATTACCCCGCAAAAGATGACCTGCGGCACGATCACCACCGCCAACAGGCTGGAGGCCATATCTTCGTTGACTGCCCAGGCAGAAATCACAAAACCCAGCAGCACACCAGCTACCCCGGCCAGCGCCAGCGTAATGTACGTCTCCACCAGCACAGGCAGAAAAATCCCCTGGCGCAGTGGCTCGATCACATCTACTATGATCACCACACAAGCCATCTGGAAGAGCGCCAGCAAGCCAAACACCAGCACCTTGGAGAGCATATAGGGCAGAATGCCCAGGTTCACCGCGCGCTCGCGTCGATAGATTGCCACCTCTTTGACGATCTCGCGCGAGCCTCCGATGATGCCAAACAGCACCGGAATCAGCGAGAGCATAAAAACAATCCGCTGGGCGTCGCCGTTATGCCCGGCCACCTCAAAGTCTTGCAGCGCCTGGTTCACGCCGCCGCGCGCCTCTGCATAGGCCATTCCTTGAGGGTCGGTTTGCAGGAACGTCGTCACACGTGCGCAACTGACCACATCGCCCTGCGTGGAGACACCTGTCACCACCAGCACCTGGCCGGTGGAGGTGCGGATTTGTGGCTGACATTGAATGATATTGTCGCCGTCCAGGATGCCCGGCCCCAGGCCAAAGCGAATCAGCACCATCAACAGAATCGCCACCAGCGGCGCCTGCAACAGCAGGACTAGCAAGGTGGGCACGTCGTTTTTCAGCAGTTCCAGGCGGCGCAGCGAAAGCAAGGTAAACTGCTTCCAGAAGCCGCCGCTTCTGGCGCGCTTCACCTCGTTGAGAGCGGGTGTGCTCGCGGCGGCGCTGGCCTGCTTGAGCGGCTGGGAGATAGCATCCTGATATGCCTGGGAGACCTTGAAGCGCGCCTCGGCTTCTTCAGGGAGATTGGGCGTCTCGTCAGTTGCCTCCAGCGCGGTGTAAATCTCGGCAAAGTCCGACTTGCCAAAAAACTCCTTGGCTCCATCTGGCGACCCATAATAGGCCAGCCGCCCGCCCTGCGCCAGAAAACACACATAGTCGCAGACGTTGATGTTGTTGGTGGCGTGCGTCACCAGCACAATCGTGTGTCCCTTGTCAGCCAGCTTGCGCAGCAAGACCATCATCTTGCGGTCCAGCCCCGGATCAAGGCCGGAGGTTGGCTCGTCCAGGAAGAAGAGACTGGGGTTCGCCAGCAGTTCCAAGGCAATGGAGACGCGCTTGCGCTGCCCACCGGAAAGCTTCTTGATGAGCAAGCCGCGCCGCTCCGTCAATTCCACATCTTCCAGCACCTCGGCAATGCGCTGCCAGATGTGTTCATCGGTGAAGTCGCGCGGCAGCCGAATCTTCGCGGCATAGTACAAGGCGCGTTCGACGGTCAGGTCGCGGTGAACAATATCATCCTGCGGCACATAGCCAATTTGCGTGTTGAAGGCGGCCAGGTTGCGATAATACTCCTGCCCGTTGTAGAGCACCTGGCCTTGCTGGGCTGGGCGCAGGCCGCTGAGGGCATCGAGCAGCATCGTTTTGCCCGCGCCAGAGCCGCCCACCAGGGCCACAAAGGCGCGCGGAGGAATCGAGAGTGAGATGTTGTTCAGCAGCGTCGCCTGATTCGCCGCCGCTTTTTTGAGATTGAGCGCGTCGATGCGAATGTTGTTGCTCTCATCATATTGGGTCAGGTGCGTACTTTCGTAGATCAGGCGATAGGGGCCAATGCGAATCTCATCCCCCATCTTCAGCAGGTGATTGGTCACCAACTGGGCGTTGACATAGATGTGGTTGGTACTGTGCAAATCGTGGATGCGATACGCGCCGCCTTCGCGCACCAGCCGCGCGTGATGCGCCGAAACCTGGGGATGTGGCAGCACGACGGTATTCTCCGAATGCCGCCCAATGGTTAGTTCGGCCTCGCCCAGCCTGATCGGGCGCATCGGCGGCAGCGGCTCCTGCTGCGCGCCGCTGCCATCCTGATAGCTCAGCGTCACCAGCGTTCCTTGCTCGTCACCAATGCGGAACACATCGCCCCGGGCCAGGGTATGGCGATAGGACTCGTCGCCGCGAATCTTGCGCCCCTGATAGAGCAGCCCGTTCGCCGTGTGCTGGCGCTCAGGATGCGGATGAATCAACACAAGCTGTTGTCCTTCGCGCACAACCTGAAGATGTAAACCAGAGACGCTCTGATCTTCGATGACGATATCATTGGTGACATCGCGCCCAATGTTGATGATCTTCTTATCAAGCACATAGCTTTTGCGCCGCTCAGACGTGTTGCTGCTGACCTCCAACGAGGGCAGGCCCAGCAGCAAAGAGGAGGCCACCAGTGTCTGAGAAGGCCGGGGAACCATGCTCGTGGGGCTGCGCGGCGGTTCGGCCTGGGGCGTTGGCGCGGCTGCCTCCGCCAACGCAGGCGCGAGGGGCATCGTCGTCATATCGGCTTCGGAGGCAGGAACAAGTGTGATCTCGGACGCCAGCGATGGAGATGATTCCGAGGCGTGAACAGATGGGCGAAGGAGCGGGATGGTCTCATCCTCATCGGCGCTCGTTTCATCAGCCGCCAACGTCACAAAACGAAAGGTCGTCTCCGCGCCCAGCCCAATAACAGCGCCATTCTGAATAGCTGCCTGCTGCACACTCTGCTGGTCAACGAGCAGCTTCGCCTTTTGGGAACGGTTTTCAACCGTCCAGGAGCCATCGCGCCAGGACAGTTGGGCATGGTGGCGCGAGACTTTGAGATCGCCTTTTACTACCAGGTCGTTGTCCGACTCCCGGCCAATCGTCGTCACCGCCTGGGTGATGCGAAAGGTCTTGCCCGCCAACGGGCCGGTCAAAAAGGTGATCGACGCCAGCCCAGGGGTCTGCGCTTCCGGCTCCATATTCAGACTCCTCATCTTCTCCGCATGGCGCTGTGGCCGCGAACAGAAGGTCAGACTGCTTGCTCTTGCCATTATACGTGTGCCCGCAACAAGCTGCCGCTATAGCTCACGTTTCCAGGCTTTCGCATCACGCTTCTTCTGCCGACTCGGCCAGCGCAAGGGTGAACCAGAATGTCGACCCCTGACCCGGAATGCTCTGGACACCCACCTGCCCATGATGTTGTTCGATGATGGTCTTGCTGATATACAAGCCTAATCCCAGGCCAACGCCGGACCCGCTTTGTATCTCCATCCCTCGCACACGATAAAAACGCTCCCAGATGTGCTCTTGATCGGCAGGCAGCAAGCCTGGCCCGTGATCACGCACCCAGGCGCGCGCCAGCGATCCCTCCATCTCTACGCCAAGCTCCACCGGACTATCTTCCCGGGAGTATTTGAAAGCATTCGTCAGGAAATTCGTAACCACCTGACCAATACGCTCGGCATCGGCGAATACCATCACCGGAGTCGAGGGCAGATGGAGAACGGCATGACGTTCAGAGAACGTCTGAGACTGCTCCTCAACGGTTGCGCGCACAATGCCCACCAGGCCCACCGGTTTGAGATTGAGTTCTAGCCGTCCTGACTGGATGCGCGCCGTATCCAGCAGATCATTCACCAGGCGATTCAATCGCCCGGCTTGCTGAAGCGGGAGTTCCAGGTCTCTCAGGGACACTTCTATCTTTGTGTGCTGCTCACCCGCCGCCCTTTCCGACGGAGACATCTGCCGCAGCGCGCGCCGTTGCAGCACTTGCAAACTCAGCAGAACGGTAGTAAGCGGGGTCTTGAGTTCGTGCCCGGCAACCCCCAGGAAAGCTTCCATCCGCTGGTTGGTTTCGTGCAGCACCTGCTCTTCTGCCTGGGCAACGGCCCACTTTCGGCGCAGTTGCGCATTTTCCAGCACTGTGATGCCCTGGCGCACCAGGACAAGCAGCAGCAGCCCAAAGATGATCAGGATTGGACCCAGAGGGCGCATAGGGACCTGCGGCGCAATGATGGTGCGCACCGCAATGACCGCACAGGCGACCAGCGCTGCCCCAAAAGGGGCGAGCACCCGAAAGACTTCACGCAAGTCTTCTTGCTGGTGCGCCTGGTGCTCGAGCGTCTCGGCAGGTCTTTCCGCAGGCGTGGTCAACGCGCGCTGCATGAGGCGTATTTGCACCAACCCGGCCAGCGGGAGCAACAAATCGAAGGCCGTCCAGAACAAATCCGGAGGATTCCCCGTATGGTAAACATGGCTGGGATACAACAGAAGCCAGGCAGACCAGGAGTCAGCTATCACCAGGCATATGACCGCTACAATCAGCAGCGATAAGACGGCGCGGGCCACCTGACAGCGCCGGTAGATGAGCGCCACCGTCAGTCCAAAAAGGACGCAGAGGTCGCCAAGAGGGTACATCAAATTGATGGCTTTGCCAGCGAGCGCTTCTCTGCTCTGCCAATAAAGCGGGGCCAGGATGAAATACCACGAGAGGGCAGCCGCAGAACCCATCAAGAGTACACAGTCCAGAATAACCCGCAGTCGTGGCCCCCAGGGAGGCACGCCAGGCAGCAGCGCAAGGGCAAGAAAAAAGAACGGGTATTGAAGGATGAAGAAGAGGTCAGGAAAGCTTGGAAACGGGACATGGTTGGGGAAGATGAATTGATCGTCTACAGACCAGAGATTGCGAGCAATCGTATAAGACAGCATGGCGGCGCTGACCATCCAGGCCGACAGGGCTTCAGGCCGACGCGCGCGGGTGAGCCAGACGCTTACAAAGATAACCACCGCCAGTTCCGGCCAGGACAAAGCCGCGCGAAACCAGTCGGTGACTGCACTGGACCAGTCCGGACGAAGCAGCGTTATGACTAGCTGATAGCCAATGAGCAGGCTTACCACCAGGAAAGCGCAGTACAGCACTGGATCACGCCAGCGGCGCTGCGGCGGCCAGGAAAACAGCGAGCGCGGAGACGCCCTGGCAGACTGTGTCCTGACCTGGGGTGATGAGGACATGACCGCACACCGCGCCTCTCTAGCCTTCAAATGTATCTTCTGGCAGAAACGTTGCTCAAAACTATAAGCCTCCAAGCTGGGAAGCTCCCGAAGCGCCGTATGCACAGCCTTGGCAGGCTTGGCTTTCTGCCCTGCAACATCCAGACCGCCGTGATGATGGCAGAAACCACTTGCTTTGTCTTCTTGCCCGTTTGTGTTTCACAGGAGGAATGCTCGGCTCTCCGGGCATCCAGCGCTGCACGTTCTTCAGATGCTACTCTGGCACTGGCGACAGAGCAGCCTGACGGCCAGCCCCCCTCTTTCCCTAGCCTAGATAGGCTATCCATGGCTGCTTTTCTCAACAGGTGCTTTCGCCGGATGAAGAGCAGGCGGATGCGCCTACCAAGGCTCCTTTCCTGCCCAGGTTTGCTCAGCACTGCTGACTTTTGCCTGCTGTTTGGCTTATGCTTTTTCCTGAAGGCTTACTCCAACCACCATCTTGTAACCAGCCTTCGTATATCAAGCAGGGCAGGGGTGAATAGCAGACCACCGTGGAAGGAAGACCATCTCTTCTCCCTCGGGAGAAGAGAGTCGGACGGAGGCTTGACCGGATGCGTAACGCTTTGCCTCCCCTCAACTGAACCGCTCACCCATGCTCAGCCCATTCATCAATGTTTCCCTTTCCCTGGTGTGGCAGTACCCCTCGGCTTGCTGTAGCTCTGGTGCTTGATGCCAGAGCGCATCTGGGAGCCTGCCGCTTGCCGGAGTGACACATGGAGGTGCACGGCCTAAGACCTGAATAACTGACCTTTGTTTCGACAGGATGACCTGCAGCGTGGCTGGCCACCTCCTGCTTCGGGTCGAAGTTTCTTCAGATGTCGTAGGCGCCATTTGTGGCAAGGAGGTTTCTGTGCACAGAAGGCATATTCCTGGATATGGTTTCTCCATCCTCGTTATGGCAGCCCTCCTGATCACCGTCTTCAGTGCGAACTCCGCGTTCGCTCAGAGCGCGAGCCAGCAGAGCGGTTCGTCAAAGATCACCCTCCACGCGACCAAGGGAGCGACACACGCCAGCTCGGGAAGCACGGTCAACGTGTTCAAGCTTCCGAAAGAAACCGCAAGCAGCGCTGCTGCCAAATCATCCGCTACACATCCGTTTATCCCGGTACGCACCTCACCCCATCTGGCGGCAGCAAAAGCGGCAGCGGCACATGAGACCAACGCCCCCAAAGCGCGAGCGCTGACGAGTCCCCCAACGGGCGCGGGCAGCAATTCGAGCAGCGTCGGGTTCAATGGCATGGCCGATTCGGCCACCATTTGCCCCTACTTCGGTGGCTGCCAGCCTCCCGATATGGCCCTGGCAACGTCCCCGCAATTTGTCTTGCAGGGCGTCAATACCTCCTATGCGGTCTACAATACCTCGGGCAAACTGGTGCTCGGCCCAATCAATGACCAGGTCTGGTACGGCGTGCCCAATCCGCCGAACAACTGTGACCCGGCAGGTCCGTTCCTCTCCGACCCACGCGCATTCTACGATCCCAACACCGGCCTGTTCTGGACGGCAACCTTGCAGGTCGAAGCGGCTGCCTTCGGCGTGGGCGTCAACTGCCCGACCCTCTCCAAGTATTGGGTGGCAAATATCAACCTGAAGACAGGCGTGATGCACGTCTATAGCTTTGACATGACGCTGGGTGGCACGGTCAACGCGGGCGCCGACTACACGCAGTTTGGCTTCAGCGGCAAGACCATCGCCTTTACCGGCAACATGTTCGACTTCACTACGGGGAACTACGACTTTGCCGAAGCCCAGTTCGCTGACAAGGCGACCATGGCTGCTGGCAAACCGGTCACGCCCGTGGCCTTTACGGGGTTAAGCGCCACGACGGTGACAGGGGGAACCGACTTCCTGGATACTATTCAACCTGTGGAGACCGAGACGACTCCGGCGAATGATCCAGGTGTGCAGTACCTCGTCAATTCGTTCAATATGAATGGCGATCCGTTTGGGAATAACTGCCTGAGCAGCGTCTGCGAGGGATTTGTGACCTGGGCCTATGACCCGGCCAACCAAACCCTGGGTGGGACGCTCGTGTTCAACACGCTGGGTCCTAATCCCACCTATATCGTGCCGAACAACGCGGATGAACCAGGCGGCACGCAGGTGATCGAAACCATCGATACCCGTATCACCGGGACACCAGTCTACAGCGTCGGTGGCGGCGCGGGGTTGATTTCGTTCTCGCTGGACACCTCGGTCAGCAATGGCGGAATCTTCAACAATGTCGTGCCCGGCATCCTGTGGGGCCAAATTCAGGTCGCACATTTCTCGAGCTCCCCCATCGCCGGACTCTTCCAGAGCGGCTACCTCGCCTTCCCTGGAGATCAGGCAGCTTCCTTTGGGGCGATGATGCAGGATAAAAATGGGCGGCTGGTGATGGTCTTCGACACCATGAGTGGGACCCTGAATCCGAGCATTATGGTGGTCTCTCGCAAGGCTTCAGACCCTCTGGGGACCATCGGGAATGCCAAGTTTATTGTGAAAGGTCCCTCGCCGACGTTTGACACGCGGTGGGGAGACTTTGAAGCTGCCTCCTATGATGGCTTCAGCACGAACCACATCTGGGTGTCCTCTCAGTATTCCATTAGTGGCGACTGGGCAACCTTTATCGCCAGGGTCTAACTGGCGGAGAGGCACCACCTGAGCCTCCGCACTCTCTGAGTGAGGAAAAGAGACCCTTTCACCGTTTGCGGCCTTGTGAGTGGCGCAAGCGGTGGGAGGGTCTCCTTGTGTGTGGCAGACCACGCGATTCACCGGACTACAAAGGTCGCAGAGTACACCACGGTCTGCTGTGTGAGCGCTGCCTGGCTGCCCGCCCCGTACCCGAAAGCAATGCGGTAGGTACCCGCAGGCCAGGAACCTCCGGAGCCTGGGCTGGTGCTGACGGGGGCAAGCAGTTGAGGCGTCGAGGAGCCAGCCGCCAGGGAAACGATCTTGGTCACAATTTCGAGCCGACACGGCGCCACCGCTTGCCAGGTGTCAGCGCTCTGGCGTTCCAGTTGCACCAGCATGCAATCCGTGCGATGGTCAGCCGTATAGATCGTGGTTTTCAGCCCGTTCCGAATAGTGACATGAATGGTGTCATTCGACCCATAGGAGGTCTGGTTGAGAACCAAGGTGACCGCGCCAGCAGTCGGCGGCCCTGCTGATGGGGTCCTTCCCACGGGAGGAGTCGCGGTGGCCGTTCCCGTTGGCGAGCTTACTGGCGAGTTCACTGCTGATCCAGCGTTTCCTGTGGTTCCTGCGCTCCCCCCTGGAGCGCATCCAGCCAGCACGGCCAGAACCAGCCCAAGCAGCGCGAGCAATGGAATGCTCCGTAGATAGTGCATCGAAAGACCCTCCTTTCAAAAGAAAGGACGTTCAGACGGGTTCCCGGGTTCCCGCTCATAGCTCAAGGACTCACTCCATCACTCCCACAGATACTACGGAGGCTCTTCTGAACTGACTGGCGTCAGAATTGGCGTCAAAAAAGGGGGATCGTGTGCAGGGCAATATGCAGAAAAATACAAAGCCCGCCGTGAGGCGGGCTGATGTGGGCAGGTGGGACAGGAATCGAACCTGCAACCTGCGGTTTTGGAGACCGCTGCTCTGCCTAATTGAGCTACCCACCTAGGCTCAGCGGAAGGGGAGGGATTCGAACCCTCGAAGGGCGTTAACCCTTAGCGGTTTAGCAAACCGCCGCACTAGGCCTCTATGCGACCCTTCCTCAAAAAACGCTGCCACCTGGACAGCGTTGGTGCCGAAGGGGGGATTTGAACCCCCACGTCTTGTGGACACTACGCCCTGAACGTAGCGCGTCTGCCAGTTCCGCCACTTCGGCAAAAGTGCATTGGACATCTTCAATATTACCGCATAGCTTCTTCAATGTCAAGTCTTTTTCTTCCAGATTCGCGTCGGCAACTTGCTTTCTTCAGTCATGAGTCTGTTCATCGCTCGCTTACCCTGTTGTCCTTGTGCTTGCGCCTGATGCCCACGCCTGCCCATAGTGAAGCACCTTTGCCTAAAAGCAAGAGGCTTCTACAGGAGCGTACCCTTGTGGGCCACTTCCTGGCCCCGAGACAAAATGGTAATCGCCGAGTTATGGTCACGGTCCAGTTCCGCGCCACACTCGCACGAATGCCAGCGCGGGTCCAATGTCTTGTGGACCACTGCACCACACTGGCTGCATAACTGGCTTGTCATGCGGGGGTCGACCAACACCACGCGCCGTCCGGCCCTCTCAGCCTTGACGATGCACATTTGTTGGAACTGGCCCCAGCCAGCATCTAAGATGGATTGGTTGAGTCCCGCCTTGGCTACCGCACCGTTGGGCAGATACTGGCCCTCATGCTCTGGGTCGGGCTTGGGTTCGGGCGTGGCAGTCATGTTCAGGATGGACAAATCTTCCATCGCGATCAGCCCGTACCCGTTCACCAAGCGACGGGAGAGTTGGTGATGATGGTTCACGCGCTGGTTGCGGACCTTGCGATGGGCACGTGCCAGGGCTATCGCGGCGCGTTTCCGACGATGGGAGCCTTTCTTGCGGCGGTCCTTGATCTGGGAAAGCGCCTGGATGTGCTTCAGCCCTTTGCGATAGTGCCGGGGGTTCTCGATATGCTCGCCTGTAGATAAGGTGGCGAAGTACAACACACCCAGGTCCAGCCCAACCGCTGCCTTGGATGGTGGCAACGGGGCATCCTCTGACACTACACACGAGAAGGTGACATACCACAAGCGGTATTTGAACGTCTTGTTCTTCGGCACGCACTGCCTCCTTCTGCTGAGCCCGCACGTACTGCTCCTACGCCCAGCACTTCGCCTGGAAAGGGGGGCTTATGAGCCTTCCCGAGCGCTCGCAAGGCGTTCTGAAGCTCAGGCGAGAGACCACCTTGTGTTTCAGTTTAGAACTTTTGTTCTTAATGATATTCTATAGTTAGGATGGAATCATGTCAAGCGTTGGCTGCCTAACCCACGTCTGAAGACCTGGGATGCAGCGGCCTCATCAAGGAACATGCATCAACGCAGTGGCCTCTAAATCAGCAGAGCAACATTCTCTAAAGGACAGCCATGGAACAGCAAGCTTCTTCAGCGCCCAATCAGCCGGTGGCAGCCATAGACGTAGGCAGCAATACGATTCATCTGGTCGTCGCCATTCCTCGCCTGAGCGATGGCAGCACCCTGGAGGTGCTGGCCGATGAACTGGAGTTCGTGCGTCTGGGCGCTGGAGTGAGCGCCACCGGGCGCATCGCGCCCGAACGCGCCGAGCGCGGTATGGCAGCGCTGCGGCGCTTGCGCAATCTGGCGACGGCCTCGGGTGCTCAGACCATTCTGTGCGCGGCAACCGAGGTCATGCGCCTAGCCGCCAACGGGCCTGAGTTTCTGACAGGCGCGAAGACCGAGCTAGGGCTGGAAATACCCGTCATCAGTGGCGAGCAAGAAGCGTCGCTTACCTTCTGGGGGGCTATCAGTGACCGCAACCTCTCACCGGAGCAGCCAGTAGCTGTAGCCGACCTGGGCGGTGGCAGCATGGAACTGGTGCTGGGCCGTGGACGCCGTCTGAATTGGAGGCGCTCCCTGCCGCTTGGCTCTGGTGGGCTGCATGACCGCTTTGTCCGTTCGGACCCGCCCAGGCTTGACGAACTCCAATCCGTGCGCCGCGAGACCGAGGCAGTGCTGAGAGCACAGGCGCTTCCACAGGCGCAAGATACCCATCTTCTGATCGCCTGCGGCGGCACAGCAACTACGTTGCTCTATTTTGCGCGCCAGGCGCTGCATGTGCCCGGAGAACGAGCCAACCTCTCACGAGCGGAGGTTGAACAGGCTATCACAGCACTGACAGCGCTGCCAGCCCAGGAAGTGGCGGACCGCCACGCGGTGGAGGGCCAGCGTGCCCGCATCCTTGGCGCGGGCGCGGTCGTCCTGGCATCGATGATGGACCACATGCAAGCCGAAGTCATGGAGATCAGCCAGCGCGGCATCCGCGAAGGCATGATCCTCAGCCACGCGCTGCATGGAGAGCGCTGGCTGGAAGCGGCACAGAGCGGCAGAGCCTGACTGCTTCAACCACCAACGAGAAACGACACAAGCAGCAGCCTGAAGACAGCTTGCACCCTAGCGACGGCGATGCGCCCCCTGGTGGCGGGCAGCGCCAACGTGCTCCGGTTTGCGACGATCAGGCTCTTTGAGTGCCACACGCATCTCTGAGCAAATGAGCGTCAACAACAGCAGCCCTGCCTCGGGGAGAAAGGAGTATTGCGCCGCAGGATAGGTCGAGCGCACATACAGTGCCACCCCCAGCGACAGCAAGAAGCCCACAAAGACCGAGAGCCGCGTATGCGCCTGGTGGCCGTGAATGGATGAGGAGATACCGAAAAAAGTGAACGCCGCAGCCAGCACAGCCAGACCGCTCCAGATATTCACCAGTGTCATCTTGCCCACATCGGCAAAGTAATAAGCCCCGCCAAAGGCCGCCAGCAGCCCCAGGGCAGCAAAAAGTGATTCAAGCCGACGAAACATGCACTCTCCTCCTGCGCCTCATGCAGCATGTCTTTTGTATCCTGGCACCTCTCTTTGATCGAACCGATAGAGTTCACACCTGCTGGCTGCGCGCGCTTTCCTCCAGCGAAACGCTGTGCTGTCGTTGCTCAGTCGCTGATAGATTGGCGCGCACAAAATCCAGTGATTCCGCCAGGAGGGCGCGGCCCTGGCGCAGACTCCAGGCATGCAGATGCACCGGGCTGACTTCCAAGGTCACCAGCCCGGCATAGGCATCGCGGGCCAGCACACCCAAAAACTCGGCCAGAGGCAGCGCGCCCTCGCCTGGCACCAGATGCGTGTGATGGTCCCCGCCGCGCAGCAGCCAATCGCTCAGATGGATGTTGCGCAGGCGCGGGCGCACCTTCGCGTAGAGTTCGAGCAGGCCATCGCCGTTCGCGCCCGTATGCGCCGTATCCAGCGTAATCCCTACCTGCTCGCCCTGATCTTCCACAAAGCGCAGCACCGTATCCACATCGTCCATGGCCTCGCGCCACCTGCGTTTGGTAAACTGGCTGATCTCAACAGCAATCGTAATCGGCGGTCCTTCTGCCGCCTGGGCGGCCTTCATAGCCGCCGCATATTCGCGCCAGCGCCGATTGCCCTCTTGCCAGGCATCAGTGGCGTGAATGACCACCACTTCACAATCGAACGTCCGCGCTGCTTCCACCGCGCGCAGCACATTCTTCACATGGTTGATCGGCCAGCCAGGCATGCGCCGCAGCGGGGGGTGCAAGCTGAGTGGTGTCACTCCCATGCTGGTCAAGAGTTCCCGCGTCCGGCGCTCCCCGAACAGGAGGTATTCCGGCCCTACGACGAGTTCCACACCATCGAAGCCGAGATCACGCGCCACACCAAGGGTGAAGCGTAAGGGTAAGTGATAGAAAGATGCCGTTGAGAAACTGAGCTTCATGCTGCAAAGCCTACACTTTCACCAGAACCCCTGTCAAGGGAATCGTTGGGCCAGACCTGCCAGAAAAAGATATAGCATACAGAGTGCCGGAACCGATTGGTCCCGGCACCTGATAGACACATATAAACACAATCTACAGCAAACAAGGAGAACCTGCCCAAAAAAGCGTGGGCTATTTGGCTCACTCACGGATAGATGCCACGGGCGGCGGTCGCCTCGGCCACCCGCGTCACCGCCAGCAAATACGCGCCCATGCGCATGCTCACATCTACGTTCTTCGCCTTGTCATAGGTAGCCTGGTAGCTGCGGCGCATGATACGCTCCAGTTCGGTGTTAATTTGCTGTTCGGCCCAGAAGAAGCGCTGAAGGTCTTGCACCCACTCGAAGTAGCTGACCGTCACGCCGCCCGCATTTGCAAGGATATCGGGAATCACCGGAATACCACGATCATTGAAAATGGCATCGGCTTCCGGGGTGGTTGGCCCATTAGCTGCCTCAACAATCAGCCTGGCCGTGATGCGGCTGGCGTTGCGCCCGGTCAATTGCCCTTCTGTCGCCGCCGGAACCAGAATATCGCAGGGCAGTTCTAATAAATCGGCGTTGCTGATTGGCTCCGTCTCTGGCAGATTCGTCAGCCGGCCATGCTCCTGCGAATAACGCAGCGCGCGGGTCACATCGATGCCATGTGGATTATAGACCCCACCGTAGAGATCGCTCAGTCCGATCACTTTTGCCCCAGCCTCATGGAATAACCGCGCGCTGATCGAGCCGACGTTGCCAAAGCCCTGCACCACCACCTTTGCGCCCTCCAGCGGGATGCCCGCGTCTCTGGCGGCCTCGTGTGTCACCACCAGCACCCCTCGTGCCGTCGCCTCCATGCGGCCCTCGCTGCCGCCGATAGAGATAGGCTTGCCTGTCACCACCGCCGGAATCGAATAGCCGTGATGCATCGAATACGTATCCATGATCCAGGCCATTACCTGCGGATTGGTGTTCATATCCGGAGCGGGAATATCGCTATCGGGACCAATCAAGATCGAGATTTCAGTGGCATAGCGGCGGGTCAGCCGTTCCAATTCACTTTGAGATAGTTCGCGCGGGTCCACAATGACGCCGCCCTTCGCTCCACCAAAGGGAATACCCACCACGGCGCACTTCCACGTCATCCACATCGCCAGCGCCCGCACTTCATCGAGCGAGACATCTGGGCTGTAGCGGATGCCACCTTTGGCCGGGCCTCGGTTGATATTATGCTGCACCCGGTACCCCGAAAATATCTTCACCTTGCCGCTGTCCAGGCGCACGGGAAAGTTCACCGAAAGCTCGCGCTTGGGGCGACGCAGCACCTCTCGTAAATCATCATCCAGATGCAAGAGTTCCGCAGCCTGATCGAATTGGGCGACAGCTACCTCATAGGGATTGAGCACTTCAACAGCCACTGGTTCAAACCTCCTTGGGAATGTAGCCTGCATTGGCCGTATACTGGGGGCATCGTTGGCCCCGCTAAGCAACGCACTACACTACAGTAAATAAAGCTGATCTATAGATCAGGGCGCAGAACTCTGTTCGAGCGCCTACACCCGGAGATCAAGAGTATAAAATGCCGTTTGCATCTCCGTTTCTTCCACCCCCACAGTGATCGTTGCCAGATTGGTCACATTCAGTGAACGGAGGCGTTCACTGATACGTCCGGCCAGATATTCGGCCAGCCGTTCTGCCGTGGCATTATCGACAGGCAGGACCACCACGCTGGGGCGCGGCAGCAGATAGCGCTGATCGCCAAAGCGAATCTCCCATTCACCAGGGCGCTCGGCAATCTTCAGATGCTTGCTCTGGCGCGGCAGCAAAAACTGATGATCAAGTTCCTTACAGATGTCACGAGTGATCGTTTTGAGGGCCACAAAATCCAGAACGTAGCTGTGGGGATTGAGGTCACCCGCCACTTCCACACGCACGCCATAGTTATGGCCGTGCAGCGGCTCAGCGGTCTGGTCATCGAAGGTAATAAAATGGGCAGCGCTGAAACCCAGGTTTCCGCGCTCAATCAACAACTTCCAGGTCACAAGCAACAACCCTTCATCAGCGCATGGCCGCGCGGCCATACTTGTCTTCACCCTATATAGATTATAGCATCCAATCGGCCTTCAGCCTACCCCCTGCACAGGGCATGCCTCTTTTGAACAGCCCACAAAGCACGCTGGCATCCTCATGCCCAATGGCAGTATAATGGGCCTACACGAAAGCCTGCCTGAGCAGCGCAGCAAACGGCTTACGGAAGGATGGCGACTATGCACATCGACGCTTTTGGCTGCACCAACCCTACTCTATCCGCTGCGGAGGAACCATGCGACGAGTCGGCGTGATTGGCACGGGCGCCTGGGGCACCACTCTGGCAATTCTGCTGGCAAACAAGGGCTTTGAGACGACGCTCTGGGAACATCGAGCGGAACGCGACGAGGCCATGGAGCGTGACCGCGAAAATCGCGACTTTTTGCCTGATATCCCCTTTCCCTTCTCGCTGCGCGTGACCACCAAGATAGGCGAGGCGGTAGAGGGCCGCGAACTGGTTTTGCTGGTGACACCTGCCCAGCGCCTGCGTGAAAACGTGCGGGCCATTGCATCATCTGTCGCGCCAGACGCCATCCTGCTGTGCGGCAGCAAAGGGCTGGAGATCGGCAGCCTGAAACGCATGAGCGAGGTCATGGCTGAAGAACTGCCCGAAGGGCTGCGCGAACGCATCGCCATGCTGAGCGGCCCCAACATTGCCCGGGAAGTCGCCAAGGGGCTGCCCAGTGCTGCCGTGATTGCCGCCAGAGATCGCGCCGTGGCCGAGGCAGCGCGCGAAGCCCTGAATACTGCGACGTTCCGCGTCTACACCAGCAGCGATGTCATCGGGGTCGAGTTGAGCGGCGCGCTCAAGAACATCATTGCGCTGGGCGCGGGAGCCTGCGATGGCTGGGGCTATGGGGAAAATGCCAAGGCCGCGTTCATGACACGTGGCCTGGCCGAAATTGCCCGGCTGGGCATCGCCTGCGGCGCGAATCCTTTGACCTTCATTGGGCTGGCGGGCATGGGCGACCTGATTGCCACGTGTGCCAGCCCGCTCAGCCGCAATCGCTATGTCGGGCTGGAGATTGCTAAAGGGCGCAAACTAGATGACGTGTTGGCCGGTATGAAGAGCGTGGCCGAAGGCGTCACCACCACCAAAGCCGCCCGTGAACTGGCTGAGCGCTACGGCGTGGAGATGCCCATCACTGCTACCATTTATGCTGTTCTGTTCGAGGGCAAGAACGCCCGCCAGGGCGTGATTGAATTGATGCTGCGTGACCCCAAGGAAGAGCTTGATGGCACGCACGGCATCATCAACAGCTAGCCTCATGATAGCAAGAGGCGTCGTTCCGGCATTCGTTGGAACGACGCCTTCAGCAGCGTGCAACCGCCAGGCACGCATATCTCTTTCCAATTTCGATTCCAGAAGATTGTGTGTTAAAATAACGTAGGAAGTCTATTAGCGTTTCATAAGAGACAACAGCAGCGCGGAGCCATCTTTCCAGCTACCTGCCTGATCATTTGCTCGATGACCGTACCTACCTCCACACCCAACAAAGCGATACCCATTGATGACGCCCTGGGCAGCCTGCTGCGCGGGGCCATCGACCTGTTCAGCGGACGCGCGGGCATCCTCGTGCTGGCCGATCACCTGGACCCGGTGGGCATGCTCAGTCCGGTGATGGTCAATATCGAAGAGGACGACGCCCGCACGCTGATAGATGTGCTGGAGCGTGTCAACGATTGGAAGTACCTGCTCTGGAGTGTCGACAACCTGGGGCCAAAAGAAGCCCTCAATGGCACCATCCTCCTGCCAGGAACCTATCCGGCTCACCTGGAAGACCTGTTTCCACAGCGCCCGCTGGCCGTGCTGACGCTGGTGCTGCGCGACAGCCAGGGCAACGTGGGCATGCTGCATATCCTGGGCGAGCAGTGGATTACCACCGTTCCTATGGCGCGTTCGGGACGCGCCAGCGCGGCCTATGCCGCCCAAACTGCGGGAGCCGTGCGCAACGCCATCGAAGCGCGGCGCGCCCGCCAGGAGAAGGAACAGCTTGAGGCTATTCTCTACTACAGCGCCGATGGCATTCTGACTGTTGATCGCCAACTGCGCATCACCAGCTTCAATCCGGCAATGGAGCGCCTGACCGGCTGGCGCACCCTCGAAGTGGTGGGCCGCTTTTATTACGACGTGCTGCGGCCCAAAGACCCGCAGGGCAACGAACTGGGGCTGCACAATGACCCGCTGCTGCAAGCGTTTGCCACCAGCGGCCCCATCGTTGACCGCGAGATGATGATTACCACCCGCGACGGCCAGCAGGTGGACATCGGCGTCACCGCCTCTGCGGTGCGCTCGCCGCATGGCGAGCCGCTGAGCGGCGTGTTGAACCTGCGCGATATCACCCGCATCCGCGAAAACGAGCAACTGCGCTCCACCTTTATGTCGATCATCTCACATGAGTTGCAAACACCCATCGCCATCATCAAGGGCTACGCCTCTACCTTGCGGCGCGAAGACGCCAAATGGGACGAACAAACCATTCGCGGACGGTTGGAAGCCATCGAAGAAGAGAGTGATCGGCTCCATCATCTGGTGGCGAATCTGCTTCAGGCGTCGCGCATTCAGGCGGGCGGACTGAAAATGGACCCCGGCCCGCTGGACCTGGCCGAGATGGCGCGCAAAGTGGTGCGCAAATTCGCGGCGCGCAGCCCCAACCATACCCTGCGCGTACACTTCCCCGATGGCATGCCTACCGTCTGGGCGGACCGGGAACGCATCGAGGAAGTGCTGCTGAATCTGCTGGATAACGCGGTGAAATACTCCCCCAACTCCAGGCTCATTCGCATCGAAGGGCAGGTCACCGACGAAGCTGTGATGATCAGCGTCGGCGATAAAGGCATGGGCATTCCGCTGCGCGAACAGGGGCGCATCTTCGAGCGTTTCCAGCGCGTCGATAATAAAGCCTCGCGCACCACCCAGGGCGCGGGGCTGGGCCTGTATATCTGCCGCGCCATTCTGGACGCGCACGGCGGGCACATCCGGGTGGAGAGCGAACTGGGCAAAGGTTCAACCTTTTCTTTCAGCCTGCCGCGCATGGAGCAGGCGCAGTCGCCCATCGTCGTCTTCGGAGCCAGGGAGCAGCGCCCCGGAGCATAAAAACAATCACACGCTCTGCTTTTAGCATGCTAGCTTTATACTGAGGAATCTATGGACCAGCTTGACCCACGCAATCTGATGATCCTCGTGGTGGACGACGAGGCGCGTCTGATCGATCTTATTCGTATGAATCTGGAACTGGAAGGCTTCCGCGTGCTGGAGGCCGCCAATGGCTATGAAGCGCTGGAGCGCCTGAAAGAAGACCTGCCTGATCTCATCATTCTGGATGTGATGATGCCCGCCATGGACGGCTTCGAGACGCTCAGGCACATCCGCGAGGTTTCCACCGTGCCGGTGATGATGCTGACGGTGCGTAATGAGGAGGGTGATCGCATTCGCGGGCTGGACCTGGGCGCCGATGATTATCTCACCAAACCCTTCAGCCCGCGCGAACTGCTGTCACGCACGAAAGCCTTGCTGCGTCGCTCGTTTATGCCTTCGCCCACACGCAAGACACAGATTGTCGTCGATGATGAACTGACCATTGATTTCAGCAAGCATGAGGTTCTGGTGCGCGGGGAAAAAGTCGCCTTGCGCCCAACCGAATATCGCCTGCTCTATCATCTGGTGAACAATGCCGGGCGGCTGCTCACGCACGAGACACTGCTGTCCAAGGTCTGGGGCCACGAATATCGCGACGAAGCGCATTACCTGCGGCTCTACATCACCTATCTCCGTCAGAAGATCGAGCGCGACCCGGCGCACCCCAAATACATCCTCACCGAGCGCGGCCTGGGCTATCGCTTCAAAGAGATCGATTCGCCAGACGGAGCATAGCCGGTAATAGCAAAGGCTTGCTATACCCCGTACAGCACATGCGCCACACCGTTGAGTATCGTCTCGGCAGCGTCCAACGCCTCGCTGGTGGAGAGAAGGCCCGCATCGATCAGTTCGCCCAGCGCTGTGCCCAGCGAGCGCCGCCCCAGGAGCGCGCCCAGCCAGATATGCTCCGGAATCACCGAGCTATCCGACCCATATAGGATTTTGGTCGCCGGAGCCATCGCCAGCAGTTCGCGCCAGATCGACGGCACCATCCCAGCCAGGAATGGATTCGCCAGCGAGACATCCACAAAGACATGCGGATACACCGAGGCCAGATACGCCGCCTCGCGGGTATAGGGATAGCTGGCATGCAGCAGCACAATCCGCGCGCCGCGATAGAGGGAGTTGTCCTGGCTGGACTGAATCAACGGGCGCAGCAGCGCCGGATTGCTGGTCAGCAAATCCTGGTCGGTGTCGCCAAAACCCGTATGAAACTGGATGGCTAGCTCCTGTTTTGCCGCCTGCTCCAGCGCGCGATAAATGAAATAATGCAGCAGCGCTCGCGCCTCCGGCCCGGCCAGGCGAACGCGCCCTTCCCTGGCAATCATCGCGCGGGCTGTGGTAAACGCCTCCCGCGCCTCCTCCAGCGACGGCTCAAGCACGGCCAGCCCGCCGCGATAGGCAATGATGCTCTTCAGGGCAACGACCCCGCGCGCCCGCAGATCGCCCAGTTCCACAGTGAAGGCAGCCAGCACATCATCCAACGACGCCGAGCGCAGCAGCAAAGACTCCAGCAGCGTCTCCAGGCGCAGAATCCGCCAGGACGGGCAACCGCATGCCTCGCCCATCTGCGCCACATTCAACGCCTCACCGGTTGGTGGATAGCCATCATCGAGCAACAATCCCTCAAGGAGCGTCTCACCCATCATCGTCGCCAGATAATCATCTGCCCGCGCCGTTCGTGCCGCCAGAATCGTCTCCTCATCGGCATCCGGCGCGAGGTTCAACGCGCGACGCATCTCACGCTGCGCCCAGCGATAGTACACCAGCGAAGGCACAAAACTCTCAACGGGAAGGCGGCCCTCGGTGAAGCAAGCGCGAAAGGAAGGCACATTGGTACGGAACCACTGGCGCGTAAATGGGTGGCAATGCTGGTCCAGCACTGTAATCTCGGAAAGATCAACCTGCGGCATAAGCCCTCCCTAAAAAGAGCCGCCCGTCAGCAAGAACGGGCGGAAAGAAAATGACGAGATAAAATGATAGCTGTGATGCTCAGGACTGACCCACCAGCAGCGGCCCACTGGGTCGCCTGGCGCTGGATTTGGACGAGGCCACGTTTACCATCTCGAAGCGCAACGATTTTGACACCGCCGGAAGCTGCCGGGTAATTACCCGCTCAGATGCTGGCTCCAACGAGTGCAGAAATGCCTGCACCACAAAGGGGTCGAAGCGCCGGCCAGCTTCGGCGCGCAGATAGTGCTGCACCTCTTCTGGCGAAAGCGCAGCTTTATACGGGCGAGCCGAAAGCAGCGCATCATAGACATCAGCCACCGCCAGCAGACGCGCACCGATGGGAATGTCTTCGCCATGCAGGCCCGTGGGATATCCCTGCCCATCATAGGTTTCATGATGGTAGAGCACGGTCTCGATGAAAAACAGATCAAGACCATAGCCTGCCAACATCTGCGCACCCATCAGCGGATGCCGCTGCATCTGAAGCCGCTCCTCTGGCGAAAGCGCACTCTCTTTGAGCAGAATATCGTTGCCCAGCCAGGTTTTCCCAAGATCATGCACCAGCGCGGCCAGCGCAAGCTGATGCGCGCTTTCCTGGTCCCAGCCCAGGCGACGCGCCAGCCGCTCGGCGTAACCCGCCACGCGCTGGCAATGTTCATAGGTCAACACATCACGTTTTTGGATGCTTTGGGCCAGATCATGAAACACGTGATCAGCCTCACGCTGGCCGATAGATACGATCATTTCTAGCGCAGCCACCTCGCTGCCTCCCTCTCCCAAATCCGTTCGGATAACCTATAATCTCCACAAGCCGCTCACATCAGCACCCACCTATCCTCAATTACGTCGGATAGAGCGAAAGTATCACCACATTGTGATTTGCCTTTTACGCTTGTGGAAAGTTTCCTGCACGCTACAACGCGGCGTCACCTAAAAGGTAACGGGCGACCATTCGTTACGCCAGTGGGTAGGACTTTTGGCAATGGAGCGGCCATCCCTTGCCGCTGCAAGCTGACCATGCAAGAACCTTGCCAGCGCATCAGCCCCTCCCACTGTCGTCTTGTTAGAAAGACGTTGAAACCAGGGTGAATGTTGCCTCTTTTGCCAAAAGTCCCAAACGGGTTTTGCGCGCCAGGTAGCAAATCTGGGTCCAAATCCGGCATAGGATATGCTGTTGTGTGACCAGCGCTGGTAGTGTTCGCCGGTTTGAGGGCTGAGAGACTATGACCACGTATCGTATTTTCTGCTTTGTCGCCCTATGTATCTGCCTGGTGTTCATCTTCTATTATCCCTGGACGGTTTTTTTTCTGCTGCCGCTGTGGGTCGCGTTTATTTTAGCGCTGTGGAAGGTGGCTATGGTGGCCGTCAGCGAACCCAAGCGCCCCGTCATCTTTCGCCTGGAGGTCTTTCATCATATTGCCAGATCGGGCTATATCTTCCTGATGCCCGGCCTTGATCGCATCGAGCGAGAAATCTCGGTTGCCGAAGAAATGCTGGAACTGCGGGTGCCCCAGTTCGTCACCGCCGATGGGCAGAAGCCAAACTGCAATCTCGAAATTGCCTGGAAGATCAGAAACGATGTCGAGGGCCGCGTTGGTGATAAGGTGCGCGAAATGGC
The DNA here is from genome assembly GCA_035307385.1 of Ktedonobacterales bacterium. Classification (GTDB taxonomy): domain Bacteria; phylum Chloroflexota; class Ktedonobacteria; order Ktedonobacterales; family DATBGS01; genus DATBHW01. The sequence continues at coordinate 247,770 of DATGID010000087.1, read as the reverse complement.
GCTGATGACGGATGACTATCGTAAAAAGCTGGTGGAGCAGACCATCATCCGCATGGCGCGCGAACTGGCCCTGAGCTATGTTTCCGATCAATTGAAAGACAACCGCATCCGCGAAGGCTTCTGCACTACCGTTGTGCAGGCTGCCAACGAAATCCTCAACAGTCATGGCCTGGTCGTAGAGCGCATTTTCTGGCGTGGCTCGTACACGCCTTCACCTGTGTTGGATGCGCAGGTGCAAGGGCAAGTGGCCGCCGAAGAGGTCAAGGCCATGGTCAACATGATTAAAACTATCCGCGAAGATTTGGGCCAGGATGTCAGCGCCGAAGACCTCTATGCCATGCACCAGTTTATCAAGATGATGCAGAAAGGCGGGAATCCCTTCAATCGCAACGGACCGCAGGGATAAGCTTACACGCCCGATGGCCTTGGTCCCTCGCGATGCCAGCCAGAATCTTGAAAGGTCTTCAGCGCCGCCTGGTCGCCAGGAATATAGCTGACGATGGGATACTCCGGCGCGCCGCTGAAGACCGTCAGCGAGGTGCGCAGCGTCAGCCAGCCGAGGCGCGAGTGGCGAATCTCGAAGACAAAACTGGGCGCGGGAACACCGCCCGGTTCAGAAGAGCGGGCAATGCGCGTGAAGTCGGGCAGACGGCGAAGGTCATGCCAGAGTGTGCGATATTCGGGGAGATAGGTGTAGGCGCTGACGTTGAACTTGAAGTCGCTGAGCAGGCGGCGCGCCAGACCCTCCCAGGGGCGAAACCGCCCGCGCGAGGCCGGGTCGAAGATGATCGACAGCAGATGCGTCGGCGGCGCGCCACGCGCTGCCAGGCCGTATGTCGCCAGTTCAAAGAGTTCGGCAGCCGGTTGATTCCACGAACGAATATACCAGAGGCGATCCAGATTGTGCGCGGGATACGAAATGTTCTGCACCATCAGCGCCGCCAGATCGTTGAGGTCCAGCAGTTCGCGCTCCTCAGTGGTGTCTTCGGCATGTTCGCCGGTCAATTCGTAAAACGCCTCAAAAAACTGGCGGCGATATTCGCCGCGCAGTTCCAGCGCTCGCGCCAGCACACGCGCCACATGCGGCGATGGACGGCTGCGCTGCCCCGTTTCCAGGTGATAGATATATGTCCGCGAGAGGCGCGTTGCCTGTGCAAGCTGCCCCTGCGACATGCCTCGACGGCGGCGATATTCACTGATGAGGGTGTTGAATGGTAAGTCTATCATTGTTAGCTGTTAAGGGCAGTATAACATAAAAAGTGTTAGCTGGCAACATTCATATCTGCACAGAAATCACCTTATAATGAATAATAATTGGTTTCTTAGGTCTGAGAGGCTGAACGGTCATTCACATATGGCCGCAGAAAACATTCGCGCGCCCTTCTTACTCTAACCATATAACAAACACTCATTCAGCATTGCGCCATCACTTGTATGCTCGTGTATTGCCAGGCGCTATGGCAGCGCCAAGCCGCAGGTCTACCAAGAAGGAGCGCCTCTATGTCGAACGCTCAGCCGACCAGCCAGACGCAGACGAGCACCTCAGACCTGAATGCTCGCCCCTGGCTGCGCCACTATGGTCCCGCCGTCCCTCACACGCTCACCTATCCTGACAAACCGCTCACCTGGCTGTTGGATGAAGCGGTGCGTGCCTATGGCACGCGCGACGCCATCATCTTTTATGGCCGACGTTTCACCTATGCCCAGCTTGGCGCGATGGCTGATCGTTTTGCCGCCGCGCTGATTGACCTGGGCGTGAAGCCAGGTGATCGCGTTTCGATCTGCCTGCCCAACATCCCGCAGTTTCCCGTTGCCTTCTTTGGCGCGCTGAAAGCGGGAGCGGTGGTCGTCCCTACCAATCCCATCTATACCGAGCCGGAATTGCAACATCAGCTTGCCGATTCCGGCGCAGAAACCATCGTCGTGCTCGATCTGGTGTATCATCGCTTGCTGCATGTGCGCGATAAAACGCCAGTCAAACGGGTCATCGTGGCTGGCGTGCAAGATTACCTGCCGCCTGTGCTGGCAGCAGGCTATCTCTTGCAGCAGCGCCGCGCCAAACAGCCGCTGCCCTCCCGGCAGGAACTGCGCGACGCCCCCATGGTTCACCAGTTCAAAGACTTGATCGGCAAGCACGACGAGCGCTGGTTCTCGCTGCACAAGCTGCCCGCCGCGGCAGGGCCAAACGATCTGGCCGTGTTGCAATATACCGGCGGGACAACGGGCCTTTCCAAAGGCGCGATGTTGACCCATCGCAACCTGCTGGCAAACGCCATACAGTCCTGGGCCTGGACGGAGGAGGCGAAAAAGCCCGAAGTCATCCTGTGCGCCGCGCCCTTTTTCCATTCCTATGGTCTTACCGTCGCGATGAATACCGGCATCTGGAGCGGCTCCGCGCTGGTCTTGATGCCGCGCTATAAAGCCAGAGACGCCGTGAAGATGATCGAAAAGTATCATCCAACCATCTTCCCCGGCGTGCCCACCATGTATCTGGGCGTTGCCAGCGAGATCGAGCGGCACGGCGGCAGCATTCGCTCGGTGCGTATCTGCATCAGTGGCTCTGCGCCGCTGCCCAAAGAAGTGCAGGCCAACTTTGAACGCCTCTCCGGCGGCAAGGTCGTCGAGGGTTATGGCCTTTCCGAAGCCTCACCCGTCACCCACTGCAACCCGCTCGATGGGGAGCAGCGGCCAGGCATCGGGCTACCTTTCCCCGATACCGACGCCTCCATTCAAGACCCCGAGACCGGCGACATGCTGCCTCCCGGGCAGCCCGGCGAGGTCTGCATTCGCGGGCCACAGGTTATGCAGGGCTATTGGAATCGGCCTGAAGAGACGGCGCAGATGCTGCGCGGCGGCTGGCTGCATACCGGCGATATTGGCATCATGGACGAGGACGGCTTTTTCTCCATTGTGGACCGCGCCAAAGACATGATCATTGCCAGTGGCTATAAGATATTCCCCCGCGAGGTGGAGGAGGTACTGTATGCCCATCCGAAGGTCGCCGAAGCGGTGCTGGTGGGCGTCCCCGATGACTATCGCGGCGAAGCGCCCAAGGCGTTTCTTGTACTCAAGCCAGGGCAGCAGGCGACAGCAGAAGAGATTATCGCCTATTGTAAGGAGCGGCTGGCAGCCTACAAAGTGCCCAAGCAGGTGGAGTTCCGCAGCGAACTGCCCAAGACGATGATCGGCAAAGTGCTGCGCCGGGCACTGCGCGAAGAAGAAGCAGCAAAGCGCGCCAGAAGCGCCTGATCGATGGAAGAGTTTTCTAGTTCAGCTTTCAAAGGGGAAAACGAGTGGCTACAGAAATCAAAGTGCAGACAGGCGCGAACTATTTGCTGACGCCTGTCACCCAGGCCGAGTTCCTGACACCCGAACAGTTCGATGAGGAACAGCGGCTGATTCGCGACACGGCGCGCGAGTTTTTCGAGCGCGAAGTGCTGCCCAAGGCCGACGACATTCAGCACCAGGAACCTGGCTTGATGCCTGGTCTCGTCAAGAAGGCGGGCGAGAAGGGCCTGCTCTCTGTGGATATCCCGGAAGAGTACGGCGGCGCTGATCTTGGCTTGATCGTCAGTACTATCGTGGCCGCCGAGCAGAAAGAAGGCTCATTTGCCGTCGCCATGGGCGCGCAAACCACCATCGGCCTGCTGCCGATTGTCTATTACGGGACGCACGAGCAGAAAGAGCAGTATCTGCCGCGCCTGGCGACCGGCGAACTGATCAGCGCCTACTGCCTGACCGAGCCGGGCAACGGTTCCGATGCGATGGGCATCAAGACACGCGCCACGCTCTCCGAAGATGGCAAGCATTACATCCTCAACGGCGGCAAGCAGTGGATTTCCAACGGCGGTTTCGCCAACGTCTATATCGTCTTTGCCAAGGTCGATGACACCAAGCATACCGCCTTCATTGTCGAGCGCGACTGGCCCGGCGTCTCCACCGGAGCCGAAGAGAAGAAGATGGGCATCAAAGGCTCATCCACCGTCAGCGTCTACTTCGATAACGTCAAGGTGCCCGTCGAGAACGTGCTGGGCGAAGTGGGCAAGGGCCACAAGATCGCCTTCAACATCCTGAACATTGGCCGCCTCAAGCTGGGCGCGGGCGGCGCGGCAAGCTGCCTGGGCGCGCTGGCGCTGGCGACGCCCTATACCAGCGAGCGCAAAGCCTTTGGCAAGCCGCTCAACTCCTTTGGCATGATCAAGAAAAAGCTGGCGCATATGGCCTCCGACGCCTACGCCGCCGAAAGCCTGGCCTATCGCACGGTGGGCATGGTCGAGGTCGCCCGCCGCCACGCGGGCGAGGATCATCAAGCGCAGTTGACTGCCATCGAGGAATATGCCATCGAGGCCGCCATTGCCAAGGTCTTCGGCACCGAAGCCACCGCGCGCTGCGTCGATGAAGGCGTGCAAATCTTCGGCGGCTACGGCTTCATGCAGGAATATCCGATTGAGCGCGCCTATCGCGACGCGCGCATTACCCGCATCTTCGAAGGGACCAACGAGATCAATCGATTGCTTTCGGTGGGCACACTCTTCCGCCGCGCCATGGGTGGCCGCATCGATCTGATGCCAGCCTATGGCGCTGCCGAGGCCGAGGTCAAGAGCGGTCAGGCATCCGAGTTCGCCACCGATGACACGCCCGCCGACCTGCGCGACGCGGTAAACGCGCTGGAACGCGCCAAGCGCGCCAGCATCTACACCGTCACCAAAGGCGCGCTCAAGTTCATGGCGGCGATGGAGCAGGAAGAAGAGTTCATGGAGTATGCCGCCGATCTGTTGATCGACCTGTACGCCACCGACAGCGCTCTGGCGCGCGCGTTGATGGCTCACCGGGCGGGCGATCCGAACGCGCAGGTGCATACGAAGCTTGCGCAGTTGACGCTCTGGCGCTTCTTCACGAATATGCGCGCCAACCTGGAGCGCGTTTTGCAAGCCATCGCCACGGGCGACGAACTGCGCGCCGAACTGGCGCAGGTGCGCGCCTATCTGGGCGATTACGACCTGAACGCCGTCGCCCTCCAGCGCGAGATCGCCGCGCTGGTCGTCGACAAGGGCGGCTACCCGCTGGTTGCTTAGTCTAAAAATCTTTCGTCCCCAGGCGCTGCTGCCTGGGGACTTGTTACGCAAAGGAGCCACTTCCCATGCCTGATGCCGTTGTTGTCAGCGCCGTGCGCACGCCGATTGGGCGCGCCGTCAAGGGCAGCTTGCGCGATGTGCGCGCCGATGATCTGGCCGCGCTGGCGGTGCGCGCCGCTGTTGGCCGCGTGCCGAACCTTGATTTGAGTTTGATTGAAGATGTGATTCTGGGCTGCGCCACGCCCGAAGGCGAGCAGGGCATGAACGTCGCCCGCATCGTGACGGCGCTGGCGGGCCTGCCCTATACCGCTGGCGGCGTCACGGTCAACCGTTTCTGCGCCTCCAGCTTGCAAGCCTTCAACATGGCCGCGCAGAACATTCTGCTGGGCATGGGCGATGCCTATGTTGCGGGCGGCATCGAAAGCATGTCGCGCGTGCCGATGGGCGGCTTCAACCCCGACTTTAACCCCAAACTGGTGAATAATCCGCAGGGCATCGAAATCTGCGGTCAGCCAGGGAGGAAGAATCCAGGCTTCGATGAAGTCTACATCTCGATGGGCATGACCGCCGAAAATCTGGCGCAGCGCTACCACATCAGCCGCGAAGCGCAAGATAAGTTCGCCCTGCGCAGTCACCAGCGCGCCATTGCCGCCACCGATAACGGTACCTTCAAGCGCGAGATTGTCCCCGTCCCGCTGCCCAATGGCGAGACGATGGAAATCGACGATGGTCCGCGCCGCGATACCTCGCTGGAGCGCCTGGCAGCGCTGGAACCAGCCTTCCTGAAGGGTGGCAGCGTCACCGCTGGCAACAGCAGTCCGCTCAACGATGGCGCGTCGGCGGTCGTCGTCATGTCAGCAGAAAAAGCGAAAGAATTGGGCATCAAGCCCATTGCCCGCGTGCTCTCGATGGCGGTGCAAGGCGTTGAGCCGGATGTGATGGGCATCGGCCCCGTCGGCGCGGTCAACAAAGCGCTCAAGCGCGCTGGCCTCAAGCTCAGCGACATCGACCTGATCGAACTGAACGAGGCATTCGCTGTTCAGAATCTGGCCGTCATCCAGGAGCTTGGCATCGACGAAGAAAAGCTCAACGTCCACGGCGGCGCGATTGCGCTCGGCCATCCGCTGGGCTGCTCCGGCGCGCGGTTGATCGCCACACTGATGAACGACCTCCAGACCTATGATAAGCGGCTGGGCATCGCCACGCTGTGCGTTGGCGGCGGCCAGGGCGTTGCCACCATCTTTGAGCGTGTCGCGTAGGCTGTGTGTGAGCAACAGAAAGAGGTTTGAACATGACCTACAACGTTGAACGCGCAGCCGTCATCGGCGCGGGCGTCATGGGCGCTGGCATCGCCGCGCATCTGGCGAACGTCGGCATCCCCACCTTGCTGATGGACATCGTACCCACCGACGCCCAGGGCAGCAAGGACCATGCAACGCGCAGCCGCGTCGCCACCACCGGCATCGACCGCCAGTTGAAAGCCAAGCCCGCGCCGGGTTTTTACACCCCACGCAGCGCGGCACTCGTCACACCGGGGAACATCGAAGATGATCTGCCCAGGCTCTCGGGCGTCGATTTGGTGATTGAAGCGGTCTTTGAGCGGCTGGACATCAAGCGCGACCTGTACGACAAGATCGAGCCGATACTTGGGGCAAACACCATCATCACCTCTAACACGTCCGGCCTTCCGGCGCGGCTCTTGCTGGAGGGACGGAACGAGAAGTTCCAGCGTCAGTTTTTGATTACCCATTTCTTTAACCCGGTGCGCTTCCTCAAGCTGCTGGAACTTGTGCCAGGCGAACACACCGACCCCGCGCTGCTGGCGTTCATGCAAGCGTTTGGCGCGGGACGCCTGGGCAAGGGCATCGTTGTCTGCAAAGACACGCCGAACTTCATCGCCAACCGGCTGGGCAGCTATGGTTTCTGCGTGACCATCCGCCACGCGCTGGATGAAGGTTATAAGATCGAAGAGGTGGACGCTATCTTTGGCGAGCCACTGGGCCGCGCCAAGTCTGCCGTCTTCCGCACCGCCGACATCGCCGGAATTGATACGCTGGTGCATGTCGCCGATAACCTCTACGAGAACCTGCCCAACGACCCGCAGCGCGAGGTCTTCAAGATTCCCGACTTCGTGCGCGAGATGGTCAAACGCGGCTGGACCGGCGAAAAAGGCGGCCAGGGCTTTTACAAGCGTGTCAAGGACGCCGAGGGCCAGACCCAGATTCTGGTGATCGACCCGGCCACCCTGGAATATCACCCGCAGGACAAGGTGCGCTTTGAGTCCATTGGCAAGGCGCGCAACAACCCCGATGTCTCCGAGCGCGCCAAAATCATCATGAGCAGCGATGATCGCGCGGGCACGCTGGCCTGGGAAGTGACCGCCGACACCCTGGCCTACGCTGCCGAACACGCCAGCGAAATCGCGCATAACATCGTGGACATTGATCGGGCGATGCGCTGGGGCTTCAACTGGGAGCAAGGCACGTTTGAAAGCTGGGACGCGCTGGGCGCGGAATGGACGGCAGAACGCATGCAGCGCGAAGGCCGCCCGCTGCCGCAGCTGCTCAAGGACGTGCTGGCGACACCGGAACAGCGCTTCTATCCCGAAACGCAGACAGGCCAGCAGCGCTACTTCGACTTCAGCGCCAGAACGTTCCAGCCAGTGACGGGCGAAGAGGGACTGGTCCGACTGGCGACATTGCGCAAAAACAACCAGATCGTTGCTGAGAACGCCTCGGCCAGCCTTCTCGATATGGGCGATGGCGTGCTCTGTGTCGAGTTCCACGCCAAGATGAACGCGCTCGATGAGGATATGGGCAAGATGATGGCGCAGGCGTTGGAAGAGGCGCAGAAAAACTTCCGCGCGCTGGTCATCGGGAACGAGGCACCCGACTTCTCTGCCGGGGCCAACATCTTCGCGCTGGTGATGGCCGCCAAAACAGGGCAGTGGGAGGTCATCGACCAGCAGGTGCGCGGGCTGCAAGACCTGAACATGGCGATGAAATATAGCCAGACGCCCGTCGTCGTCGCGGCGGCGGGCCGCACGCTGGGCGGCGGCGCTGAGATTGTGATGCACAGTTCCAAAGCGCGGCTGGCCGCCGAAACCTACATCGGCCTGGTCGAAACGGGTGTGGGCTTGCTGCCTGCTGGCGGCGGCTGCAAAGAGATGCTGGCACGATGGAGCAAAACCCGCGAGAAAGGGCCATTCCCGCCCGTGCGCCGCGCCTTCGAGTTGATCGCCACAGCCACTGTCTCGACCAGCGCCGCGCAGGCGCAGGATTACCGCTTCATGCGCAAGGAGGACGCCATCACGCTGGACCGCGAGCGGCTGCTGACCGACGCCAAGGCCGACGCCGTTGCCCTGGCCGAAGCCAAGGCGCGCGGCGCGTGGCAGCCGCCCACGCCGCCAACGTTCCATCTGCCAGGACCAGGCGCGCGGACGGTACTGGAGGAGCAGGCGCGCGGCCTTCACCTACAAGGTCTGGCAACCGAGCATGATCTGGTGGTCGCCAGTCAGGTGGCGCGGGTGCTGACTGGCGGCGAAACCTCGTTCCTGAGGGAGATGAGCGAGCAAGATATCCTTGATCTGGAGCGCGAAGGCTTTCTGAGCCTGCTAGGCACGGAAAAGACGCAGGAGCGCATCGCCTACACGCTCACCACGGGTAAGCCGCTGCGCAACTAAATATGTCTCATAAGCTGGTCAGAGATATACCAAAAGGAGCGAGGCGTTGTCTGATCTTCTGCTGACGCATCGAGGCGTCGTCTACCCCTGGCAATGCGACCACATGGGGCATATGAATGTCATGTGGTATGTCGGCAAATTTGATGAAGCTACCTGGCAGCTTTTTGCTGTGCTGGGCATGACCCCCTCCTACCTGCGGGAGCAGCAGCGAGGCATGGCCGCAGTCCAGCAAGAGATCAGCTATCTGCGCGAGTTACACGCGGGCGACCTCATCACCATTTCTTCGCGTGTCCTCGAAATCAGGGAAAAGGTCCTCCGCTTTGCCCATGAGATGCGCAACTTGGAAACCGGAGAAATTGCCGCGACAACCACGCTGACGGGCGTGCATCTGGACACCCAACTTCGCAAATCCTGTCCCTTTCCGCCAACCATCCTGGAGCGCACGCGGGAGTTGATCGAGGCAAATACCTCAGAGTGAAGCCAAATACCATTGGCCCACCCTATCAGGCGTGCCTATTCCCCTTCCATTAGAAGAAAGCGAGCGGAGGTTTTCAGGAACCTTTCCGCTCGCTATTTTTACCTCGATCTGCTCAACAGATTGGTGCTGCTCACCACTTCTCCCAATGCACCACTTCATCAAGTGACTTGCGTCCGCCTGGCCGTGGGGCAGGGGGCTGCTGAGCGGGGTCGGGATAGCCAAACGATAGAGCAACGGTAAAATGCAGGTCGTTTGGCACGCCCAGGATGCTTTTGGCGCGCTCCGGCTCGTAGATCGAGGCGATGCACGAGCCGATGCCCAGTTCCCACGCTTGTAACTGCATGAACGCCGTCGCCTGACCCAGATCGAAGCCGGCAGGGTTGGGCGAAATGAGCGCCACGGCAAATGCCGCGCCCGCCAGATGCTGCGCAAACGCGCCGCACTCGGAAAGTTGTTTCAATGTCTCTTTGTCGCGGATAGCAACAAACTGCCAGGGCTGCGTATTCTTCGAGCTTTGCGCCCGCCGCCCCGCGTTCAGAATAGTCCGTATCGTCTCTTCTGGCACCGGTTGAGCGGTGAAATGACGCACCGCGCGCATCCCGCGAATGGCTTCAGAAACGTTCATGAGGAAAACCTTTCTACAGCTTCAGCCAGGCGATCAACCTGATCGAGTTCAGCAATACACGGCCAGGCAATCACTTCATCCACGCCAGCCTCCACACAGCTTTGGAATGTTTGCTGCGCCGCTTCTGGCGAAGAGACAATGGATTTCGCAATATATTCCGCCATCGGCCCCAGAAACGCGTAATAATCGCGGATATAGCCTGCCGCCCGTTCCGCCACGTCGGGACCAAGGCCGTAATAGAACGCCGCCACGAAGCGCGGCTTGCCTGGCCGCCCTGCCGCCTTCCAGGCCTCCTCAGCCAGCTTGTACGCGGCGACAGTGCGCTCAGAAACACCGCCCCCGCCGGAAATAAAGCCATCGCCCCAGCGCCCGACACGGCGCAAAGCATCCGGTGAGTTGCCCCCGATCAGCACTTCAGGGCCGCCTGCCCGCGCTGGCCTTGGGCCAATTGGTCCCACGCCTTCGCCCGCTGGCCGACCAGCCCAGATGCGCGTCATCGCGTCAAGCTGCTGCTCAAAGCGGCGCCCACGCCCCTTCATCGCGACGGGCGCGGCGAGAAAGTCATCCTCCCGGCCACCGACCCCCAGGCCCAACGTTAGTCGGCCATTGGAAAGCGCATCAATCGTAGCCGCCTGCTTTGCCAGGATACCCGCATTACGCAGCGGCGCAATCAGCACCGTCGTCATCAGGCGAATGCGCTGCGTCACCCCAGCCGCCGCCGCCAGCGTCACCAGCGGCTCATAATTGGTGTACACCAGCCGGTCAAGCACTCCCAGACTAGAAAACGGCCCCGCATCGGCCCGCCTGGCCCAATCCAGGACCAGCGGAGCAGGAGCGCCAGGAATCGTCGAAGGCAAACCAATGCCTATATGCATGTAAACCTCCCTGCGCAAAGTTACTAACAAAAGATAAGCGACTCAAGGGAGATTATACGCGCTCGGCTTCAGGATAGCCACTTACCCGGCCACCGCAATGACCAGAATGCCCGCAAAGATCAGGGCAGCGCCAATGGCGCGCTGCACGCCAAACCCCTCATTCAGCCAGAGCCACCCGGCCAGCGCGCCGAAGACCACGCTGACCTCACGAATGGCTCCGGCATAATTCACTTGCGCCAGCGTATAGGCATGCAGCACCAGCACAAACGTCAGCATCATCAGCACGCCCACCAGCAGAATGCGCGGCCAGTTGGCGCGCCATTCCGCCAGCATGGCTTTCTGGCCGTAGCGCGCCAGCACTGCGGGCGCTGTGAACACCGCGCTCAGGCCAAGCACCACCACGGTATAGGGCGAGGGGTCGGTAAAACGCACCGCAGCCCCATCAATCACCGTATACACAGAAATAGAAAAAGCTACCAGCAGCGTGGCTCCCAGCGCCAGCTTCGACACAGCGGCAACTTTGCGCTGCGACCACCACGCTCCGCTACCCACCACCAGCAAGCCCACCAGCAAAATGCCCAGCCCCACCAGGCCCAAAGGTGTGGGTCGCTCGCCCAGAAAGAGCGCCGCCCAGACAGCCAACAGTGCCGGAGCCATGCCACGCGCCAGCGGATACACCAGCGAAAAATCGCCCAGTTTATAGGCCAATGTCAAAGCGATAAAATACACGGCTTCCATCGCCGCGCTGCCCAGAATATAGGGCCAGGCCCGGCCAGGCAGCGCCGTGCCAAAGACCACCAGCGGGCTAAAACACACCACACCAACCGCCAGCGCCCACCAGGTAAAGATTTGCTTTTCTCCTGCCCGTTTGACCAACAAATTCCAAAGCGCATGCAGCACCGCCGCAAGCAGTAATAATCCCAGGGCGCTCAGTGGCATGGCAGTCTCCTTGTAGAAAAGTACACAGTTCGCCTGAAGAGGCTGGTTCATCGCCTCTGCTGGACCAGAAGCGATGGGAAGAGATAGGACCGTTTAGAAACAGGTTGACATTCTCTGATGCCAGCCATACTATACAGGATACGAGGACACTGATGCTACCAGCGCCAGAGAAACAGGGCTACCAACAGGCTGGCAGAGCGCCCATCGCAAAGGAGACGAGCATGATGGCTCGCAAGCCTCAACCAGTACGTCATTTCCGCGGGCACAGCGATTGGGTGCAGAGCCTTGCTATCTCCCCCAACGGCCAGACACTCGCGTCCGGCGCAAACGATCATGCTATCCGGCTCTGGAACATCGCAACCGGAGAATGCCTGCAAACCTTCAGCGGCCACGAAGGCAACATCCTGTCGCTGGCCTTTGCCCCCAACGGCCAGGCGCTGGCCTCCTCCTCAAGCGATCACAGCATACGGGTCTGGAGCCTGCGCAATAGACGCGCGCCGCGCATCATTGAACAGCCCGATGCCACCGTCTGGGGTCTGCACTTCGCGCCCAATGGCTCCTGGCTGGCATCGGGCGCAACTGATACCTCGGTGCGCCTCTGGCATCCCTCAACCGGGAAGCCCATAGGCGAACTGGGCGGCCACGATGACGAAGTTACCAGCGTCGTTTTCTCCCCGGCAAGCCATCTGCTGGCCTCCGGCGCCAACGATGAAACCGTGCGGCTCTGGGAAATGCCCCAGGGGCGTCAGGCGCGCGTGCTGGACGGCCATTTTGGGGGCGTCAACGCGCTCGCCTTTTCGCCGGATGGCTGCATGCTGGCCGTGGGGTCGAACGATTATCTGGTACGGCTGTGGAACCTGGAGAACGGCAAACTTCTGCATACTTTAGAGGGCCACGAAGAGATGGTGCGCAGCCTCACCTTCTCAGCAGATGGAAGATTGCTTGTTTCGGCAGGCTATGATGGAACGGTGCGGCTCTGGCAGCCCCAAACGGCTCGCTGCCTGGCCGTTCTGGACAGTTTCGAAGGCGGCGTCAACGCGGTCGCACTCACCCCCAACGATGGATTGCTCGCCATTGCCTCCAACGACCCGGTGATACAACTATGGGACTCTGCTGATCTGCCGCTCTAACGTGGTTCACCGCCTGGTGGCCGCCTGGAGAGCGTGGGTTGCTCATCCGCTGGAAATGGTGGAAGAGCGTCGGGCAAAGCAGCGCTCTTTTCTGCCAACGCCGCATTCCTGGCCGCCGCACGCGCCGCGTTGTTGGCTGCTGCGCGTCTGCGCGCCCGCCGCACCTCCAGATAGAGACCTGCCAGAAAGACAAACGCCGCAATGCCCACAAGCAACCACTCGAATTTAGCCGCGCCGAATTGTAACTCGACGGTACACGCAGCAGTTGAGGCGCAATACTCCCGGTGTGTAAAGTAGCGATACGCGAGGCGGAAGGGCGAGAGCACCTCGCTCAGCGAGATCATCAGCGCAGCGATGCCACCAAAGAGAAAGACAGGTCGTCCGGTGGCGCGCGTATACCACAGGGCAACGAGCGCCACGCCCAACCAGAGGATGGCAACCACAATCTGCGGCCAGGCCAGAGAAAGCGCTAAGCTAGCGTATTGCATCGAATGCCTCCAACACCCCTTGGCAAGAGAGATTCACATCGGCTTCGCTCACCTGTCAGCTTGCTCAAGAGGGCGTTGGTCCGGCAGCGATGCCTGAAGAACCGCTTGAACTGGAAGCGGCTCCGGTCGTCAGAGCAACCACCACAGCAATAGCATAGTGATGGGTATGGGAGATGCTCAGATCAATCTGGGTAATCTCCAGCGCTGCCGCTCGCACAGCCGCATCACCGGACAGGCGCAAGGTAGGTTTGCCGCTGGGCTGGCGCAGCACCTGCATATCTCGCCAGGCAACTGCCGCGCCAACCCCGGTGCCGAGCGCTTTGGCGCAGGCTTCCTTCGCAGCAAAACGCCCGGCCAGCCAGGTCACGCGACGCCGACCCTCCTGAAGCTCGTCCCGGGTAAAGACCCGCTCCAGAAAGCGCAGACCAAAGCGCTCAACCGTCTGGGCGATGCGCTCCACCTCCACCAGATCAACACCCACCAGCACGCCCGACTCCCCAGGCGGTACAGTCGAATCGGCTCGTGTGCCAGACATTGTTCTCCCTCAGGCAGACCCCTCGACCTCGCTCGCGCCAGCGCACATAGCTAGTTGGCGCTGGAGGTTTTGGGCAAAGCTGCCGAAACGCGCGCTTCAGCAGGAGCGCCATTCGCGCTTTGTCCATTGGACAGGCCCAGCAGCGCATTGCCCGAAGCGCGCCCCATGCCCCGATACATAAACCCCAGCCGCTGCATTTCCGTTGGCTCATAGATGTTGCGGCCATCAATCAAGACAGGCCGCCGCATGCTATCGTGAATGCGCAGCATATTGAGGGATTTGAACTCATTCCATTCAGTAACCACCACCAGAGCGTCAGCCCCTTCGGCCACCTCATAGCTGGTCTTACAATACGTCACCGGCAAACCGGCCAGCACCTGCTGTGCCGTCTCCGTTGCCACCGGGTCATAGGCGCGCACCTCGGCACCCTGCGCCAGCAGCCAGTGAATAATATCAATCGAAGCGGCCTCGCGCATATCATCGGTGTTGGGCTTGAACGCCAGCCCCAGGATACCCACCTGTGCGCCGCGCAGCCCACCCAGCAGCGAGACCAGTTTATCCACCACCTGCCGCCGCTGGTCCTGGTTAATTTCCATCACCGCGTTCAAAAGCTGGGGATGCAAGCCTGCCTCTGCGCCCATATGGGCCAAAGCTTTGACGTCTTTCGGGAAGCAACTGCCCCCGTATCCCAGGCCAGCATCCAGAAAAGCGCGGCCAATGCGTTTGTCATAGCCCATCCCCGCAGCCACTTCTTTGACATCGGCCCCCAGCCGCTCGCAGATGCGGCTGATCTCGTTGATAAATGAAATTTTTGTTGCCAGAAACGCATTCGAGGCATACTTAATCATTTCAGCCGTATAAATGTCGGTAATCACAAAGGGCGCGCGCAGCGGCATATACAGTTGCGACACCAGCAAAGCAGCATCGCGCTCGGTGGACCCCAGCACGATGCGATCAGGCTGAAAGAAATCTTGCACGGCAGCGCCCTCGCGCAGAAATTCGGGATTCGACACCACCGAGAAGCGCACATCCGGGCGTTTGAGGTTCTGGCGAATGAGGTTTGCCACCACATCGCCCGTCCCCACCGGAACGGTACTTTTATTAATCACCACCGCATAGTGGTCTAACTCTTCGGCAATGGAACGCGCGGCGCTCTCCACATAGCGCAAATCCGCGCCGTGCCCATCCTGCCCGGTTGGGGTGCCAACGGCGATAAAAATAAATTCAGCGCCCGCCAGGCCCTCGGGATAGCTCGTCGTGAAACGCAGACGCTCGGCCTGCACATTGCGCTCGACCAATTCTGCCAGTCCAGGCTCATAGATGGGCAAGATACCCGCATTCAATTTTTCAATTTTTTCCGGAATAATATCGACACAGGTCACTTGATTGCCCATATCGGCCAGGCAGGTGCCAGTCACCAGGCCCACATATCCAGTACCAATCACACATATCGTTCTCAATTGATTCCTCCTCTGATTCCTCCGCGCAATAGCTGGCCTTATTATAGACAGAAGCCGAACAAGAAACAACTGCATAGGTATATTGGCATAGAGCAACCCGAGAAGGCACTTTTCTGCGGGTGGCTTCCATGGGTGACGCCGCCTGCCGAAAATTGACATTGAGTGGCGGCTGGGGCATAATGGCGGTGGCCGGACGTGCGAACGATTCGCCCACGCCCGCTCTGCCGATACCAGCCGGGAGGATGGCCGATAGTATGTTCAAGAGCTTTTCCACGCTCGCCTATATCATCATCAATATCGATCCTGCTTTTAACATTGGCCCGCTGACAATTCATTGGTATGGAGTTGCCTATGTAGTGGGCATCTTGATAGCATTCTGGGCCATCTTGCGCTATGCCAGACGGCTGGGACTACACGCCGATGTTGTCTACAGCATCTTCTGGTGGGCTGCGCTGGGCGGACTCATCGGCGGGCGGCTCTACTTCGTTATTCAGCAGCCTGATCTGGTCTCGGACTATTTAGAAAAACCGATCAATATCATTGCCGTCTGGAACGGGGGCATGGCCTTCTTTGGCGCGATTTTCCTGGGTACGGCCACCGTCGCGTTTGTCGCCTGGCGGCGCAAGTTGCCCATCTGGCTGGCGCTGGACATTGCCACCTTCTTCGCAGCGGTAGGGCAGATTTTCGGGCGCTTTGGCAACCTGGTCAATGGAGACATTGTCGGCTATCCGGCTGGAACTCTTTCTGTTCCTCCCGACACAAGCGCTTGCGCGCTGCCTAGCTCAGCGCCGTGCCTGGGCAGCGTCTCCGACCCCCATGTCGTGCCGTGGGCCACGCTGTACACCAACCCGCATGCTTTCACCCAAACCTCGGTCCCGGTGCATCCGGCAGCGGCCTACGAGATACTGATGAACCTGATCTTGTTGGCAATCCTGCTGCCGCTGCTGCTGCGACTGCCGCGTATCAAAATGGGGTTGGTCTCGCTCGTCTATCTGGTGGGCTATGGCCTCACGCAGTTCATCGTCTTTTTCTGGCGCGGCAGTGAGCCAACCGTGCCCTTCCTGGGCATCGACGCGCTCAAGCAAGCCCAATGGACCGCCATCTTCGTCCTGATTGCCATGATCCCATACTATTTCTTCATTCAACGGACCTCGCACGCCTGGACCAAAGAAGAAGCCGACGCCGTGAATGCGGCCCTTCAAGCGCGCAACCGGCTGCCCTCCGCCACGCAAGAGCAGCAAGCCGCTGCAACGGAAGATCAGGCTGAAGCAGCCCAGGAAAGCGCTACATCCCAGGCCGAGGAAACGCCCCAGGGCGAAACGCACGCGCCAGCCCAGCCAGAGCCAGAGCAAGCCCCAGCCTTAGAGGAGGCAGCGCCAGACACGCAGACGGGCGCAGGGGAAGATGCACAGGCCACTGCCGACGAGCCAGACACCGAAGGCATGGTGGTTCCCTCCGCCACGGCGGAGGCATCATCCCAGACCGACACAGAAAACGAGGCTGCGCCCCGCCTTCAGCGTGGTCGGAGGCGCACCAGCAACACCGGTTCGCGCCGTGCCAGCCGTGGCGAAGACAGCGCGACCACAGCCGACCCTGAGGCATAATTCTCTGGGAGCCAGGCAGCAAGCCAGCATATAGATAAGCAGGTGAGGGGGATCAGGCATGGAGACACGGAACTCACGGGGAACCATCGCAGAAGCGCTCGGTGGCACAGCCAGGCAGCGCGGCGTAAAGCTGGGCATCATTGCAGGCTGCATCACCATCTTTCTGCTCTTTGGCGCGAGCGCGCTGCAACATGGAAGCGCCAGCACCATAGACCTGGAGTCAGGCCAGATCGCCGGTTTGCTTCTCGATCTTCTGCCAGGCTTTCTGACAGTAGCCATAGCTGCCGTGCTGGCCTATTACGCGGGACTGAGCGGGCCAACGGCCAGCAGCGGCGAAGGGAGCCGAGATGGACTGATCTCCGGGAGCATCACCATGCTGCTCTTCTGGGTCGGGCAGACACTCTATATCCTGGTGGATACGCTGCGCACCCCGCAGGGGTTGGCGCTAACCAACTTTGTGAGCACGCGCCTCATCGCCGCTCTGCTCTTCTTTGTCGTAGGTGGCGCGCTGGGCTGGGCTGGCAGCCGCGCCGCTGCGCGGCGGGCGCACTCCATTCTGGAGCCACCATCCGACAACTTCCTGACCCTGACTGATGCCAGCATCCCCAAACCTCTCTACTCCAATCAATCGGCCCAGCCAGAGGCAGACACCACCGCCAGCGGCCTTGAAAACAGGGAAGAGAATGATCTGACCCAGCAGGAGGCAACCATCGAGGCGTCAGAGCAGGAGTGGGATGTTTCCTAAAAGGAGCGTAGAGAAAATTTCCCTGCGCTCCTTTTACTAGGATTGGGCGTCCGTCACAAACGGATTCAGGCACTCCAACAGATGATCGACATCAAAGGGCTTGGCAAGATAGCCTTCCACCTGGAGGTCACGCGCCTGCTCCAACTTTTCCCCCGCCGACATCAGGATAATCGAGAGGTGCTGTCGCAGCGCCGGGCGCACGGCCAGGTGACGGCAGACTTCCCATCCATCCATAATGGGCATCATCAAATCCAGCAGCATAATGCGTTTTCGGCCATCCTCTAACACGGCCAGCGCCTCGCGCCCATCGCGGGCTGTTTCCGTGTGGAATCCTTCCAATGAGAGCACATCCACCAGCATCTTACGAATAGCCGCATCATCATCCACAATCAACACCCTGGGCGTTTCGTCAGCCTCCGTCTGGTCAGAGGCTGCGCTGTGAACAATTTGCATAATTGCTCCCCCTTGACCCACACAACGAGTATTTTTCCAGGTATATCAGGAATACCACGCTGTGTACAACGAACAAGGTGTATAATCTTCACCCATGTGGGGTAAATGGACTTTTCCCATTGCCAGCCATCTCAGCCGGGGGCGGCACCAGCGGCAGCGCAAAGTGAAACGTCGACCCCTCACCGACCGCGCTTTCTACCCAGATCGCACCCCCCATCGCGCTCAAATACTGGCGGCAAATATACAGCCCCAACCCTGTCCCGCGCACCGGAGTCGTCAACGAGCGTTGCAGCCGGACAAACTTCTGAAACAACTTTTTCTGATCTTCTGGTGTGATACCATCACCGCGATCAACCACGCTGACAATCAGATAGGCCGACGGCTCCGTCTGCGCGGCGGCGCTGCCCGCCCCGGGCGCGCCGTTGGCATCTATTCCCCCACTCGTCAGGCCGCCAGTCTTACCCGTCGGCGGCACGTCCGGCAAGGTAAAGCGCTCCTCCACGCGAGCAATAAAATCAATAGGACTCGTAGGGGGAGAATATTTTCCGGCATTCGTCAGCAGGTTGGTCATCACCTGGCGCAGTCGATCAGGATCAGCATGGACCCAGAGGTCGGCGGGAATCTCCATATGGATCGGCTGCTGAATATCTGGCTGGACCAGGGCCAGCGCGCTCTCGGCCAGCGAACGCACCTCAACCGACTGAGGACTGAGCAACAGCTTGCGCGAATCCAACCGCGAGGCATCCATCAGGGTGGTCACCATGCCCACAAGTTGCTGGGCAGCGCGCGTAATTTCGGTGGAAAAGCGGCGCGCCTGGTCTGTCGTCAGCTTGGCGCTGTGGCGCTGGAGCAATGAGGCATAGCCATGAATCGCGCTCAGCGGAGTGCGAAACTCATGCGAAGCCGTCACAATAAAATCATCCTTCAGATGATCCAGTTCTTTTTGCTGCTCGTACGCCCTTTCCAGGTCCATATACAACTGAGCATTGTGAATAGCCACCGCCGCCTGCCCGGCCAGCCCCTCCAGCAAGGAAATCTCATCTGGCTGGAAGAGATGGCGCTTGCCAGGCGTATAGACAACCAGCAGCCCCTGAAGCGTTCCCTGCCGCTGGATCGGAACCAACAAGACCGAATGCGCCTCGTAGTGACGATAGAATTCGCCCTCTGGCGTTTCGGAAGCGCGCTCTGCTTCCAGGTCATTAAGCACGACGGTTTCCCCATTGCGAAGCTGTTTCATCATATCGTCCGTTGGCTGGATGCGAAAATCCTCTAGCGCTGTCAGCCCCCACTCGAGCAAGCGCGTTTCGCTTGCATTGGAGGCCCGCGCCACCAACGTTTTGCCATCTTCCTCATAGAGGAGGACGGTGCAAAGCTGGGCCGCCGTCAGGAGGTTAGCCTGTTTAACCAGCTTTTTCAAAATCTCATCAACATTTAAGCTGGCGTTGAGGGTGTTGACGGCATTGTTCAGCGCCGCAACCTGGCGCTTGCGGTTTCTGGCCTGTTCCAGCGAGCTTTTGCTCCGATCATAGAGGTCTGCGTTTTCAAAAGCGAACGCAGCCGTGTGCGCAATCGTTTCCAGCATCTCGATCTGCTCGTGCGTGTAGGAACGTGGATGATTGCTTGCCACCCCCAGCGCGCCAATAATATGCTCGCGCGTGCGGGTCAGCAGCGGCACGATCAGCATCGCTTCATACGCTTCATCGGCCAGCCAGCCCACGTGCAGCGCCTTCGCATATTCCTGCCGCTCTTCAGGCGTCGCGATGGTCACAATCGTGCCATCTTTCACCTTCTTCCACCAGGCAGGCATGTGCTTTTCTTTCACCGTGCGATGCTTCGCCGACGCGGCGACCTCTGGCGCGAGACGTTCCGCGGTATAGGCAAATTCAACTTCCTCTTTGTCGTGGTCGCGATGATAGAGCATAATTGTAAAAGAAGTAGTGCCCAGCACCGCGCTGACCAACTGATGCAGTTCGACAAACAGTTGTTCTTGATCGAGCGTCGTCGAAAAATGCAGCGTCACATCATGCAGTAAGCGGAGAAACTTTGCCTGGCGATGCCGTGTCTCTTCCAGCCAGGCCGTTTGCAGCGCCAGCGCCACGCGGTCCGCATGCAGTTGCAGCATCTCCATATAGCGCTTGGGCGGCGACCAGTGCTTATCGCGAAAGGCAACGGCAATCACGCCCACCACCGAGGCGGGTTCATCAATGGCAAAAGGGAGCAGCGGGTCAAGCACGCGGATGGGCGCGCCGATATGCCAGGCCAGGTCTTGATCGGGCGGCGTGGTTTCGTCGCGGGGAAGTTCGCGGCATTTCTCATTGGAAAGAAGAAGCGCCTGGTTCATTTTCCAGACATGTCCCAGGAAGCCTGCTCCCCAGGCATATCCCCGCGCCTGCGCTTCCGTAACGCCAGCAGACGCAAGGCCCAGCACATCCTCGGCGCTCTCCTCTTCGCCCTCAACGGAGGCAGGCATCTGCGTGAGGGGCTTGCTGGGGGTCTTGGCAGCCGTTGGCACCGCAGGCAGTGGACGGGTCTTTTCTAGCTCAGGCGAGGCAGGGCCTTCTCTGGATTTGCTCCCTGGTTGTGTTGGATTCCCTAACATTGCCAGCGCCGTATAGTTTGCTTCCAGCACCCCGATGACCCGCTCCTGGCGAATGAGCAAGCGCTGACCTGTTGGGTCGAGCATTGCCAGCACACCACCATCAGCATGCAGCATCTCAATCGCTGCGTTTAAGGCGCGCGTGTAGAGTTCAGGGTTCGCCGGAAAATCCAGGCTTTTCAAGCCAGCCGAAAACTCCAGACCATCCTTGGAGATGGCGGAAAGACCCACCCGGCGCAAACCAGCCCGGCGATAGCCAGGGGCTGCCCCAGCCACACCTGCTCCCTCTACCGCCGGGGCTGTCGGCGAGAAAAGTGCCATCGAATGCAGTGAAGAAGCTGGCGAGCCATCGGGGGGTTGATTCATCAAACATGCTCCTTCCAACCATAGACTCGGCCCACACCCAGGAAGATCGCCCAGCATAACCACACTTCCCGCGCAAACCTCTCTCGCATTGGACGACCCCACGCGGCAATGGAGGCAGCATAACACAGCGGCAGCGTTGACGCAAGGCGGGCAACGGAGTGTCGTTTGACAGAGCCATCCGGCACGGGCTATGATGAGACAAATCTCCGCCAGCGATTGTCAGCAATGGCTGGGCTATACTCGCTGTTTTCCTATGCGCGGCGCACGCATCCCAGGCATCTCGCCGCCGTGGTCCCCCAAGAAAGGGTTGCACTCATGACTAGCTCAAGCTCACAGGCAACGCAGAGCAACGGCAACGGCAGCCGCTTTTACACCCACCGGCTGCCGAACGGCTTGCAGATATTGGCCGAACACATGCCCGATTTCGAGTCGGTGGCTGTGGCCTTTCACGTGCGCACAGGCGCGCGCGACGAAGCCGACCCTCGCCTTTTCGGCGTCTCGCATTTCCTGGAGCATATGGTCTTCAAGGGCACGGCGAAGCGCTCCGCCGAAGATATTAGCCTGGCGTTCAACAATATCGGCGCGGAGTTTAATGCCTTTACCTCCCTGGAGCAAACCTTCTATTACGCGCGCATCCTGGGCGAAAATCTGGCCCCCGCCATCGAGCTTCTAGCCGATATGATGCAGCCCAAACTGGATGCCGACGAGTTTAGCACCGAGCGCGGCGTCATTATCGAGGAGATTGCCCGCTCAGAGGAAGTGCCCTCGCGCCAGGCATATCGCTGGCTGATGAAGCATTACTTCGATCAGAACCCGCTGGGCCGCGAGGTGTTGGGGTCGCGCGAGAGCATCGGGGCAATGGATGTCGAATGGATGCGCGACTACTGGCGGCAGCGCTACAGCGCCAACAATCTGATTCTGACGGTGGCAGGCAATTTCCAGTGGGAACAGGTGCTGGAACTGGCCGAACGCTACTGCTCAGGCTGGCAAAGCGGCGAAGCCGGGCGTGTCGCCCAGCCATACGCTCCCGCCGCATCGGCGACGGCGGTCTGCACCAAAGAAAAGCTGCAACAGGAGCAGATTCTGATGGCCTTCCCTTCGCTGGCGCTGGAAGACCCGGATTATTACGCGATGGAACTGGCATGCATGGTGCTAGGCGATGGCTCTGGCTCGCGGATGTTCTGGAACATCCATCAGAAAGGGCTGGCCGAAGCGGCAGTGGCCGGTCTGATGTCCTTTCATGGCACCGGACTGGTGGAACTGTATGCCACCACCAGCCCCACCAACGCGCCCGAAGTGCTGCGCCTGATGCAAACCGAACTCAAGACGCTGGTGAAAGAGGGCGTCCACGAAGACGAACTGCGGCGCGCCAAGGACAAACTAATCAGCCAGATCGTGCTCAGCGCTGAGCACACCACCAGCCGCATGCAGTCATTGCCCGCTACCTGGCTCTCGGAAGGCAAGCTCAAGTCAACCGAAGAAGAGGTGGCCGATGTGGAAGTGGTGACTACGGAGAAAGTGCAGCAAACGCTCGCGCGCTTCCCCATTTTGGAAAAGCTGGTCGTCACCGCCTACGGCCCACTCGACGAGCATGGGATGGAACTCTGATAACTTGTCGCGCTCATAAAAGCTGTTTCAGGCGCTCGCGGTCGACATTCCCGCCGCTGAGGATGGCAACCACTTTTGCCCCCTCGGCGGCGCGCACTTTGCCCGTCAGCAGGGCCGCCACACTGGCTGCGGCAGCAGGCTCGGCCAGCAGCTTGCAGCGTTCCAGAATCAGGCCCATCGCCTGGGCAATCTCAGCATCGGAAACCAGCACCGCGTCATCGACATAGCGGCGGGTCAGCGCAAGCGTTAGCTCGCTGGTGAACGGTGCTGTCAGCCCATCGGCAATCGTATCGATCTTCTCCAGCGCCACGGGCTTGCCCGCATCCAATGACCGGCGCATGGTTGGCGCGCCCTCCGGCTCAACAATCACCACCCGCGTCTGAGGCCGTTTCTCTTTGATCGCCGTCGCCACGCCAGAACAGAGACCACCACCGCCGCAGGGGATAATCACCAGGTCAGGATCGGGTAAATCTTCCAGAATCTCCAGGCCAACCGTGCCCTGCCCGGCAACAATGCGCGGGTCGTCGAAGGGAGGAATAAAGAGCAAGCCACGTTCGCGCTCAAGCTGGTGGGCGTGATCGAAGATGCCAGACATGCTGGTGCCAAAGAGGATGACCTCCGCGCCATAGCCGCGCGTCGCGTTTACCTTGCTGCGCACCGCCGTTTCCGCCATGACCACGGTTGCGGGCACGTGCTCGGCGGCGGCGCTCCAGGCCACCGCCTGGGCATGATTACCCGCCGAAACGGTGATGAGGCCGCGCTGTTTCTGCTCCGCGCTCAGCCCGGCCAGCTTATTCAGCGCGCCGCGCACCTTGAACGCGCCCGTTTTTTGCAGCAGCTCCGCCTTCACGAAGAGATTGACCGGCGGCTGGGCCATCGCGCCCAGCGCCTGCGCAGAAAGCAGGGGCGTGCGATGCAGTCGGCCAGCGATAACACGCTGCGCCTCAAGGACATCTTCAAGCGTCACCATTGACATGCTTCTCCTTACTCTACAGCTTTACGAGTGATACGGCCTGAGTTCCAGTTATTCAGCCGGGCAGATCATCAGGAACGGACAGCGTGGGCAGAAGTGCCGGTCAGGCTTGGGTGGATAGTGCCGTTCGCGCATTTCTGCCAGCGCCGTCGTCAGATCGGCGCGGCGGTTCTGGGCCGCGCGGCCCTCCAGCGGGACGGGCACCAATGCACCGGTGCTCAGATTATGTTCATAGACCTCATATGGGCGGCCAGGCGCGCGTTGTTCCTGTGCCAGCGCATACAGCACATGGCGCACCTCCACATCAGCCTTCTCCTCATCCTTGCCGCTCATGCGATGACGCACCAGCCGCACCGGGCGATCTCGATCAATGGCAGTCAGCCGTCCCTCGTCTTCCACGCGATCAACGGTCACCTGAATGGTCTGGTCGTCCAGCCGCGCCTGCAATTTTTGCGAAAGGCGGCTGCTCACCGCCAGCCGCGCGGCAGGGCGCTCCTTATCATCTGGGGGCGCTTCTCCAGCTTGATCGTCAGCGGATTTTTGATCTTCACCGGTTCCGGTCAGGCCGCTCCAGGTGCGTTCGATGACACGCTGCCCGTGCGCAAAATAGCTGTCGGCAAAGGGATGGTCCAGCGGTCCATACTGACGCCAATGCTCGGCAAAGAGTTCCTGCGCTGCCTCCAGGCTGAAGGCTGGCTCGCTGGAGCTCCCTTCAGACTGGCTCGCCTGGCCGGGCGCAGCGCTGGTCGCCAGGCGCTCGTGCATCACCTGGACGGTGCGCTGAACACTCTCATAAAACTGGCGATAGCCGCCCTCGATTGGCTGGAAGCCATAGACGTAGCGATATTGATACTGGCGCGGGCAGCGCAGATAGGTTTCGAGCGCGCCAGCGCTCAGGACAGCCGGGCGCGCGGCCTGTTCTGCTCCCAGCCCAGGGCCATTCGCTGCGCCTCGCTCGCCGTTCTTCCCACCCAGCAGCGCCAGATCATCTTCGCCCCAACGCACGCGGCGCAGCCGGGCATCAGGCGCCACCTCGATATGGCGCAAGAAATCCGAGGCCGACGCCTTGCGCGTTTTATAGCGCTCGGCATAGCTCAAGATCAATTCATCGCGGGCGCGGGTCACCCCGACATAAAAGAGGCAGGCTTCATCAAGCAGATGCGCCGCGCGCGCATCCTGGCGGCTGCGGATGGCATCGTCTTCGGCCAGCCCCGGCGGCATGGGCGTGGACTCGCCGCGCATGATCACGGGAAAGCGCTGCTGCGCCAACTGCGGCAGATAGACCACGGGAAACTCCAGGCCCTTGCTGGCATGCACTGTCATCACGCGCACGATGTCTGCCGTCTCGCCATCGCCCTCCTCGGCTTCACGGCGTCCCCCATCATCGGCGCGCAGTTCGATCAATACGCGCAAATACTCCAGAAAGCGTTCCCACCGCTTGCCGGTCTCGATCAACTCTTCCTGGCTCTCAGCCTCGCGCTCGCGCTCCTGCACATCAAAGCGGCGAGCAAGGTCGAGCAAGCCGCGCAGATGATCGAGACGCTGGGAACTGGCCTGGTCAGTCGTCTGCAGCAAGCGCCGTCCCTGAGAGGTATAGATAAAGACATACTGCGCCAGCAACGTCCACAGATCAGGCGTCGTACGCAGGCCAGCCAGAATGTCTACCAGGCGCAGCGTGCCCGCAAAGCCCTGCGGCGATAACTCCGGCAAGCGCTCGGGCTGCCAGAGCAAGAAGCCCGCTGGAATGCCCTGGCTTTGCGCGTGCGCAAACAACGCCAGCACATCTTCGCGCGGAATAACATGATCGGGCTGTACCGCCGCGCGCAGCAAGCCCATCCCGCTTGGCTCGGCCAGCAGCGCCACGATTGCCAGCAAATCCTTCACATCTGGCTGCTCCAGCAGGCTGCCGCCAGCGCTGACAGGCAGGCCCACGCGCTCCAATCCCTCGATGACCATGCGGGCGTGCTCGCGGGTGCGGCAGAGAATCACCTGATCTTGATAGGGAATGCCGCGCGCGTAGCGTCCCTGAATCGCTGCGACCAACCCGGCAATCTCGCTTTGCGCATCAGGGGCCGTTGCCAACGTAATGACCGTTTCCTCAGACGGCTGGCGCACTGCCTCTTGCCGCGTCGACGCGACAGATTGCTCAGGCAGCGACTTCTGACGCTCTGGCTCTTGCTCATCGCTCGCCGTAAAGCGCATGGCCGCGTCACGGAACGCCCCCGCAGCGGCGACAATATCGGCCAGCGAGCGATAGTTGCGGCTCAGCGGCAAGACCTGCGCGCCAGGGTAATCGCGATGGAACTGCCCGATATTCGCCGGGGACGCGCCGCGAAAGCGGTAGATCGCCTGGTCTTGATCGCCCACCACCCAGATATTCGCGCGCTCGCCCGCGAGCAATTTCAGCAGCACGCCGCTGGCGCGGTTAATGTCTTGGAATTCATCAACCAGCATATGTTGATAACGCTCTTGCAACTCCGCCAGCGCGTCTGGGTTCGCCTTGAGGAACCGCACCGCCAGCCGAATCAGGTCGCCAAAATCAGCATCGCCCTGCGCCGCCAGCGCCTCTTGATAGACCTGATAGACCAGCGCCACCTCGCGCGCTCGTTCCGCCTTCAGCCGCTCCTCATCCGACTCGGCAGCCGCCAGCGCGGCTTCAGCCAGGCGCAGATAATCTTCAGGAGCCGCCAGTTCATCTTTTGCCCGCGAGATAGCCCCAAGCAGGGTGGCAAAATGCAGTTCCGGGTTGCTCAGATGCCCATAGTGACGCAGCGGCAGCCGCCCGGCAATCTTGCGCAAGAGAAAATAGCTGCCGGGCAAGTCCAGCAAGGCAAAATCGGTGCGCAGCCCCACCTGTGCCGCATACAACCGCAGCAGATCGGCGCAAAAGCTGTGGAACGTGCTGACCGTCGGCAAGGCTGCGCCTGCGGCGGGCGATTGGGCAGTTGCTCCCAGCATGGTGGCAATGCGTTCGCGCATCTCCAGGGCGGCTTTGTTCGAGAACGTCAGCGCCAGAATCTGTTGAGGCGCGATACCCTGCTCCTCGATCATATAGCGCACGCGGCCCACCAGCGTGCTGGTTTTGCCACTGCCGGGGCCTGCCACCACCAGAGCAGGCGTCGTTGCCACAATCGCAGCCTGCTGCCAGGGATCATAGGCCCTGGGCGCGCTGGACGGGCGCGCCGCTGGCGCAGGCGGCTTCTCAGCAGCTTTTTCTAGCTCGCTCGCTTTGGTGTCTTTTGCTGGCTGGTCGCGCAGCAGTTCTGCCAACCGCCCCAGCAGCGCCTGAAGCGTCACCCCAAAGTGAGCGGCCAGGCGTTCCGGGTCCTGCGGCGCGCGCTCTGGCGTGCCCAGGAACAGCGAGCGCACGCGATCAAGCGGTGCGAGCAGCGCAGCGGCAAAGGCATCGGCGGCGCGTTCGCGGCGGGCGCGTGGGCTATACGATTGCCCAGGCCGCAGCAGTTCATCGTCTCCCAGCCCGGCATCCACATACGCCTCAACATCTTCAGCGGTACACCCCTCCGGCTGATCGGCTCCAGTGGGCAATATGCCGCTTAGCGAGCCACTCGGCTGGCCCGCGAGCCGACGATGCAAGACCCAATGCCCCAACTCATGAGCCAGGGTAAAGCGCCGCACCGGCTCAGCCAGAGAGATGCTCAGCCAGATCAAATCTTCGCCTGGCTCCAACCAGCCCAGCGTGCCCGGCGGCGCATCCGCCGGATGAAAGCGCTCCACCGCAACACCTTGCCACGCTGCTATCTCGTCAATAGGCGTGGCCGCAAGTGGGTCGCGTTGTTCAGGCCGGGTGGTTTCAAAGCTGGCAAGAAGCTGCTGGGCAGCAGCCACCGCCTGGGAAATATCATTCATGCAGGCAACTCCCGCGAGCAGAGCACACAAAGACTTCTTCATTGTACCATAGGCAGCGGCTGTGTGAGTGCCGACTGCCAGTTGCCGTATGGTATAATAAGAACGTATTTCTGTTCACTTTGGCGGGAGAACAAGGACATGATGGAAGCTGCCGAGATTCTATCGACAGCGCGCAGCAGCGATGTGCCCTCTAGTTGGGTCGTGTTGCCGCTGCGACGCCGCCAGGTTGGGTTATCCATTCTTGGCTGGATTGTGGGAACGGTGATGGGTCTGGGCCTGTTTATCGGACTCTTCCTCGCCACCTGGCCGGATAACTTCGAGCATGGCGCGGCGAGCATTATCGTCACCGGTTTTTTCCTGGCGTTGTTAGTTTTCACCGGGATAGGAAGCTTCTGGTTGCTGATAAGAGAGACCATGCGGCTGTTCCGGGCTGATCGTTCCATCATCGTCATCACGCCTTACATGTACTGTAAGCAAGATGGCGATAAGATCGATCTGGTGCCACTTGAAGAAGTTGGCTATCTAACAACCAAAGGGACGACAGCGCCGGGCACGCGCGCTTCCTGGGCGACCTATAACGCGCCCAAAGCCACGGTGGATGCAGCAGATCAAGATATTTCGAGTACCAACTCAGTCAGACGGTTATTCACATTCCGACGGCGCAATCCGCGTGGGCCTACGTCTGTTTCGTTTATCGACCTGCGCACCGATAAACGGGTGATGGTCACAGACGACCACAGCTACGCGCATCCCTTCGAGTTGGGCGCAACGCTCAGTTCCTATGTCGAGGCGCGGATGAGAAATATGGAAGACCAGGTGCGCAAGCGCTAAATGGAGGGGAGAGCGGCACGCTCACGGAGCAGATGAAAGACGAAGGCCAGCAGCCAGGGCTAACAGAAGTCCCTAATAAGGGATGGGACGAGCGTTTGCGCCTCTTCAAGGCTGGAGATGAAGTCGATACAAGCGTCCTGGTCACAGCGCGCTATGTCGTCATCATCGACACGATGGCAACGCCAGAACTGGCGCAAGCCATTCTTGAATCCGTGCAGCCTTCACTAGAGGGTCGCCAGCTTCTGGTCATCAACACGCACGCAGATTACGACCACTGCTGGGGAAACGCCATCTTTGCCGGACCCGATGCCGTCTATCTAGCGCCGATCATCGCCCACGAGCAGGCGCGCAGGCGTTTGCAAAGTGATGAAGCGCGGCGGTATCTGGCGCCGCGCCAGCAAGCAGGCGCTCGCTTCGCCAATGTTCAACTGGTCGCGCCAACCATTACCTTTACCGATAGCCTGCGTATCGACGGAGGCGACCTGACCCTGGAATTGATTCCAACGCCTGGGCATACCAGCGATCATATCGCTGTCTGGGTACCAGAACTGAGCCTCCTGCTGGCCGGTGATGCCGCCGAGCATCCTTTCCCGTACGTGGAGGAAGCGCAGACGCTGCCCATCCTGCGCCATTCGCTGGAACGCATGGCAGCGCTGAACGCGGCGACCGTCATCCCGTGTCATGGTGGCACAACCGACCCGGCGCTGCTCACGCGCAACATCGCCTATTTCGAGGCCGTCGAGCATCACGCGCGCAGCGCGCTCGCATCTGGCCTGGTTCCGACGGACTGGCACGAGCGCGAGGATATAGCCGAGGTGGTCGGGCTGCCATACGAGCAGGCGCTCGAAGACGTGGAAGCAGACCCCGCGTACAACGAGGACGATATGTACCGAAGCTTTCACCGAGCAGCAGTACGTGCCACGCTGGCGAACCTGCAAGCTGACGCGAGCGTTCAGGCTATCACTCAGCCGGGATAGAGCGGGATAGGTAGATAGGAACAAGATAGAGGCTGGCGATTTCCCCCATCGTGGGCCAGATACATCTCTTACCAGGTATTATCTCAAGCGCTGAGCTATGATTCGGAGTAAAAGACTGTGATCCGCGATAGTATTCGAGAATTGACCATGCAGGCCGCGCTGGCCGCGCAGCAGGAAGGCACGCTGCCCCAGGTGGACCTGCCCAGCTTTGACGTAGAGCGGCCACAATACGTCACACACGGCGATTTTGCCGCCAACCTGGCAATGAAGCTGGCCGGTGAAATCAAACGGACCAGCGGCGAAAAAGCCAACCCGCGCCAGCTTGGCGAGGCCATTGCCGCGCAGGCCAGAAAGCTGGCCGGTGAAGACCTGGCCTTCAACCTGGTCGAAACGGTGGAAGTCGCGGGCGCGGGCTTCATCAACTACCGGCTCAGCCCCGCCTGGCTCTTGCAGCAGGCTGATCGCGTGCTAGAGGAAGGCGACGACTTTGGCGTCGTCGATGTCGGACTTGGCGAGCGCGTCAACCTGGAGTTCGTCAGCGCCAACCCCACCGGGCAGGTGCACGTGGGCAACGGGCGCGGCGCGTTCATCGGCGATACGCTGGGCAACGTGATGCAGGCCGCTGGCTATAACGTCACCAAAGAATATTACTTCAACGATTTCGGTCAGCAGATTTTCAACCTGGGCCGCTCGATTGAATATTTTCTGCGCCAGGCCATTGGCGCGCCAGCAATTGAGAAAATCGAAAACGGCTATTACGACGACTACTATGCCAGACTTGCCGAGCAATTTGTGCCCGACGCCCAGCGCTATCTGGCGCTGCCGCAGGACGAGCGTGATGCCGAACTGGGCAGCGCCGCCGCCAAAATCATCATGCTTGGCATCCATCAGACGATGGAGCGGCTGGGCATCAACTTCGATGTCTGGTTCAGCCAGCATTCGCTCGACACCAGCGGCGCGCTGCAAGAAAGCATCGAACTGCTGCGCAAGAAAGGTTATCTCTACGAGCAGGACGGCGCGACCTGGATGCGCACCACCGACTTTGGCGACGACAAAGACCGCGTCATCATCAAGAGCACAGGTGAGCCAACCTATATTGCGCCCGATGTAGCCTACATCAAAAACAAGTTCGAGCGCGGCTTCGACAAACTGATCTGGGTCCTGGGGCCAGACCATCATGGCTACGTCAGCCGCCTCAAAGCGGCGGCTGGCATGCTCGACTACGACCCCGACCACGCCATCGTGCTGCTCTATGGCAACGTCACCGTACAGGGCAAGCGCATCGGCAAGCGGCTGGGCAACGCCATCCCGCTCGATGATCTGGTAGACGAGATCGGCAAAGATGTCACCCGCTATTTCTTCTTGATGCGCAGCAACGAACAACTGCTGGACTTCGATATGGAACTGGCGCGCGAACAGTCGGAAAAGAATCCGGGACTGTACGTGCAGTACGCGCACGCGCGCATCGCCAGCATCTTTCGCAAAGCCAGCGAGCGCCTACACCTGGAGGAGCACGATTACACCGGAGCCGATATGCGGCCTCTGGCAGACGACCCGGCCCCTCAGCGCGACGTGGAACTGGCACTGATGCGCGAGATGCTCAGCCTGGAAGAAGTGATCGAGCGCATCAGCCTGACGCTGGAGCCGCATCACCTCACCAAATATGCCACCGACCTGGCAACAGCGTTCCATAGTTTCTATCATGAGTGCCGCGTCTTGCAGGCCGAAGACGAGGCCACCAGGCTGGCGCGGCTGAAGCTTTCGCGGGCGGCGCAGATCGCGCTGGCGCGGGCGCTGCACCTGATGGGCCTGGCCGCGCCAGAACGCATGGTGCGCGAAACCGACGGGGAAACCGAGGAGGCCGGAGCAGAAGCCTGACGCTGCTGCTGGGCGAAACGGCCTCCTTTTTGCTAAAGAACATCCAGGCAAAACAGCGCGTCCGGAACGGCGTAACATGGGCGGACGATGGCAGCGGCTAGGGCTTTTTCCATAAGGTTCCGACTTCTGTTTTCCTCTTAAATAGCAGAACCAGCCAGCATCACAGACTGGCGCCTATATATAGAGGACGGCGGGCACCCCGCTCGTATCATGCCATGCCAGGAAAACATGCACCCTCGCACGGGTCTTCGCGGTCGGAATCCAGCAGCCAGGCTAAGGGAGCGCAAGGCTGGAAGCAAATCAACTATACATCGGGCGTGGAAACTCCCACCAAAACCGAAAGGAAAGCTCCCGCTAAACCCGGCGCGAACAAGAACGCCAAGACACCCCCGGCGCGCGCCCCACGCCGCAAAAAGCCAGCCACCGAAAAGCCGACGGCTCCGCCGACCCGCGATACCGCCGTCATCGACTGGATACTGAGTTGGCCGAGTCACGTCAAGCAGGGTGTTGCCGCCGTCGTGCTGCTGCTCTTCACCATCGTACTGGCCGTGGGGCTGCTCACACGCCAACATTCCCAAAGTCCGCTGGCGACCCTGGGCAACGCCTTTCACGCCCTGCTCGGCGTGGGTACACCATTGCTAGTCGTCGGGCTGATTGCGCTTGCCATTGCGAACCTGGCCGAAGCGGCAACCCAGACCAAAATCGTTCGCCTGGGATTGGTCATCCAGCTTGCCATCCTGGGATTCCTGCTGGTGCTGGAAAGCCGCTTGCTCTTTGGCGGCAACACCGGCCAATTGGTCGGCGCGCTCTTGATCGAGCCGCTGGCAGGGTTTCCCAGGCTCGCGCAGCAGGTCATCGTAGTGGGCGCGATCGTCATCGTCCTGCTGCTCGTCTTCCGCGTCTCCTGGAGCCAGACGCTGCTGGCGCTGCGCTGGCTCGTTGGCGGACTGGGCGCTCTCGTGAGCGCGAGCTTCGGAGCACTGGCTGGCGCGATGGGAGCCGCCAGAGCGCGCCGCGCCGCCAGGATGCTGGCCGCTGACGAGCCAGGCGATGAGGAAAGCCTCTCGCTCGAAGAGGATGAAGACCTCGCCAGCCTGGCGCTCCAGCCAGCGGCAGTTCCTGTCGCCGCTGGGGCACGGCCAGGGGCAGGCCGCGCCAGACAAGCGAACCAGCAGGCGCGACCAGAGAAGGCCGCGCGCAGGTCCGGCGCAGCGGCAGGGGCAGGCGAGGCTGACCTGGACCCCCTGCCGCCCCTGCCGCCGCTGCCCATGAAACCTGGAGCACCAGCGAAGGCCGCGCCTGGCAAGGCCAGCGGTCCGCTTCCCGCTGTCGGAGCCACCGTCCACTATGAGCTTCCGGAAATTACCTTGCTCAACGGGGTGGTGGAGCAGCGCCAGCTTCGCCAGGAAGACATGATCGAAGAACTGGCCCGCAAAGTGGAACGCACACTGCGCAGTTTTCGGGTCGATGCCGAGGTACGTCGCAGCGACATCAGCGTTGGCCCAACCGTCATTCGCGTGGGCATCCGCCCTCTGGAAAAGGTCAAGAAAGATTATCGCGGGCATGTCGTGCTGGACGACGACGGCCAGCCGGTCCTCGTGCGTACGCGCGTCAGCCGCATCATGGCCTTGCAAAACGATCTGGCGCTCGACCTGGAGGCCAAAAGCATTCGCATGGAAGCGCCTGTGCCTGGTCGGCCTTATGTGGGCGTCGAGATTCCTAATAAACAGAGTCGCCTGGTGACCCTGCGCGAGATTCTGGCGAGCAAAGACTACGAAGAGAGCCGCCGCAAATCCAGGCTCACCATTGCGCTTGGGCGCGATGTCACAGGCCGCGCCCGCATCGGCGATCTCGCGCGCTTCCCCCACCTGCTGATCGCCGGAACAACCGGCGCGGGCAAGAGCGTCTGCCTCAGCAGCATCATCGCCTGCATCCTGATGCAGGCCACGCCGGAAGACGTGCGCTTCCTGATGGTCGACCCCAAGATGGTCGAACTGACCGGCTTCAACGGCATCCCACATCTCCTGGCCCCCGTCGTCACCGACGTTGATCACGTCATCGGCACGCTTAAGCGCGGCATCATTGAGATGGAGCGGCGCTATCGCCTCTTTTCCAAGCTGGGCGTGCGCAACCTGGACGCCTATCGCAAGCTCTGCCTCCAGCGGCAGGAACTGGAGACCTTACCCAATATCGTCATCATCATCGACGAACTGGCCGACCTGATGATGTCCGCGCCCGAAGAAGTGGAAAGCCTGATCTGTCGGCTGGCGCAGCTTGCCCGCGCCACTGGCATTCATCTGGTTGTGGCGACGCAGCGGCCATCGGTGGACGTGATTACCGGCCTCATCAAAGCCAACTTCCCAACGCGCATCTCGTTTATGGTCAGTTCTTCGATAGACTCACGTACCATTCTGGACATGGGCGGCGCTGAGCGCCTGCTGGGGCGCGGCGACATGCTCTATCTGCCCGTCGACGCGGGCAAGCCGGAGCGCGTGCAGGGCACGTTCCTGGCCGATGACGAACTGGAGCGCATCGTCGAGCACTGGCGTCAAACACCGCCCCGGCCTGTTCGACCCGAGCAATCCTGGGAACCCATAGACGACGAAGATGAGGAACACCATCCAGAAGATGACTTGCTGCCACAGGCGGAACAGATGGTGCGCGAGGCAGGCAAAGCCACCATCACCCTGTTGCGGCGGCGGCTGGGCGTGGGCTACGCACGCGCGGGACGGCTCATCGATCTGCTGGAAGCGCATGGGGTCATCGGCCCCGACACCGGCAGCGGACGGCCACGCGAGATCATCGCGCCGGAAACGGAACCCTCAAGCGACGCCCGGCTCAGCGGCTCCGGACCCTTCGCCAGCGGGGCTGGAACCAACAGGACAGGGGCTGGCACGACAGGCTGGCAATCTGATACAATGGTGCCTGGGAACCTCAGGAATTCGATTTCACCGGGAAACAACTTGATACAGACGCCGCCCCAGCCGCCAGCCGGTCCGCATGCTCCTGGGCACGCGCAAGCTCGACCAGACAAGCGCAACTCTGGCATATCCAATGCTAGAGATTGGGATGAGGATGTCGAAGAACTGGAGTTGTAAGCGCGGCGGGGTAGCCTACCGAAGAGCGGCTTCAGCCTCTTCGATGGAGGGTGGGACGATGGCACAGCGTGCCCAGCAAACATCAACCAAACAACAACAACAAACAAGCAGCAAACTCAAGCGAACAGACTTGATCTTTCACCTCTTCAAGACCACCAAGCTGGTGGGGGCCGTCCTGAACGATCAGCGGGTGAACGTGGTGCGCAAAGCAGCGTACCTGGGTTCGGTGGGGCTGCTGCTGGCGATCTTGCTTTTCCCAGAAGCGCTGGCCGAGGTAGCGTCGCTGGTGACCGTCGTCTTCCCATTTTTGGAAATCCCGGTGGATGCCTCCGTCGATTGGGTATCCTTCGCCGTCGCTACCTTCTCCCTCCTCAAGCTCTTCCCCAAAGAAATTGTGGGCGAGCACTATGACCGGCTTTTCCGGTCCTGACATAGATCGTGTCGCTGTGAATCCGTAGGAATACGCATGGTAAAGGCGCCATGCGAGCGATATCTTTTTGCTCATTCACCTATTTTTGAGGGGATCGTTCCGTGATTGCGCAAACTCGCTTATCTTTGCCTGCCCCTGACGGAAACAACAGCCTGCCTCCCGCCGATCTGTTGCGTGAACCTGCCGCCCGCCAGGCGCTCGATAATTTGCTCGCCGTCCAGATGCAGTTAGAACTGGCGACAGGCGTTCCAGTCGCCGCCTATGGTCCTGTCGGCCAGCCCTTGCCAGGTATCTCGCCTGGCAGGCCACGGCTGGCAGAACAACACACGTCGCTCCCGAAAGACGTGCTGGCTCCCACGGACTGGCCCCAGCAGAACGGGCAGATGTTGGAGGTCGTCTCTGGCAGGAATATACACTACTTTATCACCCCCTTCATCATGTACGGCGCGCCCATCGCCCAGATCATCCTGGGGCCGATTCAGCTTTTCGAGCCAGGCGCAGCCAGCGCCGCCGAAGGCGTCGCAGCCCCCGGAAACGCGCTGTCCATCGATGGGGTGCCGGTGCTGGCCTCCTGGAAGGCGCAGGCTGCCGCCGAAATCGCCAGAACGCTCGTCAGCAAACTTAGCCAGATAGCTGATGACAACCCTTCGCATCTCCCCTCGTCAGGTCACTTCCTGCCCGTGGCCGACCAGGAGACAACCGCTCTCACTACATTGGGAAATGCCCCGCATCAGCAGCAGGGCGCGGCGCTGCAATTGGGAGCGCTGGCCCACGACGCCCTGTTGCCCGAAAAGACCACTGCCGAGCGGTCACAGAAAGCCATCAAGAGTATCGATATGCTGCACACATCACCAGAAGATCAGGAAACAACGCCCACCTGGCCCGCGCCTGCCCATTCCTTGCAGGCAAGCGACTCTGAAACTGAAAGCCTGCGCGGGCCGGTGCGCATGCTGCGCCATCTGATTGAAACGATGCCGCAGGCCGTCATCATCTGCGCGCCGCCGGATGGACAGATCGTGCTGGCGAATCGCGCCGCACGCGCGCTTTGGCCGGAATGGCTGGGTAGCACGGGCGCAGAGGGCCAGACATCAGGACCGCTGCACTATCGTGTCACCGCCGACGACTATCCCCCGGAATGGCTGGGGCTGCGCGTCGCGCTGCGCCAGGCGGTGTCATTTCGCGGCGAAGTCAGCGTCGAAAGCAGCGAGGGTGAAGCGCCCAGGCAGCGCCCCATGCTGCTCAACGCCTGGCCTCTGCAAGCGACTCGGGGAAGCGCCAGCTATGCTATCGCTATCTTCGAGGATTTGAGCGGGCTGGTGGAGCGTGAACTCTTCAAAGACGAGTTACTGTTGCTGGCCGCGCATGACATTCGCAACCCGCTGACGCTGATTAGCAGCCACGCCCAACTACTGGAGCGCAACCTGGCGCGGGAACTGCCACAGGGCCAATCCTGGGAGCGCGCGCACAGCCGCTTGAGCGTCATCCAGGAGCAGGTCCAGCAGCTTACGGACTTGACGAACCAGCTTTCCACCGTGACCCGCCTGCAAAGCGCCCAGCAGCGCCCTTCCAGCGAAACGGTGAATCTGGCCTATCTCATTCAGCATGCCGCCCTTGATCAGCGCATGATCACCGCCGAGCGAACCATCGAGATCGAGGTGGAACGCGACCCCTGCCAGGTTCAGGGCGATCAGACGCAGCTTCACCTGATTCTGATGAGCCTGCTGAAGAACGCCGTCCGTTATAGCCATCCCAGCAAGCCCATCAGCGTGTCGCTGCGCTGCACCTCGGCAAGCTCGCCGCTCTGGGCCGAAGTCAGCGTGCGCGATCAGGGCATTGGCATCCCACGCGCCAGCCTGCCACATATCTTCAAGCGGTTCTATCGTGTCGGCGGCAGCGAGCAGCGCGCGCGCGCCGCTGGAATTCACGTGTCATCGGAGCAGGACGCCAACCTGGGGCTGAGCCTCTACCTGTGTAAGCAGTTGCTGGAGCGTATGGGCGGGCGCATCTGGATAGAAAGCCTGGAAGGACAGGGCACAACGGTCTGCTTTACCTTGCCCTTGAAGCGCTAGCGCCAGCGTCAAGCAGCTTTATCCATCGGCAGCCGATTCTGCCCGCCAGTCAGCCACTTTCTGGAGAACAAAGGCAATATACCCGGAGGTATTGTTCTCGGTGGAGGGGGCATAAATGGGCAGAATCGACTCCACTGTCGTCAGGCCCAGGCCATCAATGAAGAAGACACGCATATAGCGATACCAGCCTGCAATCCCCTCAGGCCAGGTAGCCCAGTATGCCCAGCGTCCGACGCGCGTATCAGTCCCCAGCCCTTCGGTATAGCCAGGGTTATGATCAACAGCGGCCACCGAGCCATCCGATGCCTCGCGGCTCTCCTTCATCCAGAACGCCAGCGCAAAGACAGGGTCAATCCCATACTGGATGCCATAGGCGTAGACATCCCCCGCATAGGGCAAAATTGGGCTATTGACGCTCTGGAGCACGCGCGAGACCTCCACCACCGAAATGGTGGGGTGCTGGAAGATCGAATCGGCTGCCGGCTTCGCCGGCACAGGTGTGGGCGTTGGCGGCGCGGGCACCAGACCTAATATCTGCCCGCCAAAATGAAAGGCCGTCGGGGCCAGGCCCTCGGCCAGCCCGGTGCCCAGCAAAGCCAGGCAAATGATAGCAGCAAAGACCCCCAGGCGCATCCCGCGCCAGCGCCCTGGCAAAGCCAGCCGCCGCGTGGGCGCTTTTGAAGGAACTGGCGTTTCTTCAGATGGCTCCCCAGCCTTTGCAGGCAAGGCTTTCGGCGCAGTGGGAGGGAGCGGCGCTGTAATCACGGTAAGTTGACTCGCCAGTTGCTCGCGTTCCTCAGGGGTCATCGCCTGGTCATCCTCCGCGCGTACAGTTTTGTCGGCTGCTCAAACAGCCAGCTTGGCAGATCATCTCCGGAAAGATGTAGTCTTTCTACAAAAACACTGTAGCATACAGAGATGACACAAGCTATCTTCAAGCCGCGTTTTAGGAGGAAGGTACTAAACGTCGGAGGCAAGCAGCAGGGCATCGTCACAGTGACGATGCCCTGCTGCTTGCCTCCGACGAGTGCGACAGGCTTACTCTTCTTCCTCAGCCTCGCCAGAAGCAGCGCCCTCGTTTTCCGCTGGCTTGTAGTTGCTGATATTCTGGCGGATTTGCTGATCGATAGCCGCGGCCACATCCGAGTTCTGGCGCAGATACTCTTTGGCATTCTCGCGGCCCTGGCCCAGACGAATATCGCCCACGGTGAACCATGCGCCGCTCTTCTTGACAATGCCCATCTCCAGACCCAGGTCGATCAAGCCACCCTCGCGGGAGATGCCCTCATTGAACATGATGTCGAATTCAGTCACCTTGAAAGGCGGGGCAACTTTATTCTTGACCACCTTGACCTTGGTGCGGTTACCCACTACATCGGTGCCTTGCTTCAGGCTTTCAATGCGGCGAATCTCCAGGCGCACCGAGGAATAGAACTTGAGCGCGCGCCCGCCCGGCGTCGTTTCGGGATTACCAAACATCACGCCCACCTTCTCGCGAAGCTGGTTGGTGAAGACCACCGCCGTCTTGGAGTTATTGATCGCGCCGGTCAGCTTGCGCAGCGCCTGGCTCATTAAGCGCGCCTGCAAGCCCACATGCGCGTCGCCCATCTCGCCTTCAATTTCCGCGCGAGGCGCCAGAGCGGCCACAGAGTCGATCACCACCACATCCACCGCGCCGCTGCGCACCAGCATCTCCACAATCTCCAGCCCTTGCTCGGCGGTGTCGGGCTGCGAAATGAGCAGATCGTTAATGTTAATGCCGCACTTCTCCGCATAGCTGGGGTCCAGCGCGTGCTCGGCGTCCACAAACGCCGCCACGCCGCCCTTGGCCTGCGCCTGCGCGATGATGTGCTGGCAGAGGGTCGTCTTACCAGACGATTCAGGGCCATAGATTTCAGTGACACGCCCGCGTGGAATGCCACCGACCCCCAGGGCCAGATCAAGCCCCACCGAGCCGGTAGGGATCGCATCAACATAAATCTTGGCGCGGGCCTCACCCAGCTTCATGATTGAGCCTTTGCCAAATCGGCGCTCAATCTGAGACACCGCCATTTCCAGAGCCTTTTCACGCTCAGAGGTGCTGGCCCCTGGCGCTGCGGTGACACCCGCGCTGCTGCTCCGCTCTGCCGGCATGCGCTTTTTCTCCTCTCGAACTGGCATTACCGTTTGAGGGCCTGACTTCAGCCCCGGCAAAGCGCCAGCCTTACATGTTTCAATTCAGTCAGGAATACAGAAATGTCGTTGGGAAAACCTTGAACAAGTGTACTACATCCATCGCAGTTCGTCAAGTGCTGCCTGATGGCTTGCACGCTCGCTCACACCTGCCTCCGAGGTAGTGACATATTCTTTTTCGCGCACGCAAAAACGGAACCAAAAACCGCCTCTGAGCCAGGCCCATTACATACCCTGGCGGCCTTCCAACGCGCGGCTCAGCGTGCCCTCGTCGGCATATTCCAGATCACCGCCAATCGGCAGGCCACGCGCCAGACGGGTCACCTTGACGCCATGCGCGGTGAGCAGCGGCGCGATATACGCGGCGGTATAGTCGCCCTCATAATTGGGATTGGTCGCCAGAATCACCTCACGCACCGAGCCATCCGCAACCCGGCGTACCAGTTCCTCGATGCGTAAATCTTTGGCGCTAATGCCTTCAATGGGCGAAAGCGCGCCATGCAGCACGTGGTACAGCCCCTTGAAAACGCCCGTTTTCTCCAGCGCCAGCACATCCAGCGGCTCCTCTACCACACAGATCACGCTTTGTTCGCGCTGGGGATTGGAACAGATGGGGCAGGGGCTAGCCTCGGTGATGTTAAAACAGACGGAGCAGGAGGTAGTGTTTTCCTTGACGCGGGTAATCGCCTCGGCCAGACGACGCGCCTGATCTGCCGGACTGCGCAAGATGAAAAACGTGAGACGCTGCGCCGTCTTGGGGCCAATGCCTGGCAATTTGGCAAATTCATCAATGAGCGCCGTTACTGGCGCAGCAGTTGTTTGCATGCTGTTTCCTAGAACATTCCAGGTGGCATCTTCATGCCGCCCATCATCCCGCCAAACATCTTTTCTTGCTGCGCCCGCACCTTATCGAACGCATCATGCGCGGCAGCAATAATCAAGTCCTCAAGCGAGGCAACATCCTCCGGGTCCACCGCCTCAGGAGCAATCTTGACGGCCAGGATTTCATAGGTTCCCTTGAGCGACAGCGTGACAGCGCCGCCGCCCGCCGTACCCTCGAAGGTGGAATTCGCCAACTCCTCCTGCATCTTCATCACTTTCTGCTGCATCTGCTGGAGGGCCTTCATATTAAATGCCATTGCGGTGAGCGCTCCTTTCGGGGGTCGCGTGCAAAACAATCAGGGAGTCAGCGCCAGAAACTACTCATCGAGAAAGTCTGCTGTTGGCTTTCAGAGCAGGTTTTTCCCAACGCGGCGCCCTTTTATTATACTACATATCCTGCTCCAGTGGCTTCCATTCGACCAGTTTCGCGCCATAGGTTTTGATGACCTCTTCGACCACCGGGTCCTGGCGCACCTTCGCCTCCAACGGGTCGAGCGGCGCTGGCGCCTGCGAAGCGCCCCTTTTCCCCGGCGCGTCTGCCGCGCCGTGCCCATTCTGTGCAGGCAGCGCATCCACCGAGCGCCTGGTGTTGGATGCGCTGTTGGCCTGGCTCGCCGAAGCGTCAGAGAATGCGTCCGATGCTGACGGCTGCCCTGCCGCCGCCTTCGGCAGCGTGCCTGGCGTGGCTTTCGGCGCGCTTCCTATGCCCGACTGAGGAGCAGACGCGCGGGAGGGGGTCGAGACGGGAATCGGCTCATCCTTCTGGAGAAAGCGACAGCGGCACGGATACTGAAGCACCTCCTTCAGCGCCCATTCCACCATCTTGCGGCTCTCCGGCTCCAGCAGCTTTTTATAATGGAAATCATATTCCACCTGCAAGACCACTTCGCCGCCGTCAGCTCCGGTCACCGCGACCGGAGCAGCATCGTTCAGCAAGGCCGACACCTTGGGGGTTTTCATCCGGCACGCCTTCTTCACCATCTCCCAGTGTTCGACGACCGCCGCCAGCGTCAGCCCAGGCTGAGCCGCAGCAGCAGACTCATCAGCTTCATCGTCGCCCTCAAACGCGCCGTCGGCAACAACCTCATCCTCATCGACAGCGCCCGCTGCCTGAGCGGCTAGCGCGCCTGGAGGCGTCATCAGCCGTATAGGTTCGGCTGGCGATGGCTCTTCAGGGAGCGCATTCAGGTCAAGCGTCTCGACTTCCTCAGCCGACGCATAGACCAGTGAGGATGCGCCCTCGCGCATAACCTGTACGCTTGCTTCTCGGATGGTCTGCACCGAAGCCAACGGCGGTGCTGGTGATGCCTCTACGCTGTCAGGCTGATGAGATGCTGTTTGAGCGTGTGGACCTGGCGCGGGCGTGGGACGCTGAGGGGGTCTGGCAACGCTGGCGGTTGGGCTGTTCGGCGCGGCGGGCGCTGCCCCGCTTCGCTGCCGGTGCAGATGGAGGCAATCCACAAAGGCCAGTTCCACCGCCAACTGTGGAATCGTGATAGCGCGCGCGCCCACATCGTTCTGCGAAAAGAGGCGCGCGCAGGCGGAAAGCTCATCCAGCGCGAACGTCTCGGCAAGCTGGCGAATCTCGGCGGCATCCTCGGGCGAGCGGTCCAAGACCGCGACAATATCAGCGCCCGCTTTGGCAAGCATCATCGCGCGCCAATAGTCGGCCACCTGCGCGCTCAACTGGCGCAAATCCGCGCCAGCCTCGGCCAGTTGGTTAATCAGATGCAAGCCCTCCGCGCCGCGCAGGAACGCGATATGCTCCACCAGATCATGCACCAGGCGCGGGTCAGCCAGACCCAGCATCTGCTGTACGCCAGGCTGTGTCACCGTCTGGCCCATCGCCGCAATCGCCTGGTCGAGCAAGCTCAGCGCGTCGCGCATGCCTCCGCCTGCCGCGCGGGCCAGCAGTTCCGCCGCGCCGTTTTCCAGCGTCACGCCTTCTTTTTCAGCCACATGCTGAAGATGCTGCACCGTATTGCGGAACGTGTGGCGCTTAAAATCGAAACGTTGGCAGCGCGAAACGATGGTGGCAAGCATGCGCTGTGCCTCAGTGGTCGCCAGCACAAAAATCACATAGGGCGGCGGCTCTTCCAGCGTTTTGAGCAGCGCGTTGCACGCCTCAGAGGTCAGCATATGCGCTTCATCCAGCACATACACCTTATATTTGCTGTTGGCCGGGCGAACGCTTACCTTCTCGCGGAGATCACGAATCTCATCAATCCCACGATTCGAGGCCGCGTCAATCTCAATCACGTCCAGCGAGCGATTCTCGGAAATCTCGCGGCAACTGGGGCAGGCGTTGCAGGGTTCGCCATCGTGCGGATTCTGGCAGTTTACCGTTTTGGCAAGCAGACGCGCCGCGCTGGTCTTGCCGGTGCCGCGCGGCCCGCAAAAGAGGTAGGCATGGGCAATGCGCTCCGATTGCAGCGCATTTTTGAGGGTGCGCACCACGGCCTCCTGGCCGATCAGTTCCTGGAAAGTCTGCGAGCGCCATTTGCGATAGAGGGCTTGCGATGCCATCGGCGTTTCCCCCACAGGGCAAAAAGAAGCGGTCGTGCACCCATCGTCGACTCTCGCCCGTTCGTCCATTCCCGGCTGCCAACTCAGGCCAGGCTCCCCTGCGTCACCCAGAGAGGTCTACTTACCGCTGCTTCGTTCCCGATCTGACGGGGTTCGCAGGCATCTGCCGCGCAGGACCCGGTCCTCAACGCCACATACCGGCAATCAGACTCACTACGCCGAGCCTCGGATGGGAATTCGATCCCGCATACTGAGCATTTCGGGTACAGGGTAGCCCAGGCACCCCATCTAGCACGACCTACAATCATTCTATCCGCTGCCAGACGCGCGTGTCAAGCAGCAAAGCCGCCTGTCTTTACTGTTTTCACGACCAGCGGCGGCCTGTATCGACTGCCTTTACTATAGAACAATAATTCCATGCTGTCAAAGGGCAAGCTGGCGCGAATATGAACCAGGCCACCACCAGAGCGTGAGCAACTTCATGGGCAAGCATACTTCTCGCGTGTATACTGGAAGCACGGCGGCGCACTTTTCGCGCCTCATCATCTCTGCTATACTTATCGGCAATCGTGGAGATGTCCGGCTCTGCCGACGCTTTGATGGTTGCTCTTTGGGACTATTGGAAGGAGGGGCGCGGCGGAAGCATTCAACCAGACCGCGCAATCATCATGCAGCCTTATCTCACCATATCCCGACTTACGCGGCGCAAGCCAACGCTACGCGCCTTCCTGGGTCTGGCCGCGCTGCTTCTGCTGACTGCGTGCAGCAGCCAGCCCACCCCTCCGCAGGCCCAAAACACACATGTGCCTCTTCCAGCGCTGCCAACCATCGGCGCGCTGCCAGGTGGGGCCGCCAACGCGCAGCCAACGGGAGCGCTGCCCCCCAACACGCGCCTGCAATTGACCATTGGCCTGGCGACCAATCGGCAAGCCCTTGCCGACGATCTGGCCGCCATCTATAATCCCGATTCGCCGCAATACCAGCATTACCTGACGCCCGCGCAAATTGCCTCGCGCTACGGTGCGCCGCAGTCGGCCATCGATGCTGTCTCCAGCTTTCTCAACCTGGCGGGCATCCAGGTCGTTTCGACATCCTCGCTGCGCGACGCGCTGACCATCCAGGCCACTGCCGCGCAAATCCAGCAGGCATTTCACATCAGCCTGCAAGTCTTCCAGCAAAATGGCTCCAGCTTCTTTGGGCCAACCGGCACACTTCAATTGCCCAGCGGGGTCAGCCAGTACATTGACTATATCCTTGGCCTGAGCAGCCTCGCCAGCCCGAAAGCTGCGCCGCCCAAGACAACCTTATCGTCGGCAAATTGTGATGGCGCGCAAGGCGAAACGCCCGGCCAGATCGCCGCGGCTTACGGGTATTCGCAAGCATACCAGGCAGGCGATACTGGCAAAGGCATGGCTATCGGCGTCGTCGAATTCAACGATGATGTGCGCGTAAGCGACCTGAACACCTTCCTCAGTTGCACCACTCGGGGGCAGCTTCACCGCAGCATCGTGCGGGTCAACGGCGGTGTGCGCACGTCGGATGAGGACTCCACCGCCGAGGCCACGTTGGACCTGGAGTACCTGAGCACCCTGGTGCCGGACGCCACTTTGCTGGAGTATCAAACAAACTATTGCGCTCAGGATTTCTGTGACCCCAGCATCGCCACCTTCCCAGAAGGCTATGCGAACATCTTGAACCAGATCGCCAAAGAAGACCGCGTCCAGGTCGTCAG
Source organism: Ktedonobacterales bacterium (assembly GCA_035307385.1). Classification (GTDB taxonomy): domain Bacteria; phylum Chloroflexota; class Ktedonobacteria; order Ktedonobacterales; family DATBGS01; genus DATBHW01. The sequence goes on along the minus strand of DATGID010000087.1, from coordinate 203,676 downwards.
CGCCAGTTGGGGGTCGGAAGAAAACTCTTTCAGCCAGGATGAGATTCAAGCCATCCATCAGAACATCGAGCTTCTGGCTGTGGAAGGCATCACCTTCACCGCCGCTGCTGGCGACTGTGGTGCCTATGACGGCGGCAACTTCGGCCAACTCTCCGTCGATTACCCTGCTACTGACCCCTACACCCTGGCCGTCGGTGGCACCCTCCTGGCAACAGACACGCAGGGGAAACGCCTCGCGGAGCCAGCCTGGTCTAATTCCGACCCGGACAAGAGCCAGTGCAGCAACGATTGGGGAACCGGCGGCGGCTTAAGTACCGTCTTCGATCGACCGCCCTGGCAGGCGGGCGCAGGCGTGCAGAACTCGTATTCCGATGGCAAACGCGAAGTGCCCGATGTCTCGGCCATCTCGTTGAATGTGCCGCTCTTCTTTTTCGGCAAATGGTATAGTAGTGGAGGAACGAGCCTGGCCTCGCCGGTCTGGGCCGCCGACATCACGCTGCTCGATCAAGCCCTGCTCAAACACCAGAAGCCGTTGGTCGGCGCGCCATCCACCTTCTATCAGGTGGCAAATAAAGGCGGATCGCTCCATCCTTTCTTTGACGTGACGCAAGGCAATAACCTCTACTATCCGGCCACACCCGGCTTCGACCTTGCAACCGGACTGGGTGCGCCTGATCTCATCGATTTCGGCAAAGCGCTGGGAGCCTTCTAGATGTTCCAGCATCAAGCCGACAGACGGAGCCAGCATGTGTGAGATGCTTGCAATACAGGGGAGCGCGCCAGGAACCACCTTCGCGCTCTCCGAAGTCTTGCCCCTGGCAGCCGAGCTAGAACGCCTGGGCATCGCCGGGTTCGGCTGGGGAGTCGCCTGGCACGACCCTACAGCCGGGCGCGTGCGCCATGCCATTCAGCCGGGCGCGCTGCATGAGCACCTGACTGACGCGCAGGCCAGCCTGGGCAGCGAGCGCGCCGACGCGGCGGTCATCCACCTGCGCCGCCCGACGCAGCTTAGCACCGTGGGCCTGGCCGATACCCAGCCCTTTTACAGCGAGCGCTTTGGCTGTGCCTTCGCGCATAATGGCGACTTTGCCCGGCATGAAACGCTGCGCGCCAGATACCTGGAACAAGGATTGCTAGAGGGGAAGGCAGACAGCGAGATTGGGTTCCGGCTGTTTGAAGAAGAACTGGCGCGCGCCACTGGCCCAGCACCGGAGGAAGAAGCGCTGCGTCAGGTCCACGCAAGACTGGAAGGGCGGGCCAATTTGCTGGCCTTGATGGCCGATGGCAGGATAGCTGCCTATGCCCATTACGACGATAACTGGATGTTTTCGTGTCGTCTCGGCTCCTGGGAAGTGCTGGTAACGGCCCTCTATAGCTGGGACCAATCGGTTTTTACCATGATTCTCCCCGAGGCTCAGAGCATTCACCAGATGCAGCCAGGAGAAACCTTGACGCTGCCACGCAGCACAACAGCATGACAAACCATGGCAAATCAGCAGGCAACGAGCGTCACAATGTTTGAGAAACAGCATATATCGCCGTCCACCATGATCGCTCCTGCTCTTGAGGAGACCAACGCCATAACGGTGAGGCTGCGGCGCAGAATCCTGGTGTGTGAAGATGACGATGCTATTCGCGAATTCTTGCTGGATGCCTTGCAAGGGGAAGGTTATGCCGTGGATGTGGCATGCAATGGCCGCGAAGCCCTGGAGCATTTGCAGCGCGGGGATGGCCGCTATCTGGTGCTGCTGGATTTACTGATGCCCGAGGTCAGCGGCTATGAGATTCTGGAGCGCATGAGCGTTGACCCTCAACTTCGCAGCGAGCATGTGGTTGTCGTCGTCTCTGCCACCGGCTTTTCGCAGCACCCGATGAGCCAGGGTGTCATCGAAAAACATCTGGTCAGCGGCATCGTCAAAAAGCCGTTTGAACTAGAAGACCTGCTGGCGATGGTGCAGCGCTGGACCTGAACAAAGCGTAACGAGCCACGCCCTCAGCGCTGCGCAGCGCTGAGGGCGTGGCTCGTTGCTTTCCAGCCTGCTTTAATTCGTGGGAGGTTCCGCTTTGCCCGCAGCCGGAAGCTCGCCTTCGGTATTCTCGCGCCGCTCCTTGCCAAAGGGCCGAAACAGGAAGCTGGTACTGGTTCCCGTCCCGCCGCCAGCAGGGCCAACTCCCGCAGGGCCGACCAGCGGGTCGGTCGTTCTGACGGGCGCCGGGCTGGCTGGGGCTGGCGCGGCAGACGGCGAAGCTGAGGCGCTGCCATTGGTCGCGCTGCCGGTCAGCGTATTAAAGGTGGATGGCGCGCTGACCGCTCCCGCGCCCACTGCTGCGGGGGCGCTCATCGATTGGCTGGGCGTGATAACGCTCAATTCATTGCTCAGGATGCGCCGCCCGATGGCAATCGCCGCGCCATACGTCGAATCCATGCCAAAGTACGAGAGGCTGCCCGCGCCCAGGTTCTTGCCGCGCGTATAGGGCGTATCTGACGCATAGTGCAGAATGCCCAGATCAAAAGGCAGGCGCGCAAAGTTGATATTCTCGCCGGTTGGGTAGCGCGTGGTGTAGAGCGCCTCATAGACCGCGTTGAGGTATGGGCCGCTCTCCATTTCCACCACCGTATAGTTGGCGCGATAGTAGAAGTCCAGATACTGGCGGTTCTGCAAGAATGTCCCTTTGTTGGAGACCGCCTTCTGATTGTCCAGCACCGAACCATAGACCAGATGCGGGCCGACATCCCCTGCCGTGAAGCAGTTCTCCAGCCAGTAGACGTTCTGGCTGTGCTCGTCCAGCACCACATCGGAGATCATCACATCGCCAATGCTGCCGTTCAGCGTCGCCGCCTTGCCCAGAATGTAAATGCCGCGCGTCTGTGAAAGGTTCTCCATCACCTCGCGCAGCATGCGATAGGCGGCCATCCCCAGCGGATAGTCGATATTCAGGATGATCGCCTTGCTGCGCGCCAGGCGCTCCAGCCCGGGCAGACGGCAGCGCGGGTCGACGTCCTCCACGCGCAGCTTCGACAGATCAAAAATCTGTGCATCCACTTCCACGCCATGCCGCGCGGTGATGTTCCAGATGCCGCGCTCCTGCTCCTCAGCCGGGCGGCTTTGCGCAAACGCCTTGCCCTCTGGTGTATGAGCATATTCGCGCGCCGCATAATAGAGGAAGTTTTGCCAGTTGCCCGGCACACGCCCCTCCTGCAGCTTGCGGCACTCTTCCGCCAGCATCGGGTCGCTGCCACTGAGCGCGAACTTGGTGATTTCCGCTTCGCGGCGCAGCGCCGTGCCCGAAAACAGGTTCGCCAGGCTGTGCGTATTGCTGGAAACGAAATACATAGGCCGATCAGCCAGGCCCAGATCGTTGAGCAGCTTATCGACCGGCGCCCACCATTTGCGCGTCGCCCGCACATAGCCCACATGCGAGCCGCCAATCATGCGCAGCGTAAAGTTCTTCCGCTCGCGGCCAATCGTCAGCAGGTTCGCCCACATCTGATCGCCCCAGATCACTTCCAGGCGACGCCAATCGTCTGGCGAGACCTGCAAGCGCTCGCGCAGCACCTTGGTAATCTCGGCAAAGACTGGTGAGGCTTTATCGACCCGGCTCTCCAGAAGCTGCATCGTCGTGGGGTCGGCATTGAGTAGCCAGTTGAACTTGTTCCACTCGATTTGCAGCGCCACCAGCACTGGCACAATATCTTCCGTATCGCTGACGCTGGCGACATAGACCGCCAGCGTATTCTTGCCATCGTAAAACCACTTGCGCCGCCGCGCCGGAGCGGTCACCGACTCCCACGTATCAACATTGAAGCCCTGCTGCTGGAAAATATCTTCGGACTGGCCCAGCAAAATACGGTTGCAATTCAGCACCGCATCAGGCAGGCGCAGCACGCTGTAGATGAATGCCGATAAATCTGGCTTGGTGGAACGCGCTTCGGGGTGCAAGGCCGAATCAATATTATAGTGCGCCTGCACCAACGCCTTCAGACCCACCTCGCCCGAACTGCGCAGCAGCGTATGGAAGGTGCGAATATACATCTCCACTTCGCGCTTGCCAGCCTCGTGCCTGGCTTCCCCGCTCTCCATTGCGCCCACATCCATCCCATCGCTCGAAGCACTCTGGTTACGCTCGCTGCCCGAACGGCGAGAAAGGGTAAACTCTGCCATCTAACCATCTCCCTGTTTGAAAAACAGCCCGCCGCCGGTGGCCGGGCCAGGAATTGATCTTCTCGCTCAACTGTATTTTGGTTCATTATATCTGACGGGCAAACGCTTGAAAAGTACCGCGGCACGCCACCTGGTCACCGGATAGGCCCACGCTGCTCCTGGCGCGCAGCAGATTAGCGCGCCACATCAGCAGCAATCGCCTGCAACTGTTTGACGTGCTCATCAAGATGATCAATCAGCCATTCCTGCACCGCCTGGCGTATCGTCTGCGGGCCAAACTTCACATGCTGCCCAACCGTCTCCAAATCCGACGGCTGCAAGCGGCGCAGCAGGGCCAACGCCGCACTATAGCCGCTTTCCAGCAGCGCGGCTATCTGCTCCGGCGTATCATGGGCGTGGGCCTCGATAAAGCGAATGCGCTCGGGGTTGCTCGCCACGCGGCCAAACGACGCGCCAGGCTGGCGCTGGAAGCGCTCGATCTCGCCAGACCAATAGCCAAGCATCTCGGCCACATGCGCCAGGTCTTCAGTTGGAGTCCAGCCGCCAGAGGCCGGCTGCGCCGCGAGCAAGGCCGGTGGAATCTCCGCCAGCGTGGCGCGCAGTTCGCCATACAAGCGATTCAGTTCATCGATGAAGTGCTCTAGCCCGTCGTTTAGGCTGGTTCCCATGCGCTCTCTCCTCCCTCGTGTGCAAACAGCAAGGTGGGCGCACCCATACTTTCTTCTTTCTTCGTTCCAGCCTTATTGTAGCATACCTGGAGCCTGCTTGAAGAAGCCTGACATGGCTGGGCGCGGTTGCAGCGTCCCTGATCGGTGGCATATACTGTTTCAGGCGCGTAGCATGCCCGGCGACGATGGCGCGAAGCCATTCGCTTCATTCAGGAGATGGTGATGCTTGGAACCTTCATTATCGGGTTGCTGATTGCTAGCATTGCGGTGCTATCCATCGTGTTTCTGATGGTGGCGCTGCGTATGGGCAAAACCTTTGACCAGATGGGCAATCAAGCCTCACAGCCCAATCAGCAGCGCCGCCGATCAGGAACCAGACGTTAGCCTCTCAGGGGGCTACTCGCCGCGCTCGAGCAGTTCCAGCTTTCCACTGTGCACATCGATCACCAGCGCGTGGACGGGGATGCTGCGCGGCAGATAGGGGCTGGTGCGGATGGCGCGCGCCGTGCGCAGTGTATTTTCGCGCACATCTTGAAACGTACCCAGCCAGCGCAGCAAATCATCCCCTTGCTCAGGCAGCGTCGAGGGGTCCACCCCAAGCGCCTGCATCGAAGCCGTCAGACGCGCCAGATTGCCATGGGATAGGCCGCAATCGGTATGTCCCACCACCAACACTTCGCGCACATCCAGCAAATAAATGCCCCCCGCCAGCGAGCGAATCAAGTCGCCGCTCGTCTCCTGCCCCTCGGGAATCGTCGCGCCCGCCGTGCGAAGCTGAAGCACCTCGCCGCGATGCAGCCCCAACGCCTCTTCAAACAAATGCGTCAGGCGCGTATCCATGCAGGTAACGATTGCCACCCGCCTGCGCGGCAGATGGCTCAACTGCGCCGGTTGATGCTTGCTCAGAAATGTCTCGTTGACTGCCAGAATCTCATCGATGACCACAGATGCCGCCTCCTTCATATGTTGAGACGCCTGGCATCAAGGCCAGGCGTCGAACCCCAGATGATTACGGCTCGGTGGGCATTCTGCCCGCCGTCAGAGCGTCCCGCGCGTCGCGCGCTATCTGCGCCGCTTCAGAGGCGCTCTCGGCCAGCGCCGTCAGATGGCCCATCTTGCGGCCAGGGCGCGCCTGCTGCTTGCCATAAAGGTGCAGCTTAACAGCGGGAAAGGCGCAGGCCGCCGCCCAGTCGGGTTCGCCGGTCTGCCAGAGGTCGCCCAGCAGATTCGCCATCGCCGCTGGCCGCAGCAGTTCAGTCGAGCCAAGCGGCAGCCCGCAGACCGCCCGCAACTGCTGCTCAAACTGGCTGGTCACGCTGGCATCAACCGTCAGATGCCCCGAATTATGCGGGCGCGGGGCGAGTTCATTGACCAGCAGCTTGCCAGCGCGTGTCAGAAAAAACTCCACGCACAGCACTCCCACAACCTTCAACGCTTCCAGAATGCCGCGCGCAATCTCCACCGCCTCGGCGACAAGCGCGGGCGCGAGCGCGGGCGGAGCGAGCGAGACATCGAGGATATGGTTGTGGTGCGCGTTTTCAATCACGCCGTAGTGGGCAAAGCGGCCATCCACCCCACGCGCCGCGATGACGGAAACCTCGCGCTCGAAATCCACAAACGCTTCTAACAGCGCCTCCTGGCCGCCGATGGCTTGCCAGGCTTGCGCTGCCTCATCGGGCGCAGCAATGTTTACCTGCCCCTTGCCATCATAGCCAAAACCCGCCGTCTTCAGCACTGCGGGCGTGCCGAGTGCCTGCACCGCCTGGCGCAGATCATCAAGCGAGCCAATCGCGCGAAACGGCGTCTCCGGAAATCCGGCGCGCGCCAGAAACGTTTTCTCTCGCAAGCGATGCTGTGTCGTATGCAGCACCGCGCCATCCGGGCGCACCGGCGCGTATTCCGCCGCCGCCTGGGCTGCCGCCGCAGAAACATTCTCGAACTCAAAGGTCACCACATCGACGCGGCGCGCAAAGGCGCGCACCGCCTCCAGATCATCATAGGCAGCCACCACCTCCAGATCGGCTATCTGCCCCGTGGGCGTCTCCGCTTCCGGCGAAAACGTATGGATACGATAGCCCATGCGCCGCGCCGCAATGGCGAGCATGCGCCCGAGCTGGCCGCTGCCCAGCACGCCAATGGTTGCGCCAGGAAGGATGGGCTGGCTCATGGCAGCGTATCCTTCAGCACCTTCGCGGTTTGTTCAGCGCGAAACTGGCGCAGCTTCTCTCGCAGTTCGGGGCGCTGATTGGCGAGCATCGCCACCGCCAGCAGCGCCGCGTTGGTTGCGCCCGCCTGGCCGATAGCCAATGTCCCCACTGGCACACCCGCAGGCATTTGTACTATTGAAAGCAGCGAATCCATGCCCTTGAGCGCGCGGCTTTCCACCGGCACACCCAGCACCGGCAGCAGCGTCTGCGCGGCGGCCATGCCTGGCAGATGTGCCGCGCCGCCCGCACCCGCAATAATCACCTCTATCCCGCGCGCCTGCGCGCCCGACACATACTCCGCCAGCCAGGCAGGCGTGCGATGTGCCGAAACGATGCGGCATTCATGCGCCACGCCAAACTGTGTCAGCGTCTCGTCGGCATGACGCATCGTCTCCCAATCAGATTTGCTGCCCATGATGACAGCGACCAGTGGTGTTTCCTGCATGCTATACTTTTCGTGGAATAGATGAGTAAGGTTTCTACACTAATAAAAGAACAGCGTAACAGATCGCCCGAAGCCATTGTAGGCCAAGGGCCAACAGAAAACAAGGGCAGCAATATGCGCTTGCTCCCATATTGGCATATGAGTTGCACACACCAGACATCCACAGGGATAGAGACCCTGGAAAACTGAGCGCTAGCCGGGAGGGCCAGCCAGACATGATGACAGGATCACGCAGCGGCCAGCGCCGCTTGATTATTGCCAGCAATCGTGGGCCAGTGGAGCACAACTACGACAGAAACGGCGTGCTCAGAACGAAGCGCGGCGCGGGCGGCATGGTGACCGCGCTCCAACCGGCGGCAAGCTACGCGCCGCCAGAAGGGTTCATCTGGATTGCCGTCGCCATGACCGACGCCGAGCGCGAAATCGCCGAGCGCCAGGAGCACGCCAGAAGGGAAGCACATCCCGATGCCCTCTCAGAAGGGGTGATCAGCGCAAACGGCCATAAGCCTTCCAGACGCCCCAGCCGAAAGCAGGAGCGGCCTGCCCCGCCCATGCGCTTTGTCAATGTGCCTCTTACCGCCTACCAGCGCTATTACGACGGCATCAGCAACCGCATTCTCTGGTTCTTGCAGCACTACCTCTGGAACACCGCCGAAGAACCAACCTTCACCTCCCAGCACTATCACCAGTGGGAGCAAGGGTATAAGCTGGTGAATCAGGCGATTGCCGATGTCATCTGCGAAGAAGTCGTCCGCGACCCATCACCCGCGCTGGTCTGGATTCAAGATTACCATCTTTATCTGGTGCCCGGTATGGTCCGCGAGCGTCTGGAGGAGGCCGGGCGCGCGGCTGACACCTTCATCCATCACTTCATTCACATCCCCTGGCCCTCGGCACGCTACTGGCAACTGCTCCCACGCCATATGTTGATGGGCATCTATCATAGCTTGCTTGCAAATGACCTGATTGGCTTCCAAACCAGGCGCGACTCGCGCAATTTCATCGCTGCCGTGCGTGTGCTGCTGGAAGATACAGAAGTGAAGCAAGACATGCGCGGCGGGCGCATCCTCTGGCAAGGGCATACCACGCTGGCGCGCTCGGAGCCGATCTCCATCGATGTGCAAGAGGTACGCGAGGAAGCAGCGCGCGGCACGCGGCAATACGAGGCCGAAGTGCGCGCGATGCTCGGCAAGTTTACCATCGTGCGGGTTGACCGCGTTGAGCCAATCAAGAACATTGTGCGCGGCTTCCAGGCATTTGAGGGGCTTTTGAAAGCGCACCCCGAACTGACCGGCGAGGTCAAGTTCCTGGCCTTCCTCGTCCCTTCGCGCCAGGGTCTTCCCAGCTATCGACGCTACGAGCGCGAGGTGCGCAAAATCATTCAAAAAATCAACACCACCTATGGGACCGATGACTGGAAACCGATTGAAGCCTTCTTCGAGAACAACCGGGCCAGGGCGCTGGCAGCCATGCGCTACTACGATGTCTTGCTGGTCAATTCGGTCATCGATGGGATGAACCTGGTCGCCAAAGAGGGGCCGGTGGTCAACGAAAGCAACGGCGTCCTCATCCTCTCCGAAACAGCCGGAACCGCCCAGCAACTTGGCGAGGCCAGCATCACCATCACCCCCACCGATGTAGAGGAAACCACGCAAGCACTCATCCGCGCCATGGAAATGCCCAGCGATGAACGCCGCCAGCGCGCGCAACTGCTGCGCGCGCTGGTTGAAGGCGAAGACCTGGAAGATTGGCTGAACCAGCAATTTCAGGACATCGAAGAAGCGCAGGGGCAGCAACCGGCCAGCGCTCTCAACTAACCTGGAAAAAGATCGTCGCGTCGGATGTGCCCGTGGTGCTGCATAAAATGCAGGTAATTTGTACCCGATACGTGCCAAAGCCTTTCTGCGTATCGTCAGTCAGATTAAACGGCGTCACATACGTATGCTGACCGGCGCAGAGAGACGGCGGCACCGGGCTGAACTGGGCAATGCTTTGATCTCCTTGCATCTTGTTCACACTGATGGTCAGAGCAAGCTGATTCTGCGTCAGATTGGCTGTATAGACGATATTCACTGACGTGGCACCCTGAAACTGCGGCGTGGACTGTAACGGAAAGGTGTTATCGCACTGCCCATCCCCGGCAACGGTATCAGCCGTGGTGGCAATCGCCGTCACGAATTGATCGGTCTGAATCATCTGCGGGCCGTTCGGCGTCGGGGTCAAGATCGGCGTTGGCGAACCGGTAGAGGTACCAGTTGGCGTTCGTGAGGAATTGTTGGCGGCAGCGCCGCCCGGCTTGCCACCCAGCAGCACCACCAGCAGCACAATCGCCAGCGCAACCGCAACAATGCTCACCCCGCTAAACGCAAATATCAGCTTGCGCGAACGGCGCGGCGCGGTCTTCTGGGGCACAGGGACTTCAATGATCAGCGGGCGCGGCCCATAGCCGTATGGATTCGTCGGCGGGTCTTGCCCGCCGTCTTCGTTTGCGGGCGGCGCGTTCCAGGAACTTGCTGCCACCGTGGGCGGCTGCTGTGACATGGTTGGGGAAGGCATTGGCTGGAGCGCGGGCGCGGCCTGGGGCGGTGGAATCACAGGCGCGGGAACAGCCACGGCTGGCTGCGCATACGCCGGGGCAGCCTGGGCAGGCCAGGCGGCTGGCGTGGGCGCGTAGCCTGGCACAGCAGGCTGCGACACACTGGACCGCCCGGTGAGCGCTTCTCTATAGGCCAGAGCAAAGGCAGCAACGCTCGGCCAGCGCGACAGTGGATGTTTTGCCAGCGCGTGCATCATCACCGTTTCGACCAGCGGCGGCACATTGGGGTTCAGGCTGCGCAGCGGCGCGGGCGCGGCCTGCATCTGCTGCTGCATCACCTGCTGCACGTCGCCACCAAAGGGCAGCCGCCCGGTCAACAACTGATAGAGAATCATCGCCAGGCTGTATTGATCGCTGGCCTCCGATGGCTGGTTATAGAAGACTTCCGGCGCGGCGTAAAAGACGGTGCTGGCCGTCACCAGGCTGCCACCCAGGAGACGCGGCAAGCTGAAATCGCTCAGCAGCAGATAGAGATTGCCCCGAGCATCGGGGGAAACCAGCATATTGGTCGGTTTGAGATTGCCGTGCCAGACGCCGCGCCCATGCGCGTAGGTCAGGCCAGCCGCCACCTGTTCCAGGATGCCGCCCACCGCCTGAGCCGTCAGCGGCAGCCCAAAACGAAAAGACGGGCGGCCCGGCGTAAAGGCATCTTGCAGCGAGCCATCAGGCGCATAGCCCGTGACCAAATAGCCCAGGTCGTTTTGCTGGCCGTATTCATACAGCGGCAAAATGCTGGCATGGCGCAGCTCGACCAGCCGCTGGGCCTCCTGTGAAAATCTGCCTGCCAGGCTGGGGCCAGCCGCCGCCTGTACGCCAGACGAACGCAGTTGGATAACGCGCATCACCGCCTGTTTCTGAGCGGCCTGCTCCACCAGATACACTTCGCCGTGCTCGCCGCCCCCCAGATAACTTTGAAGCTGCCAGCCTCCAATCGTCTGGCCTTCCAACCGAGCCATCGACGCAACTCCTTTATCGTTTTTCTTCGTGTGGTCTGTATCTTATGAGACGTGCGCGACACCCGCTTTCAGGGCATGGAGCATATCAAGGGGTGATCGTCACCGGAATGGCAACTTCGGGCTGTGGGGGTGGGATAAAATTGTCGCTGTAAAATACGCCAATGCTGTACTGCCCCGGAGGGACGGTAATGGCGCTGTTAGTGATGTCAATCTCTGTGGGATAGACCGCCGTTCCGGAGCACGTAATGAACGCAGGCAGGGAAAGCACCACAATCTGATGCGCGCTGTTTTCCATCAGGGCAGCCCATGCCTCCGCATTGGGGTTACCATCACCCGCCGCCGTAATCACCGCCCGGATCGGCTGGTTTCGCCGAAAGGTCGTTGTTGGCTGGGCAATCTGAACTGGCTGGCATCGGCTGCTCGCATCGCCGTTAAACCCCAGGCCAATTTGCAAACCCTTGATATGCCCGCCAGGCGTCACCGGCACGCTCGTGTTCCCCAGGCCAGGCGTTTGTGTCAGGCCCGGCGGCAACCCACTTGTGCCAGGCGTGTTGGATGGTGCCCCGGAGTTGCCCCCCAGATGCCCATTCACCAGCGTCACGATCAAAATAATCGCTAGAACCAATCCCACGCCTCCGGCCAGCACAGCCCAGCCAGTTCGCGAACGTCGAGGCGGCGCGTAGGAAGGCAACGGCGGCAGCGGCGTCGGACCTGCCGCCACAAACGAATCATCTCCGGCCCAGCCCGCCTGCATCATCGGCTGCGGCGCGGGCGACACCACCGGAAAACCGCCCGGCACAGGCGATGCCACCTGCGTTGCCCCGCCAGGCGGTGGGACAGGTGGCGCGGCCACCGGCGCGGTGGCCGCCAGCGGCGGGCTGAACTGAGGTCCTGCGGGCGGCTGCACAGGCGGCGCAATGACCTGCGGCGCGCCAGGCTGGCCCGGCAGTGGCTGCGCCAGCGGCGCAGCGGTGGGCATCGAGGTCGCCGAACCGCGCGCCCGGGCGCAGGCATCACGATACGCCGCCGCAAACACGATCACGCTCGGCCAACGGTCCTCGGGCCGTTTTGCCAGGGCGCGTAAGATCACCTCATCCACCTCAACCGGAATACTCGCATTTCTGCTGCGCAACGAGGGCGCTGGCGTCGCAAGTTGCTGCGTCACCATCTCTAGCACACCGCCCTGAAACGGCAGTTGCCCCGTCAGCAGCAGAAAGGCCATCGCCGCCAGGCTATACTGATCGCTGGCAGGGACCGCCTGCTGCTGAATCTGCTCCGGCGAACTGTAAGCCGCCGTTCCTGAATACACGCCGCTGTTGGCCGCCCCAGTCGCAAACTTGGCAAGCCCAAAATCGGCCAGCAGCAGGTGAATGCTGCTAGGCGACCCCGCGCCTATCAAAAAATTAGCCGGTTTCACATCGCGATGCAGCACGCCGCGATCATGGGCATGTTGCAGCGCCTGCGCCGCCTGATCGAGAATGACGCCCGTCAGATCAAGCGAAAGCGGCAGGCCAAAGCGAAACGCGGGATGCCCTGGCGTCAGCGCCTGTTGCAGCGAGCCATTGGGCGCGTAGGCCATCACCAGATAGGCCAGCCCATCTTGCTCCCCAAAATCATAGACCGGCAAAATATGCGGATGCTCCATCGCCGCGATGGCCCGGGCCTCGCGCGCAAAACGCTCGGCCAGGCTCGTGCCCGCCGTCGCTTCCACCTCCGGGCGCACCAGCTTGATCGCCACCTGGCGTTTCAGGCTGACCTGCTCGGCCAGATACACCTCACCCATGCCACCATCACCGAGCCGTTGGATAATTCGGCAGCCGCCGATAAGTTGTCCTTCCAATCCCGCCATACACTGCTCCCGTACAGCAGCCGCGTTGAAAGAGCGCGGCCTCGCTCCTTTGCGCCCAAGAGGATACCCCGCCTGCTTTGAGGGTACTATAGCATAGCTAATAGCTGCCGTCGATAATCTAGTTCACAAAAATGGCCTCTAACACTTCTCTAACACTTTTCCTACAGACCTCTAACACTTCTCATACACCCATCTAATACCCCATATGCGATACTCCCCTATGGACTTACGAGAGGCGCGCGACGGCCTCATCCTTGCAAGGAGGGCCGTCTAGCAGAGCACAGTGGAGATATCAGGTAAGCAGCATGAACGCAGGTGATGATGCCCCGGACGAACACGAGCGCCCCGCGCCCGACACGCCCGCCAGGCTCTCTTTGACGCAGCATCCACAGGTGTTGCCACGCTGCGCCAACTGCGACATTGAAATTGCCTGGTCGCCCATCGTCTCAGGTGGTCTGGCCTACTGTTGTCTGGGGTGTGCTCAGGGTGGGCCGTGTTCGTGTGATTACTCAGAGCATCCGAACATCCTGTCCGGAGCGTAATCCCCGGCTTCTCGTGCCTGACAGAATGAAACGTGTACAGAAGGGAGTTTGCAACGTGGCTAGCAAGATTCGTCCCGTTGGCGACCGCGTGGTCGTCAAGCCTGCCGCGAAAGAAGAAGTCACCAAGAGCGGGATTGTCATCCCCGATACCGCGAAAGAAAAGCCTCAAGAGGGCGTCATTATCGCCGTTGGCAGCGGCAAATTGCTCGATAATGGCGACCGGGTTGCTCTGGAACTGAAAGAAGGCGACCGCGTGCTCTACGCCAAGTATGGCGGCACCGAGTTCAAGCTGGATGGCGAAGAGTACCTGGTCCTGCGCGAGAGCGATGTTCTTGCAATTCTGGTGAAGGAGTAATTTGGACCCATGGCAAAGCAGCTTGTATTTGACGAGAGCGCGCGCCGCTCGCTGAAGAAGGGCATCGATGTCCTGGCGGGCGCTGTGAAGACCACCCTTGGCCCCAAGGGTCGCAACGTGGCGCTTGACAAGAAGTTTGGTGCGCCCACCGTCACCCATGACGGCGTAACCGTCGCCAAAGAGATTCAGCTTGAAGACCCCTTTGAGAATATGGGCGCGCAGCTTCTGAAGGAAGCCGCCACCAAGACCAACGACGTGGCGGGCGACGGCACGACAACAGCTACCGTGCTGGCCCAGGCCATTGTCAACGAGGGCCTGAAGAACCTGGCCGCGGGCGCCAATCCCATGCAGCTTCGCGCGGGCATTGAAAAGGCCACCGCTGCTGTCGTCGACTACATCAAGGACCAGTCGACCCCCGTTGAGGACCGCAAAGAAATCGCTCAGATCGCCGCCATCTCCGCTGCCGATGAGCAGATCGGCGAACTGATCGCCGATGTGATGGAGCGCGTCGGTAAGGATGGCGTCATCACGGTTGAAGAGAGCCGTGGCACCACCTTCGAGACCGAGTACGTCGAAGGCATGCAGATCGACAAAGGCTATCTCTCCGCCTATTTCGCCACTAACACCGACCGGATGGAAGCAGTTGTCGAGGATGCCAATATCCTGATTACCGACAAGAAGATCAGCGCCGTCGCCGACATCCTGCCGGTGCTGGAGAAACTGACCCAGACGGGCAGCCGCAACATCGTCATCATCGCCGAGGATGTGGATGGCGAAGCGCTGCCGACCCTGGTCGTCAACAAGCTGCGCGGCATCCTCAACGTCCTGGCAATCAAGGCTCCTGGCTTTGGTGATCGCCGCAAAGAGATGCTGCGCGACATCGCCGTGCTGACTGGCGGCCAGGTCATCAGCGAAGAGATGGGCCGCCGCCTCGAGAACGCCTCGCTGGCCGATCTCGGTCAGGCGCGCCGCGTCGTCGCCCGCAAGGACGACACCACCATCGTCGAAGGCAAGGGCGATGTCAAGGACATCCAGGACCGCATCAAGCAGATCAAGGCCCAGATCGACGAGACCACCAGCGACTATGACCGCGAAAAGCTGCAAGAGCGTCTGGCGAAGCTCTCCGGCGGCGTTGGTCTGATTAAGGTTGGCGCTGGCACTGAGGTTGAACTCAAGTTCCGCAAGACCCGCGTTGAGGATGCGCTGTCCGCAACCCGCGCTGGCGTCGAGGAAGGCGTGGTGCCTGGCGGCGGTGTGGCCCTGCTCAATGCCACCGAGGCCCTGAAGTCTCTGGATGTGAAAGGCGACGTGGCAACCGGCGTGGCAATCTTGCGCCGCGCGCTCGAAGAGCCTGTGCGCACACTGGCCCAGAACGGCGGCCAGGATGGCGCGGTAGTCGTCGAAACGATTCGCCGCAAGCAGCACGAATCCAAGAACAAGAAGATTGGCTACAACGTGCTGGACGACAAGTACGAAGACATGGTTGCCGCGGGCATCATCGACCCGGCCAAAGTGACGCGCTCCGCGATTCAGAACGCGGCCTCGATTGCCGCGATGATCCTGACCACCGAGGCGCTCATCACCGACATTCCGGAAAAGGAAAAGGCTCCGGCAGCGCCGCCCATGCCCGAATACTAAACCAGGCCCTCGATTTTTCCACAGACACAAACGGGACGGCTCAATGGCGCGCCGTCCCGTTTCTTTGTGGCGATTACTACGCCAGTTCGGGCGTCAGAAGCCACTGCACCACGAAATGCTTGCCATCGCCCTTTGGCGCCAGCGCCAGCAGCGCCGCGTATTGAATGGCGACGACGCTCATCTCCTCATCGCCCGTCAGCAGCAGCGCCGCCAGCCGCTCAAGCAGCGGCAGATGGCTCACCAGCACCAGCCCACCAGCCGCATGCTTCTGCATCTCCACGCGCAGCCAGCGCGCCAGCGGCTCGGCGCGATCTTTCGGGCCAAGCCCCTCCAGCGCTTCTACGTTGTTTTCCAGATGAAGCGCCGCCCCCAACACCTCAGCCGTCTGGCGGGCGCGCAGCTTGCCGCTGTGATAGATACGCGCGACAGGTACATCAAGCTGGGCTGCGCGCAGGGCCACACGTTCAACAGCCGCCAGCCCTTCTGGCGAAAGGGGGCGCTCAGGATCAACATCAGCGGGCACCGCTTGCGCGTGCTGCATCAGATAAAGCATCATAGTTCGACCCTCCACCCCCATTCTATGGTGTTGGCACCGACCAGAGCAACCTCAAGCCCTGCGCGAGAGATAATCCCTCTTCCTAACTCCAAGCTATCAATCAGATAGACAGTTGACGGCTTTTATGCTACCATCTCATCAGTTGAGAGGGCTGCTGATTGTTTGGGTGCACAAGCAATGCATAATGAGGACGAAGTGATGAGGTACGTGTTGACCATTCCCGCGCTGGCCGAAGCGCCCAACTTGGTTTTTTCCGCATTAACCGCGTTTCAAATCACGAGCCTGATCGATCTGGCAGGATTTCTGGTTGCCATCTGGGCTTTCTGGTCAACCTCATCGCTGCTGCTGGGGGGCAACCTCCGCCGAGCGTTCCGATTCATTTCCTGGGGCATCCTGGCCTTTGCAGCGTCCCATCTGTTCGAGTCGCTGACACGCGGACTTCAGATATTGGCTGGTGGGTCAGATGTACTGGTCACGCAGGGCGCGGTGCTGGCCTCTATGCTGCTCTTTATTCCCGGCCTGGCCGTGCTGGCAGATGCCATCCCTACCTTTCGCAGTTACCAACAACCGAAAGTGCAACTCCAGATGTGGCCGCTCGCCGTCGGCCTGGCGATCATCATAGGGCTGCTCAGCTTCATTCTCTATGGCTTCAGTCCAGAAGCCGAAATCATCGCGCTGCTTGGGCTAGATGGCAGCCTGATCCTCATTGCCATTGTCTGCGTTATCTTGCTGATGCGCGCCCGCATTGGGGGCCTCATTGGCCGTTCGTTGTGGCTGGCTATGCTGGGGCTGCTGCTCTTTAGCCTGGCCCATCCTCTCCAGGCGTGGCTCTACGAGACGACAACCCTCTCAGCCGACACGCTGGCCGTCCTGCATCGGCTCATCGCTGGTCCGGCCTTCATCCTCTTTGCGCTCAGCATCAGCCAGGTAGCGCATGGGTTGGGTCACAACCTGAAGATGGGCATTGCGCCCTGATCATTGTTCTTCAGGGCGCTGATGGCAATCCACAGAACTGCCACATATTTCGTTACTGCTTGCTTCATGACTGGCACAGTACTAAAGTACCTGTCTGTTTTCCTTTTCGAAGAGGATGAAGTACACTAACATGCGGGCGAGCGCATAACGCCTTGCAAGGCTTCCGAAGGCGAGCGCATCACTGCCCAACGTCACGTATGTTTGTTCCGCCATAGAGCGGCCTCGCGAGCCTGCCCGGAGCAGGAAAACCTCGCACGATGATAGCCGTCCAGAGATGTAGGACGAGCTACTCCCACACACATGATCCCTTCTTGACAGAAGGCACAAGGGGCCTTTGTGTGCCTTCCATCAAACGCCCGTGCCATTTTCACGGCCAACGGCGTCAGAAGGCCCTGCGATGAGCGCGCACGGGAGCCGCGCTCATGAAGATGCCACGCAAGCGGTGGTAGAGCGCGCAGGCGGTGGGGAGCAGTAGGAGAAAGATAGGTAGATGCGACGATTTATCCCGGTAGCTTTTTCGGTAGCCAGTCTTGTAGCGATGTTTGCCATTCCCCAGACGGCGCAAGCAAGTGGACAACATCACCTGTCCGACGCAAGCAGCCATCTGTCCATACAAGCCGACCTTACCCTTACCACCAACACCAAAACCTATCCCAATCGCTATCCCTGGGGATATTGTACCTGGTGGGCAGCGCAGACGAAATTGACTGAAAACCTGGAGAACCTGGGCAACGCGGGCGCGTGGACCAGCAACGCACGCAGACGCGGCCTGCCAACAGGCACTCTCCCGCGCGTCGGAGCCACCGTTGTGTTTGCGCCATGGGTCCAGGGCGCGGGCTGGTTAGGCCACGTCGCCCACGTCATTGAAGTATCAGGGAGATATTTTAGAATCTCCGAGATGAACTTTTACGGAGGTACGCCGTTCGGTGGCTATGGCAGGGTAGATTACCGCTGGGCCAGGATTGGAAGCGGCGTTACGTTCATCTATTAGCCGAACCAGGCAGCGTCAGCTTGCCCCTGGTGACGCTTCATATAATAGAGCGGGCGGCCAGAAGGTCTGGCCGCCCGCCCTACGCCGATGCTGCTACTCCTCTTCGTCCAGGTGGAACCAGTCATCATCGCCCAGCGCTTGATGCAGCACGCGCATCGAAAGCATCGCGCATTTCATCCGGGCCGGGCTGATGTTTTCCAGGCCAAGAGCATCCAGGATATCATCCTTGCCAAGCTGCTTCAACTCTTCGGGCGTCTTATCCTCGATCATCTCCGTCAGCAGCGAAGCCGATGCCTGGCTGATCGCGCAGCCGCGCCCACTGAAGCGCACCGCGCTCACCTTTCCGTCTTCGCCCAGCTTCAGAAACAATTCCACCTTATCGCCACACAGCGGGTTAGAATCAGCGGCATGAATATCCGCCGCATCAAGCACGCCCGCATTGCGTGGATGGCGATAGTGGTCAAGAATAACTTCGCGATAATAATCATCCATCATAGGCGCGCCCTCTGCTGATATGGCTTGGAAATGCAGCATCCGTTTGCTCTATCTATCATAACACATCCCCAGGCGAGCGGCGCTCAGAGCGCGAAGATCGTTTTCGCCTTCTCCAACGCCTGCGCCAGCGCATCCACTTCATCGGGCGTGTTATAGATGTAGAAGCTCGCGCGGGCCGTTGCAGGCAGCCCAAGCTTCTCGATCAACGGCTGCGCGCAGTGATTGCCCGCACGCACGCAGACACCCTCACTGTCGAGCACCTGCGCCAGATCGTGCGGATGCACGTCAGCCAGCGTGAACGAGATCACCCCCCCGCGCTTTGCCGCCTCCGGCCCGTAGAGCGCCAGGCCCTCGACCTGGCGCAGCCGCTCCAGCGCGTAGCTCACCAGTTCTTGCTCGTGGCGCTGCACAAAGTCCATGCCCAGCGCGTTCAGGTAATCGACCGCCGCGCCTAGACCAACCGTCTCGGCAATCGCGGGCGTGCCTGCCTCGAACTTATAGGGCAGATCGTTCCAGGTCGCGCTGCGCAAATGCACCTCGCGAATCATATCACCGCCCGCCTGGAACGGTGGCATGGCCTCCAGCAGTTCGCGCCGACCATAGAGCACGCCAATACCCGTTGGCCCCAGCATCTTATGCCCGCTGAACGCCAGGAAATCGCAGTCCAGGTCGCCCACATCGGTGGGCAGATGCGGCACGCTCTGCGCGCCATCTACCAGCGCAATGGCTCCGGCAGCGTGGGCCTGGGCAACCATCGCTTTGGCAGGCGTAATCGTCCCCAGCACATTCGACATGGCGGTAAACGCCACCAGCTTTGGATGAGCCTGCTCAAGCAGGCGCGTGTATTCGTCCTGATCGAGCAAACCATCCTCGGTAAAGGGCACAAACTCCAGCTTTGCGCCGGTGCGCGCCGCCAGCAGTTGCCAGGGCACCAGGTTAGCGTGATGCTCCATCTCGGTCAGCAAGATCGTATCGCCTGCCCGAATGTTGGTGCTGCCCCAGCTATAGGCCACCAGATTAATCGCTTCGGTGGTGTTGCGCGTGAAGATGACTTGCTTCGCCGATTTTGCCTTGATAAAACGGGCCACCTTCACGCGCGCCTGCTCCATCGCCGCCGTGGCCTCTTCGCTCAGCACATAGACCCCGCGATTCACGTTCGCGTGCGAGGTCTGGTAATAGCGATCCATCGCCTCAAGAACGCTGGTGGGTTTCTGTGAACTGGCCCCGCTGTCCAGATAGACCAGCGGCTTGCCATGTATCTGCCGCGCCAGGATAGGAAAATCTGCGCGGATTGCCAGCGTGCGTTGGAGATCAATCGTGCTGAGCATATGCCCGCTCCTTCTGGAGTATCAAGAGATGTACCTGCTGAGAGCGCCCTACTCGTCGCCCCCATAAATGGCGACCGCTTCAGCGCCAGCGCCCTCGATGTCCCACTGGTCGGTCACGTCGTGCCAGTCGCTTTCATCCATGACCTGTTGACCCTTGGTCATTTTGCGCACAATCGAACTGCGCAGACGCGCGCGCAGTTCACCGGATGGGATTTTATCCAACACTGGCTCGAAAAAGCCCTGCACAATCAGCCGCCGCGCCTGGTCCTCAGGGATGCCGCGACACATCAGATAAAACAACTGCTCCGCGTCGATCTGTCCGGTGGTCGCGCCATGACTGGCGCGCACATCGTTGGCGGCAATCTCCAGGCTGGGGATGGCCTCCGCGCGCGCCTCGTCGCTGAGCAAGAGCGTGTGATCGGACAGGTACGAGTTCGTCTGCTGCGCACCGTGCGCGACCTTAATCAGCCCCTCGAAATCGACGCGCGCCTGATCATCCAGCACACCCTTGAAATACGTCTCGGCGGATGTCGAAAGGGCGGCGTGATTGGAAAGCGTATTGATCTGGACAAACTGGTGGCCCGTCGCAAAGAGCACGCCGACAATATCGCCGTTGCTGCCCGAACCGGCCATGGTCGTGCCCAGATTGGCAAGCGTCGTATCCGCCCCAAGATCGGCGACAATCCAGTGGATGTAGCCATCCTTTTCAGGAACGCCGTGCTTCGTCGTCAGATTCCAGATGCCCGGCCCAAAATCCTGGACGCTGTTGAACTGCACATGCGCGTTATCTTTGGCGAAGATTTCGGCCACGCCGTTGAACAGCGCCGTCGTCCCTTCTGGCAATGAGGAGGCTGTCTCCTCGATATAGACCACCTGGCTGCCCGTTTCGGCAATAATCAGCGTATGGGCAAAGTTAGTGCCACCGGCCTGGTCGAGCAGGTAACGCGCCAGCACAGGCCGATCAATGATGACGCCTTTGGGCACATAAAGAAAGAGGCCACCGCTCCAGAAGGCGAAATGCAGCGCGGCATACTTATTGTCATGCGGCGTCACGCCCGTCATAAAATAACGCTGCACCAGGTCAGCATGCTCGCGCACCGCCGTATCCATATCTGTCAGGATGACGCCTTGCGCAGCCAGAGCAGGGTCCAGTTCGCGCGCCGCCACCGTGGAGTTGCGCTGCACCAGCAAGCCCGCCTCCCAGTTCGGCAAGGGCTGGTGGCCGTTGGCATGCGCGCCATTCGCCACATAGGGCACCAGCGCGTCATACTTATAGCGCGCCACCCGCGTCATCACGCCTAGATCGCCCCGACGGCCCAGCGGCGCGGGCGTCTGCTCGTAGATGTCCCAGGCGGCCAGCCGCTTTTCCAGCATCCAGGCGGGTTCGCCCTTCAACTGCGAAAGCGCCTCCACGCCTGCGCGGGAAAAGCCCTGCGTCAAGACCTGCGTCATGCCTTGGCCTCCCCGTTCTCGTCTGGGCTGCCGGTCAGCCACTCATAGCCCTTCTGCTCCAGTTCGAGCGCCAGTTCCGGGCCGCCGTTCTTGATGACACGCCCCTGATACATCACATGCACCTGGCTGGGTTTGATATAGCCCAGAATGCGCGGATAGTGCGTGATAATCAAGATGCCCAGGTTGGGGCCGGTCAGCGCGTTCACGCCATCGGATACGATCTTGAGGGCGTCAATATCCAGGCCGGAGTCGGTTTCATCCAGGACCGCCATCTGCGGCTGAAGCACCGCCATCTGAAGGATTTCGGCGCGCTTCTTTTCGCCTCCGGAAAAGCCCTCGTTGATATAGCGGTTGATGAACGTGCGATCCACCTTCAGAATCTGCATCTTCTCTTGCAGCAGCTTGCGGAACTCCGCCGGAGGCAGCGCCTTGCGCTTATCCATCTGGCCGTTGGGCTGGGCTGGCGCATTGGGGTCATAGCCTTCGCGCACTGACTCCAGGGCGCGCCGCAGAAAGTTTGCCACGCTCACGCCGGGCACCGATGCCGGATACTGAAACGCCAGGAACAACCCCAGCCGGGCGCGCTTGTCCGCCGAAAGGTCCAGCACATTCTGGCCCTTGAACAAGATTTCGCCTTCGGTCACCTCATACTTGGGATGGCCCATAATCACGTTCGCCAGCGTGCTCTTGCCAGAGCCGTTCGGCCCCATCAGCGCGTGGATTTCTCCCTGGCGCACCGTCAGATCAACACCCTTGAGGATTTCTTTGTCTTCGACTTTCGCGTGTAGATTGCGGATAACCAGCTCCGCTGTTTGAATAGGGGTTTGTGTCTCCATCGACGAACCAACAGCCTCCTTAACATACGTACCAAGCGCCTGCCGCATACAGCAGGTATTTGTTTCTGTTTATAAGCCGACCTGGCAGCACAACGCTCCAGCCCTGGCAAGCCTATCGCTTTTGCACACCCCGCGCCAGCAGGGAAGGGAAACTTATTCCAGATCGGCCAGTTCCTGCTGCCCGCCGCGAATGACAAGCTGTGTCACCGGAATGAGCCGCTGAGCAGAAACGGCCCCAGGCGCGGGAACAGTCTGCCCATGCACTGGCTGATGTTCCTGGCCCGTCACCGTCGCCAATTCGGCCAGGGTCATCTGGTCCAGCGTTTGCACCAGCACATCACGCAGCTTGGCCCAGAGATATTTTGTGGAGCAGCAATCCAGCCGGTCACAGATCAACTCCATCGCGCCATCGGCGGCGCAGATCATCGGCGCAATGGGACCTTCCAGCACGCGAATCACCTCGCTCATGCGAATATCCAGCGGATCGCGGCTGAGTTGATAGCCACCGTGCGCGCCACGAGTGCTGACAATCAGCCCCTTGTCGCGCAAGAGCTTGACCAACTGCTCCAGGTAGGGCAGAGGCAATTGTTCGTCGCTTGAGATGTCAGTGAGCGAGCGCGGACCTTTCCCATAATGGCGGGCCAGGTCAACCATGACACGCACACCATATTCCCCTCTGGTCGAAACGCGCATCATATGAATACCCCTCCCTTCTGGCCGAATATTCCGACTAATTCAGTCGGATATAAGTATACCACTTTGGCCTTGGGAGCGTCAATTGTGGGAAACGCATTGGTGCTTCCAACCGTGTTATAGCAAGCGGCAATGATAAGATGCTGGCCTGGTCCTCTTGTCTGGCCCTTCGCTGAGGGCTATAATAGAAATCTACCCCCTGATTCCTGGCGGGTGGAACCTGGCTGGAGGCTTCCTATGAACAGGCATTTCCTACATATTGCACTTATCTGCATACTTCTCATGCTGTTTCTGGTGGGCTGCGGAGGGGCTGCGGCCACGACGACAGGAACTCCCATTATCCTGACGCCAACACCAACCAGCACGCCAACGCCCATTCCAACTGCTGCACCGCTGCCCAACGACATTGTGGTCTATCCGGGGGCGCAGTTGGTGGTGTCCCAGCCCATCACCACTGGCACCCTGTACTTCTATCGCTCATCGGCGGCTCTGGAGGCCGTCACCACCTTTTACATGCAGCAGATGCCACAAAAAGGATGGACCCAGACATCAGCGCAGTTGAATGGCACGCAGGGCAATTTTCTCGTCTATATAAAAGGCGACAGGAGCGTACAACTCACGGTCGTTCCCGACCCGATTACCCAGGCCCAGACCGATATTACCGTCACCACCAGCGACACCTGAAGCAGCCAGCTTCTCAGACAGGCAGAGCGGCGAGGAGACATGTCTCCTCGCCGCTCTGCCTGTCTCGTTCTCTGCGCTGCTGGCTTATGCCCGCGCTCCGCGAGCGCGCCGCACTGGACGGCGCTCTTCCGGCGGGCGCGGCCTGAAGCCGAAGAGGCGACCAAGCTCGCCGCGCTCCCAACTGACCAGCAGCATGCTGGCATTGAAGATCGACGAATAGGTGCCGCTGAAGATGCCGATCAACAGCGTCAGCGTGAAGGTGCGAATGCTGACGCCGCCAAAGAGCGTCAGCGCGCTCAACGTGAACAACACGGTCAGCGAGGTATTGAGCGAGCGGGCCATAGTCTGCACCAGGCTGGCGTTGACCACCTGCTCAAAGCTCTCGTTGGTGCGGCGCTGCAAGTTCTCGCGGATACGGTCAAAGACCACAATCGTATCATGCACCGAGAAACCGATGACGGTCAGCACCGCCGTCACAAAGAGCGAGTCCACCTGATAGTTGGGGTCGAAATGCCCAATGATGGCCGCCATACCCAGCACCACCAGCGCGTCATGCAGCAGCGCGATGATAGCGCACGCGCCATAGCGCCAGGGCTTGGCAACTTTGCGGAAAGCAAACCAGACATAGAGCAGAATGGCGCATGCCGCCAGTGCCACCGCGCCAATGGCGCGATAGGTCGTCTCGCTAGCAATCGCCGGGTCAACGGTACTCTTGGATTGCTCCGCCAGATAGGAACCATTCGCCTTCATCAGATTGAACTCGATGGTATCAATCTGGGCATTGGAAAAGTTTGAAGTGGTCGTGATATCGAAGACCGTTCGCGTCGTGCCCTGCTGAATGCCATCGCCAGAGGGGCACGTCACCCCATTTTTCACGCCCTTGGTGTCGCAGAGAAACACCGGAATGTTCGCTTCCGGGTTGGGGGTGGGCGTTGGCGTTGGCGAGGGTGTCGCCGTTGGCGACGGGGTGGGCGAAGGCGTCGGCGTCACTGACGGATTAGGCGTCGGGGACGGTGTTGGCGTTGGAGACGGCGTTGGCGTCGGTGATGGTGTCGGCGAAGGCGTCGGTGTATGTGTCGGCGTCGCAGATGGGTTGACCGTCGGCGTCGGTTTAGGTGTGGGCGAAGGCGTCGGCGTCGGCGTCGGCTGCTGCGTCGTCTTCAGATTCTTGATACCCGTGATGGCTGCCTCAAGCTGGGCGAAGTTTGGCGGCGTAGTGAGACCGACAAAGCGCACCACCAGAATCGTGAAATAGGTTTTGCCGCCATCAAAGGTCACCAGACGCGCATCGCCAGCGCTCTCGGTATCGAGCTTGCCACCCTGTTTCAGTTGACCAGCCATGGTATTCAGCGCGGTTCGCACCTGACTCACCGCGTTGTCATCCATACCAACATTGAAACGCAGCCAGAACGTCATTTTCGGGTCATGCGACGTATCCTGCGCCGTGAGTATCGTCAGATTCGCCGCGCCCGCTTTGGCAAACGCCTGCTGCACCTCAGCAGTCGTGACCTTGTTCGATGAAAACTGAACATCAACCACAGCGCCACTGCGGAAGTCCAGACCCACATTGAAGTGCCAGATCAACAGAGCCAGCACCCCAGGAATAATCACCAGCAGCGAGAGTCCAAAAAAGATAAAACGTTTGCTTACCAGATTCAGCACAGCTAGTCCTCCACGCCACGCTTGGAACCGGCGCGACCGGCGCGGGCGGTTTGTTCTTTGTTCCCTTGCGCCCCCGGGCGCGCGGCGCCATTCGTCCCACTGCCCACCGCCTCTGTCGAGTCCGCTTCGGCCTCCGTCACCTCCTCAACCTCTTCTACCTCATCCGAAGCCTCGACCTCCTCTTCAGAGATGGCATCCGCATCTTCATCTTCGTCTTCCTCCTCCTCATCCTCCTCTTCATCCACGGCAGCCGCAGCCGTCGTTTTCGCGCCGCCAGCCCGCCGCTGCGCCAACCGCTCCTTCAGCGTCAGAGGGCGATCCGCAGGCGTTTCTTCTTCTTCCTCTTCCTCTTCGGCTTCCTTCACAGCCAGCGCGCGGGACGCCTTGCGCTCAGCCAATCGGCGTTCCACATTGGCGCGCCGGTTGCTCGCCACGATGATCGAACCTCTGGGCAGGCCAAAGAATGCGGGATGCGTCGCCACGCCTGTTGGCACCAGCAGGTTCAGGAAGGTGCGCGTGACGGTAATGGCCGTGAAGAGGCTGACGACCACCCCCAGGAACAACGTCGTGGCAAAGCCAACGATGATACTCGCGCCAAAGTTGCTGCCGAACCAGTACAGGATGCCGCAGGTAATCAGCGTGGAGGCGTTTGAATCGCGAATGGAGGGCCAGGCACGTTTGAAGCCGACATCAACGGCTTGTGAGAGCGTGCGGCCCCCACGTAGTTCTTCTTTTACCCGTTCAAATATCAACACATTCGCGTCGACGGCCATACCAACCGACAGGATGAAGCCTGCCAGTCCGGCCAGCGTCAGCACCACGGCCAGCAGCTTGAAGATCGCGAAAGTAAAACCGGCGTAGAGAATCAGGGCAACGTCCGCCAGGAACCCCGGCAGGCGATAGTAGATCAGCATAAACAGAATCACGATACCCAGACCAATCGCGCCAGCGATGAAAGTATCAAGAATCGATTGCTGCCCCAGCGTTGCGCCAATCAGGTTTTCGCTGACGATGCTCAGCGGCACCGGCAGCGAGCCGTAACGCAGCAGCGCGGCGGTTTGCTGCGCCGACTCAATCGTCATGCTGCCGCCGGAGATTTGCCCCTGCCCGGTAATCTGGCTCTGGATGACCGCCGATTCAATCACTTTGCCGTCCAGAGTAATGGTAAGGTAGTTGCCAATATTCTGCTGGGTATAGTTCGCAAAATCGGTTTGGGCCTGCCCTTTGAATTGGAAGGTAATAATAGGTTGCCCGCTTTGCGAGTCAATAGTCGCATTGATGCTGTTCGGGTCAAGCTGATCGCCAGTGAAGCGCACCGGATATTGCCCTGGCGTCACCACTGTCCCAACCGTCAGCGCATTGGGACCGGTGTCGATAATTTCCAGCTTGCCTGTCTGGCCGAGCAGTTGCACCGCATCCTGCTCGTTCTTTAAGCCTGGAAGTTCAACTGAGATACGATCATTGCCCTCCAATTGAATCACCGGCTCCGAAACGCCCAGACCACCATTGACGCGGCGCTCGATAGCATCGCGCGTATCCGACATTGCGGCCAGTTGTGCTGAAGTACAGTGTGGAGTTGGCACGTCACAGGACGCCTGTAACAGTACCTGCACGCCGCCCTGAAGGTCCAGGCCCTGGCGCACCTGCAAATCATTGTTATAGCCGGCCAGATGGATGCCACCGTTATTGGGCGCGTCCACATACGCGGCCCCTGCCGCCATCAGGATAATAAGTAGGAGGAGAAGCAAAGTGCTACGCCGCATGAGTTTCAATTCCCCCTCGCTGCATATCGAGCGATGATAAGTTCAGGATAAAGGCGTCTGGGCACACCAGAAAGCGCCAGGGGAAGCGCGTCTGCGCTTCTCCAGTTCAACGATTCGCCAAGAGTATAGCCCCACGCGCTACGCGCTGTCAAATACATGGCCGGTTCCCTGGCCTCGCGCCAGCGCTCTGCTCAACCAGCGCAAGGGTCACCTTGGCGTGCGCAAAACCGGCATCAGGAGTGGAAAAAGCCATTCGTTCGGAGCCGTCACAGTGATATGACGAACAGAAAGGGATATGTGCAACATGCCCGCACGCGCGCCGACGCTATGCGCGCGGGGCCGGAGTGCGCCGCTTGAACCTCGCCCGGAAGAGTTCATAGATCGTCAGGCCGATATACACCAGGGAGCGTTTGACACTGATCGAAGAGGACTCCAGCGTATAGCGCGTGGGAATGGGCACTTCTTCTATCGCGATGTGGTGTAGGACGGCATCAACCACCATCTGGCTATCGAAGACAAAATCATCGGAATAGGCGTGATAGTTCAGACGCTCCAGCACGCTGCGCCGATAGGCTTTGAAACCGCTGTGCAGTTCGCTGAAGCGCGTGCCCAGCAGCAGATTCTCGATGCTCGTTGTGAAGCGATTGCCCCAATAGCGATACAGTGGCATGCCTCCTCGCCGGGGATCAGCGCCGCCAGCAAAGCGCGAGCCAAAGGTAAAGTCGGCGCGGCCAGCCAGGATGGGTTCCACCAGGCGCACAATGGATTTAGGGTCATACTGATAGTCGGCATGCAGCAGCACCACCACCTCAGCGCCCAGGCGCAGCGCCTCGTCATAGCAGGTCTTTTGATTCGCTCCATAGCCCTTATTGCGCTCGTGCAGAAAGAGCGTCAAGCCCAACTCGCGGGCCACCTCGGCGGTGCGATCACGGCTGGCATCATCCACCACAATAATCTCGGCATCCAGTTCTGCCGGAATCTCCTGCACCGTTTGCGCCAGCGTTTGCTCGGCCATAAAGGCAGGCAAGGTCACAACCACGCGCGCGCCCAACCCCATGATAGCTCCTTTACTGCGGCGGTGGGCCGCACTCGTCGTTGGTGTCTGCCTCAGGCAAGTTTCACACGGTAATACGTCCGCAGGTTGCCCGCAATGTGCCCCGCGCATCGGAAAAGGCAAGGCGCTCGGCGGAAACCCATCCAGGCAATCTAGCGCTTGCTGTCTGGCCTCATTCTAGCGGTCTCTCGGCGAAGACTCAAGCACAGCAGGACTTTTGGGTAAAAGCTCCGGCTGAGCCTGGCGCCAGCCGGACGCCTCGGCTGGTTAAGAAGACCCCTCTCCAATAGCCGAAGAGAGCGTGACTTTCGACCTATTGCTCACTAGCCCATTCCTACCTCAGCAAATAGACCGTTTCGGACTCACGCTCTGCGTCTGTTTCCTCCTATACTTTGCGTGGTCGAGTCAACACAGCACCGGCGCAGTGCCGGATACCGCGAAAGAGAGTTTGTATGGAAAGCAAAACCGTCATTAGCATTCAAAACCTGCATGCTTCCTATGGGTCGCTCAAAGCCGTAGATGGCGTCTCATTCGACATCTACGAAGGCGAGTGCTTTGGCCTGCTCGGCCCCAACGGCGCGGGCAAAAGCACGACGCTCTCTTGCCTGGAGGGGCTGAAAAAGCCGGACAGCTGCACCATCACCGTCGAGGGGCTGGATGCCCTAAAAGACGGTGCGAAAGTGAAACGCATGCTGGGCGTGCAGCTTCAAGACACCACGCTCTTCCCCGACCTGACCGCCGTCGAACTGGTGGAACTCTACGCCAGTTTCTACAACGTCTTTCTGGAGCGTAAGCAGATCACCAGCTATCTGGAGCGCTTTGACCTTCAGGAGAAAGCCCGCTCAAGGGCCAAACAGCTATCTGGCGGCCAGCGCCAGCGGCTGGCGTTGGCCCTGGCCGTCGCCCACGATCCCCGCATCGTCGTGCTGGATGAGCCAACCACCGGCCTGGACCCCCAGGCGCGCCGCGGCCTGTGGGACAGCATCCGCCACATGCGCTCAGAAGGGCGCACCATCATCCTGACCACCCACTATATGGAAGAGGCCGAAGTCCTCTGCCAGCGCATAGGCATCATCGATCATGGCAAGCTGCTCGCGCTCGACACGCCCCACGCGCTCACCAGCAAACTGGGCGAAGCCGCGACACTGAGCGCCGACGTAGAACTTGACCCGGAGCATCTCGAAAAGATCAAGGCGATGGAAGGCGTCTCGTCGGTCAATTACACGGACGGGCAATTGGAGGTGCAGACGACGCAATCGCAGCAGACGCTGGCTGACCTGCAACTGATCGCTGTCGGGGCGGGGCGCTCCATTCGCAACGTCAACATCCGCCAGCCTAACCTGGAAGATGTCTTCCTCTCCATGACAGGGCGCAAGATTCGTGACTAGCGCCCGGCCAACAAACACCATCCTGCATACCCGGCACATTCCTAAGAAAAGGAGTTTCACATGCAACGTTTTCTCGTCTCCTTGAAGATGGAGTTCCTGTCTACCGTCCGCAACCGAACGGCCACATTCTTTAACCTGGTCTTCCCGATGCTGCTCTTCATCTTCTTCGGGTACATCTTTAATAGCCCCAACGGCGGGCTTTCTGTGACCGGCACCGCCTCCGTCGCGAATGGCGGGGTGAAAGAAGCCCTCTGGCTGCTGCCTGGCATCATCGCCATCAGCATCGCCACCAATGGCCTCTTTAACTCAATTCCCATGATCATCCTGCGGGAGACAGGGGTATTTCGCCGCATCCAGGCGACACCTATGCCTGTTGCCCAGTATCTGATGGCGCGCATCGTCATTCAGTTGGTGATTGTGGTAATCCAGGTCGCCCTGGCGATTCTCGTCGGCGTTATCTTTTTCCAGGTGCATCCAGAGGGCAGCGGCTGGTATCTGGACGTGGCATTTATCCTGGTAGGCGCGATTGTTTTTATCACGCTCGGCCAGTTCATTGCTGCCGTCTCACCCCGTCAAGAAACCGCGCAGATCATCTCACAAATCATTAACCTGCCGCTTGTCTTCTTGAGCAACATCTATCTCCCTTTCCTCATCCTGCCGGATGTCGTTCAGAAGATTGGCCGCGCCCTGCCAGGTTTTATGATGGTTGATGTGCTGCGCCCCGCAATGATCCTGGGCAGCGTCACGCAGGCCAACTCTACCCTGAACAGTCCACTGGTTGACCTGGGCGGACTTGCGCTATACTTCATCGTAGCGCTGATTATCACCGCTCGTTTCTTCCGCTGGTCGTAACAGTATGTAAGGAGGCGCCATGAGTAGTGAGTTAGAACGTTTGAATCAATCAAGCCGCAGAGTGGTTCTCTTCTGGCTACTTGTAACCATGCTTTTACTCACCTACTGCCTGATTGGCGCCTTCACCGACGACCCGACCATGCTCTCTTCGTGGAGAGGAGCGGCGCTCATCCTCCTCTCCGCTGGCTACCTTGCCTGGTATGCCACCTGGGCTATACGGCTCTCGGTGAACAAGCATATCATCATTGGCCCCGGGCAGATTCCCTGGCGGATCGCGCTTTTCCGCTGGGGATGTGTTTTTGCGGCAATCTGTCTCATGACCGCGCTCAGTCCGATGATGGGCTGGATGTTCTGGGCAACATTCGGCATGGCATTGAGCATTTTTCGGATTCCGCAGGCCCTGTTCCCGGCGGGACTGAGCATCATTGGCATTTTTTACGCCTTGATTGCCACGGATAACCCACCACCCGAAGCCATCATCTGGATTGTGATTTCGCTGGGCATTGGCATCCTCAGTGTCGGCTACACCAGCTATACCGCCAATCGGTTGATGCAACAGCGCGTCGAGCGTGAAC
This sequence comes from Ktedonobacterales bacterium, assembly GCA_035307385.1. Taxonomy (GTDB): domain Bacteria; phylum Chloroflexota; class Ktedonobacteria; order Ktedonobacterales; family DATBGS01; genus DATBHW01. The sequence goes on along the minus strand of DATGID010000087.1, from coordinate 172,953 downwards.
ACGTCTTCAGCGATCTGGAAGACACACATCGCCAACTGGCCGACGCGCATCGGCGGCTTGAGCTTTCCGCCGAACGCGAGGCCGAACTTGCGGTATTCTCCGAACGCAGCCGACTGGCCCGCGAGATGCACGATACCATCGGCCACGCCCTGGTGCTGATCGCCGTCAAACTGGAAGCCGCCCAGCGGCTGCGCACCGTCAACCCTGAACGCGCCGACCATGAGATTGAGGTCACCAAAGAGATTGTGCGCAGCACCATGAGTGAAATGCGCGCCTCGCTCGCCAACCTGCGCTCGCCCATCACGGCTCAACAATCCATCGCGGATATGCTGGCGCGTCGTGCCCGCGAAAGCAGCGAGCGCTCGGGCTTTCACGTCACCTATCAGATGCAGCCCGACCTGGGCGACCTGCGCGCGCCCGTGCGCGAGGCGCTCTATCGCATCGGCGCGGAGGCGCTGACCAATATTGAAAAGCACGCCCATGCTCACAACGTCACGCTCAGCCTCTCGCGCTGCGATGAACAGGTCGCGCTTCAGATCGAGGATGACGGCGTGGGGCTGCCAGCGCTCATCACTGCGGGGCAGCGCGCTGCTCAGCCAGCCAGTCCACCAGGCCATTATGGCATTACCGGCATGTGCGAGCGCGTCGAGGCGCTGCATGGGCGGCTCAGTTTGAGGCCGCGCCCCGACGGTGGGACCATCGTCGAAGCCAGCATACCGCTCTCAGATGCCGTCAATTGAAAGTACAACATGCGTTTCTAGGGGATGCGCGGCACTGGCGCACATCCATTTTCTCAGCGAGGAGCAGCCCATGCCGGAGCAGCGCCCGATTCGCATCCTCATCTGCGAAGATCAAACCCTCATGCGCGAGGGGTTGAAAACCATTCTGGAACTGGATAACGACGCACCGCCGTTCGAGATCATCGGAGAAGCAGGCGATGGCGAAGAGGCTGTGCGACTCGCAGGCAGGCTTTCTCCCGACATCGCGCTGATGGACATCCAGATGCCCAAACAAAACGGCGTCCAGGCCACCGCCGCCATCAGCGCCACGCTTCCGGCCACGCGCGTCATCATCCTGACCACCTTCGACAACGACGATTACGTCTTCGAGGCCATCAAAGCAGGCGCGATGGGCTATCTCCTCAAAGATACACCAGCCAATGAACTGGCCGCCACCATCCGGCGCGTGCATCAGGGCGAATCGTTTATTCAGCCCAAGGTTGCCACCAAGCTGCTGATGGAATTTGGCCGCCGAGGCAGCGCTGCCAGGGGCGCGAGCAGCGAAGAGGAAGAACTCAGCCAGCGCGAACTAGATGTCCTCAAACTGCTGGCGCAAGGGGCCAGCAATCGCGATATTGCTGGCAGGCTGGTGCTGGCGGAAGGCACCATCAAAAATCATGTCTCCAGCATCTTGATCAAGCTGCACGCAGCGAACCGCACACAAGCGGCGAACATGGCCCGCGAGCGTGGCCTCATCTGATCGGACACAGGCATTTGCACGCGGTAAAATTCTGTGCTAAAATCCATGCGGCGCACGAAGTTGACGCCGAGAAATTCGATGAAGAACAAGAACAACCGACAAGCAAACGATGGGCTGGATAGCTCATCCATCAATGCGCTAGCAGTCGCCAGCCAGGTAGCTTTCGGAATCATTACTCCTCTGGTTGGTGGGGCGCTCATCGGTTGGTATCTCGACTCTCAGGTGTTTCATAATCATGTGCCAATTGCGACATTAATCGGGCTGCTGCTTGGCCTGGCCGCTGGCGTATATGGGCTTATCAGGCTCATCTCCTTACTAAGCTAGCGGCAGGGGGTCCGCCGTTGGCGGAGATCACCTGCTGCATATTTTCTTAGAACCAGAGGGAGCGGTCGGAACATCAGAATCTTACGTGGCGGCCCGGCAGGAAGGGGGAATTCGGATGCTCTGGAATCTGCCGGACATTAAGATCGCTCCAGATATACTGTTCAACATCGGGCCAATACCCGTCTCCAATACCCTCCTCGCCACCTGGTTCAGTATTCTCGTTGTGCTTGCGTTCAGCTTTGCAGCCAAGCGCAACCTTTCGCTGGTACCCCGTGGCGTCTCGAACTTCTTCGAGTGGATTTTCGAGCAGGTGCTCAACCTCTGTGAAGAGGTGGCCGGGCGCGAGCGCGGCAGGCGATTCTTCCCACTCGTCTGCACGATCTTCCTGTTCGTGCTCTCCTCGAACTATCTCGAACTGGTGCCGTTTGTCGAATCCATCGGCAGCGTCACGCAGCCCAACCTTCATCCATTTCTAGGCATCTTCCTGATCCAGAAGTCGGAAACGAACGCCATCACGCCCTGGGTACGTCCGGCTCCCACCGATCTGAACCTGACCATTGCTCTGGCTATCATCTCGGTCATCGCCACCCAGTTTTATGGTTTCCGCATCCTTGGCCCCAGGCTTCAGCTTGGCCGCTATTTCACGCTGCGCGACGGCCCCATCGGCCTCTTCGTTGGCGTCCTGGAAGCCATTCTGGAACTGGCGCGTGTCATCTCGTTTAGCTTCCGTCTTTTTGGCAACATCTTCGCTGGCGACGTTCTGCTGCTGGTCATGGCGTTCCTGATTCCGGCGCTCGGTCCGGTGCCGTTCCTGCTGCTGGAAGTGCTGATCGGCCTGGTGCAAGCCTTCGTCTTCGCCATGCTAACCCTGGTCTTTATGACGCTGGGCACCACGGCACACGATGGCGAGGAACACCACGCCGAGGAAGAGCACGGCGAGATTTCGACCGCCACGCATTAGCGAAGCGTCCCTGGCTGGCGGCGATTTCAGCCGCCAGCATTGAAACACTGTCTGGCACATTCCCTGCAAGAGAAGCCAACCTGAACAACAGGAACGCATCTCTGGCACCAGCGCGCAGAACCTTGCGCCCACTCCTTCGCCTTCGGGCGGAGGTGATATACAGGCGAACCGCACTTTTTCTGAAAGTGCAATCTTGGAAACACAAGAACAACCGATCTTCATTTCAAAAGGAGACCTTTTTCATGCAAACGATTGCTCTTGCAGCAGCCCTGGCTATCGGCATCGGCGCTGTCGGCCCCGGCATTGGCATTGGCTTGATGGCAGGCCCCGCGCTCAGCGCCATGGGCCGCAACCCCGAAGCCGCCGGAATGATTCGTACCAACATGATTCTGGCGATCGTGTTCGCCGAAGCCGTGGCGATCTACGCGCTGGTCGTGGCGCTGCTCGTCTTCTTCCTTGGCCCAAGCCTGCTGAAGTAGCGCTGTCCATCAGTCTCTTCAAGCAGAAAGGAGGGACCGCCATTGTCGAACGGTTTGGGCATTAATCTCCCGTTCCTCTTGTCGCAGATTATCAGTTTTCTGATTCTCTATTTCATTCTGCGAAGGTGGGTCTTCCCGGCCATCATGAGCACGCTGGATAAGCGCGCCGCGGTCATCCGGGAAGGCGTGGACAACGCCACCAAAGCCCGCCAGGAACTGGCAGAAGCAGAAACGCGCGTGGCGCAGATGCTCGACGAAGCCCGCAAGGAAGCCGCCAAGACGCTGGCGCAGGCCACGCAGGCAGCAGAAAATGTGCGGGCAGAGATCGAGCAGGAGGCTCGCAATCGCGCTAACGACATCGTGCAACAGGCGCAGGTACGCATCCAGCAGGAAATGGCCCAGGCGCGGGCGCAGCTTCGCGGCCAGATCGCCGATCTTGCCATTCTGGCTGCTGGCGAGGTGGTCAATGCCTCGCTCGACGATGCCGCCCACCGCCGCCTGGTTGACGAGTTTGTCGCACAAAAGGATATGCAATGCTAAAAGGGGCGGTAGCGCGCCGTTATGCTGAGGCCGTCTTCGATCTCGGCGTCCAGCAAGGCACGCTGGACCGCTGGCAGAGTGACCTGCACCTCATAGCGGAAGCGTTTAGCAATCGTAAACTCTCGTTCATTCTGCGTCAGCCAAGGATTCCCTTTGCGCGCAAAGAAGCCGTCGTGCGTGACCTGCTGGAAAAACAGGTCACGCATGAAGCGCTCGGCCTGGCACTGCTGCTGGTGGAGCGCGAACTGGTGGAAGTGGGGCCGAAAGTCGCTGAGGCGTTCAACCAGAAACTCAACGACTATCATAACCAGGCCACCGCTATTGTCACCAGCGCCGTGCCACTGGCAGCACCGCAGCAAGCGGAAGTCACCGCGTATCTGGAGTCGCTGACCGGCAAGCACATCACGCTGGAGACCAGAGTTGACCCGCAGATTCTGGGCGGTATCATTGCCCAGATCGGTGATACCCTGATTGATGGCAGTGTGCGCCGCCGCCTGCAACTCTTGCGCGACCAGATCATTCGCGGCGGCAGCGGCGGCACGGATGATGGGGCCGTCGCGGCAGCAGCGAGCAATGGGAATCAGCCACAGCGCTGAGGAGATAACATTATGGCAATCGCTGATGAAATCACTGAAGTAATCAAGCGACGCATCACCCAATTTGACGGAGCCAGCGCCGAAACCGCGCTGGTCAGCGTGGGCACCGTCATTGAAGTGGGCGATGGCATCGCTCGCGCCTATGGCCTCAGCGGCGTGCGCTACCTCGAACTGGTCGAGTTCCCGCGCTCTGGCGTCATGGGCATGGCCTTTAACCTGGAAGAAGAAACCGTCGCCATCACCGTGTTGGGCGACTATACCCAGATTCACGAAGACGACGAAGTACGCACCACGGGCCGCATCATCCAGGTGCCCGTGGGCGACGCCCTGCTTGGCCGCGTCGTCAATCCGCTGGGCGAGCCAATTGACGATGCTGGACCCATCAACACCACCACATTCCGTCCGGTGGAACGCGTGGCCCCTGGCGTCATCACCCGCAAATCTGTGACTGTTCCCGTCCAGACGGGCATCAAGGCCATCGACGCCCTGATCCCCATCGGGCGCGGCCAGCGCGAACTGATTATTGGTGACCGCCAGACCGGCAAAACGGCCATCGCCATCGACACGATCATCAACCAGAAGGGCAAAAACCTTCTGTGCATCTATGTCGCCATCGGCCAGAAGAACTTCCAGATCGCGCGCACCCGCGAGATTCTGAAGGAATACGGCGCGATGGACTATACCGTCATCGTGGCGGCAGGCGCGTCGGACCCTGCCCCGCTCAAGTATCTGGCTCCCTATGCTGGCTGCGCGATGGGCGAAGAGTTCATGGAGACGGGCCGCGACGCGCTCATCATCTATGATGACCTGACCAAGCACGCCGAAGCCTATCGCAACATCTCGCTCATCATCCGCCGCCCGCCAGGCCGCGAAGCCTTCCCCGGCGACGTGTTCTATCTGCACTCTCGCCTGCTGGAGCGCGCCGCGCGCCTCAACGAAGATTACGGCGGTGGCTCGCTGACCGCGCTGCCCATCATCGAAACCAAGGGTAACGACGTGGCCGCCTACATCCCGACCAACGTGATCTCCATCACCGACGGCCAGATTTTCCTGGAGACCGACCTGTTCAACGCCGGTCAGCGTCCCGCACTGAATGTGGGCATCTCGGTTTCCCGTGTGGGCAGTAATGCCCAGGTGCCTGGCATGAAGCAGGTCTCCGGCACGCTCAAGCTGGACCTGGCCCAGTTCCGTGAACTGGCCGCCTTTGCTCAGTTTGGCTCCTCTGACCTGGACAAAGCCACCAGGGCCAGCATTGATCGCGGCCAGCGCCAGACGGAAATCCTAAAGCAGCCGCAGTATCAGCCCATGCCGGTCGAGCACCAGATCATGATTCTCTGGGCGGCTGCCAACGGCTATATCGATGATGTGCCAGTGGACAAAGTGGCGGCCTGGGAAGAAGCGTTCCACCGCTATATGGACGCCATCCATCCCGAGATCGGCCAGGACATTTACGATACTTCCGTCGTCAAGCAGCAGAAGATCAGCAACGAGCAGTTCGGGAAACTGCGCGCGGCTGTCGAAGAGTTCAAGAAATCAGCGCCGCAATAAGCCGCCCCGCACCCGGAGGGGTAGGGCGAAGGAGGAAACATGGCAACACTCCGTGACATCAAGCGGCGCATTCGTACCGTCAAGAACATTGCGCAGAGCACCCGCGCCTTGCAGTTGGTCGCCAGCAGCAAGATGCGGCGCGCTCAGGAGCGCGTGCTGGCTGCCCGGCCTTATGCCGAGCAGCTTCAGCGCCTGCTTTCGCGGCTGGCGCTGGCAGGCGGCCTGGATGAACCCCAGCCGCTGATGCACGTGCGGCCCCTGCGCAATCTGGGCATCGTCCTGGTCTCGCCAGATCGTGGCTTCTGCGGCTCGCTGCCAGGCAACCTGAACCGTCACGCCGCGCAGACCATCCTGGACGAACTGCGCGCCGCGAGCGATGGCGCGTTCAACGCCCAGGAGGCCCACGGCAACTTTATTGCCGTCGGGCGCAAGGGCCGCGATTTTGCCGTCCGCACTCAGCAAAAGCTGCTTGGTGAGTTCGTGCAGTACGGCGACAACCCCGACATCAATCTGGTGCGTACCATTGCTCGCGTCGCCACCGATGCCTATCTGAACCATGAGGTTGATCGCGTCGACCTCGTGTATGCTCAGTTTATCTCGACGGCAAGCCAGCGCCCGGTGACGGTGCCGCTCTTGCCGGTGCAGCCGCCAACGCAAACCGAGGAGGGACATGTCGAAGAATACATCTTCGAGCCTGACCCGACTACGCTCTTTGCCGAACTGCTGCCCCGCTATGTCGAGACCTTGATCTATCAGGCCATGCTTGAATCGCTTGCCAGCCAGTGGTCAGCGCAAATGATTGCCATGAAAAATGCAACCGACAACGCGACTGAACTGGTGGGCGATCTCACGCTCACGTATAACAAAGCGCGCCAGCAAGCCATCACCACCCAGATTCTGGAAGTGGTGGCAGGCGCTACCGGCAATCAATAGCGTGTGTTGACGTGGTGATGGGCGGTTTATTCCATCACCACGCGCATACCAGGAGGTCATCATGGCCGTTACCAGCCCAACCAAAGGCACCGTCGTGGAGGTGTTGGGCGCTGTGGTGGACGTTGAGTTTCCACCCGACCAGCTTCCACCAATCTATAATGCGATTGAAACCAAGATCGAAGGCGTCGAAAAACCCCTGACGCTCGAAGTGCAGCAGCACCTGGGCAACAACTGGGTGCGCTGCGTCGCCATGGGGCCAACCGACGGCATGCAGCGCGGCGCAGTCGCCATCGACACCGGCGGCCCCATCACCGTGCCCGTCGGCCCCAAGACGCTGGGCCGCATCTTTAACGTCCTCGGCCAGGCAGTGGATAACCAGCCTGAAGTCGAAGATGCGCCCCGCTGGCCGATTCACCGCCCCGCACCAACCCTCGAAGAAGAAGCCACCGAAATTGAAGTCTTCGAGACGGGCATCAAGGTGATCGACCTGATCGCCCCGTTCATGAAGGGCGGCAAGATCGGCACCTTTGGCGGCGCGGGCGTCGGCAAGACGATTATCATTCAGGAACTGATTAACAACATCGCCAAGGCGCACGGCGGATACAGCGTCTTTGCAGGCGTGGGCGAGCGCACCCGCGAAGGCAACGACCTCTATCACGAAATGACTGAAGCCAAGGTGCTCGACAAGCTGGCGATGGTCTTCGGCCAGATGAACGAGCCGCCAGGCGCGCGCCTGCGCGTCGGGCTGAGCGGCCTGACCATCGCGGAATATTTCCGCGATATGGAAGGCAAGGACGTGCTGCTCTTCATCGACAACATCTTCCGCTTCACGCAGGCTGGCTCCGAAGTCTCGGCTCTGCTGGGCCGCATGCCCTCCGCCGTGGGCTATCAGCCGAACCTGGCCGAAGAGATGGGCGCCCTGCAAGAGCGCATCACCTCTACCAAAAAGGGGTCGATTACCTCTATGCAGGCCATCTTCGTGCCCGCCGACGACTACACCGACCCGGCCCCGGCAACCACGTTCGCGCACCTGGACTCAACCATCGTGCTGGAGCGTGCCCTCACCGAAAAAGGCATCTATCCGGCAGTGGACCCGCTGGCGTCCACCAGCCGCGTGCTGGACCCGGTGGTCGTCGGGCGCGATCATTACGAGACGGCCCGCGCCGTCCAGAAAGTCCTTCAGCGCTACAAGGACTTGCAGGACATCATCGCCATCCTGGGCGTGGACGAGCTTTCCGACGACGACAAGCTGACCGTGACGCGTGCCCGCAAGATCGAGCGCTTCTTCTCGCAGCCCATGTTCGTCGCCCAGGCATTCACAGGTCGCGAGGGCAAGTATGTCTCCCTCAAGGACACGATTCGCGGCTTCCAGGACGTGCTGGACGGCAAATATGACCATATCCCCGAACAGTATTTCTATATGGTTGGAGGCGCCGATGATGTCATGGCCGCCTACCAGCAAGATCAGGGCAAGCAGGGGTAAAGGAGCAAGCGTATGGCAAGCGGACTAACCCTGCATGTGGAAGTGGTGACGCAGAACCGCAACGTCTATACCGGCGAAGCCGATATGGTCGTTGCTCCCGGCTCCGAAGGGGTGCTGGGCATCCTGCCGCGCCACGCGCCGCTGCTCACCTTGCTCAAGGTAGGCGAACTGCGCATCAAGCACGACAACAATGAGGATGCCATCTTCGTCGCGGGCGGCTTCATGGAAGTCTCGCATAACGTCGTCACCGTCCTGGCCGACGCGGCGGAACGCGCCGAAGACATCGACGAGGCCCGCGCCGAAGAAGCGCGCCGCCGCGCGCAAGCCTTGCTGGCGCAGCGGGAAAGCGATGTTGATCGCGGCTCGCTGGAGGGCGCGCTGGAACGCGCCATCGGGCGCATCAAAGTGGCCGAAACCGTGCGGCGACGGCCCGGCGGGCGTCGCCAGCAGCCACCGCCTCAACAGGACCTGGGCGGCTAAGGCGCTAAGCTGGCACTCCCAGAAGAAGGCAGGCCGATGGATTTTAGTCCATCGGCCTGCCTTCTTCTGGGGAACCTGGACACCTATTTCTCTTTTGCCAGCTTCAGCATACGCGCAGCCCAGCCCAGCCCAAGCGTCACCATCAAGCCACCCATCAACAGCGCGCCCACGCCCCAGGCCATCTGCTCCTGAGGATGAGCGGGTGACGCGCTCGGAACCGCCAGCGCGCCCTCATCAGACGCATCCTCCGGCGTCTCGCGCAGCAGCGCCGCTTCGCCCGCGTCTTCGGCATCCGGCGCCCCAGGCGCGGCATCAGCGCCCACAGGGGCGCGCACCGGCAGCGGGCGCAGTTTGGGCACCATCATCTGGCGTAGTTCCTGGGCGCGGCCCGGCGGACAAAAACGCTCCAACAAATCAGCCGGAGTCATATAGGCCGGGTCTTTTCCCCAGAGAAAGCCACCGCGTTCCAGCGCCCGCGCCACCAACTCGGCGGACGTAAAGATATTTTCCTCTTTGAAGACCAGCGCGTGATGATCGAACAGCGCGTGCAATGGTCGCAGCGCGCGCACTTTCCCGCTCAGATGACGCGGCGCGATGCCCAGCCCCACATGCATGAGCAGCCCGGCAAACTGCCACTCGCTGAAGCGCTGCTGCTCTTCCAGCATCTGTTCGGCAAAGCGCACCACCTCGCTGCGCGTTCCCTCCAGCAGTTCAACATATCCCACCAGCACAGGCGCGCCGCGCTCCAGATATTCATGGACATGCGCCCGCCGCAGCCCACCCGAAACGGTAATGAAGAACGGGTTCACCTCAATCAGCCCACCGCTGCTGTCCACAATCAGCGCCGCCTGGTTCAGCCTGCTGACCGTGGCCGCGCCCATCGACCACGCCAGCGTGCCGCCGCTGTGCGTCAAGACAAAATCGCCGGGCCGATAGGTGCGCTCGCTGGCCGTCTCGACGGCAATGGGCTGGAGGATAGCGCGCCCGCGCGGAGAAACTCGCATACCCTGTTGTACACTTTCTTTCTGGTGTTGCGCACCTGCCGAGCGTTCAGGCAAGGCGTTTACTCTATTCAACGGTTGACGCTGGCAGTTGTAACGCTTCCCTGGCTCCCTGCTTCACGCATATCCTGATTGTTTCGTTCCATGGCCCTTGACAAAGCACTCTTTCGCTTCTATAATATTAATTGATCGATCAATAAACAATGAGCGACAGAGGAGACCTGCCGAATGGCGCGTAAGCCAGGACCAGCAACTGAAGACCGCCGCAACCAGATTTTGGAAGCTGCCTTGAAAGTCTTTGGCGAGAAAGGCTTCAATGGGGCAACCAATAAAAATATCGCCGATGCGGCAGGAGTCTCGGCGGGCCTGATCTATTTTTACTTCAAAAACAAAGAGGACTTGTTGTTTGCCATTCTGGAACATCGCGTCGCGCCCGGCAACTTCCCGCTTCCGCTGGAGCACATGCAGACGTTCCCACCCGAACAGGTGCTGACGATGATCGCGCATTATGGCCTCAGCCGACTCGATAACATGGATACCATGAACGTCTTCCGAATCTTCATGGGCGAAGCGGTGCGCTCAGAAGAGATTCGCGCTCTGGCAAATATCAACGCGAGCCGCCTCATCGGAACACTGGCAGGCTATCTGGAGTCCCAGATGGAGCAAGGCCGCCTGCGCCGCGCGGACCCCATGCTCTGCGCGCAAACCTTCCTGGCGGGCCTCATAGCAAGCCTCATCCGGCGGCGCTTCCTGGGCGATACCCAGATGCTGAGCTATGCCACCGACGAGATTGTCAACACCGTCGTGAGCATCTTCCTGCGCGGCATGCGACCTGATTAGGGCCGCTTTTTTGAGCATAGAATTAATTGGTCAATCAGTTAATCACCAAGAGGAGGTCACCGCATGTCCACTAGTTCGCCAACCCCTCAGCCCCAAAGCGCTGACACCCGCCTCCAGACGGCAAACAGCGCCGAGCCACTGGTCGATATTCGCGGCGTCACCAAACTGTTTGGCAAACTGCGCGCGCTCGACAACTTCACCATGAGCATTCGCCCCGGCGAAACCTACGGGCTGATCGGCCCCAACGGCTCCGGCAAGACCACGCTCATTCGCGCAATCGTCGGCTTGACCAGGCCCACCGCTGGCGAAGTACGCATCCTGGGCCAGCGCATGCCCAACCGTCAGATTGCCAAAGAGATTGGCTATATGACGCAAAACAACGCCCTCTATCAAGAACTGACCATCCGCGAAAACCTGGAGTTCTTTGGCCGCATCTATGGCCTGCGTGGAAAGCCTCTTCAGCAGCGCGTCAGCGCCGTGCTGGAAACCGTCGATCTGGCCGAGCGCGGGCGCAGCATCGTTGATACCTTGAGCGGTGGCATGAAACAGCGCGTGCTGCTTGCCAGCGCGCTGATTCACCAGCCGCGCCTGCTGCTGCTGGACGAGCCAACCGTGGGCATCGACCCCGAACTGCGTCTCTCCTTCTGGGACCACTTTGCCCGCCTCAACGCGCAGGGCGTCACCATCATCGTTTCCACCCATCATCTGGACGAAGCCGCGCGCTGCACTCGCCTGGGACTGATGCGTTTTGGTGTGCTCCTTGCCGAAGGCAAACCAGATGAACTCACCACCCTTTCCGGCAAAGCCACCATGGAAGAAGCGTTCCTGTATTTCGCCACCCGCCACAAAGACCAGGCGTAAAACCGAAAGGGTTTTCCCAACAAAGGAGCAGCAATCATGTCCGCAGCATCCAAGAACTCCCCTGCCGCGCTAGTCGTCGGCGCGGGTCCAACCGGCTTAATGATGGCTCTTGAACTGACGCGACATGGCATGGCCTGTCGCATCATCGACAAACAGCCGCACGCGACCACTACCTCGAACGCGCTGGGCATTCATGCGCGCACGCTGGAGGTTTTCGAGCAGCTTGGCTTGATTGATGAAGCGCTGGCTCAGGGCCTCAAGCTGCACAAGATGAACATCTACGCCGACGGCCAGCGCCTCATCCAGGCCAGCTTTGACACTCTGCCAGGCCGCTATCCTTTTGTGCTCAGCCTGCCCCAAAGCGAAACCGAGCGCATGCTGACAGGGCACCTGGCCCAGATGGGCGTTGCGGTTGAGCGTCAGGTGGAATTGACCAGCTTCACGCAAAACCCGCAGACCGTCACCGCCACGCTGCACCATGCCGACGGGCAGGAAGAAAGCGTCGCCACCCCCTGGCTGATCGGCTGCGACGGCGCGCACAGCACTGTGCGCCACGCGCTCAACGTCTCTTTCCATGGCGCGGCCTATCCCGAAGCTTTCGCGCTGGCTGATATCAAGCTGCATTGGCCGCTTCCAGACGACGAGGCGTATATATTTTTGCGCCAGGATGGCTTGCTGGCCGTCTTCTCGTTGCCAGGAGGGCGCGCCCGGCTCATTATCGAAACCGCAGAAGAGGCAGGCGAAGAAACTCTGCCGCCGCTCACGCTGGAAGCAGTACAAGGATATCTCGACCGGTTCGCGCCTGCCGGAAGCACTGTCAGCGACCCGGCCTGGATGTCACCATTCCGCACGCATCTGCGCCAGGCGGAGCACACGCGATATGGGCGTGTCTTCCTGGCAGGCGACGCCGCCCACATCCACAGCCCCGCTGGGGGCCAGGGCATGAACACCGGCCTGCAAGATGCCTATAACCTGGGCTGGAAACTGGCGCTGGTCCATGATGGCAGCGCGCCTGAGTCCCTGCTCGATACCTACGAGATAGAGCGCCACCCCGTTGCCGAAAGCGTCATGCGCACCAGCGATATGCTGCTGAAAGGGGCAACGTTGCGCAGCCCCATCACCCAGCAGATTCGCAACCGGCTCTTGCCGCTGCTGATGCACCAGGATTTCTTCCAGCACCGCATGACCGAACAGATTGCCGAATTGCGCATCAACTATCGCAAAAGTCCGATTGTCGCCGAACACCTCCATACCTTCAGCCACGGCCATCTGATTGGCGGGCCAAGTGCCGGTGATCGCGCGCCTGACGCTGGCCCACTGCTGCGCACCGACAAAACAAGCGCTCGGCTCTTTGAAGCACTGCGCGGCACAAAGCATACCCTCCTGCTGCTGGCCGACCCTGGGCACGCCGCCGAATCCTGGCAGCGCCTCACCGCATTGGCCGAGGCCATCAACGCCCGCTATGGGCAGCAGATCACCACTTATCTGGTGGCGGCAGGCGGCGCTGTACCAGCCAGCCACGCGCCAATCACCTCTATCTTGCTGGATACCGAACTGGCCGTACATCAACGCTACGGCGCGGACTCCGAATGCCTCTATCTGGTACGCCCCGATGGCTATATCGGCTATCGCAGCCATCCCGCCGACGCAGGCGCATTGGATGACTACCTGAAAAAGATATTGCTCCCAGCGCGCTGAAAGCGAGGAGGTTTTTCATTATGGCAGGGCAGAACAGACACACTCGTCTTCCGTGGTTCGTCCCCTTCTTCAACCCTCTCGCCCGGCTGCTCTTGGCCGCTGGCGTCCCGATGGGTCCTAATGTCCTCATCACCGTGCGTGGCCGCAAGAGCGGCCTGCCTCGGACCACACCCTTGACCATCGTCGAATTCTCCGGCAGGCGGTGGCTGATGGCGCCCTTTGGCGAAGTCAACTGGGTGCGCAATTTACGCGCTGTCGGCTGTGCCACCATCACCGTGGGACGACGGAAAGAAGAGGTGACTGCCGTCGAGTTGGGACCAACGGAAGCCGTCGTATTCTTTCGGGACATCCTTAGTCCTCGCGTCGAGCGGACACGGGTCGGCGCGTGGATTGTGCGTCATATCGATCAGGTCGATCTCGACCACCCGGAAGAAGCGGCCAGGAGCCGACCGGTTTTCGAACTCCACCCGCAGTGAGGCCGAGCATGCACCACCACATTCATCAATAAGGAGGCCAACACCATGTCTTTCTTACGCATCGGCGCGCTGACGCTGCGCATTGTGCGTCAGTTTCTGCGCGACCCACGCACCCTGGCCCTCGTGTTCCTGGTGCCCATCCTGGTCATGACCCTGCTCAATCTAGTGCTCAACAATCAGACCTCGACGGTCGCGCTGGCCGTTGTCCTGCCCACTGCCAACGATCAGGCCACGACGCTCTTTAATCAGAATCTCCAGCAGGTGCTGAGTCAGCAGCAAGACACCGTGCACGTCAGCTATATCGCCGCGAGCGCCGCCGACAGCACTATCGACAACGGCGATGCCGCTGGCGTGCTGATCTTCCCTGCCGACTTCGCCAGCCAGCTTCAGCAGGGCCATGGCGCATCTGAAAGCGTCACGCTCAAGCTGGATGGCTCCAACCCTGGCGCGGCCAAAGCGCTCACCACAGCAGTGACGGCGCTCCTGCAAAACCTGACCCAGCACAGCGCTCCTGGCAGCCAGAGCGCGAGCGCGCCTGCCGCCAGCGGCCCGACCCTCACCGTCAACAGCGAATATCTGCCCGCCGCCAGCAAAGACTACACGCAAACTGATAGCCTCGCGCCGCTCTTTGTTGGGCTGTTCGCTTTCTTCTTCATCTTCCTGCTCACCTCCGTCTCGTTCCTGCGCGAACGCTCGCGCGGCACCATCGAGCGCCTGCTCATTTCGCCGCTCAGCCGGGGCGAACTGGTGCTGGGCTATGTGCTGGGCTTCACCATTTTTGCCGTGGTGCAATCGCTGCTCATCCTGCTCTACGTGATCTTCGTCCTGCGCGTGCATTACGCTGGCAACCTGGGGCTAATCTTCCTGATTACGCTGGCGCTGACGGTGGGCAGCGTTAACCTGGGCATCTTCCTTTCCACCTTCGCGCGCAACGAACTTCAGGTCATTCAGTTCATCCCGCTGGTCCTCGTTCCCCAGGCGCTGCTGGGTGGTCTCTTCTGGTCGGTCAGCAGCCTACCGGTGGTCCTCAAACAGCTTGCCTATGTCTTGCCGCTCACCTGGGCTAACTTCGCGCTGAAAGATGTGATGCTCAAAGGCAAAGGGCTAGATACCATCTGGCCTGATTTGCTGGTGTTGGTTGGCTTCGCCGCGTTGATGGTCGTCCTGGCAGCCTTCACCATTCGGCGCGAAAGCGCCTGATCGTCTTGCAAGGCAGAGCCAGCTTCAACGCTGCCTGGAATGTGGCCTTGAAGTTGGCCCTGCTGCCTCCTCGTTCCGCTTGCAATGGGCAGCGCATGGGTGGTAGCATGCCGGAAAACATCTATCTGGAAAGCGCATCCCATGAACGATTTGAACGAAGAGGCCATTGAGCAGATTTTCCGCGAGGCAGGCGCGGTGCTGGAGGGGCACTTTTTGCTGACCTCTGGCCGCCACAGCGCCGCCTATTG
This sequence comes from Ktedonobacterales bacterium, assembly GCA_035307385.1. Lineage (GTDB taxonomy): Bacteria > Chloroflexota > Ktedonobacteria > Ktedonobacterales > DATBGS01 > DATBHW01. The sequence continues at coordinate 157,806 of DATGID010000087.1, read as the reverse complement.
GGAAAAGTTTCAGGTGCTTCAGTGGCCGCAGCACACCGAACGCCTCTGCCGCGCCCTGGCCGACCACTTTCGTCCCGCCAATGTGGAGGTAGTCGTCGGGCCAACCACCGGAGGCATCATCCTCGCCTATGAAGTGGCCCGCCAGCTTGGCGTGCGCGGCATCTTCGTCGAAAACGACCCTGATCGCCCCGGCCATCGCGCCTTGCGCCGCGGCTTTCAGGTACGCCCCGGCGAGCGCGTGCTGATCGTCGATGACGTGCTGACGGCAGGCACATCCATCCGCGAAGTGCTGGCAGCGCTCGCGCCCTTTCAGCCCGACATCGTGGGTGTCGGCGTCCTCATTGATCGCAGCCAGGGGCAAGCGGATTTCGGCGTGCCGCTGCATGCCCTGCTGCATCTCTCCATCCCCAGTTACGCGCCTGAAGACTGCCCTCTCTGCGCGGAGGGTCAGCCTCTGGTCAAGCCTGGTTCCCGGAAGACCACATGAAAAACTGGTACGAGCAAACCTTTGAAGACATCGGCGAAGATTTCGAGATCATCTTTGCCGGACAAATGCCGCGCACCCGCGCCCAGGTCGAGTTTGCCATTCAGGCCCTGCGCCTCGCGCCTGGCGCGCGCGTGCTGGACATCGCCTGCGGCGTAGGCCGCCACTCCATCGAACTCGCCCGGCGCGGCTATCAGGTCACCGGGCTGGACCTTTCGCCCACCCTGCTCAACATCGCTGCCGAACGCGCCGAACGCGCCGGAGTCCAGGTCACCTGGGTACGCGCCGACATGCGCGAAATCCCCTTCAGCCAGGAATTTGACGCCGCCTTCAACATCTTCAGCAGTTGGGGCTATCTCGAATCCGAAGAGGAAGACGAAAAAGTGCTGGCTGCCGTGGCGCGTGCCCTCAAGCCGGGCGGAGCCTTTCTACTGGAAACCGCCCACCGCGACTGGCTCATCAGCCATTTTCAGCCGCGCAGTTGGAGCGAAGGCATCGGCGCGCTGGTGCTGGAAGAGCGCGTGCTGGACTTGCTCAGCAGCCGCTTGCTCGCCACCTGGACCGCCATCTACGATGATGGCCGCCGCCGCCGCTGGCAGATCAACACGCGCCTGTATACCGCCGCCGAACTGCGGCGCATGCTGGAAAGCGCTAGCTTCAGCGTCAGTCAGTCCTTTGGCGGCTACGACGGCGCGCCGCTCACCTTGGATAGTTCGCGCCTCATCCTTGTCGCTGAACTGCCCACGCGATAAATCTTGTTCCGGAACTTACCTTGCAAAAGGGCTTGCGCATATTGTAGTATTTGTGTGGGATGCAAACTTGATCGCTTTCCAACCAGATCAGATGCTCACTCACAATACGATAAATTTCCAAGGAGCGGCAGGCGCTCCGCCCGCCAGAGCAGCTTTCACGGGCCGCCATCTGAAGCAAGCGCCCGTGATGTTCTTTTTTAGATGACCTGGCTTGACAGCCAGATGCTCCGCCTTCCGGCAGGAGCGGTTCGATTAGAGGAGGTAACAAGATGTCGCATTGTATTCTGGCCGTTCGTCCGGCATAGTGGAGGTGACATGACTGGCAGCATGACTGGTCTTGTGATTGGCAGCGCTCACGGTATTTTCGATGTCGCCCTTGAGGGAGAAACCCTCCGTTGCACCTTACGCGGCAAACTCCGCAAACCGCACACTCAACCCGAACACACAGCATTTAACCCCAACCGCAAAGGGTTCTCATCCATCCTCCGCTTCGGCAAAAACATGCTTCCCCGCCAGAGCACGCCCACAAAGGGCGCGGGCAAAGCCACCGCCGTGGCTGATCCACCTGAAGAAGAGACCGCATCACTGCGTATCAGCGTTGGCGACCGCGTGCGCGTCACCCGCATCGACGCCAAAAACGGCGTGATCGAAGAAGCGCTGCCCCGACGCAACAAAATGTCGCGCGGCTCCGCCGAAACCGGCAACGAACAGATCATGCTCGCCAATCTCGATCAGGCTATCATTGTATTTGCCGCCCGCGAACCTGAACCGCACTTTGGCATGCTGGACCGCTATCTGGCGATTGCCGAACACAATCACGTCACGCCTATCCTCTGCCTGAACAAAATGGACCTGGGCTGCCCCAAAGAGGTCGTCGAAGCGGCCAAACTCTACGCCAGGCTGGGCTATCGCGTGCTGGGCACCAGCACCATCACCGGCGAAGGGCTGGACACCCTCACAGAACTCTTGCAGGAAAAAACCTCGTTGCTCACCGGCCCCTCTGGCGTCGGCAAATCATCGCTGCTCAACGCGCTGGAGCCAGGGTTCAGTCAGCGCACCGCCGCCATCAGCGAAGCCACCGGCAAGGGTCGCCATACCACCACCAGCGTGCGCCTCTTCCCGCTTTCGTTTGGTGGCTGGCTGGCCGATTCGGCGGGCATTCGCGAACTGGCCCTCTGGAGCATTCCCGCTGAAGACCTGGCAGCGTGCTTTGTCGAGATGAAGCCCTACCTGGGGAAATGCGAATACGACGATTGCACCCACGCGGAAAACGAGGAAGGCTGTGCCATCCGGCGTGCTCGAAAACAGGGCAAGATTCGCGTGGCGCGCTATCGCAGCTATCTGCAACTGCGCCAGGAAACTGAAGACGCCGAAAACATGCTGGTGCGCAACTGACCCCTGTAAGGTCAGTTGCGCACCAGCCAGCGCAGCAAGCTATCAGCGCAGATCGCGCTCCACGTTGACAACATCCTTCATCTTCTTCAGCCGGGCGATGATGTGATTCAGTTGGTCCAGGCTTTCGATCTCCAGCGTCGCGGTGATGCTCGCCTTGCGCGCCGAGGGGACTGTCGTCGCGCCCACCGCTGTCATGTTGACGCCAAACTCCCCTACCGCCGCCGCCACATCACGCACCAGGCCGGGCCGGTCCTGAGCCGTCACAATGATCGGCGCGAGGTAGCGCTCCTGGGGCAAGCTTTCCCAGCTTACCTCGATCAGCCGTTCTGGATTACGTTCCTTGAAGCGCTTCAGATTCTTACAATCGGCGCGATGCACCACCACCCCACGCCCCCGGCTGGTGAAGCCAACCACCTCATCACCAGGCAGGGGTGAGCAGCAGCTTGCCAGTTGCGTCAGCAAGCCAGCCATCCCACCGACGAGCAGGCCAGTCGCGCGCTTTTGCTCCGCTGGGGCCGCTGGCAGCGCCGCCAGCACCGCGGAATCCTCCGCAGCCACGCGCGCCTCGCGGTCCGTCGGCGTTTCGCGGGCTTGCTGCTCCTCGCGCAGATGTTCAACCAGCCGCAGTGCCACCGTATGCTGGCGCAGCTTTTCGCGCCCGATGGCGGCCAGCAAATCATCCCAGCTTCCCTCGCTGAACGCATCGAACAACCAGGTCTTCTCATCCTCTGTCAACGCCACCGTCCCACGCGCGCCCAACAGGCGCAGTTCGCGGTCAAGTTGCTCCAGCCCGATCTGCATGTCAATATCGCGCTCGGTGATCTTCAGATAATGCAGAATCTTCTCACGAGCGTGCTTGCTGCGCGCAAAGGCCAGCCAGTCGCGGGTCGGGTGCGCATTCTTGTTCGTGATAATCGCCACGATTTCGCCGTTCTTCAGTTCGTAATCCAGCGGCACCATGCGCGTCACAAAACCCTCAGTATCCGTGATGATGCGCGCCCCGGCGCAGTGATCACCTACCTCGCTGTGAATGCGATAGGCAAAATCCAATGGCGTCGAGCCAACGGGCAACTCCCGCACATCCCCCTTGGGCGTAAAGACAAAAATCTGGTCCTTAAACAGATCATCCTTGACCGTCTCGACAAACTCGGTGGCCCCCAGCGATAACTCTTTTTGCCACTCGCGCAGTTGTTCCACCCACGCCAGCATCTCTTTGCGTGGCAGGGAAGAACCGCCGCTCTCTTTGTAGTACCAATGGGTCGCCACGCCCAGTTCCGCCGTGCGGTGCATCTCATGCGTGCGGATTTGAATCTCGGCCAGCCGATTATCCAGACAGAAGACCGTCGTATGCAGCGACTGATAGCCGTTCTGCTTGGGCTGGGCGATATAATCTTTGATGCGCCCATCCTTGGGCCGCCAGAGCATATGAATATGGCCCAGCGCCCGATAACAGTCCTCCACCGTATCCACCAGAATCCGAAACGCGATCAGGTCGTGAATCTCGCTGATGTCCACACCCAGCCGCTCGATCTTCACATAGATGCTGTAGAGGTGCTTGGGGCGGCCAGAAATGTCAGCCTTGATGCCCGCGGCTCGCATCTCCTCGCGCAGAATCTGACACACGCGCTCAACATACTCTTCGCGTTGTTCGCGCTTTTCGGCAACCTGTTCCTTCAACCATTGATACTTCTTCGGCTCCAGATATTTGAAGGCCAGGTCTTCCAGTTCAGTTTTCACCAGCCCCATGCCCAGCCGACCCGCCAGGGGCGCGTAAATTTCGCGCACTTCGCGGGCTTTGGTTTGCTGCTGCACCGGACTCATCGCCTCCAGCGTGCGCATATTATGCAGCCGGTCAGCCAGCTTCACCACCACCACGCGCGGGTCTTCGGCCATCGCCAACAAGAGCTTGCGCACCGTTTCGGCCTGCTGCTTGATATGGCTATCGCGCACGCGCCGCTTGCGGTGTTCCTCGTCTTCCGGCACAGGCCGCCGTCGCGGGCCGCCCTCAGCAGCGTTCGCGCTGTCTTCGCCTGGATTGGCGCCCTCTCCATCTTCCACAGACGCTTTTTCCTCGGCACGACCCGGCTCAGCCCCTTCACGCGCGGGCGTAATCAGGCGCAGCGCACTCTGCCCCGGACCGGCTTTCTTCGCCTCAAAAGCGTTGAATTTGGTCACGCCATCGACAATGGCAGCAATGCCAGCGCCAAACTGCCCGCGAATATCATCCAGAGTAAAGCGCGTGTCCTCCACCACATCATGCAGCAGCGCCGCCGCGATGCCCTGGGCATCGATGCGCATATCGGCCAGAATCTTGGCGACCGCCAGGGGATGTTCGATATAGGGTTCGCCTGACTGGCGCGTCACCCCGCGATGTGCCTCTTCTGCCAGGTCGTAGGCATGCTGGACCAACTCCAGATCGCGGGCAGACATATAGCGCTGGCACTCATCCAGCAGCACCTTCAAAGCTCCGGTGGCTGGCGCGCGCTCGGCTTGCTGATGTTCCTTACGGCGGACGGTAGACATACGATTACTCCTGAAACCTTCCCCGGCAATGTGCGCCGCAAGCACGCGAGAGAACTTCCTTTTAGTGTATAGGCTTAGCCGCCTGCGCGTCAAGCTGAGGAACGACCAGGAAAACCGCTTCCTGTCGCCAGCCACCTGACCCACACGGTGGCCGGAAAAAGCGAGCGGCGCCCGATTCTGCTGTTCAGGCGCCGCCTCCTTTTCCATCTCCCCCGCAGAGTGCTGATGTCGCACGCCCCTCTTGGGAGGCGCACGGCGGTGCGCATAGTCCATCTGGACCACCTTCCTGAACGCTCGCAGCGGCGTTCAGAGGTTCTCTTCTCTTCATATACTGGGATAACGATGGAAGCTGTTTGATTTTTGTAATGTACAGATCATACCAGAAAAAGCAGAAACAGGCCAGGAAGCTTCCTGGCCTGTTCATTGTGTCTTGAGACGTACCCTGAAACGATCTAGCGGCGCACGCGCACTTTATCGTAGCAGGAGCTACAATACACCGGGCGATCATTCTTCGGCAGGAATGGAACCTCTGTCTCCGTGCCGCACTCGGCACAGATCACACGGTGCATCTCACGCGGCGCGCGCTCACCACCGACACGTCCACCCCCCTGGGCGCGGCGTGCGGCGCGGCACGTTGGGCAGCGAGCAGGCTCGTTCATCAAGCCCTTCTGCTGGTAGAACTCTTGCTCTCCGGCGGTGAATACAAAATCCTGACCGCACTCACGACACCTGAGCGTTTTGTCTGCGAAGCTCAACTAGGGACCTCCCTTTAAATGATGGTTATCCTGCGTCATGGTCCATAGCAGCGTGGCTTACCAGAGTTCCCCTAGCAGCGTGGGACGCCTTGTGCCAGGCCCGGAACGAGACCGAGTCGGATACCGGAAAAAGCATACACTATTCCTGCCTTTTTTTCAAGGGTTTTGCTAAGCAGTTTTTAACATCCCGAAAATATTGACACACTCTGAATCAACATGGTCTATCATCAGGCGTCTGCTCTGCTGCCCGCTATACCTTTTTGCCCAGGCAGTGTGGTATAATACTGCTGCTATGTTCAGTTCCTCACCCGATCAACCAACACCATCTCACGATGAACAGCTTGACGCTGCCTCTTCGTCGTCATCAGCTTTGACCTTCACCATCCACGCGCGCGACCCGCACAGCGCCGCCCGCGTCGGCACCATCCAGACCCCGCACGGCGCGATTCCCACACCGATCTATATGCCCGTGGGCACCCAGGCCAGCGTCAAGGCCATCACCCCTGCCGAACTGGAAACGCTGGGCGCGAAAATCATCCTGAGCAACACCTATCACCTCTTGCTGCGCCCTGGCCCTGACCTCATCGCCAGCTTTGGTGGCCTGCATGACTTCATGCAGTGGCCCCGTCCCATCCTCACAGACAGCGGCGGCTTTCAGGTCTTCAGCCTGGGCCATCTGCGCAAACTCACCGAGGAGGGCGTGCTCTTCCGCTCGCATCTCGACGGCTCCGAACTCTTCCTCACGCCAGAGCGCGTCATCGCCGTCGAAGAGCAATATGGCGCGGACATCATCTTGCCGCTCGATGAATGCCTGCCCTACCCCACCACGCCACAGGCCAGCGTCATCGCCATGGAGCGCACGCACCGCTGGGCCGAGCGCGCCCTGGCCGCCAAACGGCGACCCGATCAGGCCCTTTTCGGCATCACGCAGGGCGCGTTTGACCCCGCGCTGCGCAGCGCCAGCGCGCGCTTCATCGGCGCGCTGCCATTCTCAGGCTTTTCCATTGGCGGGCTATCAGTAGGCGAACCCAAAGAACTGATGTGGCCCATGCTGGAGGCCACCATTGCCGAACTGCCCGATGGCAAGCCGCGTCATCTGCTGGGCGTTGGCTCGCCCGAAGATTTGCTGGAGGGTGTAGCACGCGGTGTCGATATGTTCGACTGCGTCTTGCCTACGCGCACCGCGCGCAACGGTGGCCTCTATACCAAACATGGCCGGGTGAACATCCGCGCCGCGCGTTTCCGCGCCGAGCGTGGCCCGATCGAACCGGGCTGCGACTGCGCCACCTGCCAGACCTTCAGCGCGGGCTATCTGCATCATCTGGCGCGTGCGGGCGAACTGCTCTACTATCGCCTGGGGACCATCCACAACCTGCGCTTCATGGCCCGGCTCATGGAGCAGGCCCGCCAGGCCATTGCCGATGGCAGCTTCGCCAGCTTCAAAGCAGACTTTCTGGCTGGCTACCAGCCCGTCAACGAGCAGGTGCGCGAGGCCCAGCGCCGCAAATGGCAGGCAGCGAGAGCGCTAGAGCGCAGCAAAAGCTGATGGCGCTTTTTTGCTCTGCTCGTCAGCGGCGGTCAGGCGACGCAGCCATACGCCATAGCCCATATCTCGCAACCACTCTTGCTCATAAGGCGTCAAGCGCCCCGCCTTGTGTGGCTTCCCTAGATGATGGGCCGCCTCCAGGCGTACCGCGCTCAAAACACATCGCCAGGTGGACCAGGGTCTTTTGAGGCTTACCATTGCTACTTCCCAGGCTTCCTGGTACTGGCCTGTGCGCAGCAGCAGCACCGCTTTGAGGACCGTCACCATCTTTGGGATCAGCGAACCTCTCCCCTGGAATCCTGAGAGCGCCTCCATATCCGCCATCGCCTCCTGAAACTTGCCTAGCTCTAGCCGTGCCCGCGCTCGATCACCTAACGCTGAGATAAGCCGCCCCCGCAGATCGATCACTCTTGTTGCTGCTTGCTCTAACCCAGACCAGCTTCCTTGCGCAGAATACACCTTAGCAAGTTCTTCCCAGGCATCCACATAACTCTCATCCCGTGCAATGACGGCTCGGGCGACCTGTTCAGCTTCAGCATAGCGCTTCCGACGGTTATAGACATGCGCCTGGAGCGTGAGCGCTTCAGCATCATGTGGGTACTCTGCCAGCACGCGCTCGATGATCTGCAAGGATTCCGCATGATGTCCAGCGTGGTATAGGTCATTGGCAAAACCCAGGCGAGTCTCTTTGAGTGGCTTTTGGGCATGTACAGCCTCAACCAACGATTCAAACGCTATCTCAGAAGACCATAAGCCGGGTTCCACAGGCGCTTCAGCCAGCATTGCCAGCGAAACCACCGCGCCGCCGTTATGGCCCATCCAATTGTAGAGGGCTTTCACTTCTTTTGGGTACGCCTGCTCCAGATATGGAGCAGCTACCTCTTGCGCCCACCGATATTCTCGCTGCTCAGCGTCTCGCTCGCTCGGCTCACCCGGCACGATACACCAGCGCCCCCGATGCCCCCGGATGGCACGCTGCGCATGATGAGCAATCTCGTGTAGCAAGGTCGAGAGCATACGCAGCCCCAGATAGACTTCCAGTATCTCCCGATAGGGCAGCGATGTGGCATACACATAGGCATACAGCCTGATGGTCGCCCGCTGCGAGAAGTAGGTGCCAAGATAGCGCCCGGCAAAGACACCTGGACAGATTTCCACGCCAAGGCGCCCAACGAAGGGATCAGATTCATCAAGGGTGCCTGGATGCTCTTCGTCATCGAACGCTTTGCGCTGATACTGCCTTCCCAGGCACAACTCGATGCGCCCCACGCCATCAAGCGTCCCCGCTGGCAAGGACCGCATCACCGCTCGCACATCCGCCACACTCGCCGGATAGTGAACACATTCTTGTTGATCGGAGATAGAAATAGGGATATCCTCGACATCCACAGGCGCTTCAAGCGTGGTCGGCTTGTGGCGTCCAAGCCAGACCTGCGCTTTAACAGCGCGTTTGCGGTCCAGCAAAGCACTGATACGCTCAACATGGATGCGCTGCTGCTGAGGCCGCGCATAATCGCTTCGCTGCGCCTCCACAAGCTGGCGGCGTGTAGCGTGAATGCTACGTGACACTTCACAACCCTCTCAAGCCCTCCCCGACTCCAACCACGTGGCCCAATCCAGACGGCCATTTTCTCGCGCCCGCGCCGCTGCCTTACCCCAATCGTAGGGCACAGCCACGTGGCTGACCATCCATTGCCCCTGCACCCTGGACAGCAGGGCATACTTCGCGTGCGGGCAACCCGACTCCATCTTGTAGGGGAACGGCTCATCCATCGTATAGGCGGGCAGGCCCACGCTGCCAGGATTGACAACCAGTTGCCCGCCTGGCAGATACACCGCACGCGGCGTGTGGCTGTGCCCGCAACAGATGACTGGCTGCGCAACCGCGCCAAGCGCCTCCACAATGGCGCTCGGCTCTTTCAGCACGCTGCTGCCCTGCGGCTGGGCTTCCTCCAGCAGATAAACCTCATCCGACGACGGCGTACCATGACAGAGCAAGATGCCTTCATCGATCATGCGCGTCTTGGGCTGAGCTTGCAGCCAGGCCATCTGCTCCGGTGTCAGCGCATTTCGCACGCGCTCAAGCCCTGGCGTCACCAACCCTGATTCGGGAAACACCACGCGATCATCGTTCCCGCACAGGCTCGGAATCTGCTCCTGCATCAGCAATGCTGCCGTGGCGCGCGGCTCCAGCGGACCATTCAGGCTGTCGCCCAGGTCCACCACGCGCGTGATGCCCCGGCGGCGAATATCGGCCAGCACGGCTTCCAACGCCCAGATATTCCCGTGAATATCGGCTAGCACCGCCAGTGTATCTTCCATACTCATAGCAACCTCAGCGGCTACGCCGCGCCGATAGCATTCAGCGCCGGGCGGCGGCGGTGATAATCTGTCGCCCGCTGGTAGGCGTCGGCCACGCGCAGCAGCACCTCTTCTTTGAAGGCCGCGCCCAGCAGTTGCACGCCCACCGGCAACCCCTCGCTGAATGGACCAGGCATCGAGAGGCCGCAGATACCCGCCAGATTCGCCGGAATCGTAAACACATCCGAAAGATACATTTGATACGGGTCGTCAACTTTTGCGCCGATCTTGAACGCCACTGTCGGCGAAACCGGGCTGACCAGCACATCGAACCGCTCGAAGGCGCGATCAAAGTCCTGCTTAATCAAGGTGCGCGTCTTTTCGGCGCGCAGATAATAAGCATCGTAATAGCCGGAAGAGAGCGCATACGTGCCAATCATGATGCGGCGCTTGACCTCCGCCCCAAAGCCTTGCTGGCGACTCTTTTTGTACACGTCCAGCAAATCTTCGGCATCCTCGCGCACCGAAAAGCCATACTTGATGCCATCATAGCGCGCCAGATTCGCGCTCGCCTCGGCGGGCGCAATGATGTAATACGCCGCCACGCCATAGCGCGTATGCGGCAGCGAGACATCGCCAACTTCTGCGCCGAGTTCGCGCAGCGTCTCGATAGCCGCGCGCACCGATGCCACCACACCCGGCTCCGTGCCCTCAACCCAATATTCCTCAGGGACGCCCACGCGCAGCCCCTTCAGGTCGCCCGTCAGCGCCGCGCTGTAATCAGGCACCGGCACGTTGACCGCCGTCGAATCCAGCGGGTCTGGTCCCGCAATGCTCTGGAAGAGCAAGGCCGCGTCGCGGGCATCGCGGGCAAAGGGGCCAATTTGATCGAGCGATGAGGCAAACGCCACCAGCCCATAGCGCGAAACCCGGCCATAGCTGGGCTTGAGCGCCGTCACATTGCTGAGCGCGCCAGGTTGGCGAATCGAGCCACCCGTATCGCTGCCCAGCGACCCCATCGCCTCGCTGGCGGCCACAGCCACCGCCGAGCCGCCGCTGCTGCCACCGGGCACGCGCTCGATGTCCCAGGGGTTGCGCGTTGGAAAGAACGCCGAGTTCTCCGTAGAAGACCCCATGGCAAACTCGTCCATGTTCGTCTTGCCCAGCATCACAATGCCTGCCGCGTTGAGCCGCTGCATCACCGTCGCATCATAGGGTGGCACAAAGTTTTCCAAAATATGCGAGCCACACGTCGTGCGCACGCCATCGGTAGAGATCACATCCTTGATCGCCAGCGGAATGCCCGTCAGCGGCATCACCGCCTCTCCCGCTGCAATGCGGCGGTCAGCCGCTTCGGCTTGCTCTAACGCCAGATCAGGCGTGCGTGTGATAAATGCGTGCAGCGTGTCGTCCAGCGCGTCGATACGTTCCAGATGCGCCCTGGTCAGTTCCACCGAACTGATCTCGCGGCGGCGCAGCAATTCGGCTGCCTCATGTATGCTCAATTCCCATAATGCGGGCATAGCAAATCCTCCGGCTTCTCCCCATGGTCCCCTATAGCTTCTGTAGTTTCTGTAGTTTTTGTAGTTTCTTGCCCTGCTTTGGCGGGTGCGTTGCAGCGAGCCAGCGCTCAGGGTGCCTCATCCAACACAGCGGGCACGCGCAAGAAGTTCTCTTCCGCCTCCGGCGCGTTTGCCAACAACTCCTGCGGCGGGCACGAGGCGCGCGGCTGGTCGGGCGAGGTCACATTGCGCACCGGCAAAACATACGCGCTGGCGGGCACCTGGCTCACATCCACCTCGTTCAAGATCGCCATATTCTCCAGAATCACCTCAAGCTGGCTCATCAGCCGCTCTTTCTCGGCCTCCGTCAGCCCCAGGCGAGCCAGCAAAGCGACATTCTCCACATCCTCGCGTGTAATCTTCATCAGCGTTTCTCCTCTAATAGCGCACCCGAAACCCGGCAAATTCGCCGGTCGCTGGCCCCCAGCCCGTTTCTACCTCCTGCACATAGGCAGCAGGCGGACCCTGACGCAGCGCCTCCAGCAGCCGCTCCAGCAGTGGGCGCGTTCCCTCGGCAATCACCTCAACCGTGCCATTGGGCAAATTGCGCGCATAGCCACGCAGCCCAAGCGCGTTCGCTTCCTCGATGACAAAATAGCGATAGCCCACGCCATGCACGCGCCCATGCGCGGTGGCCGTCAGGCGCGTCTGCGCCGTTTCTCCCATAGACACGCTCTACTCGCCAGCATTCGCGGGGCCACTGGCAGCCTCGGCCTCAGCCTCCTGGGTGGCTGAAGGCTCAAGCTGCTCCACGGCGCTTCCCGCCACCATTGCAGGCGCAACAGCCACAGAAGGCATGCCGCTGGCATCGTCGCCATAGACGCCCCGATACTGGGGCGGCAGCAGATCGGCAATATGCCGCATCATAATATCTAACTGGCCTTGAAGATCGGTGTGGCCGCGCCGTCCCTCGCGGCTCAGCGTAAACGGCTCGCCATAGGTCAGCGTAATGGGGGTACGGAACGGCCAGATATGCCAGAGTTTGAAGCGCTCCGAACCAGAGATACCCACTGGCACAATCGGCGCGCCCGACCGCACAGCGATCAGCGCGGCCCCTGCCTGACCCTCGATCATCTTGCGCGTGCGGCTGCGGTGGCCCTCCGGAAAGATCACCAGCACCTGCCCTGCCTTCAAGACTTCCTCAGCCTGTTTGATCGCCTGGCGATCAGCCTCGCCACGTCGCACCGGAAAAGCTCCCAGGCCAATCACCAGCCACTTCAGCGGCGCTTTCTCAAAGAGTTCAGCCTTTGCCATAAAATGGGTCAACCGCTTGAGGCGCAGGCCGATCATCGGGATGTCCGTCCAATTTAGATGATTGCCCACCAGAATCACCGGCCCTGTTGCAGGCACGTTCTCGACGCCAGTCACACGTAAGCGAATGAGCAGCGCCACCAGGACACGCGCAACTGCCCAGCAGGTCTCATAGAACCATTTATACTCTTTCATGGACTAACTCCAGTACACGTTCAAGCACCTGCTCAATCGAAAGATGATCGGTATGCAGCATGATCGCATCCGCAGCGGGCTGACTCTGCGCACTATCCAGGGCGTCGCGGCGTTGCACCTCGGCCAGCACCTCCTCAAACGTGGGAGCCACATCCTCCTTGGCGCGCAGTTCCAGCCAGCGCCGCCGGGCGCGCTCCTCCAAAGAAGCCGTCAGATAGATTTTAAGCTGTGCGTTGGGCAGCACCACCGTCCCGATGTCGCGGCCTGCCATCACGACACCGCCTCGCTCGCCAAGCTCGCGCTGGCGGCGGCGCATCGCGGCGCGCACCGCCGGATGATGCGATACCAGCGACACGGCGCGGTCTACTTCCTGGCTGCGCAGTTCCCAGGTCACGTCGCGCCCCTCCACCGTGACGGTATATTGACGGCCATCGGTGGCCGTCGGCAAGGTAATCTCCAGATCAAACGTCTCGGCCAGTGGCCCCAGCGTCGCTTCATCCTCCAGATCGATGTGCCGCTGCAAAGCCAGCCAGGTCAGCGCGCGATACAGCGCGCCAGTATCCAGATAAATATAGCCTAATCGCTTCGCCAGCAGTTCGCCTACGGTACTCTTGCCAACGCCGGCAGGTCCATCGATAGCAATTTGCAGGTCTTCGCGCATCAATCCTCCACAAGAAACCGCCCCGGCGCAGCCGTCTGGAATCAGACACAGCGCTGCGGAAGCGCGCGCATTCTGGCTTATTATAACAGCAAACCCGCCCCAAAAGAAAGCTTGGCGGCAGTGCTTTCCGCATGTTATTCGCCCGCCAGCTTCTCAAGCTCCGCAGCGCTCAGCGCGCGCCACTGGCCCACAGGCAGATCGCCCAGGCGCAGCGCCCCCACGCGCACCCGCACCAGTCGCAGCACCGGATTTCCAACCACCGCCAGCATCCGCCGCACCTGGCGTTTGCGCCCCTCATGCAGCGTCACCGCAAGCCAACTGGTGCCATCAGGCCCGGTTCGCAAGAAGCGAGCCTGCGCGGGCGCGGTGGGGCGCGCCTCGCCCGGCAGCAGCAACCCGCGCCGCAGCGATTCCAGCGCGGCTGGCGTGGGTCGGCCCCGCACCAATGCGTGGTACTCCTTCTCCTGCTCGAAGCGTGGATGTGTCAGATGCAGGGCAAACGCGCCATCATTCGTCAGCAGCAGCAGCCCCTCGCTGTCCAGGTCCAGCCGACCCACCGGAAAGAGCCGCTGCGCTTGCAGCGACGGCGGCAGCAGATCGAGCACCGTCTGGCGGCCCTGCGGGTCGCTGGCCGTTGTCACCACCCCGGCGGGCTTATGCAACAGCAGATACACCCGTGCCGCAGGAGCCTGCACCACCCGCCCATCCACCTGCACCACGTCTGTTTCTGGCTGCACCTTCGCGCCCAACTGCATCACCGGCTGCCCATTCACCAGCACCCGCCCCGCCAGCATCAACTCCTCGGCATGGCGGCGCGAGGCCACGCCAGCGCGCGCCAGGAACTTCTGCAAGCGCTCAGGCTCTGCGCTGTCTGGTGATATAGCCCATCTGGGGGATGTCTCTCGATCTCGATCCATATGGTTCAGTATAATTGGCGGCTGGAAGAAAAGACAAGGACCACCTAGTCGAAAGGAGCGCTGCTGTGGACAGCTTTTCTTTACCAACGCTCCCAACTCCAGAGTCGGGAAACCAGTTTACGCCAAAGCCAGGCAAACGTAAGCTCTATCTCTGGCTGGCAGTCGCCATCATCCTGGGGCTTGCCCTGGGAAGCGGCATGGGACTGCTCTTTGCCAAAAACGGCGCGAACCCCACCGCGAACGGCCTGCAACCGCAGAACGCGCAGGCGCTGCTTGCCAGCGCCAACACCCCTACCAAACCGGGAGTAACGCCAACCACTCCGCCAAAACAGCCCACTGGAACCAATCACTTTGCCTTTGGCCTGGATAACGCGCCGGGCAACGTGCAATATATGGTCAATATGCGCAGCCAAAACGGCGCGGCATTTGACTATCGCTATCAATACCTCTCTGCCGGGGTCAACACAGGACATGGCTGGGAAACCTGGAACAGCCCCGCTGGACAGTTCGCCACCTATTACATTCAGGAAAGCGCCAGCAACAAGTATACCCCCGTATTCGTGTACTACGAAATGTTGCAGTCAAATGGAAGCTGTGGCAACTGCGCCGAGCCGCAAAAAGACCTGAGCAACCTGGATAACGCCAGCCTCATGAAAGCTTATTATGCCAACTGGGCGCTGCTGATGCAAAAAATCGGCGCATCGCACACCACCACCATGGTCATCGTCGAACCTGATCTGTGGGGCTTCATCGAACAAAGCGTCGCAGGCGGCTCGAACAGCGCCGCCTCGGCCCCAGCCAGCGTCGCCAGTTCAGGCTACGGCGCGGTGGCGGGCCTGCCCAACACGGCGCAAGGCTTTGCCTGGGCGCTGCTGCATCTGCGCGACCTGTACGCGCCCAACGCGGTGCTGGCAATCCATGCCTCCGACTGGGGTACAAAATTCGACATCGGCAGCAACACCGACCCCAACCTGAATGTCACGGGTCTGGCTCAGAGTGAAGCACATTTCCTGCTTTCGGCGGGCGTCACCGGCACGCCAGCAGGCATCTCGCATTGGAACCTGATTTCCAATGATGTTGCCGACCACGACTCCGGCCAATCCGGCAACTGGTGGGACCGCACCAACAAGGTCTTCCCCAACTTCGCGCGCTACCTCCAGTTTATTGGCGCGCTCACGGCGGACAGCGGGCGGCATGTGATCATGTGGCAGGTGCCCGAAGGCAATCAATACTTCGACACCGAAAATAACAGCGACGGGCACACCCAGGATAACCGCCCCGAATACATCCTGGGGCATATCTCCGATTTTGCCCACGCGGGCATCATCGGCGTCCTCTTTGGCCCTGGCAACGGCGGCACCGAATATGACGACGCCATGCATGACGGCGTCACCAATCCCGCGCCGATCAGCACCTACGAGTGCAATCAGTGCAACAACCACCAGAGCCAGTATGCCGACGACGACGGCGGCTATCTGCGCATCTTTGTCGGCCAGTATTACAAAAACGGCGCGTATCCGCTGCCTGCGGGCTGGTAGCATCCATCTTTCCCATCCCCTGGCAAGGCGCTTGATTTTTTAGCCCTCACTCGCTATGCTTGAGCAACCAAAAACTCAGCCTTCGAGCGAGGACAGATAGCCCATGAGTGAAAATCAAGCGCCAGGGCTAGGTCCAGAAGGAAATCAGACATCGGCAACCTTAGAGCTGCTGCGTCTGCGCGGGGCCATCAGCGACATCGCCATCAACGAAGGTCGCCTGAAAATCCAGGAGGGGCAGCTTCAAGTCTGGGTTGCCAGATATAGAGGCGAAGCGCAAGACAGCCTCGACGCTGCCCTAGCGGCCAGGGCGCAGCAGCAGCTTGCCATCCTGCAACCACAACTTGCCAACGTGCGCGAGCAGTTGGCCCGGCTTCAGCAGGAAAAAGCCGCGCTGACCCAGCAGCAGCAAGCCATTCTGGAAAAGCTGAATATCTCCAGCCCCGACCAGGCGCGAACGCTCACCAGCGACGACAGCGGCATCGCCTGGTCACCTCCGCCTCCCATCAAGCTGCCCAGCCGCCACAGACGCCTGGGCAGCAGGCCACTCTTCTGGCTCTCCGCGCTGCTGGCAGCGCTGGTCATCGTTCTGGCCGTCCTCAGAGTCAACCAGTCCTTCTTCTCGCCCGCGCCCCAGCCAACCGTCGTGGCGCAGGCTCCCACCCCAACGCCCACACCACCACCACCACCCATCTTCACCCCCAACGGAACCGGCCCAACCGATCTGGCTTGTCTGGATGTGACCAACACTGATTGCTACAGCCCTGAGCAGGTTCAGCAGGCGTTCAGCCTGAACTCGCTCTATCGCTCAGGCTTCAATGGCAAAGGCCAGACCATTGTGATTCTGGGCGCGGGCCATACAGCCAACTTGCAAGCCGATTTGCACCATTTTGACCAGACATGGGGCTTGCCCGATCCTGTCTTCCAGATGCTCCAGCCGCACGGGCCACCCGCGCCCTACCAATGCGCCGATGGCGCAGATGACTTGCAACTGGAAAGCACGCTGGATATCGAGTGGTCCCACGCCATCGCCCCTGGCGCGAAGCTGGTCCTTATCGTCGGAGATAATTATTACGACAATTCGCCGAAAGATAACTGCGCCAATGGCTCCATCCTGGACGATGTCACCTACGCGCTCGACCATCATCTGGGCAACATTATCTCGATCAGCTATGGCGGCAGCGAACTGGGCGATATCTCCGAAACAGCAGGCGAACACGCTCAGGACCAGAGCTATTATCTCAACGCGGATAGCGTCTTCCAGCGGGCCGCCAGCCAGCACGTCACCGTGCTGGCCTCCGCCGGAGATCAAGGGGCAACCAACCCGAACGATTTCACCAAACCAGATTCTTATTGGAATCGCCCCAACATCGGGTGGCCTGCCTCCGACCCATACGTGCTGGCCGTTGGCGGCACCAGCCTCACCATTGCCGATGCCACCGGCGACTATAGCGAAGAGACCGTCTGGAATGATGCAGGCTTTGCCGCAACCGGGGGCGGGCTGAGTTCGGTCTTTCCCGAGCCTGCCTATCAGAAACAATTGCCCGACCAGGCAATCTTCCATGGCAAACGCGGCATCCCCGATGTCGCCTTCCCCGCCGAGGAATTTGTGATGTATACCTCGCTGCTTTCGGGATTTATCGGCAAGGCCATTTCGCAGTTCAAGCATTGGGATTTGGCTGGCGGCACCAGCCTGAGCGCTCCCTGCTGGGCGGGAATCATCGCCATCGCCGACCAGGTGCATCAGCAGCCGCTGGGCTTCATTCAGCCCGCGCTCTACTGGCTCAACGGCCAGGGCATGCACGACATCACCACTGGCAACAACAGCTTCGCCAACGTCCAGGGCTATCAAGCGCAGTCCGGCTATGATCTGGCGAGCGGCTGGGGCACACCCATTGCCGACGAGTTCATCCCGGCGCTGCTGCAAGCCACGCTGGACATCAGCCCCGGCTGCCGACATTCCCCACGCCAGTGCACCTGGGAGCCTCAGCCGATCTGAGGCTCCTTTACCCGCGTCACTCGTGCTGGTTGTGTTTCAGCAGGCAGGGCAGCAACTTCCTCGCGAATGATCGTGCGCAGCACCAGCAGAATGCCCATGAAGAACCAGAAGAGCATAGCCAGGTCAGGCAAAAAATAATAGCTATCGACCAATCCACCAAGCGCGCTTGCCAGCACACATCCCCCCATCCCAAGCAGGAGCCGTCTGAGGAGGCTTGCTTGCCGCAGCCCGGTACAGGAGCGATAGGTGCGCCTGAGCATCACAGCAAAAGCTCCCAGCAGCCAGAAGATAGCCACCACGCCCAGCAGGCCGGTGCTAATCCAGAAGTCGAAGATGAAGTTGTGGGGATGTGGCTCCGCAGGGGTCGGAATACCAGTTGTTTGTCCAGCGATAGCCTCTGCCCGATAAGACGCTCGAAACAAAATGTTGAAACTGCCCAGGCCGCTGCCCAGCAGGAAGTGATCGCGGATCATCAGCAGGGCCGCCTTCCAGATGTACAAGCGCGTCGAAATGTTCCCGTGACCCGGCTCATCCACCATAGCAAGAATTTTGGGCCAGAACAGGATGGCGCCCAGGATGCCCACCCCTCCTACCGCCAGAGCAAGCAACCTGCTGCGCGCCTCGAAGAACAAAAACCCAAGCGCCACTATCAGCAGACTCACCTCTGCTCCACGCGAATCCGTCCAATACAGCGCCACCAGCATCGGGACCATAAGCGCCAGGCAGAGCCAGCGCAGTGGTTCGCGCCAGACCGGCTTTGGGGAGAGCGAGCTATCAGTTGGGCGGCGCCATATTCCCAGAAACGCCAGAGCCAGCAAGAGAGGAATCGCGCAGTTCAGCAGAAACGCCAGATTATTCGCGCTGTAGGTGAAGGAATCAACCCGAATCAGATCGGGGGTGAAGATGTTACCGAAGCTTTTCAGGCGAGGAATGCCCTGGCCGATACCAATGCAAGCCAGGACCAGCATCGAAAGAATTAGTGCTCCGATCGTGCGAGCAACATCGGAGGGCGTGCGCAGATAACGCAGGACCAGCAGAAAATACAAGAGCGGCTCAATGATCATCTCTCTGACCGAGCGCAAGCTATCGCGTGGGACTGGCGCCACCAGACTAGCCAACAGAGCGCCAACCACCAGCAGCAGAGCAGGAATCAGGAACGGACCAGCTTGCTGCCAGAGGTGTCCCAGCCATGCCCATGTAGCGCGGCGCTCATCCGACAGGATGATATGACGCAGCAGCACCGTCGCCAGACAAATATACAAAGCCAGTTCAGAGATATAGAACGCCGGAGAGCCGCTGGGACTGAGGGGCTGGAGAAACAAAAAGTACGGGAACGTCAACGGTAGAAGGGCAATCGCAATCTGCGGGCGGAGATAGGTTAGCACCGCTGCCAGTACGAGCAAGAGTAAAGAGGCCGGGGGATGCGGCCAGAAGAAGAAGAAGGTAAACAGTAGACAGAGACCCAGGCCCACAAAACGGATAGGCAGAACGGCGGACCGCGCTGTCATAGGAGGTTGCAGGTCCATCACAATTGCTCTCCTAACAAGCCAGGAAAAGATACGGCTTCGGCGCTGTTGAGCATCGTTGAATGCCAGTTACCAGACGCCTCGCAACTTGTTCGCTCTCAAAAGCTCAGTTATTATAACGAAAAAGCTGCCATGGAAGCATCAATAGCCTATGAGAACTAGCACTTTAGGTTGCTTCCGTTGACGGATCAAAGATCAGCCTTCGCACAAGGGCAGGCAGCGCAGATTTTCTCGCGGCACCAATGCTTGTGGACATGCTGAAGGCCCTGCTGCGCCAGCGCCAGCCGAGGGTGTCTCGGCAGCAGCAGTTGTTTTTGCATCGCGCGGGTAATTTGATTCGAGGGCAAGCCCGGAAACGATAAGGCCAGCACATAGGCGCGTTTCGCCAGCGCTTCATCCTCATGCAAAAGCGCCCAGGCATAGGCAAACGGCAGTTCCACATTCCAGATCAGAATCGCCGCGCGCTCCTCGCTCAGCGATTCCGAAGGCGTGTCAGCCTTGCGCGCAGTCGCCTGATAGGCAGCGCCAGAGGCCGTCAGTGCTTGCAGCAGCGCCTCGCGGTCATCAACCGATTGATCGGTGCGCGACAGCAGCGACCAGAGGTCAGGCCAGGGTCCGCGCTCGCGCCAGCGCACCGCCAGCCGCGTCAGCGCCGCCAGCCGCTCGCGGTCCAGCCGCGCCGCGCCCCTCAACTGCGCCAGCAGCCCCTCGTAGACATGCGCGGGCGAGGTCAGGCCAGGGGCCAGCGCCACAAGCTGCTCGCCCACAGCGCGAAACGCCTCACGCTCGCGGCCATAGCCCACCCCTTCGGCCAGCGCCACAAACAAGAGGCGGCTTTCAGCGCTCCAGCCCGGCTGCTTCGTCTGCCTGGGCACATCCATCTGTTCCGGGGCAGCGGCCAGCAGCGCCTGAAACACCGTCGCCTTTTCCAGAAAGCGCGCCTCACCCGCCTGGTCCAACAACCCCAGCAAGGTACGCTCTGCCAGGCGAGTTTCGTCCTGCTGACAGGGCCACTGCCCCGCGTCTTTCCGGGGCAGTGGCAGTGTTGGCGGCGCGGTCACTTCGGCCAGCGCCAGCACCGGCACGGACGCGCCATCAGCCAGGCGCGTCGGCTGAAGATCATTCGTCAGCACCACATGCAAGATCACCTGCCGATAGCGCGGGTCGTCCTGGTGGCCGTGCGCGCGCCAATCGCCGCCGCGCAGATGCACTTCCACATCGCCGCACAGCGTGCGGTCATCGCCCAGGCGAATCACCGCGTCCCGAAAATCAGGACCAGCGCCGCCGCCAGGGCGACCCGGATAGAGAACCGTCAGGCGTTCGCCGCTCGTCGTGCGCAGCGGCACGCCGATCAGTTCGCCGCTGCCCCAGCGCCGCGCAATATCGCGCTCCGAGAATTGTTGCATGTCCAGTGTCCACTGTGCTACTATTTTTGGGTAATCAAGACCAGTGCTCAGGGTTACTCTATTGCTCTCAAGGAGACCCCTTATGACTCAAGACCTCTTCTTCTATATCTCGGTCTTTCTGACCGCCTTCGCCTTCGTATCGTATCTGATCTTTACTCTGAACAATCGCCACGCCGTCCTGGCAACGCTTGCGGAAGTCCGCATGCGCCGCGCTCGTGGTAAAGCTGCCGTCAAAGCCAACGTAGAGGCTGCGGTGGGTGGCTCCGGCGGAGGCGCGGGCACTGCAACGCTCACCCGCGAATTCGAGGTTGCCGCCCCCAACATCGAGCCAGACTATCGCGCTGCCTACTGGGGGCGCATCGGCACAGGCGCCACCTTGTTTAGTGGCCTCAGCCTGTTGACCTCGCTGATCTTCCGCTCGGTCGTCATGGGCTATCCTCCGTGGGTCAACATGTACGGCTACAGCCTCAGCTTCGCCTGCGCCTTGATGCTGTGCTACCTCGTCTTCGAGTGGCGCTATCATTCGCGCGCGTGGGGCGTCTTTGCCACAGGCATCACGCTGTTGATGATCGCCTTTGCGGTCTATGTAGGAGCCGCCTATAACCAGGCAACCACCAGCTACACCGTCATTCCAGCACTCCAGGACGAAAAGATTCTCATCCTGCACGTCTCCACGGCCATCTTTGCCTACGCGCTCTTCACCGTCTCCTTTGGCTGTGGCCTCGTGTATCTCATCCAGGGCGAAAACAACCGCTATACCTGGCTGCCCAGCGCCGAAGCCGCAGACGAACTTGGCTACAAAGCCGTCATCGCCGGGTTCCCTTTGCTCGCCCTCACCCTCATTCTGGGCGCGTACTGGGCGAACTATGCCTGGGGCCACTACTGGAGCTGGGACCCCAAAGAGACCGCGGCCCTGGTCACCTGGCTGATCTATGCCATCTACCTGCATGTACGCGGCGTGCGGGGCCTACGTGGCAAATGGTCGGGCTGGCTCCTGATGTTAGGCTTCGCCGCCGTCCTCTTCACCTTCTTTGGCGTCAGTTTCCTGGTGCCTGGCCTGCACAGCTACGCCGGAGTGTAACACAAGAAATAAAAGGTGGCTACCCCTTTCCAGGGGTCGGCCACTTTTTTTACGATTTCTTGATCTTTGGCTCCAGCGTCTCTTTCAGGACCAGCGCATACGCCGGATTATAGGCGTGGTCGCACGTCCCGCACGAAACCGGGCGCGGATAGCGCCGCACCCGCTGGTATTCTTTGCCGCAGCGCGGGCAGACATATACATAGCGAATGGGCC
Organism: Ktedonobacterales bacterium; assembly: GCA_035307385.1. GTDB lineage: Bacteria > Chloroflexota > Ktedonobacteria > Ktedonobacterales > DATBGS01 > DATBHW01. Next base: position 135,704 of record DATGID010000087.1, on the reverse strand, counting down.
GCACCGCCCGCGCCGCCTTTTCGCGGCGCGCCGTCTCTTCTCGCAGCAGCGCGCGCAGTTCCTCCGGCGGGTAACCTGTCACCGCCGCCTCATCCACCGAAATGGAATCATAGCCGTGACAATGATGCCGTCGTGGGTGGCCGCGCACGCGGTCTGCCAGATGAATCAATTCATGCGCCACCGTCACCTCCACGCTTTGCGGCAAAAGGTCCGGCTCGACAAAGATCAAATGGCGATGGAGCAGCGGCGCGCCCTGGGGTTGGCGTGGCAGCGGCGCGGGCGGCACCGCAAAGCTGGGCAGCGGCAACTGCATCAGCACCGCCGCCGCTTCCTGCGTCTGCGCGCCAATGGCCTGGGAAAGCTGCAAGTGACGGCGCTGGCGACGCGTCAGCGACGGGGCAGGAAGATAGCAATAGCAGCCCAGCGCCAGCGTATTCAGACGACGCCCGGCCCAGCGGGCAAACTCGCGCCGGTCCTGGGTGATCGCCACGCGGCTGCGTTCTTCCGGAGGCAGCCCCAACTTCTGCCAGTAGTGGTCAAGCCAGCGCTGCACCTCATCATCCGCGTGCAGCACCGGCAAATGAGTGAACGACGGCGGCTCAGGAACAGAGCGACTGCGCGGCAGCGTCTTACTTGATGTCGTCATTATCCTGCACCCTCCGTAAAAGTCGATACAAGCGAAACCCAGCAGATACAGCGGCTCATGCTTTTTTCGGCGGTTCCGCGTGCAGCGCCGCCGACCCCTTTCCACGCAATCTGCTGCCCCTGGTTCCAGATCATCCTGATCTGCTGTCGATCATCTCTCCACTGCAAAGCGTCCTGCCATCGTACCGGCTCATTTTGCCGAGCAACGCGCCGTCGCGCCAGCACCAGCCGGGCGCAAAGGCCCCAGGGGCTTACACCGATATAACGGGCAAATACACCTGAGGTATCACTTGCCGCCTGGCTTGGAGCGCTACTCGATTCCTACGAGAGGCGCATCCATCCCGCTGGTGAGATATCCAAATGACATATGCGGCGTATTATGCGCAAACCCCACCTGGCCCTGCCGATCTACCAGAATCAGGCCGCCTTCGCCGCCCAGGCGCTCGCCCAGCAGCCGAATCGCTGCCGCCGCCGCCGCCTGCGCCGACATCCCATGCGCCAGAAACTCACAGGCCCGCCGCGCCAACAGCAGGCGTATAAAATATTCACCGTATCCCGTTGACGAAACGCCCCCCAAACCATCTTCCGCGTAAAAGCCGCAGCCCACCAGCGGCGTATCCCCGATGCGGCCAGGGTGCTTGTTCGCCATGCCGCCCGTCGAGGTCGCCGCCGCGATGTGCCCCGCGCTGTCGATAGCCACCGCGCCCACCGTCCCATGTTTCTCAGCGGCATCCCCACCTGCCGCAACGCCCACCCCGTCGCCCGGCTGATAGCCATTCCGCCAGCGTTCGCGCTGCGCCTCCGTCACCAACTCTTCCGGACGGCACAGCGCCATACCTTCTTCCTGCGCAAACTGTTCGGCCCCCTGGCCCATCAGCAGCACATGCGAACTCTTTAGCACCAGGCGTGCCAGGAGAATCGGGTTCTTGATCTGCTTCACGCCAGCGATCGCCCCCACATCCAGCGTCGCGCCGTCCATCATCCCCGCGTCAAGCTCGGCCTCGCCGTTGGCGTTCAGCGTGGACCCCGTGCCCGCGTTAAAATTCGGATTATCTTCCAGCGCCACCACCGCGCGCTCTGCCGCGTCCAGGGCCGAGCCGCCGTTTTTCAGAATCTCCCAGCCGGCCAGCACCGCCGCGCGGCTGCCCGCCAGCGAAAGATCATGCCGCCCCGGTTGAATATCGCCCGCGCCGCCATGCACAATCAAAGCAATCGACATTCCAACACCTCTGTTATCTATCGCCAGTCCGCGTTCGCCGCTGAACCCGGCTGCGCCATTGAATATGCGCGCCCGCTCATCACCACTGCTCGACAAGGGGCTGCAACAACCATTCTACCAGCAGCGTCAACCGCAAACATTGACAGGCAGCGGCTCTGGCTGGTACGCTTAACACGGTTCGACATGCTGCGCCATGAGGAAACAGGTATGAATATCGCCGTCTTTGCCGACCTTCACGGCAGGATTTTGCTGGCCTTCAAACTCTGCGCGCGCTGGGAAAAGGAAACCGGCGAGCACATCGACCTCATCCTGCAAGCAGGCGATATGGGTATCTTTCCCGATGAAAAACGCCTGGACAAAGCCACCATCAGGCACGCGCAGCACGACCCCACCGAGCTTGGCTTTCGCGCCGACTTTCTGCACCAGCGGCCCGAGGTCGCCTCCGTGCTCGCGCAAATCTCCTGCAACCTGATCTTCGTCCGGGGCAATCACGAAGATCATGCCTGGCTGGACACCCTGGAACAGAGCGCCGATACCCCCATCTTTCCCGTCGACGCCTATCAACGCCTGTATTGCCTGAAAACAGGTGTCCCCTACACCTTCAGCCGGGGTACAGAAACGCTCTGCGTGCTGGGCATCGGGCGCATCGCTCAGCCAGCCGAGGCCAGCAATCACAAGCCCAAGCACATCCAGCCCGTTGAAGTGGAGCGGCTGCATCAGCTTGAGCCAGTGCAACCAGATATCCTGCTCACCCACGACTCGGCCAAAGATATTATCTTCGCTGGCGCTGGCATGGACGAGATCAGGCTGATACTGGACCGCTATCAGCCCGGCTACCACTTCTTCGGCCATTATGGTGGCCCGTGCCGACAAGGCATCGACGCCAACGGCAAGACCTACACCTGCAAACTGGCCGACCTCGACTGGGACCACGCCGACCGCGGCAAGGTCATCGAGTCAGGCGCAATGGGGCTGCTCCGCTGGACCAGCAAAGAGGATCATCGCTTTGAAGTTCTCGATCAGCCCTGGCTCAAGGAATATACCGCCTTTAGCTGGCATTATCTGTAAAAGCAGGAGGCATATCCATGAATACCAGACCCATGCGCGTCTTGCCCCTGACCGGCGTGCGCGTGCTTGATCTTTCACGCCTGCTGCCCGGCGGCGTGGCCTCGCAGATGCTCGGCGACCTGGGAGCCGATGTCATCAAAATCGAAGAGCCGGGGCTGGGCGACTATGGCCGCCTGATGCCGCCGCTCTTCAATGGCATGGGCCTGGCCTATCTGGCAACGAACCGCAATAAGCGCAGCCTGGCGCTGAATCTGAAAAACGAGAGCGGGCGCGACGTATTCAAGCGGTTGGCCGCCCAGGCCGATGTCGTGCTGGAAAGCTTCCGGCCTGGCGTGCTGGAGCGCCTGGGCGTGGGCTATCCGCAGCTTCGCGAGGTCAACCCGCGCATCATCTACTGCGCCATCAGCGGCTACGGCCAGCATGGCCCCTATGCCCAGCGCGCCGGGCACGACATCAACTATCTCGGCTACGCGGGGCTGCTCCACCACAACCGCGCAGGCCAGGATGTACCAACCATGCCCGCCACGCAGCTTGCCGATATCGCGGGCGGCGCGCTTCCCGCCGTGATCGGCATTCTCGCCTCGCTGGCGGGCCGTGCCAACTCCGACAAGGGCCGCCTGGTGGATGTCTCAATGATGGAAAACGCGCTGGCCCTCATGCCCTTGCTGGCCGCGACCACCCTCAACACCGGCCACGAGCCAGCGCCGGGCGCGGGCCAGCTTAACGGCGGCCTACCCGCCTATCGCATCTACGAAACCAAAGATGGCAAGGCCATCACGCTCGGCGCGCTGGAACCCAAGTTCTGGGCCACCTTCTGCGAGCGCGCCGGGCGACCCGACCTGCTCTCGCTGCACCAACCCACCGACGCCACCGAGCGCGAAGAAGCGCGGGCTGCCCTGCGCGCGCTCTTCCTGACGCGGACGCGCGACGAATGGGTGGCCGAGTTTGCTGAGATCGAAACCTGCCTGGGGCCGGTCAATACGCTCAGCGAAGCGCTGGTCGACCCGCAGGTAGAGGCGTTGGGGACCGTGCGCCGCGCCGACTACGGCGAAAGCTTCGAGTTCGGCACGCTGGCGCTGACGCCGCGCATCGAGGATGTGCCCTTCGAGGTGCGCCACGCCCCGCCCGCGTTGGGCGAACAAACCCGCGAAATCCTGCAAGCCGCTGGCTACTCCGAAGACGACTTGACGCGCCTGCGCAACGAAGGCGCCATCTGGTGGCCTTGAAAGGATGAGGGCTCATGGAAATGGTGGTCTGGGGCTATGGGCTGATCGAAGCACCCCGCGTAACTGCAACGGGTCAAATCTACTTTAGCGACGTGTTCAATGGCGGCGTCTATTGCTGGTCGCCTGACAACACTGTTGAAACGATCATTCCCAAACGGCGCGGCATTGGCGGGCTGGCCCTCCATCAAAATGGGGGCATCGTGGTGACAGGGAAAACGGTCATTCATCAGACGCCTGCTGAAACGCGCACATTGCTTGCCCTCGACGATGTGGTCGGCTTTAACGACCTGATGACTGATCGCGCCGGGCGCGTCTATGTGAGCAGTTTGCGTTCAAGCGCTCTGGAAATGAACGAACGCATCCCTGGTGATACCTGGCGCATCGAGCAGGATGGGCAGAAGACGCTGATCTATGACAATGTCAGTTTTCCCAATGGCATTGGCTTCTCTCCCAATGAGCGCATCCTCTATCAATCAAACTACGATGCTGGCGTCATCCTGGCGCATGATCTGGCCGACGATGGGCGCTGGGTCAACCGGCGCGTCTTTGCCAGCGTGCCCAGGGGCAATCCTGATGGCCTGGCCGTCGATGATCAAGGCCAGGTCTGGGTGGCCTTAGGCAGCGGAGGCGGCCTGGCCTGTTTCCAGCCAGATGGACAGATTGCACAGGTGCTCGACATTCCGGCAACGTTTGTCGCCAGCCTTTGTTTTGGCGGCGACGACCACCGCGACCTCTATATCGCAACGGCAGGCAATACCGTATCTCCCGAACGCGGCGGCGTGCTGTTCCGCACCCGCAGCGATGTCCCTGGCCTGATCGCGCCCCTGGCCTCGGTATAAAAGAAACCTGCATATTCTTCGCAGATTTGCTATAACATTGCTATTAACCATTTTCACCCAGACCATCTGGCAACAAGAGAGGATTTTCAGATAATGCCCCTGGAGATTGGCCCCGCGTTGGAGCAGGCACAACAATATCAGCAGGCACTGCTTGGCGACCTGCAAACCATCGTCAACATCGATTCCGGCACCTACCACAAGCCAGGCGTCGATCAGGTCGCCGTCTGGATGAAGGAGCGGCTGGAGGCCAGCGACTGCGCCGTCACCGTGCAGCAGCAGCCGGAGTTTGGCAACCATGTCGTCGCCACGCGGCGCGGCACTGGCAAGGCGCGCATCCTCGTCATCGGCCATATGGATACCGTCTTCCCCGAAGGCGAGCCAGAGCGCCGCCCCTTCACCATCAAGGACGGGCGCGCCCTGGGTCCGGGCGTGCTGGACATGAAATCGGGCTTGCTGCTGGGTGTCTATGCCGTCGATCTGCTGCACGCATTGGGCGCAGATAACTTCGCCTCGATCACTTATCTCTGCAACAGCGACGAAGAAATTGGCTCACCCTCCAGCAAGCCGCTGGTGCGCGAACTGGCGGGCCAGGCCGATGTAGCCCTCGTGCTGGAGCCAGGGCGCGAACTCGATGAGGTCGTCATCGCGCGCAAGGGCGTCGGCAACTACCGGCTGGACGTGCGCGGCGACGCCGCGCACGCGGGCGTTGAGCCAGAGAAAGGCCGCAGCGCCATTCTGGAACTGGCGCACAAGATCATCGCCTTGCAGAGCCTCAATGGCACGATTCCCGGCGTCACCGTCAATGTTGGCGTCGTGGGCGGCGGCGAAAGGGGCAACATCGTGCCCGACCATGCCCACGCGCTGATCGACATTCGCGCCGCCGATAAGGCTGGCATTGCGTCGGTTGAGGAAGCGTTCCAACGCATTGCGTGTCAGATCGTTGTGCCAGGCACCGAAAGCACGATTACCGGCGAACTTTGCCATTTCCCCTTCGAGGCCACCTCGGGCAACACCGCCCTCTTCAATCTCGCAAAGGCCGAGGCCGCGCGCCAGAACATTGGCCTGCGCGGCATCTCCACAGGCGGCGGCTCCGATGGCAACACCACCGCTACGATGATTCCCACGCTCGACGCGCTGGGCCTCGCGGGCGGTCTGGCCCATAATCCCGGCGAGTATATCGTCCTCGATTCGATTGCCCCGCGCATGGTCCTGCTGGCCGGGCTGGTCGAGCGCATCGGCGCAGCATTTCTGAATGGAGGGTTGCCAACTCTATGAAAAGCCTCATGCCTGCCATTCAAGCCCTGGACATCAACCCCATCCTTCAGGTCGCCGCGATTGCCAGCCAGCAGCCCGGCTGCATCCGTCTGGAAACGGGCGAGCCGGATTTTCGCACGCCGGAACACATTCGGCGCGCGGTAATGGACGCCATCGAAGAACGACCTGTCACCTATGGCCCACCTGCGGGGCTGCCCTCGCTGCGCCAGGCGCTCGCCACCAAAGTGCAGCGCATCAACGGCTACACCGCCAGCCCTGATGAGATCAGCGTCGCTCTCGGCGGCACGGGCGCGCTGATGGGAGCGATTCAGGCAATCTGCGGTCCAGGCGATGAAATGCTCATCCCCGATCCGGCCTGGCCGATGTACGAAACCATGCTCGCCTGCGTTGGCGCGCGGCCAGCGCCTTATCGTCTGCATCCGGCAAACGGCTGGCTTCCTGACCTGGACAAGCTAGAGCGCCTGGTGACACCGCGCACAAAAATAGTGCTCATCAACAGCCCCGCCAATCCGACCGGCGCAGTCTTCTCGCGTGCCTTGCTGGAAGAGCTCATTGATTTCGCGCTGCGTCACGACCTCTATCTCATCAGCGACGAAGCCTATGACGAACTGGTCTACGAGGGCGAACACATCAGCCCGGCAGCGCTGTGCGACGATGGGCGCGTCATCAGCGCCTACACCTTCTCCAAAAGTTACGCCATGACCGGCTGGCGCATCGGCTACTCCGTGGCGCGGCCAGAAATCAGCAAAGCCATCACCGCTGCCGTCAGCGCCGCCTGCACCAACGTCTCGCATATCGCCCAATGGGCCGCCGAAGCCGCGCTGACGGGGCCGCAGGACTGTGTGGCCGCCATGCGCGATACCTATCGCCAGCGCCGTGATGCCGCCCTGGAGGTGCTGCGCTCCTACGGCGTCAGCGCCGTGCCCCCCAGGGGCGCGTTTTATCTGATGATCGATATATCGCCCGCTGGTCTATCCTCAGAAGCATTTGTGCTGGGTCTGCTGAAAGAGCGCAACATCTCCGTGGCTCCTGGCAGCGCCTTTGGCGCAACGATTGATGGCTACGTGCGCGTCTCGCTCGCCAGCGCGCTGCCCGACCTGCAACATGGGCTGGCCGGTCTTTGTGAATATATGAAAGAGCGCCTGGCGAGCAGGTAACGCCTTCACTCGTGAACGGTCTCAAGCTGCCAGGGCGTTTCCGGCAGCGTCGATGCCTTGAGCGCCTGGCGGAACGCATCGAACTGCGGCAAATCGTCACGCCAGAGGACCAGCGCGCGATACACGCTGCTCTTGCTGCGCGCGTAAACCATCACGCCGATGATCTTGCCGTTGGGGAACTGCTCTTCTTTCACCCGCGCCATATCGCCCCAGGGAATCATCTGGGCCTCTTTCCCCTGCTCCTGGCGTGTCAGCCCCTCGTCTGTCAGGCTCAGCGTAAAAGGCGCGGGCGCGATCAGGCGCAGATACCAGACAAAGCCAGCAATCAAGAGCGCGCCCAGGATAGCGCTGACAATCACCGAACCGCCGTCATAAAACACCACGCCGATCACGAACACACCCAGCACAAACAGCATAATCGCCGTGCCATAACGTTTGCGTGCCGTCAGGCCAGGGCTGGCAAACGTGCTGGCTTCTACGTGATGGGCCGCACGAGCAGTCGAAGCGGTGGCCCGATGTTCGTCGACCTGTTCCTGTTGAGGTTCAGCGCCCTCAGGCAGCGCCTCGGCAGGCATGGAAGCGTCCTCTGAGGGGTATTGAGAAGAAGTGACGTTCTGGTGCATAATAGAATTGTTTCTACCACAGCGCAGCGCGAAGGCGCGCCGCATCAATTTTTGGAACCGTTGATGCCCTCACTTTATGGGGGAAGAGCGCCAGTTGCGACTCTATTGTAACAGTTTTTTCCATTGCACCGCAAAGAGGGGACTCTGGCTGGCGCCGCAGCGTCGAAAGGAAGTATGCAAACAAAGCTTCAAGGCCAATCATCGGAAGAACACGAGCAAAGCAGCTCGCTAAATGCATCTCAAACGGTTCCCACCGCCAGCCAGGCCGTGACCACGCGCGGGCTGGCGGTTGTTCTGCCCGCCTGGAACGAAGAAGCAATCATCGCGCAAACGGTGCAAAAGGTGGTGGAAACGCTCACAGAGGTAGCCCCCGACTACGAGGTTATTGTCGTCAATGATGGCAGCACCGACCGCACGGGAGCCATTGTCGACGCGCTGGCATCAGCCAACCCACATATCCGCGTCGTGCATAACACGCCCAACAAAGGCTATGGGGCCGCGCTGATTGCGGGCTTCAACGTGGTCAGCAAAGAGTTGACCTTCTTCATGGACGCCGATGGACAATTCGACATTCGGGACATTACCAGGCTGTTCGAACATGTGGATGAGGCCGACGCGGTGTTGGGCTATCGCGAACACCGGCAAGACCCGCCGCTGCGCATCGTCAACGCCTGGGGCTGGAAAATGCTGATGCGCCTGCTGTTTGGGCTGAAGGTGCGCGATGTAGACTGTGCCTTCAAGCTCTATCCGACAAAGCTCGTGCGGAGGGCCAACGTCCAGGCACAGGGAGCCATGGTCAACACCGAAATGCTGGTCAAGCTCAATCGTCTGGGCTACACCTGGGTAGAAGTGCCGGTCAACCATTATCCCCGCGCGGGCGGCAAAGCAACCGGCGCCAACCTGAGCGTAATTGCGCACGCCTTCGGTGAACTGTTCAAACTCCACCACCGCATCAAGCACGAACCGCTGTAGGGGAGCGTAGAGAGTGTAGAGAGTGTAGAGTTTACCCTCGCTACTTCACCGGCTCCAGTTCCGGATTATCGCAGGCACGCCGCCCAACTTTTGCCAGGTCGTACCACGTGCCCAGCACTTTCACGCGCACCACATCGGCGGTATAGTCGTTGATCGTACCCGCTTCATCCGCGTTGGAAAACAGATACGAGCCAACCGCGTAGATGTCGGCGGGCGCGCCAATCTCCTCAAAGAGATGAATCCGTTTGGGATTGAAGCCGCCGCTCACCACAATTTTGACCGCCTGGCACCAGTCACGGGCGCGCTCGTGCCATTCCTCCGGCAACCGCCACTCCTGCCAGGCGTTGTCCATCGCCTGGCGCATCCTGAAGACCAGGCGCGGGTTCACCCCATTATCCAGTTCAGGATCACCCAGCGGCTCCAGCGAGACATCGCGCATACTTCCGCTGGTATCGGGGCGCACCCCATACAGCCGATACTTCTCGGCATCGTCGAGCTTGCCCGCCTCGGTCAACTCCCGAAAGCGACGAAACATCGCCTGCATCACCCCAAGCGTCGTGCCCACGCAGTCGTTGTGAAAATCCACCAGCGCAATGCGCGGAATATTCACCGGACGCAGCGCCGCAAAGGCCATCATCGTTTCCGCCGTGTCGCCCAGAAACGCGGCAATCGCCGCGTGGGCCACCGTCCCGCCGCCCGCGCCGCCCCACCAGTCGCCCTGCGCGTCGGTGGAGATAAACGAATCGAGCTTGTGCGCATAGGTGCGATTAAAAAGCTGCACCGCAATCTGATAGGCGTAGCCATCGGCGGCCTGCACCTCGTGGGCATCGAAGCGCGCCGGAAAGAACAGCACCGGCTTGCCATGGGCTGCCACCAGCACGTTATAGACGTTGGTCGCAATGCGGCTGCCGCGTGTCAGCGTGCCCAGCGTCGGCGTCTCCAGCATCGCAAAATCGCGGTAGCGCCCGCGCACCCGCAGCACCGGCTCAACCTGAAGCGGGTCGCCTGCATAGTGGACCACCGCCCCATCCTGCACCGCCTGCACCTCAAGCTGCTCGAAGGTATTGACAAAACGGCCCTGTTCATCGTAATAGCCGGTGCATTCGCGCAGCATGGCAATCGCCTTATCCACGCCCACCACGATGCTGAACGGCTTGCGGCGCGTGAACCACTGCATCTCCACTTCGATATCGCCAATATCCACCTGCGCCAGATCAAGTTCCAGATCGCTCAGATCGGGTGACGTGCCCCCGAAGCGATAGCCCATGCGCGCCAGATCGGTCAACAGCGCGACAATATTATAAAAATACTTGTCCGAATACCATCCAGCGCGCATCCGCTCCACATCGAGCTTAAAGATCGACGTGGGCAAACGCTGCCCATCAAAAATACTCATGCCAATCCTATCTCGCGCACCACTTCAGCGCCGTTCAGCCGCATATGATACAGAAAGAACAGGTGCAGCAGATCGCCATCGTGGGGAATCGCGCCAAGCTGGCGCGCCGTCGCCACCGGCAGATCATACGTCTGTACGCTGTTGGCAGGCACGATCACGCGCAGCGGTTGATTGCGCGCATTGGAGCGCAGCTTCAGGTGCATCACCAGTTGATGCACGCACAGGTCCGTGCAGTTGCCACAGACCACCACCGCGCCCAGATCAGCGTGGGCATCCAGCCAGCCATTCACGCCCGTCTCATGCGAGGCGCTGAGCGAGTTTTTGGGGAAAACTCGAAAAAGACCGGCGAAGGGCAGATTTTGCAATTCCGGAATGGTGTCAGCTTCGGGCGTGCCTGCCACACAGTGCAGCGGGAAGTCGTGGAACTCCAGCGCATCCGGGCGATGCGTGTCCTGGGGTAGCACAAACTGCCGCACGCCCGCCTGGTGCGCCTCTTCAAACACACGGCGCACCGCCGGAATCAACGCCCCGATGCGCGGGCTGGCAAGGTTGCCCTCGTGGCAGAAACCATTCACCATATCCACACAGAAAACCGCTGCGCGCTCGGGCGGCGTCTCATGCAGCACATCAGCCCAGCGCAGGCTCGGTAAATTGCGCTCCCATTCAACCAGCCATTCTAAAAACAGATGGCTTTGCTCCACCAGAGCATCCGCGTCTTTCGTTGCTTGTGGCAATTCCATCGCTTCCCCCCTCCGATCTCTTGATACAAGAGCCTGGGGCGCTTTTACGCCTCGGCTTTGGGATTAAAGCGGTACAGGCGGGCGGGCCGATGCGTGCCCTCCATTTTCTGCTCGCCGGTGCTTTCCAGAATGCCCGTGGACACGATCTTCTTGCGAAAGTTGCGCTTATCCAGCTTGCGCTCCGGGCCAAGAATCACCTGATAGACCTGCTGAAGCTCGCTGAGGGTGAACTTTTCCGGCAAAAACTGAAAGCCAATCGTCGTATATTCCAGCTTGCCCCGCAGGCGCTTCATCGTGTAATCCAACATTTTCGCGTGGTCAAACGCCAGCGGCGGCAGATCATACATCGAAAACCAGCCGACATCGCCCGCGTCATCCGCAGCGTGTGGTTCAAGCTGAAGGTAATCCACCAGCGCCAGATAAGCCACCGTAATCACGCGCGTGCGCGGGTCGCGCTCCGGGTCGCCGAAGGTATACAACTGCTCCATATAGATGTCGCGCAGGCCGGTCTCTTCCTCCAATTCGCGCCGCGCCGACTCCTCCAGCGACTCGCGCATCTCGATAAACCCGCCAGGGATGGCCCAATAGCCTTCATACGGCCAGTTGCGGCGCTTGATGAGCAGCACCTTGAGATCGCCATCTTGCAGGCTCAAGATCACCACATCCACCGTGACCGATGGCCGGTCCCACTTGCCGGGGTCATAATGATGCTCAGCCGCCTCAGGCGTCCAGGCTGCCGAAGAATCAGCGGGCGCGTTTCCATCGGGTGCTTGTGAAACATCTGTGCTCATATATCGCGCCTTTCGCTCTGATGCCAACTAAGTGTATTCTTGACACGAAATTCTAGCCCCCAGAGAAAGACTCTGTCAAGCTTTAGTAGGATGCGCGGCATGGCTTGCCGCGTGCGCTACAATAAACGTGGGAGATTTGCCCCTGGCATGATCCCTGCAATGCCTTCGCGCGACTTTCCGAGACACCAACTCCCTGTTTGCGCCGCATCGCCAAGCCCTTCGCGCAAGCCGAGCAGCCGTGTTACCGTGCGAAAGGCTGGGCCGTTCTAACTGTAGGCAAGCGTACCGTAAATGATCGTTTCTCTCAACACGGTTTGAGCGTGTTGTATGAAGAGAGACCGAAACGTTTCTGGGTTTCCTTCGATTATAGAAATGAACGCTTATCACCTTTCTGATTTTCTTCTCTGCACTAAGGAGCCAGGGGTATTATGAAAGAAACACCGACTGAGGAGCGCACCGAAGAGCAGCATCCAACCGCCGCTCGCCCGCCGTCACGCAAGCTCTTTGGGCCGACGCCGGGCGCCTACACGCGCAGAGAGAAAACCCTCATCCTGTCGCTCCTGGCCGTCATCATCATAGCCGCGCTGCCCCTGGGCGCGTATCTGGCGATGCAGCTATCCCAGCGCCAGCAAACGCAAATCGGCAACACACCCATCAAAAAAGGGACAGGCGTTGCCCCCAAAGAACTCGACCCGGATCGCCGCGAAGCCGCGTTCATCAATCAGACGATCTCGCAGATGTCGCTGGATGAAGAACTCGGCCAGATGATTATGGTGGAGTGGGACGAGGGCGGCGTCATCAATAGTGACCTGCAATATATGATCGAAAACGAGCACGCGGGCGGCATCATCCTCTACACCTTCAACGATAATATCCAGACCCGCCCCCAGGTCACCGCCCTGACCACCGCCATCCAGGCCGATGCCAAAATCCCCTTGCTCATCTCCATCGACCAGGAGGGCGGCGAGGTCAATCGGCTGGACCCCATCACCGGCCCGCGCCCGTCGGCCAGGGACATCGGCGCCAGCAATGACCCGAACACCGCCTATCAGCAGGGCGTAAGCGACGGCCAGATTCTTAAACAATTAGGCTTCAACGACAACCTGGCTCCCGATGTCGATGTCCAGAGCCTCAGCGATGCCGTCTTCAACGCCTCCAGCATGGTAGGGTTCGAGTATCGCATGTATGGCACCACGCCAGATAAAGTTGCCGCCTTTGCCGGAGCGTATCTCAACGGCCTGCAAGCGCAGGGCGTCGTCGGCACCCTGAAACACTGGCCCGGCCTGGGCGCTGACACCGTGGACCCGCACGACGCGCTGCCCACGCTCAACAGCAGCCAGCAGGAAATGAACAGCGTGAACTTCGCGCCCTATCGCACGCTGCTGGCCCAGGGCAACGTCGATATGATTATGTCCACCCATGAACTGGTTCCCTCCTATGACAAGACCTATCCGGCCACGCTCTCGCCGATCTTGATTGATGAGGTCTTGCGCGGCCAACTGGGCTTCCAGGGCGTGGTCATCACCGATGGACTCTACATGAAGGCCATCAGCGACAACTGGACGCTGACCCAGGCCGCCGTGCTGGCCGTAGAGGCCGGCAATGATATTCTGCTTGGCCCTTACAACGTGCAGGGCGTGCAGGATGTCATCGACGCCTTGCACGCAGCCGTCACCAGCGGCCAGATCAGCAAGGCGCGCATCGACCTTTCGCTTCAGCGTATCCTGGCCCTCAAAATCAAATATGGCTTGCTCAAGATTCCGGCTCAGTTCTAAGCTGGAGCATAAGCCGGGGCACGCCACCAAAACTATTGAACGAAAACCGTAGGCGAGAAAACTGTAGGCATGTACGAACCACCAACCGATCATGAACGTTATGCCTCGCGGCAGAGCCGTTTTCCGGCTGCGGCTCCGCCCCCGGCCAGGTCACCGCGCCGCCAGCGCGCCGCCTATTCGCGCGGCCAGAAGCTGATTCTCGCGCTGGCGCTGGCGGCGGCGCTGGTGGCAGCCGTGCCTCTCGCCGCCTACGCCGCGCTGAAGCTGACACCGCGCCCGCCAGCGCAAAGCACCGTTCAGGCAACGCCCACACCAACCGCGACGCCCACGCCAACCGCAGCAGAGCGCGAGGCCCAGTTCATCAATCAGATGATCGCGGGCATGTCGCTCGACGAAGAACTTGGGCAAATGCTGGTGGGGGCCTTCCTTGGCTCGACACTCACCCCCGACCTCCAGACGATGGTCGAAACCGACCATATCGGCACCGTCATCCTCTATGCAGGTAATATGCTCAGCGCCGCGCAGTTGAAAAAGCTGGACACGTCCATGCAGGCGCACGCGCACATCCCGCTCTTCATCTCCACCGACCAGGAAGGGGGCACCGTCAATAGGCTGCTTTACATCTCCGGCCCGCGCCCGTCGGCTGAGGAGATCGGCGACACCAACGACCCCAACAAGGCTTTGCAGCAGGGCGTCTCCGATGGGCAAATCTTGAGCCAGCTTGGCATCAACCTCAATCTGGCGCCCGTCGTTGACGTGCAGAACGTCAGCGATGCCGTCTCGCCGCTGCCCACGCGCATGTATGGCACCACGCCCGCCAAAGTGACCACCTTCGCCGGAGCCTATCTCAATGGCCTGCAAAGCCAGGGCGTCATCGGCAGCCTGAAGCATTGGCCCGGCCTGGGCGATGTCGCCATCGACCCGCATCAGGGGCTGCCCATCCAGAAGCGCAGCAAGACCGACCTGAACAACATCGACTTCGCCCCCTATCGGGCGCTGATCGCGCAGGGCGATGTCGATATGATTCTGTCGACGTACGTCATCGACACAGCCTATGACCCCAACCTGCCCGGCGCGCTCTCACCCATTATGATCAATCAGGTCTTGCGCGGCGACCTCGGCTATCAAGGCGTCATTATCACCGATGGCCTGCATATGGGCGCAATCTCCAACCGCTGGACAGCCGCCCAGGCCGCCGTGCTGGCCGTCATCGCAGGCGACGACCTGCTCTTGAGCTTTCAAGCCAACGAAATACCCGGCGTCTTGAGCGCCTTCCACACCGCCATCGACAAGGGCCAGATCACCAGGGCGCGCATCGATCAGTCTGTGCAGCGCATCCTGGCGCTCAAGATCAAATACGGCCTGATTAAAATGCCGCCTCCCACTCCGTGAAACTGACCTCCCTTGAAACCCTTCCCCCCACGTAAAACATGAGTGCAGCCCAGCCAGATCAACAAGCGCCCTCTTCCGCAATATGATATACTTATCAGGTAAGAACGTCTGGTCTAGTCTGCCGCGGGAGGGCGTGTGAGCATCAGTCTATCGTTAGCCGAGCAGGTCCGGCATGATCTCACCCGAGGCGGCGCGCTCTCGGAGAGCCTGCCCGATTATGAGGAACGCGCCGCGCAGGTAGAGATGGCCGAACTGGTGGCCCAGGCGCTGGAAAACAGCAACCATGCCGTCATCGAAGCCAGCACCGGGACGGGAAAGTCGCTCGCTTACTTATTGCCCATCGTACGCTCCGGCAAGGTCGCCATCATCAGCACCGCCAACAAGAACCTCCAGGAGCAGTTGTTTTACAAAGATATCCCCTTTGTGCAGCAGCACATCCAGGACTTCCGCGCCGCGCTCATCAAGGGCATGGGCAACTACCTCTGCCTGGACCGCTTCGATAAAGAAAACAGCGACCTGCTGCCCTTCCAGCGCTCACCAGCCTTTGACCGGCTGCTGCGCTTCTTGCAAGATACCGTCACCGGTGGCCCTGGCGATGACGACTCTTTTAACGGCGACCTGGATACCGCGCCGTTCACCCTCCCCGGCGACATCCGCGCCCGCATTGCTGCCGACAGCGATCAATGCGCCTGGAGCAAGTGCAACTGGTTCGGCGACTGCTACGTGCGCGAAATGCGCCAGCGCGCCCGCGAAGCGCAGATCATCGTCGTCAACCATACCCTCCTGCTGCTCGACGCCGCGATGGATGGCTGGCTCCTGCCAGAGCGCGATGTCGTCGTCATCGACGAAGCGCACCACCTGGAAGAAGAAGCCACGCGCGCTTTCACTGTCACCGTCTCGCCAGGCCGCGTGCAGAGCCTCTTCCAGCAGCGCCGCCTGAAAGAACATGTCGACCCGCTGCTCTTTCAAGAGGCCGGGCAGCACAACGTCGTCGCCTGGGACCGCCTGGCAACCATCGCCGACCCTGGCTTCAAGAATCGCGCCTTGCTCACCCAGCCGTTTCAGGAAGGCCTGCACCTGGCCGAGAGTGTCGACTCGCTGGCCGAAGAGATGAAGTATCGCCGCCCGGATGGCATGGACGACAAAGAGGAGCAGTTGTACGACAAACTCATCAAGCGCGCCCGCACGCTGGCGAGCGATCTGCGTGTCGCTTTTGCCGTGCAAGACCTCAAGAGCCGCGTCTATTATGTGGAGCGCGAAGGCGGCCCGCGCGGCCAGGACAAGGGCCTGCGCCAGTTGAGCGTTTCGGCTGCGCCGCTCTCCATCACCGAACTCTTGCAGACGCAGCTTTTCGAGAAGATCAACACCATCGCCACATCCGCGACGCTGGCGGTGGGCGGCGACTTCGGCTATTTCCGCCGCCGCGTGGGCGTGCTCAATAAGGTCGTCGAGCGCGTCCTACCGCCTACATTCGACTATCCCAACCACGCCCTGCTCTATCTGCCGCGCGGCCTGCCGGAACCAAAGTTCGGCGCGGATAACCGCGTCTATATCGACGCGCTGGCCCGCGAGATGGCCCAGTTGGTGCGCGCCTCGCGTGGGCGGGCGTTCCTGCTCTTTTCCAGCCACAAGGCCATGATGGATGTGTACGAGCAACTTCGCGATATGGTCGATTTCCCGACCTTGCTTCAGGGCGATTTCTCGCGCATTGAGCTTATCAAGCGCTTCCGCAGCACGCCCAACGCCGTGCTGCTGGGGCTGAAGAGTTTCTGGGAGGGCGTCGACATCGCGGGCGAGGCGCTTTCGCTGGTCGTCATCGATAAGCTGCCCTTCGACCCGCCCGACGACCCGGTGCACGAGGCGCGCGTCAAGCTGATGAAGGAAGCCAACGAGGATTGGTTCAACAACTACGTCTTGCCGCAGGCCACGCTGCGCCTGAAGCAAGGATTGGGGCGGCTGATTCGCACCAAAGAGGACCGGGGCGTGATGGCAATTCTCGACGCGCGTTTGTATACTAAATATTATGGAAGTCGCGTCGTGGCGGCGCTCCCGCCCGCCAAGAAGACGATGAAGATCGAGGATGTGGAGCGGTTCTTCGCAGACGAAGCCACCGCGCAGAAATGATGAATTGCTTGCGTGCAATGGACCTTTCGCGGAAGGTCGATAGCATTTGTATCACCTTTAGGAGCTAGCAATACTACTACTACCGTAGATGATGTAGATGATGTAGATGCTTCATATGTAATATCTTCTGCTTATTAGTAAAATTTTTGGTTAAATCAAAACATCTACATCATCTACATCATCTACGGGGGAAGCCCTTTGCTCTAAGAGAGCAGGGCATCTACACCATCTACACCATCTACGGTGATGTACTTCTGAATGCCTGGCAATAATCTGATAAAATCAAGTATGTCTCTCACATCCGACATCAAAGACGAGGCCGCCAGCCTGGGATTCGATCTGGTGCGCGTCACCAGCGCCGAACCATTCCCGGAGCGCGAAACGGCCATCAAAAATCGCATCGAGCAGGGGTTGATGGATGGCTTGCCCTGGTTCACCGCCGAGCGCGCCCAGGTCTCCAGCAATCCGCGCGCCCTGCTGCCCGACGCGCGCTCCGTCATCTCGCTGGCGATCTTCTACCTGACCGACGCGACGCGCGACCTCACCGCGCCTGGTGACCCGCACGGGCGCGTCTCCTGCTATGCCTGGGGCGACGACTATCATGAAGTCATCAAAGCCAGGCTAGAGCAGTTGGCAACCTATCTGCGCGGCCTGAATGCCGCGCCAGACACCGAAACGCGGCTCTTCGTCGATACGGGGCGCATGGTGGACCGCGCCGTTGCCGAGCGCTCCGGGCTGGGGTGGTATGGCAAAAACACCAACATCCTGACGCATGGTTGGGGGTCGTGGGTCTTCCTGGCCGAAATCGTCACCAACCTGGAATTGGAGCCAGACGCGCCCCTCAAATCGAACTGCGGCGCGTGCGAGCGCTGCCTTCACGCCTGCCCGACCGGCGCGTTTGTCGCCCCCTATGTGCTGGATAACACCCGCTGCATCTCGTTCCTGACCATCGAACTGCGCGGCAGCATTCCGCTTGATCTGCGCCCATTGATGGGCAATCATATCTTCGGCTGCGACATCTGCCAGGAAGTCTGCCCTGTCAACCTCATTGCCGTCGAACGCCTCAAACGCGCCGGGCGTTTTGGCGCGGGCCAGGCCCAACCAGAGCAGGTTGCTGGTACAGCACTTGCCAGTGAGAAGCAAAGCTCGCCATTTCAGCCGCGTATGCAAGGAGCATCCAGCCCGGCGCTGCTGCCGCTGCTGAAGCTGGATGAAGAACAGTTCCGCGAGCGCTTCCGCCACAGCCCCATCAAGCGCGCCAAGCGGCGCGGGCTGCTGCGCAATGTCTGTGTCGCGCTCGGCAATCTGGGCGACCCGATAGCCGTTCCGGCGCTGATCGAGACGCTGCGCACGGAGCCAGAAGCGCTGGTGCGAGGCCATGCCGCCTGGGCCTTGGGGCGCATCGGCGGGCCAGAGGCACGCGCCGCGCTGGAACAAAGCCTGGCAACAGAGCAGGACGAAACGGTCATCCAGGAACTGCGCTGCGCGCTGGAAGTGGGCAACTGGAATCTGGCAGGCCAGGAAACCGGTGTGGGAAGCGGTGTATCCCATGGAAAGTGAGCTTGCGCCAGAATTGGCAGCCCAATTGCGGGCACATGGACTGGAGCTTCACGATGAGGTGAGCCTGCGGCGGCTATTGGAGGAATGCGCGCCCACCTGGACGCTCATACGCCTGAACGCCATTGCCGCCAAACGCTGGAAAGCGCGCTATCGTTTGATGCTAGGAGAGCACTGTTATCTTGAAAGTATGATTGTGTATCAAATGTCTCATCATATTTGAAATCACTATATGAAGATTTAGTTACAAGGACATCGGTATATTCTAGCAGCTTCTAAATATTGCATGCTTTCTCATAGCCGTCTGGTTGGTTTTGGCAATGCTATTCTCCGTTGTTCTGCCTGCGCCAATAGTGTACTCTGCTGCCCCAGCTCGGTGTGCTCTTGCTTTCACTGCCTTGAACAGTTTTAACGACAGCATCAAGGATTGGCAGAGGGGAAGTTGGCTGTACTGGTTTCAATCAAGTTTGGGGAGGTGAAACCCCGTCAATCCAGGTGAGAAGAGTAGATCAGAGCATGGCAATCTCTTTCCATGACCAAGAGGACTTCCTGTAATTGAACAACCTCAATGAAAATGTGCTCATTGATACATTGATGTAAGGAGTCGTCTAAGTCATGAAGTGGCCAGACGTGCCAGGAAACCTCCCGCAATGATAATTGCATGGTTGCTTATAGCCTTGGCATGATGCCAGAGAGCCCGGTACTCAGAACTGGTCGATTGGCTACCACACTCAGAATGAGGCAGCACTAGGCGATTGACGGACACTGCATGTGAAACCGCCCTCCTGAGCCTAAAACAGGGTCATTTGGCCCGGAGCCTGTATAGAAGGCGCATCGATCTGGAAAATGGCAAAGGTTTGCTCGCCTAGTCGCACCCCTTCGCACGGCACAATCCATACGGTTCCAGACTTGAAGGGGATGGGCGCTTCCCCTCGTATGATCGTGCCTGCTTTTGACTGATAGACCTCACCCAGCAGATGCCCTGCCGGAATGATCGTATTCCGTGCCACGTGATACCGTGCCAGCTGCGGCGAGGACATTCCGACGGCAACACGTAGGACCGGATGGGTAACTGGCGTAGCAAGCAAGGCCTGCCTAGCTGCCTGAACAAAGTACGGTAGGCAGACAACCACGACACAGCGATGAGGCGAGCAACGGGCTATTTGGACACAGGCAGCCGTTAGAGAGGCGCCAGTTGTATCGCTGAGTGTTTTCAAACACCCAATCGAATACTGATGCTGCACCAGCACCGTGCGCACCTGCTCCCGTGGGAGGACAAACTCAGCAGCGCCAATGTCTGATAGGCGCTCGCGTATGCGGATGAAATCCCCTTCACGCCGATATTGTTCATCCAGGATCGCATAAAGCTCGTCGTCACGCCGGATGAGAGCATGTGTCAGTTCGTGATACCAGGTGAATTTCTGCCGACCAGCAGTTCCCTTTGCTTGATCAATCACGATCATCTGGTCGTCGAAAGCGCCTTCGCGATTGCTCCCCAGGGAGGTATACCGCACCTTGAGGTCCAGCGCGCCTGCCAAGGCTTCCGGATCAGCCCAACAGGCATACGTTGACTTAGTAGCTGCCACCAGGTCTAGCACCATCGCTTCTAACTGCGATTCGGGCACGAGCATGCGCGTCACTCTTCCTTGGAAGCAGGGCCGGGTGGCAAATACTGCCGCATAATTCCCTTGAGATGATAATAGAGGCCCAACCAATCGTCGCGTTCCCGGGGACGTTGCCCTCGCAATTCAATACGACTCAGGTCCCGCGCTGTCTCCTCATCAATGACCTGATCTGTCACCAGTTCCGCCAACCCTGGTGGCAATGATTCAAGCGTGAGCCCACCCTGGCCATCGACATTGGCTACCAGATCAGCCAGATCCTGTTGATAATGGTCAGCGAGCCGCTTCAGCGTCTCCATCGAGGGGTTGGTTCGGCCGCGTTCGAGATCCGAGAGATAGGAGACGGAGAGACCCGTCGATTTTGCCACCTGAAGCAGCGTCTGTTCCTGCTGTTGGCGAATTTCGCGGAGTCGATCGCCTAGCTTCATTTGAATCACCTCCGCCCCTAGCATAGCAAATTTCGCTTTCGGCGTAAAGTTGCCCGTTTTATTCCTTGACACGTAGTAATCGACGTGTTATTCTATTCTGCAATGACGGAATAACTTGGCAAATTCCGTACATACCGATATCCAAAGAGGGGGTTTTCCATGCAGGAAGTCAGTATGGCCGCTGAAGAAGCAGCCCGCCACGAACACGTTACCATCATCGTAAACGCTGAGCGGAAGACGGTTCCGTCCCTGGAGGTTTCCTACACCGAGGTGGTCAAACTGGCATACCCGACACCGCCATCACCGGATACAACGTTCACTGTCACGTACCGAAACGCTGTGGACCCAAGAGAGGGGAGCCTCGTCGAAGGCCAGTCGGTGAAGGTGCGAGAGGAGGGCACCATCTTCAATGTTCGAGCTACTGGTAAGTCATAGCCCCGACCTGCGGCGTCTGAGAGACGAAGGCTATGATGTTAAGATCAGGTCAAATTATTTGCTTGTACAGCAAGTTCCCTACGTGACCGCTGCCAGAGTAGTCGAGCGCGGCATCCTGGTGTCCGAGCTGGCAACCAGTGGCAACATGACTGCGCCGAATCCATATCACACAGTATGGTTTGTCGGCTCGGTTCCGTGCGATAGCCAAGGCCGCGAACTGATTGCGATTATCAACGACCGTCAGACGTTCCAGGTCGATGGGGGCCTGACGGCTAGCTTCAGGTTTTCCAGCAAACCGAAGGAAGGATACGCCGACTACTACGATAAAATGACGAGCTATGTCAACATGTTACAGGGACATGCCCGCGCGATAGACCCAAGCGCCACAGCGCAGGTGTTCCCGCCGCACCAGACAGATGACGACGAGTCAGTCTTTCGCTACCTGGACTCGGCTTCAAGCCGGGCACAGATAAGCGCTACAACCGAGAGGCTCAAACTTGGCAAGGTAGCCATCGTCGGCCTCGGCGGGACCGGGTCGTACATCTTAGACCTGATCGCTAAAACGCCCATTGTGCAGATACACCTATACGACCGCGACACGTTCTATACACACAACGCATTCCGGGCACCTGGTGCAGCATATCTCAGCGACCTTGAAGCCGCGCCCAAGAAGGTCGATTACTTTCAGCGCAAGTATGACCCCTTGCGCCGAAACATCATCGCGCATCCTGTTCATGTTGACGAAACGAATATCGAAGACTTGCGGGGCATGGCGTTCGTCTTCCTGGCGATGGACACCGGCCCAGTCAAAAAGTTCATTATCCAAAAGCTGGAGGAGTTTGGTGTCCCATTTATAGACACGGGGATGGGGGTATCTCAAGCGAAATCCGACAACTCGATAGGCGCGCAAATTCGCACCACGACGAGCACGGACGGACACCGGGACCATGTGTGGAAGCGCCTCACTTTTGCAGCGGAAGAGGAGGATGGGTACGAGCAGAACATCCAGATTGCTGACCTCGATGCGCTCAACGCCGTCCTGGCCGTCATCAAGTGGAAGAAGCTGTTCAGCTTTTACACCGACCTCGAGGAGGAGTATTCGAGCACCTATGAGGTTGACGGCAATCATCTGCTCAACGAAGACCAGAAAGGGCAGGCTGGATGAGGCGCACCTCGTTTACCCATGAGTTTGTTGAGTTCATTCCGTCTGAGCTGCAGGAGGGAGTCCTGTATGTCTCGGTCCAGTATGCAACCGCAGTCCACAGGTGCGCCTGCGGCTGTGGCAATAAGGTGGTGACTCCGATCAGTCCGGCTGATTGGCAGTTCCTGTTTGATGGCGACACCGTCTCACTAACGCCGTCCATTGGAAACTGGCAGTTTCCCTGCCGCTCGCACTACTGGATTAAGTCGAACAAAGTGCGCTGGGCAGGGGCCTGGACTCCTGAACAGATTGCCGCGGGCCGGGAACGTGAAGCGCGCGATCATGAACGGTATTTTTCAGACAGGCAGATGGCCGCTAGCGCTGCTGGGCCAACGGACACTGAAGCGCAGACGGAAAAGCGACCGCGCAAGGGCTTCCGAGCCAAAGTTTTGCGATGGTTTGGCCGCTAGAACCTGCAACCAAGAGCTTGCTGCACCTGGGCAGCAAGACTGGTTTATAGCACATCGTGCTGAGGGGGCACGAGAAGGGGTGATTTCCGATGAAACTCTTTGGGTTTTCAAGCGGAAAGCGTCAAACCAGTACACGAGACAAGGCAGATCGTCGTGCTGGGCCACGCCAGGGGCCATATGTCCGGGATGGGATGGCTCCACGGGCACGCAACAACGATGGCACATGGCGCAGGAAGCGCTCTGATGCTGGGCGTCCTCGTAGCAAGTAATCGTATAGCGCCCACCAAAAGCTGGAGCGACAGCGTGGTCGCCCCTCATTTAAATTTTCGATTTCTCCCCTTACCCCTTCTTGCAGCCTAGACCAATCCACGCATGAAGGCGAGAAACCAATTAGCCGATCTATCCATCTCATTGCGCATCAGTGGGAAATGATGAATTGAGTTTTGGAGATAATCACCCATTGCCCTTTGGTTGAGTAAGCATGCACCCTTTACATTTTCTTCTCCTTGGTACATACTGATGTGGTTTGCAGATTTGATAGATGAAAGTGTTGGAGTATGGATGGGTTTACACCAGCGCGTGCTCGAGATGCTTGGGCTACCATTCGTGGCTACGTCTATCAAGTTGATTTGACCATTTTCCGCTGGCTAGATTTACGCCCCGGGCAAATGCTTGAGCTTGAGCGGGGCGAAGACATTGATCATGTCTCTTCAGTGCTTCAGAATCCAACTGACAACCCAACATGGCTTCTTGAGCAAGTGAAGCATCGTGACACTCCCTTGACGCTGCGAACTCCTTCTGCTCTAAACGCTCTCGCTTGTGCTGTCGAGCACCTCCAGAGCAATGCAGGGATAGCCCTTTTTTTTCGCTATTCCACCAATGCGCAGATTCGTTGCGAAAAACCCCCGCTCTTGCCTAATAATATCCCTGGAGTTACTGCTTGGCAGCAACTTCGCAGCAGAACATGGGATATTCCCCGCCAGGAGGAAACACTCCAAGCTTTCTTGAGTTATCTCGAGAGAGCCAAGCAACCGGGTGACTTAGCAGATGAGACATGGACACTTTTTCAAACATATGTGAAGAGCGCATCTGCTGACCAATTTCTGGAGTTTATAGATACCTTCGAGTGGAGTACGGGACTGGCGGATTTGCCACAATTGAGGGAGCAAATATATCAACGTCTCCTCTCAGAGAAGATTGCTGAGTCGGAACCACTGGCAGAAGAGATCTATCAACGCCTCTTCCTACATGTCTTAAAACTGCTTTGTCAACGTGGCCCTAAGCAGCTGACTGTTGAAGATCGAGCAGCACTCTTCGCGCTTCCCACGATCAGCGAGGCAGACCGTCAATTGCGCCAGACTGTTTGGCGGCATATTGGCAACTTGGAGCAACGAGTTGCCAAGCTTGAGCAGCAAGTACGCAAACACAGCCAGGAAATTGCTCGTTTAGATTCGCAGGTGCGCCAACTGGCACGCGATCAGGAAGTTGATGCAGCAATCACTTATACGCTTTCGAAGCCTCTGTTAGATATTCCGCCTCTTGTTGATCATGCTAGCCAACGTTCAGACACCATCTCTAGCCTCAGTCCCATTGTCCAACAACACAGTTGGACTGCTCTCGTAGGCAGTGCAGGTTCAGGAAAAACTCAATTGGCCGTGCTGATAGCGCAGGCTCTTGGTACCTGTCGGGCATGGATACGCTTTCGAGACTTAACCACCGCTCAGGCGGCAATGCGGCTTGATGAAGCATGTGCCGTACTCACGGGTTCCCCACCTCCCCTGAACCGGAGAGACTGGTACTCGGATCTCTGTAGGCAGGTGGGACAGGGCACACTCTTGGTATTAGACGATATACCACGGCTGGCAAATGGTGACGAGCTTGCTGAGCGAATTGTTCAGTTAGCGCTAACCTGTCAAGCCTTTGGGGTCCGGTTATTATCTACCAGTTCCTTTCCCCTTCCGCTCAGTATCTCAAACTCGCTTAGTGAAAAGGCTTTATACACAGTAGACACTCCACCTCTGAGCAATTCCGAGGTAGGCGAGATATTGCAAGCTTTGGGGGCTCCCTCTACCTTGCTCAACCTAACTTTTCTAAGCTTTATCAATATCCTTTCTAAAAAGCACCCACTGCTCCTTCGCGGCATCGCTTCCTATTTGGAACGCCACGGCTGGCAGGTTAATGATGACACGTTGAAAGGGCTCTTCGGAGAACAGTATACGGCAAAAATCAATCGAGAGACGCTTAACCGGCTTCTTGATACCGTTGATGACACTGAGAACCGAGAGCTGTTATCTCGGCTCTCTTTGCTTCCTGGAACATTCGCTCTGGCAGAAGTACAAGCCCTTGCTACGATAGATCCCGTGATAGTGCGCCCAAGAGAACGAATCAATCGCCTCGTTGGTCTTTGGGTGCAACTCGATGACCAAGATCAATTCACCCTTTCGCCTCTTTTGCAAGTGCTTGGTACTGGTGATGTGCTGCCTCAGACTCAAAAGGACTGTCATCATCTTCTGGGTGAACGGATCATTCAAGGTCGGCGACTCACCCCCCTCCAGATGTTTCGGGCGCTGAATCATTTTGTAGCCGCAGAAGAGTTTGATAGATCCGGTAGCCTGCTGATCATAGCCTTAAACGATTTAAACAAGCTTGATCCTCAGGTCCCAGACCAAGGGATACTATCAGTATGGGCAGAACGGCCACTGCCAGAACAGATGAGATTGGGCATTCGTATCTATCTGCGAGGGCTCCAGATTGCAGCCTATCGTCATCGTAATTTGGATGCCACCTATCTCGTCCAGGATTTGGATTCACTGCTTGAGCAAGCCACCGGAACTGAGGCATGGGCAGTTCTGGGCGTCGCTGCGTTCGCACCTGTCGATTTTATACACGCTTGTTCCTATTTATCTACTGCCCTCACACTCCTACCAGAGGGGAAGATGCCTTCTGGGGATCCGCTGGTACTGCCCGAGGATCTCCAGCCCGAGGTACTCATCTGGGCGCATATTACCGAGATGACGACGCATGATCATCTTCGTAACTGGCTGACGATTATAGAATCTCTCACTCCCGAACAACGACGCAGAGCATTCACTGCAGCTCCTGCTGAACAGGGGTGCCGAGTCCTGACGGATTGGATCTGGCTAAGTGAACGTGAGAAACCACAAGAACAGCAACAATGGCAAACAGTCTTGGCAATCCTCCAAGAATTGGAGAATCGCGCGCAGCAACCTGAACTTGAACTGCTGAGGGCGTGGGCGACACGGGCACTCATTATTGTACAGGCAGAAGAGTTTCATAACTTGGCAGGAGCTATATATCTGGCGACTGCAGCACTGGCGTCTGCGCCCAGCGATCCGCGCATTCATTTTTTACTCAAAGCCACACTAGGGCAGGAGTATCTCTTTGCGCAACAGGACGAAGAAGCACTCAATTGGCTAAGCCAAGCGATGGCTCAGGAGACAACGAGCTATCCTTTTGAGCGATTCCAGGCATTTGTGAACTTGAGCAGGGCCATCTCTTCTCAGGATCCTCAAGCAGCAATAGGCTATACGCGGCAAGCTGTGGACGTTGCGTCAACTGTTGGCATCTTTGAATCCGTGCAAGCCTGCTGTGAACTCGCCCTGGCCCTCTGGTTTGCAGATGACCGTCCAGCTTCATTTGCAGCTTGGGATCAGGCAGCAGAACAGCTTTTGGCGTGTCGAGAAGATACAGCCAGGTGGAAAGGGCTTTTTGTGCAATATGGGCACGTCTCTGGCTATCTTTACCATGTTGTCGTCTCTGGTCAACCTCCAGATCATCTCAGCGACGGAAAACCATATAAGGCACCATCCCGCGGTATGTTCTTGGCTCCTTGGATACAAGTTGCAGCACGCTATGACCATAAACAAGAGTGTTTCCTTATGGCACAGCTAGCAGCCTTTGCTGAAGCTGTTGGCAATGACGAACGGGCCTCTTTCTGGGCTTCACATGGTATTGACCTGGCAAGAATCCATAATCAACCATTAGCTCTAGCCAGCTTGGGTACGACCCTTATTCCAGTTTTAGTACGCTCTGATCGCTATGCTGAGGCCCTTGATTTAGCATTAGAGTTGGGGCCTATTCAAGTGGCAGCACCTCTTCAGGACCAGATAGGCGGCGATCCGCACCAGCTTGACATCGATCAACTGCTAGGAGCCAAGCCGAACAATCAGTGGCAGGAAGCTGAACGGATTTCTGCAAACCGTGGATTGCTGCCCATATGCTTTCATTTAGGTACCTTGGCATTAAATGAGCCTGATCGTGCCATGACTCAAGCAGCTGAGGTGGCAAGCCTCTGCCGCCAAATTAGTTCCACAGCAGTAGACAGCTGGTTGTGGACAACAGCAGCAGAACTCATTGAGCATACTTATATCCAGAAGGCGCCACCAAAGGAGTTAAAGCAGCGCAGCGATAGCTTTGATGTTGACCGCTATTCATTACTCCGTCTCATAGGCTATCTAGGCGTAACTTTGCAAGATGGCATTTCTCCCCAGGAAGCTTTGTTTGCCCACAACACTATCCTACCTGTTGTCTACCGCGCTGTGCCGCCATCCACTCTCACCTATCAGAAAATTATCGTGCCCTTCGTCGCCGCCTATTGGGCACTGGTTTTTGAGCGCCATCGAAAGCTCTTCAATAGGCCCTTACAGGTGGAGCGTGGCTTACGAGCGGTAGAAAGCCTACCGCCAGACCAGAAAGTACAATCCATCCTCAATACCATTGCCGTTAGTCTTGGTTACGGCCAAATAGCGACATTTTAAACGATTTGATTCTCCTAAAAAATGCAGCTGCTTCGGCCATGCCTTGGCAGAGCGAGCCTCATCTCATTTTTCTTTTCTGACATATGAGCCAGGTACAAAGAATATGTTGGCACACACACTTGACGAAGTAGAAATTTTGTTCTATGCTCGATACAGGTGTTTCCTCTTGCATCGCAAGGCAGCTTCAGGTACAGTTTGGCTAGATATTTCGCTTGAGCTGTACCAGGTTTCTGCAAGGAGGGAATCCCTATGGCGTTAAAGACACGTGATACGCAGACCCAGGTGAAACACTTGATTCTTTCCAAGTATCTGGCGGAATGGGCAGGGGTAATCATCAATGGATTGTCTAAGATCGCTCGGTTTCGGCTCAGTCGAGGACTCTCTTTTGGGGCCCGCCTGTTATATGTGGATGGCTTTAGCTTTACCGGACGCTATGCTGGAGATGCCAGTGCCATTGTCCGTCAGGAAGGACCTACTTGGGGTTCCCCTCTGCTTGGTATTCAGGCATTAGATAATGCTTGCCAATTTGCTCAAGCGATGTATCAGTTCCCGATTGAAACCGCATCAATTCTAGTCGAAGATGATGCCGAAGACTTTCAGGAACTCCTTGAAAGCTTGCGGCTGGCCGGTTTGTCTCACCGAGTAGTGACCAATCCGTCGACGATCAATCCGATGAACGGCCAAATCCTTGCTATTCATGGGGATTTCCTGAAACTTGTCGATGCCATTCTGCGGGTGGCCGAGCAGCCCTACACCTGGTCGTTCTTCTTGCTGGATCCATATGGACCAAAAGGGATTCCCTACGAGATGGTCAAGCGTGTTGTGGCCCAGCAACACGTTGACGCGATGATCAACCAGCCATACCAGGATCTTTACAAAAAACAGGGCATCCTTGATAGCCAGAAGGAGAAAGCGGTCAATGAAGCCCTCCTACGAAACTATGATGCCATGTTTGGTACACAAGAATGGCGGGAGGTTCGTCAGCAGGTGTGGCAAAACACCTTTGAGCCAGAACGAGGAGCGCAGCTTGAGGCCGAACTGACGACCTTCTATCAGCGGCGGCTACGGACTGCTGACCCTTCTTTGGCGGTAAAAAAGATCGGCTTAGAATTCCCCGATCGAGAGCGGACGATGTTTTATTTATTCCTGACCACTCATGATCCAACTGGTGCCTTGCTCATGAATAAAGTCCTCTATGACGCGGAGCAGCAAGAGGCCCAGTTGAAGTGGCAAAGGCAGGAAGCCACCGTGGTTCAGAAAGCTCGTCAGATGGGGCAGATGAGTTTGTATGATATTGGACTCGACCCTGCTGCTCCCCCTCCAGATGCTTCTCCTCAACGGGTGGTATCTATTGATCAATTGGCGAACGAGCTTTTTGCAAGCTTTCAAGGGAAAGCAGTTACACTGAAGGCAATCTACCTCTCTCAGGTGGATAGCCACTATTTTGCCGAAGATATTCGAAAAGCCTTGCGGCACCTGAGGCAACAGAAACGGGTCCAATACCAGGAACTTCAAATCGAGAGCCAGATCAGATTCATGAAATGAGGACAGCCATGAAAGTGACACGGCGTCAAGGAGGGTTCATAAAACAATTTGGGGGGCCAGGAGAGAACGAAATCGTCTGTTTTAAGTTTTGGCAAGCGGTCGTCGCGTCAGGATGTCCCGGCGAATGCGCCTATTGCTTCTTGCAAACCCAGACTCCCTATCGTCGGGGGTTATATGAACTGAAGGGGACCTTATTTGAAAACTTGCGCGACATGGTCCCAGAAGCGGAAGCATGGCTTAGTCAGCCTCAGCCGGCAGGACTTATTATCGGGGAAAATCAGGACGGATTGGCTTTTGAATTGCCCTATAAGCGGCTCTTGGGCGTGACGCCGCTGGAGTTGCTCATTCCCCTCTTTGCTGAAGCAAATCCGCACAGGCATACGTTGATTATACTTTCGAAGTTCCTGAATACCGAATTTGCAGAGGCATTGGGACCTAACCCCCATGTCGTGTTTTCTTGGTCCCTTTCCTTGCCGTCCATCAGTCGGCAGTATGAAAAGAAAGTCGCTCCATTGGAGAAACGCTTGGCCTTGGCCGCACGCCTGAAAACCGCTGGCTGGCGAATTCGATTCCGCTTGGATGCGTTGGCCCCGGTAGCTGGGTGGGAAGAAGACTTGGCCCAAATCATGGACCAGATCAATCAGGTGGGGCCAGAAATGCTGACGATTGGTACCATGCGTGCCTCGAACCTGGCAGCACTCAAGCAAACGGCAGCCCGAAATGGGCGAGATGCGACCATCTTTGATTATGTGCACGAGAAAGATCCTTCGGGATTCAAGTACCGCGTAGAAGAGACTTTTCATATTGAAGTGTTCCGCCGGGTCGCCCAGTTGTTAAACCCACAGACCAGTCTGGGTTTATGTAAAGAAGACCTGAGCGTATGGAAAGCGGTGGGGGTTCGCTGGCGTGGATGCCACTGCTTGCATAGTGACGCCGATGTGATCGTTGGCGAACGTAAACCAATTGCTTCAATCACTCAGCCTCATCTTTCTGCTCCGGATCAGGAACAAAACAATAATGCTGCTGATCCATTGGCATCTACACCAGTTCTCTTCGTTTGATTTGAGGAGATCGAAGGATCAGGACTGTACAGATTTGGCTACTGTCGAGAGATAGCGGTAGAACGTCGTGCGGGGGATCCCCAGCGTCTTACAGATATCAGCCACACTGCGCTTTTGCTCGGTATAGAGCTGCTGAGCCAAGGCGAGCTTCTTTAAGTCGTAGCGGACGCTACCCCGTGGGCGGCCTCCTTTGCGCCCACGGGCGCGGGCCGCCGCGAGGCCTGCCTGGGTCCGCTCTACAATTAAGGCACGCTCAAACTCAGCAAGACTGCCGAATATGTGGAAGATCAACTTTCCGCCTGGGGTAGTCGTATCGATGTTCTCGGTCAGGCTCCGAAAGCCTATGCCACGCTGCTCAAGGTCTTGAATCGTTTCGATCAAATGCTTGAGAGAGCGGCCCAGACGATCAAGCCGCCAAACGACCAGTGTATCCCCAGCACGTAGGTGAGAAAGGGCTTGCTCTAATCCGGGCCGACGATCTTTGGTTCCGCTCATCGTGTCGGTGTAAATCGGGTCACACCCTGCCACGGTAAGCGCATCTTTTTGCAATGAGGGTGTCTGGTCAGAGGTGGAAACACGCGCATAGCCAATCTGCATAATTTGCCTCTTGCCTGTTCCAAAAACTCAGGAATACGAAGAACCTGGAACGTAGATTACTGAAACGAGTTTCTGGGATAATCTAGCACGAGGAACGCTCGCTGACAAGGGGGCAAAACGAAATGTACCGAAAAACGGTCGTTTGATGAGACAGGCGGATGATTATATTCTGTTAGCCTATCATTTCCGATTCCTTCCCTTTCGTGAAGAATGTTCTGTTAATTAGCTTGCTACAAAGCAGCCTACCTGTTTAATTTCCACTTATTCAAATCAGGTGGTGAGTGCTGATGAAGGACCACGAAACGCGGAAACAGCAGCAGACATTTTATGGCAACTTAACCCTGTTAAAAGACATACCTTCTCATCACGATGGCACAGTATGCTGCACCCCTTTACTTGTGCATATATCTAGGTTCCAGTATAATAGACCTGCAATTCTTGAGTCCAGGAAATTCGCACAGTAGAAAAAGTATCTGCTCTTTGTAGCGGAGCATGGGTAAAATTTCCGTTTTTATCCATATTTGGATTAGCCATCTTATCGAGTTTGTCGCAAAGCTGACTCTCTCGGTCAGCAAGTTAGAATAGAATTTGAAATAAATCTGATGCCAGAAACAGAAACACCAAAACCTGCAACTGAAAAGCCATTCAGAGTCCTTTCTTTGGATGGCGGAGGCTCTAAGGGCGTTTATACATTGGGTGTGTTAAAAGAAGTAGAAGCACTCGCAAATGCGCCACTTTGTGAGGTTTTCGATTTAATCTTTGGCACAAGTACCGGGGCAATCATTGCCGCCCTCATTGCCTTGGGGTATAGAGTCGAGGCAATCGAAAACCTGTATTTCACCCTCATCCCCCAAATTATGAATAACCGTTCCAGCAGGGGGCGAACCGAGGCTTTGAAAGCGGAAGCAGAGAAAATCTTTGAAAACCAGGACTTCTCTGCCTTCAAAACACTTATTGGGATCGTTTGCACGAATTATGATTTTGAACGCCCCATGGTTTTCAAGAATTCTGTCCAGCAATCTCATGGACGTGCTGCAACTTTTAAGCCGGGGTTCGGCTGCACCATTGCGGAGGCGGTGGTCGCCTCCTGCTCAGCTTATCCGTTTTTTGAGAAAGTTACCGTAAAAACTGAAAATCAAGGGGAGCCATTGTTGATGGATGGTGGGTATGTGGCGAACAACCCCACTCTTTTCGCACTCGCCGATACCTATCATGCGCTCGGGAAAAAGACTTCGGAAATTGCGGTCTTGAGTGTCGGTGTCGGCAGCTATAACGAACCAAAGCGGAGTATTTTTCATCAAATCATCTTCGGGTTTTGGCCATTTCGCCATATCGCAAAGATGTTCAACATCAGTTCAGGAACGATTGACCAGCTTAGAGTGGTCCTCTTTCCTCAAGTGCCGTGTGTTCGCGTGAGCGAATCATATCCCCAACCGGAGTACGCCACTGATCTTCTGGAAAACGATGCTAAAAAACTGATGAAGCTCCATGCTCTCGGAAGAGAATCGTTTGCCAAATACGAAAAAGAGATCAGAGCAACGCTCAAGCTGTGAAAGGGCATTTCTAGTGACCATCCCAGAATCTCAACTCGAAACCTGGTCAAAACAAGGCTCAGTGACTCAATCAAGTACCACCTACCAGATAATCCGGAATGCGCTACTCGATGCTAAAGCAGTCTATGCGGATAAAACGTTTGAAGTATTTCTTCAAGGCTCCTATGGGAACGATACAAATATCTACGCTGAAAGCGACGTGGATACTGTCATGAGGCTGGATTCTATTTACAGTTATAGTATTAAGGATTTGCCGCCGGAGCAGCAAGAGGCATTTCAACGAGATTTTAGCGCTGCTACCTACACTTTTGCTGAGTTTAAGCAAGGAGTCGTTACTCGCCTTTCAAACGCGTTCGGCGCTGATAATGTGACACCTGGAAACAAGGCCGTTAGAATTAAAGCGAACGGATCGCGACGTAGCGCTGATGTGGTGGTTTGCTATCAGTATCGGCGCTACCTTCGGTATAAAAGTGCGAAAGATTATGAATACGTTCCCGGCGTTATATTTCCTAGCAAGTCTGACGGCGATATCATCAATTATCCAAAACGGCATTCAGAAAACTGCACAGCGAAGCATCAAGCCACTCACAATAATTTCAAACCGCTTGTTCGCATTTTTAAGAACATGCGGGGCAAGCTCGAAGCTGACGCTTTAATTACAAAAGGGGTCGCTCCATCATATTTTATTGAAGGCTTGCTCTACAATGTTCCTAATAGTCACTTTTCCGGTAAATATGCGGACATGGCTTCTAACATTCTAAAGTGGCTCCAGGAAACGACTGACCGCACTAAATTTGTCTGTGTGAATGAGCAGTATTATTTGTTGCGTAATGACATCGCCGTTTGCTGGCCAGTTGTCAACGGAGAGAAATTCATCAAGGCGGCAATCCAGCTCTGGAATAACTGGTGAATGGTTCATGTTAGATGGCCGAGCAGGTTTTTGCCAAGCTGTTGCTATCCGTCTGATTGGACATAGCTAACGTCTCAAGCGCAAGCTAATACTTGAGGCTGGCATATACACCGTTGTGGCTGTCAGCTTGTCCAGAAAAGTTCAGGAAAATGCAGTTCTCCTTTGTTTGTTCCCCTTCAAGGAAACTACCTGAGAAGTAGCCAGCCTCGCTGGCTTTAATCCAACCTCGGATTTACCAGGTTTGGGGAAAGCAAGTACATGCTCAAAGAAAGGGCTTGAATAATATACCTGCTTGCCTTGCACCTCTATTTGCATATCAAACAACCGCTCGTAGATAAGATTGCGACCATTTATAGCGGGGAGCCGAAAGATTGAGTCTCAAGTTACACTCAGACTATCGCTCCGGAGCGGCATCGCTACCGAGAAAATTTTCTAAATAGCTCAATGTTAGAGGTCACCGCTCCAGGAAACCAAACAGACCAACCCTAGCACTTATCTGTCTCTGGTTTCTGCCTCAGCACGAACACCCAACCTGAGCAAAACGGATTCGTGGGCAAGCCTTTCAGCGCGCTGACGAAGGCTAGGGTCTTTCAATGGAGAAAGGAGATTGAGGTTGCCAGGCAAAACCATCGAGCAGTTCATGTGGAGTTACCAGCACAATTTCAGATCAGACGTCAAAAGGGCCACGAAAAGGGTCCTCGAATGCCTCGGGCGCCAAACCGATGTCGAGGTCTACCTCGTCGGCTTCCGAGTTGAGGAGGGCGATTACCCGATCTGTGTGGAGCCTGAGGACAGCTACTTCGCTCCAAGTCAGTTTCAAGAGGTTCGTGCTCGTGGTGAGGTGCTCCATCAAGAAGACCCACACAGCAAGATAATCTACAGCGACGTTCGTTCAGAGGCCATGATGCATAGCCGACTTCGGAACGCTTGGCGCGCCGAGGCATTGAGGGAGGCGTTGGAACGTCACCATCCGACCAGAGGAGTCAGTTTCTTCGTAGGCAAGTCCGCACAGGTAGATTCATACGAGGTGCATGTGGCCGTAGGGGTGCCGACCGTTCTTTTGGCGAACACGCCAACGTTGGAAACCCGGGAGAGGGAAGACACCCCCATTAACTCGTCGCTGGTGGCGAGCGTTCTCATGGAGATCTTGACGGAAGCAAGAAAGGCGCTGCGTAATCCGGTGTCAAGGGTGAGTTTGTATCCCATTGATCGAACAGCTGCAGAAATGGTCAGATCCGCTGCAAGGGAGTTCGTAAAGTCACTCGTAGTGCTGTCAGGTGAGATCTTTGATACGCCGCTTTATGAGGCCCTTAACGAAGTCTCGACAATGCTCTACGAACAGCGCGTGGGTGTTGGACATATGTTATTAGCCCACCGCGATGTTTCCGGGGTCAACAGGACGTTTACGCTCGGACAACCGGTTGGCCTTGGTGAGCACCGAGCCGTTCGTAAGCTGCTGGAACTTAGCAGGGGCAAGGAATTGGCACTTCTGACTGATGGACAGGAGATCTACGGGCTTGGATCAATCGGAGATGAATATAACCCTGCGAGCGAGTCAGTGTTCTCCATCACCGTCCCAGGACAAGGCACCTGGGAGATTTACCACGGCGAGCAAAGCCTCCTCCGTGCGGAGTATGGGCAGCCTAAGTTACCTTACGCACGTCTTGAGCGCGAGCACTTTATCGACATCGCGACGCGGGTATTCTATGACCCACCTACCTGTAATGCAGCCACATTATGGGATCTCGCGCAAGCTGCCGCCAAAGCGGAACATGGTACTATGCTGGTCGTCTCAGCTGATGCTGCTAACGAGGCAAGGAGGCTAAGTGCTCAGGCCATTATCATCGAAGCGACGTCGGTTTCCGCAGTCGACCTAAGTTATCTTACTACCATCGACGGCGCGATCCTCCTTGACCCAACGGGAACGATGCATGCGATGGGGGTGATTTTGGATGGTATAGCAAGCAGGAACGGCGATCCATCCCGAGGATCTCGCTATAACTCGGCGATTCGCTATCTTGATACAACGGAAATCCCGACAATGATCACCTTGGTTTCCGAGGATGGGATGATCAATGTCCTTCCTGACCTCCGCATGAGGATCCCGCGGCGAAAGATTCAGGATCTGATTGACAATCTACGAGGGGAAGCTGAGAAGCTGGGAGGGAAGAACTTTAGCTTCGAAAAGTTCTACGACTACTACGGGCACGTACAAAGTCTCAGCTTCTATCTCTCCAGTGAGCAGTGCGACGTGATCAACGAACTGTGTGGGAGAGTGGAAGATTGGCGTATGAATACTGACCAGATGCGGGTATCACACCCTGAATTACAGCCACATCCAGACATGAACGACGGTTATTTTCTGGATGAGTCGTAGTGCATGAGTAAATTATGCAGCTAAATAGTTATTGGAATTTAGAAGACTATAGGCCCGAGCCCCGCAGTCGCTGCTCGGTGGTGAGGCCACCAAGCCAGACCTATTGACACCCAGACAGGAGGCGGCTACACTGAAGAACACCTGAAGCAGAGGAGCACGAAGGCAAACTTTCTTCTTCGTGTCCGTAACGCTCGGTCGAGATGGTTTGAGGCGGGGTGGCTTTTGAACCGAATAGCGGCAACGGAAGCCCTCTTCCTCTCCGTGCCTTGATCGCGTGCTGCCAATTTGCCCTGGATGCTCTTGCCACCGTCCCTGCTACATGCAAACAGGAATCATCAGGCTTAGCGGCAACGACAGCGAGCAAAGACCGAGGATTCCCTCAAGGCCAGGATTGAAGAGGAGGAGCCAGAGGATGCCGAACTCACAGGATGCCGTTGCAAAACTGGTTCCAAATGTGATTCTTCACGGGCCACTGCTCCCCGAACCTATCAAAGTCATTGCGGTAACACCCTTGGGTGCCTCATACAAGATCATCGGCCAAGGACTCAAAACCAATCAGGTGTACCAACCTATCCTGACCCTTGAACAAATTGCCTTGCTGACAGCTACCCCTGAGAAAGAACCTTTTGATGGCGACGCTCGTCGCTTCCGGCTGGGCGTTGAGGCGCTGCGCCTGGGGCTGGCCTATGAATATGACCCGCTCTTCAGCCTCTCCATCGCGCGCGTGGACCCGCTCCCACACCAACTGGAGGCGGTCTATGATTATTTCCTCAAGCTGCCCCGGATACGTTTTCTGCTGGCCGATGATCCCGGGGCGGGCAAGACCATTATGGCAGGGCTCCTCATCAAAGAACTCAAGATTCGTGGGCTGATCCGGCGCGTTCTGATCATCACGCCAGCTAACCTCACCTTCCAATGGCAGCGCGAGATGAAGGATAAGTTCCGCGAGTCCTTCGAGATCGTGCGCGGCGAGGTGCTGCGCGCGAATTACGGTTTCAACCCCTGGCAAGAGAAGGCGCAGGTGATCACCTCCGTCTCATGGGTCTCCCGCATGGAAGATGCTCGAGATAGCCTGTTGCGCAGTCGCTGGGATCTGGTGATTGTCGATGAAGCCCATAAGATGAGTGCTGCGGGCGAAGAGCGTAAGACGCTGGCCTACCAACTGGGGGAAGCGCTCTCGGAAATGACCGATCACTATCTGCTGATGACCGCCACTCCGCATAAGGGCGATCCCGACCACTTTCGGCTCTTTTTGCGCCTCCTGGATGAGGATGTCTACGCAGATATCAAGAGCCTGGAAGCGGCCATGCAGCAACACGAAGCGCCCTTCTACCTGCGGCGCGTCAAAGAAGCGCTGGTCAAGTTCCCCAATCCAGAGACTGGCAGAGTGGAGGCGCTCTTTACCAAGCGCATGGTCCGCACCACGGATTTCAAAATAGATGATGATGAATGGGACTTCTACGAGGCGCTCACCCGCTATGTGGAGGACCAATCCATCAAGGCCGCTGTGGATGATTCGGCACGTGGGCGGGCGATTGGCTTCACGATGGCGATGCTCCAGCGGCGGTTTGCCTCCAGCGTCTATGCGGTGCGTCGCAGCCTCCAACGCATGCGCGAGAAGCGGCAACACATCTTGGATGATCCCCAGCGGTATCGACAAGAACAGATGCTGCGACGGATGCCTGAGGATTTCGATGAGCTGCCGGAAGAGGAGCAGCAGACGATCCTGGACCAGTTGGAGGATGTGGTGGCTGTTGTGGACCCCGCAGCCCTGAGAGCGGAGATTCGGCAACTGGATGAGCTTATCGACCAGGCCCGCGCGCTTGAGCAACGCGAGGTCGAATCCAAACTCGTCAGACTACGCGAGGTATTGGCGAAGCAGGGGGTCTTCAGTGATCCAAAGATGAAGCTCCTGCTCTTTACAGAGCACAAAGATACGCTGGACTACCTCGTGGAAAAGCTGCGCTCCTGGGGTCTCACGGTCACCCAGATTCACGGGGGCATGAAGATCGGCGATCGGGATACCCCAGGCACTCGCATCTACGCCGAGCGTGAATTCCGTGAGAACTGCCAGGTCATGGTTGCCACCGAGGCCGCTGGAGAAGGCATCAACCTCCAGTTCTGCTGGCTGATGATTAACTACGATATCCCCTGGAACCCCATCCGGCTGGAACAGCGCATGGGGCGCATCCATCGCTACGGCCAAGAGCGTGATTGTCTGGTCTTCAATTTCGTGGCGACCAATACGCGTGAGGGCAGCGTGCTGCATAAGCTCTTTGAGCGGCTCGAAGAAATTGAGCGTGATCTCGATCCCCAGCACACTGGCAAAATCTTTAACGTCCTTGGCGAGATCTTCCCTGCCAACGAGCTAGAGCGTATGGTGCGCGAGATGTACGCCCACAACCTGACGGAAGACGTGATCAAAGACCGCATCGTCGAGCAGGTGGATACTGCCCGGTTCCGTCGTATCACCCACTCCACCCTGGAAGGACTGGCCAAACGGGAGCTGAATCTGGCCGCGATCCTTGGGAGGACTGCAGAGGCCAAAGAGCGGCGGTTGGTACCTGAGGTGATTGAAGATTTCTTCCTTGAAGCGGCTCCGCTCACCGGCATCCAGCCCAGAGAGGCGCAGCGAGCGGCCCATATCTACCGAATCGGCAGGGTGCCACGGACGCTCTGGCCGTTGGGAGAAGCGCTTGAGGCGCAATTTGGCAAACTGGGGCATGAGTATAAACAGATTACCTTCGCGAAGGAGCGGCTCACTGATGATCCGACCCTTGAATGGGTGACGCCAGGGCATCCGCTCTTTGAGTGCGTGCGCCGCGATGCCTACGAGCAGGCCCAACAGGACCTCCAGCGTGGGGCGATCTTCTATGATCTCGATCATGCCATCCCGGTACGCCTGGATGTGTTTGCCGCGGCCATCAAGGATGGCCGCGGCAACCTGCTACATCGCCGCCTATTCGTGGTGGAAACGGCTATGGACGGAGCATTAACCATCCGCCAGCCGACCATCTTTGCGGCCCTTCAGCCCGCTCCAGCAGGCACCCCACTTCCAGGGGATGAAAACCTACCAGGAAAAGAGGAGGTTGAGGCTGCGCTGCTCACGCAAGCCCTGACCCCCTTCCTGGAGGAGATCAATCTCCAGCGGACTGGCGAAATTGAGACCGTCACGCGCCATCTGAAAATTAGCCTGAATGCTATTATTGATCGGGTGCAACTGCAATTAGCCGAGTTGCTAGCCCAAAAAGATGCCGGGTCACGTGAAGCGGGGCTGGAGGGACGCCTCAAGCAAACGGAAGATCGGCTCGATGAACTAAATGGACGATTGGAACAACGCACCAGAGAACTAGAGCAGGAGCGGCACTGTACCATCGCCGATGTGCAGCAGGTAGGCCGAGCGTGGGTGCTGCCGCATCCAGATCGTACCTCGCCTGGCGTGGCGCCGCTGGTGCGCGATGAGGAGATCGAGCGCATCGCCATTCAAGAGGCGATTGACTACGAGGTAGCCCAGGGGTGGCGTGTGGAAAGTGTCGAAAGCGAGAACCGTGGATTTGACCTGATCTCCCGGCGTCCGCACCCAGAAGATCCTCAGACCGCCATCGAAGTGCGCTTCATTGAGGTCAAAGGCCGGGCTGGAGTCGACCTGGTCGCGCTTTCGCCGCATGAGTACAAGACGGCAGAGCGGCTCAAGCAGGATTACTGGTTGTATGTGGTCTTCAATTGCGCCTCCACGCCGGAACTGCACGCCTATCAAGACCCTGTGCGCATGAACTGGGAGCCGCTGGTCAAAGTGGAACATTATCGTATCAGCGCCCACGACATCCTTGGTTTCGAGTGAGGTCAGGTATGAGCGAGTTACTATCAAGCACTCAGATCGAACGGTTTCGTATCCTCCACGACCAATTCCAGCGCGATACCGCCTGGCAAGAGGATCTGTGCCGGCTCGATGTCCGGCGTGAGGTGGTCTGCGCGGAGATGCTGGAGTTCCTTCACCAGTATCTGTCGGGGCAAGTTGAGAACGATGTCTTCAAGGCCACCTTCGACCAGAAGACACGCACCACCTGGGAGGGGTTCGGGCTGAAAGGGCTGTCAGGCGCGATGTTCCTCAACAAGATGGTTCTGTATATGCCTGATCAACCTGAGTTGGCGATGCAACTGCGTGCTGTGTTGCCTGTCCCGCCCGATGAGCCGACAGGGCGGGCGCGGTTGCAGACATTCCTAGCTTATATCGAAGGGTTGATCAAGTCCCAGCAAGTGACCCGGCAACTCATCCAGCCTGCGCGAGCGCCGTTCTTCATCAGCGCGTGGTGGCATATCCAGCAGCCGGAGCAATGGCCAATATTCTATGTCTCTGGCCAGGAGACGCTGGATCGAGAAGGCGTCTGGGCCTACAGCACCGACCTCGTGAAGGCCTATTTCAGCTTCCGCACGGTCTTTCTGGCCTTGATGCAGGTGTTAGGCATCCGTTCCTGGGAAATGGAGCAACTGCTGGCATGGGCCACCGAACAAAGGAAAGCAGCACAGGCTCCCTCCTCCTCAACTGGAGTGGCCGAGCCACCACCAGAACCGCCACCTGCGGTGGTGCCAACAGCTGAATTATCAGCACAACAGGCCAACACCGGCCACGCACAGATGCAGTGGCAACTGGCGAAAATTGGGCAGAAGCTCGGCTGCAAGGTGTGGATTGCGGCCAACGATCATAGTCGGGTCTGGAATGGGGAGCGCCTGGGTGATCTGAGTATCAAGCAACTTCCCAACCTGGGGCTTGATCCCGCTTCCCAGCGGATTATCAGCCTGATTGATGTCGTCTGGTTGAGAGGGCAAAATCAATTGACGGCTGCCTTTGAAGTGGAGCATACCACCTCGATCTATTCCGGGCTGCTGCGTATGGCGGATCTGGTGGCGCTGGCCCCCAATCTCAATTTCCCGCTCTATATTGTGACCCCGCAGGTACGCTTGGAGGATGTGCGCCGGGAACTGCGCCGCCCTGCTTTCCAGACCCTGGCGCTGCATCGACGCTGCGGCTTTTTCTCCGAAGAGATACTGCTGCAAGAGGCGCCACATATTCTACGCTGGGCAAACAGCCCAGTAGCCATTGAGGAGTTGGCAGAGAAGGTCGGAGATGTCACTGGTGAGGAGATCTATTAAGCATGGCAACGTCATATCCGAAGCGTCTCATTGAAGTGGATCTGCCGATCAAGCGGATCTCAGCCCACGCGCGGCGTGAGAAGAGTACCCGACATGGGCATATCTCCACGCTGCATATCTGGTGGGCGCGCCGCCCCCTGGCAGCATGCCGGGCGGTGATCTGTGCAGCACTTTGGCCTGATCCGGCTGACCCGCTGTGTCCAGAGGCATTTCGCGAAGTAGCACGTACCCAGATGCTACAGTGGGCAGCCGCATATGGTAGGTTGCTCAGCCCGGAGAGCTTCAGGCGATTTAATGGCCTGCAGAAAGAGCCAAATCGGCTTAG
Organism: Ktedonobacterales bacterium; assembly: GCA_035307385.1. Classification (GTDB taxonomy): domain Bacteria; phylum Chloroflexota; class Ktedonobacteria; order Ktedonobacterales; family DATBGS01; genus DATBHW01. Next base: position 94,512 of record DATGID010000087.1, on the reverse strand, counting down.
TGACCCACTCGAACTGCGCTATGCGCTGCTGGACTTTATTGCCGACTTTGCCAACTGGGATAATTCCGCCAGCAAAGAATTTCAGGTGACCAGCCGCACGCTTACTCAAGCGGCCCATGAGGCCCTTGGGGGAGAATCAGGCACGAAGCCTCTGGTAGTCGATCCTTTTGCAGGTGGAGGAGCCATTCCATTGGAGGCACTCCGAGTTGGTGCTGATGCATTTGCCTCTGATTTGAATCCAGTAGCGGTGTTGCTTAATAGGGTGGTGTTGGAATATATCCCCAAGTACGGCAAGCAACTTACTGATGAGGTACGTAGGTGGGGTCAATGGATCAATGATCAAGCTGAGAGAGAGCTTACCCAGTTCTATCCCAAAGATCCCGATGGCTCAAGCCCGATTGCCTATCTGTGGGCGAGAACTATTCGATGTGAAGGACCAGGCTGTGGGGCGGAAATCCCGCTTCTTCGATCATTATGGCTGGTTCAAAAAGCGAAAAAATCAAAAGCCCTTCGCATTGTTCCCAATATGCAAGACAAGACGATTGATTTTGAAATTATCCAAAATGCTACTTCACAGACTGTTGGTGAAGGTACTGTTCGGAAAGGATCGGCTACTTGTCCGATTTGTCACTATACAACGCCTGTTGAGTCTTTAAGGCGGCAATTGAGGGAGCGCCATGGAGGCACAAACGACGCACGCCTTATATGCGTTGTAATGGGGCAACAAGATACCGAAGAACGATATTACAGATTGCCAACAGATAATGATAGGTTTGCCATAAAACAAGCGGAAACAGAGTTGGATCGCCGCGCGAGAGAGCAAAATGGTCCATTCTCATTGATACCAAATGAACCACTCCCTGTGGAGGGCGCCCTTGGTTTCCGGGTACAGCGATATGGGATCAAACATTGGGGGGATCTCTTTACCAATCGCCAGGTGCTCGCTTTAACTACGCTAGCCCGATTGGTGAAAGAGGCAGGCTCTCAGATTGGACTCGAGAATGCCCCTTTGGCTGAGGCTGTTCAGGTTTGCTTAGCTATGACAGTGGATAAGCAAGCTGATTATTTATCCTCTCTTTGTACCTGGCATTATCATAACAGAGAGAAAGTAAACCACACCTTTTCCCGCCAAGCCCTCCCCTTTGTCTCAGATTTCGTTGAGACTGTCTTCTTTGGTTCAGGATCAGGCAGCTGGAATGGTCTTCTCGATTGGACCATTATGGCTTTAAATGAAACCAGTACCATTACCAATATCGGTCATGTAGAGCAAGCATCAGCATCACTACAGCCATTACCAGATGTAACTGCCCAGGCAGTAGTTACCGATCCCCCTTATTATGATGCGGTCCCTTATGCAGATCTTTCTGATTTCTTCTATGTTTGGCTTAAGAGAACATTGCCTGCAACCTCAGGCGTTGATTTACAAGAAGAACTCACACCTAAGGATCAAGAGTGTATTGTTGATACGGTAAGAGGCAAGGATAAAATATTCTTTGAAAACACTATGACGCAAGCCATGTCTGAATGTCGTCGCATCTTGGTTCCAGGTGGAATATGTACCCTGGTGTTTGCACATAAATCAACCTCCGGCTGGGAGGCACAATTACAAGCAATGGTTAGTGCTGGATGGGTCATCAGTGGCTCTTGGCCCATTGATACTGAGATGGGAACTCGTCTCAGGGCACATGACTCTGCTGCATTAGCCTCTTCTATTCATCTTGCTTGCCGACCACGTGAGGAAATCAGCGCCTATGAGATTGGAGATTGGCGGGATATCTTGGCTGAGCTTCCTTTGAGAATAAAAGAGTGGATGCCACGCCTGATTGCTGAAAGCATAGTTGGCGCCGATGCGATCTTTGCTTGCATTGGACCTGCCATTGAGATCTTTTCTCGCTACTCTCGCGTTGAAAAGGCCAGTGGTGAACAAGTCTCTTTACGCGAATATCTGGAATATGTTTGGGCAGCAGTAGCTAGAGAAGCTCTCAGTATGATCTTTGAGGGCGCTGATGCCACAGGATTCGATGAGGATGCGCGGATTACCGCCCTCTGGCTTTGGACCCTTTTCAGCGGAGCAAACGAAGTTGTCGAGCCATCGGATGAAGAAGATGGTGAGGAAGATGAAGAGACTCTCACCTCAAAAGCACCTCTAACTGGCGGCTATTTGCTGGAATATGATGCCGCCCGCAAGATTGCGCAGGGATTGGGTGCCCATTTAGAGCGACTCACCACCGTTGTTGAGGTCAAAGGAGAGAAAGCACGATTGCTGCCGGTGGGCGAACGGGCACGCTACCTCTTTGGGAAAGAGGCAACCCAGCCCGTAACAACAAAACGCAAAAAGAACGTTGTGCAGGCTGCTTTGCCTGGATGGTCTACCCCGCCAGTGCAAGGTGAATTCGGCTGGGGGACCAGCCAAACAGCAGAAACCGATGAGGCTGCCCTGGTAGATCCTTCCACCCCAAAGGCGGGCGAAACGGTGCTAGATCGCTTGCATCAAAGCATGCTGCTCTTCTCAGCGGGCCGAACTGAGGCACTCAAGCGGTTCCTCGTTGAGGACGGGATTGGTCAGGATCAGCGCTTCTGGCGTTTGGCGCAGGCGCTCTCAGCCCTTTACCCGATGGGCAGTGATGAAAAACGCTGGGTTGATGGGGTGCTTGCACGGAAGAAGGGCTGGGGGTTGTAAATTGTCCAGCAGGGATGCATATGGGTCGAGTTCTCAATCGGATGACGGTTTTGCTTTCTTGGATGCCCAGCCGAGGATCAATTACAAGAAACGAGCGCACAGGGCATAGACAGCAGCATATGCTGCTCCAGGACACCTATTAGATAATCTGAAATAAGGAAGCGACAGGCACACCAGCAGGTGAGTGTGAGGAGGTTTAACAATGGCACTGAAGCCCTGGTACACTGTGGCGGTCCCACGGGAGGATTTAAGGGAAGGTCGCCCACTCGATGCCGCCGAATTTGCGGTGCATCTGGACAAAGTGCGCGATGGGACGGCACCTCCAGTGTATCAGCAGCCTCGGCAATTCTTCGAGCGAACCTACCTCACACAGAACCTGACTGCACTGGCAACAGAGGTCATCCGGCGCCTCTCTGGGGAGCGTACCGAGACCTCTGCTGTCTTTAACCTCGCCACCCAGTTTGGGGGGGGGAAAACGCACGCCTTGACCCTCCTTTATCACCTGGCAACCCACGGATCTGCCGCACGCGATTGGCCTGGGGTTGGCGCACTTCTGGCACGGGCCGATGTCGCGACAATTCCTCAGGCCGCCGTAGCAGTCTTTGTAGGCACTGAGTTTGATTCGCTGACTGGACGGGGCGGCACAGATGGTACGCCGTTGCGCAAGACCCCATGGGGAGAGATCGCCTATCAATTGCGCGGTGAAGAGGGGTTGGCTCTTGTTGCAGAACATGAGCAGCGTGCGGTTGCTCCCGGCGGGGACGTAATTCGGCAACTCCTCCCGGCTGATCGCCCTTGCCTGATTCTCCTGGATGAGTTGCTCAACTATGTCAGCCGCAATCGCAAAAGCGGCCTCTCTGCTCAGCTCTACGACTTTGTGCAGAACCTGTCGGAGACAGCACGCGGCCAGGATCGGGTGGTGCTGGCGGTCTCGATTCCCGCCTCCGAACTCGAGATGACCCCAGAGGACCATTCCGACCACGAGCGCTTCAAGAAACTGCTGGATAGGGTTGGGAAAGCCTACATCCTCTCCGGAGAGACCGAGACATCAGAGATCATCCGACGTCGGCTCTTTGAGTGGGATCTACGTACTGTTGGCCAGAATGGCCGGGTTTCCTTGCCCAAAGAGGCGCGAACCACCTGCCGCGAATATGCCCAATGGCTTGAGGGGCATCGCCAGCAATTACCCCAGTGGTTTCCCTTTGACCAAGCTCAGGATACCTTTGAGGCCACGTATCCTTTCCACCCGATGGTTCTCTCAGTCTTTGAGCGCAAGTGGCGCACGCTGCCACGCTTCCAACAGACGCGCGGCGTCCTGCGGCTGCTGGCGCTCTGGGTTGCACGCACCTACCAGGAAGGCTATAAAGGTGCTCACCGCGATCCGCTGATTAGCCTAGGCACAGCACCTCTCGATGATACACTCTTCCGGGCGGCCGCCTTTGAGCAACTGGGAGAATCGCGCCTCGAGGCAGTGGTGACGACCGATATTTGTGGCAAGGCCGAGTCCCATGCCACCCGGCTGGATAGCGAGGCCGACGAGGCCTTGCGCAAAGCACGCCTCCATCGCAAGGTTGCCACGACGATCTTCTTCGAATCCAACGGAGGCACCGCCACTCATACTCAAGCAACGGTCCCTGAGATTCGCCTCTCCGCCGCCGAGCCAGAACTCGACCTGGCAAACGTGGAGACCGCGCTTGAAGCGCTCACTTCGACCTGTTATTACCTGACCGTCGAGCAGAATCGCTATCGCTTCAGTGTCTCCCCGAACCTGAATAAGCTCCTGGCAGACCGGCGTGCGAGCATTCAGGCACGGGCCATCGACGAGCGCATGCGCGAAGAAATTGTTCAGATTTTCAAGGCGGGAGCTGGGCTGGAGCGCATCTACTTCCCGGAGCGCAGCAATGACGTCCCCGACCGGCCTGCGCTTACGCTGGTCGTAGTGGCGCCTGATATCGCGGTGAAGGAGGGCAACCCTGCCTATCAGCAGGTGGATGCGATGACGCGGATCTCCGGCGCGTCTTCCCGCACCTTCAAGAATGCGCTGATCTGGTGCCTGCCCGATGAGTCGTGGAATCTTGCGGAAGAGGCGCGCAAAGTACTGGCATGGGAAGCCATCCAGGACGAGCAAGAAACGCTGCATCTGACGGATGAAGCTCAGAAGCGTCAGCTCGTTGAAAGCCTGGCGCGGGCGAAGCGGGATCTGCAAGCCAGTGTCTGGCGCAGTTATCGGCGTCTGTTGCTGCTCGGCAAAGACAACATACTCAAGACCTTTGATCTAGGGCAGATGAACGCCAGTGGCGGGGCGCTGGTATCCCAGATCATGAGTCAGCTCCAGCAGCGGGACGAGCTCGTAGACAGTGTTGGGGCTGGCTTCTTGGTGCGCAACTGGCCCCCCGCCTTTACCGAGTGGAGTACCCGGATGGTGCGCGATGCCTTCTTTGCCTCGCCCCAGTTGCGGAGACTCCTGCGAGTGGACATCCTCAAGACGACGATTGCGCAAGGCGTGACTGAGGGCGTCCTCGCCTACGTGGGCAAGACCGAGTCTGGCATCTATGAGCCCTTCTATTTCAAGCAACCCACCAGCGCAAGCAGCGTGGACATCTCCGATGAGATGTTCATCATCACCGCCGAAACGGCCAAGGCGTACCTCGAGAGGCGGGAGCAGGAGGAAACCCTGGCTGGGTTGGGGCCAACGCACGATCCAGAGGATGAAGGAGCGAAAGGAGGGGTTGTCTATATCCCTGGTCCCACCCTTCATGGACATATCGAGGAGCAGCCAGATCAAGGAGCTGATTCTTCTCCACGCCCGGTTATCACCACAGCAAAGGCTGTAGCCAGAACGCTCACCTGGACAGGCGAAATTCCGCCCCAGAAGTGGGTAATCTTCTATACCAAACTGCTGACCGGGCTGGTCAATGCTGGTGACCTCACCCTCAGGCTGACAATGGAGACTAGCCCCATGGATGGTCTCACCGCACAGCGCATCGAAACGATCAAGGCTACCCTGCGTGAACTGGGGCTGCCCGACAGGATAGAGACAGAATAATGCCCTGCTCCGTAACGCTCTAAGCCCTTTCACACAGGAAAGTGTCATTTATCAGTAATTCTGGCTATTGGAAGGCGCTGTTGGGGAAGTCAGGCGGCCAAGAGAACGGCGAAACAGGATGGCGTGTGGGAGCAATCGCTCGTTCTTGCCTCCAGGCATTCCAGCGTAAGAGATTGATTGCTGTTGCGGTCATTACGACTTCCACACAATAGGAAGACCACTTCCCCCGCTTCAGTACAGAAGCGCTCTGCTTCCTCCGGGACTACCGAAGGAATAAGGTTATGATCCTGCCTGTACGTCTGGCGTTTGCTTAGGCAATTGGCTGTCGTGCCACGGCTGCCACAGCTCACTCGTGGGTGGGGCATGCTCCGGGCAGCGCGCCAGGATCAGCTGATCCTGCTTCAGCTGTGTCCCTGGTTGCCCACACACCTCGCAGGTACGGATACTCTGCCCCTCAGCCTGCCGGATCGCACGATCCATTTCCGGAGTGCACTTGTTCATGTAAAAGCGGAGTCCCCCGAATTTCTCTTTGATGTTGGCGGGGGCATAGGCATCCTGGTCCGACGCTGGCAATGCCGCAATCAATGTCTCAAGCTGGGCGCTGAGCTGCCAGAGCAGCTCGAACCAGCCGTTGCCGCACTCGAAATCCTGCCGAGTCCTCCAGACTTGGCGCATATCTCGGCCTTGCCAACTCCGGTACAGATGGGGAAATGCCGCGATCAACCGATCAGATAATACTTGATCCATAGCCCTCCCTCCTGTGACATTCTACCATGCGGGGTATGCCGTCAGGCCACAGCACAGCAATACGGGCAGAAGGCACGGCAGGAAGGCGAAGCCCTTCTTTCGTTTGGGGCTGGGGGACTCCTGCTTATCGGTCACAAGCGACCACTAATTATGGAGTGCGTGCAAGCAACTGCCCACTGCCGCAATGCGGGAACAGCGAGAGCAATGAGATGCGCTATTGGTCTTCTTCCGGGCTATGTACAGAGCGACAACTCATAACGCTCCCGCTGGCCGAGGCTGACTGGGCGCCGGCGCATGCATCGAGCAGCGTGTCATGAACCAGCCCCCATCATTGAGCAAGGTACCAGCGGCTCCGCAGAGTTCACATACCTGCTCACTTTCCTCCAAAGCGGCCTCAGTGGCTTGAAACATCTCATCGGTCTCAGTTGAGAGATCGAAGCGGAGCTGGCCCCATTTCTCCTTAACCTGCATCGCAAAATATGCTTCCTGCTCTGGCTCAGGCACCTGAGAGATGAGTTCCTCCAATTGGGTACTCAGGCGCCAGATGAGGCAAAACCAGCCGTCGTGGCATGCGCAGTAGGCGCTATTCCGATAGAGCTTGGGAAAGGTGGCCTTCAATCGGGCCTCAAGTGCTGAATCCATAGCTCCCTTTCTGTTGGCCCCAGGTCTAAACCCAGGAAAGAACACCCTCCTAAGCAGGGGTTACGCTCACGCACTTCCACGCATTCGATGCTTCCTGGTTCTATGATTAATCCCAATCACTGATGTAGATGAGCCTGCCCGGAGGCAGACTGATCCCGATGGTTTTGGCCGTAGCACGGACAGTTTCTCAATCCTGCTGGGCCTGTGCGCGCCTCTGGCGAGATGGCATCCATCCAGGTCGATACTACCTCATCGAGTGGAATGGGGCATTCAATAGGGAGTTCTTCGACGCCCCAACTCCAGGCTTGGTGCGTGTTGGTCGTTGCCAGCGGGATCACGAGATAGCCCGATCTTGCTTCTTCGGCGGTCTGGAGATGGATGTCTGCTAGCTCCTTTCGATCAGGGAGGTCGATCAGGCGCTGCTCCACCTCTCTGGCATGTCTTTCGAGGGCAAGCCCAGGAGTGTTTTCTTGCTACGCTTCACTGCCCTCCAAGATACAGCCAAAGCCGATCGCACTGTACGATCCATCGCCTATCGTATCCCTCCCTCCCACGTGTACCGAGTTGCCTGGGAACGACGTACCTCTATGCTTGTGCGGTTCCTGCCCTGAGCCGTACCCGCACCTGCTCTAGCGAATCGCTGGAAACATGCCGCATCAGGTCCCTCAGGGCCATCCGATCAGCCCTGTCCAGCGCTTGGAGCAGCTCAGCATCCAACATGCCAAATCGCCCCTCCAGGGAAGCACGTGCAAACGCTTGAGCCTCTTCAGTGAGGAGGAGCTGTACCAGCCCAGATTCCCGCAGCAGATCAGGCATGGTGAACATCCTTACGGTAGCTCCAGACGCTGCTTCTTGTCTGGCGCGGAGCCTCTCGCTACGCATTTCATACCTACACGTTCTTCTCCAATCTGGGCGGATCGGAAACGCAAAACGTGCGGAGACGCTGCTTGCAAGTTCATATAACCGTCTTCAGCAGATCATCCAGATCAAGCAACGTGCCGTTTGCCTCGGCAGCCTCTGCTTGCGCGACAAGCCCGTCGAAGAAGGCGTAAGCGTATAGATCAGCAAACAGCTCTTTCCAGCTGGCCTCGGTGATCTCGGCGAATTTGACTTCGATGGTGGCGGCAATGCCATCCCAACTGTCGGCATCGAGTTGCTTAATTTGTGCGAGGACTCGACGTAGGCATTCGGTCACCAATACGCCCCTCCTCCTGGTGAGCTACTGCTTGTAGCTGCTCCCAGTATGAGCCATCAACAGGAGAGTGGAAGGAGTGCAAAAAGAGACAGCTTGAGTGCGATTTCTCTGCTGCTCCTGACACGGTTCTGCTTACTCTACTATACATGCCACATACTTGATCAGCAGCTTGGTTACACTTGGAACGGTTGTTGTATAATCGGGTGCTCCCTTTGGGTTGTTGACAAGGGGCGTGAGACGATACAGCCCGAAGTTTTCTCGTTCCTTCCAGCAATGCTCCAGCCCTTAATATCAGTACCTCATAGATGTGATGAATGGTAATAAGCGCGAAGACTTCGCGCTTATTACCAGCGACCTCCCCCAGTCCCCTCAACCACGGCGGAAGAAACCAGGCATACAAGCCCTTTTTGGCCTGTCTCTTGCTGAGCAGTGCTACACTAGCCACAGCGGAAGCGCAACCAGATCGTCTCTCACTGGGCGTGTACGTGTATCAGCATCTGTGTGGTCCATCCTTGAATGTGTCGGCGAATCCTGTCGCTTTCGGCAACGGCGCACGCGAGGACGAGCAAGAGCGAACCAAAGGCAAAACGGAAGCTGGATGGCCTCTTCCTTCCTTCCCAACTGGGCCATGCGACACGGAAGCAGCATCAAAGGACTCGTTGGATGGTCAGTACATCGTCTAGAGCGATGGAGCCTGGCGCACCTGGCATGCTGAGGGGATAGCGCGTATCCTGAAGAGGTGGAGGGTGATGCGAACCCAAGGGGTCCTCATTGTCGAGGACGATGAATCAACACGAGCGGTGCTGGCCGACCTCTTGCAAGAAGAGGGCTATATGGTCTTTACCGCCCCGGATGGGCAGCCCGCTCTCGAACGGCTCCGCACGCACCCAGCGGGCCTGGTCGTCTTATGCGATCTCTGGATGCCAGGCATGGATGGATATGCGCTCTTGCAGGCCATCGCCGCCGAAGCTCCACTGACCGCACAGCATGCCTACATCCTGATGACGGCCACAGCCAAGACGCTTCCGCTGAAGGTGGTCGATCTGCTCAAGCACCTGAACGTGACGACCATCCCGAAGCCCTTTGATATCGATGACGTGTTAGCGGAGGTGAAACGAGCCGCCAGCCGACTCGTCTGACGCATCGCTCTCTGGTGTCAGGTTGGAGTCCATCCTCTGATGGCTCATGCTGCTGGTGCCATGAAACATGATATGCTTCACAGATGGACTTCCCCGTGCGCTAGGCAGCTTCGATAGTTTCCGGAGGAGTGGTAGGCATGTCGGCACTTTCCTTGCGTCAGTGTCTGGAACACGTGGCCGCGTTGGGGCTAGACTACGTGGTGACCGATCAAGGCGTGGCATGGACAGCGACAGGGTTATTAGCGTCACTCACCCGTGACCACCCTGACCGCTTGGACATGCCGATGTATCTTCGTCTCCCAGATGCTCAACAAGACGGAGCGATCTGCCAAGTGACCCAGAGCGGCTATCTGCTGCGCTACCGCATTTGCCCTCCTTCTTCACACTAAGCAGAATCAGGCGTCTTGCAAAGACGTTCTTGGAGAAGGAACAGAAGGTGCGTTGCTCCATCAAGGAGGCGACTCATGGACCTGAGCGTATGGACCTCCCACAATCAGATCGCTTTAGACCAACTGGAGGTGCATCTGCTGCATTGGCAGGAGTTGGTGCTGCTCCAAGAGCCCCTGCTGGTCAGGCATGCTACCGCCGAACCACTCCAGGCCAGTCTCAGGAGACACATCGACCTCTCCCTGCACACGCTGACCCTGCTCGAACAGCAACGCGTCCTTCTGGCCCAACTGGAGGCACAACTCGCCAAAAGGTTGGTCTAGCGGGTCTGTTCACGCTTTGCGCCTCCGCAACGTCTGCTTTGCCAGTTCTCAACGTTCAACCAGAGAGAACTAAGATGCTATGAGTCAGTGCGCCAGGAGGAACGCGGGTTGAAACTATCGCTCTTAGCCCTGGGCTACGGCTTGCCGCCAGCCGCCACGGCGTCCATCGCGGGCGTGATCTTTGTCGCCACGCTGGTGCTGATTATGCTGCGCCCCAAACAGCTCAACGAAGCGCTTGCCGCGCTCGGTGGCGGCCTCGCTATGATTGTCGCTGGCCTCGTCACCCCACTCCAGACAGCCCAAACGCTCCTGGGTGATTGGAATATCTTCCTGTTTTTTCTTGGGATGCTCGCCCTCTCCGCCCTGGCAGAGCGGGCAGGCTTCTTCGATTGGCTGGCGGCGCGTGCGGCAGGGCTGGCAACAGGAGTACGCGCCGCCTCTATCTCAATGTGTTCCTGCTGGGCGTTCTCATTTCCGCCTTTCTCTCCAATGATGCCACGGCGTTGCTGCTGACCCCAATTGTGTATTCGCTTGTGACGCGGCTTCGCATAAGCGCTCTGCCATTTATGTTCGCTTGCACATTCATCGCCGATACAGCCTCCTTTCTGCTGCCGGTCAGCAACCCCTTGAATATCATCGTGCTCTCGCATTTTCGTCTGGGGCTGCTGCAATTCTGTCGTCTGCTCCTTTTACCCAGCGTGCTCGTCATCAGCCTGAACATCGGCGCCTTCTTCTTGCTCTTTCGCCGCCAGATCGCCGGGACCTTTGAGATCAAGCGTCTGGGCACTCCGGAGAACGCCATTCGCCACCCACGCTACTTCCGCTATGTCCTCGTGGTGCTCCTGCTCGTCGCGGGGGCCTATGTGGTGGTCTCGCTGGTGCAGCAGCCCCTCTCGCTCGTCGCTATCGGTGGGGCTGCGCTGCTCTTGCTGGGCGCGCTGCGCTGGAAACTGGTCGAGTGGAAAGCATTGGGGAAAGAAGTCTCCTGGTCCATCTTTGGCTTCATCGCGGGCATGTTCATCGTGGTGCAGGGCGTCGAAAACATCGGCCTCACCCAGCGCTTTGCCCAGGTTTTGACCAGCGTCGCGGGCACGAACACGCTCACAGCCACCCTGGTGGGCACGGCAGGGGCCGCCATCGGCTCGAACCTGATCAACAACCTGCCGATGGCGTTGGTGCTGGTTTCCACGATTGGCGCGCTCTCTGGGGCCTCGCCGGGCGTGCAACTGGCGCTCATCGGCGCAACCATGTTTGGCTGCGATCTCGGCCCCAACCTGACGACGGTGGGTTCTTTGGCAACCATCCTTTGGCTGCTGTTGCTGCGTCGGCGCGGTATGGAGGTCTCTTCGCTGGACTATTTCAAGGTGGGCATCCTCATCACGCCCGTGATGTTACTGGTTGGTGCGCTGGCGATCTGGGTGATGCTGCAGGTATGACAGGGCAGGTATGGCTTTGCAGAAGGAGGAACAGGGGCATCTATGCGCGTTTTATGCTGCCTTGACGGTACCAATACTGAGTGGCTGGCCCAGCAGGCATTGGCCCTGCTCAACGCTCCCGATCTGCGGCTGGTGCTGCTCTATGTCGTCGATGTTGGCCCCGGCCACGATATGGAACGGATGCGCCAGCGCTACCTGGGCCTGGGGCAACGCGGCGCTGACCTCCTCGCGCAGACGCAAGAGGCCGAGCAGGAGCAGGGAGAGGAGATCATGGCAACCGCCCAGGCCACATTCCGTGAAGCGTGGCCTGGAGGCACTCCGCGCGCGGATCAGATCGAGCGGATGATGCTGCGTGGTAAGCCCGAACAGGAGATCGTGCGCTTGGGTGCGGCGCTGTCTAGTGACCTCATCATCATCTGCACCCGCCGCGTCCTGGGGCCGGGCGAGCCACCGCATCCGCCTGGGCCAAAATCCGTCGGCCACGTCGCCCGCTTTGTCCTCGATCACGCGCCCTGCCCGGTGCTGCTGCTCCGTCCTTAGCCAGGGGAAGGAAGTCTTCTCACAGGTGCTCATCCCGTATCCTCTGCAAGAGCGCCGGGAGAGCAGGGGAGCAAGGCAGGTTTGGGTAAGAATCGTGGAGCCGCTGGTAGATGCTTCGAAGTGCTTCATGGTTTGCAAGCACCTCCCCAGGTATTAAAACCAGTCGGGGTTTTTATGTACACCTCTGGGGAAAAAGGATGCCCAGAATTGGAGCGGTTTTCCCAGGGACAGGTGTACGAGTGCTCGGTCTTCGTGCCAGATGCTCATGCTTGGCCTGAAAACCTGCTCACTCTACTCTTCGCGCTTATTACCAATGAAGCAAGGAGGGAAACTATGAAACTCCTTCTCCTGTGTTTCCCTGGCGAGGTCTTCGCTTCTGAGCCTGAGGTGAGGATTGAATCAATCGTACACGTGTTGTCCCCAGAGCCTTCGCCAACTTATCGATGGTGTCGTACCGGGCATTGGCCCCATGCTCCAGACGGCTAATCGTATACCGACCCACACCAGCCTGGTCAGCCAGCTCTCGCTGTGAAAGCCCAACCCGTTTCCGCAGAAGTGCAAGCGACGGTACTGGCACTCCATTGGTATGGCCTCCCACGCTGTTATCTCTGCCCCTTCCTCACTTTTTCTGTACCATAGCACACCCGGACTTCAGTGGCGTGGCACTGGCTCCACTCGTGTCCCACTCATGCTCCACTCATGCTCCACTCATGCCTCACAGACTTGCTAGTTCTGTCTATCGGTGGGAGGGTACCAGAGCTAGTGTCAGGTGGTGTGAAACGAAACGGGTAGAAATGATGCTCGCCAATGGAAACATCGGAACCTCCTTCACATAGAGGTCCAGAGGCGGTAGGCTATGGCATAAGCTACCAATAGGGCAGGTGGTTGGTTGTAGATACGCTGCTCAGGTTCCCTCCCTGGAGGCATCAGTCCGAGGGCAGCATCAGGGATAGACTGCATATCCGCCAAAGTCAGCATCCCCCTTTTGTGGCAGCGTTCAGCACATCACAGCACGCCCGGACCTCAGGGAACCTCAGCCCAGAAGAGTGTGATAACGTTAACGGCTACATCGCACTCCCCGGTTCATACTTTTCCAGCCTCTATATCGCTGTTTGAGAGAAAAGGAGAAACTGATGGCTACAGCAGTCACCATTGGGACCGTTCCCTTGGAGGAGATGCATGATGTGGGTTGGCCGACGGATCGCCACCTGGTGGCCTCCTTTCGCAAGACCTTGCAACACGGGGGGCACTTTGCACCTATCCAACTCAACCGCGTCTGGTCACCAGATGCTACCTGGCGCTACGAGGTGATCGATGGCTTTCATCGCTATGAGGCGGCCAAAGCCGAAGGGATCATCACCCTGCTTTGCCAAGTAGTCGAATTAGATACACGGGAGGCGCGCTATGCGCGCATTCAAGCTTGCGTCGGAAAACCGGCTGAGATTACGCGAGCGCGGGCGCTAGAAGAACTCCGGCTGGCGTTTATCAGCGATATGGAGGCATTGATCGGCAATCCAGAAGTCCTCTACGAACCCATCCTGGGCGAAGATGGCCAGGTCCATACCCGTCCCCGAACAGCACCACTCCCAGCGGAACCGCTCTTAGCCTTGGAGGTCTTGACCAACCATCTTCTAGCCACCAATGCCGAGGCAGCACCCTACCCTGTCCAACGTGGGCAGCGAGTCGTTGACCGCACTCCCTTTGGGATGCGGACTGGTTGGGAGCAACAGCTCAATGATTGGTTGGCGGAACTGGGCGAGCGTTTTGGCTATGATGTCTCCTGGTTACTCCAGGAGTTGCATCTACAGGTGCTGCAAGAGCAGGGGTTGGGCCAGGGGTGGACCGCCCGCCAGCGAGATACCTTCCAACGGCAGGGGGGCTATGCGTTCCACGCCCTCTGGCTCTGGCAGGTGCCGGATGTCGACCTGCGCGCCTGGTTGCAGCGTCAAATCCAGTCTCATCCAGAGCAGGGGGAGTGGCTTTGGAAGGCGTTGCAGTTGCTCGGAGCGTCGGCGTCGCCCCAAGCTGGCAAGCCACTCCTGACCCATCCCAAAAGTGTCCTTCTCACGCTCTTCAATCGCTATCCTGCCCCCCGAGAACTCTATCTGGCCTTGCGTGACCGGCAGGGCGGGCTTCCCCCCGCATCAGAGACGGCACGGCCCCCGGCCAGCGCTGCCCGGCCACTCCCACCAGCAACACCGGCAAAAGAGCCGCCCTCGGTGGCGCCTGCCGAGCGCAGCCAGGCTTCGGCTATCTTTGCAGTCGGCTCTCCGACCTTTGTGAGCAGAGGCCCTGAGCGAGCCGAACAGGAGGTGCCTGCCTCATCTCACCCGCCAGCGCGGCCTGATCCGGCAACAGCGTATCAGCCAGTTCATATCGCCTGTGTCACCCTGCTTGCGGCTCTGGAGCGGCTCACCGCACAGTATGGACAGGAGTGGCAGCAGTGGGAACAGGCGCAGGTTGATCTGACGCAACTCCGCGCGGCAGTGGCGCTTGACTAGGGGTCTTCAGGAATCGGTACCGTCTGAGTTTGCTCAGGGCGAAGGGGCCGGATGAGGCGGGGTGGGGTCACATGGAGGGTCGCAGCCAGCAGCGCGATGGTCGTGTAACGGGCAATGGCGCCCTGTTCTAAGCGGCTGATAGTGTGCCTGCTCACCCTGGCGCGCTCGGCGAGGGCGCGCTGAGAGAGGCCAGCCCGTTTGCGCAGGGAGGCCAACTGGGGGACGGGCACCCCGTTGGTTCTTCCTGATTCAGTCGTTTGGGGACGCATGCATCCTCCTTGGGAGCGCGAGCCAACAACCATCATTCATAGAGCGGTTCAAGTCGATGAGAACACGAAAGCACGCAAGGAATAGAGAGTGCCCAGATAAAGAAAGCCTGCTCGTTTAAGCCTGCATCAGCAACCATTTTTGTAGAGGGCATCACTGAAACCATATGATAGAACCAATCTCGTAGGATCATTTTTCCCAGCGTCGCTCATAGAGCGGTTTTGTTTCAGGGTAGATGATCCTAGTAACAAGTCATAGACGAACAATAAAATAACATATAGAGAACGATAGTACAACATAAAACTCAGTGACCTGGAGGAAAATATGCTATGCTCTCCGCACGAAAGCCGAGAGTGAAGGAGAGCATATGGCACGCGGAGACAAAGGGGTGCCGGTTCCGCAACTTGAGGTGTTCCGCAAACGGGCGGGCCTCTCGCAGGAGGAGTTAGCGACGCGGGCTGGCTTGACGCGTACAACGATTACGCGGTTGGAGCAGGGCGGGATTGCCCGTTACCAGACCATCGATAAACTGGCGAAAGCGCTGAAAACGACGCGGGAGCGTCTGATTCGGGAAACGCGCATGAAAAACCCTACTACGCCCTCCTCCGCAGCCACAGAGAAGGTGAACCTCCCTTAGTGGAGGAAATAGTTCGGCCTCCTCCTGCATCCTGCTGTGACAAAATTGCGGAAGAAGGTATCGAATTGCGGAGGAATTGTCACCCATGCCCCTTTCACGTGTGCACTCCCGCAGCGAGGATGTGCTGGCCTTGGCCCGCCAGGTGGGTGTGCTCCGCTCGCGAGACCTGGCTGCCGTGGGCATTGCGCGCGAGCATCTGAGGCGCTTGGTCCGGGAGGGGCAGCTGAAGCGTGTGGAGCGAGGACTCTATATGCTACCCGATGCCATCGTGACAGAGCATCATCTGCTCGCCAAGGTTGCCAGGCGTATCCCTGGAGGGGTAGTGTGCCTGCTCTCGGCTCTGGCGTTTCACCATCTGATCTCCCAAGCTCCCACCCAGGTATGGTTAGCCATTGATCATGATGCGCACCGACCCCAGGCCACCCAATTGCCACTACGCATCGTCCACTTCTCCGGCCTGGCGCGCACCTTTGGCGTAGAGGAGCATCAGGTGGAGGGGGTGCCGCTTCACGTCTATAGCCCGGCTAAGACTATCGCCGATTGTTTTAAATACCGCTCCAAGCTTGGGCTGGAGGTCGCCCTCGATGCCTTGCGCGAGACCTGGCGAGCGCGGCGGGCGACGGTAAGCGAATTGTGGGAGGCAGCGCAGGTTTGCCGAGTCACAGGCGTGATGCACCCCTATTTGGAGATGTTGGTAACCTGAGGCCTCCGAATGCCTCAGACTCTTTCGTCTCTTCCGTCAATGCTCCGGCCCTTATACAGATGTGCTAGTATAGGGCAGAGCCTGGTCCTCTAGCGAGCGAAGTGTTGTTACCCCGAGTTCT
Organism: Ktedonobacterales bacterium; assembly: GCA_035307385.1. Taxonomy (GTDB): domain Bacteria; phylum Chloroflexota; class Ktedonobacteria; order Ktedonobacterales; family DATBGS01; genus DATBHW01. The sequence goes on along the minus strand of DATGID010000087.1, from coordinate 78,148 downwards.
TAGTGAGCTCCTATGGAAGCCAAAGACGCAACATCTACCAAAGACCACAAGCCGAGCCCCGCCTTCAAGGTGATCTCAGGCGTCATCGAACGCATCACCTACCAGGATGAAGAGAGTGGCTATACCATCGCTCGCCTCCTTCCCGATTCTGTACGTCGCTCTTCGGAAGGCAATGGGCAGGAACCTCAGCCAGCAGAAAAGATTCCAACCGGAGAGGATCATCTGGTCACTGTGATTGGCACCCTCTTGGGTGCGGTGGCTGGTGAAGCGCTCGAACTGACCGGCTTCTGGCAACATCACTCCAAACATGGCTGGCAATTCAACGTGCAGAATTACCGCTCTGTCCTCCCAGCCACGATCCAGGGGCTGCGCAAATATCTAGGCAGTGGCCTGATCAAAGGGATCGGCCCCAGGACCGCCGAGAAAATCGTTGCCCGCTTTGATCTGGAAACGCTGGACATCCTTGAAAGCCAGCAAGAACGACTGCTTGAAGTACCAGGACTTGGAAAAAAGCGGGCAGAACGCATTGCGACGGCCTGGGAAGAGCAGAAAGCTATCAAAGAGGTGATGGTGTGTTTGCAGGGGCTGGGTGTCAGCACCAGCTTGGCGGTGCGGATCTACAAGGAATACGGCGAGAAAGCCATTACGATTGTCAAAAATGAACCCTACCGTCTGGCGCGCGATGTCTGGGGCATCGGCTTCAAGACCGCCGATAAGATTGCCCAGGGATTGGGCTACACCTTTGACCATCCGGAGCGCATCAAGGCAGGCGTGCTCTTTGTGCTCGCCGAAGCCAGCGAAAATGGTGGCCATACCTATTTGCCTCAGCAAGAACTGACGAAACAATCCATTGAGCTGTTGGGGGTGAGGAACGATCAGGTAGAAAAAGCCATTGAAGGGTTACGACTGGATGGAGGTGTGTTAGTTGATAGCTTGATGAACCAGGCAAATGGACAAGCATTCTTTCTGCCCCTCCGCCCCGACATAACCGTTCCAAACGATGCGCAGCCCCAGACAACAGAGCAGCAGACCAATACCATCCTGGCACCGATTACGCGGCAATCCAGGCTCCCAATTGTAGCGGGCAAGCATAGTGCCTCTGATGATCGTTCTCCACTTGCTGGAGAGCAGGTCGTTTATTTACCGCCCTTCTATGCAGCCGAGCAAGGGATCGCCAGAAATCTCTTGCGCCTTGCCAAGGTACCTCCCGAAATGGGTCGGTTGGCGGACCTTCAGCAGACAAACTTTTCAGTCATGTTCGACTACCTGGCAACGAAAGCCGACTTGACGCTGGCCGAACGGCAACAAGACGGCATCATGCTGGCGCTGACTCATCCGGTTGCTATCTTAACTGGTGGCCCAGGCACCGGCAAGACCACCTCACTTCGCGCACTGATCCGCGTCTTGACGCTCAAGAAGAAGCAGGTGATCCTGGCTGCGCCTACGGGCCGCGCAGCCAAGCGACTGTCTGAGACCACAGGCCTCGCCGCAAAAACGCTCCACCGTTTGCTGCAACTCAGACCAGGCGGGCAATCTCCTTACGATCGGAACAATCCGTTGCCAACAGACATAGTGATTGTCGACGAGGTCAGTATGCTCGACACCCTGCTCATGAATACCCTCCTCAAAACGATTGCCACGGGCACCCACCTCCTGCTTGTGGGGGATGCAGATCAATTGCCTAGTGTGGGTGCAGGCAAGGTGCTCGCTGATCTCATCAGCAGCGGCGTGGTGCCAGCAGTACACCTGGACCATATCTTCCGCCAGAGTGCAGGCAGCCAGATTGCCCTGAATGCCCAACGGATCAATGAGGGGCTCCTTCCCCTCATTGGAACGGAAAACACCGAGTTCTATCTTTTTTCTCAGGAAGATGCAGGAGCTGCAAGCAATCTCATCATCGAACTGGTGGCTCAGCGTATCCCCGCCAAGTTTGGGTTTCGTCCTGACGAGATTCAGGTCCTTTCGCCAATGCATCGAGGCAAGTGTGGGGTCGGAGAATTGAACATGCGGTTGCAAGCGGCCATCAATCCACCCAGTGACCAAAAGGCTGAGCGGCGCTACGGCGGAATGTGTTTTCGTGTGGGCGATAAGGTGCTGCAACTCCGCAACAATTATGAGAAAGAGGTTTTCAACGGAGATGGAGGCTGGATCACCGATATCTCGGTGGAAGACCAGACGCTTACGGTTCGGCTGGATGATGAGCGCAAGGTGAGCTACGAATTCGGGGAATTGGATGAATTGATGCTGGCGTATGCGATCAGCATTCACAAGGCACAAGGAAGTGAGTACCCGGCATGTGTCATACCATTAGCGATGGAGCAGTATCTCTTATTAGAACGGAAATTGGTGTATACAGGGGTAACCCGTGCCCGTCAACTTGTGGTGCTTGTGGGGAGCAAGAAAGCTTTGAGCATTGCTATCAGAAATGGGCCAAAACCCGACTTGCCAGAGGAAACTGCCACCAGGGTTGAAACTGCTAACTCTTCACAAAGAGTTTCACCAGCCAGGCACCGGATGGAGCGCTACACAGGCTTAGCCATTCGCCTGCGCACGCTGCAGAATTGACCACAAGCAGCATCATCCTAAATGCAGCACGCTTACTTTAAGAAAAAGTCCGTCTCCTGCCCGCAAGAGCGCCAAAGAAGGTTAGTGCTCATCTGCTTCATGAGCGTGTTGGGGGAACTGAGTAATGTTTCCCTGCGTTCGTCGCAAAGCAGTATGCAACTCCTCATTTTCCAGGGTGAGCGCTTGAACTTGTTGTGCCAAAATCTCCACGGTTCGCCGCACGTCCTGGATGATCTGGTTTTTTTCGAGAACGGTTCGTGCCAGATGCTGCTCAAGCTCCCTCAAACGCTCCTCGTATCCGCTGACGCGCTCAGGAGAATCCTGCACCTGCTGACTGCGGTTGTGAAACTCCACACAGAGGGCTGTTGCACGATATACCGTTGCTCGACTCACTCCGGCCTCCTTTGCCAGATTACTGAGATGCAGCCTCCCATCAGTCTGTGTCGCCTCTCCCCTCAACAACCGTTCCATCGCCAGACGTAGCTTGCTCTCGGTCCGTACCTTTGTGGGCATTCGCTCCTCCCTCAAAAGGCGCGATAACGCGCTTCATTTCTACTATGGTGGTCGTCAGCGCGTGTTTCTGATAATCACTTAGCCGCTGCTGTCCCAAATGCCCTTCGGCATCCGCAATCGCTCGTCGCCATTGCGGCAGGTGCCGTTCAGAAATACACGAGTTTGCGCAACGGTCAGGATGACATTGCATGAGCAAGGGTGCATCCTTCTTGGTTCCTTGCAAACAGCGTGCAACTGAGGGATCAAAGTAACAATCATTCAGAATCCCTGGGTATAGCATGCGCCCTACGTTCAGCAACATGGAACGCACGCGAGCAGTGTCACTGATATGACCAGGAAAGTCTCCGAGTTCTTCCCGAACCTTACGAAAAATCTGATTGATCATAGCAGCACCCGGCCCGGCGAGACGCCCTCCCTGACGAACTTCTTCGTAGCGCTCGACAATATCTTCCATTTGCTGCAACCGCCGCTCGGCTTCGATCTCACTCTTAAAACCTGATGCTGATTGACCCGCATATCCCTCAAAAGTGGTGACTGAAACGTGCTGGTACTGAATTTTGCCTGCCACGATACCAAAAGGTTGATTCGCAATATGCCAGGCGAGGGTGCGACGAAATTGTGCCGAACTCAGACGCCAGGGCACCCCTTCGACATCTGGGATGGGAGGCTGATCATGGTGTTGTTGAGTCGCATTGATATGATCGCGAAATACATTCAAATATCGACGGGCTTGAATGGCCACCTGCTGAGTGTCACTTTCACGAAGGGAGGGCGGCCTGAAGAGATATTCATGGGAAGAGAGCTGTTCTAAGATGGCAATCGCTTCCGCTACCGGCTCTATCACCACCCAAGTGGCCTCAGTGCCTTGACGCCCCTGGTGCTTGAAGGTCTTGCCACGCACCTTGTGGCGCGTTTTCTGTCCATCGGCGGTTGTCTCGGTCACATGGCATCCACGTTTGAGGTTGACAATCTCATTTTCCCGCATGCCACTGAAATAGGCGACTACAATGTAGCAGGCAGCCATAAGCATGTGTGTTTCATGCTTCAGAGAAGGAATAGAAAAGCGGCTGCGCCAGGGTTGGCCATCAGGCAAGCGTCCGATAATCATTGTATCCATTCCACCTAGCTCCAAACCTAGTTCGGCCACTGCCTTTTGGATCATGGCAAAGGTATTTGGCAGCATAATCCCATTTATTCCACCAGACATGAGGGCAATCAACCTATAACTGACATCTGGATGACCCCGCGCTGATCTGGACTTAAGAAAGAAGCCCGGTTCGTGCGCGGGCACACCACGCTTCTCGGCACGTCGCTGCTCCAGCCAAGCTGCCAATCGTTCTATGCGCGTTTTCTCAGGAGCCTTCTGCGCAGAGAGACGTGCCCATTCCTGCCGTACAGCGAGGATATCTGGTGCGGCTGTCTGGACATAAAACAATGCCCACTGAATGAGGGGATTCAAAACCACTTCTGGAATTCGTGGAGTTACATTTTCTGAGGCTTTCTTCCAGCTAGCTACTTGCGCTGCATTTCTCCCTTCCCAAGGGATCAAGACGAGGCGATCACCAGAAAAGTATTCCTGATACGCCGCTAATTTGGTAACGATTAGGGCAGAACGGTAGATGGATTTGGGTGACCGTGGGGTATCTTGAGGCCCTCGCGGAGACCAAAGCAGAAAGCCATCAAGCATCGATTGGGTGAGTTCTTGGAGCGGCATCCCACCCAATTCTCTATCAAGATAGGTTAAGAACGTTACGAGATAATCGAACTCTGCTCTAAGATGTGAAATGGCGAGACGAGGATGCTTGCGATTGCGTATATTCAAGCGGGCATATAAATACTCTTTAGCAATCAGTCGTCTCTCGGGGTTAGGCAGACGGCGAAAATCAACCACAAAGTCACTTCGATTTTGGTGAAGCTTTCCCCTCCAAGCAAACAAGTCCCATACATCCTCTCCGAAGCGGGGTAGCGGATAAGGGGGTGCTGACAAATCATAGCCTGTGAGGATATATGCCGTATCCTCGATACCGGGAGACTGGTGTGGCAATGGGAGAAGAGAAGTGGTCATTGGAGGTGCCTCAGTGTCTGGAGATTGGGGGGCAAGTAGATGAGATCCTCTTGCGAGGCTGCAATAGCTCTAGCACTCGCGATGATGGCTTCTGGAAACGCGGGCAAGATCTGATGGACGATACGCTGAAAGGAATGTCCAAAACGAGCCGCCCATTCGACTTCTGGAAGCACGTCGCGCTCGCGTACAAGAAAATTCAAAAAGGCGAGAATTGCCGGGAGTTTGCGACTCGTAATAACTGCATTCGGGCAATCAAGACAGCCCCAATAGGGAACTGGGCAGCCCGTACCCCTGGTCCCAAAAGGCGAGTCAAAGAAATCTTTACAACTGGCGAGCCAGAGATCATGTTCTCCTGTCAAGATCTCTGCAACCTGCTGAGTGGCAATACCTAGTCGCTCAGGCGCTTTGGCTGGGTCAAGGAGGAGTTCCTGCTCATCGGCAGGGGTCAAAATAGTCGAGGTGGCTTCCCGATAGGCGACCTGCAAGGCACGCTCGATGGTGTCTTCATGGGCTTGGCGCAGCGCTGGAATATCACCATAATGATCGCCAGCCACAGCGAGGGTATGGATCGTTCCGCTGAAATCCTCCAGATTTCCCTGCGTCGCTACATAGCGTTCAGCACGACGCGTTTTCCGTAAGCGAGTGAGATGTAATTCCAACGGTTTTCCCTGCTCGTCGCGCAAATCGTGGTCCAAGGTGAACCGCTTGATGATTGGTGATCCTAGTCCTCTACCAATATGTAGCAAGGAAGTTTGCAATGAGTTATAAAACCCAAGGCAAAGAACATCTGTATTCAGATGGGTTCGGATACGCTGAGTGATCTTGATGAGGAGACGAATCAAGCCTCCAGGAGTGAATATGCCCCCATCACGTACCCGAACTGTTTGCCACTCATGTCCATGTGCGCGGCGCTTGAGATAGCGAACCTCAACAGAATCTTTGGTGGCATTCTTCAAGCAATCGATCTTGAGGTCTTTCAAACTTTCTATAGGGATATCTGTAGTCAAAGTCAATAAGACCCAAAAGGGGACCAAATCCCGAAGACTGGGATACAGGAGTGGATATAAGCGCTTTAGCTGCAAGGGTGGTTTTACGTTGCGAGAGGCGACCATTCCATGCTGTGCAATGGCCCAGAGGACATTTTGTGGCTTTTTCCATCCATCCACCTCCGGATCTTGGCCGAGTGCCAGGAGTTCTTCCCCCTCTACGGTAATACGTTGGACAATTCGTGGGATCTCCTTCTTACAAACGGTGCGGATGGCTTCCGCAACCAACGGACTATAGCCATTCCGCGGTTGATGCTTCCCAATCCCCCCATTGACCGAATACACCAACCGCTCTCGTAAGGAGTCTGAAACAGGATGCGGAAACAATCTCATCCATTCGCGCAAGAGTAAGACTAATCTATTCATGTGTCTGTATGGCGTATTGCTTGATTCCCTTATTGCACATGCTCGCAAGTAGTCTTCGAAAGCATCGATATCCTCTTTCGAGAACTGGGTCACCGAGAGGAGATTGTAAGGTGCCAGATGCCGTTGCTTGAGAAATCGCAGAAAAATGTGAATAGTCTGAACATAAGCGAAAGCGGAACCCGATGTATTGATTCGGTTCCCAAATTTGCAGATTGCTGCCAGAGCGGATAAGAGTTCGCGTGCTACCTGTTCACATTGCTCCGAGGAGAAATCAACAGATAAGGACCGTCCTTCCGAAAATCCAAGGACGAGAGTCAAGGGCGTGATCCGCTCAGGCTCTGGAGGAGGTGCTGAGACCAGCGAAGTGGAAAATGTGACGTGGCGCCTTCCTTTGGTGATGGCTGGCTTATCCATCACTATCCTCCTCCCCTAAAAGCGCTGACAACGCTGTTGCATAACGGTGAATAGCATTGTCAACCAGCTTTTGGGCTTCCATCACATTACTCAAATAGATCATGGTGCTGGTAATAGACGCGTGACCTAATAACCGTTGTAGGGTCCGCAAAGGGTCGCCTGCAAGGCGGCGATATGCGGCAGCGCCTGCGGTCGAGGGGTCGGAAATGGCTCCAAGCTCTTCGCCGCTGGAAGGAAATAAGGCTCCAATTTGTTCCTCGATGAGCATTGCAAGCATGTGTACGGCAAAGGTGTGCCGGAGCATATGTGGCGTGACCTCCAGATCGAAGCCGAACTGGCGGCAACGTACACTGGCCTGAGCAAAAATGGCTTCCCAGCTATCGGTCTTCATCGGGAGACCCTGCTCGGTGAGCCACAATGCCAACGGTTCGATGAGCGTCCCCGGAGCAGCACAGTGATATAACAAACACCGCTCGGACGGTGGAATCCTATCGATTTGTCTTGAGATCCGTTTGTTCCCGAGCTGTATGATACAGGTATGACGCTTGGTAGACATTACACCTATGCTGCGTGAGAGAGCCTGATAAGTTCCTTTTTGTTGTGCTCGTGCGGTAGCGCTGTCGCGCTCAATCTGCTGATACTGCTGCAAAAGCTGGAGAACACGCTTCGGAAGGCGAATGGTACGCCCCTTCTCACCTTTGGTGATCCCTGGCGCTAGAGAGAACGGATAATTTTTCTCGGAGGATTGAAGAGAAAAGGTGGGAAGTTCGATCATCAAAAAGCTGTTGGCTTCTTCCAGACGTATGCCAGTCGTAACAAGCAGTTCTGCGAACGCAGCATTGCGAGCCCCGTTGCGCCCGCGGAACGCAGGATCATCCCTCCCGTCAGGGAGGTGGCCCCTCAAACCAATCTCACGAAAACGGAGATAGTCGTCCATGGACAAAAATCGCATATCGCCATGTCGAGCTGCGCGTTCAAGGGCTTCATTACGCTGGATGGTTTCCGTTACTTCCCCTTGACGGCGTTGCCCTTGACGATAGGTGAAGGGAACCTCGCGAATGTAAGCCTTTGCTTGTGCCCAGCGATAAAATTTGTCCAACGCAGCCACACAGCGGTTCCAAGAGGAGGCATCAATCTGTGCAAAGTCAACTGATGGCTCTGGGAGGTTTCCAAGGGGCATGGTCACCCCCCTCCGCGCTCCATGAAAGGCTACCAAATCATCGTGGTCACCATCCCAGATAGTTTTGCCACGGCATTGAACGAGAAAGCGCATCCAGGTTAATAAGTCCAAGGCGTAACTACGCCAGGATTTGGGAGATCGCACTCCATTGAGGGGTAATTCTCGGAAAAATTGGTTGAGGCGCGCATCGTAAGACCCATCTGCCTCCAGAATAAATGGCATGTGATCTGCAATACCAGCGCGTTGCAGCGCTTTGACCATACGGGTGGTATGCGAATCCAGGTCTTTATAACCACCAGTTAATGCCCAGTAATCCGTGTAAAAAAGCTCCATTGCGCTGCTCCTTTTTGGAAGCGCTCTTAAACAGGCTGCATGACTGGGCCATTGATGAAGTGTATTGCATAGGAATTTTTAATATGATGAGATTATACACTATTTGAGACGTAGAAAATATCCGGATAAGCAGTGGTATGATGCCGCCACCGTCTCCAATGCCTACGCCCTGGGCGTGCTGGCGCTGCTGAAAGCAGAATCGCAAGAGCACCCCAAATGAGGCTATTTTTCTTGTCTTCCCTTCTCAGCTATGCTATGCTCCCAAGGAACCAATATGCTCTTTCTATCAGCCACGGGAAACGCAATTCATCACTCATACGTTGTCACTAGAGTAAGCGGAAAAAGTTTTATAGTAGATGAGAAGAATACGGCTGGCCTACCTCGCCAGCAAGGGAGCAGCCATGACGGGGCGGCCTGAGCAAGACAATCGAGAAGAGTCTCCGCGCACACCTGCGCAAAAACCAATCCCAGAGCAGCGCCCCACTCAGGCACAGGTGCAATCACGCCCCAAGGCGCGCAATTCCGGCGCTTTAGGCCCCGATCCCTCCAGAACACAAACGAGCATGGAGCCGATCAACCCCGCTCTTGCGCCAAATCAACCCGGCATGACACCCGTTGATCCAGACGACATGCCCACCATGGTCGATCCCCGCTATCGTCATCATCATGAGATGGTGCAGGGCGTAGATGGCCCTAACGTCGATCAAGATCAACTGGACGCCATCTCATTTGAGTCGAGCATGGCAACCTTTTCCCCTGCGCGCCACGAGAGCGCGTACTTCGACGATCAGCCCTCCATGTCGATGAGCCTGGCTGCCATCGAGGCTGCCGCTCTTCCGGCAGAGGGCGGCGCTGCCGAAGACGACCAGCCCTCGATGCAGCTACGCGCCCTCAAAACCAACACCATCATGCTGGCAACCATCATCATCACCGGCTCATTTCTGGTGGGCCGCGTGCTGGGGCTGCTGCGTGGGTCATTGTTTGCCGGACTGTTTGGGGCTGGCGTCGATGCCGATGCTTATACGCAAGCGTTCTATATCCCCGACACCATCTTCAATCTGGTTTCCGGGGGCGCGCTGAGTTCAGCTTTCATCCCCATCTTCACACAGTATCTGGTAGAGAAGCGCGATAAAAAAACCGCGTATTACGTCGCCAACGCCGCGCTCAACTCCACCATCGCCGGGCTAGCCATTTTAGCCGCCATTGCCATCATCCTGGCCCCTGAACTGGTGCCCCTGTATGTACTCAATCCGGCGAAAGGTGAAACCGCTGAAATTGTGACGCTCGTGCGCATCATGCTCTTGCAACCCATCTTCCTGGGCGGCTCAACCGTCATCAGCGCCATCTTACAGACGCGCCAGCGCTTCTTGCTTCCGGCCATTGGCACCGTCCTCTACAATGTCGGCCTTATCCTGGGCTTGTGCGCCACGCTGGTCGATAACCAGACGCATCTTTTTGGCGGGCACCTGGGCATCCTGGGCGCGACCTGGGGCGTGGTGCTGGGCGCAGCGCTCCAATTTCTGGTGCAGATTCCCGGCGCGTTTGTTGCCGGGCTGCGCTATCGCCCCGTCATCAATTTCATGCATCCAGGCGTGCGCAACATCGGCAGGCTGATGCTGCCGCGCATTGTGAACGCGGGCATGCTCTATTTTGCCTTCGGTGTTGATCGCGCGCTGGCCTCGTTGATGACCAACACCAATAACACCAACGACTTTGTGAGTAATGCCACCGGCTTCTTTATGGCCTTCCAACTGATGCTCTTGCCCATCAGCATCTTCGCTATGGCCGTCTCCACAGCCGCCTTCCCCACCCTCGCCACGCTCTACGCCAGCGGCAATTTCGAGCGGCTGCGCCACGTCATTCTGACTACCCTGCGCGGCATTCTCTTGCTTTCTATTCCGGCCAGCCTGGGCCTGATCGGTCTTGCCAGACCAATCATCCGCCTGCTCTATCAGCACGGCAACTTCACCGCGCAAGATACCAGCGTCGTCTATGACCCGCTCATCTTCCTGGCAATTGGCATCGCCGGTCACGCTTCGGTGGAGATTCTGACGCGCTCGTTCTATGCCCTGCGCGACAGCCGCACGCCTGTCTATGTCAGCCTCTGCCAGTTTGCCTTCATGATCGGCCTGAGCATCCTTTTCTTCCCGTGGGGGCTGCGCGGCCTGGGGCTGGCGATGTCCATCGGCGTGCTCGGCGAGGCAACCGCGCTTTTGCTGCTGCTGCGTCAGCGCCTGCGCGGCTTCGACCTGCGCACCCTCTTTATCTTTATCGTCAGTGTGCTGGCTGCCAGCCTGGTTTCCACCCTGGCAGCGTTGGTAGGCTATGCCATCGTGGACCGCATCATTCTCTATACGGGCATCGATGGACGCGGCTCGCTGGAAACGCTTGTGCTGTTGGCAGTACGCATCGGCGCGGGCATGATCTGTGCTTGCGTGGTCTACCTCTTCTTCACGCGCTTCTTGCAGATCGATGACGCGGTGCCCATGCTCAACCGCATCACCAGCCGCCTCAGCTTCAAACGCAAGCGCGCATCCTGACAAACGAAGCGGGCGCGGCAAATTGCCGCGCCCGCCCTCACCAGAGCATAAAGCAAAAAGAACATTGAGCAAATACCCCAGGCCGCGCTTTTCCTGCGCGGCCTGGGGTATTTGCTCGGCGCATTTTTAGGCACGCATTTCCCGGCATTCACATCTCCGCACCAGCCGGGGTTGCCTTTTCGCTTTTTTTCAGCCACCTGGTAATTATAAATTGCCGTCTGGTATACTACATATAGCGCAAGTTTTAGTTAATATCATGAACATATCATCTCTATTGATTTTCTCCCCACCATCTGTCGATTTCAGGTTGAAATCGACCGGAGATGTGCATTTTTATCGGAGGCAGCCACGAATATGCGGTCTGGAAGATTTCAGCAATGTGCGCGGTGCGGAGCGACGAATGACCCCAATGTTCCCAGTTGTACCAGATGTGGGCACCCACTTGGTCTAACATCAGCTTATTCTTCTTTCCAGGGGCCAATACCCCCACCGCCTATTCTTCAGTCACAGCCCGTGAAGAAAAGCCTGGCAGATCGAATCCTCAATCATAACGGGTGCGTCTTTGTGCTCGTCGCCACCGTTATTTCCTTAATCGTCTTCCTGGGGGGCGCCTGGATTATCAACCAAAACCATCCCCCTGCACCTCCGCCCCTCCCGACCCCGACCCCAACTCCGACCCCTATCCCATTGGTCGAGATGACGATTCAACTGACCGAGGTGACCTGCGAGCATACCAAAAACCTTTTTGGCCCAGACAAATTCGTGATTCAATATGCTTTCACGGCCCCGGCGGTTGGTGGGAATGGTTCCACCAACGGCACAACCAGCCCCTTGGAAATGAATAATGGTGATACCAAGGCTTTCTCCGCTCAGGAAAAAACGATTTTTGACGCGAACCTGCCGCCAGATGGGGTTCTGACAGGCACCTTGAAGGCATATCGACTCACAGACAGTGGAGCCATAGAACCACTGGGAAGCAAAGACCTGAAATTCGATCCCATCGGATTGCCGGCAGAACCTCTCACCTGGACCATTCACGGACAAGACCCCACCAGCATTATCCCTAATGTCTGGGACTACACCGTTCAATATCTAATCACTCGCGAAAACATCACCAGCAACGTGGCCCCGAGAAACGGCGTGACGCTTCACCCCACGAGCAATACCCTGGTGGGAGCCTTCAGAGAAAAGATCACCAGTCTCTGAAGGCCCCCATGTCTTACTCCGGCAGCTATGCCCTGGTGGGATCAACCGAAGCACAGGAACTTCCACCGGTGACCCAGGTACACCAGCCAGCGGCGATGGGCGTGTAGGTTTTCACGTTCGGGCCGTAATCTTTGTGGCATTTGAAGCTGTAGAGATGTCCAGAGGCAACCTGAACAAAGACGCCATAATTGCCATATCCCCAGGATTGCGCGGGTATCTGGATTTCGGGGGAATTCGAGATCGAAGCGGTCACAGCAAAGCTCACGGATGAATTAACCTCTTGTTGCACTCCCGCGACAACCGCATCTAAATCAACCTCGGTAGAGATTGTGGTGGTTTCACTGACCGAAACCGTCACCGTCGCGCTCTTGGTCGCATCCAGTTTGACGGTTTCAACCCCTGAGGAGCCATTATAGTCTTGCTCTTGATCGGTAATCACCTGGGCTTTCCCCATATCCGTCAGATGGTCATAGGTATAGCTCTTGGCGCAGGGATTATTCGACGTAGCACCAGTGGTAGGAGTAGAAACGGCAGGTGGAGAATAGGTGCCACAACCTGCAATAGAAACGAGGAGGAGCAAAACAGGTGCTCCTCGTAGCCAGGGACTTTTCATCAGCCAATCTCCTTCGGTCTCCAAGCCTCATCCTGACAATTCAGCGCCTACCAGTAGTATAGTTTTAAAGTCAATCCTCTTGCAACTCTCATTACAGTGCTATTATTTTTCTTGCGCTCGATATTATCTTGATAATTGCAGATCAACAAACAGATCGGTAGAGTGAAAAATGATGCATATAAGCAATGAGTGACGCCTCGGCACACCGAGGCGTCACTCATTGCTTAACACTGGAAGGGGGTCATCCCCGCTGCTGGGGTGGGAGTTACCTTGCTGCTAGGAAACGCTGCCCCTGGTGGCAGCATCCACACTCTGCCGTGTCTCCACAGGAGAGATCAGAGGGTTTGCCCTGGTAAGCTCTTTCAGCCGCGTCTGAAGCAGCGCCTTGTCTCCCTCCTGCTGCCAGCACTGCTCCAGTTCCTCCATCCATGCCTCTAAGGTTGAAAGTGCAGGGGTCTTTCCATCAGAACCGATCTGAAGGATTTTGTGATAGCTGGTAGGAAGCAGTTCCTCATCCGGAGCCGACAACACCTCGTGGAGACGTTCACCTGGCCGCAAACCGGTATACACAATCGGAATATCGACCCCCACGCGCAGACCCTGCAACCGAATCATCTTCTCTGCCAGGTCGACAATGCGCACTGGCTCGCCCATATCCAGCAAGAACATGCCGCCGCTGTCTGCCATCGTGGACGCGAGAATGACCAGCCCGCACGCCTCTGGAATCGTCATAAAATAGCGGGTGACCGCTTCATCGGTAATGGTCACGGGGCCTTTGTGTTCAATTTGCTTCAAAAAGGTCGGCACGACACTGCCACGGCTGCCGATCACATTGCCGAAACGCACGCCACAGAAGCGTGTCGAACCAGCCTCTTCCCGCGCCAGCGCCTGCACCACCAACTCCCCAAGCCGTTTGGATGCGCCCAGCACGTTCACGGGCGCCGCAGCCTTATCGCTGGAAATAAAGACGAAGCAGCCCACCCCATGCTTGCGCGCCAGCCGCGCCAGATGATAGGTGCCCAGCACATTGGTACGCAGCGCCTGATCGGGGTGGTCCTCTAGCAACGGGACATGTTTATAGGCAGCGGCGTGAAACACAAAATGCGGGCGCTCCGTGGCAAACAAATGGTCCATGCTCGCCGTATCGGTCACATCGCCAATGCGCAGGCGCAGCCTATCGGCATGGGGATGCGCGTGCAGACTTTCGGCGAAATCGAACAAGCCGGTTTCATTGGTATCCAGCGCCATTACCATGGCTGGCGCGTAACCGAGCAACTGGCGGCACAATTCAGAGCCAATCGAGCCAGCGGCTCCGGTCACCAGAATCAGTTTATCGCGCAGCATCCGATGCGCCTCATCCGACTGGAGCGGCACCACCTCTCGGCCCAGCAAATCAGCGACATCAACCGGGCGCAGAAAAGACGCCTCAGATTGCCCGCCCAGCATTTGATCTAATCCTTGCAAGATTTTGACGCTGGCAGATGTTTGCTGGCACAGCGCGAGGATTTGCCCAATGCGCTCCACGCCAGCCGCTGGCAGAGCGATGGCAATCAGGTCGATCTGCTGTTTCTCCACAATTTCGGGAAGCGACTCAACCGGTCCCAGAATGCGCACCCCATGAATGCGCCGGTACCACTTCGAGGTGTCATCATCCAGAAAGTTGATGAGCCGATACCCCTGGCGATTGTTGACCAGGAACCGCGAAGCCAGCGCGGCTCCGGCCTGGCCCGCGCCAATGATCAGCACGCGGGTGCTCTGCCCGGCAGGAGGAACCACCTGGCTGGTATAGATAATCCGTGGCACCACCCTGGCAGTGCCCAGGAGCAAGAAGGCAAACAGGCCGCCGCCAATGGCAATGCTGATCGGATAGAGTCGTCCGTTTGGCGTGTGAATCAAGTCCAGCGCGGCAATCGCAACCATCATAATGCCAAGCGGTGGGAGCAGCGCCAGCCCATCTTTGATGCTGGCATAACGCCAGAGCCGCCGCTGGAGTCCAAAGAGATACGCAAAAATGGCGTAGATCAGCCCGGCCAGCAGGTTGGCCGGAAACTGTATGCGCAGTTGATCTGTCAGATAGGGTGTATTCACAAAGCGCAGCAGCGTTGCCAATTCAAAAGCTGCCGTCACCAGGATAATATCGAGGATCACAACGATACCATATTCACGGATGCGCCGGATGATATGATAGGCAAACCATGCGCGCAGCCTGGCCGTGCCTTGCAACTGTTCTGGTGAGGACGGCTCCTCTGGAGGGGATGAAAACCCTTTCGTGTTGTTCAGCGACATCGTGCCTCCATTCCTTCCCTCCAAATGATGATGCTGCGCGGCAGGCGCGGGCTGTGCACGCAGTGGTGACGTGGGCTGTGCACGCAGTGGTGATGGCGCAACGGGGCGCACGATTGCCACCAGCGTCAACACAATCAGTTTCAGATCAAGCCACAACGACCAGTAGCGGACATAATCCAGGTCAATCGCCAGCTTGGCAGGCATCACGCGGCGAATATACAATTGTTCCGGATTGGGACCGTTGAGCAATTCCTCTTCATGAGGGAAATAAATCTGCGCGGCCCCGGTGATGCCAGGCCGCACCGACAAGACCTGCTGTTGTTCAGCGGTATAATAGGCAACATAGTGCGGCGATTCTGGGCGAGGGCCAACCAGGCTCATCTCACCCCGCAGAACGTTGAACAACTGCGGCAATTCATCCAGCTTCGTTGCCCGCAGAAAGCGCCCAATGCGCGTCACCCTCGGGTCATTGCTGACCGTAATCTCTTGCCTGGGCATGGGAGCCAGAGTCATGCTGCGAAACTTGAAGACAGCAAACGGGCGACCATTGCGGCCCGCTCTCAGGCCACGATGAAACACCGGACCTGGCTCATCCAGCCGGATAAGGCCAGCAATGATCGCGAACACAGGCGACAGCGCCAGCAACAAAAGCGCTGCCACAGCCACATCAACAAAGCGCTTTACGTGCAAGCTCATGCCTGTTCCCCCTGTTCCCAGCGCCAGCGCATCTTTTCCGCGCGTCGGGGCGCTTGAGATAGCATCATGGTCTTCTTCCCGGCTTTTTAACGCCGATGCGTCTCAACCACGTCTTGAACCGCGGCAATCACATCAGCCACATCCTCATCCGTCATCCCTGGATAAATCGGCAGCGAGATTTCTCGCTGATAGAGGTCCAGTGCTGCCGGAAAATCCTGGGGCGCAAGCTGAAAGGCGTCTCGATAATATGGATGGATGTGCAGCGGGATAAAATGCACGCTGGTTCCGATCTTGGCCTCGCCCAGCGCCTGAATAAACGCTTCACGAGTAATGTTCAAGCGCTCAGGGTGAATCCGCAGTTGATAGAGATGCCAGGCATGCTGCACATGGGCCGGATTGGGCGGCGTCTCCAGTTCGGGCATCTGGGCAAACGCTTCGGTATAGCGCGCCGCAATGCTGCGCCGTCGCTCCAACAGCCATTCGCGGCGGGCAAGCTGCTGTAGTCCAAGGGCAGCGGCCAGATCGGTCAGATTATACTTGAATCCGGCCTCCACGACCTCGTAAAACCAGGAGCCTTCAGCCGTATAGCGCTTCCAGGCATCCCGGCTCATCCCATGCAGCGCCATCAATGCGCAGCGCTGGGCATAGTCAGGATTGTTGGTCGTGATCATGCCACCATCGCCGGTTGCCAGCGCTTTCGTCGCGTAGAAGCTGAAGGCCGTCAGATCGCCAATGGTCCCGATCATCTGGCCCCGGTAAAGCGCCGGAAAGGCATGGGCCGCATCTTCCACCACCGCGATATTGCGCGGGCGGGTAATGGCGAGAATCTCGTCCATCTCGGCGGGAAGCCCGGCAATATGGACTACCATCACCGCCCGCGTGCGCGGCGTAATCGCCGCCTCCAAACGGGCCGGATCGATATTGCAGGTCACCGGGTCGACATCCACAAAGACAGGCCGCGCGCCACAGTGGATAATCACGGCGGCGGTGGCCGTGAAGGTATAGACCGGCACAATCACCTCATCGCCGGGTTTGATGCCGAGCGCCTCAAGCGCCAGATGCATCGCCGCCGTGGCAGAGCATACAGCAACCGCATACGGAGCGCCAATTACATCAGCAAACTCTCGCTCAAAGCGTTTGGTTTTGGGGCCGGTGGAAATCCAGCCTGAATGCAGGGTATCCACCACCTCGGCAATCTCGGCGTCGGTAATATGCGGCAGAGCAAATGGCAAGAACGTCTCGCGTCCTGGCCTTTTGCTGGGTTTCAGCGTTTCGGCAAGCGGTGTCTGCTCCTGTGCTTTCACGACTAACTCCTTTCAAAAACTCCAGTATCTCTGCCAGATTTATTCGGTATCTGATGCCCCCTGGAGGATGGGAAGCTGCGCCTGCGCCTCTTGCGGCTGCCTGCCAAGCAGCATCAGCACACGTTCCTCCAGGCGCTCAACCAGGAGATTTCGGTCAAAGTGCGCCTTGACAAACGCGCGCCCGCGCTGGCCCAATTGCTGCGCCTGTTCCGGGTGATCGCGCAGTTGCAGCACACCCTGGGCAAGCGCCGAAGCATTTTCGGGTTCCACATAGAGCGCGGCTCCCGCCTGCTTGGCAATAAGCTCGCGAGCCTCGCCATCGACAGCCAGCACAATAGGCCGGGCGCAGGCCATCGCCTCATACATCTTGGAAGGCAAAGCGCCCTCGAAGAGTGGCACTTTGCGCAGCGAAGCCAGGCAGGCATCGGCAGCGGAAATAATCAGCGGCATGCGGTCATGCGGCTGAGCACTGAGAAAGCTGACATTGGTCAGGTGGCGGCGCTCGGCTTCTGCAATTAACTCATCTTTGGCAGCGCCTTCGCCAACCAGCATGAAGCGCACATCGGCATACTGCTTCACCTGTTCAGCAGCATCCAACACGGTATTGAGGCCATGCGCCAGCCCAATCGTGCCAGCATAGAGCAGCGTAAAGCCATCCTGCCAGCCAAGGGCGGCGCGCGCCTCGGCCTGCGGCAACGGGCGGAATTTCTCGGTATCCACCCCATTGGGCAAAAGGAAAATCTGCTGTTCCGGCAGCCCGCGCTCAATGAGCGTCTGGCGAATGCCCGCCGTAACCGACCAGATAGCGCCTGCCCGGCGATAGGTCGACCACTCCAGCCATTCAGCCAACCGAATCAGCGTGCGGTTGTGCAACACGCCCAGTTGCACGGCTGATTCCGGCCAGATATCCGCCACCGTGAAAATATAAGGGCAGCGTTTGACCCACGCCAGCACACGCCCGCCAATCGCGTCAAAGAGCGGAGGCGATTCGACGATAATCACATCTGGCTTGCCCACCGCCCGCATCCCCAGGAAAGGAGCCAGGCAGCCAAAAGAAAGCTGCGACAGAATGCGGCGGAGAAACCCTTTATTCGGGCTGATATAACTCCAGACACGCACAATGGAAACGCCATCGCGCGTCTGGCGACGCTGGGCGCGGTTTCGATATTCAGGAGGCACCTGCCCTAACGGATAATTCGGCAGCGTCGTGAGCACCGTCACCTTGTGCCCGCGCTTCACCAGGCGCACCGCAGTTTCGCTAATCCGTGTTTGAGCCGCCCCCACCTCTGGCGGGTAGTATGGTGTAAAAAACAAGATGTTTGCCACGTGCCCACATCCTTATCGCTTGAGCGAACATATTCTCCCATCACAGCCTCGCCCCACCCAACCTTCCTGAACTGAGGCTTCACCCAGTTCTCATTTTACGACGTACTGTACCAGCCGCCCGTAACTGACCTCACTTTTTCTCCTAGCCTGACGAACCTCATCTTGAACAGCCTCGTGACAGCACACGAAACAATAATACGAGAAGTACCCTGCTGAAGCGCAGAAGTGATACAGAACCGTCCGGGGGTAGCCGGAAAAACCTCGTGATCAAGGCCCCACCACCCTTGACAGGTTCTGGTTAAGGCGTCCAGAACTTCATCGATTATCTCCCTACCACATCCAAAAGGATGGGCGTGCATGAGGCGGGGTTAGGCGCTTATCACGCGGCTTGCCCCAGAGTTTGCGTATAGATCCCCTCTAGCCGCTTGGCAAGGGCCTCGGCATCATGAAACACGCGAATCCAGGCACGCGCTTGTTCTCCAACATCCTTTGCCTCCTGAGGATGTTGAAAGATGAATTCCAGTTGGGCATCGACCTCTTCGGCTGTTGTCGCCTGATAGAGCGGCGGAGGCGCAGCATAGGCTTCTGGATAACGAAACGAGGCAATCACCGGACGAGCACAACTCATTGCCTGTAACTCTGAAAGGCCCAACGCGCCGACAGCAAATTGCCCCACGACACCATCCACTCGCCTGAGCAGGTTCGGCACCTCATCGGGGGGCACACGCGGCAGAAAATCGAAACGGCCACCATACCGTTGGCGATACTCCGCGCTGAGCACTCCATAATCGAGCAAGCACACCCGCACCTCTGGATGGCGCTCAGCAAAGTGCGCGACACCTTGCGCAGCAACTTCTACGCCCTTTCCAGGCTCCAGTCGGGCAAACAGCAAAACTGTCCATGGACGTGGGGGCATCTCGTCTGGTGGCGGAGTAAACACGCTTGCATCTACCGGCGCGGGAAAAAAGCGAGCATCGGAAATCACACCCTGCACCACGGGCAACAGGTCGGGAGTGATGCACAGCACCGCTGCCGCCCGGCGCAAGATAGGAGTGAGTAGAATCCGGGCTGCTGGCGTTTTTAAGCGCTCACGGACATCACTTCCATGACAGTGGACGATATAGGGAATCCTGCTCGCAAGTCCCAGCACGCCATAGCTGGCCCAATGAATATGGGCCAGATCATAATGAGCGCTGTTGAGATCGCCAACAATCTGGCTCATATGAAAAATACGCCCTGGCATCATCGCCAATTTGAGCGGAAGGGCGGCGCCGCCGCCAGCAAGGCTCGGCTCATACAGCGTCCCCGTATGGCCCAGCCGGGCCAGGCCATCCATATACTGCTGCGCTACCTGATTAATGGGATGAACATGCAAAATACGCATTGCGCATTCCTTATCGCTTATGATGCCAGATGTTCTGAAGCGTTTTGCACCTGAGTCCGGGAACCATTCTGCGAGCCAGAGAATACCTGTCGATAGAGCTGCAACAAGCGCTGACTTTCTACATCCCAGCGCAAATCATGTTGAGCCGCCGCCAGCGCATTCGCTTTCATGCGCGCCAGCGCCGCGCTATCGGCCACCAGCGCGCTAATCGCGCGGCCAATTTCTTCCGGCTCCAGCGACGAGACAATAGCCCCTACCTCGTAGGTCTGCAAAATCTCGGCGACGGCATCCAGCGAGGAAGCCAGCACCGGGAGGCCAGCCATCAGATATTCAAATAATTTATTTGGTAAACACATCTGAACATTCAGTGAATGGCTTCTTGCATAGAGAATTAACCCGACATCGGCAGAAGTCGTCCATTCTAACAGTTCGGCATAGGGAACTGGCGGAAGAACCTTGATGCGATCATCGACGCCCTCCTGGGCAATCAGTTTCTGAAGCGCATCTCCCATCACACTGCGACCCATCAGCACGATCACCACGCCAGGATCAAGAAATTTGGCCGCATAGACCAGCCGGTCAAGCCCGCGATCCGGTTGCAGATTACCCTGATAGAGCGCAATGCGTGTTTGCTCGCTCAGGCCCAGGCGGTTCCGAAGCCGATCACTGGAGACAGGCGCTTGATATTCTGGCATGTTGCGAATCAGCACGGGCTCCGGCCCTCCATAGCGGCGCTGCAATTCCTGCGCGATAGGCGGCGACACGGTGATCACCCCATTGCAGCGCGGAACCATTCCTTTAAAGACCCGAATAGCCAGCGCATTGAGCCGTCGAAAACGAGTGGTGGTAGGTTCTACCCAGGGTAATTCATGCGCGTCAAAGATCAGCGGCTTCCGACGCAGCCGCGCAGCAATATAGCACGCAGGAAGGGCCGTCATATCCTGGGCATGATACACATCAGTAGGCGCGCGCAGCAAGGCCAGGGTTCCCCGGCAGAATATTTGAAACGCCTTGACCAGAAACCAGGGTTTGAAGCGTGTCGAGACAAACCAGCTTGGCGACCTTAGATGTCGCAGGCGAACACCCTGCAAATCCTCCTCGACAGGACCCTCACGCTGGTCTTCAATGTCAACGATAGAAACGGCCATCCCTGCACGTACCAAAGCCGTCGCCTCGCGCAGCACACGGCCATCTGTCCGCGCGATCCCCAGCACGTGCATACACACACGCGTTGAGGGGGCCTGGATCGCAGACGCTGTTTGTGATTCAACAGGAGAAGACACTGAGTGCGCCATACTACGAGACTCTCCGATCCGAGAAAATATGTGGCATAAAGCGAGCGCTCTGTGCGCGCAGCAGGGCTATTCCCCCTGGCAGAAGGAACAGCAAGAAGGTTCCATAGAGCGCCAGACACGCAATCGTCAGCGACCAGCGCCAGAACTCGCCCCATCCCAGCGAAATCAGGGCAGCGCCCAGATAGAGCGCTACACCCATCACCAGAGCAAGCAAAAAGCGTCTGGTATCATAGGGAACAGGATAGATACGCTGATTGGCGACATAGGCCACCACGGCCAGCAGCACATAGGCAATCAAGGTTGAGGCTGCCGCTCCCATTGGTCCAAACAGCGGAATCAATATCAGATTCAGCCCAAAATTGGTAGCAGCCGCCAGACCGGTAAACGCAGCAGGCATCCAGGTGACGCGCCGGATACTGGACCCACACATAAGAACGATATAGAGTCCATAAAAGACGATGGATTCCGCTACTATAGGAATAATGGGTGCTGCCGAGTGATAGCTGGCTGGAAATAACCAGTTCAATAAAAGCGTGCTAGCAATTGACACGCCAAAGGCAACAAACAGCAGAATCGTGCTGAAATAGCGAAAGATGACCTGAAAGACAGCGGGCGCATCTTTGCGCTTGGCGACATTAAACATCAAGGCAGGCCAGGCTAGGGAAAATGGAGAAATGACCAGCGTTGACAAGACCGATCCCAGGCTATAGGCAACCGCATAACTTGCCACCTGAGCCAGCGACCCCAACAGGCTCAGCAGATACCGATCAGACAATTGCAGCACCCAGAAAGAGATATAGCTTAAGACCTGCGGCGCGCCAAAGGTAATCAGGCTCCAGGCAACGTCTCTGCGAACGTGCAGTCTGGTACGCCACAAGATAAACGGCACCGTGCAGACCATCACACACGCATAGCCAAGGCCGGTGGCAAGCAGCGAACCGGCCACACCCCAACGCAGCACGCCCACCAGCAGCAGATTGGCGCACAGCACCAGAATCAGATTGGCTATGGTGAGCAAAGAAAAGAACAGGGGGCGATTCTCGGCGCGCAGCCAGGCAAAACCGGGCACAGTCAGATTCTGCACAACCACGACCCAGGCGGCCAGCGTGACAAGCTCCCCATTCGCGGCTCGGCCAAGCAGCAACTGCGCCAGGACAGAGGCAAGCAGGGACGACAGGATACCCACCGGCAGCGCGATCAGCGCCAGCAGCAGCGTCACCGTTGCCAGCACAGCGCCCCGATCATCCTGCTCGGTGAACTCATAGTTATAGACCCGGAAGAACGCTGAGCCCAGGCCAAGCTGGGTAATGCCCGCCGCTAAACCGATCACAGTGGTCAGCACCGCCAGGATACCGTAGTTCGTCGGCGAAAGCCGATGCGCCAGGAATGGCGAGAGCACCAATGACGCCAGCGGAGAAGCCAGAGCACCCAGCGCATAAATGCCTGAACTTTTGACGAGATTGCGCAAGGCAACATAACTGCCTGTGCTGCCCGTTGACTGGACAGCCGGATGGGGCCCCGTCTCCGCCATACGTTCGATAGCTGGCTGAAGCAGTGCCTCTATCTCTTCCGCCGACTCGTCATCTACAAAGGTTCCCTGCGGAAGAAAGTAAGGCTCACCAACCAGAGCGGGGATAGGCTGCGTGGGCCATTGGTCGATAGCTGGCAGCGGGCTGGTAGGAAACTGATCGATGCTCAGGCCCTCAGATGAGGAGCTTGCAGAGGCATCAAAGGACGCTTTGTCAGGCGCTTCCTCCTCCACAGCATCAGCCCTCTGTTCTGCCTCGGTTGATTGGAGAGAAGGTGTGCGCTCTTCCTCCATATCATGGTCCTCAGGGGTTTGTGTCGGCAGCATGCTCAGGCATTCCCTTCTTAAGATAACCCCTGCTCAACAACGAGCTTGCCTCTTCGCGCGCATCCTGATTGACATCATCCGCTGTCAGAGGCCAGCCGGTCGCTCGCAGCAGGCAGCGCCTGAGCATCTGGGCGCTGTGGCGTGTTTCGATGTACGCTCTCGCTCGTGCCCCCATCTGGCGACAACCTGGCAAATCCTGAAGAGCTTCTGCCAGAGCAATACTCACCGCCTCGGCATCGCCAGGAGGAATTGCCATACCACGCCCTTCTGCCAGCAGCACAGCCTTAGAAGGAGGAACTGCCGAGGCAATCACTGGCAGTCCGGCAGCCATGGCTTCAAGAACCGCCACCGAATTGATGTCACGGGTGGCCGTAAAGAGGAACAGGTCGCTGATACTCAGAAGCAGCGCAACATTATCCCGACTCTGCTCACCCCACAGAAAGCACGTAGATTCCAGGCCATAGCGGGAAATATCCGCTTCAATCTGGGGGCGCAGTGGCCCTTCTCCGGCAATCACCACCCGCACCTGGGAGCGCAGATCAGCAGGGAGTTTTTCGAGGGCACTCTTGATGCCTTGCAAGGCAATATCGATGCCCTTTTCCGGGGCCAACCGATTGACCATGGCGATGAGCACGCCATCAGCGGGCAGGTGCAGTTGCGCCCGCTGCCAGGCCCTGCTCGACGGATCACATGGCCTGTAGTATTCCGTATCAATCAAAAATGGGCAGCGCATCAGCCGGTCTGAGGAAATCCCAAACTGCTCCCGGTAAGCCACTTCCACGGCATCTCCAGCAGGCAGAAAGTAATCAGTAGCGCTGTTGGCAAGACGGATCAACAGGCGCAGGGACGGCCAATAACAGGCATAACGCACCCGCGAGAGCAGCCGGACTGGCAAAGAAGCACTCGCTATCGCTCGCAGCCGTTCGGCGCGAAAGGTCGGGCTAGAGGGCAAGGTAATCGTGCCGTGGTCCATAGAGATGACACGTACACCCGCCAGCTTCGCCGCTAAAGCTGCATACGCGCCACTAAAGACACCATCCTGCGGAAAAATCAGATGATAGCGTTGGTCGCGGCGCAGCAGAGAAAGCAGGCGGAGCCATCCACTCCAGGCATAAAACCAGACATTGGGAAAGTGCCAATAGGTGCTGTGCTCGTTCCCAAACGAATGGATGGTAAAGCTGCCATCGTGCGGGCCAACGCGCTGGGCCAGATACTCTATCTCCCAATCGTTTGCCATGGCCTGTGCTATCCCAGCCAGCACCGCGCGCATGCCCCCAGCCACAGGGAAGGCGGTAATAGGCACACATACTTTTCTTGGGCTTTCCTGCTGGGCAGCCACGACGCCCCGCAAGAAGCGCCGTTGAAGCCACCCTCCGCACATCTTCCGCACCAGGCGCGCTTTGCTGCTGAGGAAATAGCGCAGACGCGATGAGAGATGACGCTGGTAACCTGCCCAGCGAGCCGCCAGCGCCGCCCAGGCGGCATCACCCGAAGCATCAGCAAGCGCCTTCAGCAGCGCGATATGCAAGGCATGCACCGCTGGAGACGCGAGCCACCTGGAGGCTAAATCTGCGCGTGACCAATAACCAGCATCAAATGCCGCCAGG
This sequence comes from Ktedonobacterales bacterium, assembly GCA_035307385.1. GTDB lineage: Bacteria > Chloroflexota > Ktedonobacteria > Ktedonobacterales > DATBGS01 > DATBHW01. Next base: position 53,554 of record DATGID010000087.1, on the reverse strand, counting down.
GTAGAAATGGTTTGCAGAGCGCGCCGAACAAGGTCAGCGATGTTGGCATCATCCGCCACCACCAGATATTCGTGCAGGCTATAGAGTCCTACCAAGCAGGCGCAGAGACGATGTGATGCAGGATAAGCCGCTGCCTCCTCAAAGAAGACGCCCGCATCTCCAATCGGCGCACAAACCCCTCCATCAAAGATATCCCGTTCAAAGGCGCGTACCGCACGCCTTGCCAGACGCCAAAACGTATCGTCGCTCGTCATCTGGTAAGCGCGCACCAGAACAGAAAGCGCCAGGCCCTGCGCGGTGGCAGAGAGCAAGGGCACAGGCTCGGAAAGCGTCGCCACTCGCGTCAAAACCGGCCAACCGGCAAGATCGTCAGCCAACAACGTCGCCTGCTCCCGCAACCACACAGCCTTCGTGAGAAAAGCCGTCCGCTGTTCCTCATCGCCTGTAGCAAGGCAGATATTCCACGCAACGAGCGCCTCTTGAGCCACCAAAGTTGCTTGAGGGCCAGACGACGCCTGGTGGGGGACTCGCCCCTCCTGAGGAGTCCCTTGCCTGGCGAGCGTATTGGGCACTAATGCCAGCAAAGACGCCGCATCGAGCGGGTAGGCTGAAAGTTCGCCAGCGGAGCCGCTCATGCCTGAACACCCCCAGGCAGAACAGCCTCATCAACCTTTTGCTCTTCCGCAGAAGGGCGGTGTTCCAGATGCAGGCGAGAGCGCAGCGGAGGAAGCAGCCTGGGCGAGGACAGTGCTCCAAAGAGCAGCCAACCTACCAGTAAGAGTGGGGGCAAGGTCCACGAATTAGATGCCAGACTATTCAACGTGAGCACTGCCAGGGCAGAAATGCCACCGCCGATCAAAATGCGCTGCGACTTCCCCGCTCCGCGATAATTCTGGAACGCCTGCCAATACGATTTCCCAAAGATGATCAGCATCAGCAGAAGCATCGGGATACCGGCCAGGGCAGCAAACTCCAGAAACGAATCATGCGGATGAGCGAGCGCCCTATACTGAAGGGGGACTCGCAGGGCCGCAGCGCCATCAAGATAGGCATGAAACCCGAAACCAAGGCCGGTGAGGGGGTAAGCCAAAATCACCCGGATGCCAGTTTCCCAGGCGCCCACCCGCAGCGTAATTTCCGAGGCGGCATTACTGCCATGGCTCAACAACAGGTGAAGGAGCGAAGGAAATGCCGCGAAAATCACGACGAGCAGAACGCCGGCCACCCCAAGAATATAGAAGCGAAGGCGTCCTCTGCCAACCAGCGCAATAAAGAGGATGCCACCCAGGCCCGCAGCGGCCATGGCGATCAAACTGTAGGTAAAAAAGAGGCCAAGGGTGATAAGCACCGTCTCGACCGCATACAGAGCTTTCAACAGCCTGGAAGGTGTCTCAAAGAGAAGGCTCAGCGGAATGAACAGCATCAGCGCTAAAAATGAACCATCGGAATCGGGGTTGATGAAGAACGACCCAGCACGTATCTCCTTGCTGCCAGCCAGAGCGAAATCGTTGACTGAGGCGAGATAGGTGTCCCAATAATGGGTAGGTAAGAACAGATGTCGTGTTTCAGCCTGCAAAATGCTATGCAAAGCAATCAACGCCCCAAAACCTGCAAGGAGACTCAAAAGCTGTCGGAGAGCGGAGAGATCACGTGCCACCTGGACCCCGACCATATAAACGAGGAGGGCATCTAGATACACCTCTACATAGTATTTGCCTCCATTAAGCGCAAGACCACCGCGGATGGCTGGCGGGAGCGCAAGAAGGAGCACACCCACCCACCAGACCAGATGGGGTACTCTTATCCAGGGGCGCGCCGCTGACTGGGCCCAAAAACAAGCAATAAGAAAGATAAGGGCCAGAATCGTGACAAGATCGGGTACGAAGAAAGGCATCTGGACAAGTATGAAAAAATCAATGAAGAGGCCGGCGGCAATGAACAGCATCGCCAGCCAGGCATATTGCTTTACCACAAAGAGATAGGTCACCAGAATGGCAAGCGCGGCATAAACAACCAGCATAAAAGAGCCTAGCACCCCAGGAAGCAGCCCTATAGCAAGCAGCACAGGTACAGCAGCCCAGGGCAGCCAGTCAGATACACCGTCGCGCCTCAACCAATCTATCAAATGGATCGTCTTCCCGCTTATCACGCTCGCGCTCCTGGAGGCTTTCGCCTCCTCTGGGTGGTTTTGTTGATGCTCCCCAGTGACATGTCTTCCCTTCCTGGCGAGTTCTCAACCATCGCTTCTACAACGTTTACAGTCGGCCTGTGCTCAGTAGCAGATCAGGTGCAAGAGCAGGTATCTTCACAAACCCGGGCGCTCCCTGTTAAGGCAACGGAACCTCTACAACGTCGCCCGGTTGTCCTACGGGCTGAAGTTGGTTCGCTCCGTTACTCCACAGGACACATCCCAGTATCTTGGCCCCTGCTTCTTCCAGAGATCGTTTCATGCGCAGGAGTTGTGCCCTGCGTGCGTGGGAGCGGCCAATCACCACCAGCACTCCATCCGCCAGCGCGGGGATCACACAGTTCTCTTCCGAGCCGTTCACTGGCGGAGCAGCCAGCACCACCGCATCGGCCTCGGTTTTGCGCAGCGCTTGAAAGACCTCACCCATAGCCTGCGATTTCAACACCTGCTTGGGATTTGGCGGGATGGGGCCAGCAGGTAAGACTCGCAGAAAAGATGACTCATCCCGTGCCGGGTAGAGATAGGCTGCAAGTGATAGCTCAGCCTGTGGCGATGCGCTGAACGCCAAAGCGACTGCTCCCAGGCCGGGTTCAGAAGGCGTGCCAAAACGGCGATGCTGCGATGGTTTGGAGAAGTTTGCATCAACGAGCACCACCCGCTTTCCGCCTCGCGCCAGAGATGCTGCCAGGCCAGCAGCAACGGCATTTGCTGCCTTGCTATCAGCGAGCGTACTCGTCACAGCGAGCGAAACGAGCGGGGACTCTATCCCTAAAAAGGCCAGATTCTGGCCGAGCAGATGGTAAGGCGCCTCTGGCTGTGTTCCCTCTTGCCCAGCGCTGCTGGCGGGCTGCCCCTTCTTGGGGGATGGCATATCTAATTCTTCCAAAATGGGCCAACCCAATAACTCGCTCAGCGCAGACGTCGTGGGAACCTGCTGATCAAGCCAATCCCGGAGCAGAACGAGCAAAATTCCCAGGAGCAAACCTAAGCCAAGGCCCGCAGCCGCAACGGCTGCATGCCAGGAGGTCGTGTGGAGAGGAATATGGCTCGGCTGCGCCACCCCAACCACTTGCAGGAAGCTGGAAGTCCCTGCTTCCTCGCTCTGGATGGTCGTGAGCGTCTGAAGCTCTTGAGCGTGCTGTTGCTGGAGGCCGCTCAAATCACTCTCAAGTTGCTGAATTTGCTGCTGGTTGGCTGATGGATTGGCTTGCAGGGTCTTGAGCGTTGCCTGGTCCGTGTCAATTTGTTTTTGGGTGGCTGCCAGGCTATCCAGCAGCGGCTGCTGGGCTTGCGCGTTGAGCTGCTGCATGGCCTGCTTCTGCTGGGCAATCAGGGCAGCAGCCAGATCATTTGCCAGATGGGCAGCGCGTGTGCCATCTTCATCCGTCACGGTAATCTCGATCAGTTGCGTGGAGGATGGCACGCTCGCGGCAATTTCACTATATAGCTGTGGGATAGTCAGCCCAGGATAATGCGCAGTCACCTGTTCCAAGATCGAATTGCTGGTTGCCAGTTTGGCCTCGGTTTGAAGCGTCTGGCTGGCAGCGGCCACTGATGACGTATCCGAGGAATAAGAAACCAATTGAATCGTGGCTGTTGATTCATACTTCGAGTGGGCTAAGAAGCTCCCTATGCCTGCCCCAATGCCGGTAAGCACGATGCAAATGATAATAAGCCGCCAGTGTTTAAGCAATAGAGAGCGATAGTATTCCGTCCCCATGACCATACTCCTGCTTGAGAATGAACCAGTAGTGCTCTCATTCTACTCCTTCGGATAGAAAGGCGCATCAGAAGAGCTTATTATGCCTAAGATACTGCACCCTGTGACCCCTGCTGATTATAATACAAGAGATAGTCTTAAAGCATTCATGCGCATAATGTATTGCCTCTCTATAAAGGAGAGCGAGTCAATACCGGCATTGGAAACCCTACACAGCCAAAGTTAGCCCATCTTTCCTAGTCCAAGACAGCATTGATGCACTTCTTTTGCCACGGCACAGGCGCAGGCGGGCAGACGCCGTCCGACCGATATAGGCTGTTGGCCGCCAGTATAGCAGCAAGCGGTTTCTATGAAAGAACGTCTTGGGCAGGCTCGACATTGCTTGACAAAAATGTGAGAATCAATGTGCCAGGAAAGGAGTCTGTTTTTCAGTTGGCAAGACACTCGGAAGTCGAACGCCCAGGACCAACAGAAAGGAATGGCGGCTTTTCTTCTTGCCTGACCAAACAGGAAGAACCTCTGCGCCGCCGACACATGTGAGCGATATCTTTATTCACCCCACTGCCGATGTTTCCGCCAAAGCGCAGATCGGCGCGGGCACGCGCATCTGGAACGGGGCGCAAGTCCGCGAAAACGTCCAGATTGGCGAAGAGTGCATCATCGGCAAGAACGTCTATATTGACTTCGGCGTGCAGATTGGCAGCCGCGTCAAGATTCAAAACAATGCCTCTGTCTATCATGGGGTCACGCTGGAAGACGGCATCTTCATCGGGCCACATGTCTGCTTCTGCAACGACATGCTCCCCCGCGCCATCACTCCAACGGGCGCCTTGAAGAGCGACGCCGATTGGGAAGTGGGGCGCGTGCTGGTGCGCTACGGCGCTTCCATCGGGGCTGGCTCCATCATCCTGCCGAACGTCACCATCGGTTCCTTCGCCTTGATCGGCGCTGGCTCCGTCGTGACACGCTCGGTGCCCGACCACGCGCTCGTGCGCGGCAATCCGGCGCGCGTGGCCGGGTATGTGTGCCGCTGCGCACGCAAACTGGAACACCTGACACAGGGTCCGGCAGGGCTGACTGGCACCTGCCCATCCTGCCAGACCAGCTATACCATTGCAACAGGAGAACAGCAATAGATGGGAGCAACGATGATTCCAATCGCTCGCCCGTTGATGGGCGCTAACGAACTGGACGCTATCTCCAGAGTTTTGACCTCGGGGCAACTCGCTCAGGGCCAGCAAGTGGCAACCTTTGAGCAGCGTTTCGCCGAAGTCTGCCAGGTCAAAGAAGCCATTGCCCTGTCTTCAGGGACGGCAGCGCTGCATCTGGCGCTGCTGGCGCATGGCATTGGCCCCGGCGATGAGGTGATTACCACGCCGTTCAGCTTCGCGGCCACGGCCAACACCATCCTGCTGGTCGGCGCGAAACCGGTGTTTGTCGATATCGAGCCAGATACCTATAACATCGACCCGGCGCTGGTCGAAGCGGCGATCACCCCGCGCACCAAAGCGATCATGCCGGTGCATCTCTATGGCAATCCAAGCGATATGGACCGCCTGGGGCAGTTGGCAGAAGCGCATCATCTGATATTGATCGAGGATGCCTGCCAGGCGCACGCGGCCAACATTCGCGGCAAACCGGTGGGCAGCTTTGGCACCGGCTGTTTCTCGTTCTATGCCACCAAAAACATCACCACCGGCGAAGGTGGCATGATTACCACCAACGACCCCGAAATTGCGGAGCGTGTCCGGCTGCTGCGCAGCCACGGGCAGCAGCATCGCTATCACCACATCGCCAACGGCTATAATCTCCGAATGACCGATATCCAGGGCGCGCTGGGCGTGGCGCAGCTTGAAAAGCTGGAGACATGGACCGAGCAGCGTATTGCCAACGCCACCAGGCTGACGGCAGGACTGCAGGAATGGGTCAAGACGCCTGTGACACGCCCCGGCTACCGGCATGTGTATCATCAATACACCATCTGGGTAGATGGTGATCGGGACACCTGGATTCGGGCGCTCGCCGAACGAGGCATTGGCACTGCTGTGCATTATCCCTGTCCCATTCACCAACAGCCCTTCTATCAGCAGCAGGGCTTCCAGATGTCCCTGCCAATTGCCGAAGCTGCCGCACAGCAGATTCTTTCGCTGCCGGTGCATCCGGCCATCAGCGACGAGGATGTAACTACAATCATACAAGAGGTGAGCCAATATGCCAGTGAAAGTGGCCGTGATCGGCGCAGGGTCGATGGGCCTGAACCATCTGCGCGTCCTGCATGATTTTTCCGAGGACGCCGTTCAACTGGTTGGTGTGGCCGAAACGCACGAGCCATCTCTCACACGGGCCATGAACCGCTTCCATATTGACGGATTTACCGACTATCATGAACTGTTCAGCCAGGTTCAGCCTGATCTGGTGTCCGTGGTCGTGCCCACCAACGCCCATTTCGAAATAGCCGCGGCGGCACTCCAGGCGGGCTGCCATGTGCTGATTGAAAAGCCCATCACAGCCACCATCGAGGAGGCCGCCGCCCTGCTGATGCTGGCGGCAGAGCATGAGCGCAAGATTGCCGTCGGCCACGTCGAGCGCTTCAACCCGGCGGTGATGGAACTCAAGCGCCACATCGCAGCCGGGGAACTGGGCCAGATATTCTCCCTGCACGCACGGCGCATCGGCCCGTTCCCTCCGCGCATTCGCGACGTGGGCGTCACGCTTGATCTGGCGACCCACGACCTGGATGTGATGCGCTACCTCACCGGGGCTGAAGTGGAATATGTCTTTGCCGAATCTCAACAGCGTGTGCATCAAACCCATGAAGACCTGCTGCTGGGCCTGATTCGCTTCAGCAACCAGGCCATTGGCATGCTCGACATCAACTGGTTGACCCCTACCAAGGTGCGCGAACTCAGCGTCACCTGCGAGCGTGGCATGTATTTAGTTAACTATCTGAGCCAGGACCTGTACTTCTACGAGAACGACTATACCACCACGACCTGGGATGCGCTGCGCTCCATCACTGGCGTGAGCGAAGGCACCATGACGCGCCTGAAAGTGCAGAAGGCCGAGCCGCTGCGCCTGGAGTATGAAGACATCTTCGCTGCCCTGCGCAACAACACCGCGCCGACCGTCAGCGGCGAAGATGGCCTGGCCGTTCTGCATCTGGCACATCAATTCATCAAGGCAACACAAAGCAGAGAGGTTATCGTATGCAGCACCCCGATTCGTTCATGACCTTGCCCCCCGAGCAGGGCGGAGCCGTCGCAGTCATTGGCCTGGGCAAGATCGGCTTGCCGCTTGCCATCCAATATATCTCGCATGGCCGCCGGGTGATTGGCTGCGACATCAATCAAGAGGTCGTCGAGGGCATCAATGCCGGGCGCTGCCATGTCCACGAAGAACCCGGTCTGGAAGAGATGATAGCCAACGCCGTCGCCCAGGGTCGGCTCAGCGCGACGACGGATACCGCCGCCGGGGTGAGCCAGGCCGCGGTGGTGGTCGTCATTCCGCCGGTCATCGTCACCCCTGCGCACGAGGTCGACTTCCGCAGCATCGACGCCGCCACGCGGGCGGTGGGCGCTGGCCTCAAGCCAGGCACGCTGGTCGTCTACGAGACGACGCTGCCCACCGGAACGACCTCCGGCAGACTGCGCCAGATTTTGGAAGAGCAGTCGGGATTGAAGGCGGGCCGCGATTTTCTGCTGGCCTACAGTCCCGAACGGGTCTCATCGGGATATATTTTCCGCGACCTAGCCACCTATCCCAAAGTCGTAGGTGGCATCAACGAAGCCAGCCGAGACGCGGCCAGCGCGTTCTATCGCTCGGTGCTGGATGCCGAAATCATCCAGATGGCAAGCGCCGACGAGGCCGAGTTCGTCAAGCTAATCGAGACCACCTATCGCGATGTCAACATCGCGCTCGCCAACGAATACGCGCGCTATGCCGACGCCCACGGCCTGGACGCCATGGCTGCCATCGCCGCCGCCAATACGCAGCCCTACTCGCACATTCACAGCCCGGGTGTCGGCGTCGGCGGGCACTGCATTCCAGTCTATCCCTATTTCCTGCTGCATGGGGCCGCCGAAGGGCTGACGCTCCCCCGCGAGGCGCGGCAGATCAACGACGCCATGGCACACTACACCATCGAGCGGATTGAAGCCGAGATCGGCTCGCTCGCTGGAAAGGCCGTCTTGCTGCTGGGAGTGGCCTATCGGGGCAACGTGCGCGAGGTCGCCTTTACCAGCGCCAAGTTGCTGCAAGAGGCGCTGCTGGCGCACGACGCCAGGGTCTTCGCCGATGACCCACTCTTCAGCGCGCAAGAGTTAGAGGCGCTGGGCTATCAGCCCTTCCAGCCAGAGCAGCGCGGCGCAATCCACGCCATCATCCTCCAGGCCGATCATCAGCCCTACCACTCGCTCGACTTCAGCCAATTCAGCGCGTGCCAACTGGTATTTGACGGACGGCGCGCCTTGAAACCGGCAGCCATCACAGCGGCAGGCATGCACTATCTCTCCATCGGAGACGGACACAGGCCGCTCATCACCGTAGGATAGGGGACAGGGATGCGTTTTGCTTCTATTGTTGGGGCCAGACCCCAATTTATCAAGCTCGCGCCAGTCAGTCGGGCCATCCGGCTCCAGGACGAGGAACTGATTATTCATACCGGCCAGCATTACGATGCCGCGCTCTCCGAGCAATTCTTCGAGGAAATGACCATTCCTGCCCCCGATTACCATTTGGGCATCGGGTCGGCAAGCCACGGCGCGCAGACCGGGCGCATGCTGGAAGCCATCGAAGAGGTGCTGCTGAAAGAGCAGCCTGATATGGTGGTCACCTTCGGCGACACGAACTCCACGCTGGCGGGCGCGCTCGCGGCGGCCAAGCTGCACATTCCCGTAGCGCACGTTGAAGCGGGCCTGCGCAGCTTCAATCGCGAGATGCCGGAAGAGATCAACCGCGTCCTGACGGACCACCTTTCTGCCTGGCTCTTCTGTCCCACGGAAACGGCACGCCAGCATCTGGCGCACGAGGGCATCAGCGAGGGGGTAGAAGTGGTCGGGGATGTGATGTATGACGTGCTGCGCCAGGTGCAGCCCATCCTGGCCGAGCGAGCCGAAGCGCTGCTTTCCAGGCTGGAGGTGGAGCCGCAATCCTACGCGCTGCTGACCATTCACCGCCCGGTCAATACCGACGACCCGGTACAGTTGGGCCGGATTGTGCAGGCCATCAGCGCTCTGGACAGGCCAGTTATCTTCCCGGTGCATCCGCGCACTCAGAAATTCTTGCAGGAATATCATCTGACCTGGAGCGCGCAAACGCGGCTGATCGAGCCAGTAGGGCATCTGGATATGCTGGCGCTGGTTCAGGCTGCCTCGCAGGTGGCAACGGATTCTGGCGGCTTGCAAAAAGAGGCGTTTCTGCTGGGCACACCCTGCGTGACCTTGCGCGAAGAAACCGAATGGCCGGAAACATTGGAAGGCGGATGGAACATCCTGGTGGGAAGCCGCCCGGAGGCCATCATTGAGGCGTTCAAGCGCCCACAGCCTCAGCCGCTTTCCCGGCATCCCTTTGGGGAGGGTGATGCTGCGCAGCGCATTGCAGCATTCCTGCATCGCTGATACGTTGGCTGAGTTCAGCATGCTTCCTGCATATTGGCTTTAGAAATGCTACATCTGACTCCGAGCGAGTGTCGTAGTCAGCCTATGTGCCTCATGCGGATGGGCACGTTTACAGAAGAGCGTGAAACATGGAAGACAGGCCATACGAGCAGGAGCTTGCGCGAATTATCGCCGAGTACCACCATCGCGGCACCTCATGCGCGATTGCGCAGCGCTATCGCCAGGAAAACCCCGACGTTCAGTTGACCAGGGAGCGGCTGATGAAGGCGCTGCGCACAACCTTCACCCGGCACGGCATCACGTCCCTCGCAGGCAAACGTCTGCTCGAAGTCGGGTGTGGGAGCGGGGGATGGCTCCGCGCCATGGTCGCATCCTTTGGAGCAGAAGAAGAGCGCTGCGCGGGCATTGATCTGGTGAAGGAGCGCATCGAAGCCTCTCGCGCAGCCTCCCCCTCAATGGAGTGGTACGTGGGCAGCGCGCACGCCCTCCCGATGGCCTCGGCTTCCTATAACCTCATCCTGTGTTTCACCGTCTTCAGTTCCGTTCTGGACGATGCGCTCTGCGCGGCCATCGCCGGGGAAATGTGGCGGGTACTTGCGCCTGGGGGCTTTATCCTCTGGTATGACTATACCTACAACAACCCATCAAACCGCGCCGTGCGCGGCATGCCTCTCTCGCGCGTACGCTCCTTCTTTCCCGAAGGGACCATCAGCCAGGTGCAGCGCATCACGCTCGCGCCGCCGCTGGCGCGCCGGATTGCGCCACGGGCCTACTGGCTGGCCGCCGCGCTGGAACGCGGCAAAGTGCTCAACACGCACCTCCTGATGACCATCCAAAAACGGTGAGGAGTTTGTCCGGCTCCTCCACCAGCCCACTTTCGTCACGCAAACCATCAGCCCTGCTGTGGCCTATTTCACAGCGCCGGGCAGGGGGATATCTGGTATAATGGAAGCCAGTAGGCACATGGGTGCTGAAGCGCCGTACTCGCGCGCTCATCATTCGCTCGTCCGTTCTGCGGTGAGGTGATAGGAGGCTTCCTGTGGCTGGTTTGGAAGGGACCACGCTTGGCCCGTATGAGATTGTAGCCCTGCTTGGCGCTGGAGGCATGGGCCAGGTGTATCGCGCGCGTGACCCCCGCCTGGAGCGCGATGTGGCAATCAAAGTGCTCACGGAGGCGCTCTCCAAAGAACCTGGCTATCTGGAGCGTTTCCAACGCGAGGCGCGGGCCGTCGCCAAACTGAATCATCCTAATATTGTGCCGGTGTATGATTTCGGCGAACAGGGTAATTTCACCTATCTGGTGATGCCGCTGATCCCTGGTGGCACGCTGCGTGACTATCTGGCGCAGCGCCGCAGGCTGCCTCTGGCGGAGGCCATCTCCATTACAGACCAGGTAGCGAGCGCGCTGCAATACGCGCACGAGCGCGGGCTGGTCCATCGGGACGTGAAGCCCGCTAATATCCTGCTCAGTCCGGAGGGCCGCGCGCTGCTGTCGGACTTCGGGATTGTGCGGCTGGTGGAGAAGGGAGATGCCTCGGGAGCAACATTGACGCACCTGGGGACCTTTGTGGGCAGCCCGGAGTATGCCGCCCCCGAGATGGTGACGGGCGCGGCAGTCGATCTGCGCGTAGACCTCTACGCGCTGGGCGTGGTGCTGTTTCAACTGCTGACCGGGCAGTTGCCGTTTTCCGGAGCTACCCCCATGGCGCTGCTGATGATGCAGACGCAGCAGCCGCCGCCCGCGCCGCGCAGCCTGAACCCGGAGATTCCGCCAGCGGTGGAAGCGGTGGTGCTGAAACTGCTAGCGAAGAGGCCGGAAGATCGCTATCAAACGGCAGCGGAGGTTGTGGCCGCGCTGCGCGCGGCCATCACCACGCCCACACTTGAGACCAGACTGGGACAGCTCCCTCCAACAGCCATTGGCGATCTGCCAACCGTGGCAACCAACGGCTTGCAGATGCCCGGCAGCGGTCCGGCTGGCTATGCACCTGGCGGGCCAGGTTCTGGCCCACCGCCTGTGTGGGTTGGGCCAGGCAGCGCTCCCTCTGGCTATACCGTGCCTGGTAGCGGCCCGGCTGGCTATGCCATGCCTGGCAGCGGTCCGGCTGGGTGGCCCACTCCAGGCAGTGGCCCGGCTGGCTATGCTGCGCCTGGCAGTGGTCCTGCCAGTTGGGCAAACCAGGGAAGCGGACCGGCTGGTTGGGCAAGCCCTGGCAGCGGGCCAGCGGCTTCGCCGCCGCTGCCGCAGACGTATATGACCGGGCTTTCGGTGCTGCCTAATCAGGCTCCGGCTCCGCTGCCGCCAGCCCCCGCGCGCCCACGGCGACTTTCGGTGGTGCTGCTGGTGGTGCTGGCGTTTGTGCTGGTGGTTGGCGGTGGCGCAACGCTGGCATTGGCAGCTTCGGCAGGTTTGTTTAATAAAGGCAACACGCCCCCCCAGACACGAACAACGCCCGGTTTGACAGCTACCGTTCAGCCTACCAAAACACCAACAATCACCGAGTTTCTCGTGCCAACAGCTAACAGCGGCCCGACCGCCATTGCCACCGGGCAAGATGGCGCGCTCTGGTTTACCGAAGGCCGGGGCAATCAGATTGGGCGGCTGCTCCCTGGAAGCCCCATCACCGAGTATCCGACAAATACTGCTAATCCAGGCTATGGACAAGGCATTACCAAAGGGCCGGATGGCAACATCTGGTTTACCGAACCGGTAAGCGCAGACAATTGGATTGGGCGCATTACGCCCACCGGGGCGCTCACCAACTACGATATACCAACAGCCAATAGTGGCACAGTAGGCATTACGACAGGGCCAGATGACGCGCTCTGGTTTGCTGAGAGCGATGGCGGAAAGATCGGGCGCATCACCACTGATGGCAACGTCACCGAGTACCCAGCGCCCAATGGAAGCAGGCCTTTTTACATCGTGAAGGGGCCGGATAACAACCTCTGGTTCACAGACCCCGGCACGAACTCAATTGGACGTATGACCCCGCAGGGAAACTTTATCGAATATCCCATCCCCACCGCCAGAAGCAGCCCCAGCGGCATCACAGTTGGGCCGGATAATAACCTCTGGTTTACGGAGAACGGCGGCAGCGCGGTTGGGCGCATCAATCCTTCTACCGGTACGATCAAGGAATTTCCTATCCCAACGGCTGATAGCTTGCCGGTAGGCATTACTGCGGGACCGGATGGCAATCTCTGGTTTACGGAGAACAAAGGCAACAAGATTGGGCGCATCACCACAGACGGCGTGATTACGGAGTTCCCTTTGCCGACCCCGAATAGCGGCCCATCAGGCATTACCGCAGGGCCAGGTGGCGCGCTCTGGTTTGCCGAAGCTGGTAAGGATGCGATTGGGCGCATTACCAGCTGAACGTGATTAGGTTTGTGGCCGGTCCAGATTGAGGCTATACGAAGTGTAGCGGCTTCCCGAAAGAGGCGAATGGACTCTTTCGGGAAGCCGCTGTTGATACCGTGGTCAGGGCCCACATTCCGCAGGTTGGGTTTGGACAACATGTGATCACCCTTCTTGATAGGATGCAGTTCCCTGCTTTGGCGCGTCTTCATGCTTATTTCCGCCAGCAGATTGCGCCGTATGGAAGTGATAGGCATGGTAGCTATCGTATCCAATCAAAAGCATTAGTCCATCTTGAGCGTCACCCCCTCTGCGCTTCAATGGTTTGTTGGATCTGGATCAAGTCGTCGAAGCCAGGACTGATTACGCTTGCCGGATGATGGAGATGCATGGCGAGGGGTCACCTGGAGAAGAAAGACGCCAGGAATTTTCTGGCGTCACGTGCTTGCTCTCTGGTAATTACCGGAAATTCCAGGTAATATTGCGTTGCCAGCATAGACTCGTTTGCAGCGGAGCATGTTGGCGCGCCTTGACCCGTCCTAGTGCGTCGGTGCTAGGGCGGGCGCACCCTCCTCTTTCTTTTTGGCGATGAAAGCTTGCAAGTCTTCCTCTGTGATGCGATAGCCACCCCGATTACCAAACTTGACTGCTTTTAATTCTTTGGACCTGATATAGCGACGTACCGATTCAACATGGAGATTCAGTCGCTGCGCAACTTCCTCGACAGTCAGAAGAGGCCCTGATCTTTCTTGTGCCACCGCTTCACTCCTTATCACTGATCTGGTTTGCTCTGAGTTAATTATAGCCAATTTAATTCAACATGTCAAAACTCGTAGCTATTTGACTTGACTTATTGCATTTGATTGACTATAATATTTATAGATAGAGACAAATAGTATCATATTGACTGTTGTTGTTCTTATCTGCAGAGGAGGCACAAAACAGTGCTGGCTCGCGTGCATTACTCGCGCGAGCCAGCTACGAGAAACCCTGGAACCTGTTAAGCGTCATCCAGGTCCTCGCTGCTATTGTCTGGCAGCACGACCTGGCGTGTCAAGTAAGGGAGTTCCGCATGACACATCAGGCTCTCTCGCTGGAAATGCTCCAGCCTGCTTCCGCATCATTGCGCACCTTTTTTGAGCGCTTCGGCTATTTGGGCACCTGTGTGCTGGGTCCACGCGGATGGTCAACCCCGTATGGGCTACGGCTTTGGCTCCAGCGAGCAGAGCCACCAGGAGCATCTCGAGTTTTTGCACCGGCGTATACTTGATCGCTTTCTGCTTGATCTGCACCTGTGCCTCCAAAGGAGCGAAGAAGCCAATGCGCCGCAGGTGGGCGCCTAACAGACAGAGGCTAGCATGCGGGCTGTCGTACCATTTCCGCTCGAAGGTGGTGGTATCCTGGGCCATGGGGGAATCCTCCTCAAACAGATGTGTTGCTTCACTTCAATCTGTCTGATGGGTTCCCCTCTTTGCTAGCCTCTTCTTACCGACGCGAGTGAACTCCTCTTCTTTTGGCGCAAAATCTTGGCAACTGGCCAAGGACCTACAGATCGTCATCCTCTGCCTGGTGCAGCCGAGTCGCGCGGTCGAACACCGCACCGCGCTCTTGAATCGGCGCCCGATCCTGTCGGACCTGCGCTTCAGCGGGCGGCTGGAGCAGGATGCGGACACTGTCCTCTTCGTCCACCGGCCCTGCCTCTACCAGGCGACCTACCCGCTGCCGCCCAAAGTGCCCAACCCACACTGGGACCAGTACACCGAGGTCATTGCGGCCAAGGTGCGCGATGAGCTGTCGGGCGAGGTGTTGCCGCTGTGCTTCGACCTTCAGCTTCGCCTCCTTCTCCGACTGGCCGCGCGCGTGGGAGCTGCCGCAGTTCGAGGAGCAGGGCGGGCGGACTGGCTTCGACCCGGGAAACGAGGAGCCGGAGGATGCCACGGGCCTGCGGTTGAGGGGCGGATATCAGCTCGCCCCCGCCAGATGCTATTGCCTCTTTGGATAGCAACGTGCCGCTACCGGGCAAGTAAGTAGGCAATGAGGTTGGCGGTCAATTGCTGAAAGTGCACGTTGCTATAGAAGCGTCCGTAGCTGGCTGGGAAAAAGGTAGTATCATCCAGGCCCCACTGCCATTGAAAGGTTCCGGCATCAAACACCTTTGCTCCACTCGGCGCCGTGTACAGGGTAGCATTGGCCACGCTCTTCCCGCCGGGGCAACCCGTACAGGTCACGGGTGAGGAAGCCAGGATCACTCTGGTGGCAGGGGCAGGGGCGTTCGGCACGACCCGATCAAATTCCCCACTCACCAGCCCTGGCAGCGCCTCCCCCACCCGGAGAGACGTCCCGGTGAGCAAGAACTGGGCACCCTTCCCCAGGATGAGGGGTACCGGACCCGCCACGATCCCGCCGTACGTTTGCCCGAGCAAAGTGCTCGCCGGCTGCCCGAGCGGGGCCGCGCCCCAGGTGACAGTCGCCTGCGCCGGGCTTTTGGCCGCCAGCGGGTCGAGCGACGCCACGCGGTAGCAGACGACTTCCCGGTCAGGCCCGAGCGGGCTCCGTTGCAACCGGACGTGCCAGTAGAGGTCATTGCCCCCAAAGAACGCCAGCGAGACCCCGGCATCGCGGGCCGCGGTCACATGCGCCCGCATCGCGGTCGACCAGTACTCATCATGCCCCGCGATCAGCAGCAGCCCATGGTGCAACAGCAGCGACGCATTCTGATCTGTATCCACATCGGTGATATAGGACACGTCATACCTCATCCACTCCACCCAGCGCACCAGGTCGAACTCATAACTGGCAAAATCCGACAGGCCCGCGTTTTCAGCGTAGGGCCGGTCAAAACTCACCACGTACGACCGCCGGGCCGTACTGTACTTGTGGGGAGCAGTAAGGCCCAGATAGAGGCTGTAGCCCCCCCAGTCGTTATAGGCCTGATAGGTCAGGACGCTGCTCTGCACGAGAATCGGCGCCTGATTCGCATCGTTGCGGACGGTAAAGGTGGTATAGCGCAGGTAGCCTTGAGAAGAGACGAGCTTCACAAGATAGATGCCGCTCACCCAGGAGGTGGGAATGGCGAGCGCCACCGGATCACGCCAGGTGCTGCAACTGACCATGCGGGTTGCCCGAACCACCGTCGGCGCGGGTTGTCGGATTCCGCGTACACGGGGAGCAGACCACATGAGACGTCCGCCCAGACCCTGATACCACCCGAGGCGGTAGACGTACAGGGAATAGGTCGGCGCCATGGTCGACACATAGAGATGTACGGTCTGCCCCACGTTGACGCTCACCGGGTCGGTAAAGGCTTCGATGGCATCCTGACGGCCCATCGGGTGATCGGGCCGCCAGCTGGCGGTGCCCGGGCAGGTATTCTCTGCCGCAATCGGATTGGCGGCTTGTGCTGCGTTTTGGCAGCTCGGAACGATCAGAGCAGCAGTATGGGTGAACACGCTTTTTGGCGCGCCGCTCCTGCTGCTATCCAGCCCGCTGCTGATGAGGAGCGTGAGCAGCATGGCAGAGAGCAAGAGATACCCGACCTGTGGGTCTCTTAGCCCTCTCTTGAACAGGTGCCTTACACGCACCGAACTCTTCCTTCCTCGATGTGCAGAGGGAAGAAGGAGCAGGAATCCTGCTCGCCCTGCACCGGAACCTGCCGACGTTTCGTCTGGCCCCGGTGCAGGGCGAGCAGCGTCTCCGGGAAGGAGCGCGCTGGCTGTCCCACCCTCTTGCCGGGACGCTTCAGGAACTGGGCAAAGGTGGACGTATTCGTATCCAGCGGGCCGGATGGCGATGGCGCTCTGCTGAGGCATCACCGGACCAGGAAAGACCGGGCACGAGGGCGAGGCGGTTGCCGCTGCCTGAACGGCGGTGCTTCGTGAAGCCCCGTTCCTCAGCGGCATTGCCCGGCGGCGTTTCATCGTTTTCCTCCTTGGATTGTTGAAACAGGAGTACTACTCAGGTATACTCCCATCCTGGAGACGCCGGAGCCAGGGAAAACGTTACTGCTGTGCTGCCCGACTACCCAGGAGTCCTGGTTCCTCTCATCACAAGGGGCATGGGGGTATCAAAGCTCGTCTCGAGTTTCATCCTCACCGGCGCGCTGGAGACTTGCGCGGTGGGAAGAGCCGAAGCGCGGCAGAGATCGCGAAGGTGCTACGGCTCTACAGCGGCGGCCAGTAGATCTGCGCACCCAAAACACCAGGCCAGGGCGGCACCGTCAAAAAGCCGAGCGATCCCGAAGCGCATCGGCTCGATGCCGCACACGCGCGTGAAGGCCCCGCGGGCCCATTCGTTGTCGCTCGGCGTCCCCGGCGCGTGCTCTCCGCTCAGAGAGGTGGTGAGCGCCGCGCGGTGGCGCGGCACAACACCTGATGCCCGGTGACCGGTGAGGGATACGGCGGCGGACGTTGTACCAGGTTTCGATGTGCGTCCCGAGTGGCAAGGGACTGTAGAAGGCAATTACCCTTCTTTTCCAGGGCTCTCGCCAACCACATAAAAGCCATCAGAGATGTTCTGAGCGTTCCCGGCGTGCCGGGCAAGGATATCAAAATACTTCAGCCAGAACGTCAGCCAGCCGGAGATAAACTTTGTAATGAAATAGGCCGTTTTCCCGCTGGTCAGCGCTCCCGGCAGTTCGCGCAGCGTCCAGGCCAGCATAGAGAACGGGCCACCGGCAACGCCGCTTTCCACGACCACAAAACCGGCCTCAGCTACCTTGGCCTCCAGGCCAGGGCGCGTATAGCGGCGCATATCAATCGGGTCGGGATGATAGCCCTGAAGGAACGGCACCTCGACATAGACAAAGCCGCCTGGGCGCGTCACACGGCGCATCTCGGCCAGAATTGCCTCTGGCTGCTCCACATGCTCCAGCAGCGCCGTGCTGATGACGCCATGTAAAGAGGCATCCTTAAACGGCAAACGATGCGCGTCGCCTACCACATGCACACCAGGGAAGCGAAACAGATCAAACGAAATGAGTCCAGGGGCAGCCGGATGCTCGCGCACGCCCAGGTCCATGACCTTCGCGCCTGGACCCTGCTTCGCCACCAGCGCGCGCATACGCGGATAGCGGGCGCGATCATAATGTGGCGAGGGCGGGCGCAGCTTATAGGCCAGCCGCACCAGTGGATTGCGCGCCAGCTTGGCCGCATTGAAGCGCTCCTCCAGTTCGCGGGCATGGGCGGCCATCTCCGGCGTCAACAGCAGCGGCACGCCATCCGGGCAGGCATAGGCAGCGCCACACGCCGCGCAGACCAGCCCACCGTCAGCGCTCACCCGCAGCCCGCCATAGCAGGCCGGGCACGCCAGCACCTCTAACAGCCCGACATCAGGACGCTCGTTCCCACCCTGAGTTTCCGCCGCAGTGGATAGACCTGTTTGGGCCATAACGCTCTTCCCCTCTTTCGTCGATATGCTTCGCAGATGTTTTTGTTCGCGCTCTCTCTTGAGATATGCTTCTAAATCGCTCATCGCTGTGAATCGCTGGCATCATTCACGAGTCGGCGTCACCACCGGCTCAGCCGGGCTGGATGCCGCCCGCGCGCTCCCGGCAGGCAGCGGAATGCCGCGCTGGCGCAGTTC
This sequence comes from Ktedonobacterales bacterium, assembly GCA_035307385.1. GTDB lineage: Bacteria > Chloroflexota > Ktedonobacteria > Ktedonobacterales > DATBGS01 > DATBHW01. The sequence goes on along the minus strand of DATGID010000087.1, from coordinate 35,090 downwards.
CTCGGCATAAACCGCTTCGATTTGCCGCACCATCTCGCGGGCATCGAAGCGCGCCCACGCCCAGGTCTTGCCTTCCGTCGTCAGACGTTCAACCAGCGCGCGATCTTCCAACAGGCGGCGCATGGCTGCGGCAAGCTGCTCTGGCTGTTCCGGTGGCGAGAGCAGGCCGCCGCGCCTGCCGCTTTCAATCGCCTCCACCACGCCATCCACTGCCGTGCCAGCCACCGGCACGCCCAGCAGCATCGCCTCGCTGATAACGCGCCCCATGCCTTCAAAGCGCGACGAATGGCCCAGCATACTGGCCGACGCCAGAATCTCTGGTGCGTCATCGCGGAAGCCGGTGATGATGATGCGCCCGCGCATGCCTAATTCATCAATCAGCGCCTGAACCTCAGCGCGCAGTGGCCCATCGCCAACCATCAGGCAAGTCACATCAGGAATTTCGCGGCACAGCGCGGCAGCCGCGCGCACAAAGCACTGCGGGTCTTTCTGATAGGCCAGCCGTCCAATCCAAACGACCAAGCGATGGTCGGCTGGCACGCCGAAGTTGGCGCGCACCGTCTCTGGCCCATAGCGCAATGCCTGAATGCGCTCCACATCGACGCCGCTGTAGACCACCTGATATTGTTTCGGCTTGCCGATGCGCGCCTCCAGATGCTTGTCGGTGTTCAACTGCGACACCACCAGAAACTTGCTGGTGATCGGCGCGCACAGCTTTTCCAGCCAGAGGTAAAACCGGTTCACCCAGCGGCTTTCCGATGCCTGGAACGAAATCGTATGCACCGTATGCACGATGATGGGCGTGCCCGCCAGCCACGCCGCCAGGCGTCCCAGCACACCGGCTTTGGAGATATGTGTATGCACGATGGTAAAGCGCTCGCGCCGACACAGCCGATAGATTTCCCAGAACGCGCGCGCATCCTTCACTGGATGAATCGCGCGCTGCAAATGCGGAATCAGCGCGATATGCACATCGCCCTGCACCGATGACAGCAGCGAGCCACCCGGCTGCGTTCCCAGCCAGACAGCATAGCGGCTCTTATCATGATAATTGACCGTCAGGCAGGTATTTTCCTGCGCGCCATGAAAGATTGGAAAATAGGTAATCAGATGCAGCACTTTCACACGCGGCGCGGCAGACCCCGATTGTTCTGGGGCAGCAGTGGATGGTCGCTTCATCTGGCTCATCGGGGTTCTCCTGTCGCCACCGTTTCCAGCGCGGGCGTGCCGAAACGGTCAGGCGCTTTACGCGCCAGAGAAGTGTAATAGAGCGCCTCGGTTTCCTGCATCATGCGCTCGAACGAAAAGTCCGCCAGCACGTGTCGATAGCCCGCCTCGATGAGCCTGGCGCGCAATTGCCCATCGGTCATGATGCGCTCCAGCGCGGCGGCCAGCGCCTCGGCATCGGCAGGTGGCACCAGCAGGCCATGCACGCCATCTTCCACCAGTTCAACGATACCGCCGCCATTGGTTGCCACCACCGGGCAGCGCATCACCATCGCTTCCAGCACCACCAGCCCCAGCCCCTCCAGCAGCGAGGGCAGCACCGAGAGATCGCTGGCAGCCAAAAGATCGGCCACGTCCTGCCGCATGCCCAGAAAGGTCACCACATCGGTCAGGCCTCGCGCCTGGCATTCGGCTTCCAACGCCGCCCGCTGTGGTCCATCACCTGCTACCAGTACACGTATCTGCGGATAGCGCGAGCGCAGGCGTTCCGCCGCCTGGAAGAGATAGGTATGCCCCTTCTTCTCATGCAGCCGCGCCGTCATGTTCATCACCACATGCTCAGCCGCGTAGCCAAGCGCGGCGCGCACCTCCGCGCGCCGCGCCTGATAGTTGGTGATCGCCTGAAAACGGCTCAGGTCGAGGCCGTTACGCAGCGTGCGCACCTTGGCGGCGGGCAATCCTTCCTGCTCGACGGCAAAGCGGCAGACCGCATCCGACACGCCGGTAATGACATCGGCCCAGCGGGCGGTCAGGCGGTCCACTACAAAATGACGCTCGCGAAACCGGCTGTAAATGGTATGCATGGAGGTAATATTGACCGGAACGCCCGCCAGACGCGCTGCCGGGCGTGTTACGAGATTGGCTTGAAAGAGCGAACCGTGCGCCACATCATAGCGTCCCCGCCGCATCAGGCGCGCCAGACGCCAGAGCACCAGCGGACCGAGCGCGTGACCCATGCCTAGCTCAAACACCGGGCACTCGGCGCGAATGGCCGGGGCCATCGGGCCATTGGGACGCAGCGAACAGACCGCCACGTCATGGCCTGCCGCTTTCTGGGCGCGCACCGTCTGCAAGAGGATATTTTCTGCGCCGCCAATCTGCAAATCCGTAATGACATGCAAGATACGCAGGTGGGGTCTGGTAGTGGCTGAAGAAGCTTGAGCAGCGGAAACGCTCATATCTCATACCTCTTCTGTTTCTGCTGGCGCTGCTCCCAGACCTGCTGGTAAAGATGCGCATAGCGGCGATTCATCAGTTCCGCTGAATACCGGCTCTGAATCGTCTCGCGGGCCGCCGACGCCAGCCGGGCGCGCAGCGCGACATCGCGCAGCCCGCGCTCCAACGCCGCCGCCAACCCTTCTTCATCTCCTGGCTGAATCAGCAAGCCATTGTGTTCCTGGGTCACCACATCCGTATTCCCAGGAATCGCCGTCACGACCGGCGTCAAGCCGCTTGCCATCGCCTCCAGCAGCGACATAGACATCCCCTCCGACCAGGAAGGCTGCACAAAGAGGTCCGCCGCCTGATAGAGAGGCCGCGTCGCCTCTACCCAGCCGAGGAAACGCACGGCGTCATCCAGGCCAAGCTCATGGCTGAGGGTTTCCATCTCCTCTTTGAGCGCCCCGGTCCCCGCCAGCACCAGCAGCGCCTCTGGGCAGCGTTCATGGAGCAGCTTCCAGGAACGCAGCAGCACATCAACGGCCTTCGGATACGCCAAGCGCGCGGCAAATAAGACGACAGGTCGGTCAGGTGGGAAGTCACACTGCGCGCGCAGTTCAGCACGATGTTCAGACGACACCGGTGCGAACCGCTCGCAATCGACCCCGTTGGGAATCAGCACCACACGATCAGCAGGAATACCAGCACCGGTCAATTCTTCGGTCATATGGTCGGTCAGGCTAATCACCGCATCAGCGCCGCGCCCAATCCTCAATATCAGACCGCCCAAGCCCAGCGGCAAACGGCCCAGGCGCTGCACATCGCCCAGCACACCGCTCCCATGCACGCCCACGACCAGGCCCATCCGGCGCAAGCGCGTCACCAGCAGCGAGGGCGGCACCTGAAGATGGAATTGATTGGCGTGCAGAACCTGCCCAGGGTCGCGTCGTAGTAATTGGCGCAAACAGGCGAGCGCCATGAAGCTCAAATAGCGCACGAGGGGAACTTCGAGCGTGAAAATCCGCTGGACCTGGACGCCATTGACGACATCTCGCCGGGGAACACCCTTCAAAGCTTTGGTGAAGACGGAGACTCGCCCGCCGTGCCTGACCAGAAACTCGGCCACCTGCTGCATCACTCGATCAGCCCCACCGCCAGGGAAAGGAGCATAGAGCCAGCAAAATATCGTCACCGGCGGGATAGAGCGCGCATCGATCTGGAGCGCGGCAGCGTCCGCCGCTGCGGGCGCATCAGCAGCGTCCTGCCCGGCTTGCTCTATCCTGAAACGTGAGGTCATACCCCCTCCTCAATTGGTATCTTTATTGTCCCTCGACTTTCCTGGCTGCGGATAGAGCGGATTCGCTCTATCCGCAGCCAGCAGCACGCTTAGCGCTCCGTTCGGAGCGCGGCCAGCGTGCGCGCCAACCCCTCGCGAAAGCCGATCACCGGCTCATAGCCGAGCAGGTGTCGAGCGCGTTCAAGAGACGCCAGGCTGTCGCGCACATCTCCGGCGCGTGGTTCGCGGTAATCTGCCTCGACAGCCACGCCGAGCAGTTCACCCGCGATGCGTAAGAGTTCGTTGAGCGAGCGCTGCTCGCCAGAACCAATATTGATGACCTGCCCAACCGCGTCGGGAGCCTCAGCTGCCAGCAGGTTCGCCTTGACCACATTCGCGATATACATAAAATCGCGCGTTTGCTCGCCATCGCCAAACACCGTCGGGCGTTTGCCTTCCAAAAGCGTCGTCAAAAAGCGCGGAATGACCGCCGCGTATTCGGAAGCCGGGTCCTGGCGCGGCCCAAAGACGTTAAAATAGCGCAGCGCCACCGTTTCCAGGCCATACAACTGCGTGAACAGCCGACACAAATGCTCGCCCGCGAGCTTGTGCAGCGCGTAGGGCGAAAGCGGGCACGGCGGCATACCTTCTTCTTGTGGCAAGGCCGACTCGTTGCCATAGATGGCGCAGGAACTGGCAAAGACCACCCGCCGGACTCCAGCGTCGCGTGCGGCCAGCAAGATATGCTGCGTGCCGGTCACATTCACTTCCAGGGCGCGCAGCGGGTCGGCAATCGACTCAGGCACGGATGCCAGCGCCGCCTCGTGGAAAACGACCTCCACGCCAGCAACCGCCGCCCGCACCGCGTCCAGGTCGCGCACGTCGGCGCGCAGCACCTCGGCGCGCCCGCCAAGGGCCGCGAGATTCCTGTCGCGGCCAGCCGAAAAATTATCCAACACGCGCACAGCCGCTCCCTGGTCCAGAATCGCCTGGGCCAGATGCGAGCCGATGAAGCCAGCGCCGCCAGTGACAAGATACCGCGCAGTCATATGCCCCCTACCTGTACATTATCCATTGTTCTGCTCTCCTCCTTCTATCATGACGCGCGGCGCGCGTTTCAGCGGCAAACGGCTGCGCACCGTCGACCAGAGCAAGTTCATCTCTGGAATGCGCAGCACCCACAACAGGGGCAGGGCAATCAGCAGACCAAGCGCTCCCAAAAGACCGACCTGAAGCAGCGGGGCCAGATGCTCGATCATCGGCAGATTGACAAGCAGCGCGCAGACCACCCAGACCAGCGCGGAGGCCAGCACCACCTTGCCCAGCGACAGGCTCAAATGGCGGAGGTTTAACTCAGGCAGCCGCCGCTTCACAATCAACACCAGCACGATCTGCCCCACCAGATAGGTCAGCGTGGTGGAAAACGTGATTCCGGCGATGCCCCAGATTTGCATCAACACGTAATCCAGCGCCGCGTTCGCCACCAGTGAAAGGATAGCGACATTTTGTAATGCCCGATTATTCTGAAGCGCGTTACACATGCGTGCATTCACAAAGCTCCAGGTAATCAGAAACACCATCGGCGCCAGGAACATAATCGCGCCAGCCACCACATCGGTGTCCCGCGCGTCAAAGCTGCCATACTGATAAAACAGATTTACCACTGGACGCGCCAGCGACCCAAACAACGCGCTGGCTGGCAAGAGCGCTATGGCCGTGAAGATCACCGACCGGCTGAAGGTGTCGCGCAGCAGCGTCACCTCTCGGCGCGCCGCCTGCAAAGAAAAGACCGGCAAGAGCACCATGGAGAGCGTCACATAGAACAACTGCGAGGGCACATCGACCAGCCGCAGCGCGTACCCCAACGATGACAAACTGCCGGGAGGCAGCAGCGACGCCATGAACTGATCAACCAGCGAGTTGCCGTTGACCAGCAGCGCCGCGATGAATGCGGGGCTGGCAAGCGCCACAATCTGGCGAAGCGCGGGATGCCGCCAGTTGAAGGACAAACGGAAAGGCATGCCCAGGCGCATAAAGGCGAGGATGAGAATCAACAGGTTGAGCGCGTAGCCCAGCAGAGTAGACCATTCCAGCGCGTAAATGCCCCATGCCTTGACCAGCACGAGCAGAAAAGCGATGCGGCTGAAGGTGATGGCCGTCGAAGAGAGCGCCGTCGCCGCAAACCGCCCATAGGAGTTTAAGATGGATTGCAGCAGCGTTCCCAACCATTGCATCAAAATAATCGGGATTAAGAACCGCAGCAACACCACCGCCAGCGCCTGAGTGGAGGCGTCCATCTGCGAGCCAAACAGCGTGATGAGCAGCGGCGCGCCAGCGATCAGAACGACGTTGATGATGATCCCCAGCAGCATGCCCAGCGTGGTGGCGACCCAGAATAGACGCAGCGCCGCCTCTTCGCCTTTGTTCTCGCGGTACTCTATAAAGACCGGGATGAACGCGGCTCCGATGGCGGTAGTCAGAATCAGCGAAATGGTGGTTGGGGCCACCAGCGCCACCGTAAAGGCATCCATGGCCGTGCTGGTGCCATAGGCAGATGCCGTCAAGACCTGTGAGACGATGCTAAAGAGCCGCCCCACGGTGTTCAGGATAAACACCACCGAAACCGCGCGACCAGTGTGAATGTCTTTGCCTCGACCCCTGGCCGGTTTTCCGGCCAGAGGGATTGACTCTTCGAGGTTTGTTGATGTACCCATACTTCCTCGCAGCGCTCTCGCCATAGATGATGCCAGCCCCGGCGCTGGAGGCGTCCATACACCTTCAGATCGGCACTCTCTAACCGCGCTGTTTAATACGCCCCTTTGCCCGCCAGGGCCACCTTCACAGTCATCAGCAAAATCTTGATATCGAGCCAGAGCGAATAGTTGCGAATATAAAAGAGATCATCTTCGGTATGCAAGTGCATCGGGCGATCACTGCGCCCGTTCACCTGCCACCATCCGGTAATGCCCTGGGGAACGGTGAAGCGCCGATACTGCCAGGGCGCATAGTTGACCACCAGCCAGGGAAGTTCAGGGCGTGGCCCCACCAGGCTCATATCCCCTTTAATCACGTTGATCAGTTGGGGCAATTCATCCAGGCTGGTCTTGCGCAGGAACGCGCCCACACGGGTGATGCGCGGGTCGCGGCGGCGCTTGTGAATCAGCACCCCATCTTGCTCCACTGCCACCTGCTGCGCCATCTTATCGGCGTTCCTGACCATGGTGCGAAACTTATACATCGTGAAGATGCGGTGATATTGCCCTACTCGCTTCTGAATGAAAAGCGGTGCGCCAAACGAATCCAGCGAGATGACCAGCGCAATCAAGATCATCACCGGCAGCAGCACCACCAACAAGACCGACGCCACCAGAATATCGACCACCCGTTTCATTCGCGCTTGCCAGCCGGTAATCGCCGCGTCATTCAAGCTAATCAGCGGCAGCCCACCGAAATCTTCGACGCTCATGCGCGTGCTGAGTTCCAGATAATCGGGAATCATGCGCACCTGCACGGCATAGCGGTCCAGGTTGCGTACCAGGCGCTCGGTCTGTTGGCGCTCGCGCCAGGGCAGTGTGATGATGACATCGTCGATCTCGCGCTCGCGGATAAGCTGCGGGGCCGCGTTCAGCTTCCCCAGATGCGGCAGCGGGGGCATCTCCGGGTCTTCCGGGTCAACCAGATCAGCCGTCTCGGTATCAGAGACATAGCCGATCAGATGCAGACCGGTCTCGCTGTGCCGCAGCACCATGCGCGCGGCTTCCAGCGTCACCGGACCACCCCCAAGCATCAGCACACGCCGTCGATACCATGAAGCCTTCTTGACCAGCAGCCAGAGCGCCAGGCGAAACAACATCAAGGCCAGCAGATCACCAATGATGAAGTACACGAACAACAGGCGTGGCAGTTCATAATTGACGATATACAGCGAACCGGTGAAGAGGACCGCTGAAATCAGCGTCGCCCAAAGCACACGCCATGGATTGAGGATGCTATCTTGATATTGCGGATCATAAACGCCATAGGCATGAAAAACGGCAAACCAGATAATCAATACGGAAATAATGGTTGAGGGATGAACATATTCTGGCTTCGGCAGCGTATTGCCCAGCGGCAATCCTAGCCGGGCAGATTCAGCCACCTCCAGCATCCCAATCGTCAGGGCCAGATCAACAGCCACCATGATATTGGCGAGCGCTCCCCGCCGACGTCGGCGGCCCGCTGTGGGTCTGCCGTTCCTGAGCAGCGAAGGCTGCGGCCCCGTCCAGGGATACGTCTCCGATGTCAGCGGCGGCAGCACTGCTTCAGCGCCCTCAGGCGGCGCTTCCTGGGGCAGCGCTGGCTGGTACGGCCAGTTTGCAGATGCCGATGGATCAACGGGTATCTGCGACTGTTGAGACTGCGGTGGCCTGGTTGGGTCTTTAAATTGCCGTTCCCCTATCACGCAAAACCTCCGTCGTGCAGGTGCAACGGTGCTGGCCTGAGGATGTCGCGCATTCTTTCAGCCGACGCCCTTGAGATAGATCAGCATCTTTCTTCTTAAGTAATACTCTTGAGCAGAGGATGATATTGGCAAGCAGCGCACATGAGATGCCATCACGCTTCAGCTCTATTTCGTCTGACACTTCTTCCAGAGGTGACGAGAGAACGCAAAGGCAGGTAACGACGCTTTCCCAGCTTAGTACTTTCTGGTGGAATGCCGCTTCGTCTTTTCTCCATTCGTCTTCTCTGCAAACAGCGCGTTTTCTGCTCTCTATCATCTCTCAGTTCAGCTAAACTTGCAAGTAATGTGTTGGCGCGCATCTTGGGAGGTTTTCACCGCCGCGACGCTCTGCTATAATCGCTAGCAAAAAGATTACCCTTATCTCTATTAATTGGAGAGTCTTATGATTGCACGCCTCGGACAATCAGACTGGCGCTCGTGGCTGCCAGAGCGTCTGATTGAATTGCTGCTCGGTCTCTCAATGCTGCTCTTTGCGCTCTGGCAACAGCCCCCGGCATCGCTTGTGCTGCTGGTCTGCGCGGCGGTTCTGGCCTGGATACGCCTTGAAATCGCCATTGCCCTGGTTCCGCTGACCCTGCCCTACTATCTTGATCTTGAGCCGCTGCGCTCCGGCGGTTCGCTCTCTTTTTCCGTTGGAGAATTGGCGATTCTCATCTGTTTTGCAGTAGCCGTGCTGCGCAGCGTCATCATCGCCGCCGACCGGCGCGAAACGCTGGCGTGGCTGCGCAGCCTCTGGCAGCAGGCGCGGCTCTTCTTGCTGCCTGGGGCGCTCTTGCTGGTGGGGGCTTCGCTGGCGCTGCTCGGCTCGCCCGACCTGCACGACGGCTTGCGCGCCTACCGTCAGGAAATCGTCGAGCCGCTGCTCTATTTCCTGCTGGTACTGCGCTATCTGCGCACCCGCGCCGATCTGGTGCGCGTCGTGGTCGCACTTCTCCTGACCGGACTCATCGCCTCCGGCACAGCGATCATCCAGGGCCTTCAGTACCTCACGCAGCACGCCTCGCTGATTAATTCTGCCACGTCCACCTTCCGGCCCAGCGGCCCGTATGGCAGCCCCAATAACCTGGCGCTGCTGCTTGACCGCGTTATCCCTATGTTGCTTGCCATCGGGCTGACCCACTTCTTGCGCCCCTCCACCGCACCTGACGGGGCCACGCGCCCCATCTGGCGCGACCCGCTGCGCTGGGCATGCGTGCTCGCCTTGATTCCGCTGGCCTGGGCGCTCTATTGGTCGCGTTCGCGGGGTGGGGAACTTGCCATGGTGGCAGTCATTCTGTTCTTTTTTATCGTCGAGGTACGCCAGTGGATTGCCATCGCGGCGGTCTTCGTGGCAGGTCTGGTGGGTGGGGTCATTTTCCACTCAAAGCTGCTCGATCTGCTCGACACCGGCCACAACGGCACCGTCACCGTTTCAGAGCGCCTCACCTATTGGAAAGCGGCGCTCCTCATCATCCGCGATCACTTTCTCCTGGGCACCGGCACCGACAGCTTCCGTGTCCTCTACAACCCAGACGCGCCTAACCGGCCAACGTCGCCCAACTCCTACGCGCTGAAAGCGCTCGATGGGCAAGCCTTCCCCAAGACCTATGACCCGGCGATTGCGCACCCGCATAACTTCTTCTTCGATTTCTGGATCAGCACCGGTTTGCTGGGGCTGGCAGCGTTGTTCTGGCTGCTGGGCGTCTGCGCCATCGTCCTGGTGCGCGTCTATCGCCTGTGTGGCACAATGAGCAAGGGTGATCTGCTGCAACGTTTCGTGCTTGGCATCGCGGGGTGCATGGTTGGCGCGCTGGTCCATGGCCTGGAAGATAATTTCTATTTCGTGCCCGACTTGTCCGTCCTGTTCTGGCTCTTGATAGCCATACTGCTGATCTTGACCGGCATCAGCCAGCGCGAGCAAGGACTGCCACAGCAGGCAAAGCCTTCCTATCCCGTTGATACAACCGCAGCGTAAGGGGTTCCGAATCAATCCATGCCTGCACAACGACACGCAAAAGGCGGCACGCCACTACAGAAAAGATGCTTCCGTGCCAACTCCTAAAACGACCCTGACCCTTGGCAAAAACATCGTCAAGAATCTCGCGCTGGGCAATCCTCTGATTGCTGCTCGCTATCAGCGACGGGCGCGGCAGGAGAATGATCCAGAGAAAGCTGAGGCCAGCTATCCACTCACCGTGTTTCATCGGCACGTCACGGCGCTGGAGCCGCTGCGTGGCAATCTGGCCGGAGCCGATGTATTAGAGATTGGGCCGGGCGGCAACGTCGGCTTCGCGCTGCTGGCGCTGCTGGCGGGCGCGCACAGTGCCGCCTGCCTGGATGTAGCACCGCTCCAGCAGCGCGAGACGCCCGAACTCTATGCGACGCTGGTGAAGACCGCAGCCACCTTTCCAGACACCTATCTGGTTGACCCGGCGCTGCTGGAGCGCGCCAGACAAGACCCAGACGCGCTGGCGCGGGAACTGCTGGCGCGCGTGACCTATCACGCGCCGATGGACCTCGCGCGCAACAGCCTGCCCGATGCCTCGCTGGATGTCATTTGCTCGCATACCTGCTTTGAACACTTCGCCGACCCGACGGGCGCAGCCATCCAGATTGCCCGGCTGCTGCGCCCCGGCGGCGTGACCAGCCATCAGATCGACCTGCGCGATCACCGCGACTTCGATCACCCGTTGGAGTTTCTCGCCTATAGCGAAACGCTCTGGCGGCTCTCCACCAGCCATATGCCCAACGCGGTGCGCACCCGCTGGCGCGCTTCGCAGTATCGCGCCGCCTTTGAAAAGCAGGGACTGGAGGTTGTCTATCAGGAAGTGGTGCACCAGATCACGGTAACAGAGCAGATGCGCCGCCGGTTTGCGCGCCGCTTTCGCAAGCTATCGCTGGAAGATTTGGGCATCCTGAGCCTGCTGCTGGTGGCGCGCAAACGCAACCAGCCGCTCGGACAAGGCAGTGATTGATCGCCTGATCTATTTCTATCTGATCTATTGCGCTTTGCTCGGTATTTGACAGCCCTGGAGGGCTGTGCTACCATTCTCACTGAAACTTTTTTTAAGGGAAAAGGTATCTTTCTTATGCTTCCATTTCCTTCCTATATCCCTATCTTCATCCTGATCGGTCTGGCAATCATCTTCGCCGCGCTGGTGACGGGTGTCACCTTCATTCTGGGGCCGAAAAAGCCATCCCCGGCCAAGCTCGCGCCCTACGAAAGCGGCATCCGCGAGATCGAGCCAGTCAAGCACCGCTTTCCTGTCAAATACCTGGTGACAGGCATGATGTTTATCATCTTCGACATCGAGGCCGTGTCCTTCTATCCGCTGGCGGTGCTGCTCAAGACCGATTTGAAGGTATTCGGGCTGATCGAACTGGTGATCTTCCTGGTGATCATGGCGATTGCCTACGTATATGTCTGGCGTAAGGGAGCGTTCCAATGGGAGTGAAAAACCCCTGGGAGCCAGTGCAGACGATCACGAACGCCCAGACGCCCCGCCTGTCGCGGGGCGTCCATGTGGAGTCCGGGACCGGCATTCTGCTGACTCAAGTCGATAAGGTGCTGAATTGGAGCCGCAGTTCATCGCTCTGGCCCGCGCTGTTTGGCCTGGCCTGCTGCGCCATCGAAATGATGGCGACCAGCGCCGCGCGCTTCGACCTGGCCCGCTTTGGCGCAGAGGTCTATCGCGCCAGCCCGCGCCAGGCTGATCTGATGATCGTCGCGGGGCGCTGCTCCGTGAAGATGGCCCCGGTGCTGCGGCAAATCTACGATCAAATGCCCGACCCCAAATGGGTCATCTCGATGGGCGCCTGCGCCTCCTGCGGCGGCGTCTTCAACAACTACGCCATCGTGCAGGGCGTGGATAAAGTCATCCCGGTGGACATCTTCATTCCGGGCTGCCCGCCCACGCCCGATATGCTGCTTTATGGCTTCAACCAGTTGCAGGAAAAGATTCGCCTGGGCATTCCCAATCCGCCGGACCCTATGAAGGTCGGCGCGGTGAAAGACCTGGGCAGCGAGAACTAACACTAAGAAGGTATCTTCGTTATGGCCGAAACCACAAAAGACCTGGCGGTAACAACGGTGGAAGCGGTACGGTCAAAGTTTGGCGAGGCCGTGCTGGAGGTGGTCGAGCATCGCGGCGAAACTACCATTCTGCTGCCACCGGATAAAGTACCAGCGGTTGCCACGTTCCTGCGCGACCACCCCGCGCTGCGCTATAATTACATGGCGGACCTGACAGCGGTCGATTGGCCCGAGCGCGAGCCGCGCTTCGATGTCGTCTATCACCTCCTTTCTATGGAGACACGCGCCGTCATCCGTCTGAAAACGCGCGTCGGCCAGCCGGGCGAGGAACACCCTGCCGTTCCAACCATCAGTCATATCTGGCCTACTGCCAATTGGTACGAGCGCGAGGTCTACGATCTCTTTGGCATCGCCTTTACCGGGCATCCTGACCTGCGGCGCATCCTGATGCCAGAGGATTGGGCCAGCCACCCGCTGCGCAAAGATTATCCACTGACCGGCGTCGAACTGCCGGAACCGCACTGGGGCGGACAGATACCACTCGATCAAGCATTGCCGGAAGGCATTGGCCGTCAGACGATGCGTATCACTCAAAGCCGCCCGCCCACTCCACCGCGCCCCGAACCTGAACCGGGCGAGTAGCCGGGCAAGGACAGAAACGATGCAAACCGGAGAACAAACCGAACTCCACATCACCGACAGCGTCCAGGTTGACGAGACGACCCGCGTCGATACCATGACCATCAACATGGGGCCGCAGCACCCTTCGACGCATGGCGTGCTGCGCCTGATCGTCACCCTGGAAGGCGAGACGGTGGTCAAAACCGTTCCCGATATCGGCTATCTGCATACCGGCATCGAGAAGACCGCCGAGAGCAAGAGCTACTTCCAGACGCTGGTCATGACCGACCGCATGGACTATCTGGCCCCACTTTCCAACAACCTGGGCTACTCGCTGGCCGTCGAAAAGCTGCTGGGCGTCGAGGAGATGCCCAGGAAAGCCATCTACGCGCGCGTGCTGCTGGTCGAGCTTCAGCGCATCGCCAGCCATCTCGTCTGGCTGGGCACCAGCGCGCTTGATCTTGGCGCGCAAAGCGTCTTCCTCTACTGCTTCCGCGAGCGCGAAATGATTCTGGATATCTTCGAGTTGGTGTCCGGCGTGCGCTTGATGACCAGCTATATCATGCCCGGCGGTCTCCAGGCCGATCTGCCGCCCGGTTTCGACAAGAAGGTGCAGGAGTTTCTCGACATCTTCCCGGAGCGCCTGAACGAGTATCATACGCTGCTCACCAACAACCAACTCTGGCTGGAACGCACCAAGGGCGTCGCACGACTCAGCAAAGAGGATGCCATTGCCTGGGGCACATCCGGGCCGGTGCTGCGCGCCAGCGGCGTTGCCTGGGACGTGCGCAAGATGTTCCCGTATGCTGGCTACGAGCAGTTTGATTTCGATATTCCGGTGGGCAGCAACGGCGACGTGTATGATCGCTATCTGGTGCGCATGCTGGAGATGGCCGAAAGCCTGAAGATCGTCAAGCAGGCGCTGGATGGCATGCCGGACGGACCCTATCAGATCAGCGACCGCAAGGTGGTGCCGCCGCCGAAATGGGCCGTTGCCACCAACATGGAAGCGCTGATTCATCACTTCAAGCTCTATACCGAAGGCTATCGCCCGCCGAAGGGTGAGGTCTATCTGCGCATCGAAGCGCCCAAAGGCGAACTGGGCTATTATCTGGTGAGCGATGGGACAGCGCGGCCCTATCGCATGCACGTCCGAGCGCCGTCTTTCGCCAATCTGGAGGCGCTGCCCCACATGGTGCAAGGCGAACTGCTCTCGGATATTATCGCAGCGATTGGCAGCATCGATATTGTGTTGGGCGAGGTAGATCGCTAACCGCTGCATCGCTATCAGGAAGGATTGGGTCCGTGGTATCAGCAGAAGCCAAAGAACGCATGCGCGCCGTCGCCGCGCAGTATCCCACGCTGCGCTCAGCCGTGCTCCCGGCGCTGTATATCGCTCAGGACGAAGAAGGCTATATGACCGAGGCGGCCTTTGAGGCCGTGGCCGACGCGCTGCGCCTGAACGTGGACGAAGTCAAGAGCGTCGCCACGTTCTATACCATGTTCTTCAAAGAGCAGCCGGGCAAGCGCGTCATCAAGGTCTGCACCAGCATCTCTTGCTATCTGCGCGGCTGCGATCAACTGGTCGAGCATTTGGAAGGCCGCCTGGGCATCAAGCGCGGCGAAACCACCCCTGACGGGCGTTTCACACTGCTGACGGCGGAATGCCTGGCCTCCTGCGGGACGGCTCCCGTTTTGCAGGTGAACAACGAGTTCGTCGAGCAGTTGACGCAAGAGCGTGTTGACGCGCTGCTCGACGCGCTCAACCAGGAACTGGACAACGAAGCCACCGGGAGGCCCGCGCAGCCCGCACCAGCCACGTCGGAAAAGAGCCAATCCGAGCCTGCCGGAACCAAACGGCATTGAAAGAGCAGAAACCATGGCTGAACTGATTGTCACCAAAGATATAGATGTCGAGAATATCGATATTCTGCCGGTCTATCGCCAGCACGGCGGCTATCAGGCGCTGGAAAAAGCCTTGAAAGCGCAGCCAGAAGACATCATGGAAATCGTCAAGCAATCGGGACTGCGTGGACGTGGCGGCGCGGGCTTCCCCACTGGCATGAAATGGAGTTTTCTGCCCAAAGAGAGCCAGAAGCCGCGCTATCTCTGCTGCAATGCCGACGAGAGCGAGCCGGGCACCTTCAAAGATCGCATGATTATGGAGAAAAACCCGCACCTGCTGGTGGAGGGCGTCATTATCTCGGCGTATGCCACCAAGGTACATCACGCCTTCATCTATGTGCGCGGCGAACTCGCGCTGGCGGGTCTGCAAGTGGCCCGTGCGGTGCAGGAAGCCTACGAGGCGGGCTACATCGGCCAGGACATTCTGGGCAGCGGCTATGACCTGGAAGTGACCGTGCATCGCGGTGCGGGCGCGTATATCTGCGGCGAAGAAAGCGCGCTGATGGAATCGCTGGAGGGCCGGCGCGGCTATCCGCGCCTCAAGCCGCCATTCCCCGCAGTGGTGGGCCTCTATGGCGGCCCAACCGTCATCAACAACGCCGAAACACTGGCAACTGTCCCGGCCATTATCCAGAATGGCGCGGAGTGGTACGCGAGCATTGGCACCGAAAAAAGCAAGGGAACGAGAATCTATTGCCTGAGCGGCCATGTCAACAAGCCCGGCAACTATGAACTGCCGCTAGGCACGACGCTGCGCGAACTGATCGAGGACTACGGCGGCGGCGTCTGGAAGGGGAAAAAGCTCAAGGCGGTCACGCCCGGCGGCTCATCCGCGCCGCTCTTGGGAGCAGATAAGATCGATACGCCGCTGGATTACGAGTCCATTGCCGCTGCGGGGTCGATGGCTGGCTCCGGCGGTGTGATCGTGCTGGATGAAGATACCTGCATCGTCGGCGCGGTGCTGCGCATGACCGAGTTCTATCGCGACGAGTCCTGCGGCAAATGTACGCCTTGCCGCGAGGGCACGTACTGGCTGACAGAACTGCTGGAGCGGTTGGAAGCGGGGCAAGGACAAGAGAAAGACATCCCGCTGCTGCTGGACATCTGTGATAACATCTCTGGGAAGTCTTTCTGCCCGCTCGGCGACGCGGCCACGTCCTGCATCGTCAGCAGCATCAAACTCTTCAAAGATGAATACCTCTATCATGTCCGCGAAGGCCATTGCATGGTTGGGCCTGGCGCGCGGGCAACCGCAGCGGTCACAAGATAAAATACTCACGCGGCGGAATAAAACCGAGAGGATACGAACGCAAATGGGGAAGGGAGTCCGCGCAGGCGGACTTGGTGGCCGTAGGCCCTTAGGCGCGGGTTCAACCGCCAGCGTATAGAGAGATCGATATGCCAGAAGAAACACCACAACTCATCAGTCTGACCATTGACGGGCGGCCTGTCAGCGTGCCACCTGGGACCGTTGTGTGGAAAGCCGCGCAGTTGGCGGGCATCGAAGTACCCATCTATTGCTATCATCCCAAGATGCCGCCGCTGGGCGCCTGCCGCATGTGCTTTGTCGAAATCGAAAAAGTGCCCAAGCCGCCGCAGACCGCCTGCACCACCCTCTGCACCGAGGGTATGGTCGTCCATACCGATACGCCGCTGGTCAAGAAAGCCCGCCAGGGCACGCTGGAATTTTTGCTCATCAATCACCCACTCGATTGCCCCATTTGCGACAAGGGCGGCGAATGCGACCTGCAAGACTTTACCCTGCGGCATGGCCCCGGCGGCAGCCGCTTCGACCTCACCAAGCGCCACTTCGTCAAGCCCATTCCGGTCAGCGACGACATCTTTCTGGACCGCGAGCGCTGCATCGCCTGCCAGCGCTGCGTGCGCTTTTCGCAGGAAGTGGCGATGGACGAGCAGGGCCTGATCATGGTTGATCGTGGCTATAAGATCGAGGTCAGCACCACGCCCGGCGAAAGCTTCAACAGCATCTTCTCGGGAAACACCGTCGAGATGTGCCCGGTGGGCGCGCTGACCGCCCGCAACTATCGCTTCCGCACGCGCCCCTGGGAACTGCGCAAAACACCCAGCGTCTGCGCCAATTGCAGCGTCGGCTGCAACGTGCGCGTGGACGTGCGCGTGGATCGCATCTTGCGGCTGATGTCGCAGACCAACGACAGTATTGATGATGGCTGGCTCTGCAACCGGGGCCGCTGGGGTTTTGACTATGTGAACAGCCCCGAGCGCCTGCGCGCGCCGCTCGTTCGCAAGAACGGCCAGCTTGAGGAAGCCACCTGGGACGAGGCGCTTGATCTGGTTGCCACGAAGCTGCAAGAGATTGCCAAGCGCGACGGCCCGCATGCCGTCGGCGGCATCGGCTCGACGCACACCACGAACGAAGAAAGCTACCTCTTCCAGAAGCTCTTCCGCGCCGCCATCGGCACCAACAACGTCGATCACCATCATGGCCTGTTCCCACAGACCGAAGCGGGCCAGCTTCCCTGGGCCTGGACCGACAGCATTGCCGGGCTGGACAAAGCCTCGCATATCGTGCTTTTTGCCGCCGACCCCTACGAGCGCCAGCCGATCATCGACCTGCGCATCAAGAAGGCACTGCGGGCGGGCGCAAAAATCTATGTCGTCGCCAATAAGCCGACCCGGCTTGATCGGCTGGCAACGCTCCGGCTGGAATATCAGCCCGGTCAGCTTGACGCCGTGGTACGCGGTCTGCTCAATGTTGTCCTCACCGAGAACCTGGCGCGCGGCCCATATGTAGAACAGCATCCAGAGTTCCTGAACAGCCTCCAAACCCCGACAGGCGCGGCAGAACACGCCGCCAGGATCGCGGGCGTCGATGCCGAGGCGCTGCGCGCATTGGCGCGCGAGATTGCCGGAGCGAAGGGCGCTGTGCTGCTCTATGACGAGAGGGCCGCGCGGGATGAGGAAGCGCCAGCCCTGGCCGCCGATCTGCTCAATCTGACGCTGGCGACGGGCAACGTTGGTCGTCCGGGCGCGGGTGTTGGCCCGCTCTTTGAAGATAACAATTCGCTGGGCGCGCGCGATATGGGTGTCTTGCCCAACAGCCTGCCCGGCTATGCTGATCTGGAAAACGCCGCGCTGCGGTCGCTGCTGCGGCAGGTCTGGGGCATCAGCGCCCCGAAGAAGCCGGGGCTGTCCTACGAAGAGATGCTTGGCGGCGGCGTCAAGGCGCTCTACGTCATCGGCGCTGACCCGGCGCATCATCTGCCCAGTCCGGACGCGCTGAAGGGGCTGGAGTTCCTGGTGGTGCAAAGTCTGTCGCTGAACGAAACGGCAAAGTACGCCGATGTGGTCTTGCCCGGCCAATCCTTTGCCGAAAAAGAGGGCACGTTCACCAACACCGAGCGCTGCGTGCAGGCCGTGCGCCAGGCCATGCGCCCACTGGCAGGACCACTGCCCGATTGGCAGATTCTGACCGAACTGGGCCGCCGCATGAACCAGGACTGGCACTATGCCAGCCCGCGCGAGATTCTGGCAGAGATTGCCCGCGTCGTGCCGATCTACAGCGGGTTGAATTGGGACGTGGTGAGCAAGAGCCAGGGCATTCGCTGGCCCGCGCTGCCCGAAAACGTGGCCGAGGGCGGTTCGACCTATCTGGCGCTTGATCTGTTCAACAATGGATTGCCGCAGACGCAAGAAGTCGCCGAGACAGTGACAGCCAGCGACTAATTGAAGGGTGCGCTCTGAGGGAAACGTTATGTCTGATACTGTGATCTATATCCTGGCCGCGCTGGTGAAGTCGGCCATCGTGATTGGCGCGCTGCTGACCGCGTTCGCCTACCTGACGCTGATCGAGCGCCGGGTGGTCGCGTTTATCCAGACACGCCTGGGGCCGAACCGCGCCGGGCCGTTCGGCCTGCTCCAGCCGCTGGCCGACGCGCTCAAGATGATCTTCAAAGAGCAGATCATCCCCACCAAAGCGCGTGTGCTGACCTTTCTCATCGCGCCGCTGATCTCCATTGTCGTAGCGCTTTCGGCCTTCGCCGTCGTCCCGCTGGGCGGCAACTGGCTCGGCTGGAATGTCCCTAGCCCCTGGGACCCGTTCATCGCTGATATCAACGTTGGCCTCCTCTACATCTTTGCTATCTCCTCGTTGGCGGTCTACGGCATCGTGCTAGGCGGCTGGTCTTCCGGCAACAAGTATTCGCTGCTTGGCTCGCTGCGCAGCGCGGCGCAGATGGTCTCCTATGAAATCTCTATCGGGCTGGCGATCATGGGCGTCTTGATGTGGTCAGGCACGCTGAGCATGGTCGGCATCGTCCACGCGCAGGTCAACCTGGGCCTGCCCTTTATCTTCGCCCAGCCGCTGGGCTTCGTGCTCTACTGCGTGGCCGCCGTCGCTGAGGTCAACCGCGCCCCGTTCGATCTGCCCGAAGCCGAGCAAGAGCTTGTCGCCGGCTATCTGACCGAGTACAGCGGGCTGCGCTGGAGCCTCTATCAGATGGCCGAATACATCAACATGATTACGGTCAGTTCGATTGCCGTCACGCTCTTTCTGGGCGGCTGGACGCTCTGGCCCATCAACTACGGGACGTTCCTGAGCTGGCCGTTCATCTGGTATCTCATCAAGATTGCTATCGCGCTCTTCATCTTTATGTGGCTGCGCGCCACGCTGCCACGCATCCGCTACGATCAACTGATGAAGGTGGGCTGGCGTATCCTCTTGCCGCTGGCTGTCCTCAACATGCTCTTTACCGCCGTCGCGGTCTCGCTGGGCTGGGACTGGTGGACCACCGGAGCCTTCGGCCTGGGCGTGCTCATCATTATCGCTGGCATCTGGGCGGTGCGCCGCGCCAGAGAGCAGGGCGAACAGCCACGCGGAGCCACGCGGTTTGTCATGCCGCCCAGCGTCAAGCTGGTGCAGATGAAGGCGACAGTTGCGGCTCAGCCTGAAGAAAGCGATGAGAAAGAGGCCGAAGCCAAAGCAGAGGCATCGCAAACGGCGACGGCCAAGACCTGAAAAGGATAAACGATCATGGCATTTGATATCGTCAAAGGGATGGGCACCACGCTCAAGAACGTGGGCCGCAAAAAGAGCACCATCTCCTACCCCGAGCAGAAGCGCCAGCTTCCGCCGCGCTTTCGCGGGCGGCATGTGCTGCATCGCTACGAAAACGGGCAGGAACGCTGCGTGGGCTGTTTCCTCTGCGCGGGAGCGTGTCCCGCTGACGCGATCTATATCGAGGCCGAAGAAAATACGCCAGAGCAGCCAGTATCGCCGGGCGAGCGCTACGCGCGCATCTTCGATGTGAATCTGCTGCGCTGCATTTTCTGCGGCTATTGCGAGCAAGCCTGCCCCACCGGCGCGATCACGCTGGAGCAGGAATACGAACTGGCGGCCTACAATCCGGCAGAGATGGTCTATCACAAAGAACAACTGCTTGAGCCGCCGGGGCAAGCCACGCGCGGCTCGCTGGATGCCTGGACCAATCCGCCGCCGGAGGAGACACCGCAGCCTGTGCCGGAACGGCGCGGCTATTTCGATGGCCTGCAAGCCTCGGCGGCAGCCGTCGGCCAGGGCGACCTTCCGGCGAAGGCAGAACCGATAGAGGAGGAGTGACAACTCCCCAGGCTTAAGCCTGGGGCTTCTCAGACAACGCGGCACCTATTGGTGTACGTTATCGTCTGACGGCGGTGCCCCCGCCCGTAAGATGTTTTTAGCGGCATTCACATCACGATCTTCTACATAGCCACAGAAAGGACAGAGATGGGTACGAACCGACAGGGATTTCTGCACGATCTCTCCACACCTGTGGCACTTTTGCGATCTGAAGCAAGCGGGAACTTTTATCACTCGATGACCAGCTCTTGCAGCCTTATCTTCAAGTATTTCGATAAACGCTCCCCAACTGGCATCGGCTATGCTCTTGGCAAGCGAATGATTGTGGAGCATGCCGTTGATATTCAAGTTTTCAACGCAGAGACGCTTATAACCCTCTGCGTAAGGCTTGGCTGCCTTAAAGAGAAAATCCCTCCGCTGACGCTTGATTTTCAGATGTGTTTTAGCGGCATTGCGGGCGGCTTTGCGCCGTCGTTTACTCCCCTTTTTGCGTCGGCAGAGGGTACGCTGTTTACGTCTCAACGTCTGCTGGCTCTTGCGATAGTGGCGTGGATTCGCAATAGTCTTGCCCTCAGAATCGGCCAAGAAGACCTTCAAGCCGACATCCAAGCCAATATTGGAATGCACACACACGCCAGCGGTTTTTTGATGGGTTTGCTCTGCCTCTGCTGGCTCACAGACGATGAGCGCATACCAATGACCATCGGCGCGCAAAACAAGATGAGCCGTCTTGGGCGTGCCCTCTATCGGACGATGCAGCTTGATTTTCAAAAGCAAGCCCAGCTTGGCAGGAACATGCAGGTGCTTCCCATTTGCGTCCAACCACACATCGCGGCTCTGCGCATACTGGCGAAGCTGAATGCTATGCCAGCGGTTCGGGGTTTTGAAGCGCGGAAAGCCGCAGGGCAGACCTTGCTCTTTGAAGGCGAGATACCGTCTGAGGGCCTTATCCAATCGATCAGCCAATGTCTGGACCGTAGTGGCAGGCACCGTGTCGGCGCCACGTCCCTTGAAGCGAAGGTTCAGGTCGTACTTGAAGAGGAATTTGCCTGTCTGCGCATACTGCTGCTTCGTGGCTGCCAACATCTCGTTGTACAAGCCCCGCGAGTCTTTCAGGCAGACCACCAACTGCTGGTACTGCTGCTTGGTTGGATAGAGACGATACTCATACGTTCTCATATCCTAATAATATTCTATAGAGCAAGCAGTGTCAACAACACAACCGGGGCACGGTTCATCCCCCTGTCTAAAAAGGAGTAGGGCGTTTCGCCCCAAGTCGTTATGCACATTACTGCTACAACCGTTGCTTTTGTGGCGCTGGCAATCATGTCCGTCCTTTCTGGCCTGGGCGTGATCTTGTTTCGCAACGCGGTCTACAGCGCCCTCAGTTTGATCTTGAATCTATTCAGTCTGGCGCTCTTTTTCTTGCTGCTGAACGCGCTTTTTCTTGCCGTCGTGCAGGTGCTCATCTATACCGGCGCAATCATGGTGCTCTTCCTGTTTGTGGTCACCATGCTGGCACCCGACGCGCAGGGCATCGAGCAGCGCGACCCCATTCGCTGGCAGATCGGCGCGGCGGCTGGGCTGGGCGTCATCCTTGCGGGCGGGTTATCCTATATCTTGCTCAACAGCACGCTCGATCCGGCAGCGAAAGCGCCTGCATCCGACAGTTTATCGAGCATGGTCGATAAATTTGGCAGCATTCAGGCGTTCGGAATGGGCCTGTTTCACGGCTTCCTCTTCCCGTTTGAAGTGACCAGCGTTCTGCTGGTGGTTGCCATCATCGGCGCGCTGGTGCTGGGCAGAAGGGCTTCGAGGGATTAATAATCACTGATTGAAGGATTTATCATATGCCTCCAGATTCAGCAACAGGCTATTTAATCGTCAGCGCGATATTGTTCACGATAGGCGTCGTGGGCGTGCTCGTGCGGCGCAACCCGCTGATTATGTTCATGTCGATTGAGTTGATGCTCAACGCCGTGAACCTCTCGTTCATGACGTTTGCCCACTACCTCGACTCGGTGGACGGCTGGATATTCGTCTTCCTTGTCCTGACGGTGGCCGCCGCCGAGGTGGTCGTGGGGCTGGCAATCATCGTCTCGATCTTCCGAGCGCGCCGCGACATCAACATCGACGAGCTAGATTCCTTGAAGGGGTGAACGCATGCAGGTCTTTGACTTAACACCACTGGTGCTGCTGCTGCCCCTGCTGGGCTTCCTCTTCATCGGCAGTCTGCGCCTGCTCGGCGTCCAGGAGCGCCGCCACGAACTGATTACCTGGGTGGGCTGCGGCACCATTGGCGTGGCCTTTCTTCTCGCGCTTATCAGCTTTTTGACGCTGGTCAACTCCGCGACCCAGGCCGATGATGTCACCCTCTGGAACTGGGTCGTCTCCGGCAAGCTGGGCATCGACTTTGGCCTGCGGCTCGACCCGCTTTCCGGCGTCATGCTGCTGGTCGTGACGGGCGTGGGCTTTCTCATCCACGTCTATTCGGCTGGCTATATGCACGACGACCCCAGCTACTGGCGCTATTATTCCTTCCTGAACTTCTTCATCTTTGCCATGGTTCTGCTGGTCAGCGCCAACAGCTTCCTGTTTCTGCTGGTTGGCTGGGCCGCCGTTGGTCTGGCGTCGTATCTGCTCATCGGCTTCTGGTATCAGCGGCCCTCGGCAGTGGCGGCGGCCAAGAAAGCCTTTGTTGTCAACGTCATCGGCGACTTTGGCCTGATGCTCGCCATCTTCCTGCTGTACAACAAGTTCGGCACGCTGGCCTACAACGGCATTCTCTTCAATAGCCCGAACACCACTGCTCCTATGCCCTCAGCCTTCGGCGTCAACGACCCGATGCTGATTGCCATTACCTTGCTGCTCTTCTTGGCCTGCGCCGCCAAATCGGCGCAGCTTCCGCTGCACGTCTGGCTGCCCGACGCCATGGAAGGCCCGACGCCGGTCAGCGCGCTGATCCACGCGGCCACCATGGTCACGGCGGGCGTGTATCTGGTGGCGCGCGCCAGCAATCTCTTCCAGTACGCGCCCGCCAGTCTGTGGGTGGTGGCGGGCATCGGCGCGGCAACGGCGCTGTTCGCAGCGAGCATCGGCCTGGTGCAGAATGACATCAAGCGCATCCTGGCCTATTCCACCATCAGCCAGCTTGGCTATATGTTCATGGCCGAGGGCGCGGGCAACTACTCCGCCGGCATCTTCCACCTGACGACCCACGCCTATTTCAAGGCGCTGCTCTTCATGGGCGCGGGTTCGGTCATTCACGCGCTGGACGGCGAGCAAGACATTCGCAAAATGGGCGGGCTGCGCGCGCGCCTGCCCTGGACCTATTGGACCTTCATCATCGGTGGCCTGGCAATTGCGGGCATCATCCCCTTCGCGGGCTTCTGGAGCAAAGACGCCATCCTGGGCACCCTCTTGACCCAGGGAACGAGCGCGGGCGGCAGCCCCTGGTATCTGGTGCTGTATGGCGTGGGGCTGCTCACGGCCATCCTCACCGGCTTCTATATCTTCCGGCTGATCTTCGTGGTCTTCCACGGCAGCTATCGCGGCAGCCAGGCAGAAGTCCCGGCGCAGGCTCAGGCTCGGCGGCCCAATCCGCTGGCGCGCGTTCACGAAGCCCCCTGGGTCATGTTGGTGCCGATGGTCTTCCTGGCGGCACTCTCTACGGTTGGCGGCATATACGGCACGCCCTGGGCGGACGCGCTGGGCCAGTTCCTCGCGCCGGTGCTGGGCACCAACTTCAACCCGGACAACTTCACCCCGCCTGGAGCGCTGCTGTGGGTGTCGTTCGCGGTGGGCATTCTCGCCGGGCTGATTGGCATTGGCGTGGCCTGGGCGATGTACGTCAGGCGCGCGCCCAGCCTCCAACCGATGCGCAACTTCGTCTATCAGACGCTGCTGCATAAATACTGGATTGATGAACTCTATGAGTGGGTGATTGTCAAGCCGATTGTGGGCGCGGGCAAACTGGCGGGCCGCTTCATCGAAGCGGACGCGCTGGATGGCGGCGGGCGCGGCCTGGCCTGGCTGGTGGGCAAAACCAGCGTTGGGCTGCGCAGCGTGCAGTCGGGCTATGTGCGCAGCTATGCCCTGGTCTTCCTCGTCGGCGCGATTCTCATCCTGATCTACTATATCGTCAGGCCCTGAGCCAGAGGAGCTAGAAGAACGCTATGGTACAATTTCCGCTCCTTTCCGTGATTATCTTCTTGCCCGTCGTAGCCGGACTCATCTCGCTCTTGTTGCCGTCCGGCTGGGCAAAGCCCTGGGCGCTGGTCTGGGCCATCGTCGATCTTATCCTGGCGATCATCCTGGTCGCTCAATTCGATATTACGCAGACCGGCTTCCAGCATACTGAAACCATCACCGACTGGATTCCTGCCCTCGGCATCAGCTACAGCGTCGGCGTCGATGGCATCAGCGTCTTTCTCGTCCTGCTGACCACGCTGATGACCGCCGTTGCCGTTGGCGCGTCGCTCTGGAGCATCGACACGCGCGTCAAAGAGTATATGGCGCTGATGCTCTTGTTGGAAACAGGCGTGCTGGGCGTCTTCCTATCCACCAACCTGTTCTTGTTCTATGTCTTCTGGGAAGTGATGCTCATCCCGGCTTATTTCCTGATCGGCGCGTGGGGTGGGCCGCGCCGCGTCTACGCTGCCATCAAGTTTGTGCTCTATACCGCCGTGGGCAGCCTGCTCATGCTGGTGGGCATCATCTCGCTGGGCGTCATTCACCAGTTGAACGCCGGGCCAAATGCAGGCTTCACCCTTGATCTGACGCAGATTATGAATACCTCGCTGACCAACACCGAAGGCATTCTGATCTTCCTGGCTTTCTTTGCCGCCTTCGCCGTCAAGGTGGGCCTGGTGCCGCTGCATTCGTGGCTGCCAGACGCCTACGCCGAAGCGCCCACGCCGGTCACGATCATGCTGTCCAGCGTCATGACCAAGACGGCAGCCTACGGTTTTATTCGCTTCTGCGTTGGCCTGCTGCCCGGCCCGACGCACACGCTGGTGCCGCTGATGGAGATTCTGGCAGTGATTAGCATTCTCTATGGCGCGGTGCAGGCGCTGGTCCAGACCGATTTCAAGCGGCTGATCGCCTATTCCAGCATCAGCCATCTGGGCGTCGTGATTCTGGGCATCTTCGCGCTCAACAGCCAGGGGCTGGAGGGCGGCGTCTTGCAGATGGTCAACCACGGCATCACCATCGGCGCGCTCTTCTTGATCGCGGGCTATCTGGAGGCGCGCACCGGCACGCGCAAGCTGGAGGATTACGGCGGGCAGGCGCTGCGCTGGCCCGCGCTGGCGGTGGTCTTCTTGATCGCCGCGCTCTCTTCGCTCGGGCTGCCGGGACTAAACAGCTTCGCGGGCGAGTTCCTGGCGCTGCTGGGCACCTTCCACGCCAACATGGTCTATGGCGTGCTGGGTACGCTGGTGGTGATTCCTGCCGCCTGGTATCTGCTGCGCTTCTTCCAGAGCGTCATGCACGGGCGCGAGCCTGACCGTGGGCCGGTGGTGGCCGCCGAGCGCAAGGGGCTGGCAGTCGATCTGGAGCGACATGAACTGCTGGTGCTGCTGCCGCTGCTGCTGCTGATCTTTTATATCGGCTTCTTCCCCGGCCAGTTGACCAACGCCATGCAGAACAGCGTCAACCACCTGCCTGGCGTGCAGACCACCGGCGCCGCGCCGCCTGCCATCGTCTCTCATACTCAACCGAGCGCCCAGAACAGCCATGCCGAGCGGCATGATGTTGTTCTTGTCTTTGAGCGAGGTGCCTGATGCCACTGCCACTCTTTACATTTATTCCCCGCCTGGACGAATGGGCACGAGTAGCACCAGAGATTGTGGTCGCCGGATGCGGCTTGCTGTTGCTGATCGCCGATCTGCTCACGCCCGCTGCGCGCAAAGGCTGGCTGGCATTCTTTGCCCTGCTGGCGCTGGCCGGTGGGCTGGCCGCAACCATCACGCTCTTTGTCGCCGGCGATAATCAAACGTCCTTTCTGGGCATGGTCACCGATGACTGGTTGGCGCTCGTCGGCGACCTCATCGTCCTCAGCGCGGGCGTGCTGGCGGTGCTGCTCTCGCCCGGCTACATCGAGCGCCAGGGTATCACGCAGCACGGCGAATATTACGCGCTGCTGCTCTTTGCCGTCAGCGGCATGATGCTGATGGGGTCGGCCACCAACTTTATGACCATCTTCCTGGGATTGGAAATCCTGTCGCTGGCCCTCTATATCCTCTCGGCCTTTATCTCCGGGCGCTTCAAGTCGCAGGAAGCGGGCATGAAATACTTCCTGCTCAGTTCCTTTGCCTCCGGCTTCCTGCTCTATGGCATGGCGTTGATCTATGGCTCAACCGGCACAACCAGTCTGAGCGGCATCAGCGCCTTTCTCAGCAAACACGCGCCCAACCTGTCGAGCAGCGCCTTTGGCAGCAATTATGGGCCGATGCTCGTCATCGGCATGGGACTGCTGGCCGTGGGCTTTCTCTTCAAGGTTTCCGCGATTCCCTTCCACGCCTGGACGCCCGATGTCTACGAGGGCGCGCCCACGTCGATTACCGCGTTTATGTCGGTGGGCACGAAAACAGCGGCGTTTGTGGCGCTGGCGCGTGTCTTCATGGTCGCGCTGCATTCGCAGGGCGCGAACTGGAGCGACATCATCTGGGCGATTGCCATTCTGACGATGATCGGCGGCAACATCCTGGCTGCCACGCAGACCAACGTCAAGCGCATGCTGGCCTATTCCAGCATCGCCCACGCGGGCTATATTCTGGTGGGCATCACCCTCAACACCTCGGAAGGGCTTGCCAGCGTGCTCTTCTACCTGGGCGCGTATGCCTTCATGAACATTGGCGCGTTCGGCACCGTGCTGGTGCTGGAGCGGCGCGAGGGCCAGGGTAACGAGCTAAACGACTACGCCGGGCTATCGCGGCGGCAGCCCATACTGGCGGGCTTGCTGGCGCTCTTCCTGCTGGCGCTGGCTGGCTTCCCCGGCACGGTGGGCTTTCCGGCCAAGTGGGACATCTTCTATGCGGCCATCAGAGATCAGCATCTGGAACTCGCCATCATTGGCTTGCTGGCGAGCGCGCTGGGCTTCTTCTACTATCTGCGCGTCATCTGGGCCATGTACTTCACCGATGGACGCGAGGCCGCGCCCGCCCTCAGCGGCGCTCTGGCGGCAGCGGAAGAACGCGAACCCGTTGGCGCAGCTCCACGCAGCAGCAGCGGCACGCTGGCGCAAACCGCGCGCAGCAGGGCAGCAACCAGGTCAACGACCAGCAAAGCCACAGCCCCGGCGCGCAGCGAGCGTGCCAAAGAGACGAGCCTCATACAGCGCGTTCCGGTCACCGCCTGGATTGCTCTGGCAATCGCGGTGCTTTTCACCATTGGCCTGGGCCTCTATCCAAACGGCCTCTTTGAACTGGCGAACCACGCGGCGGTGATTGTGCCGTAACGCCGGACGCTCACAGCACCAACCCAACAAAAACGCTGGAGCGGTTTCCCTCCTCAACAATGAGAGGAAACCGCTCCAGCGTTTTCTCTCTTTTCGAGCATATGACTTGATGCGCGACAAACAGCCATACAGAGGTGTTTCGTAACGCTTTGGTAACGGGCGCAACGTATACTTAAGGCTAAAAGGCTCTTTTTGAGCATCCAGAAAGAAGGCGAGCGATGAACCAATCCGTCGCTTTACAAGCCACCGCTGCCGAGTCGCGCCTGCGTGGGCGCTGGTTAGCCATCGCGCGGGGAATCTGGGTGACGCTGGCGCTGGCGCTGCTTGCCAATTTCATTGCCAGCGTGCCAGCCTATTATCAGGCTCTGCGCACCATCTGCCCTCCTTCTGACCAGGCGACCTGCCTTACCTGGCAGCCAACCCCTGCCAACGTGGCAGCGCTTGGGCATCTTGGTATCTCGGTGGATGCTTACGCAGCGTATTTCATCTCAGTCGATGTAGCCGTGTCGCTTGTCTTCTGGTTCGTTGGACTGCTGATCTTCTGGCGCAAGTCTGACGAATGGTTGGGACTGTTTGTCTCCTTTGTGCTCCTGTTCTTTGGCTCCGCTGGCATCTCCGATACGCTTTCGGCTGACTGGACGCCCAACACAAACCCCTCCTCCCTATTTCTCCTGGCGCTGTCACAGCTTCCGACCCTGCTTCAGTGGGCGGCTCTGGGGTTCTTTCTCGTGACCTTCCCCACCGGGCGATTTGCGCCGCGCTGGACCTGGATGGTCGCGTTCCTCTGGATTGTTCAGTTCTTAGCATTCGACATACCTAGCGAATTCCTGGGAATTGGCGCCTGGCCGGGGACACCACCGATCTTTCTGCTAACCTGGGGCAGCACAGCGTTCGTCCTCGTCTATCGCTATCGGCGGGTCTTTACCCCGGCGGAGCGCCAGCAAACCAAATGGGTGATATTTGGCGTGGCAATAGGTGTCTTGATCGAGGCGCTTTCATTTCTCATTACGCTGGTCATTCCCGAACTCGGCGCGCCTGATGCTCCCTATCAACTGCTGAGTGGTTCCTTTACCGCTTTGCTCTTTCTGCCCATCCCGCTCAGCATTGGAGTTGCCATCCTGCGCTATCGCCTGTGGGACATCGACACGATCATCAACAGGGCGCTGGTCTACGCCTCGCTGACAGCCCTGCTGGGCGCGCTCTACGCGGGCCTCATCATTGGGCTAGTCAGTCTGGCAAGCGCCATCACCGGCACCACAGCCGATGAGCCGGTGGCGCTGGTCATTGCCACCCTGGCAATTGCCGCGCTCTTTCAGCCAGTGCGCAGCCGCATCCAGGCCATCATTGATCGGCGTTTCTATCGCCGCAAATATGACGCAGAAAAGATGCTGGCCGCCTTCAGCGCCATGCTGCGCGGCGCAGTGGACCTGGAGGAACTACGCGAGCAAGTGTTGGCGGTGGTGAAGGAAACGATGCAACCTGCGCATGTCTCGCTCTGGCTGCGCTCACCCAAACCTCACACGGCTGAAGTACATCTGGCTGTGCCATCCGCAAATTTGCCCCCTGATGACCGTTCCTTTCCAGCAGAAAAAGAAACTAATCCGTGAGGCGCAAAGCATTGTATGTGTAGAGGGAAGCGTGAAGGGCTATGTGAAGCCTTTGCGTATCCTGTGGCGTAATTCACTGCGGGAATGTTAGAACGCAGACTGCAAACTGGGACAAAAAAGTTTAACCTTTTACCAGGCAAAAACGTCTAATAGAAGGATGTATCGTCAGGCGGACATTAAAGCATCTGTTCTAATCCCGCTGTCGAAGGCAAGCGCCAATGCAGGTGAACCACCGACAGCCCTGAATAGCCTGATGGTAAAGGAGGCACTCCATGACCACTCAAATCAACCGGACCGAACTGAACCCTCTGGAGGAGATCATCATCGCGCGCACCCTGGAGACCAGCGACGGCCAGGAGAGCCTGATGAACGAGATCAACCGGCTGACCGAAGAGCGCAACAAGCTTCAGTCAGAACTCGTCCGGCACCCCTGGGGGAACCGCGAAGCCTCGCAGCGCGTACGCGAAATCACTGAGGAGTTGGACGCGCTCTGGACACAACTGCGCCGCGTCCGCGCCGCCCAGCGCGTGCGCATCGAAGAGGCGCTGGGGGTCCATCCAGTGGATGAATCCCCGCGTAGCGAGGGCAAAGACGAAGAAGCCGCCTAGCTAGTTCCACACTGGCAAAAGCAGCCTATTGCTTGGTATTCCGAGGGCTGGCCTGATAGGCCAGCCCTCGGCGCGTCCATCAACCGCAAGACTGCCCATCTATGCTACAATGAGAAGGGAGCAAGAAAGAGAGAAGCCGCGCTGGCGGCAGAGATAGAGAGCCTGCGAGGAGGATGTGCCATGCGTCACCTGCGTATCGCGCTGGCCCAGATCAATTCTACGGTTGGCGATCTGCAAGGCAATCTGCGCCTGATGCTGGATAGCTTGGAACGGGCTGCTCAGGCGGGCAGCGATCTGGTCTGCTTTCCCGAATTGGCGCTGACCGGCTACCCGCCGGAAGATTTGCTGCTGAAGCCCGGCTTTGTGGCCGATAATCTGAGCGCGCTGGATGAATTGGTGCAACGCTCCGCCGACTATCCCAGCCTGACCATCGTAGCCGGATTCGTAGACCGCCAGGTCGATATTTATAACGCCGCCGCCGTCATCCACAATGGCCGCCTGGCAGGAGTCTATTACAAGCAATATTTGCCCAACTACGGCGTTTTCGACGAAAACCGCTATTTTCAGGCAGGCACACTCAGCCCGGTCTTCGAGATCAACGGTGTGCAGGTGGGCGTCAATATTTGCGAAGACATCTGGTATCCCACCGGCCCAGCCACGCTGCAAGCCTACGCCGGGGCTGAAGTGCTGGTGAACATCAACGCCTCGCCCTATTACGCGGGCAAGGGCGACTTCCGCGAAAAGATGCTCGCCACGCGCGCCGCAGATAACGGGCTGATCGTCGCCTATCTCAACATGGTGGGTGGGCAGGATGAAGTGGTGCACGATGGCAACAGCGTCATCTTCGACCAGAGCGGCAATCTGATTGCGCGCGCCAAACACTGCGCCGAAGATTTGCTGCTGGCCGATCTGGACGTAGAAGCCGTCTTCCGCACGCGCCTGCACGACCCCCGCCGTCGCAAAGAGCGGCGCGAATTCACCGACAACCAGGTGCCCTTCATCACAGTCACCGACCAGGCCAACGACCACCCGAACCAGAACGGACGCCCGCGCCGGATGCTGGCACGGGCCAGCCTGGAGCGCTCCGACTACACTCCGCACACCCTCGCCAGAGTGGAACCCAGGCCAGAGCGCCTCGCCGAGATTTACGAAGCGCTGGTGCTGGGCACGCGCGACTATACCCACAAGAACGGCTTTCAGCAAGCGATCATTGGCATCTCGGGCGGCATCGATTCGGCACTCACGACCGCCATTGCGGTCGATGCGCTGGGGCCAGAAAATGTGATTGGCGTCTCGATGCCCGCGCGCTATTCGTCGGAGGGCAGCAAGAGCGACGCGCGCGAACTGGCCGAGCGGCTGGGCATTCGCTTCCTCACCATCTCGATTGATACCATGTTCAGCGCCGCGCTGGAGGCGCTGGCACCTGTCTTTGCCGGGACCACGCCCGGACTGGCCGAAGAGAACATTCAGGCGCGGCTGCGCGGCGCGACCTGGATGGCGCTTTCCAACAAGTTCGGCTGGCTGGTCCTGACGGCAGGAAACAAATCAGAGATGGCAACCGGCTATGCCACACTCTACGGCGATATGGCCGGAGGCTTCGCCGTCCTCAAAGATGTGTTCAAGACGCTGGTCTATGATCTGGCACGCTATCGCAACCGACTTTCGCCAGGCGGCGTCATTCCGCAGGCCATCATCGACAAAGAGCCATCGGCGGAACTGCGCCCTGACCAGCGCGACGTGGATAGCCTGCCGCCGTATCCAGTGCTCGACCCGCTCTTGCGCGCCTATGTCGAGGATGATCGCACCTTCGAGGAAATGGTGGCGATGGGCTACGACAGCGCCATCGTGCAAAAAGTGATGACCCTGGTGGATAGGAGCGAATACAAGCGCCGCCAGGCTCCGCCAGGCATCAAGATCACACAGCGCGCCTTTGGACGCGACCGACGCCTGCCCCTGACCAATACCTATCGCGGGCAGCCCGGCCCCTGGTCAGGCACGCGCGCCGCATCCGAACAGGTCTCCAAAATCCAGTAATGAGAAGGTGGGCACACCGATGCATGTGACTGAGCTTCGTGGTCTGCGCGTCATCAGCCTTTCCGAGACGCTCAAAATGGGCAAGGTAGAGGACGCCTTGCTTGACCCGACGGCGCATTTTGTCGCGGCGCTGCGCGTGCGCAGCGGCGGCTCGCCAGGCGGCGAACATATCATCCTGCGCGAAGCGGTCAAGCGCGTTGGGCAGCACGCGGTCGTGCTGGGCGCGCCAATTGGGATGGGCCTCCAAAGGCAGCCGGACCTTGACCGGCTGATTGATCTGCAAACCTTTCTTGAGATGGAGGTCGTGACCGAGGAGGGCACGCGGCTGGGGCGCATTCACGACGCCGAAATCGACACGCAAACGCTGAACATCACAGACTACGAGATGACCCGTCACTTCTGGGACGCCTACCTGCAAACGAGGGTGCGCGTTTCGGCCCGGGATACGTTCAGCGGCAGCAAAGATGTCTTGATCGTGCCCCAGGCAGCGCTGCGCAAAGCGGTAGCAGTGAACGAAGGCGTGGATGTCCCCAAGGAGTGGTAGCCAGGGCCGACGTTTTGCGTTCAGCGCCTCCAGGCAGCAGGCATCAACCCTTGGATTTGGGCAGCGTGGTTGAGGAAGCGCTGCCAGGCGCGGGCAGGGCGCGCCCTTTATTGGCTTCCAGCAGCAGTTCCTGGCGCTTGTCTTCCTCCCGATAAATCCGATAGAAGCGCCTGAACATATTGCGCAGTTCGTTGCCGGTCAGCCGCTTGCCGCTCTCAAAATATTCCTGCGTTACCTGCCCCAAGGCCCACGTGCCCGCCGCCGCGATGGCCCCCGAAACCAGGTCGCCGCCAAAGGGAACGAGCTTGGCGGCCTCTTCAGCCGCGTAGCGCAGCACCAGCCCGGCGGTAATCGTAGCCACCACTTCTCGCGCGCGGCTGGCCGTCAGCGGCTCGCCATAGATAGCGGCAATGCGCAGCACCATGCGAATCTGCGTCCCCAGCAGGATAGGAATATCCACCAGTGGCACCGGCTCCAGTCCGGCTGCCAGACTCAGCAAGGTCGAACTGCGGATAATTTTGCCCGTCGCCGCCCGCCGAAACGCCGGAAGTTCGCGGCCAATCGCCACAGCAGCTTCGGGGCTGGCGTCGATCATCGCCGGAATCAGGTCTTCGGAGACGTTCGTGCCCTTCATGGCCGAAATCGGCAGCGCCTCGGTGATTTCCAGCCGGGCCGCCAGGTCCACGCACATCTCCTCCGGGTCGGTGCGCATCAGGTCGATCTTATTGACCACCACAATGATGGGCTTGTTCGCGCGCTTGATCTCTTTGTACAGCGCCTCATCTTCTTTGCGAAACCCCCTGGTGCCATCGATCAGCATGACAATGACCGAAGCCTCTTGCACGCCCCGCTGCATAATATCGGGCAGGTGTCCGGGGGTATCGATCAAGGCGAAGGGGCCAAACGCGCCGCGCACCAGCATCTTGGTCGTGCCCGCCTCCGGCGAAACCGGCGAAAGGCGCTGGCCCTTGAGCATATTGAAGAGCGTTGACTTGCCTGTGTTCGGCAAGCCCACCAGGGCAATTTTAGCGGTGAGCGCCCATTGAATCTCACCCTGGGCTGTCTTCCAATTGACCGCTCCCAGAAAATCGCGGAACAGCCCGATATTTGCAGGCAATTTGGCAAGCGTCCCCACGCCAATGCGTCCGCTGCCTTGTTTTGCCCCAAAAAGCAACTTGTTCAGGATACTACTCATCGACCCTCCCTTTGCGTTCCCCAGTTGGGAACTGCCACCCACACCGCCAGACGCTTAGATAACCATTCGCCTGTTATTTCAGCATATCACAGGAGCGCCCTTCTCACAAGAGTTGCTTGTGCAAATCTTATGCCGTATCCTTACAGTCCGCTCCCTGCATTCCGCGCCACTTGCACCATTCAGTCTGCCCTTACTGATGAATGGATGGTCATTCATCACAAAATGCCCTCATCTGCATTATTTGCTGCTGCGGCTGAACGCGCATTCATCGGCACGGCCCATGCGCATAACACCATCAGATAAAGAAACCAGGGCGTATCGGAAAGTAGGTGCTACGATGGCGCAGAGTGCTTGCCAGATTTGGGACTTGTGGATTGCCGATGTTGGCGCAGTCGGCGTCTCGTTTGCGCGTGGGCGGCTGAACCCTACAGAAATGGTGCTGGCGCATGCCGCGCCGGGGCAGTTGAATATCGAGGTGCGCGACGACGATGGCGTCGTGCTGGCGCGTGGCAATGACCTGCTGCGCACCGACAGCACCCCCATGACGCGCCTGCGCCGCCAGGGGACCTACATCACCCGCGAGGACATCTGGCCCACCGAAGCCGATTTCGGCACTCCGGTTATCTTCCCTGGCGGCGAGGTCGGCATCTTGCAAGCCTGGTGGAATGCGCCAGACCATCAGGAATGGCGCTGGAGCGTGGAATTCTATAACCACCGCTGATGCTGCTCTCTGGCACCCAGACCGATAAGTTCGGAATCCTACGAGTGCCAACTAACCGTTCTACTCGCTATGTGAGGGTGATATTGAACTGGACCCCTTGATGGTTTCCTGCAAGGTGCTGCTGCTTTGCGGTGGCACTCCAGAACTGTTTGGCGTTTTCGAAGCACGGAGGTGACTGTACAGACCAGATGTCTGGAGAGCCGCAGTCAGGCTATCACCTGTAACTGGATGTGGAAGGCCGAACTTGCTAATTGCCCAGCCATCAATATTAGCTACAGCAGCAATTAAAAATATTACTTCAAGGAGAATGCTCTTCGCTTCTATTTTCACGGGTTCATCGATCTTGCCTGGAACCGCACAAGGAAGAGACGATTCACTATACCTCCGCTGTGAACGATAAGGTTCCGAAGTGCAACAACATATACAGTGTGTTTAAGGTCATCAGGTTCCTCGAATAGTGCAAAGTTAAGTTTTTCGATAAGATACTCTGAGTACTACAGCCCCACTTAGGCGGCAGAAGTGGTAGACTGCTGCCAAGGAGGTGGAGCCCATGACCAGGGATGGTGAGGAGAGCGAAGAGCAGACCCCCGAAGAGGCCGTGCTTGCCTCGGCGAGCGAGGAACTGG